>NZ_PXNP01000111.1:66117-67771 GCF_003007675.1 Marinobacter fuscus | reverse complement strand
CGGTGTTTTTCAAGATAGTTGACACTATTTCTGCATTTAAGCCGCATTTTTCTCTGCAGCAGATTTTTCAGGATTCAGTGTCGTTGGCCCAACGGGCTCGCAATTCCTTATCTGACGACCTCCCCAGCGGCTCGGTGTCCGCTGTTTCGCTTGCTCCAGCACACGCTGACGCTGAGCCAGGATAGCAACATCTTCGCCGGTATGACGTTGCTGGGGCGTGACGAACCGCAACTTACTGTGTTTGTGCTCGGTGTTGTACCAAGTCACGAAGCGATCTACCCAGCGCCGTGCATCGCTAAGGCTTTTAAACCCGGATGACGGCCATTCCGGTCGGTATTTCAACGTCTTGAACAGTGACTCCGAGAACGCGTTGTCATTACTGACCCTTGGTCGGCTATACGAGGGTGTGACGCCCAGCTCTTCCATTTTCGCTTTCATAGTCTGGGCCTTCATCGGTGCTCCATTGTCAGAATGCAGCACCAGAGGTTGGTGTAGACACTGCTCCCGGAGCAGACAACGCTGCAGCAACCCGGCTGCGTAGTCGCCGCTCTCCACCTCGTAGACTTCGTAGCCCACAATTTTCCGGCTGTAGACATCTTCAAACATGTACAAGTAATAGAACTGCCCACGGACTGTCGAGGCCAGATACGTAATGTCCCAACTCCAAAGCTCACAAGGCCCGGATGCATGGTGTGTTGTTGCTTCGCGAGAGGGTTTTGGTGCGTGACTTTGTCCGCGGTGATGCAATTGATCGTGCGCTTTCAATATTCGATAAAATGACGATTCAGACGCCAGGTACAGCCCCTCGTCCAACATCGTCGGCACGATTTGAGACGGCGGAAGGCTCTCGTAACGAGCTGAGTTGCAGGTGGACAAGATCTTCTCCTGTTCTTCTTTACTGAGCTTGTTGGCCGGTTCGGGGCGCACCGCTTCCGGGCGCTGATCCGACTGTACCGTGCCTTCACGGTACCAACGACGATAGGTGCGCAGGCTAATACTGGCTTCTTCGCACGCTGCGACCAGGCGCGCACCTGAGACCATGGCTTCCTGAATCAGCTTAACCGTTTTCCTGCGCTCCGGGGTCGGGGTCAGTCTTCCCCGCTGTCGTTCTCCCAGAGCGCATCCAGCTTTTTTCGCAGCACCAGCAGCGCCGCTGTTTCTGCCAGAGCCTTTTCTTTGTGGCGCAGTTCACGTTCAAGTTTCTTGATTTGTTTCTGGTCGGCCTGGCTCTTTTTACGCAGCTGTTTTTCCCGTTCTGCACTGCGCTGAAAGCCTTGCAGGGACTCTTCTTTCCAGCGCCGGACTTGCTCGGGGTAGAGGCCTTTCTCCCGGCAATACTGGCTGAGTTCTTCTTCAGACAGCGCGGCTGTCTCAATGACGGTTGCCAGCTTTGCTTCTGCTGACCACTGATCTGACTTGGCTTTTGAACCGGGCACCGGGCGTCCTTCTTTTCTGGCTTGTGTCCGCCAATTGTAAAGGGTTTGCTCCGAAATGCCTTCTTCCCGCGAAAGGGCGGCTATCGTCATGCTCTGTGGCGGCGATAACTTTGCCAGTACTGTGGCTTTACGTTCTTCGGAATAACGAGGCACTATTAACACCTGAACCGCCCAACTGGTTAAAAATTAAGTAGTGCCAACTATCCTGCCAGAGGGGG
>NZ_PXNP01000111.1:0-66067 GCF_003007675.1 Marinobacter fuscus | reverse complement strand
TGACTAACCCTTTAGGAATCGTTGTTCATCGAACACCCTCTGATGCTTGAGCATGAAGTAGGCGGCCCGGCCGAGCTTGTGGGCCAGCGCGGACAGCGCCTTGGGTTTGTTCATGCGTTTCTGGAGTTTCTGCAGGTAGCGCTGTGCTTTGTCATTGCCCCGCAGGTACAGCACCGCTGCTTCTGAGAAGGCCCACTTCAGGTGGGCGTTGCCGATCTTGTTGCCCTGAGTGCCGTAGACTTTGCCAGCAGACTCGGCTTTGCACTTGATGAGCCGGGCGTAAGAAGCAAATTTCTGCACCGTCTCAAATCGCTGGATGTCGCCGATTTCGTAGAGCATTGTCAGGGCTAGAATGCGGCCTACGCCAGGAATGGTTCGCAAGACACTCAGGGAGGTAGGGTCGTGTTGCTTGGCCTGCCGTTCGAGGTGTTCTTCCAGCTTGCTGAGTTCCCGGTGATAGCACTCGATGATGGCCAGGTCGAGATCGATGTTGTGTTGGACATCCCGGTCGGCAAACGTCGCCCGGACTTGCTCCCGGGCCCCGACGTTCTTTAGATTTACCTTATTGGGCGGCAGGTTGTATTGGCTGGTGGTATTCACCACATGGGCCTTGAGCATGGCCCCGTGCTGGACGATGCGGGTGCGTCTGCGAAGCAAGTCCCGGGTTGCTCGCATCTCCTTGGGATACACGTAGGCCAGCGGGAAGTTGCCGCCCTTCATGAGCATGGCGATTTTGAAGGAATCGATGCGGTCATTCTTGGTTTTACCGCCGTGAATGGCCTTCATATACAGGGCGTGGCCCAGGATAAAGTGGATGCCGTGTTCTTCACACAGATCCGAGATCCAGTACCAGCAGTGCATGCATTCAACACCGACCACAAGGTCATCTCGAAAGGGTTCGAGTAGTGCCAGTAGCGGTTCCGGTCGGGCCTTGATCTCTTTGTGCAACAGCACCTCGCCTTGCTGGTCGAGGATGCAAACGTACAGGCTGCGGGCGTGCAGGTCGATTCCACAATAGTGACGGTGAGTGCTATGGTAAAAGTTCATGAGTCTTCTCCCTTGTAGTGCTTGGTCGCCTTCCAGCTTAGCGGGTAACCGCTGGGCTGGGGAGAAGGCTCAATCAGTATCAAGGCCAGGCACGGCGACGCCTTTTTCGTTGCGGCTTCGCCTCCACTACAAAGGCGCGCATGCTGGCAGCGTTATGGGTAAGGAGGCCTATTGAATATCCGCTTTTCTGTTCTTGTATCTCTCGCCTGCCTTGTCGGGTGTTCGGGGGACTACCCGCATGCCGATCAGGAGGTAGGTGAAAATGGGGAGCCTCCAAAAGCTCTTGAGCAGCGCTATCAGCGGCAATTTCAGGCCGACGAAAAAAATTATGTTTTAGCTCTAGGCCGAATCCACGCTTTTCTGGTTGAGAACCGATTTTTGACGAAGTACACCGACTGTTTTGATGATGTTCTGGATATTAGGAAGCGAAAGAAAGGGTTCTCCTGCCTGGTTCTCCGTGCGGAGAAGGGCCCACCAACCAAAGTGTATTTCAGAGTCATCGTAGATGAGGTAAATTTCAATCAGTTAGATGACCACAATCGGCTGCTGTACTCCGTAGAGATATATTCGATAGATCCTGACCTTGGGTGGGGAATAACGGAGCTTCTTCGGGATTTCGGCTCAGAAGTCGCATCGAGTTTGGCTGAACTCCACTCTGGATCGTTGGGAGATTATGGAAGCGACCGCCCATAACCAGTGCAGGCACGGCGACGCCTACTACATTGCGCCTTTGGCGCCATTCCGCAGGCGCTCATGCTGCAGGCGTTATGTTTTTGGCAGGGCAGGCTCAAGTCCAAGGTGATCGACAAAAGGGAGAAAGTCGCGATCTAAAAACAGCAGAGGTAGCCGTTTTTCTATGCAGAACGTAGCAATTATCACGTCGGCGGTTTTTCTGATAGTGATGCCTTTTTTACGTAGCGCACGGTAGTTTTCGGCGCACTTTGCTGCCATTTCTTTGCCAAACATTTCGTGCTGATCCAGTGCTAGCAGGCTTTGCCTGGTTTGGCGATATTGTTTGTCGTCGCGGATGCCTTGCAGGATTTCCAGAAAGATGAGGTCGCCGATAGCAACTAAACCTTGAACTATCGAGCTGTCTAGCAGATCAGTGTGCGAGTTTTCAGCCCCATTGAAATAGTCGATCCAGACGCTGGTATCCACCAAGATCATTCGGCACTCCGCATTTCATTTAGATCGCCTTCCCACTTGATCTTGCCACGCAGCTTTCGAATCTCCTGCTGTTTGCTAAGCTGAACTAGCAACTTCAGGCCTTGCTCAACCGCCTCTTTTTTTGTTTCGTAGCCAGAAGCTTTGAGGGCTTCGGCCATTAACTGGTCGTCAATGACGATATTAGTTCTCATGATGCACCTATGTGTATGGAGTTCGATTTCTATACACAATTTAGCACCTCAGAGAGGACATAACAATCGGCTGCACAGCGACCGGTTTTCCGCCGCTTCGTGGCTCCAAATCGGCGCGTGAGCCAGGCGATAGGTCGCGTGCCGCCGCGACCTGATCCGGTGTTGGACGAGCCCGGTGCTTCATTATTAAGGAAATAGCGGCGGAGAACTCAGAGGTGCTTTGGCCCTGGCTTTGGGCGGCCCCTTTTGTCAGGCCGGAGTTACCCGGGGCCGTCGGTGAGGCCGACAGTCGGTGGCCCTGGTCGTGGTGTTATAAAGTGCTTTGCCTCCTCCTTCTGGATGACGGTGTGTGGCCCAGTAACGTCGTAAGGCCTTGAGCGTCATCAGAGGTAAAGGCACGAACCGATCCTTTTTGCCTTTGCCGCAGCGCACGTGGACGCGCATCAGGTGACTGTTGACATCGGCGATGGTCAGGCTCAGGGATTCGCTCAGCCGCAGTCCCAGGCTGTAGGTGGTGTAGACCTGGTAGCTGAGTTTGCGGGTGTGGCTGATCAGGCGCGCGATCTCATCCAGGGAGAGTACATCCTGCAGGGTCTGAACCTTGGGCGGCTTGACGATGGGAACATACTCCTAGCCTTCTTCATTTTGGTTGGGTTAGTGCAAAGGCCTTGGCTGGCGACGATACCCGTCCGGTCTGGAGTGAAAATCCCAAACGGTCACACCAAACTCTTCGAGTGTGGAGCGCAACAATGCCGGATCTGTCTCCGCTTCGGCATACTGAGCACCAGCGCGGGCCGCGATGTGTCCGTTAAGGCCCAGAATTCGATCCACCTGAATCAGCGCCCCTACGGCGGTTAAGTGTGTCTGTCCTTCTGGGTCGTCAATCTCCATTCGTCTGTAAGCGTCACTGCTGTCGCTCTCTCGTCCGACAACTTCTATTGCTATGCGATGGTGATCTCCAGTTCCGGGGTTATAGAGTATCGCGCGGCGCAAAAATGTGAACTGGTCACCGCTTATGGCTTGCCAGATTCCAGTGCGAATCAGCATTCTCAGTAACCTGGTTGCCATCACGCTGCTAAACGCAATGCGGGTGGAGACTGAATTAGCACCAGTTATTGCGGGCAACGTCAGTTGGTCTGGAGCGTCGAAGCGGTAAACGGCAACATCTCCTAACTCCTGGAAGTGTGCCAGGCGTCCATCGGTGAATGACTTTTTCTGTTTACGCAGCCCCCCTTCCATTACTTCGAAGGGTAACTCCAGTCGATCCATGTACTCTGTCGAATTGGGCCCCGCTTTATCGTTCATACCATAGAGCACATCAATAGTGATGGAGTCGGTCACCATACCCATACTGGCTCCACGCGCCAGAGTGGCCGCCACTGCCGCCATCCAGGACGAAGCAAAAACCACAGGTGAGGATAGGGAAGACGTTGACTGCAGTGCGGGCAACATGGCCACGGCATGGCGTACCCGCTCCGTCCAGCGCGTAATGTCGAGATAGGGAATATTTCGGCGCAAACAGGACGAAAGCAATTGATCGCGAGAGTCATTTGTCAGCGACACCACCAAATGTGGCGTTTCTTGCACATTTGCGAGTGGATCCGAATCGTCTGTGTTCAGCGTTATTGCCGAGGCATTCGGTAGGGTGCTGGCTAGCGTCTGCGCACGCTCCAAAGCACGACCACCGATGATCAGACGATAATTCGGGTGACGCTGGCTGAGCATAACGGCGAGTTGTGTGCCGACAATGCCGTACCCTCCGGCTAGCAAAATTGAATTAGGCATGGCATTCTCCTTTTAGGTCGATCGACCAATTGAAGTTTGATATTAGGTATTCTGACCTAATCTTTCAATGTGTTTCTTCACCGAGTAGAGGCCATGGTCGCGAATAGTCAGATGAGTCCCCCCCCCCTAAGCCCGAAGGGGCGCAAACGTCGTGAAGAAATACTAGAAGCTGCGGGGAGTATTCTCGAGGAAGAGGGTTACGCGGGGTTTTATACGCGGAGTATCGCTGCAAGGCTGGGCATCCGGCTGTCTAATGTGCAGTACTACTTCCCCACCCGAGAGTCACTTTTGGAGGAGCTGTTCCATCATGCTCTTGAAGCAGCCGCAATGGAGCTTGAGGAGCCAGCTCAGAGAGGCGGTCTAACACCTCTCATCCGCTTCATCCTGGCAGATCAGCAATCTCCGCGTAGTTGTCGAATGTTCTGGGAGTTATGGGCAATAGCTGGGCGTGACCCTGAAGCCTACTCTGTCATGTCTAACTATTACATTGCCTACCGGGATGCCCTTGCAACAGCCATAGCCATGGAGGCGCCGCAACTGGAATCCGATATACTCAAAAAGCGTGCGTTGCTGGTTATGTCGTTACTGGAAGGGGTGTCGCTGTTTAGAGGGGAACGCAGAAAATTCTCAGGCGTGGGTCAAGGGTTTGATGACGATATCATCCAAGCTGTCTATACACTGGCCTTGGGGGCCGCCTCCCCAATAATACCCGAGACTTCTTGACCGCTACAGGTAGGGAAGCGCGCCCGTCAGGAACTTGTCGCAAGGCTCATGCGCTGTAGATGCTATGCCCCATCCAGCCCATTTGCAGGCTTGCGATACGTCGTTGGTTCTAGTGTCTCGAGCACCAAGGGAAAAGCTTGAGCAGTACAGGTCGCGGATGGGCTGGACTACACCTATTCCATGGTATTCGTCGTACGAGAGCGACTTTAATTTCGATTTTGGTGCAACAACCGACAAAGGCGAAAAGCACGGTGTTAGCGTTTTTATTCGCGATGGAAATGACATTTATCGCACCTACTATACTGGCGCACGTGGAGTCGAATATCTCGGCAGTCTCTGGGCATACTTAGACTTGACCCCTTTGGTCGACAAGAAAACAGGGAAGATTCTCCGGAAGGATGGCCGCAGACTGAGCCGTATATATGGAATCGCCGCCACGACGAGTACGATGTTTGAGATTCCGCATGCACACATAACAAGCGCAGGTTGTCGGACAGTTACTGCGCATAATAGCTGAAGCCAGGCGCTGGCTTTAAACGGGGCTGGCGGTTAACGAGCGATGTATTGAAGGAATTCTCATGTCTGATTATGTTGGTTCTTGTTTGTGCGGTACCGTACGGTTTGAGATAGACGGTGGGTTCGACAGTTTCTACCTGTGCCATTGTCGGCATTGTCAAAAAGACACAGGTTCCGCTCATGCGGCTAATCTATTCTCAAAGTCCGCCAAGCTAACCTGGCTTGCTGGCACTGAATCGGTGTCATCCTTTACGCTACCCGGTACCCGCCACAACAAAAGTTTTTGTAAGCGGTGCGGTTCAGCCTTGCCCGGCACCCAGATTGCTGGCTTGCTTGTTGTGCCTGCTGGGTCTCTGGACACTGAAATAAGTATGTTGCCAACAGCGCATCTTTTTTCAGCAAGCAAGGCAGTCTGGGATGACCGGCTGGGGGAGGTGCCAGCCTTCAAAGGGCTTCCGGAGTAACGGTTGGTTTCCGTTCAGTGGTTTTTACGCGTAAGCAGAAGGGAGTTAGAGATGGACAGCGACAGGCAAATTGAAAACCTGGTATACGAATGACCCGAAAGGTTCTGATTATCGAAGATAATCCTGGCATTGCTGAACTGGTGCAGATGCAGGTTGCCGACCTGGGGATGCAGGCGGTGTTGGAAGCCCGGGGCGATACGGGCCTGAGCCGATTCCGCCAGGGTGGTATTGACCTGGTGGTGCTGGATCTGATGCTGCCGGGGTTGGATGGCCTGTCGGTATGCCGGGAAATCCGTGCTGGTTCGGGGTATGTGCCGGTGCTGATGCTGACTGCGAAAAGCACAGAACTGGATCGGGTGTTGGGGCTTGAAATGGGCGCAGACGATTACCTCACCAAGCCGTTCAGCGTAGCGGAACTGCCAGCGAGAATTAAAGCCTTGTTCCGGCGGGTGGATGCCTTGGCACAAAGTGCTGAACCAACGGGAGACATTCAGGAAATCGAGGTGGACGGTCTGCGGATTGATCCGGTTCGGCGGCGCGTGTTTGTTGCCGGGCAGGAGGTGGATCTCACCGCCCGTGAGTTTTATCAGGCCGCTGATGCCTCGCGTATGGGCCATGTCGGGTTGGGACTGGCCATTGCCCATCGCCTGGTTGCCCTTCAGTCTGGCGCGCTTTCGGTCAGTAATGCCGATGGCGCGGTGTTTTCGGTTTGGTTGCCCCTGGCTGGTCTGCACCGGGGTTCGGAAGCGTAGGTTCTCTTGAGCGTTATAGAATTGTGATATTCGCTGAACGTTTTCGTGATTCCTTGGCGGTAACGTGTTGCTATGGAATCAAGTAAGGAGAACTCAAATGAAACTTAAAGTTGCGGGCTTGTTTTCTGTCCTGGCACTGGTGTCGGTTGCTGGATTGTTTACCGCACAAGTGTCGGCGGAAAAGAGTGAGCGCGAGCTCAGTCAGTACGCGCCGGACGATCCGAACCTGGCGGTGGCTACCTTTGCCGGTGGCTGTTTCTGGTGCGTGGAAGCGGGTTACGAGAAGATCCCCGGGGTGGTGGAAGCGGTTTCCGGCTACACCGGCGGTGATGAAGCTTACCCCACCTATCAGCAGGTTTCGGGGGGGCGCACCGGCCATACCGAAGCCGTTCAGGTGTACTACGATCCGGAAAAAATCAGCTACGAAGGCTTGCTGGCAGGCCTGTGGCGGATGATGAATCCCACCGATATTAACGGCCAGTTTGTCGACCGGGGCAAGCAGTATCGGCCGGGTATTTTTTATCACAATGCCGAGCAAAAGCAGCTGGCAGAAGCCGCCAAACAGGCGCTGGAGGCCTCGGGGGTCTATGGCAATCCGGTACTTATTCCGATCGAGAAGTTGAAAACCTTCTACCCGGCGGAAGACTACCATCAGGATTATTACAAGAAGAATCCGGTGCGCTACAAGTTCTATACCTTTAACTCGGGTCGCTACCAGTTTATCGAGAAGGTGTATGGCGAGGACTACGAGCTGGATTTCTCCCCTTATGTTCCGGATGCGGCTGATGGTGATGCGGCCCGCGAAAAGGCTGTATCGGATCAGGTGCAGTCCGGCCAGGGTTTTAATCCCGCTACGTTTGAGAAGCCTGGCAAAGAGGTGCTGAAGCAGCGCCTGACCGATCTGCAATACGAAGTGACTCAGGAAGACGCCACCGAGCGCGCGTTCAACAACGAGTACTGGGATAACAAACGGCCGGGGTTGTATGTGGATGTGGTCTCCGGCGAGCCGCTGTTTTCCTCAAGGGACAAGTACAAATCCGGCACCGGCTGGCCAAGCTTTACCCGGCCGATTGCCTCGAATGCGGTGGCAGAGCACGAAGACCGCTCCTTCTTCATGACTCGCACGGAAATTCGCAGCATCCATGCGGATTCCCATCTGGGGCATGTCTTTAACGACGGCCCAGCACCCACAGGGTTGCGTTACTGCATGAACTCCGCCGCGATGAAGTTTATCCCGCTGGAGGAGATGGCAGCGGCCGGTTACGGTGAATGGATTGATAAGGTGGCGCTGGCTAGGTAATGTTGCAGGAAAACGCGCTATCGGGCTGGCCAATGCTTGTGGGCATTGCCGCGGTGGTGTTCCTCAAGCTTTCAATGTGGTTGGTGGTACGCTCATCCTTGGGTCGGTACTGGCCACCTGGAGTGTTCTGGCGTTGCGGAAGCTGTTAGCACTTCGTCAACCGGTCGTTTCGTAATGTCTGCAGATTATCTGGCTCGCCCCAGGGCCCGCCCACCGATGGTTGTGGCGGCGCTCTGGATGGTTGGTTCGCTGTTTTCGTTTTCGGCCATGGCGGTGGCCGTTCGCGAACTGTCTGAAGATATTGGCACCTTTCAGCTGCTGACTATACGCAGTGCCATCGGATTGCTCGTGATCTCGGCATTGCTCACCCGGTATGGCTGGAAAAAGATCCGTTCCGACAACCTGAAACTGCACCTGGCGCGCAATCTGGTGCACTTTGGTGGTCAGTTTGGATGGTTTTTTGCCATCGGGTTTATTCCGTTGGCGGCGGTGTTCGCCATTGAGTTTACTGTGCCGCTGTGGACCATGATGTTTGCGGCTTTGCTACTGGGTGAGCGTATTTCGACCAGCAGGCGACTGGCTGTGCTGCTGGGCGTTATTGGCATACTGGTGATTGTTCGCCCGGGTTGGTCGGCGCTTCATCCGGCGTCTCTGGTGATGTTGCTTGGCGCCATTGCCTACGCGCTGTCGCACACGCTCACCAAGAAGCTGACGGGTGTCGATTCGCCATTGTGTATTCTGTTCTACATGATGCTTGTTCAGCTACCGTTGGGGCTGGTTCCTGCACTGTTCGACTGGACAACGCCCCAGCCGGAACACTGGCCATGGCTGGCGATTATCGGCATGACCGGGCTCACGGCCCACTATTGCATGGTGCGGGCGTTGTTGCTGGCAGACGCAACGGTGGTGGTGCCGCTGGATTTCCTCAGGTTACCGTTCATTGCGCTGGTGGGTTATCTGCTTTACGGCGAGCAGCTGGATGGTTTCCTTGTGGCAGGGGCGGCGCTGATTCTTGTTGGCAATGGCATGAATATTCTGGCTGAGAGGCGAAAGCAGTGTTAGTGCCGGAGCGGCTGGGCGCTCCGGTACTTGTCGCCAGACGTGGCGTTAGAGCCAGGTCAGGCCGATACTGATGACTGCGCCGGTAATGATCAGCAGCATCAGGCAGTAGCCCATAATGTCTTTTGCCTTGAGCCCGGCGATGGCCAGCACTGGCAGCGCCCAGAATGGCTGCAGCAGGTTGGTCCAGGCATCACCCCAGGCAACGGCCATGGCCACACGAGGAATATCCGCACCCAGTTCCATAGCGGCAGGCAGCATAACCGGCGCCTGCACTGCCCACTGGCCGCCACCGGACGGAACAAAAATATTTACCAGCCCCGCACTCAGGAAGCTCCAGAAGGGCAGGCTCTCGGCGCTGGCGATCGACACGAAGCCGGATGAAATGCTGGCGGCCAGGCCAGACGCTGTCATCACCCCCATAATGCCCGCATAGAACGGAAACTGAATCACGATACCGGCACCGCCTTTCACGCCTTCGTTCAGGCTGGTCAGCAGGCGTTTGGGCGTCTGGTGCAGGATGACGGCGATGAACAGGAACATGAAGTTCACAATGTTCAGGTTCAGGCCGCCACCATTGATAAAGTACTGGAAGATAAACGCCAGCCCGCTGAAGCCAATCAGCCACGCCAGGGTACGGCTGTTCTCCAGGTGATCCGCCGGGCGATTGATGACAACTTCGGTGTCAGGCTCGTCATCTAACACTTTGGGGTCGGCGTAAACGCTGTCGTTCTCGCTGGGCAGCATCAGGCGATTCACTAGCGGCACGATAATAAACAGGGCGACTACGATGGCCAGGTTGAAGAACGCGACGATGGTTTCACCGGTATCGATAATGCCGATCCGGTCTGCGGTAAAGTGGCCCTCTGTGGCGATGGTTAGCGGAATGGAACCGGCAAGGCCACCGTGCCAGACAATGAAGCCGGAATAGGCACTGGCGATCAGCAGCGGGTAGTGTACCCGGATCTGGCGGGCTAGCGCTTTGGCGAACAGGGCACCGACCACCAGGCCAAAGCCCCAGTTAATCCAACTGGCGATCAGAGCCACAAACGTGACCAGTACAATGGCCTGACCAGGCGTACTCGCCAGCCCGGCAATGCGGTTGAGCAATCCCCGAACCAGTGGTGTGCTGGCCATCATGAACCCGGTTACCAGAACCAGTAGCATTTGCATCGAGAAGGTCAGCAGGTTCCAGAAACTGTTGCCCCACATCTCGATGACCGCCATCGGACCGTGGCCTTCAAATATCATGGCCGCCGCAAAGGCAATCAACGTCAGAATGATCACAAACAGATAGGCATCTGGCAGGTATTTGTCTACCAGGCTAACCAGCGGTTTGGAAGCGCGATCTAACATGGTGTACTCCTTTATTATTTTTCGGACTGCATGGGTATAACAATATATAGTTAATGCATATCTTTCTTGTAAAGTCTAGCTTATTTATCTGATATTTAAGTGTTTTTTTTGATTTTTCTGTCCCGGAAACCGGACGCCAGTGTCCGGGTTTCCGGATGCGCGATGCATGGGCAGTGGCGGCTGCTGCGTCGCGTTCGAAACGGGCAGGGCTACAAATCCAATAGATTCAGGTAAAGTCGTGCCACCATCCATTCGATACCACAGGGAGATTGTTTGATGAGTGATCCCACCTACACGCCACCCAAAGTCTGGAAATGGGACCCGGGTAATGGCGGGCAGTTTGCCAACATCAATCGCCCGATTGCTGGGCCGACCCATGACAAAGAGCTCCCAGTGGGTGAGCATCCGTTCCAGCTGTATTCGCTGGCCACGCCCAATGGCGTGAAAGCGACGATTATGTTTGAGGAGCTTCTGGAGCAGGGCATCAAGGAAGCCGAGTACGATGCCTGGCTGATTCGTATCAATGAAGGTGACCAGTTTGGCAGCGGTTTTGTGGGCGTGAATCCGAACTCCAAGATTCCGGCTCTGCTTGATCGCAGCGAAAACCCGGCCGTTCGGGTGTTCGAGTCGGGGTCAATTCTGGTGTACCTGGCGGAGAAGTTTGGCACGTTTCTGCCAAAGGACCTGGCCAAGCGCACAGAAACCATGAACTGGCTGTTCTGGCAAATGGGCAGCGCGCCTTTTCTGGGTGGCGGATTTGGGCATTTTTACGCCTACGCACCGGAGAAATACGAGTACCCCATCAACCGCTACGCAATGGAAGTAAAGCGTCAGCTGGATGTGCTGGATCGCCAGTTGGCGGAGAACCGCTATATTGCCGGTGATGAGTACACCATCGCCGATATGGCCATATGGCCCTGGTACGGCGCCCTGGTGAAGAACATGGTGTATGAGGCTGCGGAGTTTCTGGAGGCTCACACCTACACCAATGTGGTGCGCTGGACCGATGAAGTGGCCCAGCGCTCGGCGGTCAAACGTGGCCGGATGGTGAACAAGGCCTGGGGAGATCTGGCTTCCCAGTTGCACGAGCGGCACAGCGCCAGCGACTTCGAGCTGCGCACTCAGGATAAGCTTGAGGGCAATTCCTAGAGCTGCCTGGCATCCGTCATAAACCTTTGGCCGAAGAGGTGCTGCGCCTGGGGTCGGCGCCGCCATACAGGGTGCCATCAGCATCAATAAGGATGCTCTGGATGGCGCCCATGGCCGATTTAGTTTCGATGGTGTGGCCTTTGGCCTCAAGCAATTCAAGGGTGTCCGGGCTGATGCCCTGTTCCACGCGAATGGCATCCGGCAGCCATTGATGGTGAATGCGAGGCACGCTCACCGCGGTCTGAATGTTCATGTTGTGGTCAATCACGTTCATCAGAACCTGTAAGGTGGTGGTGATGATGCGTGAGCCGCCGGGGCTGCCGGTGACCAGAAAGTTTTTACCGTCTTTACGGACAATGGTGGGCGACATGGAGCTGAGCATGCGTTTGCCAGGCTCCACCTTGTTGGCATCGCCGCCAATCAGGCCATAAGCGTTCGGCACCCCGGGCTTGGCGCTGAAGTCGTCCATCTCATTGTTGAGCAGAAACCCGGCACCGGCCACGGTAATACCAGAGCCATAACTGAAGTTGATGGTGTAGGTGTTGGAAACCGCATTGCCCCAGCGGTCGACCACGGAAAAGTGGGTGGTTTCCGGGCTTTCCCAGGGCGTAGGCTGGCCCGGGGCGATTTCGGTTGCTGGGCGGGCCTTGTCTGCATTAATGCCTTTCCGGAGCGCTTCGGCATAACCTTTACTGGTCAGGCCTGCCAGCGGAACCTCAACGAAGTCCGTGTCGCCCAGGTACTTGGAGCGGTCGGCGTAGGCCAGTTTCATGGCTTCCGCCATGTGATGGATGGTTTTGGCGGAATTGTGGCCCCAGTCCCTGATCGGATAGGCTTCCAGAATGTTCAGGATCTGCACGATGTGAATGCCACCGGAGGAGGGCGGTGACATCGAGAAAATTTCGTGGCCCCGATAGGTTCCTTTCACCGGCTGGCGGATGGCAGGCTGGTAGTTTTTCAGATCCTCAAGGGTGATCAGACCCTCACCCCGTTTCATTTCTTCGACAATCAGGCGGGCAGTTTCGCCTTCGTAAAAGCCTTTCACGCCCTGGTCGGATATGCGTTGGAGGGTCGTCGCCAGCTCGGGTTGGCGGAAGACTTCACCCGGCTGAGGGGCAGAGCCGTCCTTCTTGTAGAAAGTGGCCCTGCTGGCAGGCCAGCGTTGCAGGCGGTCTTTGGCCTGGGTCAGGCCTTCGGTGAAGCGATGAGGAACCACAAAGCCATCTTTCGCCAGCCGGATCGCCGGTGCCAGGGCCTGCGGCAGGCTGATGGTGCCGTGCCGCTCCAAAGCCAGAGCAAGTCCGGCCACCGTACCCGGTACGCCAGCTGCCAGGTGGCTGAACCGACTGCGTTCACTCACCGCATTGCCGTCGCTGTCCTGGAACATGGTCTCGGTGGCGGCGGCAGGCGCGGTTTCGCGGTAATCAATGGCTTCCGGCGCTTTGCCGTCGCCCGGTGAGTACAGCAAAAAGCCACCACCGCCGATGTTGCCCGATCGGGGCTGGGTTACCGCCAGGGCAAAGCCCGCAGTGACGGCGGCGTCTATTGCATTGCCGCCGTCTTCCAATACCTTGAGCGCAACCTCGGTGGCCAGGGTGTGACTGGTGGAGACCATGCCCTGAGTACCCGGCGCCGGATGAAAGCGTTCGCCCTCCAGGATGGCCTGGGCGCTGGCCGGTGCAGTGCCAATCAGTAGGTAGATGATGAAGCCGACTGTCAGGCTCCAGAATCGTCTGTAACCGTTTTTCCATGAGATGCTGTGTGTCACTCTGTCCATGTTCGGATTCCTCGTTTCTGGCTGTCAGATAAGCTATAATAGCTCGTCTTTTTTCCGGTGCGTGCCGATCTTCACCGCAGACCTCCGGTTTGTGGTTCCCCGTCGCAACCGCTTTCCCGTTTTACTGTTAAGGAAAGGCTTCATGGAGCATACCTATCGTCTTGTCATTTCCTGTCCGGATCGGACTGGAATCGTCGCCAAGGTGAGTAATTTTCTGTCCACCTACAATGGCTGGATTACCGAGGCGAGCCATCATTCCGATAGCCAGACTGGCTGGTTTTTCATGCGCCACGAGATCAAGGCAGAGTCCATTCCGTTCGGTCTGGATCAGTTCCGTGCCGCGTTCGAACCGATTGCCCGTGAGTTCAACATGAACTGGCATATCGCCGACTCCGCCCAGCCCAAGCGCGTCATCCTGATGTGCAGCAAGGAATCCCACTGCCTGGCAGATCTGTTGCATCGCTGGCACAGCAAAGAGATCAACGCTGAAATTGTAGCTGTGGTGTCAAACCATGACGACCTGCGCCGGATGGTGGAGTGGCACGAAATTCCGTATCACCACGTACCGGTGAGCAAGGAAAACAAAGCCGAGGCCTTCGCCCATATTGACGAGCTGTTCCAGCAGTACGAGGTTGATGTGGTGGTGCTGGCCCGTTATATGCAAATCCTGCCCGCGGATTTGTGCGCCAAATATTCCGGTAAAGTGATCAACATCCATCACAGCTTCCTGCCGTCGTTTGCTGGCGCCCGGCCTTATCATCAGGCCTACAGCCGCGGTGTAAAGCTGATTGGAGCGACCTGCCATTACGTTACCCAGGATCTCGACGAGGGCCCGATTATCGAGCAGGACGTAATCCGCATCAGTCACAGCGATTCCATCGAGGATATGGTGCGCCTGGGTAAAGATGTGGAGAAGAATGTGTTGGCGCGGGGATTGCGCTCGCACATTGAAGACCGGGTGATTACCTACGAAAACAAGACCGTCGTGTTTGATTAATAGCCCGCCACAGAGGCCCCGCGCAGGGCGTGTCTGTGGTATGCTTGACGGTTTGTTGAAGAACAAAGACCGGGCCCGGATATGGCCCCGGAATGACGTCCAGATAACGCAAAGGAACCTTTCTCGATGGGTGAGTTAGCCAAAGAGATCCTGCCGGTCAACATTGAAGACGAACTCAAGCAGTCCTACCTCGATTACGCCATGAGCGTTATCGTTGGTCGGGCTCTGCCAGACGTAAGGGACGGCCTGAAGCCGGTTCACCGTCGGGTGCTGTTCGCCATGTCCGAGCTGGGGAACGACTGGAATAAGGCGTACAAGAAATCTGCCCGTGTGGTGGGCGATGTTATTGGTAAATACCACCCGCACGGCGACTTTGCGGTCTACGACACTATCGTTCGTATGGCCCAGCCTTTCTCCCTTCGATATCCGTTGGTCGATGGTCAGGGTAACTTCGGCTCGATCGACGGCGATAACGCGGCTGCTATGCGTTATACGGAAATCCGTATGGAAAAGATCGCCCACTCGTTGCTGGCCGATCTGGACAAGGAAACCGTCGATTTCGTTGACAACTACGACGGCACCGAGCGCATTCCGGAAGTCTTGCCAACCCGGGTCCCCAACCTGTTGGTGAACGGCTCATCGGGCATTGCGGTGGGTATGGCCACTAACATTCCGCCGCACAACCTTACCGAGGTTGTGAATGGTTGCCTGGCACTGATCGATAACCCGGAACTGGGTGTCGATGAGTTGATGGAATTCATACCTGGCCCAGACTTCCCGACCGAGGGCATCATCAATGGCCGTGCGGGCATTGTTGAAGCCTATCGCACCGGCCGTGGGCGCATCTACATCCGCGCCCGTCATGAAATCGAACAGGACAAGAAGTCCGGTCGCGAATCCATCATCATCACCGAACTGCCTTATCAGCTGAACAAAGCCAAGCTGATCGAGAAGATTGCGGAACTGGTGAAAGAGAAGCGCCTTGAAGGGATTTCCGGGCTACGGGACGAGTCCAACAAGGAAGGTATCCGGGTTGTTATTGAGTTGCGCCGTGGCGAGAACGCCGATGTTGTGATCAATAACCTGTTTGCCCACACCCAGCTGGAAACGGTGTTCGGTATCAACATGGTCGCGCTGATCAACGGCGAACCCAAGACGCTGAACCTGAAAGAAATGCTCGATGCCTTCGTGCGTCATCGCCGTGAAGTTGTCACTCGCCGCACTATTTATGAATTGCGTAAAGCCCGTGAGCGCGGCCACATTCTGGAAGGCCTGACGGTTGCACTGGCCAACATTGATGAAATTATTGAGCTGATCAAGCAGTCACCGTCTGCCGCTGAAGCCAAAGAAAAGCTGATCGACAAAGGCTGGTCGCCCGGTGGCGTAATGGCCATGCTGGAGCGCGCGGGCGAAGACGCCTGCCGCCCGGACGATCTGCCAGAAATCTACGGTTTGCGGGATGGCCTGTACCATCTCTCGCCAGAGCAGGCTCAGGCGATTCTGGATCTGCGCCTGCATCGCCTGACCGGCCTGGAAACCGAGAAGCTGCAGAACGAATACAAGGAAATTCTTGAGAAGATCGCAGACCTGCTCGATATCCTTGGCGACCCCGAGCGCCTGATGCAGGTGATTCGCGATGAGTTGAACGAGATTGTCAGCCAGTATGGCGATGAGCGCCGCACTGAGATCACCAGCTCCCGCCGTGATCTCACCGTTGCCGATCTGATTGATGAAGAAGACCTGGTGGTGACCATTTCTCACAGCGGTTATGCCAAGACCCAGGCGGTCGAAGACTACCAGGCTCAGCGCCGTGGTGGCCGGGGTAAGGCGGCAACCGCCATGAAAGACGAGGACTTCGTCGAGAAGCTGCTGGTGGCCAACTCCCACGACACCATTCTGTGCTTCTCCAACCGGGGCAAGGTGTACTGGTTGCGGGTGTTCGAGATTCCCCGTGGCAGCCGTGGCAGCCGCGGCCGCCCGATGGTCAATATTCTGCCGCTGGACGAAGGTGAGCGTATTACCACCTTCCTGCCGGTGCGGGATTACCCGGAAGATCAGTTTGTGCTGATGGCCACTTCGGCCGGTGTGGTCAAGAAGACGCCGCTGCCGAACTTCTCCCGCCCGCGTAGTAGCGGTCTGATTGCCCTGAACCTGGACGAAGGCGATACCCTGATAGGTGCTGCCATCACCGACGGCAGTGCCGAAGTCATGCTGTTCTCCAGTGCCGGTAAAGCGGTACGCTTTGCAGAAGATCAGGTGCGGCCGATGAGCCGGACAGCGCGCGGTGTGCGTGGTATCAAGGTGCCGGAAGGCTTCCATGTGGTGTCGCTGATCATTCCGCAAGAAGGCGGGGTGATTCTGACCGCCAGTGAGCATGGTTACGGTAAGCGCACTGCCATTGACGAGTTCCCGGCCTACAGCCGTGGCAGTCAGGGTGTTATTGCCATGCAGTGCTCTGAGCGTAACGGCAATCTGGTCACCGCGCTGCAATTGTTTGACGGCGATGAGATGATGTTGATTTCCGACAAGGGCACTCTGGTACGTACCCGTACCGATGAAGTATCTGTGCTGAGCCGGAATACCCAGGGTGTTCGGTTGATTCGCCTGGCCCAGGAGGACGAGCGTCTGGTGGGTGTCGAGCGGATTGCAGAATCCGATGAAGATGACGACGTCGAAGGCGAGGAAACTGAAGAATGAGCAGGGCGTTCAATTTCTGTGCTGGTCCGGCAACCCTGCCGGAGGCTGTGCTGAAGCAGGCTCAGAGCGAGATGCTCGACTGGCGTGGTACCGGTATGTCGGTGATGGAAATGAGTCACCGCAGTGACGAGTTTGTTGCCATTGCCGATAAAGCGGAAAAAGATCTGCGTGAATTGGCCGGAATTTCAGATGATTACGCCGTACTGTTCATGCAGGGTGGAGCTTCCAGTCAGTTCTCTACCATCCCGCTGAACCTGCTGGGCGACAAGGCATCGGCGGATTATGTGAACACCGGTGTCTGGTCGAAGAAAGCCATTGCCGAAGCCAAGCGCTATGGCAGCGTAAACGTAGTGGCCAGCTCTGAAGACAGTGGATTTTCCACGATTCCGGATCAGGCCGCCTGGAACACCAGCGCCGATGCGGCCTACCTGCACTACACCCCGAACGAGACCATCGGCGGGCTGGAGTATGACTTTATTCCCGAGAGTGGTGGTGTGCCTCTGGTGGCAGACATGTCCTCCACCATGCTGTCACGCCCGCTGGATGTTTCCCGGTTTGGCCTGATCTACGCCGGTGCCCAGAAAAACATTGGCCCCTCGGGCCTGGTGGTGGTGATCATCCGCAAAGATCTGCTCGGTAAGGCGCGGAAAGAAACACCCACCATGATGAATTACCAGGTGATCGCCGAGAATGGCTCCATGTACAACACGCCTGCTACCTATTCCTGGTACCTGGCGGGCCTGGTATTTGAGTGGTTGAAAGAGCAGGGTGGTGTGCAGGCGATGGCCGAAATCAATGCCCGCAAGGCACGTAAGCTGTACGACTTTATCGATGGTAATGACTTCTACGCCAACCCCATCGACCCGCGCTTCCGCTCCTGGATGAACGTGCCTTTCACCCTGGCGGACGACGCGCTCAATGGCGACTTCCTCAAGGGCGCTGATGCCCGGGGTCTGTTGAATCTGCAAGGGCATCGATCTGTCGGTGGTATGCGGGCCAGCATCTACAATGCCATGCCTGAAGCAGGCGTTGATGCGTTGATTGGTTACATGGCGGAATTTGCGAAGGAGCGGGGCTGAGAGCATGACCGACGAAAAGACACGATTGGGCGAGCTTCGGGACGAAATCGACAAGCTGGATCAGCAGATCATGGAGCTGATCAGTGCCCGCGCCAAATGCGCCCAGGAAGTGGCTCGTGTGAAAATGGCCGCCAACCCTGGCCAGGATGTCTTTTTCTACCGTCCCGAGCGGGAAGCTCAGGTGCTGAGGCGGATTAAGGAAGAGAACCCCGGCCCGCTGCCCGGTGAAGAAATGGCCCGTTTGTTCCGGGAGATTATGTCGGCGTGTCTGGCGCTCGAAAAGCCTATGCACATTGCTTTCCTGGGGCCGGTCGGCACCTTTACCCAGGCGGCGGCACTCAAGCATTTCGGTCATTCCGTGGTCAGCGTACCGCTGCCTGCCATCGACGCGGTGTTCCGCGAAGTGGAATCCGGCGCGGCCCATTACGGTGTGGTGCCGGTAGAGAACTCCACCGAAGGCATGATCAACCACACCCTGGATATGTTCATGTCCTCGCCGCTGAAAATCTGTGGTGAAGTGCAACTGCGAATCCACCACCACCTGCTGGTGTCGCCCAAACACAAAGATGTGGAGATTACCCGCATCTACTCCCATCAGCAGTCATTTGCCCAGTGCCGCCAATGGCTCGACGCTCACCGCTACGGCATCGAGCGGATTACTGTTTCCAGTAACGCCGAAGCCGCACGCCGGGCGGCCGAAGAGCCGGGTACTGCGGCGATTGCCGGTGATATGGCAGCGGAGCTGTATGGTCTGGAACAGTTGGCCAATTGCATTGAAGACCGGCCCGACAACACCACCCGGTTCCTGATTATTGGTCGGGAAGATGTGACGCCAAGCGGCCACGACAAATCGTCGATCCTGGTGTCCATGCGCAACAAGCCGGGGGCGCTGTACCAGCTGCTGGAACCCTTCCATCGCCACGGTATCAGTTTGACCCGTATTGAAACCCGGCCGTCGCCCAGTGGTACTTGGGCTTATGTGTTCTACATCGATTTTGAAGGCCACATGGACGACGCCCAGGCTGCCAAAGTGCTGGCAGAGATCGATGATGAAGCGGTGGAGCTCAAGCGTTTGGGTTCTTACCCTCTTGGTGTGCTTTAAATCGTCGGACAGCGAAACCCGATTCAGAGGAGTGTTACATGGCAGTGGATTACCAGAGTCTTGCGGTGAAAGGTGTTCAGGCTCTGTCTCCGTATCAGCCGGGCAAACCCATTGATGAGCTGGCGCGAGAGCTGGGGCTAAACCCTGCGGAGATTGTCAAACTCGCCAGTAACGAAAACCCCTTGGGGCCCAGTGACAAGGCTATGGCGGCTGCCCGTAAAGCGCTGGAGGAAATGTGCCTTTACCCCGATGGTAACGGCTTTGACCTGAAGCAGGCGCTGGCGGCCCGGTTTGGCGTGGCCATGAATCAGATTACTCTGGGTAATGGTTCCAACGACACCCTGGAAGTTATTGCCCGGTGCTTTGCCAGTGAGCAGAGTGAAGTTGTGTTCTCCCAGTATGCCTTTGCAGTGTACCCGATAGTCACGCAGGCTATTGGCGCCAAGGGTGTTTCGGTGCCTGCAAAAGACTGGGGTCACGACCTCGATGCCATGGCAGAAGCGGTCACAGAGCGCACACGCCTGGTGTTTGTTGCCAACCCCAACAATCCCACAGGTACAGTACACACGGCCGCTGCTATTGAGGCTTTTCTCGACAAAATTCCGGCAAATGTAATTGTGGTGTTGGATGAGGCCTACTGTGAATACCTGGTTGGTGATGAGTACCCGGACGGTGTGGCGCTACTGAACCGTTATCCAAACCTGATTGTGTGCCGGACCTTCTCCAAAGCCTGGGGGCTGGCGGCATTGCGGGTGGGTTACAGCATCAGCTCGCCCGCCATTGCCGATATTCTTAACCGGGTGCGCCAGCCGTTCAATGTGGATACAGTTGCGCTTGCCGCCGCCACGGCTGTTTTGGAAGACGAAGCGTACCTGGTCAAGGCCCGTGAAGTGAACGCTGCTGGCCTGCGCCAGTTGGCCGAGGGCTTTGAACGGATGGCGTTGCCCTACATACCTTCCTTCGGCAATTTTATTGCGGTTGAGGTAGGGGATGCCGCGCAAGCGATCTATCAGGCTTTGCTGGCCCGGGGGGTGATTGTGCGGCCGGTAGCCGGTTATGGTATGCCGCAGCATTTGCGGGTATCGGTGGGTTTGCCTGACGAGAATGAGCGTTTCCTGGCAGCACTGGCGGAAGCTTTGACCTCTGCCGGGCAGGGGGCCTGAGGTGTCGGAGCAGACTTTGTTCCGTCGGGTCTGCATTGTTGGCCTGGGCTTGATTGGTGGTTCCCTGGCCAGTGCCATTCGCCGCCAGGGCCTGGCGGAAATCGTAACTGGTTTCGATGCCCGGGCTGATGAGCTTGCTCTGGGGGCGGAGCTTGGCGTGCTGGATGACGTGCCAGCCAGTCTTGAGCAGGCGGTATCCGGCAGCGACCTGGTGGTTTTGGCGGTGCCGGTTCGGGCCACTCGCACGGTGCTGGAGCAGGTAAAACCCTGGCTTGCGCCGGATGCTCTGCTTACCGATGTGGGCAGCACCAAATCCAGTTTCATTGCCGATGTCCAGGCCGTTTTCGGCGAGCTGCCGCCCCGGGTGATTCCCGGGCACCCCATCGCCGGCTCCGAGCGCAGCGGCATTCGGGCGGCCAATCCGGATCTTTTCGCTAATCACAAAGTCATTCTGACCCCTTTAGAGAATGCAGACCCGGCTGCCGTTGCACAACTCACCCGGCTTTGGGAGGGCACCGGCGCCCGAGTGCTTACCATGTCGGTGGCCTATCACGATGAGGTGCTGGCTGCCACCAGCCATCTTCCCCACCTTATTGCCTTTTCACTGGTAGACACCCTGGCGGGGGAAGATGAGAATATGGACATCTTCCGCTATGCCGCAGGTGGCTTCCGGGATTTCACCCGTATTGCCGCCAGCGACCCGGTGATGTGGCACGACATTTTTCTTACCAACCGGGATGCGGTGCTTCGGGTCATCGATCACTTTACCCGGGATCTAGGCGAGTTGCGCTCGGCGATTGCCAGCGGCGACGGTGCCACTTTGCTTAAGGTATTCAGTCGCGCCAAGGCGGCGCGGGAACATTTTTCAAAGATGCTTTCAGGGCAGGCGTACGTGACTAATAACAGCAAACAACAGGTTATATTTCAGATGCAGCCGGGCGGTTCAGTAAACGGAGACATCCGGGTGCCAGGCGACAAGTCCATGTCTCATCGCTCGATCATGCTGGGCGCCTTGGCTGATGGCGTAACGGAAGTTAAAGGCTTTCTCGAGGGCGAGGACAGTCTCGCGACGTTGCAGGCCTTCCGGGACATGGGCGTTACCATTGAAGGGCCAGACAACGGCTTTGTCCGCATACATGGCGTAGGCATCAATGGCCTGAGCGCCCCCCGCGGGCCTATCTACCTGGGTAATTCCGGCACCGGAATGCGTTTGTTTGCGGGTTTGCTGGCGGCCCAGAAGTTTGATTCCGAATTGACCGGTGACGCCAGCCTGACCAAGCGCCCCATGGGCCGGGTAGCCGACCCACTGCGTGCCATGGGGGCGGTGATCGAAACCGGAGAGGGCGGACGCCCGCCGCTTAAAATCCGTGGCGGGCAACCTCTGACCGGTATTCACTATGAAATGCCGGTGGCCAGTGCCCAGGTAAAATCCTGCCTGTTGCTGGCGGGCTTGTATGCCGAGGGCGTGACGTCGGTAACCGAACCCGCGCCCACCCGCGATCACACCGAGCGGATGCTCGAGGGCTTTGGCTATCACGTGCACCGTGACGGAGCCACGGCCAGTGTCACCGGAGGTGGCAAGCTGACCGCCTGTGAAATTGATGTGCCTGCGGACATTTCATCTGCGGCGTTTTTCATGGTGGCAGCAACCATCGCGGAAAATTCCGACCTGACCTTGCGTCACGTTGGCATGAACCCGACCCGCGTCGGTATTATCAATATTCTCCGGCAGATGGGCGCAAACATTGAGGTGTCCAACGAAAAAGAAATTGGTGGCGAGCCAGTGGCGGATCTGCGGGTGCGCTCTGCCCGGTTGAAGGGTATCGATATCCCCGAAGAGCAGGTGCCTCTGGCCATTGATGAGTTCCCCGTTCTGTTTATTGCTGCGACCTGCGCCGAGGGTCGCACGGTGCTTCGGGGTGCCGAAGAGTTGCGGGTAAAGGAAAGTGATCGTATCCAGGTAATGGCTGACGGTCTGGCTAACCTGGGCGTAGAAACCACGGTCACGCCAGACGGTATCATCATCGACGGTGGTCAGGAAATCCTCGGCGGTGAAGTTGAGAGTCATGATGATCACCGGATTTCCATGTCGTTCGCAGTGGCGTCATTGCGGGCGTCTGGGCCGGTTCGAATTAATAACTGCAACAATGTGGCCACGTCTTTCCCTGGCTTTGTTGACCTGGCACTGCAGACCGGCATGAAGATCAAGCAGGAAGGCGGTGAAGAATGAGTGAAGGCAAGGCACCGGTCATCACGGTTGATGGACCGGGAGGCTCGGGCAAGGGAACGATTACCCAAATGCTGGCCCGTAGACTGGGCTGGCACCTGCTCGATAGTGGTGCCTTGTACCGATTGACTGCGTTGGCTGCGACCCGGCAGGGTGTGGCACTGGATAATGAGGCTGGCCTGGTATTGGTTGCTTCCGGGCTGGACGTATCTTTCGAGCCGACGCCGCCGGGTGAACCGGCGCGGGTGATTCTGGCAGGTGAAGATGTAACCGCAGAAATTCGTACCGAAACCTGCGGTGAGAACGCATCGAAGGTCGCAGTCCTCCAGGCCGTGCGAGATGCGCTGCTGCAGCGCCAGCGGGATTTCCGGGTGTTGCCGGGGTTGGTGGCGGATGGCCGCGACATGGGTACGGTGGTATTTCCCGATGCGCCGGTCAAGATTTTCCTCACGGCGAGTGCCGAAGAGCGGGCCCAGCGACGCTACAATCAGTTGAAGGACGCGGGTGTCAATGTTAACATTGCTGCCCTTTTAGACGAGATACGGGTGCGCGATGAGCGGGATATAAACCGTTCTGCTGCCCCTCTCAAACCTGCGGATGATGCGCAAGTCATTGATTCTACGGGTTTGAGTATTGAAGAGGTGTTAGGCAGGTGTATGGCCGCAGCAGGTCAGGCCTGACTACACCTTTTCGCCGTTGAAATGCCGGAGCAGCGTTATTTGCCAGCCGCAGGCTGATTCCGGACATCGTTAACAGACCGTGTTGCTGGCGGCACGGAGTACACTTGCGTTGATCACATAGGACACATAATGAGCGAGAGCTTTGCGGATCTTTTTGAAGAAAGCCTGAAAGAAATTGACATGCAGCCGGGTTCCATCGTCCAGGGAACCGTTGTAGACGTCGATAACGACTGGGTCACCGTTAACGCCGGACTGAAGTCCGAAGGCGTTATCCCCGCCTCCCAGTTCCTCAACGAAAAAGGCGAGTTGGAAGTAGCTATCGGCGATGTTGTCGATGTGGCTCTCGATGCTGTCGAGGACGGTTTCGGTGAAACCCGTCTGTCCCGCGAGAAGGCCAAGCGTGCCGAAGCGTGGAAGGTACTGGAAAAGTCCTTCGAAGCAGAAGAAGTTGTCAAGGGTGTGATCAACGGCAAGGTCAAAGGCGGTTTTACTGTCGACCTGGCTGGCATCCGTGCCTTCCTGCCGGGTTCACTGGTAGACGTTCGTCCGGTTCGCGACACTGCGCACCTGGAGAACAAAGAGCTGGAATTCAAGGTTATCAAGCTGGACCAGAAGCGTAACAACGTGGTTGTTTCCCGCCGCGCCGTTCTGGAAGCTGAAAACAGCGAGCAGCGTGAAGCTCTGCTGGAAACCCTGACTGAAGGTCTGGAAATCAAAGGTATCGTCAAGAACCTGACCGACTACGGTGCGTTCGTAGATCTGGGCGGTGTTGACGGCCTGCTGCACATCACCGACATGGCCTGGAAACGCATCAAGCATCCGAGCGAAATCGTGAATGTGGGCGACGAAATCAATGTTAAGGTTCTGAAGTTCGACCGCGAGCGTAACCGTGTGTCTCTGGGCCTGAAACAGCTGGGCGAAGATCCTTGGGTAGACATCAAGGGCCGTTACCCGGAGAGCTCCCGGGTTACTGCACGCGTTACCAACCTGACCGACTATGGCTGTTTTGCCGAGCTGGAAGAGGGTGTTGAGGGTCTGGTTCACGTATCCGAAATGGATTGGACCAACAAGAACATCCATCCGTCCAAGGTTGTTCAGGTAGGCGACGAAGTTGAAGTGATGATTCTGGATATCGACGAAGAGCGTCGTCGGATCTCCCTGGGTATCAAGCAGTGTGTATCCAACCCGTGGGAAGATTTCTCCAGCAACTTCAACAAAGGCGATCGCATCTCCGGCAAGATCAAGTCAATCACTGACTTTGGTATCTTCATCGGCCTGGACGGTGGCATCGACGGCCTGGTTCACCTGTCTGACATCAGCTGGAACGAGACTGGCGAAGAAGCTGTTCGCGAGTACAAGAAGGGCGACGAAGTTGAAACCGTCATTTTGTCTGTTGATCCCGAGCGTGAGCGTATCTCCCTGGGTATCAAGCAGCTGGAAAGCGATCCGTTCGCCGAGTTCGTTCAGCTGAACGACAAAGGCTCCATTGTTAAGGGTACTGTGTCTGCGGTTGACGCCAAAGGTGCAACTATCGCCCTTAACGAGGAAGTTGAAGCGGTGCTGAAAGCCTCGGAAATCAGTCGTGACCGTGTTGAAGACGCGCGCAACGTTCTGAAAGAAGGCGAAGAAGTTGAAGCAAAGATCATCAGCATCGATCGCAAGAACCGCGTAATCAACCTGTCTGTTAAGTCTAAAGACGTTGAGGACGACAAGCAGGCTCTGGAAAATGTACGTAGCAAGACTGCAGAGTCCTCAGGCGCCACTACTATTGGCGACCTGATCAAGGAGCAGATGCAGCAGCAGAACGCCAACAAGGATTAATATCCGGCTGGTGTCAAAAAAACGGGCTCTAAGAGCCCGTTTTTTTTGTGTTTTTTTTCGGTTTGACTAAAATAGAGGCATTACAGCACGGTAGTTTACTGCGCCAGAATAACGACAGAGGAAGTGCCTCATGACGAAGTCCGAATTGGTTGAACTGATTGCCTCCAAGCAGACTCAGCTCTCCGTGAAGGATGTAGAGCTTGCAGTAAAGGCGATAATCGAGCATATGTCCCAATCCCTTGCCGAAGGGCAGCGAATCGAGATCCGCGGCTTTGGCAGTTTTTCCCTGCATCACAGGGCGGCGCGTACAGGCCGCAACCCGAAGACCGGGGATGCGGTTCAGCTTCCAGCGAAGTTTGTGCCACATTTCAAGCCCGGAAAAGAGCTCAGGGAACAGGTGAATGACAGCATGAAAAAAGGGTTCTGACGAGCTCTTCCGGCTCAGGGAATCGCATTCAGGCACGGCAACTGGCCCGTATGGAGCGTGTACGATATGACAGGACTTCGCAAGATCCTGATTACTGTCCTGGTTCTGGTTCTGATTCTTTTGGCGTTGGTCTTTTCCCTCAACAACCAGATGGCGGTGTCGCTCAATTTTCTTCTTTTTGAAACGCCGCCCCATGGTGTGGCTGTCTGGATTATCATGGCTTTCGTTCTGGGTGCGCTGGTGGGTGTGCTCATAGCCACGTTTGCTACCGTCAGCACCTCCATGTCCCGCCGAAGCCTGCAGAAGCGCCTTGATCGGGCAGAGCAGGCACTGGAAAAAGCCAGAGCCAAAAACGACCGGGCACTTTGATGGAAATTCTGTTTCAGTGGCTTCTGTTGACTGCAGCGGTTGCCGCTGGCTGGGCCATCGGACGTTTCGGGAGCGGATCCTCGCGCTCCTCCCATGAAGTGACAGATGAGGATTCGGTGCGGGAGCGCCTCCAGTTCCTGTTCACCAATTATTCAGATCAGGCGGTGGATAACTTTGTGCAGTCCCTTGCAGTTAACAAGGATACAGTGAGTCTGCACCTGTCGATTGGCACCCATTTCCGCAACAAGGGTGAAACAGACCGGGCAATCCTGATCCACCAGAACCTGCTCGCCAGGCCCGAACTGCCGCCCCGATTTTCCCCCCAGGTAACACTTGAGCTCGCCATGGATTATATGAACGCGGGTCTGCACGATCGGGCAGAGGCGCTGCTGCAGCAAGTGATGGGCGATAAGGAGTATGGTCGGCGCTCGGCTCGCGAGCTTATTGAGCTGTACCAGCAGGAGCGGGAGTGGAAAAAGGCTGCCCAGGTTGCCGAAACACTTACCCGGGGTGAAACGGATGCAGCCACCTTCAAGACTCTTGCTTATATTACCTGCGAGCTCTCAGACGAAGCGTTGAAGCGAAGTGATGATCGCTGGGCGGCGCAGAAGCTGGCAAAAGAGGCTCTTGATTACGACCCCTCCTGCGTCCGGGCGAGCTTGTTACTCATGAAGCTGCTGATACGTCAGGGAAGCTATCGTGGTGCAGCCAGCCAGAGCATGAAGGTCTTTGAGCAGAACCCCGAGTTCGGCCCGGAGGCCATTGATCGGCTGATGGCGCTGGAGAGGGAGCATGGCAATGTCGCGCGTCTCTACAAAAAGCTGAAAAAACTTTACGAACGCCACCCCAGTACGAGCCTGCTGCTGGCACTGGTTGAATCAATGGAGTGTGCGTCAGGCCGCCCTGCGGCAATCGAACTGCTGCGCCAGGAGCTGGAGGTTCGGCCCTCGATGCGCGGGTTGTTGCGGTTGGTGGAAATGGCGGGCTATGAGAAAGGCATGACGACCGACGAAGGTCGTCTGGTTAGCAGAATTGGTCACTTGATATTGGCAAACCGGCCGGTTTACCGCTGCGTAAATTGCGGGTTTTCGGGGCAGCAGCTGCATTGGCTCTGTCCGAGCTGCAAGCAGTGGGAAACGGTGCGCCCGATACAGGGCGTAGAGGCTGAATAACACGAAGACTTCTACTCAGGAACACGATTTTGAAACATCTGAACGATCCAAAAATCATTGTCGCCCTCGATTTTCCTGCTCAGGCTCCGGCATTGGCGCTGGCCGACCAGCTCGACCCGGCCAAATGTCGCCTGAAAGTAGGCAAAGAGCTGTTCACGCGCTCGGGTCCGGAGTTGGTGAAGGCTCTGCATCAACGTGACTTTGAAGTCTTTCTCGATCTCAAGTTCCATGATATTCCGAATACCACCTCTGCTGCTGTGGCGGCCGCGGCGGAGTTGGGCGTGTGGATGGTGAATGTACACGCTTCCGGTGGCGAGAAGATGATGGTCGCTTGCCGTGAACGCCTGGAAGCCTATGGTGCCGACCGTCCGCTTCTTATAGCGGTGACGGTACTGACCAGTATGTCTGATGCGGATCTCGCGGGCATTGGTATTGCCGGGTCTGCTGAAGCCCATGTCTCCCGCCTGGCAACCCTGACTAAGAACAGCGGCCTCGACGGCGTTGTTTGTTCAGCTCAGGAAGCTCCGCGTTTGAAGGCAGAGCAGGGCAGCGATTTCCAGTTGATTACCCCAGGCATTCGTCCACTGACCGCCGACAAAGGCGACCAGCAGCGGATCATGACCCCCACCGATGCCCTTAAAGCGGGCTCCGACTACCTCGTTATCGGTCGGCCTATTACCCAGGCGCCGGATGCTCTGGCGGCTTTGGAGGCGATCTATGCCGAGGTGGTTTCGGTTTGAGGTTTTCCGCCAGTTCCTAGCCTGCTTGCGTCGTACTTGTGCCATGGATGGTGTCCCCTCCCGAAAACCGCTACAAGCACATCCGTGTGCGCTTCACTCCGGCCATCCATGGCCTCCGAAATTTTCGGGAGGGGACACCATCCATGGCACGCTATCCTTGGTGGCGCCTATGGAGGTTGCTGTAGATCTTCTTTAGAAACAAAAAAGCCCGCTAATTCATAGAATTAGCGGGCTTTCGAAATAGTGGCTCCCCGACCTGGGCTCGAACCAGGGACAAACGGATTAACAGTCCGTTGCTCTACCAACTGAGCTATCGGGGAACATCGTCGTGTGACGAGGCGCGTATATTAGGCTGACCAACGCACCTCGTCAACCCCTTTATAGAAAAAAATTATCCAAGCGCCTTTTGCAGACGCTCCACGGCCTTTTGCAGGTTATCCATGCTGGTCGCAAAGCTCAGGCGCATATGGCCCGGGCACCCGAAAGCAGAGCCTGGAACCAGAGCCACGCCAGCTTCTGACAATAGCTTCTCGGCAAACTCCACATCTGTACTGACACCTTCAGCGGCATCAATCGCAGCCTGGAAGCTGGGGAATACATAGAAAGTACCATCGCCGTTCAGGCAATCCACGCCGGGCAGCTTGTTCAGTGCGGCGACCAGCCAGTCGTGACGTTCCTTGAAGGCTGTAACCATTTCACCCACACAAGCCTGGTCACCGTCCAGAGCAGCCGTAGCAGCTGCCTGCGAGACCGAGCAGGGGTTGGATGTGCTCTGGGACTGGACTTTCTTCATGGCGCCGATGATTTTCGCCGGGCCAGCGGCGTAACCGATACGCCATCCAGTCATCGAGTAGGCCTTGGAGACACCGTTCAGCACAAACGTGCGCTCGTACAGTTCCGGACACGCATTGAGGATGTTGCAGAACGGCTTTCCGGTCCACAGTATCGGCTCATACATATCATCTGTGGCAACCATGATGTTCGGGTGCTTCTTCAGAACCTCGCCAATCGCCTTCAGCTCCTCCATGGTGTAAGCCATGCCGCTTGGGTTGGATGGGCTGTTAATCACGAACAGGCGGGTGCGCTCGGTAATGGCGCTCTCCAGTTGCTCTGGTGTGATCTTGAAGCGGGTCTCGGCGGTGGTCTCGATGATTACCGGCTTGCCTTCGGCAACCAGAACCATATCTGGATAGGATACCCAGTAAGGTGCCGGAATGATTGCTTCGTCGCCGGCGTTCAGTGTGGCCAGCGCCAGGTTGAAAAAGCTCTGTTTGCCACCACTGCTTACCAGGATCTGGTTCGCTTCGTATTCCAGGCCGTTATCCCGTTTGAACTTCGCAATAATCGCTTTCTTCAGGGCAGGCGTACCATCTACGGCGGTGTACTTGGTCTGGCCGTTATTGATGGCCTCAATGGCTGCCTGTTTGATGTGATCCGGGGTATCGAAGTCGGGCTCGCCAGCGCCCAGGCCAATAATGTCCTGGCCAGCCGCGCGGAGTTCTGCGGCTTTATTGGTGACTGCGAGGGTGGGGGAAGGCTTGATCGCCTGTACTCGGCTGGAAAGTTGAAGGTCCAAACTTGAGCTCCTTAAAGCTGCGTCTTATTGGGCTGCGATCGGCCGGGCAACTGGAGCCAGAGGTTACGGGCTGATTTTCACCCAGCCGTCGATCGCACAGATGGTATCATGAAGCAGCCAGAACACTAAATTTCTTGAGGATGCGACTGAAATAAATCCGCCGCATCTGCAAAGCAGAGGTTAAATCGCCAGCTATGGCCAAGACAGCGTCCAGCGCAAAGCAAGGTGTCTTTCGAGTCGATTCGCCCTACAGCCCCGCCGGGGATCAGCCCAAAGCTATTGCCGGGCTGGTGGATGGCATTGAGTCGGGGTTGGCTCACCAGACATTGCTGGGGGTAACCGGGTCCGGTAAAACGTTCACCATTGCCAACGTGGTGCAACAGGTGCAGCGGCCGACCATCATCATGGCCCACAACAAAACCCTGGCGGCCCAGTTGTACGGCGAGTTCAAGGAGTTTTTCCCGGACAATGCGGTGGAGTATTTCGTGTCTTATTACGATTACTACCAGCCGGAAGCCTACGTGCCATCGTCAGATACGTTTATCGAAAAAGACGCATCCATTAACGAACACATTGAACAGATGCGCTTATCGGCGACCAAAGCCTTGTTGGAGCGGCCTGATGCGATCATCGTAGCCACTGTGTCTTCGATCTACGGTCTGGGTGACCCCCAGTCCTATCTGAAAATGATGTTGCACCTTGATCGCGGGGATCAGATCGACCAGCGGTATATTTTGCGCCGGTTGGCGGAACTGCAGTACACCCGTAACGACATCGAGTTCCACCGTGCCAACTATCGGGTTCGGGGGGATGTGATTGATGTTTTCCCGGCGGAATCTGAAAAGGAGGCGATTCGCATCGAGCTATTCGATGACGAGGTGGAAAACCTGAGCTATTTTGATCCGCTCACCGGTGAAGTCCTGCGTCGGGTACCCCGGGTGACCATCTATCCGAAGTCCCACTACGTAACGCCGCGTCAGACGGTACTGGATGCGGTGGAGCACATCAAAGAAGAGCTCGACAAGCGTTTGGCGCAGCTGCGGGACAACAGCCGCCTGGTGGAAGCCCAGCGGCTGGAGGAGCGTACTCGTTACGATATTGAGATGATGCTGGAACTGGGCTACTGCAACGGCATCGAAAACTACTCCCGGTATTTGTCGGGCCGCGAGCCTGGTGCGCCGCCACCCACCTTGTTCGACTATCTGCCACCGAATGCGTTGCTGGTGGTGGACGAATCCCACGTGACGATCCCGCAAATAGGCGCCATGTACAAAGGCGACCGATCCCGAAAAGAGACGCTGGTGGAGTACGGGTTCCGCCTGCCTTCGGCGCTCGATAACCGGCCCATGCGGTTTGAGGAGTGGGAGCGGATTGCGCCGCAAATGATCTTTGTGTCGGCCACCCCAGGGGTTTACGAGGCCGAGCACGCCGGACAAGTGGTGGAACAGGTGGTGCGCCCGACCGGACTGCTGGACCCGGAAATCGAAGTACGGCCCGCCTCAACCCAGGTGGACGATTTGCTGTCTGAGATTCACAAACGGGTGAAGGTGGAAGAGCGCGTATTGGTGACCACTCTGACCAAGCGAATGGCGGAGGATCTCACTGACTTCCTGATGGAGCATGATATCCGGGTGCGTTACTTGCATTCGGACATCGACACGGTGGAGCGGGTGGAAATTATCCGGGATCTGCGCCGGGGCGAATTCGATGTGCTGGTGGGCATTAACCTGCTCCGGGAAGGGCTGGATATGCCGGAAGTCTCGCTGGTGGCTATTCTCGATGCCGACAAGGAGGGCTTCTTGCGTTCCGAGCGTTCCCTGATCCAGACGATCGGGCGTGCGGCCCGAAACGTGAACGGTAAGGCCATTCTATACGGCGACAAGATTACCGGTTCCATGCAGCGCGCCATCGACGAAACCGAGCGCCGCCGCGCCAGGCAGGAGGCCCATAACGAGGAGCATGGCATTACGCCCACCGGGCTGAACAAGAAGATTGCCGACATCATGGAAGGCGCGGCCGGTGGTGGTCGTGGCAGACGCAAAGCTGAGCGTCCGGGCCAGAAAGCGGCGGAAGAGTCCGAGGATTATCTGGTCAAGGCGGGTAACCGTTCGCCGGAAGAGGTACTGAAAGATGTCGCCCGGTTGGAAGACGACATGTACAAGGCCGCCGCCGACCTGGATTTCGAAACCGCCGCCCGGCTTCGGGATCAGGTGGCAGAGCTCAAGGAAGCGGCTCTGAGGACCGGTTGATCAGGGCCGTTTCGGGCCAACAATCACCGCCGCCTGCAGGGGCTGGTTACGGCCATAACGGGACATCCGATCGAACACCCGGCGGTCGATGGGCAAATATTGTTTGTCGGCCACGGTTTCGCCTTCGTCGGTATCGATTTCCGGATCGTGCAGATACACAAAGTCGTCATCAATGGCGCACACGGTCACCCAGTGGGGCACCCGGCTGCGGTTTAACTGCCAGGTGCTGATCAGAATGACCGGTATCTGGCCTTCATGCAGGGCATCGGCCATGGCTTCCAGGGTCAGTGGATCGTGATGCAATTGAATGCCGGTCTGCCCGATGTCGTGTACAAAGCCCTCGTGCACCAGTTCCAGTACCCGCTTTTTGTCTTCGTTGCGTACGGTATCCTTGAACAGAGCGCCTTCCTGGCTAATCCAGGCACTGGCTTCAAACCCCCGATTCCAGGCGGCCAGGGCTAGCCCGTGGGGGCCGCAGCCGCCGTGCCCGGCCAGCATAAAAATGGTGGTCGCTTCGCGCCAGATTTTCAGTTCCTCCAGCGTGTTTACCGGTTGCTGTTCATCCAACGCCGCCATCGCCATGATCAGCGCCGACGGGCCACAGGTAAACTCGGTGGTTTGCGGGTAGTAGGGCACCGGCACAAAGTCCTGTGACGGCTCGTAGTAAAGAATGCGGCGCTCAAATCGTAGGGCTGTACCGTGGTCTTCGTAATAATCGCGGTAGGTACCGAACTGGCGGTAGCCCAGGCGACGGTAGAGTGCGATGGCGCCCGCGTTATCTTCTCGGACTTCCAGGCGCATGATGATGCGGTCGGCTTCCACCGCTTCTTTCTCAGCATCCCGTACCAGCAATTCACCCACCCCTCGGCCTCTTGCTGTGGGAGAGACGGCAATCGAGTATATGCGGGCCAGTCGTGTTGCCACGTTCATCAAGACCAAGCAGTAGCCCACCAGCTCGCCATCCAGTTCGGCAATGATCAGCCGGTCCCTGGGCATTTCCAGAAAGCGCCGGAAGCTGCGACGGGATATCCGGTCCTCGGTAAAACAACGGTTCTCCAGCTCAACAATGGCATTCAGGTCGGAGGACTCGGCTTGGCGAAGACGAACATCGTGCATGGCGGCGACACTCTGGGTACGCAAACAATCAAGGCGCCTGGCGGGCGCCGGTAGTGTCGCTATTATGTAAGACAGAAGCCGTTTTCGCATAGGCCCCGCTGGTGCGTAAAAGCACGGATTACCGGCGGATTGTGCGAACCCGGGTTCGGGCGTATTGTTGCGAAAATCATCCGGCCTTGCCTTCAGGGAGGAACGCCGATCCATGTCCCGTTTGCTTATTGTTGTTGACCGCGCCAAAGACTGGGCACCTTATTACCCCAGTGACGACGTACTTACCTTTGATCAGTACCTGCAGTTTACCGCGCCCGCCAACAGCCGGGTAAGGGTGATCAACCTGTGCCAGAGTGCCCGGTATCTCAGCCGGGGCTACTACTGTTCATTACTGGCCGAGGCCCGCGGGCATCACGTGGTGCCGTCGGTGATGACACTCAATGACCTGAGCCGCAAGGGGCTGTTTTCTCTGGAACTGGAAGAGCTCGACAGCAGCGTTATCCAGTGGCTGGAAAAATCAGCGTCGAAGATCGATCCGGCAACGGATGCCCGGGATGCTACCCACGAAGTGCGGATTCGCACCTATTTTGGCCAGGCTGAACACCCGGACTTGAAGCCGGTTGCCCGGGCCCTGTTCGAGCGGTTTCCCTGCCCGATTCTGGAAGTGGTGTTCCGCCACCGCAAACAGTGGCAGATTGAATCCATGAAACCGGCAGCCCCGGCAGATCTGGCCGAGCAGGAGCAGGACCTGTTTGCCAGTGCTCTGGATCGCTTCAGCAGCATTGTCTGGCGCAAGCCGCGCACCCGCAGGCGTTACCGGTTTGATCTCGCGATGCTGGTGAACCCGGAAGAAGAGCTGCCACCAAGTGATGAAGCGGCACTGAAGCGGTTCGAGCGGGCAGGGCGCAAGCTCGGCATTAACGTGGAGCGCATTACCCGGCGGGATTACATGCGCCTGCCGGAATACGATGGCCTGTTCATCCGCGAGACCACTGCCATCGACCACCACACCTATCGCTTTGCCCGCAAGGCAGAGGCAGAGGGTTTGGTGGTGATTGATGACCCGGTGTCGATTCTGCGCTGCACCAACAAGGTGTTTCTGGCGGACTTGCTGAAGAACAACAAGGTGCCAACCCCGAAAACCCTGATTTTGTCGAAGGATCAGAGGGATGCCGCCAAGCAGGTGAGCGAGCAGCTGGGTTTCCCGGTGGTGATCAAGATTCCCGACGGTGCCTTCTCCCGGGGCGTGATCAAGGCCAAGGATGAAAAAGAACTGGCCACCGGGTTGCGGGATCTGTTCCGGCAGTCGGCACTGGTGCTGGCCCAGGAGTACTTTTACACGGATTACGACTGGCGCATCGGGGTGCTCGGCGGCCGCGCTATCTATGCCTGTAAGTATATGATGGTGAAAGGTCACTGGCAGATCTACCAGCATGGTGGTGCCACTGTTGAAAGTGGCGGCTTTGAAACCATGCCCACCTATGAGGTGCCGCGCAATGTGATTCAGGCTGCACTGAACTCAACCCGTTTGATCGGCAACGGCCTGTATGGGGTGGATATCAAGCAAGCGGGTAACCGGGTTGCCGTGATTGAAGTGAACGACAACCCAAGTATTGATTCCGGTGTGGAAGATAAATTCCTTGGTGGTGAGCTCTACACGCTGGTCATGCAGGAATTTCTGTCACGTATGGAGGACAATCGCCGAAAATGACTTGCGGTCGTTACGGCGCTGCCACCCAAACCCGAACACTGCCAAACCAGGTATAATCTGCCAGCAGACCCCGAACCCGCTCTGTCGTGAGTTCGGAGCCCGGATGGTTTACATCCAGCAGGATTTCAAGATGAATACGGTTCTTTAGATAATGCAGCCTAATGCGGCTTTGTGCCGGTAACTCACCCAGGGCTTCCGCCAGAAGGTGCTGGAGATCCTCTCTGCTTGGCAACGAAGGTTCGGTCGTGTGTTGCGCTTTCTCGTCATTCTCGGCATCGATATGAAAGTTGATGTCGAGGATGTTATCCAGCACCTGGCGCATACCATCAACCACCCGCATACCAATCTGGTGGCCCTCTGAAACGCTGATCTCCGGGCGTACCACCAAATGTACATCGAGCAGGATATCCTGCCCCATCCGTCGGCTGCGTAACTCATGAACATTGCGCACGCCGTCGGTTTCCATGGCGATTCTCCGTAATGCCAGAACCTCCTCTTCAGACAGCCCGGTATCAATCAGTTCCTTCACGCTGTCCCAGCTGAACTTCCAGCCAATGTGGATGATGATTCCGGCAATAAAAACGGCCGCAATGCCGTCTAGCCAGGTCAAACCGAGCATGGCGCCCACGGTAGACAACAGAACCACAACCGAGGAAAACGCATCGGTGCGGCTGTGCCAGGCGTTGGCTATCAGTAGGTCGGAGCGGATGCGTTTGCCGACACGGCGGGTATAGCGGAAGATCCACTCCTTTCCCAGTACAGATATTGCGGCGGCAACGAGTACCGGCCAGCCGGGCGCTGGCAGTTCGGTGCCTGCCAATACCCGCAGCAGATTCTCCCAGGCCAATGCAGCCCCAACAGCAATCAGCAGGCTTCCCAGCAGCAGTGTGCCAAGCGTTTCAATGCGCTGGTGCCCGTAAGGGTGATCTGCGTCTGGTGCTTTGCGTGAAAGACGCATAACGGCAAGCACAACCCAGTCGGAGGCAACGTCGGTAAACGAATGTATGCCATCGACCAGCAGGGCCTGGGAATGGAATACAGCACCGGCAGCGACTTTGATCACCCCAAGCACGGCATCGAGAACCATGCCGATAATGGTAACTCTTGTCGCGGCGTGCTTTTCGGTTTCGAGGTGCTCGTGGGGGAAACTGGCAGGCTGGCCGGGCTGTTCCATGTCGGCTACTCCAAAGACTGTATCGATTGGAGGCAGTATAGCGGCTAATCCGTGCAGTTTGGGCGAAATTAATGACGATTCGGTGTTTGATTTATGCACATGATGACAAAGCGTTTAGTCATTAACACTTTGTCAGCGAATGGGTCAATTGGTATTTATGTCTTTATAAGTCATTGATAATAATGAACTAAATAACTGGTCAAAAAATGATCAATCTGTAGGCTGGCGCAGTTATCAAGGCTTGGCGCTGTGTGCCCAAGAATTTTCAACAGACTTATCCACAGAATCCGTGGAAAAGCCATTCCAGCCAGCATGGGGTGCGGGTTTGTGAAAAATACCGGTTTCGGGAGGATGGTGTGGAAAACTTTCGGTATACTCCCGCCACCCCGAAAAAGGAGTTCCCCGATGTACGCCCTGGTTCGAAATATCCTGTTTCGTCTGTCTCCTGAGCAGGCTCATAACATTGCGCTCAGCGGTCTTGATCTTGCCAGCAAAGCAGGCCTGCTTAAAGCCTTTGTCCGCTCTCCCGCGCCCGCGCCAGTCAAGGTGATGGGGCTGGAATTTCCGAATCCGGTTGGCCTTGCCGCCGGGCTTGACAAAAACGGTGATCATATCGATGCCCTGGGAGCACTGGGGTTTGGCTTTATCGAGGTGGGCACGGTAACGCCGTTGGCACAGCCTGGTAATCCGAAGCCGAGAATGTTCCGGTTGCCGGAACATCAGGCGATCATTAATCGTATGGGTTTTAATAATGAGGGCCTGGAGCACCTGATTGCCAACGTGCGGAGCCGTCGTTATCGAGGCATTCTGGGTATTAATGTGGGCAAGAATAAAGACACGCCCAACGAGCAGTCCGAGCAGGACTATCGTAAAGGCATCGCGGCAGTGTATCCCTACGCCGACTATATAACGGTAAACGTGTCTTCGCCCAACACGCCGGGCCTGCGAGATCTGCAATTCGGGGATTCGTTAAAGCAGTTGTTGCATGCAATCAAAGATGAGCAAACCAAATGCCAGGCGCGGCAAAACCGGTATGTCCCCATCGCGGTAAAAATCGCACCGGACATGGATGATGAGGGCATCCGCTTTGTTGCCCACGCTTTGCTGGATTCTGGTCTGGACGGGGTCATCGCCACCAACACCACCATCAGTCGTGAGGCGGTGAAAGGTCATGTACACGAGCAGGAAGCCGGAGGGCTCTCCGGCACGCCGGTGCGGGAAGGCTCTCTGCGGGTGATCCGGGGGCTGTACGAAGTGTTGGGGGATCGGCTACCTATCATCGGCGTGGGTGGCATTACCGACGGTGAAAGCGCGGCAGAAAAGATTCGGGCGGGTGCCAAACTGGTGCAATTGTATACCGGGTTTATCTATCGCGGTCCGGCGTTGATTGAAGAGGCCGCCGACGCGATTCGCAAGGCCCAATAGCTAGGTTGCACGTGGCAGAAAACTGGGCTCAGAGAAGGGTAGGGGATTGTTCCGGGCCGGGAGGAAACAGAAGGTGGGCCCGCTGAGCGGGCCCTTGCGGGGAATGAACCCCGTAGCGCTTCTTCGCATGGTACGGGGCGGGAGGCCCCGTTTGGGTTTTTCTAATTACTGCTCTGATTGTAAAATGTGTAGAAAGTGACAAAAAACAGATCAGGGTCAAACAGGGTTGACCACTACCGCGATCAGGTTGCGGTGACTGTGGCCAGTTTGTGGATGCCGGAGACGCCGGTCATGCCCTCCCAGTTATCGGTGCGGCCTTCTCGCCACCCATTCAGCCATTCCTGTCGAACTTCGGGCTGATCAATCGGGCAGCTGTCTTTGGATTTTCCGGACACGCCAGCGAGATAACCCCGCTTGAATGCACGAGCGTAAACGTCTCTTTTCTGTCTTTTCATGCCGTTCCTCACTGATGGATTAACAGAACAAGCGTGTACACTTCTGCAGTGACCATGGCTGGGATTTCCTCTCCGGGATAACCCACTATTGCCAGTTCCGGCCAGAGCAGTCAGGATCCTGTTAACGGGGCGTTTTTTTGCGCCCCGGGAAGACGCGTCAGGTACAAGGTAAGACGAATCTCGCTTGGAAGTACACTAATATATTCGTCTATAAAATAGTTTTTATATTCTTTTTTGGAATTGATTGCGGTGGGGCCTGTGGTCTTTCGCTGCCAATCCGCAAACTTACCGGTTTCCGGCTAAAATCCAGGAGTTTATTTTGCCCAAGTATGTCTTTTTTGTAACCTGCCCCAAAGGTGTCGAATATCTCCTGGCGGACGAAATGGGCGGTTTTGGCCTGTCGCTTATCCGCAATGCACCGGCCGGTGTCTGGCTTGAAGGAGACCTTGAAGCGGGATACCGGGCCTGTTTGTGGTCGCGCCTGGCAAACCGGGTGATTCTGCACCTGGCGGAAGTGGATGCCCGGAGTGCGGACGAGTTGTACGAAGGCGTGGTGCGGCAGGAGTGGCAGTCTCATATCCCTGCCGGTGGCAGTTTCAAGGTGAGTTTTTTGGGGCAGAACGAAGCCATTCGCAATACCCAGTTCGGAGCCCAGAAAGTCAAGGATGGCATTGTCGACAGTATCCGGGGCGCGGGCGCCCCCAGGCCCTCGGTTGCCCAGAAAGAGCCGGACGTAGCGATTTCTGCCCGTCTTAACAGGGGCCGGTTGTCGCTTGGTATCGATATCAGTGGCCACAGCCTGCATATGCGGGGTTACCGGACAGACAAAGGGCTGGCGCCGCTGAAAGAGAACCTGGCAGCGGCACTGTTGATGCGGGCGGGCTGGCCGGAAATTGCAGCCAATGGCGGCGATTTTGTCGACCCTATGTGTGGTTCCGGCACGCTGGTGATTGAAGCTGCGCTGATGGCGCTGGATATCGCCCCGGGCCGCAAGACTGAGCGCTTCGGGTTCGAAAAGTGGCCTGGTCACCAGCCTGAGCTTTGGCTGGGCCTGCGGCAGGAAGCGGAACGCCGAGCCCACGAAGCGAAGCAGAAGCGGATACCGGCCTTTGCCGGGTATGACCAGGATAGCCGTGTGATCGCCACTGCCTGGAAAAACATCCAACGGGCCGGGCTTGAGGGTGTCGTGCACGTGGAGGCTCGTTCCGTGCAGGAGTTCACCCGCTTGGCAACCTGGGCAGAAACCGGCCTGGTTCTGAGTAATCCGCCATACGGCGAACGCCTGAGTGAGCGTAAGGAGTTGGCAGGCTTGTACCAGTCTCTGGGCGAGAGCATTCTGCGTGGAGTGCCTGGCTGGCGACTGGGGGTTTTTACTGGCGCGCCGGAGTTTGGTAAATCGGTCGGTTTGCGGAGTTTCAAGCAGTACAAGCTGTTCAACGGAAAGCTCCCTGCCCAGCTACTGTTGTTTGAAGTAACGGCTGAAAACGCCAGAACGCCCCGCGACCCGGATGCTCAGCGAGGACTTTTGCCCCGCATTGTCAATGAAGAACGCGCCGCCATGCTGCGCAACCGGCTGAAGAAAAATGTTAAATCCATTGGTCAGTGGGCCCGCAAGCAGGGCATTAGTTGTTATCGGCTGTACGATGCGGATATGCCTGAATATGCGGTAGCTATTGACATCTATGAGGGCCAGGTACATGTTCAGGAATACGCAGCCCCCAAGTCTGTTGATGATCGCGCCGCCCGTGAGCGCTTGGCGGAAGCGCTGGCGGTAATACCTGAGGTGCTGGAAGTATCGCCCGGCAATATTGTTTGCAAGCAGCGCCAGCGTCAAAGCGGCACTCAGCAGTACGAAAAGCAGGCGGCCAGTGGCGAGTATTTTCAGGTACAAGAACACGGATGTGTGCTGAAGGTGAATTTGAAAGACTACCTGGATACGGGGCTGTTTCTGGATCATCGTCCGGTTCGGCACTGGATTCAGAAGAATGCCGCAGGTAAGCGGTTTCTGAACCTGTTCTGTTACACCGGCGCTGCCAGCGTGCATGCGGCGGTGGGTGGTGCCACCCGCTCGCTCAGCCTGGATATGTCGAAAACCTACGTGAATTGGGCCCAGGAAAATCTTGCGTTAAACCGGGTGGATCCGCGTAAGCACATTGTCGAACAGGCCGATTGCCTGGCCTGGCTGGCCGATAGAAGTACCCGTGACCAGCGGTTTGACCTGATTTTTATGGATCCGCCGACGTTTTCGAACTCTGCAAGAATGAAAGGCGTTCTCGACATCCAGCGGGATCACGCGACCCTGGTTCGCCAGTGCATGGAGCGGTTGTCCAGTGATGGTTTGTTGATTTTCTCAAATAATTTCAGAAAGTTTCGCCTCGATGAAGCTCTGGCGTCAGAGTTTGAGGTGGCGGAGGTGAGTGCCAGCACTCTCGATAAGGATTTTCAGCGCAATCCGAAAATCCATCGTTGCTGGCACATCCGGCATCAGAACTCATAGCGAAAGCCGGACGAAAACTGGAAGGCATTGACGCCACTGTCAGTGTCTTCAAACAGTTTGCCAGCCTCCAGCACCAGGTAGGTATCTGGCATCAGTTCCAGATCTATACCGGCGAGCCAGCTGACGCTGAACCCGCTGCCGGGGTAGTCGCCTTCAAGCATTCGGAACCGGGCGTTGTTGTCTTCTTCGGCGTTTGCCAGTTTGGCTTCGCCACTGATGTGGCTGAAGCCAGCCTGCAAATAGACGTTGCCCAGATGGCCAAGAGGGTAATGGATACCCATGTACCAGCTGCCGAAATAATCCACCGCAAGCGCCAGGTCGCCCCCTGTGATATCGGCATCCGCGTAACCCGCTCCCAGGCGAACTTCGGCATGTATCAGCTTGTTCAGGTGGCCGCCAATAACCACAGTGCCAGCCTGGCCCCAGCCGTCTTCTGCCGGGGTTCCTACCGACCGGTGTTCGATGGCGGTGATCAGCAGCCCGGCGTAGTTTTTATCAGACCGGGGGGCGTCCTCTGCGAAGGCCGTTGTACCGAATACACTGCAGAGAAGAAGGCCGGTGCCGAGGGAGCGGGAAAGGGCTTTATTCATTGTTATCGGGCGTCCTGTCAGCCAATTTGCACGCCCGATTCTGCCTTTTGTAACGCTGTGTTACGCAGACCCGTGTCACAGTTTACCGTAACCCCGGCAGGCTTACAGGTCGCTCAGGTAGCCTTCCTCCCGGGCCAGCAGCAGGAGCGCGTAAACGCCGTTCTCCGGTAACCTGGGTTCCAGCCCCTCATCAAAAAGGAGTTGCCGGCGCCGGTCTTCCAGGCTTTCGCTATCCATCCCGCTGATCAGGTCGCCAATGGGAGCGATTTCAAAGGGAGGCTCGTGCCCGATGGCGCTGAACATAAGATCCACCAGAACCTCATCGGGGTCCAGGCCGTCAACATAGACCGTCTGATCGGGCAGGTCCTCATGGAGCTCCCGGGCGATCTCCAGCAGCGGCACGCCCTGTTCTTCGAGGTAACGAAGGTCGGTGTCCCCCAGGTCGCCATCCTCTGGCAGCCAGTCGTCCTCAGGTGCAATCACTACGGTTTTCATCTGGCCATTGGCGAGGGACCAGGCGATGGCGGTGGGAAACAGGGCATCGTCGGTCTGGCAGTATTCGATGTCCAGAAAGCGGGGTATCGACACAGTGAGCTCCGGAGTTGTTGGTAAGTGCGTATTTCAGCGAAGGCGGCCGCAGTAGGAGCGGAAGCGGCTTCGTGCGATACTGTGACCGCCATTATCATGCAATCAGGAAGATCATGGAACATACTGAATTCAATAAAGACTTGATTGGGTTTTTGAACGCTTCACCCACGCCCTGGCATGCGGTGAGCACCATGAAAGAGCGCCTTGTAAAGGCGGGTTTCGAGTGTCTGGATGAGCGTGACCAGTGGGCGCTGCAGCCCGGCCGCGGGTATTTTGTGGTACGCAACGGGTCGTCGATCGTCGCCTTCCGCACCGGCAAACGGGATTTGGCCGGCTCCGGTATCCGCATGGTGGGTGCGCATACAGACAGCCCTTGCCTGAAGGTAAAACCAAACCCCGAACTGCGCCGCAAAGGGTATTTCCAGTTGGGCGTTGAGGTATACGGTGGCGTGCTGTTGAACCCATGGTTCGACCGGGATCTGTCGCTGGCGGGCAGGGTGACCGTGCTGGATGATCAGGGGCAGGTTCAGGATGTGTTGGTAGATTTCCGCAAGCCTCTGGCGGTTATTCCGAGCCTGGCCATTCACCTGGATCGCGAAGCCAATAACAGCCGCAGCGTCAACGCCCAAACCGATCTGCCGCCGCTGCTCATGCAGGCGCCGGAAAACGATACCACGAGCTTCGCGGACGTGTTGAAACAGCAGGTAGCCCGTGAAACCGGTGTGAATGCCAGCAAGGTGCTTGGGTACGAGCTGAGTTTCTATGATGCACAGGGGGCATCGCTGGTGGGCTTGAAAGATGAGTTCCTGAGCTCTGCCAGGCTCGATAACCTGCTTAGCTGCTTTATCGGTTTGCAGGCGCTGATCGAGACTTCCGGCAACGAAGCTGCGCTACTCGTGTGTAATGATCACGAAGAAGTGGGGAGTATGTCGGCGGAAGGTGCTCAGGGGCCGTTTCTTGGCGCTGTTCTTGATCGCTGGTGCGGTTCTGAAAAAGCACGAATCATCGCGCGATCCATGATGATCTCTGCCGACAATGCCCACGGTGTCCACCCGAACTTCGCAGACAGGCACGATGAAAATCATGGGCCGTTACTGAACCGGGGGCCGGTTATCAAGGTGAACCATAATCAGCGTTACGCCACCAACAGCCGTTCTGCTGCACTGTACCGTCATATCAGTGATGAGCTGGGGTTGCCTCATCAGACGTTTGTAGTGCGCAGTGATATGGCCTGTGGCAGCACCATTGGTCCGTTGACAGCGGCAGTGCTTGGGGTGACAACCCTGGACATCGGCGTGCCCCAGTTCGCCATGCACTCGATTCGCGAAACAATCGGAACCCGCGATGGTTACACCTTGTTCCGGGTGCTCCGGGAATTCATGCAAAGAGCTGAAGTTTTCTGAGGGCAAAAAGAAAGGCCGCTGATAAAAAATCAGCGGCCTTTCAGAATAAGTGGCTCCCCGACCTGGGCTCGAACCAGGGACAAACGGATTAACAGTCCGTTGCTCTACCAACTGAGCTATCGGGGAACAGCGTCGATGTGGCGCGCATATTAATGGCTTTAATTGGGTACGTCAACCCCCTGAATTAAAAGGTCAAAAATTGTACAGAAGTAAGCAGGATACCTATCGCCCACCGGTCTGGTTACGCAATGGCCACCTGCAATCGGTATGGCCAACCCTGTTTCGAACAGTCCGTTTGCCTGAGCCGCAATCCGAGATTCTGCCGACCCCAGACGAGGATGAACTCCATCTGGACTGGTATCGCCAGGGTAGCGACCGGCTCGCGGTGATTTCTCATGGCCTGGAAGGGAACAGTCGGCGATCCTATGTGCTCGGGCTGGCGAGGGCACTGATGGCCGACGGCTGGGACGTGCTCGCCTGGAATTTCCGTTCCTGCGGTGGTGTGATGAATCACCGGCCTCGTTTCTATCACAGTGGCGCGACCGGCGATTTGCAGGCGGTGGTTCGTCGCGGGCTTCAGGAGAAGTATGGGCAGCTGTTTCTCTCGGGGTTCAGTATGGGGGGAAATCTTACTCTCATGTATCTTGCCGAACAGGGCGAACTGATCGATAGCCGGGTTTGTGGTGCGGTCACTTACTCGGTACCTCTGGATCTGGCGGGCAGCGCTGATGTACTGGCACTGCCCAGCCGGCGCATCTACATGCAGCGCTTTCTGAAAGACCTCCAGGCCAAAATCCGGCAAAAATCGGAGAAATTTCCTGACCTGGTTGATGTCTCTGGTTTCGAAAATATTCGCACCTTCCATGAGTTTGATGACCGATACACGGCGCCGCTGCACGGCTTCAAGAATGCAAAAGACTATTGGGCCCGCTGTTCAGCCCTGTTTCGGTTAAAGGACATACGGGTACCTGCACTGGTGCTCAACGCGGCAGACGACCCGTTTTTGTCAGCCCTGTGCTATCCGCAGGATAAGTCGGTACTGGGCGCCCACGTGGTGCTGGAGGTGCCGCGTTGGGGTGGCCATGTGGGGTTTGTGCAACACGCTCGCGATGGCTTTTACTGGTCCGAACGACGTGCACTGGGATTTGTGCGTGACGCCTTCCGGACTTCGTAAACGCAACCGCAGGCAATGGGTGATGCCTGCTGTGGATCAGCCGGGGCTCCCCTCACTCAGCAGGGGTTCCAGTTTCGGCCAGACGTTATCCAACAGGATGGGTTGAGCCGCTTCGGTAGGGTGGATGCCGTCACTTTGCATTAAATGGCTGTGGTTATAGATATCTTCCAGAAAAAAGGGAACCAGAACGGCATCATACCGGTCTGACAGGGTCGGATAGATGCTGGCAAACATACGGGTGTAGCGCTGGCCATAGTTGGGTGGTATCTGCATGCCCACCAGAACCGGTGTTGCATTGCTATCCAGCACCTGTTCGATTATGGCAGCGAGGTTGGATTCGATGACGTTGGGCGGAAAGCCTCGCAGGCCGTCGTTGCCGCCGAGCTCAATAATCACGATATCGGGATGGTTTTCCTGCAACAATTCCGGCAGGCGGCGCAAGCCGCCATCGGTCGTTTCGCCGCTGATGCTGGCATTGACCACCGACCAGTCCAGCTGGTGGTTGTCGAGACGATTGCGGAGCAGTTGAACCCAGGCGGTTTCAGAGGGGACACCGTAGGCTGCACTGAGGCTGTCGCCGACCACCAGAAGCGTTTTCTGGCTAGCCAGGGACGGCATCGCCAGTGCAACAAACACCAGCAGCAGGATTGATCTGACGTACTGCAATACCGTATGCATAATGAGTGGATTTTCCTTACCAATTTCAACGGACAATATCACGGAGCGACAGTGAACCAGATAACTAACCCGGGAAAAACAGACACTGACCCCATGCTGCGGGTGAGCAACCTCACCCACAGGGTGAATCTGGAGACTGATACGCTGACGATCTTGCAGGGGGTCAGCCTGGAAATCAAACGAGGAGAATCGGTCGCCATCGTCGGTCGCTCCGGTTCCGGTAAGACGACGCTGCTCGGACTACTGGCGGGCCTGGACACACCCAGTGAAGGCACTGTGGAGCTGGAGGGGGCGGTCATCAGCCAGTTAAGCGAGGATGAGCGGGCCATGTTGCGTGCCCGACGGGTTGGTTTTGTCTTTCAGTCATTCCAGCTGCTTCCGGCACTGAGCGCCCTGGAGAACGTGATGTTACCACTGGAGCTTGCCGGTATGGATTCGCCGGAACAGCGGGCCACCGAGCTGTTGCAAAGGGTGGGGCTGGCTGAGCGGCTTGCCCACACCCCGCGCCAGCTGTCCGGGGGTGAACAGCAGCGCGTGGCGATAGCCCGGGCATTTGCCTCGGATCCCGTGGTACTTTTTGCCGATGAACCCACAGGGAACCTTGATAACCGGACAGGCCAGGCGGTGTCTGACCTGTTGATGGATCTTAACCGGGAGCAGGGTACAACGCTGGTCATGGTGACACACGACGAGCACCTCGCGGCCCGGTGTGCCCGCCAGTTGCACATTGAGGCCGGAAGTCTGACGGAGCCCCTGCTGGCTCAGGAGTCTGCAGACTGATGGCTGCTGCAAAAAAACTGATGTCAGTAACCCGGGACTGGCGCGAACGGGATGTCCGGGTTGTTCTGGTGGCGCTGGTTATTGCGGTTGCGACCGTGGCAACCATTGCCCTGTTTGCCAGCCAGTTGCAGAGAACGCTGGTTTCCTCGGCCAGCTCTTTTCTGGCGGCTGATCGCCAGTTGGAAGCCGAGAATGGCAGGCCGGTGCCGGAGGCCTGGATGCAACAGGCCAGGGAACTGGGCCTGGAGACCGGCCGGATGGTGGAGTTCTCAACCATGGTGTTCGGCGAGGCCGGTTTTCAGCTGGTATCCGTAAAAGCGGTCAGTGATGAATACCCGCTGCGCGGCGATATCGAGGTACAGGCGGGCCCCAGCGCTACCAGAGATCTGGTCAGCCGCGGCCCGGTACCCGGAGAGGTTTGGGTGAATCCCCGGCTGTTGCGGTTGCTGGAGTTGAATATTGGCGACACGCTTGAGGTGGGCAACCTGCGGCTGGAGATAAGCCGTTTGCTGGTGCGGGAGCCAGACGGCGGCTTCCGATTGTCCTCCCTTGCCCCCAGAGTAATGATGCATGTGGATGATGTGTCCCGAACAGGCGTTATTCAGGAAGGCAGCCGGGTAGAGTACATTTACCTGTTCGCCGGGGCAGACGACACACTTGAAGGCTACTATCAATGGCTGGCGCCGCAATTGGAGCCCAGCCACGAATGGGAAGGCGTGCGGGACGGGGAAACCTTTTCCCGTTCGCTGGAGCGGGCAGAGCGTTTTCTGTTGCTGGGCGGCAGCCTCGCTGTGTTGCTCGCGGCTGTGGCTGTTGCCGTGGCCAGCAGACAATATGCGTTGGCTCAGCGGGATACGGTGGCGCTGCTGAAAACACTGGGGCTGTCAGGCCGGGGCATAGGGATGCTGTATCTGCGCCGGTTAGGCCTTTGGGGGCTGGCTGGAACCCTGGGGGGCCTTGCCATTGCCCTGCCGCTGTTTGGCCTGCTGGTCAGCCTGCTAAGCCAGGTGCTTGAGCGCCCGGTAGACTACCAGTTGGATCCTGCCGCCCTGGTACCTGCTATTCTGACCGCGCTGGTGTCGCTGTTTGCATTTGCTTATCCCCCCGTGCGTCGGTTGCGGCAAGTACCCGCTATGAGGGTGTTGCGCGCCCAGCCCGGCGAGACGGGCCGAGAAGCGATTCCGGACATTCTGCTGGCGGTATTCGCGGTGTTCGGGCTGGTCTGGTTGTACGCAGGCGAGTTGGTTCTGGTGGTGTCCCTCCTGGGAGGCCTGGTCTTGCTGCTGGCTGTTCTGGCCCTGTTGGGCTGGGGCATGATCGCTGTATTACGACGGGTTCGTGGTGGTGGCAATGCCTGGCGGCTGGCGCTGGTGGGGTTATATCGGCATCGTCGTGCCAGTATGGCGCAAATGGCCGTCTTTGCGATGACCCTGATGCTTGCGTCGACACTGGTACTGGTGCGCTCGTCGTTGCTGGACGACTGGCAGGCTCAGTTGCCGGAAAACACACCGAATCATTTTCTGATCAATATTGCACCGGACGCGGTTCAGGATGTCGAAGCCTTCTGGGCTGAGCGCAGTGCCGGGCTGGATACGGTCTACCCTATGGTGCGGGGCCGATTGACAGGCCTGAACGGCCGCCCCGTCAAAGAGGCTGTCAGCAAGGACGAACGCATTAATGCCCTTAACCGGGAATTGAACCTTACCTGGATGGATGAGTTACCCGCGGATAACCGGATTGTGTCTGGCCAGTGGTTTCGCCCGGGCCAGACCGACGGCGTCTCAGTCGAGGCAGAACTCGCGCAACGGCTCGGGCTTGAACTGGGGGATATATTAACCTTCACCATCGGCTCAGAAACCGTCAGCGAGCCGGTCACCAGTATCCGCACGGTAGAATGGGACAGCATGAAGCCGAACTTCTACATGGCATTTCCGCCCGGTGGCGGCTTGCAGAATATGCCGGCAACCTGGATTACCAGTTTCTATCTGGAGGCCGACCAGAAACTCGCACTGAACGACTTCACGCGCAGGTTCCCGACGGTGTCGGTGTTGGAGGTCGACCACATCATTGAGCGCATCCAGCAGATTGTCAGGCAGGTGACTCAGGCCATTGAAGCCATACTGGCGTTGATTCTGGCGGCAGCACTGGTGGTAATGGCTGCGGTAATCAGTGCAACACTGCGCGACCGACAGCGGGAAGGGGCGCTGCTCCGAACCCTTGGCGGGCAGCAGGCCCTGCTGGCCAGGAGCACCATGCTGGAGTTTGCGTTGCTGGGCTTTTTTGCCGGGACGCTGGGCGTTGTTGCAGCAGAGGCTGCTGTATACGCTTTGCAGGCGGGAATGTTTCAGGGCACTTTCCGCTGGCACTGGCAGGTTATTCTGCCCATACCGTTGCTGTCCGCAGGGCTACTGGCTCTGTTTGGTCGCTGGCAGCTGAGGCCGGTGTTGTCGGTCTCGCCCATGCTGCTGCTGAGGCGACTGGAGTGAAGTATTGGAATTTAACGGTATTTCGAGAGGATGCCGTCCAGTTCGCCATTCTCGCGAATTTTGACCAGTTCCTTATTGAAGGCATCGGCAAATTTGGAGCGGTCCTTGCGCAGCATGAACCGGAAGCCGAACTGACTGATCGACTCCGAAGAGGTACGGAACTGGTCAGACAACCCCTCATTTTTCAGGATCCATTGCCCGGCAAGACGATCGGCCAGAGCCGCGTGGAACTGGTCACCATGAAGCACAAACGTGAACAGATCGCGATCCCGGGAGACATCAAAACGGCGAATTCTCCGGTCTGAAAAATACGGCTCCAGCACCGGATAGACGTAGCCAAGGTGGGCGACGATGATCTTGCCGTAAAGATCGGTCGGGTGCTCGTAGCTCAACTCCGAGGCTTTCGGAAAGAAAAACACTTCCTCAACGCTGACCACCGGATCAGTGAACAGATAGTCCCCGGGGTTTTCTGTCCATTCGATCGTGCGTGGGGTGGCATCTATGTAGCCATCGGCCAGCATCGGATCCACCCGTTTTCTGGGAATCTTGACGGGTTCCACATTAAAACCGAGCCTGGGGGCTATCAGGTTCATGACATCCCACATAATGCCGGATGGGCCCTGGTCGCTGACAATCAGATAGGGCGGATAGCCATTCGGCGAAATGTTGAACCTGAGCGTCTGTGGTTCGTCGCCGCTCGGCTCAACCGAAAGCTCGCGGGCAGGCAGGCTCATGGAGAGCGCAGAAACGAGAACGGCAATCAGTGCCAGCAGGGGGGTGCGGCTTGAATAACCGGGTTTTCTCATGGCGATACTCTTGGTGCAGCAATGTTGTTCGATCTATCGGTTCGCCCGGCTCGTTCCATGCCAGTATCGGGTTAGGGTATTACCTTTTTGTTGTCGGTTTCAATAAAACCTGTATTTAGTTTCGGCTAATACCGGAAACCCGAGGCACCGGTATCAGCCTGCCCATTAAAGCCGGACTTAACCCCAGGCCCTTTGCAATACGGTTTTTGCGTCCTCAAGAGACACTTCCCTGGGATTGAACATGATGGAGCCGTCATCCAGAGCCAGTTTGGCAATACTGTCGAGCTGGCCCTCCAGTACCTTGCCCGTTTCTTTCAGGGTTCGGGGCAGTTCGCACAGCTCAAACAATCGATCCCTGAGTTTTCGGATGGCAGCGATACTGCCCTCTGCCCGGTGAGATGCGGGAGTAGCCGAGTAAACCTCCGGCCCCTCCAGATAAAGCAACAGCTCGCCGAGAGGTTCTCGAATCGACTCGAGATTGAACTCCAGAACGTAGGGTAAGTAGATGCTCATGCACATGCCGTGCGGCAAGTGACAGATGGCCCCGGTAGCGTGCCCGAGTGAATGCACCAGGCCAACCATGGAATTCGAAAACGCGATACCGGCCATGGTAGAGGCCTGGGCAAGTTCCAGGCGGCCTGCACTGTCTTTCGGGTTAGCCATTACTGCGAGCAGGGAGTGGCTGATTTTTTTCAGCGCAGCGGTGGCGTAGGCATCGCTGAGCGGATTCTTCGCCATACAGGTGAACGCCTCGGTTGCATGGGTGAGAGCGTCCATGGCGGTTGCGGCCGTAATGTGTGGCGGCAGGGTCAGCGTCATCCTGGGGTCGATAATGGCGGCATTTGGTAGCAGGAATGAGGAGGTGAACGGGAGTTTCACATTCTTCTTTTCATCGGTAATGACCGCCACCGAAGTGACCTCAGAACCGGTACCCGCCGTGGTGGGTACCACAAAGAATGGCTTGAGGGGGCGCTTGAGCACCCCGGCGCCGCTGTATTCGGCAATATCATCACCGCCTTCGGAGACAAGAATGTTGACCGCTTTGCCGGTATCAATTGCCGAGCCGCCACCCACAGCGATGATGGAGTCGCACTTCTCTGCCCGGTAGATACGGGCGATTTCCCGAACCACCGTGGTGGAGGAATCTGGAGGCACTTCATCGTAGATGGACGCGATCTCCAGCCCGCCCTCTTTACAGGCGGCTATTACGGGATCCAGAAGCCCGGCGGCACGGACACCTTTGTCGGTGACAATCATCGGACGTTCGGAGGCCAGCCCGGTAAGTTCGTAAGGCATATGTTCCAGAGCGGATTTGCCCGCAATCACTTTTACCGGGCAGAAGAACTCGTAGTATTTGTTGGTCATTATGATCTCGCTGTCTCGACGAAATTGGTGGCAACTTTCAGGTAAATTCTGGCGGCACGCACCAGTTTTTCCGGCAATTTAATGTTGGCGGGGTATTCTTTCACTGCCCGTTGAGCCACCAGTTTGGGGAGAATGAACGATTCCAGGCGGTTAAGAACCCGCGTTATGCGCACGGCATAACTGATGTCACCGTCTACCAGCATCCGATCGTTGGCAAAAGCGACTGCGGTCTTTTCCTGGAAGGACAGTACCAGGAAGGCGTGGGCAATGTGTTTGAACTGGATGGATAGGTCGACAGGGCGGGGTGGCTCGTCGCCATGGTAAAGCAGGCGGCCAGTCCCTGTGTGCTCAACGATCAGTGCAGGGCCATGGGGCATCACACGCATCTCGAACAGAAAGCCATCAGGCAACTCTATGGTTTCTGAGCGGGTACTTTCATCCACCTCGCTGATGGCCTGAAGTGCCCGGCCCATCACCTGAAACATCAACTCTACATATGCCCGCCGGGCATTGAACATCATTGGTTTAAGTCGCTTTCCCATCATGGTCGCCTTCCGGTAATTGACACTTTGTCTGATTTTTAGAGTTATTGCTCTAAAAGTCAATGTAATCATTGACGGGGCTGAGCAGTCATTGCAGCAAATGTGACCGGCATAAAAAAACCGGGCGCTTGTCGGGCCCGGTTTTTTGATGTCAGTATTACTTCGTCATTTCAGCCAGTTTTCGCTGCGCCTCGGCGCCTATGTCGCCCCCCGCCTCTGCTGCCCTGGAGTAGTAGGCGACCGCATTGCTTCGTTGGCCCTGCTGGCGGGCAATATCACCCAGCCTGAGATAAGCAATGGAGGTGGGTACTACCTGGTTCGCCTGCTCAAGATGGCTGCGGGCTTTGTCCAGGTTGTTCATCGCCAGATGGTTCAGACCACTGTACAGCTGATAGGTGAACATTTCCGGGTACAGCGAGACAGCTTTGTCGAAATCTGCCTGAGCCTTGTCCAGTTGCTTCTGCTCGCGGAGGATGCGCCCGCGCAGAGCGTAAAACATCGCTTCCCGGGGCTCCATTTCGATTGCCGAATCCACTGCTTTCAAGGCTTCCGCGAACTCGCCTTTGCTGGCCAGCTCCATAGCTTTGTCGTGTGCTTCGTAGGCTGGTGCCAGCGCCTTCAGCCGGGCAAGGCGCTTCTGGTACACCTCTTGCCCGCGATAGCCTCCGGCACCGACCTTTTGCACCAGAGACTGGTTTTCATTGACCCGTTTGGCAGATGGCGGGTGGGTGGCAAACAGCCCGTCAAGCCAGCCCGCCTGGCGCCCTTGAGACATCTTTAAAAAAAGTTCCTGCAGTTCCACGGCTGCCTGTGGATCGTAACCGGCCTTTTTCATGTATCGAATGCCATAGGCGTCGGACTCCAGTTCGTCTCCCTGGCTGTACTGGGCAAGCGCCAGTTGTGCGCCAACCGCGGCGCCCCCCATGATCAGGTTGGCCCAGCTGTTATCAGAAAGGGCCAGCCCAAGGCCTGCAACACCTGCATTAATAAGCATGCCCTGCTGCATGCGCTGAACGCTGTGGCGCGCTGCTGCATGTACTATCTCGTGGCCCAGCACCGACGCCAGCTGAGCTTCGTCTTCCAGCTGAACCAGTAGCCCCCGGTTGATGGCAATCTTGCCACCCGGCAGAGCCCAGGCATTGGGCACGCTGCTGTTCAGCACTACAAATTCATAGGGAAGGTCCGGCCTGTCGCTCACCCGGGCCAGCTTCTGGCCTACCTCCCGCACGTAAACGGTCAGTTCCGGATCTATGTAGAATCGGCCGCCCTGAGTTTGCTGGGTGGGCGTATACTGTTCTGCGCCAAGGGCCAGTTCTTCGTTCTCCGAAATCAGCGATAGCTGTTTCTCGCCGGTAACGGGATTGACCGAGCACCCTGAAACCAGGGTGAGTAGCAGGGCCAGCATGGCCACTGAAAGTACGCGTGACAGCTTTCCTTTAAACACCTGTTGCTCCTTTTGGATGAAAATCTGTGTGAGATCCATTCGGGTACCTGTGTGTGGCATCTGTGAATGTGCAACAATCTTCGATAAATCCGGATTTTATAGCATATCGCCGTAAGGGTTTCTTTAACGGTGTTGGCGAACCCGAATTGTCCGGCACAGGCTGGTTTGCGTATCATTCGCTTACAGTTGATTTCCAGGATCTCCCTGAATGAATGATGAAACCCGCATTACCCGGGTCAACCGGTTTATCAGTACCCTGAACCAGGCAAGGCAGTTGGGCCTTAATGCCATCGAAGCAAGCAAAGGCCATCTTGTGGTCGAGTTGCCTTACAGTGACGCGATTATCGGCAATCCGGACACGGGCGTTATTCACGGTGGTGCCATTACTACCTTGATGGATACGGCCTCCGGCTCGGTAATGATCTGTGCCCTGGAGGATTTCGAGCTGTGCCCGACACTGGATTTGCGCGTGGACTACATGCGCCCTGCGGAGCCCCGAAAACCGGTGTATGCCCGCGCAGAAACTTACAAAATTACACGCAACATTATATTTACCCGCTGTGAGGCCTACCAGGAAGGTGGTGAAACCATTGCCAACTGTGTGGGTACGTTTATGCGGATCGGTAAAGAGGCCTCGCCAAAATCCTATCGGGATCTGATCACCGGAGGTGCCGAATGACCGATCTGGAAATTTTCAAGCACACCCGGGAAACCGGCGATTTCACACGGATGCTGCAGAGCATCCCGTACGCAACCTGGATCGGCCTGCAGTGCGAGCGTTTCGGGGACGATCTGATCTTCCGGTTGCCGAGAAAAGAAGCAAACCTCGGCAACCCGATTCTGCCTGCGATTCATGGTGGCGTAATCGGTGGTTTTATGGAGATGTCGGCGGCGATTTATCTGATTATGTCCCGGGATACGCTCAGAATGCCTCGCATTGTCGACTTTTCGCTGGACTACCTGCGTGCAGGGCTCGACCGGGAAACCTACGCCGAATGTCGGCTTACCCGCCAGGGTAACCGGGTGGCCAATGTGATGATCACTGCCTGGCAAAAGTCCCGCTCTGAACCCATCGCAACCGCCAGGGCGCATTTTCTGCTGGAAGACTGATTTTGCGTGCTCGCCGGGGTTGAAATACTCCGGCCAACCCCCACTCTCTTGCTCATCGAATTGTTTCTTTATTTGTTACACAGCAGGAGACCAAACCAGCCATGACGGTAGAAGCCAACAAAGAGACGCTCGGATTCCAGACCGAAGTGAAGCAGCTGCTTCACCTGATGATCCACTCTCTGTACTCGAACAAAGAGATCTTCCTTCGTGAGCTTATCTCGAACGCCTCAGATGCCGAAGACAAACTCCGTTTTGCGGCCCTGAAAGACGACAAACTGTACGAAGGGGATTCCGAGCTCAAGATTCGCCTGGACTACGACAAAGACGCTGGCACCATCACCATCGCCGATAACGGCCTGGGCATGAATCGGGACGATGTGATTGCCAACCTGGGCACCATCGCCAAGTCCGGCACCGCAGAGTTCCTCAAGCAGCTGTCCGGCGACGAGAAGAAAGACAGCAAGCTGATTGGCCAGTTTGGTGTCGGCTTCTACTCCGCGTTTATCGTGGCCGACAAAGTTGAAGTATTTACCCGTAAAGCCGGTGAAGCGGCCGAGAACGGTGTGCACTGGGAGTCCAAGGGCGATGGCGAATTCTCCATTGAGCCGATTACCCGTGAAGCGCGCGGCACCGAGATCGTGCTGCACCTGAAAGCCGAAGACAAAGAATTCGCCGATGGCTGGAAACTGCGCAGCCTGGTGAAGAAGTATTCCGACCACATTTCCTTCCCGGTGGTGATGAAGTCTGAATCCGAGGAAGAAGACAAGAAGGGCGAAGACGAAACCGTCAACGATGCCACCGCCCTGTGGACGCTGCCGCGTACTGAAATCAAGGATGAAGAGTACAAGGAGTTCTACAAACACATCGCCCACGATTTCGAAGACCCGCTTACCTGGTCCCACAACAAGGTGGAAGGCAAGCTCGATTACACCAGCCTGCTGTACATCCCCAAGCGCGCACCGTTTGATATGTACAACCGGGAAGCGCCCCGTGGGCTGAAGCTGTATGTGCAGCGTGTATTCATCATGGACGACGCAGAGCAGTTCCTGCCGCTGTACCTGCGCTTCGCCAAGGGTGTGATTGATTCCAACGATCTGTCCCTGAACGTATCCCGGGAAATCCTGCAGAACGACAGCACCGTTGAAAGTATCCGCACGGCCATGACCAAGCGGGTACTGGATATGTTGTCCAAGCTGGCCAAGAAAGACGGCGACGAATACCAGGGCTTCTGGGATGAGTTTGGCCCCGTGCTGAAAGAAGGCCCGGCGGAGGACTTCAGCAACCGGGAGAAAATTGCCGGTCTGCTGCGTTTTGCCTCTACCCACACCGGCGAGGAAACCCAGAACGTATCGCTGGACGACTATATTGGCCGCATGAAAGAAGGCCAGAACAAGATCTACTACATCACCGGTGACAACTTCGCCGCCACCAAGAGCAGCCCGCACCTGGAAGTTTTCCGCAAGAAAGGCATCGAGGTGCTCATTTTGTCCGATCGCATCGACGAGTGGATGATGGGTTACCTGAACGAGTACGACAGCAAGCAGTTCCAGGACGTGGCCCGCGGTGATCTCGACCTGGGTGAGGTAGAGACCGAAGAAGACAAGAAGCACCAGGAAGAAGCGGCCAAAGAGCATGCCGACCTGCTGGAGCGCATCAAGAAGGTGCTGGACGACCAGGTGCAGGAAGTGCGGGTAACCAATCGCCTGACCGACTCTCCGGCGTGCCTGGTGGTGGGCCAGTTCGACATGGGTGCCCAGATGAAGAAGATCATGGAAGCGGCCGGGCAGAAGGTGCCGGAAAGCAAGCCGATCTTCGAAATCAACGTGGAGCATCCACTGGTGCAGCGCCTGGAAACCGAGCAGGGCGAAGAGCGCTTCAAGGAACTGTCTGCGGTACTGTTTGACCAGGCCACCCTGGCCAGTGGCGAACAGCTCAAAGACCCGGGCGCCTACGTAAGCCGCCTGAACCGTCTGCTGCTGGAACTGGCCAACTGAGCCGGTAACGCCAGTGCAGCAGATTGTTGTGGACATCAACATCAGTCCTGATGAGTGGATCAAGCTCTATCAGGGCGTGGCCACCGATGTCCACACCACGGCCCGGGACGGACGCTCTGTCCGCTTCCCGGCCCGTATTCTCTCCCGCTTTTTTCTAAAGGACGGTATCCGGGGCAGCTTCCGGATTCTGTTTGACGATGCCGGAAAGTTCTCCTCTATCGAGCGCATTTAATCGATAGCAAAAAACTTTCAAAAACTTTTCCTTAATTAATTTCATCCTCTTTTGATGTCGGCGTAGGCTGAAGATATTCCCGATGCGGAATGCTCATAGCCGATCACTATGCGTGCAGTAGAAAACCTTCACATTGCGCTGCAATGAGTGATCTATAGTTAGTGTAACCGGTGGGATTGTTGCCTTCTGCCGAAGACACAAAAACGAGGATCGTACGATGAGTGATAAGAATTCCGGTGGTAAATGCCCGGTGATGCACGGCGGAAGCACTGCCCACGGGCAGGACAACACCAACTGGTGGCCCGAGGCACTGAACCTCGACATCCTTCACCAGCATGACCGAAAGACCAACCCCATGGGGGACGATTACAGCTACCGGGATGCGGTCCGGTCGCTGGATTACCGTGCCCTGGAAAACGACATGAAAGCCCTGATGACCGACAGCCAGGCATGGTGGCCGGCAGACTGGGGCCATTACGGCGGCCTGATGATCCGCCTTGCCTGGCATTCTGCGGGTACCTACCGTATTGCCGATGGCCGTGGCGGTGGAGGCAGTGGCAGCCAGCGTTTTGCCCCGCTGAATTCCTGGCCGGATAACGGCAACCTAGACAAGGCACGCCGTTTGTTGTGGCCGTTGAAGAAGAAATACGGCAACAAGGTGAGCTGGGCCGACCTGATTATTCTGGCGGGTAACATGGCGTATGAGACCATGGGCTTCCGCACCTTCGGCTTCTCCTATGGCCGGGCTGACGTCTGGCATCCGGAGAAGGACATCTACTGGGGGGCGGAAAAGGAATGGCTGGCGCCGTCGGATGAGCGTTACAGCAACGTCGAAAAGCCGGACACCATGGAAAACCCGCTGGCGGCCGTCCAGATGGGCCTGATCTACGTGAACCCGGAAGGGGTGAACGGCCAGCCAGACCCCATCAAGACCGGTGATCAGGTACTCGAAACCTTTGCCCGCATGGCGATGAACGCCGAAGAAACCGCCGCCCTGACTGCCGGAGGCCACACCGTTGGTAAAACCCACGGCAATGGCGACGCCGGAGCCCTCGGCCCGGAACCGGAGGGTGCCGATGTGCACGAGCAGGGCCTGGGCTGGATCAATCCCAACCTGGACGGCAAAGCCACAAACGCAGTGACTTCCGGCATTGAAGGCGCCTGGACCACCAACCCCACGGAATTTGATATGGGGTACTTTGAGATGCTGTTCGGTTATGAATGGGAGCTCAAGAAGAGTCCGGCCGGGGCCTGGCAGTGGGAGCCGGTGGACATCAAGGACGAGCACAAGCCGGTGGACGTGACCGACCCGTCCAAACGCTGCACGCCCATCATGACCGACGCCGACATGGCCATGAAGCTGCACCCGGAGTTCCGGCCAATCTGCGAAAAGTTCATGGCCGACCCGGAATACTTCAAAGATTGCTTCGCCCGGGCCTGGTTCAAGCTCACCCACCGGGACATGGGGCCGAAATCCCGTTACATCGGGCCGGATGTACCCGCCGAGGATCTGATTTGGCAGGACCCGGTTCCCCAGGGCGAAACCAATTACATTGAAGAAGCCGTTAAAGCGAAGATTGATGAGGCGGGCCTGAGCATTAACGAACTGGTCTGTACCGCCTGGGACAGCGCCCGCACCTTCCGGGGCTCGGATATGCGCGGTGGCGCCAACGGCGCGCGCATTCGCCTGGCGCCCCAGAAAGACTGGGAAGGCAACGAACCCGAGCGCCTGGCCAAGGTGTTGAAAGTGTACGAAGCCCTGTCGGCAGAAACCGGCGCCAGCGTCGCCGATCTGATTGTACTGGGTGGCAATCTCGGCGTTGAGAAGGCCGCAAAAGCTGCCGGGTACGAAGTACATGTGCCCTTCACCAAAGGCCGGGGCGATGCCACCGACAGCATGACCGACGCCGACTCCTTCGCCCCCCTGGAGCCCCTGGCGGATGGCTTCCGCAACTGGCAGAAGAAGGACTACGTGGTCAAACCGGAAGAAATGCTGCTCGACCGGGCCCAGCTGATGGGCCTGACCGCGCCGGAGATGACCGTACTTCTGGGCGGCATGCGGGTGCTCGGTACCAACCATGGTGGCACCAGGCACGGTGTGTTCACCGACCATGAAGGCCGGCTGACCAACGATTTCTTTGTCAACCTGACCGACATGGCCAACCGCTGGGTGCCGAAAGGCAACAATGTCTACGACATTGTGGATCGTGCCAGCGGTAACGTGAAGTGGACCGCCAGCCGGGTTGACCTGGTGTTCGGCTCCAACTCGGTGCTGCGCTCCTACGCCGAGGTGTACGCCCAGGATGATAACCAGGAGAAATTCGTGAAGGACTTCGTGGCCGCCTGGGCCAAGGTAATGAACGCTGACCGCTTCGATGTAGAAGCCTGATCCTTCAACCTTTACCGGGCATTCCGTTTCGGGATGCCCGGCTACCAACTTCCCGCAAGATTCCTTACAATCCGCCCCGCCTGATTATTGAGCAACTTTGAATTTCATACCCCACCGCTGGAGTGTTCATGCGAATAATTCTTGCCCCGATGGAAGGGCTGGTAGACGCGCCCATTCGCGAAACCCTCACCAAAGTGGGTGGCATCGACCGGTGCGTAACCGAATTCATTCGCGTAACCCACGGTATGCTGCCGCCCAGGGTGTTCTATAAATACGCCCCGGAACTGCACAACCAGGCGCTGACGGAAGTGGGCACGCCGGTGGCGGTACAGTTGCTGGGTTCAGACCCGGAAATGATGGGCCGCCATGGCGCCAAGGCCGCCGAACTGGGGGCAAGGCAGGTGGACATCAATTTCGGCTGCCCAGCCAAAACCGTGAACAAGCATAAAGGCGGCTGTGTGCTGATGCGGGAGCCGGAACTGCTGCACCAGATTACCGCAGCAGTTCGCAAGGCCGTGCCTGCAGCGATACCGGTTACAGCCAAAATGCGATTGGGCTACGACGACCGCTCCATGGGCGTGGCCTGTGGCCAGGCGCTGGAGGCCGCAGGCGCCTCGGAGATTGTGATTCATGCCCGCAGCAAGGTGGATGGCTACAAGCCGCCCGCCTATTGGGAAGAAATTGCCAAAGTGCGGGAAGCGGTAGACTGCCACGTGATCGCCAATGGCGAGATCTGGACCGTTGAGGATTACTGGCGTTGCCGCAAAGTGTCTGGCTGTGACGATGTGATGATTGGTCGTGGCCTGATTGCCCGGCCGGATCTGGCCGCTCAAATCAAAGCCTCTCAACAGGGCGAAGACTATACGCCCATGGCCTGGCCGGAGGCGGTGAGCCTGGTTCGGGAATACGCCGCTGCCCTGCAAACCCGCCTTGAAGACAAATACGTGACCGGCCGCATCAAGCAATGGCTGAATTACTTGCGCCAGGGCTTTACTGAAGCCGAGGCTCTTTGGCCCCAGGCCAGAAAGCTGCGGGAAGTGGCGCCCATGCTGGCTTGTCTTGAACAAACAGTGCCGGTGCCAACCAGCGATGACACCCGGGCCGCCTGAGTGTTGTCTCCATCAATATCACGGATATTTGACGTGAGCTAAAGCAAGTCTGGCGGGCATCCGATACACTGTTTTTATTCACGTTGCAGAATAAAAAACAAAGGGATGTCAGCATGAAAACGGTGTTCAGCGTTAGCCTGGGAGAGTCCGAGCACGACTACCAGTTGGAAACCTCCTTCCTCGGCCAAGACTTCCGGATTGTTCGCCTGGGTACCGACGGCAACCTGAAACGTGCAGAAGCCGTACTGGTGTCCGTTCGGGATGAAGCCGATGCCATAGGCCTGAGTATGGTGCACGACCATTACCAGGTGGGCCGGGAGCAACTGGCTCACCCGGAAACCGCTCGCCTTGAGGCCTGTATACCCGACAAACCGGTAACCACAGGCGCCCACCTACGGGGCATTTTGCAGGAATGGGCGGTGCGCCATACCCAGGCCGAACTTGGCCACTTTTTTGACAATGCCCGGGTGCTGTTCCTGAACGGACAGGCCGGGTACCGCATTGCCAAGGCGTTGTCTGAACATACCGACAACCTGATGTTTGCCGATCCCTATGTAGATTTTGGCGTGCCCCGGCTGCTTACCTCGCTCCGTCAACTGGAATCCTATACCGCCATTACTGCCCCGATTACCTTCCGGCCTGCGGCAGTAAAGCTGATCGAGCGCCTGCACAAAACGCCGCTCTACCGCATGGGTGAAAAGCTGGTTCGCGGATCGCTCCATGAATCGGTCAAAGATGCCCATGTGATCGTCGGCTCGATTGGCGATCTGGAAACCTTCACCGACAAAGAGCTGGATGGTAAAACGATTATTACCTCCCGGGTGAGTGATTGGGCCCTGGACTGGTTCAAGTCCCGCAAGGTGGCCATGGTGGTGGATTACAGCCCCTGGCTGGAGGATCGGCCACTGGGCGTAAACATCATGGAAGCCATGATCAGCGCCGCTCTGGATCGAACGCCGGAGCAGCTGGGCATGGACGACTTTCTGGAAGTCATTCAGCGCCTGGGTATTGAACCGAGGATTATTTACCCGAACGGCTATCGCCGGGTAAACCGCTTTGCCTTTGTGATTCACCCGCTGTCTCAGCAATACCTTACCAAAACCCCGCCACTGGACTGGATCGCCAGTGTGTCACCGCCCACCGTGATGAATATGGTGGAAAAGGCCGTGGCCTACACGCCGCCGTTTATCTATTCGAAAGTCTCTGGCATCAAGTCACCGACCGGTGACGAAGTGGAGGGCTGGCTGATTACCGTGGGTGGTACACCCAAGGAAATCATGGCCCATGACCCGGAGTTTACCTACAGCCGCTTGCTGGCCGCCGCCAATCTGGCGAAGAAACTGGGGGCCCAGATTATGGGCTTGGGGGCGTTCACCAAAGTGGTGGGGGATGCGGGCATTACTGTCGCCAAGCGGGCGCCGCTGCCGATTACCACCGGCAACAGTTACAGCGCCTCCGGTGCGCTCTGGGCCGCCCACGATGCGGTTCAAAAAGTGAGCCAAGTGCGCATGGGGGACAACGGCAAGATGGCAGGGAAGGCCATGATTGTGGGTGCCACCGGGGCCATTGGTTCGGTGTGTGCCCGGTTACTGGCCAAGGCGGCAGATGAAATCTATATGGTGGCGCCGGAGGCCGCCAAGCTGTTGGCGCTGAAAGAAAGTATCGAGCTGGAAACCCCGGGCGCCAAGGTGTTTGTGGCGGCCACCACAGACCGTGATCTGCCGGATATGGACATGGTTGTGACCGCCACCTCCGGTGCCGGCAAGCGCATTCTGGACATTATGCAGGTAAAACCGGGCTGCGTGATTACCGATGTGGCCCGCCCGCTGGACATTCCGCCGGAAGATGTGGCCAAACGGCCCGATGTACTGGTGATCGAATCCGGCGAAATCCAGCTGCCGGGTGAGCCGAAAATGAAAGACATCGGCCTGCCCAAAGGCATTGCTTATGCCTGCCTGGCGGAAACCATCGTACTGGCGCTGGAAGCCCGTTTTGTGAACTTTACTCTGGGCCGCAATATCGAGTGGGAGAAGGTGCGTGAAATTTACAAGCTGGGCCTGAAGCATGGCATGCAGCTGGCGGCGGTGTCTGGGGTGAACGGGGTGTTCACCGAAGAGGACTTCGAGCGGGTGAGAACCCTGGCGGCCGGAACCTCAAAACAAAAAGAACCCGCCTGAGTCACACCCGGGCAAGTTCTTATAGCGATACAGTGAACGCTCTGAAAGGCTATTCGTCTTCGAGATTTTTGTGCATCAGGTAACGCAGGAACTGGGCACCGCGCACGGTCACTTTTTGCTCGTCCACCACGCTATAGCCGTGGCGCTCAAAGAAGGGCCGGGCAACCACGCTGGCTTCGGTTTTCAGCTCTTTCAAACCCATGGCACGCAGCTGCTGCTCGGCTTCATAATACAACGTAGAGGCAATGCCGCGGCGGGCATAGTTGGGGGCGGTAAATACCAGGTCGATGGTGCCGTCCTTGTCGTAAGAAATGAAGCCTGCCAGGTTATCGCCTTCTTCGGCTACCAGAGTTTCCAGAGATTGCAGCCGTTGCTGCCAGGTATCCAGATGAGGCGTTCGTGAAGCCCAGGCGTAGCGCTGGGTTTCATCGTAGGCGCCCGCCGTCAGCTCATGCACGGAGTCGGTAAACAGGCGAACCACCGGGCTCAGATCCTGAATCCGGTACTTGCGAATAGTGATCGATGTTAGCGTACTCATATCGGTTCAGTGTGCACCTGTGTTGGAGAGCAGGTTGATAACCATGACACCGGTTACAATCAGCAGCATACCGACAACGGCAGGAAAATCCAGCTTTTGGCCGAGCAGCAGCCAACCGATGAGTGAAATTAATACAATCCCCAACCCGGCCCATACCGCATAGGCAATGCCCACGGGAATGACCTTGATGGTCAGCGCCAGAAAGTAAAAAGCAACGCTGTAACCCACAACCACCACCACGCTGGGTAATAAACGGGTAAACCCTTCGCTGTACTTGAGTGCGGAAGTGGCAATAACCTCTGCGACGATGGCCAAACCAAGCAGCAACCAGCTTTTCATAACATACCGTGATACGTAAACCAGTGGAGGGCCCGACAGCGCCGGGCCAGTTTCAGATGGGGCGCATGTTACCGATTAATCGCCTGTGGGGGTAATCCGGAATTCCATCACTGCTTCTGCCGCCACCAGTTGGTCGGCCAGGCGCGAGGCGCTGGTTTTGTCGGTAGTATGCAGCACCATGTTGTGGCGCACCACCCGGCCTTCGCCCTCCAGCCGATAGCTTAGATTGGCAACACTGAAGCCGTGATTTTCAATGAGTTTCATCAGGTCAGCTTCGGTCATCGCCGAGGCCCGGGCAAAGCGCACCTGGAAGACGAAATAGGATTGCGCGGGCATTTTCCCTTCTATCCAACGGAACAGCGACAGGGTGGCCAGCGTAAGAATCACCGACACCACCAGCGGGAAATAGAAACCGATGCCCGCCAGAATGCCAATGGCGGCGGTAATCCAGATAGAGGCCGCGGTGGTAAGGCCGCGCACCGCAATGCCTTCTTTCATGATCACGCCCGCCCCCAGAAAGCCGATGCCAGTCATGATGCCCTGGGCCATGCGGGTCGGGTCCAGCCTTATGGTGCCGTTGGTATCCGGCACCCAGTGCGCCTCGTACACGGTGACCAGCATCAACAGGCTGGAGGCGGCACACACCAAGGCGTGGGTACGAAACCCGGCGGGCCGCCCATGGTAAGTGCGTTCATAACCTATCAATGCGCCTGCGGCCAGGGCGGCCACCAGGCGAAACAGCATTTCCAGATCGTCGGTTGTTACATCCATCGTTACGGCGTGTCCTTTCAGGGGCTTAAAGCTGTAAGCACTAACGCTGGCGGCAGCTTACCTTCTGCGCGCCAATGCTCTGAGTATAGGCAACAAACGCCCGCACCGTGCGTGGTTTTGGCTACACCCTGGTGGCGCCGGACTAACCGTCAGTTTCTTTGCTTCAACGCCAAATAGATTTGATGCCCCACCAGCCAGGCTCTGACCTCCGGCGCCAGAGTGCCCAGGCTCTCGGGGGCAAACACCGCCTCGCTGACTGGTTCACTGTGATTACCCACCCAGTTCGTCAGCAACCGCAACACCCGCCGCTCATCGTTGCTGCGCACCGCAGGCCAGTGCACGTAGGGAATAACCTCCGGGTGGCTGATGTAAAACAGGGCGGCTTCCTCCGGCTTTTCAACCAGATCGCCCCGCATACCCACGGTGAACCGGTTGCCATCAGCACCCGAGACGGACATCAGAACCGAATGGTCGGCCTCCAGATAACGGGCGTCACTCACGGTAAGTGGCGACTCAAGATCCGGCACGGAGGTGATGGAATACTGGAACACCACCAACCCCAGAAGTATGATCAGAAGCCCGAACAGGGCGATGGATTTACCCATGACGTTCCCGCATAACCAAGAGACAAAGCCGGTAGCTTAAGCGGATTGCGGTGCAATGGCGAGGGCCGTTCAGGCGCTTCGTTCGCACACAACCGGTTGGAATATGGCCCAGATCAACGGGTGAGTAAAATCGCAGCACAAATGCTTGACCGCCTCAGTATGCCAAATTAAGATTCACATGAAATATATCTTACGGATCAATACTGAGGATCATCCATGAAAAAGCTGTTCCAGAAACTGTTCAAGAAAGACGAAACCGAAAACAAAGCCGGTGCCGTACAGCAGGCAGAGCCCGCAAACACCAACGACACCAAACAGCAAGACAAACCCAAGAGCCATGGCGGCGGAACCTGCTGCGGTTCTTGCTCCTGAGCGAACTGAACCGGTAGATTAAACCTGCCTTAGAATGGCCCGTGCCGGAACTGCCAGGGTAACGCGCATATACCGGCGCACGCCGAGCACGGGCCTTGCGGTATTAATCTTTGCGTGGGATAAAAACCTGCGCATAAATACAGTAAATCAAAAACAGTATTACGGGTGCTGTGTACCACAGGTAGGCGCGCGAGCTGGCGCCCGCCCAGTACAGCCCGATCACCGCAACTGCACTTAACAGGCAACTCCCCGGCAGGATATAGAATGCCGAATCCAGAATCCTGCTATCGAGCGGAGTAGGGCGGTGGGTATTGCTAACGGCACTGAACCCGAATACCGCCACCATAAACAACAGATAGGCCAACGTAATCTGGCCCAGAGTGCCTGCAAAAACCAAACCTGGGGACATTAAACGTTCTCTTGCGTTGAGTGAGATGGCTGCAACTGCCACTGGATTCGTCGTTACGTCAGATCCTGATAAGGGCTGTAGGCAACTTCCCAGTCCAGGTTCCCTCCAGACTGAAAAAAGAGATATTGCCATCCTCAAAATCGTACTTTGGCATACCCAGCCCCTCGCCATAAAAACGGGTGGCCCTCTCCAAATCTTCCACACCAAGCGTGATAATGCTGATCTTTGGTTTCATGATTTGCTGCTTTCCTCTGAGTTCCGGGGAACACGGTTATTGTTGAGCGCAATTTTCATGGGCTTGGTTAGCACCCCTACCACAGCCAAAACTTGACTATACCGCGCCAGATACCTCCGAGAATAGACGGAGACAGGCTCGGGAGCAGCAGTGCCAACTATCTTGCCAGAGGGGGCGGAGAACTTCATGACTTCTGGATCACTGAGCATTGCGGTGAGCGCCGGAACGTCTTGATGGATATTCAAAGCCCTCTGCTGACAGATCTGGCAACTCGTATCATTATCCCACTGGGCAAGCGCGCGGCTTTTGACGGCCAAGCCATGCAAGGCCTCACACCGGTAATCACTTTTGCCAGCCAGGAATTGCTGTTGTTAACACCGCAAGTATCTTCAGTGCCTGAAAAACAGCTCAAGAACCCGATTGGTTCCCTCTCGCATTTCAGAGATCAGATAGTTGGAGCTCTGGATCTCGCTATCACGGGTATTTAACGCCTGCATTTGAGGCGCACCGGAGCGCCAGCGCAGGTGCGTCCGACAACAGCCACTTGTTAGGGACGTTGGTTACAGATAGCATCACCGTATCGCCATTAGCGGAAGCACCATGACTACCGAAACATTAGACCACCTACGCTCCCAGATTTCGACTCTCTCCGAGTCGGAACGTGCAGCGCTGGCTCGGGAGCTAATCATGAGCCTGGACGGCCCCCGTGACGACTCGGTCGAGCAGGCCTGGAACGATGAAATTATTCGCCGCGTGTCCAAGGTCAAAAGCGGAAAAGCCACGCTGCTCAGCCGTGAAGAATTTCGATCAAAGATGAGAGCGAGGTTAGGCCAGTAATAGTGCGAACGGTAAGGATACTGGAAGAGGCCTCTCAGGAAGCGATAGAGGCAGCAGCATGGTATGAACATGAACAGCGCGGACTCGGGTCAGAGTTTTTTGCTGCTGTTGATGCAGCCATCGACGTTATTGAAGAAAACCTCCTTCCTTTATCACCTCTCCCCGAAGAAGCCAGCGATACCGGTGCAAGGCGCCTGATTCTGGAGCGCTTCCCATACGATATAGTCGCCATTGAACTGCCAGAAGAGGCTATAGTCATTGCGATTGCTCACCACTCCCGAAAACCTGGCTATTGGCGGAAACGCAGTAAGCCCTAACGCTTGCGTCAGGTGCGCCGAAGGCGTCACCTGGACGCACTTGCGTACGCCCAGCATGGGCATGAACTAATGGGGTGAAAGTCCCCTGTGGGAAGATCACCGTTCAGCCGGTTTTACCCGATTGAACGCTAACCACTAGCAAATGGCAAGGGCCGATCCGCGAGGGTTGGTCTCCGGAGCGCCGGCCGGAAGTAGTCGGCCCTGCAAAAGGAAAAACCTGAATCAAGGCAATAAGTTGGCCTGAATTCAGGGTATAATCTCCACCATAAATCTCTCCGTTTCGCCCAAAAACCGGAAGAAAACGCCATGATTCCACGGGATAAGCGCCAGGCACCACAGCGGGATCTGCTGGAAACCTACCTCGAAGACATCCTCAACACCCGGCACGAGTTGGTGCAGATGGGAAAGCGTATCGACTGGTCTGCCTGCGAACAGCACTTCGGCCAGTTGTACGCGGTGCAAGCCGGGCGTCCGGGGTTGCCCATCCGGTTACACGTGGGCTTACAGTTGCTCAAGCACATGTACGCGCTGTCAGATCGTGATGTGCTGGATCGCTGGGTAGAGAACCCCTACTGGCAACACTTCTGCGGCGAGGTGATCTTTCAGCACCGACTGCCCATGGACGAAACGACCATGATGCGGTTCCGGCATCGCATCGGCGAAAACGGCGCTTGTGAGCTTCTGAAAATGAGCATCGCCCTGGGCCAGGATACTGGCGTCATCGCCCCGGAAAGCCTCAAGGTTGCCGTCATCGACACTACTGTCATGCCCAAGGCGATTGCCTATCCCAGCGACGCCCGCCTGGCGGGTCGTTGCCATCGCC
>NZ_PXNP01000110.1 GCF_003007675.1 Marinobacter fuscus | reverse complement strand
CGCTCGTGTGTCATGACGAAAGACTTCAGTCTTTCTTGCTGTACTCAAGATGAGGGAAGGCCCCTCGGTCTCGGTGACCAGACACCGGGATCAAACCGCCCTGTGCGGCTTGCATTAAGAGTGCGGGTCGTGAGCGACATGGGAAAAGGCCGTCAAGAGCGGTCAGGTACGTACCCAAGGAGATGAACGAAAGTGAACCGCCGATGAGGGGTCGAAATGTAGACAGATGTTGTCAGAACCGGGGACCGAGCGTCTCCCCGGGATGAGCTGTGACGTGAGCTGGCACAACGGACACAGCGGCAGCCGGTCTTGAGGCGGCATGACCTGGGTACAGGCTTGAGTATGGAACATGAGAACCTGTCGTCCTGATGTTAAGGGAGAAGCACAAGTGGAGATCCCGCGAGGCGAGAGTACCGATGCAGGACACAGGGACGGATTGGCCCGTAGTAGTGTGGAAACACCTGTAATGGGTGTGGAGCGAAGGGGGCAAGTTATCCCGTCGGATCCAGATGGCCAACCGAATTCCGGGAGGAGCCGTCAGGGTCAGGCAAAACCATTTACCATCCCGAAGGCCTTGGTCTATCAGGCCTACAAGCGGGTTCGAGCCAACAAAGGTAGCGCCGGGGTAGATCATCAGAGTCTGGAAGACTTTGATGGTGACCTCAGCAATAACCTTTACAAGCTTTGGAACCGTTTGTCCTCAGGAAGCTATCATCCACCACCGGTTTTGCGCGTGGAGATCGAAAAGGCGGATGGGGCAACCCGTCGTCTCGGCATCCCAACGGTTGCCGACCGCATTGCGCAGATGGTGGTCAAGCTGCTGATTGAACCGGAACTGGAACAACACTTCCACCCGGACTCTTACGGCTACCGCCCGGGAAAGTCAGCGCACGATGCGCTGAAACAGACTCAGGCCCGGTGCTGGAAGAAAGCCTGGGTGCTGGATATGGACATTCAAGGCTTCTTCGACAACATCGACCACAACCTGTTAATGAAGGCCGTGGATCGTCATGTGACCGAGGACTGGCAGAAGCTGTACATCCGGCGCTGGCTAAGCGCGCCGGTTCAGTTGGCGGATGGTTCCGTGGAGGAACGCGATCGGGGCACGCCGCAAGGCGGTGTGATCAGTCCCTTACTGGCAAACCTGTTCCTGCACTACGTCTTTGATCGCTGGGTGGAGAAGCGCTGGGGTGGCATCCAGTTCGAACGCTATGCGGACGATATCGTATGCCATTGTTCCAGTGAACGGGAAGCTCAAGCACTGAAATCGGTCCTTGAGGCACGATTCACAGCGTGTGGCTTGACGCTCCATCCCCGCAAGACAAAGATTGTGTATTGTAAGAGCGAGTACAACCGGCGGGACTACCCGGAGATCGCGTTTGATTTTCTGGGTCACACCTTCCGACCGCGGCTGATCCGCAACCGGTTGGGACAAAAGAAAGTCTACTTCACGGCGGCCATCAGCCAGAGTGCAGCGAAAGAGATCCGCAAGCAGATCAACGAGTGGCCCTGGAAATGGTGGCGACAGAAAGAACTCGGGCAGTTCGCTCGATTCTGTCAGTCCCGCCTCCGAGGCTGGATGCAGTACTATAGCCTGTTTGGCCGCAGCTACATTCGGAATGTGCTGTTTCATTTCGATCTGAGGTTGAGCCGGTGGGCATTAGGGAAGTATCGGAAACTCAGAGGTCTGTTACAGGCTGCCCGGAGAGTGAATGGACTGCGTCGGCGACGGCCGGATCTATTTGCTCACTGGGCAGGATCAAGGGCAATGGTTGGATAACAAGAGCCGTATGAATCGAGAGGTTCACGTACGGTTCTGTGAGAGGCTTTGGGGGTGGTTCCCAGGGCCTACTCGACCGCTTCGTTACGGCTGCCGGTTATTGAGGCGTTACGTGTCAATCCCATCCTCCTCTAAGCACTATCTTCTTTATATTTAGTATCATTGTTGATACCATCTTGTGATGGCAAATATAGAAGATATCTTCGCTAAAATGCGTGCCAATCCAAAAAGCATAAGGTTCAATGACTTATGCAAGGTCTGCGAGACCTACTTTGGAGAGGCTCGTCAATCGGGCTCCAGTCATCGTGTCTACAAGACACCGTGGCAGGGAGATCCACGAGTCAATATCCAAAATGCTAAAGGTAAAGCCAAGCCTTATCAGGTGCGGCAAGTGCCCGCTGCTATCGAGCGGCTGGAGGTGAAAAATGGCTAAATTTGTTGATCGTTACACATACCGCGTCACCTGGTCGGAAGAAGACCAGGAGTATGTCGCAATGTGCGCGGAGTTTCCGAGTCTCAGCTGGCTTGCTGAAACTCAGGAAGAAGCGCTATCTGGTATTAGAGCTCTGGTTAAAGAGTGCCTCAGCGACATGGAAGAGAATGGGGAGTTAGCGCCAGAGCCGATGGCTACAAAAAAATACAGCGGTAAATTTATGGTGCGCGTGCCGCCTGAGACACATCGCCACTTGGCGATGGAAGCTGCAGAAGCGGGTGTTAGCCTAAATAGGCTGGTGGCCAGCCGCTTGCATTAAACACGTAACACATATGAGCCTTCTCTGAATCAATAGGCAATAGTCATTTTTTTGGCCGCGCCAGCGGCCAATCTAACCCCATGAGCGAGAACGCCTGCTTCGCTAGTCTCGTCGAGCTGTCAGGCACTTACAGCAAACACATATAGGGGCTCTCTTACGTGGCTTTATACCACAGCCTGACCGGTCGTTCCTTCGGTGGGTCAGGGGCACCAGACATTCATCGGTTAACCGGTCACTGGCGCTATTCAAGCGTCGGGCTGTATGGCTCCAGTTAGTTTCAGGCTCAGGACCGGTGTAAGCGCACTGGCTCATGGTATTAAAGCACGCCCACGGGCTGGCTAATCAAGTCGCTCTGGCTTCGACATCGGTGACAGAGAACTGCTTGGGTATCGGGTACCAGTCAGCGGACTCGCAGTCTTCACAGTCATCCTCTCTGATCCAGTTAGACGTCATGCTCAGCCCGTGGCGTGACTAACCTTTCAGGAATCGCTGTTCATCGAACACCCTCTTGTCTTTGAGCATGAAGTAAGCTGCCCGTCCCAATTTGTGGGCCAGCGCAGACAGGGCTTTGGGTTTGTTCATGCGTTTCTGAAGCTTTTCGATATAACGCTTGGCCTTGTCGTTGTTACGGATAAACAGCACGGCGGCTTCGGAGAAGGCCCACTTCAGATGGGCATTGCCAATTTTGTTGCCCTGAGTGCCATAGACCTTGCCGGCAGACTCCGCTTTGCACTTCACCAGACGCGCGTAGGAGGCAAATTTCTGAACGGATTCGAAGCGTTGAATATCGCCAACTTCGTAAAGAATCGTCAGCGCGAGAATGCGGCCCACACCTGGAATGGTTTTCAGCACAGTGAGCGAGGCGGGGTCGTGTTGTTTGGCTTGCTGTTCCAGGTGCCATTCGAGTTTTTTGAGTTCGTGCTGATAGCTGTCGACGATGGCGAGATCTAGATCGACGTTGCGTTGAACGTCCGGATCGCTAAAAGCCGAGGCAAGTTGTGATCGACCGCCCGGGTTATTGAGGTTAACTTTGCTGGGCGGCAGGTTGTACTGGCTCACGGTATTGACGACGTGGGCTTTGAGCATGGCACCATGCTGGACAATGCGGGTGCGACGTCGCAAAAAGTCGCGTGTGGCACGCATCTTCTTGGGATAGACCTAGGCCAGAGGGAAATTACCACCACGCATGAGCATCGCAATCTTGAAGGAGTCGATGCGGTCATTCTTGGATTTGCCGCCGTGGATGGCCTTCATGTAAAGCGCATGGCCCAGGATAAAGTGGATGCCATGCTCTTCACACAGATCCGAGATCCAGTACCAGCAGTGCATGCATTCAACGCCAACCACAAGATCGTCTCGAAAGGGGCGGCTAATCAAGGCGACTGGCTTCAACGACGGTGATAGAAAGCCGGTTCGGTATCAGGTACCAGTCAGCAGACACCCGGCTTTCAGTTATCATCCTGTTTGATCCAGTTAGAGGCCACGCTCATCCCGTGCCATGGCTTCGATGTGGCGATCATAAGCGAGGATCTCCTCAGTGTTGATTGGTGCCATGAATACCGAACACAGTTTTCGCCAGATCGATGCCGAGGGGGCAGGGGGAGTCCATATTATTCGTTAGCTGGGATTGTCCCACCTGAATAGTGATACTATAGTGTCACTATTAGTCTGATTCAGGGTGAGCCCATGAAAGTTGAGCTGGTTACGAACCTCAAGCGCCAAGCGACAAAGATTCTGGCAGATCTGCACGTATCGAAAGAGCCGATACTGATCACGGAGCATGGTCAGCCTTCTGCATACCTTGTTGATGTGCAGGATTACGAATTCATGCAGCGTCGTCTTGAATTGCTTGAGGGGCTCTCACGGGGAGAGCGTGCTGTACTTGATGGAAGAACGTACAGCCAAAGTGAGGCCAGGGAGAAAATGAGTAAATGGCTGAAGTAATTTGGACAGAGCCCGCCCTTCAAGAATTGGATGCCATTGCCGAGTACATTGATCTGGATAATCCTGCTGCCGCAAGTCATCTGGTCCAGGAAGTTTTCGATAAGATCGAGCGTTTGGAAAATTTTCCCCAATCCGGACGGATTCCTCCAGAGCTTCCTAATTCGGTATACAGGGAAGTAGTTGTTCCACCGTGTCGCATTTTTTATCGTGAGGATGATAAGCGGGTTTTTGTTATTTATGTAATGCGAGAAGAAAGACAACTCCGTGCGTACATGCTTGGGAGCAGCTAACCAGGCGCGCCACTCGGATGCCTTTACCTCAGCTTCGCTACGCTAAAGTCATCGGTGCGCTCAGCGTTACAGCGGCCCGCTAATCAATCGCCTGCATGCAAGCCGTATCGACTGATAAGGCGCTGACCGCTGAACTGCCACCTCGCCAGCCACGTAAATCCGGTCAATTCCATAAGAGTTGGGGCAATCATGAAATTGGCCGAGGCAAGTGAATCGAGAATTATCGAAATGGCGTGGGAAGATCGAACCCCGTTTGAGGCGATAGAAAGTGAGTATGGGCTAAATGAGTCCCAGGTGATTGGTTTGATGCGCAGGCGGTTGAAGCGCGGCAGCTTCAGGCTATGGCGGGCCCGGGTGTCTGGTCGTGCCACCAAGCACCTGAAGTTGCGTAGCCCGGAGGTCAGTCGGGGCTATTGCCCCACGCAGTACAAGCACCGCTGAGCAATGGTGCCCCCAACCGGGCGTCGTTTGGTTGCTTTGTGGGGTGGACATTCCTTTTACTTATTCCAATTTTTTCTTAGTAGGCTTATGGTTCGCTTTACGGGATCAAGCGGAGCATTCTGAACACCATGGGAACACAAACCGACAAGCTTTGGCACCAGATGGCGCCGGAGCAGGCGTTGGATGCCTTGCAGGCGGATGAGCACGGGCTGACCTCCGAAGAAGCGGCAAAACGACTGAAAACCCATGGGCCGAACAGTCTTCCGGAGCCACCCAGGCGTGGTGCGCTTACCCGTTTTCTATTGCAGTTCAACAATATCCTGATTTACGTGTTGCTGGGGGCTGCGGCCATTACCTGGGTGTTGGGGCATCTGGTGGACACCCTAGGTATCGCTCTGGCCTTCGAGCCTACCGAGGCTGGCACCATGCTCCGGCCGCCCCGTGCCCGTAACGAACCGCTGCTGTCTGGCGAATTGGCGTGGCACATTCTCTTTGTTTCGGTTCTGTTTCTGGCCGGGGTGTTCGGCATCTATTCCTATGCGGTCGATCAGGGGTACTCCATTGAGCTGGCGCGGACCATGGCGGTGAACACCCTGGTGGTGATGGAAATCTTTCATCTGTTTTTTATCCGCAACATTTACGGCACGTCACTCACCTGGGCGGCTATCCGGGGCACCGGAGTGGTCTGGTTAACGGTGCTCGCCGTCACCATGGCGCAATTTGCCATCACTTATTTGCCGCCGCTGCAGGCGGTCTTCTCCACGGTGGCGGTACCGTTGTGGGATGGATTGGTCATTGTGGGGGGTGGTGTACTGCTGTTTGTGATTGTTGAGCTGGAGAAGCAGCTTCGATTACGTTTGAGAAAACAGGGCGTTTAGCCATCTACATAGACTTAATTGAACCGATGCTGATATTCATCAAGAAAACTTGCCTAATCGTGAATTGCGATATAATTTACGATCAAAAGCAAAAGAGTGTCGCAATGAATGACGTGTCTGAAAGCGTTATTCGGCAGCGTAACAAGGTGGCGCTCTGAACCGCACAAACCGGGTAAATCCCAATCTACCGACCAGCGAGAGAGCGCCCTATGTTTCGCTATAACAAGCGTTTCCCCATGCTTTTGGCCGGCCTTTTGGCAAGCAGTGTTCTGACCGGCTGTCTTGAAACCGAGTCGGATGACGACGACAGCTACTACGGTGACTCAAGCAATCCGCAAAACTCCTCCGGAGGTGCCTGTGGCAGCTATACGGATTTGGTGTCTGCTTCCGAACGCGCCGAAGCAAACAGTTGCGGGTTTCAGGTCAGTTCGTACTTTGCATCTGCAGACTCTGCACTGAGCGCAGCGATTCAGTCTTGCCAGCAGGGCGATTCAGCGGGCGCCAGCGGCTACTATCAGCAACATCAGGAATATGTTTCGCTGGGCCGACGCGTGAAGTCTGAATTGTGTGAGGGTAGTTCAGGCGGTGGTTTTGAAGATACATCCTCAAGGGTTTATTTCAATCTTTGTGAAAAACCTGCGGGAGCGATCAATGGCCGGGAACTCTATTGTATCGGGCCGTTTCAACAGTTTGAGACAAGTTGTGGGGCTCAAAACCTCAACTACTTGAGTACCTATAAATCGGAAAGCTCTTGCATCTTAAGTGGCCAAGATTTGTACTAAACGATAACAGGTTCTTCAATAGAGTGTCGTCTAAAGGTTGGTTATTTTTCGGGGGAATGCTCACCGGCACTCTCGCAATCTGGCTGTTATGGCCAGAAGCGCCTGCCGGTGGCCAACCTTCTGTGGTTGGGGCGAACACCAGGCCTCCTCCACAGGTGCGCCCGCAGACCGGTTCAAGGCTCGTTGAAGTAGCATCGCTGTCGGTTAGCAGTAAGGGCAGTACGCAACCGGGGAAAAGTGTATCAGGCACTGCCAGCGTGCAGAAAAACCTGGAAGATATTGATTATCGCCCTCTTCTTGCCCAGGGCAAAGTCAGCAAATCTGAACTCGAACTTATTCTGTCATCCTTCGATGACGCCCAGTTGCAGCAGTTCGTTCTGAACAATACCCACCTCACGCTCGACGATCTCTTTGGATACCAGAACCCGACAAAGGCCGTGCGCACGCTGGTGGATCGCTGGTTGAACAATACCGGGATATTCAGCGGCGAAGGTGCACGGCTGTTATTTAGTGCCAGGGCGGCCAGTGGAACCAACCGGCTGAATGTACAGTCGAAGTTTCTGAGCCTGAATAAAAGCTTGTATGCCCATTACAAGGTTCCCGACGACTACTCCAAGACTTTTGTGTACCTGAAGTGGACCAGCACCAGCGACGATGCCCTGTTGATACTGGATAAGCAGCCCCTCACAGGGACCGCGCCTGAAATGCAGCAGGCGTGGCTGCGGTATACAGACGGCTGGCCGCCGGGTGAGTATCAGGTGGAGCTTATCAGTGCAGAAGAAGGGTTGAGCGTTCTTGCGGCGCAGGCGTTTGAAGTGATTGAGTAACAGATGGCCCGCCCGGAAATGCCCGGCTCACGATGGGTGAGACCGGGCATGGTCACAGGGTTTACAGGCTATGGCTCAAGCCCCAGTTCTTCAATCGAAATTTCCCGCATTTTGAACTTCTGGATTTTCCCGGTCACGGTCATCGGGAAGGCATCCACGAACTTGTAGTTCCGGGGGATTTTGAAGTGGGCGATCTTGCCTTTGCAGAACGCCTGCAGGTCATCGGCGGTGACCGGATCGGCCTCAGGGCGCAGCTTCACCCAGGCGATCAGTTCTTCGCCGTATTTTTCATCCGGTATGCCGGTTACCTGTACTTCCTCAATCGCCGGGTGGGTGTAGAGGAATTCCTCGATTTCCTTCGGGTAGATGTTCTCGCCACCACGGATCACCATGTCTTTGATGCGGCCGACAATCTGGATGTAGCCGTCTTCGTCCATGGTGGCCAGGTCGCCGGTGTGTATCCAGCCGGACTCGTCGATGGCCTCGCGGGTTTTCTCTTCGTTGTTCCAGTATTTCAGCATCACGCTATAGCCCCGGGTGCACAGTTCGCCAATCTCGCCACGGGGCACCACATTGCCGGTGCCCGGGTCGACAATCTTGGTTTCCAGATGCGGCTGGGTACGGCCAACGGTGGTGACCTGCTTCTCGAACGGGTCCTGTGAGCTGGTCTGGGTAGACACCGGGCTGGTTTCAGTCATGCCGTAGGCAATCTGAACTTCTTTCATGTTCATCTTGCCGTTGACCTTTTTCATCACTTCTGCCGGGCAAATGGAGCCTGCCATGATGCCGGTGCGCAGGCTGGAGAGATCGTAGCTGTCGAACTCCGGGTCGGCCAGTTCGGCAATGAACATGGTGGGTACGCCATACAAGGCGGTGGCTTTCTCCTGGTGCACGGCCTGCAGCACGGTTTTCGGATCGAAGCCTTCGCCCGGGTAGATCATGGTGGCGCCGTGGGTGATACAGCCCAGATTGCCCATCACCATGCCGAAGCAATGGTACAGCGGCACCGGAATCACCAGTCGGTCTTCGGCGGTCAGGCGCTGGCTGCCCGCCACAAAGTAGCCGTTGTTGAGAATGTTGTGGTGGGTGAGGGTGGCGCCTTTGGGGTTGCCGGTAGTGCCGGAGGTAAACTGGATATTGATGGGGTCGTCGAACTGCAGCTGGCTCTGGCGCCTGGCCAAGTCGTCGGCGGTTGTGTTGCTGGCGAAGTCCAGGAACCCGGCCCAGGTGAGCATACCCTCGTGCTGATCGTTGTCCAGGTTGATGACGGTGCGCAGGTCCGGCACGTGGTCAGCTTTCAATTTGCCGGGCGCGCTGCGTTTGAGCTCCGGTGCCAGTTCGTAAAGCATCTCCCGGTAGTTGGAGGCTTTGAAGCTGTCGGCGGTCACCAGAGTGCTGATGCCTGCCAGATTGAGGGCGTACTGGAGTTCGTGCACGCCGTAGGAAGGGTTGATATTCACCAGAATGGCACCGACTTTGGCGGTGGCAAACTGGGTGACTGTCCATTCGTAACGGTTGGGTGCCCAGATGCCCACCCGGTCGCCGCGTTTTACCCCGATGGCCAGGAATGCCCGGGCGGCTTCGTCGACTTTGTCGACGAACTCCCGGTAGGTCCAGCGAATACTCTGGTGCAGGCACACCAGGGCTTCGGTATCGGGGTATTGACTGGCGGTGCGGTCAAGCATTTCGCCGATGGTCAGGCCCAGCAGGGGAACCTCGGCGGTACCGCTGGTGTAGCTTGGTAACGTTGTGCTCATGTCTCTGCCTCTGTTTTTGTAATTGAGCGGTTGCAGTAGATCAACGAACTGGCCAGAGGGAGTTAGCGGCTCTGGCCGTGATATTCCGGGTTGGGCTGCATATCGCTGGCGATGGCGACCCGGTTAGACATATTGTAGAAGCCCACCAGGTTGCTGATGTCCCAGATGGCGCGGTCGCTGAAACCGGCGTCGCGCAGGGTCTGGATCTCGGCTTCGGTAACCGTGGCTGGCGAGCGGGTGAGGTGCGAGGCGAAATCCAGCATGGCCCGCTGGCGTGGGTCGACTTTGGCGGTGCGGTAGTTCATCACCAGATGTTCACCCAGTTGCGGGTCGCCGCTCATCACGCGCACGGCGGCACCGTGGGCCACCAGGCAGTAAAAGCATTTATTTTCGGACGACACCACCACGGCGATCATTTCCCGCTCCAGCTTGGAGAGTTCGCCTTCGCCCAGCATGAGTTCGTTGTACAGGCGGGTGAAGCCGTCCAGTTGCTTGAGGTTCTGGCTGTAGGCGGTGAGGACATTGGGCACCATGCCCAGTTTTTCCTGGCAGATCTCGAAGTACTTGCGGGTGTCTTCCGGCAGGTCGTTGATCTGCGGAATGGGTAAGTCCAGGGCTACGACGTTGTTATTGCTCATGGGTTACTCCCAGCTTTTTTGGTGTTGTGCATTGACCGCCTGTGGCAAGACCCACTTTGGAGCCGTTTTTGCGGTTCAGTTGCTGGCTAATCCAGTGTCCGGTTGCCACCAGTTTTTCCAGACTCACGCCCGTGCTTATGCCCAGCCCGTTCAGCAGGTAGAGCACGTCTTCGCTGGCGACGTTGCCGGAGGCTCCGTTGGCGTAGGGGCAGCCACCCAGCCCCGCCACCGAGGCGTCGATCACGCTGATGCCTTCTTCCAGCACGGCATACAGGTTGGCCAGGGCCTGGCCGTAGGTGTCGTGGAAGTGTGCGGCCAGTTTGGCCATGGGCACATGGGCGGCCACGGCTTCAAGCATGCGTTTGGCTTTCAGGGGCGTGCCCACACCGATGGTGTCGCCCAGGGAAATTTCATGGCAACCCATGTCGTACAGCGCTTTAGCCACGGTGGCCACCTTGTCCGGCGCAATCTCGCCTTCGTAAGGGCAACCGAGTACAGTCGATACGTAACCCCGCACGGGAATGCCGTGTTTTCGGGCTTTTTCAACGACCGGTACAAAGCGCTCCAGGCTTTCGGCGATGGTGCAGTTGATGTTCTTTTTGGTGAAAGACTCCGATGCCGCACCGAACACCGCCACTTCGTTGGCGCCAGCGGCCAGGGCCCCTTCGAAGCCTTTCAGGTTGGGGGTGAGGGCGGAGTAGCACACGCCGGGCTTGCGGTTGATGCCCGCCAGAACTTCGGCGGCGTCGGCCATTTGAGGCACCCATTTCGGGGACACAAAGCTGGCGGATTCGATGTGGCTCAGCCCGCAATCGGCCAACCGATCAATCAGGCCGGTTTTTATGGCGGTGGCAATCACCTCGCCGGGCTCGTTTTGCAGGCCGTCCCGGGGGCTCATTTCCACCAGTCGAACGGTGTCTGGAAAGGCCATTATTCTGCCTCCCCGGTGTCGATGGCGATCAGCTCTGCACCTTCTGCCACCTGGTCACCTTCGCTGTAGAAGATGTCGGTGACCACGCCGTCGGCCGGGGCCTTGATGGCGTGCTCCATCTTCATGGCTTCCATAATCACCAGGCTCTGGCCGGCGTTTACCCGGTCGCCCACTTTGGTCTGCACCGCCACAATGGAGCCGTTCATGGGTGCCGCCAGGCTGCCTTCACCGGCCATTTCCTCGAAGCCGTAGGTTTCTCGATAGACCGTACACTTGAAGGTGTCGCCGCCGTAGAACAGCACCAGCTCTTCGTTATGCAGGTTGCCGTGCAGGCTCAGGCGATGGCCGTTCACCACGGCTTGCAGGTAGTCGTCGTTCAGTTTGGCGTGCAGCTGATAAACGCTGCCGCCCACCTCGACCTGATACCGGTCGTCCCGCTCCAGAATTTTCAGTTCGTGTTTGTCGTCGCCCACCTGCAGGGTGAGGGGCTGGGCGAACTCCCAGTTCAGGCGCCAGCTGTTTTGTCGTCCAAACGGTGACCAGGGGTCTGCCGTCACCGGGTCGGCGGATTTGCGTTGCTCCAGGATAAACCCGGCGGCCAGCACCAGGGCCTTGTCCAGATCCAGCCTGGATTTCGGGAACAGCAGGTCGCCATGGCTGGCAATAAAGTTGGTGGTCAGCTGGGCTTCCCGGAACGGCTGGGCGTCCACGGTGGCGTGCAGGAACCGGATATTGGTTTTCAGGCCAGCGATGCGGTACTGCTCCAGGGCCTGAACCATGCGGTTGACGGCCTGTTCCCGGGTGTCGTCCCAGACGATCAGCTTGGCGATCATAGGATCATAGTGAATGCTGATTTCATCGCCTTCGGTTACGCCGGTGTCCACTCGCACATTGGCGGACTCGTCCGGAGTGCTCAGGTAGCGCAGGGTACCAGTGGCGGGCAGGAAGTCCTGCTCCGGGTCTTCAGCGTAGATGCGCGCCTCTATGGCATGGCCCCGGGTTTTGACCTGCGCCTGGTTTAGCGGCAGCGGGTCGCCCCAGGCCACTTTCAATTGCCACTCCACCAGATCCTGGCCAGTGACCATTTCGGTAACCGGATGCTCCACCTGCAGGCGGGTGTTCATTTCCATAAAGAAGAAAGAGCCGTCGACGTCGTACAGGAACTCCACCGTGCCCGCGCCCACGTAGTTGATGGCCTGGGCGGCCCGAACGGCGGCTTCACCCATGGCTTTGCGGGTGTCTTCGCTCAGCCCGGGGGCCGGAGCTTCTTCCAGCACTTTCTGGTGCCGCCGCTGCACCGAGCAATCCCGTTCGGCCAGATAGATGCCGTTGCCCTGCTGGTCGCAGAAAACCTGGATTTCCACGTGCCGTGGCTGGGTCAGGTAGCGCTCGATCAGCATGTCCGGGTTGCCGAAGGCGTTTTTTGCCTCCCGTTGGGCGGCGGCCAGGGCGTCGTCGAATTCGGCCATGTTTTCGACCACCCGCATGCCTTTGCCGCCACCGCCGGCCACGGCTTTCAGCAGCAATGGAAAACCGCATTTCTCGGCTTCGGCCCGTAACAGTTCCGGCGACTGGTCTTTGCCATGGTAACCGGGCACCAGCGGTACGCCTGCATCTTCCATGATGGCTTTCGCGGCGGATTTTGAGCCCATGGCAGCAATGGCCGGCGACGGCGGGCCAATGAATACGATGCCGTTGGCCTCGCAGGCCTCGGCGAAATCGGTGTTTTCAGACAAAAAGCCATAGCCCGGATGGATGGCCTGGGCACCGCTTTTCAGCGCGATGTCGATGATCTTGTCGGCTTTCAGGTAGCTTTCCGAGCTTGGCGCCGGGCCAATGTGGAAGGCTTCGTCGGCCATGGCCACATGCCGGGCGTTGGCGTCGGCGTCTGAGTAGACCGCCACGCAGCGGATGCCCATGCGATGGGCCGTCTGGATGATGCGGCAGGCGATTTCGCCCCGATTGGCGATGAGTATTTTGTTGAACATTATGCGTTGTCTCCCGGCACCCAGGATGCTTTTCGTTTGTTCAGGAACGCGCTCAGCCCTTCCTGGCCTTCGTCGCCCACGCGTATGTCGGCAATGCGCTGTGCGGTGTCGTCAATCACCTCGCTGGAGATGGCTTTGTGGCTAACGGCAAAAACCAGGTCTTTCGCGGCTTTCATCGCTTCAGGGCCGTTCAGGGCCAGTTGCTGCAGAAGCTCGTCGCAGCGCCGCTGCATGGCCGTCTGGTTTTCGCAAACTAGGTGTACCAATCCATAGTGTTCGGCCTGCTGCGCGCTGAAAGTTTCGGCGGTCAGGAAGTAGCGCCTTGCCTGGCGTTCACCGATGGCGCGAACCACGTAGGGGCTGATCACGGCCGGAATCAGGCCGAGTTTGACTTCGCTCAGGCAGAAGCTGGCATTTTCGGTGGCCAGCACGATGTCGCAGCAGGCGGCGAGGCCGACCGCGCCGCCGAAGGCCGCGCCCTGTACCAGGCCGATCACCGGCTTGGACAGATGGTTCAGGGTATTCATCAGTCGGGCCAGTTCCCGGGAGTCGTCCAGGTTTTCCTGGCGGGTATTGTTGGCCATGCGCCGCATCCAGCCGAGGTCGGCCCCCGCCGAGAAGTGTTTCCCTTCAGATCGCAGGATGACGACCTGGGTTTGCTCATCCCGGTCGGCCTTGTCCAGCGCAGCAATGAGTTGCTGGATGATGACGTCGTCGAAGGCGTTGCGTTTGTCCGGTCGGTTCAGCACGATTTCCGAGACGCCTTTGTCCCGTTGTTGCAGCAGAACCGCGTGTTCTTGTTCTGACATGGCTGGGCTCCTTTACATGCGGAACACGCCAAAGCGCGTAGGCTTGGCGGGCCGGTTGAGGGTGGCCGACAGGCTCAGGGCAACGACTTCCCGGGTTTGTGCGGGGTCGATGACGCCGTCGTCCCATAGCCGGGCGCTGGCGTAGTAGGGGTGGCCCTGGTGTTCGTATTTTTCGGTAATGGGCTTTTTGAATTCGGCTTCTTCTTCGGCACTCCAACTCTGGCCTTTGCGCTCCATGCCTTCTCTTTTTACCTGAGCCAGCACACCGGCGGCCTGTTCGCCGCCCATCACGCTGATGCGGGCGTTGGGCCACATCCACAGGAAGTCGGGGCTGTAGGCCCGGCCGCACATGCCGTAGTTACCGGCACCGTAACTGCCGCCAATCAGCACGGTGATCTTGGGTACGTTGGCGCAGGCCACCGCCATCACCATTTTGGCGCCGTGTTTGGCGATGCCCTCGGCTTCGTGCTTCTGGCCCACCATAAAGCCGGTGATGTTCTGCAGGAACAGCAGCGGGATGTTGCGCTGGCAGCAGAGCTCAACAAAGTGCGCGCCTTTTTGGGCCGATTCGCTGAACAATATGCCGTTGTTGGCGATGATGCCCACAGGGTAGCCGTGAATGTGCGCGAAGCCGGTGACCAGGGTCTGGCCGTAGTAGCGTTTGAATTCGTCGAATTCGGAGCCGTCGACGATGCGGGCGATCACGTCCCGGGCGTCGAATTGTTTGCGCAGGTCGGTGCCGACGATGCCGTAGATTTCGTTCTGGTCGTACAGCGGGGCACGGGGTTTTTGTACCTCCACCGGCACGGGCTTGCGGCGGTTGAGGTTGGCCACGCAGCGACGGGCGATTTCCAGAGCGTGGGCGTCGTTTTCGGCGTAGTGGTCGGCGACACCGGAGATTTTGCAGTGCACGTCGGCACCGCCCAGGTCTTCGGCGCTGACCACTTCGCCGGTGGCGGCTTTTACCAGTGGCGGCCCGGCCAGGAAGATGGTGCCCTGGTTGCGCACGATGATGGACTCATCGGCCATGGCGGGTACGTAGGCCCCCCCGGCGGTGCACAGGCCCATGACCACGGCAATTTGCGGGATGTCGTCGGCGCTCATGCGGGCCTGGTTGTAGAAGATGCGGCCGAAGTGGTCGCGGTCGGGGAAGACTTCGTCCTGCTGGGGCAGGTTGGCGCCGCCGCTGTCCACCAGGTAGATGCAGGGCAGGCGGTTGGCCATGGCGATTTCCTGGGCCCGCAGGTGTTTTTTTACGGTGAGCGGGTAGTAGGTGCCGCCTTTGACGGTGGCGTCGTTGGCGATGATCATGCATTCGTTGCCGGAGACGCGGCCGATGCCTGCGATGACGCCCGCTGCCGGAACGTCTTCGTTGTAGACGTTATAGGCGGCGAACTGGCCGATTTCGAGGAAGGGTGAGCCTTCGTCGATGAGGCGGCTGATGCGTTCGCGGGGCAGGAGTTTGCCGCGGTCGGTGTGGCGTTTCTGGTAGTCGGGGCCGCCGCCCTGGTGGATCTGTGCGACTTTGTCCCGGAGGTCGGCGACGGCGGTTTGCATGGCCTGGTGGTTGGCCTGGAAGTCGTCGGACCTTGGGTTGATTTTGCTTTGGAGTATCGTCATGTTCCCAGCCTTTTTTCACCTTGTGGCGTCCGGGCTTGGCGGGGTGTTCTTTTCGGGAGACGCTACGAGTACATCCCTGTGCGCTTGACTGTGGCCATCCTTGGCCACAGACACTCCCGAAAAGAACACCCCGCCAAGCCCTCGGCGTGCGTTGGGTGTTGTCTTCTCTTGCTGACAGCGCTTGTTGCGATTACTTGTTCAGGAACAGCTCGCGCCCGATCAGCATCCGTCGGATTTCAGACGTTCCAGCGCCGATTTCGTAGAGTTTCGCGTCCCGCAGCAGGCGGCCGGTCGGGTATTCGTTGATGTAGCCATTGCCGCCCAGCAGCTGAATGGCGTCCAGGGCCAGTTTGGTGGCCATTTCGGCGGAGTAGAGGATCGCGCCGGCGGCGTCTTTGCGGGTGGTTTCGCCGCGGTCGGCGGACTGGGCCACCATGTAGACGTAGGATTTGGCGGTGTTCATCCAGGTGTACATGTCGGCGACTTTGCCCTGTACCAGTTCGAATTCACCGATGGCCTGGCCGAATTGTTTTCGCTCGCGGATGTAGGGGACGACCACGTCCATGGCGGCCTGCATGATGCCGAGGGGGCCTCCGGAGAGGACGAGGCGTTCGTAGTCGAGGCCGCTCATGAGCACTTTGGCGCCGTTGCCCACACCGCCGAGGACGTTTTCTTTGGGGACTTTGCAGTCTTCAAACACCAGTTCGCAGGTGTTAGAGCCGCGCATGCCGAGTTTGTCGAGTTTCTGGTGGCGGCTGAAACCGGGGTAGTCGCGCTCTACGATGAAGGCGGTGACGCCTTTGGAGCCAGCCTGGGTGTCGGTTTTGGCGTAGATGACGTAGGTGTTGGCGTCTGGCCCGTTGGTAATCCACATTTTGTTGCCGTTAAGCACGTAGTGGTCGCCTTCATCGCGGGCGCTGAGTTTCATGGAGATCACGTCGGAGCCTGCGTTGGGCTCGGACATGGCCAGGGCGCCGATGTGTTCGCCGCTGACCAGTTTGGGCAGGTATTTCTGCTTCTGTTCTTCGGTGCCGTTGCGGTGAATCTGGTTGACGCACAGGTTGGAGTGGGCGCCGTAGGACAGGCCAACGGAGGCGGAGGCGCGGCTGATCTCTTCCATGGCGATCACGTGGGCCAGGTAGCCCATGTCGGAGCCGCCGTATTCTTCACTCACGGTAATGCCCAGCAGGCCCATGTCGCCGAATTTGCGCCACAGATCCATGGGGAATTCGTTGTTTTTGTCGATGTCTGCAGCGCGGGGGGCGATTTCGGTGGCGGCGAAGTTGTTCACCTGTTCCCGGAGCATGTCCAGGGTTTCGCCAAGGCCGAAATTGAGCTCTGAGTATTGTGATTTCATGGTTGGCTGCCTTTTTGTTTTGATCGTTTCATTTCGCCACCCGTTATTTGTGTTTTACCGGGTAACGGCGTCATCGGTTGCTGCCTTGCTGGTTTTGGTTTCCCGTTTCCGGAGTTCTGCCAGTGCTTCGCGGCATCGCGCTTCGGCAGTTTCCATTTCCATTTCGGCCATGGCGATGTCGTTTTTCTGTTGTTCCAGATGGGCACGGCGAGTGCTCAGGATTTCCAGCATTTTCAGCAGTTGCTTCTCATTGCCTGTCGGGGTTTCGTCCCACAGGTCGAACAGTTCTTTGGTTTCCGACAGGGTGAAGCCCATGCGCTTGCCCCGCAGAATCAGTTTTAGTCGCACGCGGTCTTTGGTGCTGAAGATCCGGGTTTGCCCGCGTCGGCTAGGCTTGAGCAGACCCTGATCTTCGTAAAACCGAATGCTTCGGGTGGTTACGTCGAACTCTTGTGAGAGCTCGCTGATGCTGAAGGTTCTTTTTTCGCTCATGCCTATTTCCTTTTTTAATCAAGGTTAGTTAAAGTTTACGTAAACGTAAAGTATTTTTGTGATCCGGATGATGATGTGCGGATCAGACTTCGATCCTATTAATAAGGAGTGCCTTATGGAATTCCAGTACGTACCAGCCATTGTAACAGGCGGGGCTTCGGGCTTGGGCGAGGGCGCCGCGCGTGCGCTGGCGGCAGCGGGATGCAAGGTGGCGATCCTGGATGTGAACCAGAGTCAGGGCGAAAAAGTGGCTGCAGAGATTGGTGGTATCTTTCTGCACTGCGACGTTACCTCTGCCGACAGTGCCGAAGCGGCTATCCGCGCAGCCCGCGAAGCCCACGGCCCCTGCGGCGTTGCCGTCAATTGCGCCGGTATTGCCCCGGCCGCCAAGATCCTGGGCCGTGATGGCGTGATGCCGCTGGAGAGCTTCAGCAAAGTGGTGCAGGTAAACCTGATTGGCACCTTCAACATCCTGCGACTGGCCGCGGCCGATATGGCCACCCGAGACGCTAACGCCGATGGCGAGCGGGGCGTGATCATCAATACCGCGTCGGTGGCGGCCTATGAAGGCCAGATTGGCCAGGCCGCTTACAGCGCTTCAAAGGGCGGAGTGGTGTCACTCACCCTGCAGGCCGCCCGGGAACTCGCCCGTGAAGGCATTCGAGTGAACACCATCGCACCGGGCCTGTTCATGACTCCGATGCTGGCGGGTATGCCCGAAGAAGTGCAGGACAGCCTGGCCGCCACACTGCCGTTCCCGAAACGGCTGGGCAAGCCCGAGGAATTCGGCATGATGGTCGACCAGATGGTGCGCAACCCGATCCTGAACGGCGAAGTCATCCGCCTTGATTGCGCCCTGCGAATGGCGCCAAAGTAATACCAACACCCGCGCCCGCCACAAGCGGGCCGGTAGTGGTTCAATAACGCAGGATTCGCCAAAAGCGAACCGACAACCACAGGTGAGTGATATGACCAACCCTGTCGACCAAGAAGAACTGGCCCTGTTCCGGGACTCGGTAATCAAAGCCCTGGAAACCGAAGTGGCCCCCCATTACGACGCTTGGGAAAAAGAGGGCATCGTGCCCCGGGAACTCTGGACCACCCTGGGTAACGCAGGCATGCTCTGCGTAGACGTACCCGAAGACTGCGGCGGCTGCGGCGCGCCTTTCCAGTACTCGGTGGTAGTGGGCGAAGAAATGGCCCGCCTGGGCTTTGGCGCCCTCTCCACCAACGTGATGGTGCATTCCGACATCGTCGCACCTTATCTAAGCCACATCGGCAACGACGAACAAAAACAGCAGTGGCTCCCGAAAATGGTCACCGGCGAAGCCGTCGGCGCCATCGCTATGACCGAACCCGGCGCAGGCAGCGACCTCCAGGCCATGCGCACCAGCGCAGTCAAAAATGGCGACCACTACATCCTCAACGGCTCCAAAACCTTCATTACCAACGGCCAACACGCCGACATGGTGATCGTCGCCGCCAAAACCGACCCCAACGCAGGCGCCAAGGGCATCAGCCTGTTCCTGGTAGACACCTCCCTGCCGGGCTTCAGCAAAGGCCGCAACCTCGACAAAATCGGCCAGCATTCCGGTGACACCTCCGAACTGTTCTTCTCGGATATGCGCATTCCCGCCTCCGCACTGCTGGGGGAAGAAGGGCAGGGCTTCATCTACCTGATGCGCGAACTGCCCCGCGAGCGACTGGTCATCGGCGCCCTTGGCGTTGCCGCCGCCCGAGGCTCTCTGGACATGACCATCCAGTACAGCCAGGAACGGGAACTGTTCGGCCAGAAACTCAGCCAGTTGCAGAACACCCGGTTCGAAATCGCCCGCATGGAAACCGACTATCGCATCAACAAAGCCTTCGTCGACCAGTGCATCCGCGAGTACGAAGACGGCAAACTCGACGCCCCCACCGCGTCCATGGCCAAGTACAGCGCCACGGAAATGCAGTGCCGCGTGGCGGATGGTTGCCTGCAATTGTTTGGCGGCTACGGCTACACCACCGAGTATCCGATTTCGCGGAACTTTATTGATGCCCGGGTTCAGCGGATTTATGGCGGTACATCGGAAGTGATGAAAGAAATTATTGCACGGTCGGTACTCGGTCGATAAAGCGCCTTTTGTCCGAGGCCCACTCGCTTCGAAAGCAAAGACAACGTATGGGGTTCGAGCAGGGGGATGTCTTTCCGGAACCGTCAAAAGCCATGGATGGCTTTTGTCGAGCGTACAGGGACGTATTTACAGCGTGTTTCGGAAAGACATCCCCCTGATCGAACCTGACTCCCAACATGGAGACCAGATTCAATGAATAACAACGACGTAGTAATAGCAGGCTCCGCCCGAACCCCCATGGGCGGCATGATGGGCTCCCTGAGCTCGGTACGCTCCCCGGAACTCGGCGCCGTCGCCATCAAAGCCGCCATCGAACGCTCTGGCCTGCAACCGGCAGACATTCAGGAAGTCATCATGGGCTGCGTACTCCCGGGCGGCCTGGGCCAGGCACCGGCGCGCCAGGCCTCCCGCGCCTCCGGCATCCCCGATAGCGCTGGCTGCACCACCATCAACAAAATGTGCGGCTCCGGCATGCAGGCCGTCATCATGGCCCACGACCAGATCAAAGCCGGCACCAACAACATCATGATCGCCGGCGGCATGGAAAACATGAGCCAGGCACCCTACCTGCTGCCCAAAGCTCGCGCCGGAATGCGCATGGGCCACGGCCAGGTACTCGACAGCATGTTCCTCGATGGCCTGGAAGACGCCTACGAAGGTGGCCTGATGGGCGTCTTCGCCCAGCGCACCGCCGACAAATTCAACATCACCCGCCAGGCCATGGACGAATTTGCCATCGGCTCACTGCAAAAATCCCTGGCGGCTATCGAAAACGGCTGGTTCCGGGACGAAATCGTACCGGTAACCGTACCCGGCCGCGGCGGCGACACCGAAGTTGAAACCGACGAACAGCCCGGCAACGCCAAACCCGAAAAAATCCCCCACCTGAAACCGGCCTTCGCCAAAGACGGCTCAGTCACCGCCGCCAACTCCAGCTCCATCAGCGATGGTGCCTCCGCGCTGGTACTCACCTCTGCCGCAGAAGCGAGTGCCCGCGGCCTGACGCCCCAAGCCCGAATCGTGGCCCACGCTACACACGCCCGGCTACCCGCCGAATTCACCATCGCGCCGATCAACTCCATCGAGAAGGTGCTAAAGAAAGCGGGCTGGACGCTGGACGATGTCGATTTATTCGAGATCAACGAAGCCTTTGCTGTAGTCACCCTGGCCGCCATCAACGAACTGAAGCTGCCAGCGGAAAAAGTGAACGTACACGGCGGCGCCTGTGCGTTGGGCCATCCGATTGGTTCCTCCGGCTCCCGCATCCTCATCACGCTGATCAATGCATTGAAGCAGCGAGGCCTGAAGCGCGGTGTTGCGTCCCTGTGCATCGGCGGTGGTGAAGCCACGGCTGTGGCTGTTGAACTGATCTGATCTGGCCGCTGGGCATTAAGGGTATAGTAATCATACCCCCGTACCTGCCCCTCAACTCACAGGCTAGGATCCCAAGCTCAACTAAGGTAGGTCGGTAACGGCCCCCGTAGACGCCGAACTCACCACCCGGGCATATTTGGCCAGTACCCCCCGGGTGAACCTTGGCTCAGGTGGCGTCCAGGCGTTGCGCCGTTTCTCCATTTCCTCGTCAGAGATCTCCAGCACAATCGAGTTGTTCACCGCATCAATGGTGATGGTGTCGCCATCCTCTACCAGCGCAATCGGCCCGCCCACGGCGGCCTCTGGCGTGATGTGCCCAACCACAAACCCATGGCTGCCGCCGGAAAACCGGCCATCGGTAATCAGCGCCACGTCGCTGCCCAGGCCCTTGCCCATGATCGCTGACGTAGGGCTGAGCATCTCCCGCATACCGGGGCCGCCTTTCGGGCCTTCGTAGCGAATCACCAGAACATCGCCCGCGACGACCGTGCCATCCAGAATGCGTTCCTGAGCTTCCTCTTCCGAATGAAAGACCCGGGCGCGGCCGGAGAAATGAGTGCCCTCTTTGCCGGTGATTTTCGCCACCGAGCCTTCCGGCGCCAGGTTGCCATAGAGAATCCGCAAGTGGCTGTCGGCTTTGATCGGGTTGTCGAAGGCGTGAATGATTTTCTGGTTTTCCGGGTAGGGCTCCACACTGGCAAGATTCTCTGCCAGGGTTTTGCCGGTTACGGTCAGACAGTCGCCGTGCAAAAGTCCGCGCTCCAACAGCATCTTCATCAACGGCTGTATGCCGCCAATGGCCACCAGTTCCGACATCATGTAATGGCCCGAGGGGCGCAGATCGGCGAGCACCGGAACCTGTTTACCGATGTGTACGAAATCGTCCAGCGACAGCTCCACGCCCACGGTACTGGCCATGCCCAACAGGTGAAGCACGGCGTTGGTGGAGCCGCCCAGCGCGATGACCACGGTGATGGCGTTTTCGAAGGCTGCCCGGGTCATGATGTCGGAGGGTTTGATATCGGCCTCCAGCAGTTTCAGTACCGCCGCACCGGCCGCCTCGCAATCTGCCAGTTTGCTGTCGGACACCGCATTCTGCGCCGAGCTGCCAGGCAGGCTCATGCCCATAGCTTCGATGGCTGAGGCCATGGTGTTGGCGGTGTACATGCCACCACAGGAGCCCGGGCCGGGAATCGCGGTTTCCTCGATCTGTTTCACCTCGATCAGCTCCATGTTGCCCCGGGCATGGGCACCCACGGCCTCGAAGACCGAGATGATGTCGGTGTGGTTATCGCCGGGCATGATGGTGCCACCGTATACGAACACCGAGGGCCGGTTCAGCCGGGCCAGGCCCATCATGCAACCGGGCATATTCTTGTCGCAGCCGCCGATGGCTACCAGCCCGTCGAAGCCCTCACAGCCGGCCACGGTTTCGATGGAATCGGCAATCACCTCCCGCGATACCAGCGAGTACTTCATGCCCTCGGTGCCGTTGGCGATGCCGTCGGAAATGGTAATGGTGTTAAAGATCAGGCTTTTACCACCGGCGCCGTCGGCGCCTTTGGCGGCTTCCCGGGCCAGCCCGTCGATGTGCATGTTGCAGGGCGTGAGGTTGCTCCAGGTGGAGGCAATGCCGATCTGGGGTTTGCGGAAATCCTCGTCGGTAAACCCGACTGCCCGCAGCATGGCCCGGCTGGCAGACTTGTTGATGCCGTCCACAACCGGGGCCGAGTGTTTGCGCCGTTTGTCCGTGCTCATGGTATTCACCTTCCGATCTGATTATGCGGTTCGGGACCGTGCCACAGCCCCGGACATCAACTCAACTCCGGTAACGGTGTGCAGCTTCTCCAACTGTGACTGAAGCATAGCAACTGGCCGTGAACCCTCCAGTGTCAGCAAAACGTCGAGACTGTCGCCGGCGCTTTCCATGGCCATCTTCGAAATCCGGAAGCCCCGAACCCGCACCACCCGGCAAAGGCGCTCCAGGGCGGCGGCTTCCTGGCTCATACGGCAGTTCAGGGTGTAACTCTGGCTGGCAATCTCGCTACTGGGGGTCATGCTACCTGCTCCTTGCGGCTACTGGTTTTACGGGGTTCGTCGATCATGTCCTTGTTGCTGGCACCGGCTTTGACGATGGGCCAGACGTTCTCTTCTCGACTGATGGCCACGTGCAACAGCATCGGGCCCTTGTAGGCCAGAATGGTTTCGATGCCCCGGCGAATCTGGTCGGTGCGCTCGATGTGCAGGGCCGGAATGTCGAAGGCCCGGGCCATGGCCACGAAGTCCGGGTTGTCATCCAGATTGATGTGGCTTTCCCGGTTGTTGTAGAACAGCTCCTGCTGCTGGCGCACCATGCCCAGGCACTGGTTGTCGAGAACGATCAGCTTCAGCGGCAGCTTGTAGCGCCGGATGGTGGCCAGTTCCTGGGCGTTCATCATGAACGAGCCATCGCCGGTGACGTTAATGACTGTGCGGTTGCGGTCGGTGAACTGGGCACCGATGGCGGCGGGCAAACCGAAGCCCATGGTACCCAGGCCGCCGCTGGTCAGGTGCTGGCGCGGGTGATTGAACTGATAGTACTGGGCAATCCACATCTGATGCTGGCCGACATCACAGGCGATGATTGCATCGTCTCCGGCAATGCCGGAGAGCTGGCGCACAAACGCCGGGCCGGTAATGGGCGCCAGCGGCTCTTCGTTGTCGGCAGCGCGAAAGCCCCCGGTGGTGTGCCAGGTACGGCATTGTTTCTGCCAGTCGCCAATGACCAGGCCCTGGTTGGCCAGTGCGTCAGTGAAGGCCGTCAGAATTGCGTTCAGATCGCCCCGCAAGGCGATATCGGCGGGGCGCAGCTTGTTGAACTCGGCAGCGTCGGCGTCTATGTGGATGGTGCGGGCGTTCGGGGCAAAGCCATCCAGCTTGCCGGTGGCCCGGTCGTCCATGCGCGCACCCACTACGAGCAGCAGATCACACTCGTCGACCGCCCGGTTGGCGGCACGGGAGCCGTGCATACCGAGCATGCCCAGGTCGTTGAGGTTATGGCGGCCAGCATTGCCGATGCCCTTCAGCGTTACTACGCCGGGCAGGCCGGAGGAATCGGCAAAGGCCCGGAAGCTATCTTCGGCCTTCGCCAGGGATACACCGCCACCGCTGTATAAAAGCGGGCGCTTTGCTTCGCGCAACATGGCCAGCGCCGGGCTGATGTCCGGGCACTCGGGCTGGGCAGGCTCGATGGGTGCTGGCGCTTCAGTGTGGACGTCGGCCAACAACATATCTTTGGGAATATCAATCCACACCGGGCCGGGGCGACCGCTCTGGGCCATGGCGATGGCGTCTTCAAGAATCTCCGGCAGGCTGTCCGCATCGTCGATCAGGTAGCTGTGTTTGACGATGCCCAGGGTCATGCCGAGGATGTCGGTTTCCTGAAAAGCATCGGTGCCAATCAGCGCGGAAGGCACCTGGCCGGTGATTACCAGCAAGGGGATGGAGTCCATGTAGGCGTTGGCAACGCCGGTGATCAGGTTGGTGGCGCCGGGGCCGGAGGTGGCAATGCAAACGCCCAGCTTGCCGCTGGCCCGGGCGTAGCCCTCGGCGGCCAGTGCGCAGGCCTGTTCGTGGCGGCAAAGCACATGCTCCACGCCCACATCGTCTACCAGCGCATCGTATAGCGGCATGATGCAGCCGCCCGGATAACCGAATACCGTGCTGATGTTGTGGCGATGGAACGCTGCAAGAATATGCTCTGAGCCGTTCATGGTCGTTTTCCCTTTTCCTTTGCCGTAAAAAAAGAAACCCCCGGGACCTTTCGGTGCCGGGGGTTTCTGGTGTTTTTGTCAGGTTGTCGCTAGTTCACCTGCTTGTCCACGCAAAAGCCCCCGGACGGTACCACGACCACCAGGACTAGCTTTACAAGGACGATGACTGCGTTGAGGTTCATGAAATCGACAATCTGCTCTGAATAGAATCAAACAATGTGTGTAGAATCTAACCCACGTTTTCTGCCGGATGCAAGGCTTTATTTCCGGGAACCGGGCTGGTGCCTGATTTATTGCCGGTCTTTCAATAAAAATTCTGTACGGCGATGGGTTCATGACAAGAGCAAAATGGAGCTCCCTGGGGTTATCCCTGCTTGTGGTTGTTGTGCTGGTGATCTGGATGATGACCGGTGAGGTGAAGGTGGCCAGCACCGAGGTGCCCGAGGTTCCCGAGGCGGAAGAAAAAGCGCCGACCCGGGTAGAAGTAACCACCCTTACGGCGCAAACCTATCAGCCCGAACTGAAACTGCAGGGCCAGCTGGAGCCCTGGCAATCGGTGCAGGTGAGTGCCCGTGTGGCGGGGACGGTAGAGTCGCTTGGGGTTCAGCTGGGACAGGAAGTAAAAGCCGGTAAGGTTCTGGCCACCCTGTCGCTGGATGGCCGCGATGCGGTGGTCAGCCGCTGGCAGGCCAGCATCCGAAAGCTGGAAGCCGATCTTTCTGCGGCCCGCAAATTGCGTGCGCGGAACCTGACCGCCGAAACCGATATCTTGCGGCTGGAGAGTGAACTGGCGGCGGCCCGGGCGGAGTTGGCGTCGGCTCGGCTGGCGGTTGCCCATCTGGAACCGGAAGCGCCGTTTGACGGAGTGGTAAACCGTCGGGACGTCGAGCCCGGCAGCCTGGTGCAGGTGGGCTCGCCGATGTTTGAGCTGGTGCAGATTGACCGTTTGAAAGCCTCCGGGCAGGTACCCCAGCAATCGGTGGCGCGGGTGCAGCCCGGGCAGGCCGTCAACATTGAACTGCTGGATGGCACACGGCTGGCTGGCGTGGTCAGTTTTGTGGCCAGTGCCGCCAATCCCGAAACCCGCAGTTTTGCGGTGGAAGTGGTGGTGGAAAACCCGGATCGGCTCCGGGCCGCCGGTGGCACGGCCAACCTGGGCATTCGCCTGCCCGAGCAAAAAGCCCAGTTTATCTCACCTGCCTATCTGAGCCTGGATGACACCGGGCGCCCCGGGGTGAAATTCGTTAATGGCCAGGACAAAGTGGAGTTTGCATCCGTCAGTTTGCTGAGTGTGTCGACAGAAGGTGCCTGGGTAGCGGGCCTGCCCGACGAAGTCCGCTTGATTACCCGGGGCGCAGGCTTTGTAGCCAGCGGTGAGCAGGTGCTGCCGGTGGATGTTTCGGATCAGCGGGGCTGACGCCATGAGAGCACTGATTTCTGCCGCTATGAACCGCAGCCGCACCACCTTGCTGTTGTTTCTGTTCCTGTTGCTGGGAGGCATGGCCGCCTACGAAGTGATTCCCAAGGAGTCCAACCCGGATGTGACCATTCCCATGATTTACGTTTCCATGGGGCTGGAAGGCATTAGCCCGGAAGATGCAGAGCGACTTTTGGTGCGGCCAATGGAGCAGGAACTGCGGTCGCTGGAAGGCATCAAGGAGATGCGGGGCAACGCAGCGGAAGGCCATGCCTCGGTGATGCTGGAGTTCGATGCGGGGTTCGACCCGGACAAAGCCCTGCAGGACGTTCGGGAAAAGGTCGATACCGCCCGCAGCAAATTGCCGGGCGAGGCCGACGAGCCTCGGGTAAACGAGATCAACATTTCCCTGTTCCCGGTGCTCTCGGTGGGCTTATCCGGCCCGTTATCGGAACGGGAACTGATTACCGTGGCCCGGCGCCTGCAGGACGCCATTGAGGCCATTCCGGAAGTGCTTGAAGTGACCATCGGCGGCGACCGGGAAGACCTGCTGGAAATCGTGGTGGATCCGCAGGTGCTGGAGAGTTACGGCATTGATTTCGACCAGCTGGCGTCTCTGGTTCGGCGCAACAATCAGTTGGTGGCCGCCGGTTCTATGGATACCGGCAATGGCCGCATGGCGCTGAAAGTGCCGGGGGTTATTGAAACCATCGAAGATGTGATGTCGATGCCGGTGAAGGTAGATGGCGATACTGTGGTCACCTTCGGGGATGTCGCCATGCTCCAGCGAACCTTCAAAGACCCCACCGGCTTTGCCCGCATCAACGGCGAACCGGCGCTGGTGCTGGAAGTGTCCAAACGCTCCGGCGCCAACATCATCGAAACCATAGAGCAGGTGCGGGCGCTGATTGAGGAAGCTCGCCCGCGATTGCCGGAGAGCCTGGATATTCGCTTTATCATGGATCAGTCCGACGAAGTTCGGGATATCCTCTCGGATCTGCTCAACAACGTACTGACCGCCATTGTGCTGGTGATTATCGTGGTGATCGCCGCCATGGGACCACGTTCGGCCTTGCTGGTGGGTCTGACCATTCCCGGAGCTTTCCTTACCGGCATTCTGGTGATCTGGAGCATGGGGCAGACTCTGAACATTGTGGTGTTGTTCAGCCTGATTCTGGTGGCGGGTATGTTGGTAGACGGCGCCATTGTGGTGTCGGAGCTGGCGGATCGTAATTTGTCCGACGGCCAGCCGGTCAAAACCGCCTGGGTAGAGGCTGCCTCGCGCATGGCATGGCCGGTGATTGCGTCCACCGCGACCACTTTGGCAGTGTTTGTGCCGCTGTTGTTCTGGCCCGGTGTGGTGGGCGAGTTCATGAAATTCCTGCCGATGACGGTCTTGATCTGCCTGGTGGCGTCTCTGGCCATGGCCCTGGTGTTTCTGCCGGTGCTGGGCGGTGTCAGTGGCGGCCGTCGCCGCCATGTGGATGCGGTGGAGGGGCGTTTTATGGCCTATTACCGGAGGCTACTGGGCAGCTTGCTGGCGCGCCCGGGCCTGACGCTGCTCGGGGCCATCATCGCCATTCTGGTGATCTACGCCGCTTACGCCCGGTTCAATCACGGCGTGGTGTTCTTCCCCAGCATTGAGCCGGATTCCGCCCAGGTGCAGGTGCGGGCCCGGGGGGATCTGTCGGTATGGGAGCGGGACGCCATCGTACGCAAGGTGGAAAACCGGTTGCAGAACATGCCGGAGGTTAAAGCCCTCTATGCCCGGTCGATGATTACCAGCGGCAACCAGATGGCGCCGGATGTGATTGGCGTGCTGCAGTTCCAGTTTACCGACTGGCATACCCGCCGCAGTGCCAACGAGATACTGGAGGGCTTCCGCGAACGAACGGCCGACCTGCCGGGTATCGAGTTGGAGTTTCGCAAACAGGAAGGTGGCCCGGCGGAGGGCAAGCCCATCGAATTGTTGGTTAGTAGTATGGAAACGGACAAGCTGGATGGCTACGTTGACCAGATTGAGCAGCAGATGCGGGCAATCGGTGGTTTCGTGGATATCGAAGACGACCGAAGCCTGCCAGGTATCGAATGGCGCCTGCAGGTAGACCGGGAAGCAGCTGCCCGCTTTGGCACCGACGTATTGAGCATTGGCAGTGCCGTGCGACTGGTGACCAACGGCCTGGTGCTGGCCACCTACCGGCCCGAGGATGTGCGGGATGAAGTGGATATCGCCGTGAGGGTACCGAACAACTGGCGCGAGCTGGATCAGCTGGATCGCCAGACCATCAGCACGCCCCGGGGCCAGGTGCCCCTGTCGGAATTTGTGACCCTGGAGCCGGGCAGCAAGACCGGGAGTATTGTGCGTGTGGACGGCCAGCGTACCATCACCATCAAGTCTGATGTGGCGCCTGGCAGGCGTATGGATGAACTGCTGAAGAACCTTCAGGCCCAGATGCCGGAGCCGCCGGAGGGCGTCACTGTCAAGGTGGGTGGTGAGAACGAAGACCAGGAGCAGGCAGCTAATTTCCTGGTTTCGGCGTTTCTAGTGGCTGTGGGCATGATGCTGCTGATTCTGGTAACCCAGTTTAACTCGCTCTACCAGACACTGCTGATTCTCTCGGCCATTGTGCTGTCGACCGCCGGAGTGCTGTTGGGGCTGCTGGTGAATGGCCAGCCCTTTGGCATCGTGATGGTGGGCATGGGCATCATCGCCCTGGCGGGTATTGTGGTGAACAACAACATCATTCTGATCGATACCTACAACCAGATGAAGCGGGAGGGCAAGGCTGCCTTCGACGCCGCCCTGGAAACCGGCTGTCTGCGTTTTCGGCCGGTGCTGCTGACTGCCGTAACCACCATTCTGGGCCTGATGCCGATGGTGTTGAGTGTGAACGTAAACCTGCTAGAACCCTCGCTGGGGCTGGGGGCACCATCAACCCAGTGGTGGATCCAGCTATCCAGTGCCATTGCCGGAGGCCTGGCCTTTGCGACCCTGTTAACCTTGCTGCTGACACCGGCCCTGCTAGTGCTGGGGGATCGCAGTGGCGAGTTCTTCCGCAGTCTATTCAAACGAAAACAGGGGCAGGGTGTTGAATCCGCTGACTGAGATTTACCGGGATACCTGGCTGCTGGCGGTGCATAAACCCGCAGGTTTGTTGATGCACCGCAGCCCCATCGACAAGCACGAAACCGAGTTCGCACTGCAGTATGCCCGTGCCTTGAACGGGGGCGAGCATGTGTACCCGGTGCACCGGCTGGATCGGCCTACCTCCGGTTTGTTGTTGTTCGCCCGGGATCCGGACACCGCCAGCGTGCTGGGCCAGGCGATGATGGCCGGTGAGGTTTCGAAAACCTATCTGGCCGTGGTGCGTGGCTGGACGCCTGAACAGGGCGTGATCGACCACCCATTGCGGGAAGAGCCGGAAGACCGGCGCCAGAAGGGCCAGCTACAGCCGGTTCGGGAGGCTCGCTCGGCGTACCAGCGCCTGGCCACCACCGAGTTGCCAGTGGCCATCGAGCGTTACCCCAGCAGTCGCTACAGCCTGGTGGAGCTGAAGCCGGAAACCGGCCGCAAGCATCAGTTGCGCAGGCACATGAAGCACATCAACCATCCGATTATTGGCGATGCCAACCACGGCCGGGGACGCCACAACCGGTACTTTGCGGAGCGTTTTGGCGCGGGTAGATTGATGCTCGCGGCTACGGAGCTGGCGCTGGCACACCCGGTCACCGGAGAGCCATTGTTGCTTCGGGCAGAGCCGGAGGAGAGCTTTTCCAGGGTGCTGTCTATCTTTGTTGAACCAGAGTGCACCCTTGGCGTTTGCGCCACGGATTGATGGCGGACACTGTTCAAGCCCGGTTCGCAGCAGTAAGCTGTTGGCCAACCAACTGAAACTGAATGACTAATGGAAGTAATCGAACCCGCCATCCGGGTGTTTCTGGGCATATTTTTCCTGATGATCGGGCTGCAGTTTGCAGCACGCACCATCGGCCTGTACGACAGGCTTGGGTTTTCCCACATTCATTACGGCAAATCAGGTTCAGCCACCTGGTGGCACCGGCATATTTTCAACCTGTTCCGGGCAGCCATAGTGCTGGTGTGCCTGGCGCGTATTGGCATCGATCTGGACTCCTGGCTTGGAGTTTGTCCGTTGTTATACCGTTTACCGGTATTGCTCACCGGCGTGGTTCTGCTGTTGGTGTCGTTTACCCTGGTGAACTATTTTCAGGCTTATATGCACGAGGAGTGGCGCTCGGGCATTGACCAGCAGCGTGGCCAGAGCCACCTGCTTACATGCGGCCCCTTTGCCCGCAGCCGCAACCCCTCGTTTATGGCGGTGATGCTGGGCCAGCTGGGGTTCTTTCTGGCGTTACCGAGTGTGTTTTCTCTGGTGTGTCTGGTGATGGGGGCGTGGGTAATCCAGCGGCAGGCCCGGCAGGAAGAAGTGGCGCTGGCACGGCAGTTTGGAGACCAGTATCAGGCCTATCAGACGGCCGTGCCCAGGTGGCTGTGAAGTAGTTTCAGGAGGCCTTTTTTCGGGCCTCTTTGACGACGTCGTAGGCGTGGCTGATTTCCCGGGTGCGCTCTTCCGCCATTTCCCGCATGCTTTCCGGCAGGCCACGACCGGCCAGTTTATCCGGATGATTTTCGCTCATCAGTTTCCGATAAGCCCGCTTGATCTCGGCGTCTGTGGCTGACGGGGAAACCCCCAGCACCTTGTAGGCATCGTCAATCTGTTGGCCAGACGAATAGTTGTTGGCGCCACCGGCCTGACCAGCGTGCGCACCCCGCAGCATGGCCTCCAGTTGATCCACTTGGCTCTCGGGCAGGCCCAGCCCCCGGGCGATGCGTACCAGCATCTCATGCTCGGCCGGGTGTACCTGGCCATCGGCGGCCACGGCGGATACCTGTAACTGCAGGAACATTTGCAGCAGCACGGGCTGGCGACCAGAGGCCCTGAGAAAGCGGCGCAGTTCGCCGTCCAGATCAAAACCGGCAGCTTTGCCCCGGTTGAAGGCGGTTTTGGCCACTTCCTTCTGGGCGTCGTTCAGGCGGAAGCGCACAAACATGGCTTCAGCCATCTGGATCTCGTCCCGGGAAACCACGCCATCGGCTTTGCACAGCGCGCCCATCACGGCGAAGGCGGATTCAATAAAGTCCGATTGCAGCCCCTGAAGTTTGCCGATCAACCGGGTTCGCAAGCGGTGTATCAGAAACGCACCGAGAGCCGCGCCGATCAAAAATCCGGGGAACTTGCCAAAGCTGTAGCCGATCAGGCCACCCACGATGATTGCAAACAGCATTCATTTTTCCTTGATTGGGATAACAGTCCTGAGAATATACGTGTTTTTGGTCACGGCTTCATGAACAGGCTTTCATTCACGGCGTCGATCTGGCTTGGGCTCAGGTGTTCTTCGGCGTAGCGACGATAGATACCAGAGCTGACAAACAGCTGGAACACAGCCTGGTCGATGTGCCCGGTTCTCGCCATCCGGTCCATGATGGCGAGTGCTTCTGACAGGGGCTTGCCCTGTTTGTAGGGGCGGTCAACGGCGGTCAGTGCTTCATAGATATCCGCTACGGCCATAATTCGTTCCGGAATGCTCATGTCTTCGCCATGCAGGCCGTGGGGGTAGCCCTTGCCGTCCATGCGTTCATGGTGAGTGCCCGCAAGGCGTGGTACCCGGGCCAAGCGATCGGGCAGGGGCAGGGCATCGAGCATGCAGATGGTTTGCACAATGTGCTCGTTGATACGGAATCGTTCTTCGTCAGTCAGGGTGCCGTGGGGAATGGTCAGGTTGTGTAACTCGCCCCGGTTATAGGCGTATTCCGGCAGCGCCATGTCGAAGCCCCAGATGTTGCGTGGGTCGTCGGCCCGCACCGGCGGAATCCGGTCGCCCCAGGAACGTAGATGGGTCGGTTTGTCGGCCAGCAGGGGCTCGGCGGCAGGCAAAGAAGGTTCTTGCAGGCCTGCCAACGCTTGCTGCTCGTCGTCCGAGAGACCAATCCGGTCGCTGAAATGGCGTTGCCAGGTTTGCGCGCCAATGGCACGAATGCGCTCGGCGTCGTCTTCCGACATGGCCTCGCTGCCCAGATTGGCGGTGGCCAGAAAGGTAAACTCCTCCTGCAACCTGGCCTGCTCCGCGCACTTCTTTTGCTCCGCCTGTTGCCCGTCGGCGCCCGCCAGGCGAGCATTCAGGCAGGTGATTTCAGCGTCCCGGTGCAGCACCTCGAACCGGGTCCGGATTTCGTGAATGCGGTTGTAGAGAGTTTCCAGTTTCACCGCTTTGTCGACCACGTATTCCGGGCTGGTGATTTTGCCACAATCGTGTAGCCAGGCGGCCAGACGGAATTCGTAGCGCTCGTCGTCGGTCATCCGGAATTCCGAAAATACGCCTTCGGTGGCTTCCTCCGCGGCTGCGGCCAGCATCTGCGCCAGCTTGGGCACCCGTTCACAGTGGCCGCCGGTGTAGGGAGATTTTGCGTCGATGGCGTTGGCCACCAACTGGATGATGCCGTCGAGCAAGGCCTGCTGGCTTTCGATCAGCTCGCGGGTTTCGATGGCGACCGCAGCCGAGCCTGCGACCTCTTCCACAAACACGATCAGATCTTCGCTCAGCCGGGTGTGGGAGCCGTGTTCCATCTCGATCATCAGGGCGCCAATCAGTTTTTTGTTCCGGTTGCGCAGCACGGCAAAGACCGGATGACCGCCAATGGTGCGGCGCAGTTGGCGCAAAAGGTCTTTGTCATCGACTTGCTGATCGATGTCGGGTAGCTGGTTGGGCACATTCAGATCTTGATTGACCGCCAGCTCCAGAACCTGCTCGTGGCTGTCGTACAGGTAAATGGCACCGCGTTGTTGACTGAGGATGGTGATGATCTGGTCGAGGATGTCGCGCAGCAGTTGGTTCAGATCCTGGCCCCGGTTAAGCACGGTGGCTATGTTCTGGAAGCTGCGGATGGTGCGAGCCATGTCATCAAGGGCGATGCTCAGTTCCGAGGCTTCGCGGATGCGGGAGTCGGTACGGATCGGGACGTCGAAACGGAACCGGGACAGGTGTCCTACCCGGTCGGTGAGTTGCTCCAGCGGCTTGCCCACCTGGCGCCCGAGAAACCAGCCCATTAGCAGTAATATGAGGGCCAGACCGACGGCGATGGCTGTCTGGTGTGCCAAAGCTGCCCAAACGTCTGCCAGCAGTTCATCGGAGGGGATGGCAATGACAATGGAAAGCTGCTCATCCTCCAGAGTTTGCAGGGGTTCGTTGATGCCGTACCAGTCTCGGCCATCATGATGGAAACGGTGGCTACCGGCAGCAGGGCCGTCGTTGAAGGTTTTTTCAATCACCGGGTCCGGGCGGGCATTTTGATCGGTATCGGCAAGCAATTCGCCCCGGGCACTGACGATGGCAATCCGGCTGCCGGGGGTCTGCCTCAGTTCCCCGAGTTTGGTACCCAGGTCGGTGACGGTAACATCCACACCCAGCACGGTACCGGGTGCCGCTTGAGCATGGCGTGACAGGGTCAGGCCGGTTTCCTGAGTGGTGAAAAAGACGTAGGGTGATGACAGTTGCAGTCTGTCGTTATGCCGGGCTATCCGGTACCAGGGCCGTTGCCGCGGGTCGTAGTCGTAGGATGCCAGAGGGCGATGTTCCAGCAGCTTTAAATCCGCATCGTAGAACCGCCAGACCCCGTGCCGTTTGCCATTGACCACTTCCAGGCTTTGCAACAGGTAACGGCTTTGCGCCGGTATGTCGGTAAAGCGTTTGGAATCTGTGGAGCGAAGTTTGCGGAACAGAAAGAAATCGCCGGTGTCATACCCGGCGTATACCGCACTGACAATGTCGCTGCTGAGCAGCACATCGGCAATTACCGGCAGGCGTTCCAGGCGCCCGGCCAGTGAGGATTGTTGGACGAGTGGGTCGTGCCGGAGTACCGCCAGGGCGGTCGATGGCGGTTGGGTGATGGCCCGGATGCGGTCATCGACACTCACGGCCAGTTGCCTGGCGGTGCTGGCAGCGGCGGTTACCTTGGCTTCTTCCATGCCCCGATAACTTTGTGCCACCAAGACAATGGCAAGGGCCAGCATACCCAGGGTAATGGCCGAGGCAATCAGAAACGCCAGCGAAACCCGGGCACTTTGGCGGTTGGTCTGCATGGAATGATTCCGGCCCAGAAGAAGTTTCAACCCGGTCGCCCGGCCTCAGGGTTCAGGCGAGGGGTGTTGATTGGGTAAGTGTAGACCTTGCCGGGCACATTGGCTGGAATTTATCAGAAGAATGATTGGCTTATGACTCAGGATCTGTTTTCCAACCCGGCGGGCCCGGAACCGCTCGATGAAGGTGTGGTGCTGCTGCATGGTTATGCCCTGGATTGTGCAGAGCCGTTGATGGAGAGTATTCATCGGGTTGCTGAAAAAGCGCCTTTTCGCCATATGGTCACGCCGGGCGGGCATGCCATGTCCGCCGCCATGACGTGCTGCGGGCCGCTGGGCTGGGTTACGGATGCCCGGGGCTACCGTTATCAGGCGCAGGACCCCGAATCCGGTGTGCCCTGGCCGGAAATGCCGGAGGTATTCCGCCATCTGGCCTGGGCGGCAGCGAAAGAGGCCGGGTTTCCGGGGTTCAAGCCGGATGCCTGCCTGATCAACCGCTATGGACTGGGGGCCAGAATGGGCCTGCATCAGGACAAAGATGAACGGGATTTTGCCTGGCCTATTGTTTCGGTGTCGCTGGGGCTGCCGGTGGTATTCCAGTTGGGCGGCCTGCGCCGCAGTGATCGCCCCCAGCGGGTTTTGCTGGAACATGGCGACGTGCTGGTGTGGGGTGGCCCGGCGCGGATGCGGTATCACGGCGTGTTGACATTGAAAGCCGGAGCGCATCCGTTAACCGGTGCTAATCGCTATAATCTGACCTTCCGGAAGGCCGATTAGCGGTCTTCTGGTTACTGTAGCCAGGCCACCAGCAGCCCCGCCAGCAGCGACAGCACCATGGGGCCAGCTACCAGCATACCGGTGTGTCGGTTGCCGATGCTCCAGGCCATGCCGGATTTCACCAGGTTATTGACCGCTGCGGCCACCACAATACCCAGTACCGCCGTGCCCATGGCCAGGCCGTCGTTGGACATGCGGGTGAGGGACAGGGTAATGGCGTCGACATCGGCGACACCGGAGGTAGCGGCCAGCGCAAAGATGCCCGCGTCACCGAAAGCGTTCTTGAGAAATTCTCCCAGCAATAAAATGGCGGTCAGCAAAAAGCCGAACACCAGCGCCGAAGACAGATCCAGCGGGTTCTGGTTCATGGTAGGCTGGCTGACGTGTACTTCTTGTGCGTTGCGGCGCCAGATCAGCCAGGCCGGGGCATAGAGCAGCGCGGTCATGGTTACAACCGGCCACACCAGGCTGGGCAGCAAGGCTTTGTTGATCACCAGGCAATACACCAGAATCCTCGGGAACATGGTGCCGCAGGCAATCAGAATACCAGCGGCATATTGCGGGCTTAGCTCCGGTGTTTTCGCCGATTGCCGGGCAAAATGCAGGGTCAGGGCGGTGGATGAGCTCAAACCGGCAAACAGGCTGGTGAACAGGATGCCCTTCTGGGTGCCAGCTACCCGGATGGCGAAGTAGCCAACGAAGGAAATCGACGCAATCATCACCACCATCCACCAGATTTCCCGGGGATTGAGCACGCCCCCCGGGCCCATGGCGGCATTGGGTAGCAGCGGCAACATCACCACCGAGATCAACAGCAGTTTGAGGGCGGCATCCAGTTCGCTGGCCTGCAGCTTGTGAACCCAGCCGTGAATTTCTTCCTTGTTGTCCAGAATAATCGCGGTAATTACCGCCGCTGTGGAGGCCATTACCGGATCAACCGCTACCGCCATAGCCCCGAAACAGAAGGTGAGCAGCATGCCGACCATGCCGGTGATGCTGAAATTGCGAATGTGCTCCAGACGCTCGCTGTACGACACCAGGGACATGGCCACCACGCCCACCAGCAACACCGGAAATGCCCAGGGCGTGAGAGCTTCTGCCAGTACTGCAGACACACCCCCCAGTAAACCGATCAGAGAAAAGGTGCGGATCCCGGCAATGCGGTCGCCGGATTTCTGTTCCCGGGCATCCCAGCCCCGCTCCAGGCCAATGATCGCCCCCAGCAGCAGGGCAACCGCCAGGTTCAGGGTGGTCTGGTTGTTGGCAATAAACTGGCTGGCAACATCATCCATGGAGTCGGATCCGTTCTGGTGGCTATGGGGTGGCATTCTAGGCGTTCCGGTGCGGGTTGGTCACCTTTCTGTCGCCGAACCGGCCCGGCTCTGGTTACTTTGTGGCCGCTAATCTGCTAAGCTTCGCCGCCCTGATTTACGCATTAACTGATATTCATCAAAGCCGGACAGACCGTGACGATTCTTCCGCCCTAGCGTTTTATCTACTCCAAGCTGGCCACGCCAGGCTCCCACGCAGACATCTCAGGTAAGTCCGTGCCCGGGCTCGGTGCCATGAGACTGTATTACTCGATTTTCAGCCATAACCGGATCCGATTCATGGTGAATGCACTCAAGCAAAACTGGTTTTCCAACGTTCGCGGCGATCTGCTTGCCGGCACCGTTGTTGCGCTGGCCCTGATCCCCGAGGCCATCGCCTTTTCCATTATCGCAGGGGTTGACCCCAAAATCGGCCTTTACGCCTCTTTCTGTATCGCTGTGATCATTGCCTTTGTCGGTGGTCGCCCGGGCATGATCTCGGCGGCCACCGGCGCCATGGCGCTGCTGATGGTGACCCTGGTGAAAGACCATGGCCTGCAGTACCTGCTGGCGGCGACGCTGCTGACCGGTGTGATCCAGATCGCCGCCGGTTTCCTCAAGCTCGGCGGCCTGATGCGATTTGTTTCCCGCTCGGTGGTCACCGGCTTTGTGAACGCCCTGGCCATTCTGATCTTCATGGCCCAGCTACCGGAACTGACCAACGTTACCTGGCACGTGTACGCCATGACCGCGGCCGGGCTGGGCATTATCTACCTGTTTCCGCTGATACCGACCATCGGTAAACTGATTCCCTCGCCGCTGGTATGCATTGTTGGCCTGACCCTTGTCTCGATGATGCTGGGGCTGGATATCCGCACGGTGGGCGATATGGGCGAGCTGCCGGATACCTTGCCGATCTTCCTGTGGCCGGATGTGCCGATGAATCTGGAAACCCTGATGATCATTTTGCCGTACTCGGTGGGGCTTGCCGTGGTGGGTCTGCTGGAATCGCTGATGACCGCCACCATAGTGGACGATCTCACCGACACCACCAGCGACCGCAACCGGGAGTGCAAGGGCCAGGGCATCGCCAACATTGGCGCCGGTTTGCTGGGCGGTATGGCCGGTTGTGCCATGATCGGTCAGTCGGTGATTAACGTGAAATCCGGTGGCCGAACCCGTCTGTCGACCCTGACCGCCGGTGTCTTTTTGCTGATTCTGGTGCTGGTGCTGGATCAGTGGCTGGTGCAGATCCCCATGGCCGCGCTGGTGGCGGTGATGATTATGGTGTCCATTGGTACCTTCAGCTGGGATTCCATCCGCAATCTGAAGGAATATCCAGTGTCCACCAACATTGTCATGCTGGTGACGGTGATTGTCGTGGTGGCCACCCATAACCTGGCGTTCGGGGTACTGGCCGGTGTGCTGCTGGCAGCACTCTTCTTCGCCAATAAAGTGGGCCACTACATGGTAGTGACGTCGGAGCTGGAGGAAGCCAGCAACACCCGCCGCTACACCGTAACCGGCCAGGTATTCTTCAGCTCCTCGGAAAAATTCCTGGAATCGTTTGACTTCAAGGAAGCGGTCGATAACGTAGTGATAGATCTGAGCCGTGCGCACTTCTGGGACATCACCGCCGTGGGCGCTCTGGATAAAGCGGTGATCAAGTTCCGCCGGGAAGGCTCGGATGTGGAAGTGATTGGCCTGAACGAAGCCAGTGCCACCATCGTTGACCGCTTTGGGGTGCATGACAAGCCGGAGTCGGTCGATCAGTTGATGGGCCATTAACATGACCTGGGCCCGCGACAACGGCAGTAATCGCGGCGATACTGAACGCCGGAACCACCCGCAACGAGAGGCAGATATGTCGGCAGCGAATTTGAAAGTAGTGGCCTGTATTGATGGCTCCCGGGCGGCGCCTGCGGTGTGTGATTATGCGGCCTGGGCCAGCCGGCACATGAACACGCCGCTGATGCTGCTGCACGTGCTGAGTGAAGACCACTACCCGGCGGAGCCGGATCTGGCCGGCAATATTGGCCTGGGCAGTCGGGAGCAACTGCTGGATGAACTGGCCGAGCTGGATCGCAAACGCGCCAAACTGGCCCTGGAGCATGGCCATCATTTGCTGGATGAGGCCGAGGCGCGGGTGCAGCAGGCCGGTATTGCTGAGACCATAAAACGCCAGCGCCACGACAAGCTGGCGGAGGCCCTGACAGCGCTCGAAGGCGACACTCGCCTGTTCGTGATGGGGCTGCATGGCGAAAGCAGTTCCGACCGGGATGTGCATATCGGAAGCCAGCTGGAGACCGTTATTCGCAGCGTTCATCGCCCGGTGCTTCTGGTGCCTGATGATTACTCAGAACCTCGCAGTGCCATGGTTGCCTTTGATGGCAGCGCCACGGCGTTCAAAGGGATCAATATGATTGCGGCCAGCCCGGTGCTGCGGGGAATGCCTCTGCATCTGGTGATGGTGGGTGAGGACACCGCGGAAACTCGGCAGCAACTGGAGAGCGCCAAGGATGTGCTGGCGGGCCTCGGCGTGGAGATTACCGCCGCCATTCGCCAGGGTGACGTGGAGCCTACCCTGCACGCCTATCAGGATGAACACGACATCGACATGCTGGTGATGGGGGCTTACGGCCACTCCCGGATTCGCCAGTTCCTGGTGGGCAGCACCACCACAACTATGCTGAAAACCGCGCGCAAGCCGCTGGTGATCCTGAGATAAGGCGCCGGTTTGCGAACCCTGAAGTGTTCAACCAGTGTCATTGCCGGGCGTGTATTCACGCTGTTGCTGGCACTGGCGCTTGCCGGTTGTGCAGGAGGCATCAGACCCATGGAACACGGGCCGGAGCTACCGGTAAGTTCGGAACCTGACCGGTTTCTGCAAGACCAGGCTCAAGCTCATGGAGCCGAAGGCCTGGCGTCTGTTCGCTTGCTCAACACCGGGCAGGAGGCCTTCGAGGCCCGGGCGGCGCTGATTGAAACCGCCCGTCAGCGCATTGATGCCCAGTATTACATCTGGAACGACGACGCCACTGGCCGCTACCTGGCCAGCCGATTGGTGGCGGCGGCCGACCGGGGCGTGGTGGTTCGACTGTTGCTGGATGACATCAACGTTGCCGGCAAGGAATCCCTGTTTGCCTTGCTGGATGCCCACCACCGCATTGATGTCCGTATTTTTAACCCCTCCCGCGCCCGGGACGGTTTTGGCCGCTGGCTGTCGTTCATTACCGATTTCGATCGCATTAACCGGCGCATGCACAATAAAACCTTTGTGGCCGACGGGCTGGCAGGCATTGCCGGTGGCCGCAATATCGGTGATGGCTATTTCGACCAGCACCCGACCCTGAATTTCCGGGATCGGGACGTACTGGTGCTTGGCGATCTGGCCAATGCCATGACCGACAACTTCGAGGCCTACTGGCGCAGTGCCTGGACACTGCCGTTGGCGGCGCTTTATGAACGCCCGGAAGCGCACAGCGCGGAACCGGATCTGGCGACGTTGGCGGTGGCCGGGTCGCAACATCTGGTGGTTACGCCGCCGGCTGACCGGGACACTGCCCGCCGTTATTTGGTGGAGAGTTTTAATAGCCTGGTGCAGGCGCCTGCCGACCTAGTGTTCGACCCACCCCCGGAAGACCCTGCCGCCCCGGCCGACAAGCCCCAGCAAACGGCACAAGCGCTGTACCGCCTGATGGATAGCGCCCGTTCCGAAATTCTCATTGAGTCTGCCTATCTGGTTCTGGATGACCAGCAGATGAAGATTATGGACAGCTTCGGCAACAGTAAAGTCGACGTTGCCGCGCTGACCAATTCCCTGGCCACCAATGATCTGGTCACCAACCACTCCGGCTACGCCCGCTGGCGAAAAGCCATGCTGCGACAAGGCATCGATTTACACGAACTGCGCCCGGATGCCCCGGCCTGCCACCGCTGGGTGGCGGCGAATGCTGCTTGTCGGGCGGGCGAAGTGAGCCTGCACTCCAAGGCGGTGGTGTTCGATAGGCAAACCCTGTTTATCGGTTCGTTCAACGTAAACCTTCGGTCTATCTACCTGAACGGTGAAACCGTGCTGATCATCCGCAGCCCGGAACTGGCCGGGCAGGTGGCCGACGACATCCGCTATGCCATGGAGCCGGAGAACAGCTGGCAGGTAACCCTGGATGACCAGGGCGGTCTGCTCTGGCACGGCGGCGCTCAGCAGTTTGCCCACGAGCCGCGGGTCGGCTTCTGGCGCAGGGCCATGTCGCGGGTGTTGTCCTGGTTGCCGATTGAGAAGTATCTATAGTGTTTTTGCCCACTGCAGTATGGTGTCGATACTCTGTGGTAAAAGCCCGCCCTGCTCGCCGGTGAATGCCAGCCACTGTTGCTGATACTGATGGCTGGTAACGGTCAGAACCGGAATATCCTCCGCCATGATAGCCAACATTTCGGCAGCGAACCCCTGGCCTTTGGCTTCCATATTCCCGAAACGGTTCACGATGACCAGGTCCGGCTTATCTGCTAAAGCTGCGCGCAACACGGCGCTGGCATTGGCCAGTGCGCCGGGATTCAGGCTGCAGGATTGAGATCCGCTACCCAGGGGCTGAGAAATTGGATAGATATCGCCCGTGTGAATATCCTGAATCAGCATCGGCAATCGCCCGTTCGGGTCTTTGCCGCGCCAGGTTTGCAGACCACGAATGGGCAGCTGGCTTGCTTTTAGTTGTTCTACAACGGCCTGCATCAGCGCATCGCAGCTGCCATGGCCCTCGTGTAAAACAGCTGCAAAACGCATAAGACTCCCCTTATATCTGGAATTTTCAGGCCTCATTACCCGCCGCCACTCCGGACGCCCAGGCCCACTGGAAGTTATGGCCGCCAAGATGACCGGTAACGTCAACCACCTCGCCGATAAAGAACAGATTGGGCCTGTCGAGGGTAGCCATGGTTTTGGAGGATAGCTGGCGGGTATCGATGCCGCCGAGGGTGACTTCGGCCGTCCGGTAACCTTCGGTTCCGCCGGGCTTGATGCACCAGTTGCCCAAGGTGCTGGCGATCTGTTCAATGTCCTGATTACGACAGGCCTGCAGCGGGCCATGCCAGCCATGCAGTTCATTGAATGCTTGCGCGAAGCGTTTGGGCAGATGCTGGTTGAGGTACTGGGCCAGTGTGGACTGGGGTTTTTCCTTACGCAGCGCCAGAAGGTCGTCCTGAATGCTGCGCCCGGGTAACAGGTTGATGTGAACATCGTCCCCGGGGTGCCAGTAGCTGGACACCTGTAACATGGCAGGCCCGCTCAGGCCCCGGTGGGTCACCAGCATGGGCTCGCGAAAATGCTGGTTATGGCAGTGAGCATCCACCGGGCAACTGACGCCTGATAGCGGCGCCAGTTGTTGTTTAAGCTCCGGCTGGAGCGTGAAGGGCACCAGTCCCGCCCGGGTGGGTAACACTCGCAGTCCGAATTGTTTTGCCAGCTCGTAACCAAAGCCGGTGGCGCCCATGGTGGGAATCGACAGGCCGCCCGAGGCGACAACCAGAGAATCACAGGTGAGCAGTCCACCACTGGTGGCCACCTGATATCCGCCACCGGTCTGGCGCACCTCCCGCACCTGGGTTTTCAACCGGATTTCCGCCCCCGCCCAGTCACATTCGGTGAGTAGAAGGTTCAGGATATCTTTGGCGCTGTCCCGGCAGAATAGTTGGCCGGGTCCCTTTTCCTCGTAGTCCACGCCATGGCGATCCACCAGTTCCAGAAAATCCTGGGGCGTATATCGCTTCAGTGCCGAGATGCAGTAGTGGGGGTTGTCCGAGAGGAAATTGGCAGGCGTGCTGTTCAGATTAGTGAAATTGCAGCGCCCGCCTCCGGACATCAGGATTTTCTTTCCCGGCTTGTTGGCGTGATCCAGCACCAGCACACGTCGGCCACGGTAACCCGCAGTAGCCGCACACATCAGCCCGGCTGCGCCTGCACCGATAATAATCACGTCGTATGCTGATGAAGAACCTGCCATGCCACTGCCCGCTGTTGAGGAAAACGGTGGGCAGTATATCAGTCAATTCTCATCGGCACGCAAAGCCAGGGGATCAAGCAAGCCCGCCGCAATCGCCAGCCCGGTAACATCCGGCAGGCGCTCGGCACCCAGGCGTTTCATTACTCTGGCGCGGTAGAGGTCGATGGTTTTTACGCTTACGTCCAGTTGTTCGGCAATTTCCTTGCTGGTGTAGCCCTGAGCCAGGGGCAGGAATACGTCTTTTTCCCGGCGGGTAAGGCTGGCCAGTAGGCTTTCGGTGTTGCCGTCAGGCACGAAGTCGGGGGTGTTGCCGGGCGCGTCCTGCAATGCCTGTTGCACGCTGTCCAGCAGCAACTGTTCGTTGAAGGGTTTTTCGATAAAGTCGAAGGCACCGGATTTGAAGGCGCGCACCACAATGGGCACATCGGCGTGGCCGGACACAAAGATAATGGGTACGTCGATACCCCGTTTCTGCAGTTCTTCCTGAACGTTCAGTCCGCCCAGGCCCGGCATGCGGATATCCAGTACCACGCAACCGGGGCGCCGGGTTTCCACTGCATCCAGAAACTGGCGCCCGTCGCTGTAAGCTTTTACCTGCAGGCCCACGGACTCCAGCAGCCATTGGGTGGATTCCAGCATGCCGGCGTCGTCATCCACTACGTACACGGTATTGGTGTGCGTTGTCTGGCTCTGGGGCATTAGGGGGTTTCTCCTGAAGATGGGGTGGTGTTTCGGTTGCAGCCCTGTCGGTGTTGATTGGGGGGGAAGCGGCAGATCAGGGACAGGCCGCCGGTACTGGCCGGGACAGCATCCAGAAAACCACCGAAACCTTCAATGATTGAACGGCTCATGGATAAGCCCAGCCCCAGGCCTTTGGGCTTGCTGGTGTAAAATGGCTGAAACATCTGGCGTATGCCTTCGTCGTCCAGGCCGGTGCCTTCGTCGGTCACCTGAATCAGGGTTTCCTGCTGCTCGTTGATGCAGGTGCTGATGGTGATTCTGGAGGGCCCCCGGGAGCTAGCTTCCACGTTGGCCTCAATACCGTTGCGGATGAGGTTGATCAGCACTTGTTCCAGCAATACCGGGTCGGCGTTGATCACCGGTGTGTCAGCAGCCAGGTGTTCGCGCAATCGTACGCCGTTTTTCTCGGCCTCCCAGTGGCACAGGCGAACCACATCGCTGATCACCGCATTCAGGGCAATCGGCGCCATACGTTTCTGGCCTTTGCGCAGAAAGGCCCGCAGTCGTTTGATCACTTCCGAGGCCCGGTTGGCATGGTGCACGATCTTTTGCAGGCCGTCGTCGACTTTCGCCAGGCGGTCTGGCTGGTGCCGGGCCTCCCGTAAGAAGCGCTGACTGGCACTGGCAAAATTTACAATCGAGGCCAGTGGCTGGTTCATTTCATGGGCAATGCTCGATGCCAGTTCGCCCAGAGTGGCAAGCCGGGCGGTGTGGGCCAGTTCGTCGGCCAGTAACCGGTTTTGTTCTTCCGATTCAACCCGGGCGGTGATATCCCGGGACACACTGATGACCTCCACCACGGCGCCGGTGTAGGTTTCCCGGATGGCGCGGCTGGCAATTTCGAACCAGCGGCGGTTGCCGTTGCGATGGGTAATTTCCAGGGTCATGGTGGCGTAGCCATCTTCCCGCAACCGGTGCCGGGCAATGGCCAGTTGCTCGGCTACGTTTTCGCCCTCGAAGATCTCTTCCAGAGCCTTGCCCCGGAGTTCCTCAGGCCAGAAACCCAGAAGGCGCCAGGACGCCGGGGTGGCGTCGATAAAGCGCCCGTCCGGAGCGTGGCGTGAGATCAGGTCGGTGGTGTTTTCAGTAATCAGCCGGTAAAGCCGGTTCGAACGCACCGCCTGCTGCTGCCGGGTCACTTCCTCTGTGGCATCGCGGCCACGGGCCAGCAGCAGGGCGGCATCTACCGGGATAAACGTCCACAACAAAATCCGGTCACCAACCCGGGCTTCCACATTTTCAATCGCCCGGCCCTGGCTCAGTGCCGATTGCACCAGCGCCGCCGAGTTTACGGGCAGCAGGTGCTTGCGGGTACTGCCTATACTGGTGGGTACCAGAGCCTGGGCGGCGCTGTTCAGGCCCTGGATCTGCAGTTGGCTGTCCACAAGCAGCGCGGGCTGTGGGTCGCTGTCGAGTAAGGCATTGATTTTCGGCGTCTTGGTAGTGGGTGTCATTTTTTATAGTGTTTGTACCATAATACCATGGTAGAGTTTCTAGTAAGGTTTCTGTGATCTACTATTTTTGGCAATTCCGAGTATAGCTGCTTTAGCGATTCTTCTGAATACGCCACAAAAACAACATCAGAGTAAGAGGGCCACACATGACTTCGATCTTTGACAAGGGCCTTGAGCCCCAGGGCGCCAACTACGCCGTCCAGTCCCCCATTGATTTTATCGAGCGCACCGCCAACGTTTACCCGGACTACCCGGCGATTATCCATGGTGCCATCCGTCGCAACTGGGCAGAAACCTACGACCGTTGTCGTCGCCTGGCCTCGGCCCTGAAGGGTCGCGGCATTGGCCGCGGTGATACGGTGGCGGCCATGCTGCCGAATATTCCCGCGATGGTGGAGTGCCATTTCGGGGTGCCGATGATCGGTGCGGTACTGAATACCCTGAACGTGCGTCTGGACGCGGAAGCCATTGCCTTCATGCTGGAGCACGGTGAAGCGAAAGTGGTGATCGCCGACCGCGAATTTGGTGAGGTTATCAAGGAAGCGGTCAGTCACCTTGAAGACAAGCCCCTGGTGATTGACGTTGACGACCCGGAATACGGTGAGGGCGTTCAGGTGAGTGATCTCGATTACGAGGCCTTCCTGCAGGAAGGGGATCCGCAATTCCAGTGGAGCTTCCCGGACAACGAGTGGGACGCCATTTCTCTGAACTACACCTCCGGCACCACGGGTAACCCAAAAGGCGTGGTGTATCACCATCGTGGCGCATACATCAATGCCCTGGGCAACCAGACGGTCTGGTCTATGGGTATGCACCCGGTGTACCTGTGGACGCTGCCCATGTTCCACTGCAACGGCTGGTGCTTCCCCTGGACGATCACGGCCATGGCCGGTACTCATGTGTGCCTGCGCCGGGTAGACCCGGAAAAGATTCTGAAGCTGATTCGTGATCATCAGGTAACTCACATGTGTGGCGCGCCGATTGTTCTGAACGCGCTGCTCAATGCCTCGCCGGAAGCGAAAGCTGGTATCGATCACGAAGTGAAGTCGATGACCGCCGGTGCGGCGCCCCCCGCGCAGGTAATCGGTTCCATTGAGGAGATGGGCATCAAGGTGACTCACGTATACGGCCTGACCGAAGTCTATGGCCCGGTGACGGTGTGCGCGTGGAAATCCGAGTGGGATGAGTTGCCGCTGCAGGAGCGTGCCAAAATCAAAGCCCGCCAGGGTGTGCGTTACCACACGCTGAGCGGCACCATGGTGGCAGACCCGAATACCATGCAGCCAGTGCCGAAAGACGGCAAGACCATTGGTGAGATCTTCCTGCGTGGCAACACCGTGATGAAGGGCTACCTGAAGAACCCGAAGGCCACCGAAGAAGCCTTCAGGGGTGGCTGGTTCCACACCGGCGACCTGGCGGTCTGGCACGAAGACGGTTATATGGAAATCAAGGATCGTCTGAAGGACATCATTATTTCCGGGGGTGAGAACATTTCCACCATCGAAGTGGAAGACACGCTGTATCGTCACCCGGCGGTGATGGAGGCGGCGGTTGTGGCCCGTCCGGATGAAAAATGGGGCGAAACCCCCTGTGCCTTCATTACCCTGAAACCGGAGGCCGGTGATGTCTCCGAGGACGACATCATCAACTTCTGCCGGGAGCATCTGGCCCGGTTCAAGGTGCCGAAGACCGTGGTCTTCACCGACCTGCCAAAGACCTCAACGGGCAAAATCCAGAAGTTCGTCTTGAGGGACCAGGCCAAAGAGCTGAGCTGATTCTCTGAACGGCTGCGCCCACCGGCGCAGCCAACCTCTCCACAAAAACAACACAGGCTGGCATCTGAAACACGGTGTCTGGAGGTCTCGTTATGCAAATGTTCCACAGAAAGAATGGTGAAGAGCAGCCGTACTGGCCTGCTGGTCCCTTCAAAGTCCGACTGCCGTTTGTCCATTACCGCTGGGAATTTGCGGAAATGGTGCAGGCGCTGATTATGTTCGTGGTCAGTCTGGCCATGATCCCGCTGCTGGAAAAATATCTGGGCGTTCCCTACGACGTGGCGCTGGCCTACGTGGTGGTGTGTGGCATCGGCTTTATGCTGCCCGCTTTGCTGGGTGTGCCGCTGGTACCTGGCTGGATCACCCCCGGTATTCCGGTGGTGTTGCTGTTCCTTTCTGACTATGAGCCGGGCCCCGAGGCCATCCAGGCGCTGTTCGCGTTACAGTTTCTGGTCTTCATCATCTTCCTGGTCCTGGGTGTAACCCGCCTGGGCAGCAAGCTGGTGGAGTGGATTCCCCGTTCCATGAAAGGCGGCATCATCATTGGCGCCGGTATCGCCGCTCTGATGGGTGAGATTGAAGCCGGTGGCCGCCTGGCGAATACTCCGATCTCGCTGATTGTCGGTGGGCTGGTGTGTCTGTACCTGATGTTCTCGGTGTCGTTCAAAGGCTTTGTCGACAAGAGCAACATTGCCCGCAAGATTGCCAACTACGGCATGGTGCCGGGCATGGTGGTTGCGATCCTGGTGGGCTTTGCTACGGGCGAGTACGACGTTCCGAATGTGGAGTGGGGCATCACCAAACCGGCTTTTGACCAGCTCTGGAACTACCTGCCGTTCAGTGTCGGTTTCCCGGATATGAGCGTGTTCCTGTACGCGATTCCCACCGCCGTGATTGCTTATGTGATTGCCTTCGGTGACATCGTGGTGGGTCAGTCCCTGATGAACCGTGTGGATCACCTGCGTAAAGACGAAGACATCGACAACAGCATCGACCGGGTGCACCTGGTAACGGCGATCCGTAACGGTGGCCATGCCTTCTTCGCGCCATACCCCGGCCTGGCTGGCCCGATCTGGACGGCCGTTACCGCCACTATGGCTGAGCGCTACAAGTACGGCCGCAACGCCATGGACTCCATCTACAGCGGTGGCGGCACTTTCTGGATTACCGGTTTCATTGCGCTGTTCGTACTGCCGCTGGTGAGCTTCTTCCAGCCGGTACTGCCGATTGCACTGTCGCTGACCCTGCTGCTGACCGGTTACATCTGTCTGATGGTGGGCCTGGAGCAGCTGGAGAACAACACCGAGCGTGGCATTGCCGGCACCATGGGTGTAGTCCTGGCGGTGTACGGTGCAGGCTGGGGCCTGGCCACCGGTGCGGTGCTGTACTTCCTGATTGAGCGCACCCGCTTGCTTGGCTTCACGCCAGACCCCGAAGCCCCGGGTGTTGAACCCATCAAAGAACACTGAATCCGATGCCGCCGTGTTCGGCGGCATCTACCCTCTGTGTGTCCTTGGGAGGCCTTCGTGCCTTCCTTTTTTTTTGGGGGCCAGTTCAGTGCCCGTGCCCACTTGCCCCGGCGGCATGGTGAACGGCTTCTACATAATGAATGTAATCCACATAGTCGGTGACGTAGTGACGACCTTCATCGACACCCTTGCTGGCCGTGCTTAACGAGAGGTGTGCCTGGTCGTAACGTTCCCGAATCCCGGTTTCTATTTTGTGTGTGATCTTCGCAATCAGCTGGTTAATCTCGCCGTTGTTTAGTGCCGCATCCGCAGCCTTGATGGCGGGATCAATGTTGCCTGCGGGTTTGATGCCGGTGTAGGGCGCGCCCTCGGATGCCCGGTGAACCTTTACCAGCGTTGCAAACAGGTGTGTGTCTGCAATCTTCTGCACCTTCTCACTCTGGCTCCGTATGTCGCGGACATCAGCGAACAGACGCCTGATCTCTGCTTCGTTCTGAGCAGGGACCCATTTCAGAAGAGGGGTAACATCACCGGCCTCCAGTGCTGCCCTGGCCTCGGTAATGACAGGGCCATCCATCGCATCGCAATGTGCCTGAGCCTGGCTGGTCAGCAGGAGTCCCAGGACGAAGGTTGCGCTGGTGGCAAAGGTGGCTTTTCGTAGTTTGATTGTCATGGACATTTCCTCGCGTTTGATGACGGATACAGGCTCCGGATAAACCGGAACCCGAACGTCAGCTTACGGAAAATGCTCCGGCCGGGCGTTCTAGAACCTGCAGTCAGACCAATAATCCGCCGGCATGGAAATGCTTTAAAAACAGAGGTTTGATGGTTCTGGTTTGCGAATGCAGAAAGCCGAACCCGATCAGTGGCTTTCCGATGACACCTCGTTACTACGGTTGGAGTCACGGGTATGCAGCCGCCGGTATTCGCTGGGGGTCAGACCGGTGGTGTTTTTGAAAGCTGTGTTGAAAACGGATTTGGAATTGAAACCCGCATCATACATCACCTGCAGAATGGTGGACGTATCCGCGGGATCGGCCAGGCGGAGTTTCGCTTCCTCCACACGAAAGCCACTGACAAACTCGAAGAAATTACACCCGAACCCCTGGTTGATGGCCCGGGAGACTTCTTTGGGATGGGCGCTGACTTTTTGGGCGAGTTGATCCAGGGTCAGATTCGAGAACAGATAGGGTTTGTCCTCCGCCATGAACCGGGCCAGTTTTTGTTTCAGGTGCTGATTGAATTCCGGTTCGCTAGTTTCGGCTAACAGTGCTTCTTCATCTGCTGCCAGTCCGGTGAAGATAGCCGGTTGTCGAAGCGCGTTGACCGTCAGGAAATTGATGAAGAAAAAGCCGGTAAGGGCGCCAGCCCCGGCCACCCATTCAGTGCCCAGTGAGCTCTTGAAAACATGGGCTGTCAAGCAATAGAACATACTCACAGTCCAGGCAATGGCGTAGCCGATCAGCAGTATTCTCAGCCAGGAAAGCTGTTTGTTTTCGATGCTTGAGAAAATCTGTCGGAGGCTGAGGCCGAAATGATTGATTGTGCGAATAGTGGCATACAGGTATCCGAGAAAAACGGCGTGAATTGCGACGGCAAGCAGGGGCGAGGTCAACACACCGGGGTGGTCACGTTCGTTAAGAATCCGCAGTTTTACGTCGTCAGGTTGTAAATAGTATTCGACCAGGAAAATGGCACCGAGGACCCAGAACAGCAGGGTGTGCACGAAATGGGCCCGGCGCAATCGGAACTCTCGAAACATCAGTGATTGGGCGTACAGAAACAGGGTGCCCGCCTGTAATAGTCCGATCAGGGTGCCCAGGTAGGCCAGATTTGGGTGTTCAAGGGCCAGGTTGCTGCTGTAGAGAAAAATTTCTCCGAGCCCGGCTGCGAAGCAAATCAGTGTTGCAACAAGAAGTTGATTGCTTGTCAGTCGACAGTTGGATGGAAGCAACAGGAAGCTGGCCAGGCTCAGTGCCTGAATAATGCTGGTCAGCAGGATGAGGTCGGTCAAGGTCAGGTACACGGTTCAGAATTCCTGCCGGCATGAGCGATATTGACCTCAACCTCAAAACCGTCTGCCTGCCCGGTTGCCGGTGAGCGGATAGCCAGGGGCATGCCGGAACCCGAGGCAATGGCCTCGGCAATCGCAAGCCCGAGGCCGGAACCCGAGGGTCTGGTGTGATAGCGGGTAAATCGGTTACGAAGCCGGGCCAGCCGTTCCGGGGGCACCACCTCTCCAGCATTGCAGACTCTGAGCCTGCCGTCGTCGTTCAGGGTGACCTCGATGGGGTGGTGTGTCGCGCCGTACTTCAACGCGTTCTCAATCAGATTACGCACAAGGATTGCAAAGGCATCCGGGTCGAGGAGAGACGTCACCGGCAGGCCGGGAAGCGACAGCCGAAGCCTGCCGGGTGCCCGGAATTCAAAATCCCGGGCCACCATCGCCAGAATGGGCACCAGATCCTGAGGATGCTCTGAGAGTGCAGCGCCACCTTCGGCCTTGGCCAGCTCGAGCAGTTTTTCCGACAGCGTTGATAGCCCGCGCAGGGCATTTTCAATCTGCACGGTATCTTCGAACAAGTGATGGCCTTCAAGTTGTTTTTTCAGACGTTGCACTTTGGCCAGCGCGGTTGCCAGAGGGGTTCTCAGTTCATGGGCGCTATTGGCGGTGAAACTTCGCTCAGCATCAAGTGCCCGGTTCAGGCGCTTCAGTAACCGGTTTACCGCAATGGCTGTGGGCTGAAATTCCGTGGGTAGTCCATCGGTATCAACGGGAGACAGATCACTGACGCCTCTCGCTTCGATCGAATGCTGAAACCTCGCCACCGGGCGCAGGGACAGCCGCACGATCCACCAGATGCCCAGCAGACTGACCGGGACCAGAAAAAGTAGCGGAACCAGCAACGCCACGCCAGCCTCCATGGCGGCTTCGCGCCGGTGCGCCAGAGGTTCTGCAATCTCAATGAACAGCGTATCGCTGATGGCCGAGGCGCCGTAGATTCGGTGGCTCCCGGTGGTGTGGAAGCCTTCTCTGGGGGGACCCTGGAACACGCTCAGGTCGGCGTCGTGAGACTGAAGCAGCAGCTGGCCCTGACGGTCGCGAACTACATAGGTGAGGTATTCGTCGTGTTCTTTCAGGGCCGGGGCGGTCTGGCTGCCGGTGTCGGTTTCCCGGTTCAGGATATCCGTTACCGCCAGCGGCAGAATGCGCTGGGCAGTTTCTTCCAGGGCACTGTCAAAAACCTCGTCCATTTCGTGCTGGGCCACCAGGCCGGAGGCGGTCACGCCCAGTAGCCAGAGCAGTGTCGCGCCCACCGTGAGGCTGATGCCCAGTCGCTTTTGCAAGCTGCGATCAGATTTCATGGGTTTCCAGTCGATAGCCCATCCCCCTGACCGTGACAATGGCATCCCGCCCCAGCTTTTTTCGCAAACGGCTGACATAGACTTCAATGGTGTTGCTTTCAATTTCTGCCCCGAAGGCATAGAGCCGGTCCTCCAGTTGCTGCCTTGAAAGCAGCATGCCGGGCCGCTGAATAAACCCTTCAAACAGTGCCCATTCACGGGCAGTCAGCTCCACAGGCTGGTCGTTACGGCGGATGCGGTGATTGTGCAGGTCTATTTCCAGGGTGCCGAGGTGAATCAAAGGATTTGGGTTGCCCCGATAGCGACGGCCGACGGCTTCCACCCGGGCCGACAGCTCCGACAGATCAAAGGGCTTGACCAGATAGTCGTCGGCTCCGGCATTGAGGCCATTGATTCGGTCTGATACCTGATCCCTGGCGGTGAGGATGATGACCGGAGTACTGTTTCTTCGGGCCCTGAGGCGTTTCAGAAGATCCAGTCCATGACCATCGGGGAGCATCAGGTCGAGCAGGATCAGGTCATAGGGGGTAGTCTGCAGGCTGTTTTCGGCAAACCGGAGCGACTGAACCCAGTCCACGGCGTGGCCATCGTCGGTAATCTGGTCTCTTACGGCCTCGCCGAGCCCCGCAGTGTCTTCAACCAACAGTATGCGCATAGCCCACCTTTGAAGCGATTTCCAGAACGATACTACAGCCGGAAGCTGACGGCAGCCTGAAAAATCAAGGAAAAGGCCGGTTATATGATCCGCTTCAGCTGGCTGTCAGGTTCCGGCGGTAGCCTGACACTGAACATTCCCGGAGCTGATCGGAGGAAACATTATGATTCGGCTGATATTACCGTTTGTCGGTCTAACGACTGGTTTGTGGGTCTGGCATCTGGCAACGACGGATGTGCCCTGGTCAGTCTACGACCAGAGTCTGTTACTCAGTGGCTGGCTATCGATTGCCCTGTTGTCGCTGGCCATGTTGCTGGCTTTGCGCCCCGGCTGGCTTGAGCGGCCAATGGGTGGGCTGGACAAAATTTATCGCAGCCACAAGTGGGCGGGCATTCTGGCGGTGATATTTGCCGCCGCCCACTGGTTGATCGAAATGGGTGACGATGCCATCGAATCGCTGTTCGGTGGCGCCAGCCAGCTTGGTGACCTGCATGGCAGCGGGTTCGTTGAGGCCATGCGAGACACGGCAGAAGATCTGGGGGAGTTTGCCATCTATGTGCTGTTCGCCATGCTGCTGATCACGCTCTGGCGCAAGTTCCCGTACCGGTACTGGCGCTATCTGCATCGGGCGATGCCAGCCCTGTATCTGTTGCTGGCCTTCCATGCTGCATGGCTGGCGCCTGTGGACTGGTGGCAGCAGCCTATCGGTTGGGGCATGGCCGTGCTGTTAGTGGGCGGTAGTATCGCCAGTGTGCTTTCGCTGACCGGGCGCGTGGGGCGTCAGCGCCAGATGCAGGGCACCATTTCCGCCATCCAGGCGCCTGAACTCCGGATCACCGAAGTGACGGTCAATCTTGGCAATGCCTGGCGAGGCCACCGGCCTGGCCAGTTCGCGCTGGTGACGTTTAACCGGCTGGAGGGCGCACACCCGTTTACCATTGCCAGCGCCGATGCCGGTGATGGCCAGGTGACCTTCCTGATCAAGTCCCTGGGGGACTTTACCCGCAACCTCAGCCAGAAAATCCGTGTGGGGCAACGGGTAACCGTGGAGGGGCCTTATGGCTGCTTCGATCTTAACCGAGTCAATCGCAAGGCCCGCCAGATCTGGATTGCTGGTGGCATCGGCGTCACACCCTTCCTAGCCTGGCTGGAGGCCGCGGCCAGAGATCATCTGCCGATGCCGGAGGCCGACCTGCACTACTGCACACGCAATGCAGGGGCAGATCCTGTGGTGGAGCGGCTGCAAACCCTTTGCAGTAATCATCCCTCGATCAAATTGCAGATCCACGACAGCGGTAAAGGCGAGACGTTGTCTGCAGATGCTCTGTCTGCCAGTAACCATTCTGGCGACCGGGCAGAAGTCTGGTTCTGTGGTCCAGCGTCTCTTGGGCGAGCACTGGAGCGTGGATTGCGGTCGGCACCGATGCGTTTGTTGCGCTTTCATAAAGAGGCGTTCCAGTTTCGGTAATAACTGCCGGGGGCATTCAGGCCATTGTCAGGTTGATGCCCCAGACTGAGCCTTGAAGACAGAACAGGAGACATCCCATGAAAACCAAACCTGTGATGATCAGCCTGGTGGTGCTGTGCCTGAGCGCACCGGTGCTGGCCGATGATGACTGTGACGAACCGATGGCTGAATGGCAGCCACGGGAACACCTGCGCCAGAAGCTTGAATCGGAGGGCTGGACGGTTTACCGGATTAAGGTGGATGACGGTTGTTACGAGGTTAAGGGCGTTGCACCGGACGGCTTTCGCGCTGAGGCTGAGTTTTCTCCGGCCACGTTCGAGCTGATGGAATTGGAGCGGGAGGATGACGATGACGACGAGGATAAAGACCGGCGGCGCGACCGCGAGAGCAGTAAGGCCCGGAAAAATAGCCAGGCAGATCGTCCGCTGCCGGGTAATGGCATTGTCAGCGGGCGTCCCTCGGTGACGGTGGAGTAAACCCGTCGTTGTGGTGTTGATCGTTTATGAAGTTAGGCGTTTTTGCCGGAGGTGCGGTATGAAAAAGATCCTTGTTGCTTTGGGCCTGGCGAGTTCCATTGCCTTGAGCGCACAGACACAAGCGCGGGAAGTCACGTTTAGCACTGAGTTGCTCGATTACGGCGGTGAGGGTGCCTACATGGCACTTTACCTGACCGATGCCGCCGGAGCCTATCAGGGTACCCTCTGGGTAGCCGGGGAGAAGACCAAGTATTACAAGCACCTGAGCGGTTGGGCCCGGGGTAGCCGGTTGAACCCGGCAGAATACGACGGCCTCACCGGGGCCAGCATCACCAGCGGCCGTACGCTGAAAATAACGCTGGATCTTGACGATTCCCTGATCGATAGCGGCCATGAAATCCGAATCGACACAGCTGTGGAGGATATGCGTGACAACCGGGCGGACGTAGCTGTGCCTCTGACAACAGAGGGCTCGGGTATCCCGGTGTCAGGGCGGGGGTATGTCCGTTCCTTCCGCTACGACTTCTAGGGACGGGCGGGAGAGGGTGTGATGTTACGAAAACTGCATGGCTTGCCCGGGCTTCTGGTCGCACTGCTGTTGGTGGTGCTGGCCGTCAGCGGCAGCATTCTGTCGGTGGTGCCTGCCCTGGACCGGGCCAGGGCGGTGGTGCCAGCGACGGATGAGATTCATGTTGCAGAGCTGGCCGGGCGGGTGGTGGCGCATTATCCGGGGGCTGAGCAGATAGTGCGGGATCTGTCGGGCCAGGTGGTGGTCTATTTCAGCGAGGATGGCCAGGCGGGTGCCGATCGGATTGATCCCCGCACCGGGGCCTCTCTCGGGCCCTATCAACCATCGCCGTTTTGGGGCTGGGTGAAGAACCTGCACCGCTCTTTTCTGCTGGCGTCCCCGGGGCGTTTTATGGCCGGCATGCTGGCCGCCATGATGGGGTTTCTGTGCGTGTCCGGGGTACTTTTGCTGGTTCGGCGAAATGGCGGCTGGAAGGCTTTGATGCAACCGATGGCAGGCACTGGCAGTCAGCGGATTCATGCGGTACTGGCCCGGCTGGCGTGCCTCGGGTTGTTGCTGTCGGCGGTCACAGGCGCCTTGCTTTCGGCACAGCGATTCGGGCTACTCCCGGAGGCGTCGGACTCCGCCCCGGCGTTTCCTGCGGAGGTCTCCGGTGGGCAGCCGGTTGCGGTGAGTCAGCTCAAGGCGCTCGCGCAGGTTGACCTTAACGAGCTCCGGGAGCTGGTGTTTCCCTATCCGGATGATCCGCAGGATGTCTATTCACTGACAACCGCCCAGGGCATGGGATTTGTGGATCAGTCCAGCGGCGAGTTGTTACAGTTCCAGCCCCATGCTATCGGTGGCGTGGTTCAGCATTGGATTCTGCGTTTACATACCGGTGAAGGCTTGTGGTGGCTGGCGTTGCTACTGGGGGTATCGGCACTGTCCGTGCCGGTTTTGTCGGTAACCGGCGCCAGGATCTGGTGGCATCGGCGATCTTCAGCCACACCCTGTGATAGCGCTAATATTCCGGACGCTGACATGGTCGTTCTGGTGGGCTCCGAAAGCGGAACCACCTGGGGCTTTGCCCGAGCGTTGCAGCGCAGCCTGTCCCAAGCCGGGTTTCGTGTCCATTGCGCAGATATGAACGCGCTGGCCACCGACTACCCAAAGGCGTCTACCCTGTTGTTGCTGACCTCGACCTATGGCGATGGTGAGGCTCCCGCGTCGGCCGGCCGCTTTCTGGAGCGCTTGCAGGCGTTTCAGCCTTCAAGCCCACTGGATTATGCCGTGCTCGGGTTCGGAGACCGGCAATTCACGCACTTTTGCCGGTATGCCTTGCGGGTGGACGAAGCTCTTTCCAGCAAAGGCCTGAATCCGATGTTGCCGCCTGAACTCATCGACCGATGCTCTGTGGAGAAGTTCTGTGACTGGGGGCGCCAGCTCGGTGCACGACTGGGTGTTGACCTCGCGCTTCACCACGATCCGGTGCCACCCGCTACCTTTGAGCTTGAATTGGTCGAGCGGGTGGATTACGGGTGTGCGGTGCAGGCACCGACCAGCATTCTCAGGTTCCGGATGGCGGGGGCTGAGCTGCGTTTACCCTGGCTCCGGAGCTCTGGGCCTCGGCGATTGCCCGCATTTGAAGCTGGCGATCTGCTTGGTGTGCTGCCGCCCGGTGCAGAGGCCCCGAGATTTTACTCCCTGGCATCGTCCCGAAGTGAAGGCGTGTTCGAGATTTGCGTCCGCAAACAGCCGGGCGGGCTCTGTTCTGGTTTCCTGCACAGTCTGAAACCGGGTGACACGGTAGCGGCCTTTGTTCGGCCTAATCCTGGGTTTCGCCCGGCTGCCGATACCCGGCCCGTCATTCTGATTGGCGCCGGGGCTGGAATCGGCCCTCTGACCGGCTTTATCCGCAAGAACAAGGCTCGTAACCCCATGTACCTGTATTGGGGTGGGCGTAGCCCGACTTCGGATTTTCTCTATCAGCCCGAGCTTGGCGATTATCTGGAGGACCATCGGCTAACCGGCCTGAGCACGGCGTTTTCGCGCGCCGACGGCGGCTCTTATGTTCAGGACAAGCTTCGCCAGGATCAGAAGGCGTTGAGGCAACTGGTTGAAACCGGTGCCCAGATTCTGGTGTGCGGGGGAAGAGAGATGGCCAATGGGGTAAGGCAGGTATTTGATGATCTTCTTGCGCCACTGCGCCTGAATGTTGATGTCTTGCAACAGCAAGGGCGCTATCTGGAAGACGTCTTTTGACAAGGAGCCCTTGGTGTTTTGTGGTTTCGAGAATTCGGTGGTGGATATGTCGCTGACAATTTGTCATATTTTGATCAGCTGACAGTCCGCCCCGGTAATGTTCGGCGGTATCAGAATAATCACAATAAAGGGTGCGCCCGACTGCGCAGCACCCATGCCCGGAGACAAACAGCATGCGAGTTGGTCTGATCGTTGACAGCGCCTGTGACCTGCCTTTTGAATTTGCCCGAAAACACGATCTGTTCGTGCTGCCTGTGACCGCTATCATTGATGGCCAGACATACATTGATTATCACGATCCCGTGCGTACTCAGGAGTTTTACCAGAGTGGCCTGCTGGATAAAGGCCATGAGGCGGAAACCGAGGCGTTCAGCACGGAGCAGATCCAGAAGCTGTTTCTGGAAAAGATCGTTACCGAATTTGATGTGGCTTTTTGCGAGACGGTTACCCGAAGCCGGAGCCAGATCTTTCAGAATGCTTCGGAAGCCATGAATGCGGTGATGGCCAATTATGAGCCAGCCCGGAAGGCGGCGGGGCGGGATGGCAAGTTCTCTATGCGGGTGATCGACAGCAAGCAGATCTTTGCGGGCCAGGGCTTGCTGGCGGCCCACACCCTGAAACTGATTGGTCAGAATTTGTCGAAAAACGCCCTGCGCCATGAAGTGGAATCGTTCACCGACAAGATCTACACCTGTGTGATTCCCCGGGATTTGCATTATATCCGGGAGCGTGCCAGGCGCCGGGGCGACAAGACGGTGTCTGCGTTTGCGGCCTTCCTGGGTAAAGCCTTGAACATCAATCCGATTATTTTCGGGCAGGGCGTTGAAGGTAAGCCGGTGGCTAAAACCCGGGATTTCAATGTGGCGGTAGAGAAGGTGATGAACTACGCCGTGGCACGGGTTGAGGCGGGGTTGCTGACGCCCTACGTGAGCCTGTCTTGCGGCCTGAGCTGGACGGAGATTGAGGATTTGCCGGGGCTGAACCGGCTGCGGGATGCCTGCGAGCAGAACGGCGTTGAGCTGCTGCTTTCCCAGATGGGCATTACCAGTGCCATTTATGTGGGGCCAGGGAGTATCTGCCTGGCGCTGGCGGCGGAGCCCCATGAATTTTCCGAATACCAGTAATCGCGGGCCCTGAACAAAAAAGGCCGGAGGTTGATTGCCTCCGGCCTTTTTACTGTTCGGGCCTGACTCAGCGCTCCAGGTACTGGAGCTTGTCGGGCTTGCCATCCCACTCTTCTGCGTCGGGCAGCGGGTCTTTCTTTTCGGTGATGTTCGGCCACTTGCCAGCCAGATCGGCGTTGATTTCCACGAAGGCTTCCTGGCCGGCAGGCAGTTCGTCTTCGGAGAAAATAGCTTCCGCCGGGCACTCAGGCTCACACAGTGCACAGTCGATACACTCGTCCGGGTCGATGACCAGGAAGTTGGGGCCTTCGTAGAAACAGTCCACCGGGCAGACTTCCACACAGTCGGTGTATTTGCACTTGATGCAGTTATCAGTAACGATAAACGCCATAGTCAGATCCCTGGTTCGTAAAAGATTCAGTCTCATCAGGAGCCAGGTATTCGTTCGGCCCCGTTTATAATTTGGTGCAATATTGTAGGGAGCCCCCGACACTGCCGCAAGCATTGGCCTGCTATATCCTTATTACACAGGTCAATTTCCAGCGATTTTTAGCACCGCTTGCGTGCGTTAGTGTGATCTTTTCAATAAGGCTTTCCATTCATACAGTTGGTTCAGAGCTTCCCGCGGGCTCAGGCCATCCAGGTCAAGTTTATCCAGCGCCTGTTCCACCGCACTTGGCTCCAGGCTGGCAAACATATCACCTTGCATGATCTCGGGCGCTTTGACCGCCGCGCCAGCCCGGGGCTGTGCGGGCTCGGCAATTTGTGGCGCTGCCTGAACACCGGTTGAGGCACTGCCTTCCAGCTGGCTGAGCTGGGCTTTGGCGTTGTTGATCACGCCCTGGGGCACGCCAGCCAGTTTGGCCACCTGCAGCCCGTAACTCTGGCTGGCGGGGCCGTCGTGGACATTGTGCAGAAACACAATGGAGTCGTCGTGCTCGGTGGCGGTCAGGTGCACATTGACCGCGTGTTCCAGGTCATCCGCCAACTGGGTGAGTTCGAAATAGTGGGTAGCGAACAGGGTGTAGCTGCGAATCTGCCTCGCCAGATGCTCGGCGGTGGCCCAGGCCAGTGACAGGCCATCGAAGGTGCTGGTGCCCCGGCCTACTTCGTCCATCAGCACCAGGCTGTTTTCGGTGGCGTTGTGTAGGATATTGGCGGTTTCGGTCATCTCCACCATAAAGGTGGAGCGGCCGCCGGCAATGTCGTCCGAAGACCCCATGCGGGTAAAGATGCGGTCGATGGGGCCCAGCACCGCCTTGTCGGCGGGCACGAAGCTGCCGGTATAGGCCAGCAGGGCGATCAGTGCGGCCTGGCGCATATAGGTGGACTTACCGCCCATGTTCGGGCCGGTGATCACCAGCATCCGGCGCTGGGTGTCCATCAGCAGGTTATTGGGCACGAAGGGCTCGTCCAGTAACTGCTCCACTACCGGGTGTCGACCTTCTTCCACCTTGAAGCCCGGTTCCTCAGAAAATTCCGGGGCGGCAAAGCGCAGCGAGGTGGCGCGCTCGGCGAAGTTGCTGAGCACGTCCAGTTCGGCCAGAGCCTGGGCGGCATCCTGCAGGGGCGCAAGCTGTTCGGCAACGGTTTCCAGTACCTCGTCGTACAGGCCTTTTTCCCGGGCCAGGGCACGGCTCTTGGCGCTCAGGGCCTTGTCTTCGAATTCTTTCAGCTCGGGCGTAATAAAACGCTCGGCATTTTTCAGGGTCTGGCGCCGAATGTAATCCGCCGGCGCCTGGCCAGACTGGGCCCGGCTGATTTCAATGTAATAGCCATGCACCCGGTTATAGCCCACTTTCAGGGTGGAGATGCCGGTGCGCTCCCGCTCCCGGGTTTCCACATCCAGCAGATACTGGCCAGCGTTTTCACTGATGTTGCGCAGCTCGTCTAGTTCTTCGTCAAAGCCATCGCTGATTACCCCGCCGTCGCGGATGACCACTGGCGGGTTCTCGATAATGGCTCGCTGTAACAGGTCGGCCAGTTCCGGGTATTCGCCGATGGTGGTCGCCAGTTTCACCACATGCTGAGAATTGACGGGCTTCAGTGTCTCCTGCAGATCCGGCAGGCTCTGAAAGGCATCTCGGAGCCTGGCCAGATCCCGTGGCCGGGCCGAGCGCAGGGCCACCCGTGCCAGAATGCGTTCGATATCGCCCACCCGCTTCAGCAGATCGTGTACCGGTTCGTAGTGGAAGCCGTCCAGCAAGGCCGACACCGCTTGCTGGCGCTGCCGTACCCGGTCGAGATCCCGCAACGGGCGGTTGAGCCAGCGCCTTAATTCCCGGGCACCCATGGCAGTGGCGGTGCGATCCATCACCCAGGCCAGGGTATGTTGGTGGCCGCCCATCAGGTTGGTGTCGATTTCCAGATTGCGGCGGCTGGCGGCATCCAGAATCACCGCATCCTCGCGCCGTTCACGGGTCAGCTTGCGAATGTGGGGCAGGGCAGTGCGCTGGGTTTCCTTGGCATACTGCAACAGGCAGCCAGCCGCGCAGATAGCCAGCGACAGGTCTTCGCAGCCAAAGCCGGTCAGATCACGTACCTGCAACTGCTGGGTGATGACTCGCAGGGCGGTATCCGACTCGAACAGCCAGGGGCCCTGGCAGCGAACGCCGGTAAAGCCGTCCAGCAGTTCGCCATAGGGAAAGTCTTCGCTGATCAGAATCTCTGCCGGGCGTAATCGCTGCAGCTCGCCCTGCAGTGCTTCCAGGCTGTCCAGTTCCGACACCGCAAAGCGGCCGCTGGAGATATCCAGCGAGGCGAACCCGAACTGTTCTTTATGGCTGAAAATAGCCGCCAGCAAATTGTCCCGGCGGTCTTCCAGAAAGGCTTCGTCGCTGAGGGTGCCCGGAGTGACTACGCGCACCACCTGCCGTTCGACCGGGCCCTTACTGGTGGCCGGGTCGCCGATCTGTTCGGCAATGGCGATGGACAGGCCCGCGCGAACCATGCGGGCAATGTAGCCCTCCGCAGCATGAAACGGCACGCCCGCCATGGGAATAGGGTTCCCGCCGGACTGACCCCGGGCGGTTAATGTGATGTCCAGCAGCTCCGCGGCTTTTTTGGCGTCGTCGTAAAACAGCTCGTAAAAGTCCCCCATGCGGTAGAACACCAGTTCGTTGGGGTGTTCGCCTTTGATTTTCAGGTACTGCTGCATCATGGGGGTGTGCTTGGACAGATCCGTCATAATTCCTCAGGGGTTCCGGGCAGTGTTCTGGGTTGTTAAGGCATCGGCCAATCAGGCGGATAAAGCCCGCGATCTTATCATGGAGCAGGTGTGGGCAGCAGCCGATCTGTCAGCTGGGGATAGCTCATGGCCAGCCCATTCAGGTCATCCGGTTCGTCGATATCCTTCAGAGTGTCACTTTCGGCCCAGCTCCAATCCAGCGTTTTCAGGCGTTGCCGGGTGAGCGCGGCCACCTGGCTGGTGCTCCAGGGGATGTTTTCGAACAGGCTGGAGTCAAATCGCTGCAAACCCAGCAGCGAATAGCCGCCGTCGGCGACCGGGCACAGGCAGCTGTCGTGAGTTTGCAGCAACGCTGCCATCTGCTGCAGTTTGTGGGCCGTGAGATCCGGGCAGTCGGTACCGATCAGCATGGCGGGGGTGCCAGCATTCAAAGCTCTCGAGATCGCTGCGGCCATGCGGGCGCCCAGATCACCTGATACCTGGCTGGATATCCTTGCCACACCCCGTTGCAGCCAGGGCTGCCAGTATGCGTCCGCCGCGCTTGGGCTGACGCACAGTTCTACCGGCCCGATGTCCGCTGCGATTGCCTGCTCCAGCGTATATCGCAGCAGCCGGTGCGCCAGCTCCGCGGCGGCCTCGGCGCCGAGTGCCGGAATCAGGCGGGTTTTGACCTGGCCGGGCCGGGGTTCTTTGGCCATGATAATGATGCGGGTTGATGTCATTGGTAGCGCGCCGCCAGTTGTTCTGCCGGTACACCCCGCCAATAGGCCCAGCGCAACTGCCACATCAACAGAATGGTGCGCCAGCTGCCGCGCTCGTCCCAGCGGCGGCCCGAGGTGGTTACCCGGGCTCTCAGGCAGATTGGCCGGGTGACCCGTTTCAATTGTTTGCTCAGCTCAATATCCTCCATCAGCGGTTGCTCCGGAAAACCGCCGGTTCTTATAAACAGTTCCCGGTTTAGAAACAGTCCCTGGTCGCCGGTGGCGATGCCGGTCAGTCGGGAGCGCCGGTTCATGAACCAGGCAATAACGGGTAAGAGCCTGGACGCTCCCTCAATCCGGACATCAAAGCGTCCCCAGGCGAGGGGGCTGGATTTCAGTGCCTGGCTGATCAGTGCAAGGGCGTTGTCGGGCAGTCGGGTATCAGCATGGAGAAACAGCAGGCCTTCGGCCCGGGTTGCGCGGGCGCCAGCGTTCATTTGCCGGGCCCGGCCGGGGCCGGAGTCTATTACCCTGAACCCCTGGGCGCGCGCCGCGTTCGCGGTGCCGTCCTGGCTGCCGCCATCGACGATCACTACCTCGGTTTTTTGCCTGCGCAAAACGGCCAGTTGAGCCAGTAGCGTTGGCAGGGTTTTTATCTCGTTCAGAACCGGTACGATGATCGCAAGGCTGGTATCGTCTGTCTGGCTTTGGTGGTGTGTGCTCATCCGCGCCTCCTGCTTTACAGAATACCAGAGCGATGCCGGTAACTCTCCCCGGGCAAATGCACACCGGGGCGCTGGCGTATAACGCATCTCGGCCTATAAAAATCGTACAGAGACCATAATGAAACGACTGGTTTTACTGGGGGCGGGCCATGCGCACCTGGTGGCTTTGAAGCAGTTTGTCAGGCAACCTTTGCCGGATACCGAGTTGGTGGTTATCTCGCCCTCCCGCTGGCAATACTATTCGGGCATGGTGCCGGGTTGGATTGCCGGCCATTACCGGTTGGAGCAGTGCCGTATTCCGGTACGGCCGGTGATAGAGGCTGCCGGGGGCGGGTTTATGGCTGGCCGGGCCAGGGCGATAAACGCATCGGCCAACGAGGTGCTGTTGGAAGATGGTCGGAGCATTGGCTACGATTTTCTGTCCATTGACGTGGGCTCCAGGTCGGTGATGCCGGATTTGCCCCCGGATCACGGTCTGGGCGTGAAGCCGATTGAAGATTTCAGTGAGCAATGGCTGGCCGCAGATTACGGTAGCTTGCCGGGTTTATCGGTAGCGATTCTGGGTGGCGGTGCCGCAGGTACCGAAGTGGCCATGGCGATTGCCCACGCCCGGAGGCATCTGTCAGGCACGCGCCTGGTTCTTATGGCCGGTGAAAAGGGGATATTGCCGGGCTTTCCAGAGGGCTTCCGGAAACGGGCTGGCAAGCGATTGACGCAGTGCGGGGTGGAGGTGGTAAATGCCTACGCTGAGGCTGAGCCGTGCGGCCGGATACGGGCGGGTGATGTTGAGTTCACGGTGGATCTGGTGTTGGCGGCAACCGGAGCACAGGCTGTTCCGTTTCTTCGAACCAGCGGCCTTGAAGTGGATGGGCAGGGTTTTGTCAGCGTGGACAGTGACCATCGCAGTGTCTCTCATCACAATGTGTTTGCCGCCGGTGACGCCTGTAGCAGGGTTGATGGTCAGCTTGACCGCTCGGGCGTCCACGCGGTTCGCGCCGGGCCGGTGCTGGCGGCCAATCTGGCGGCGGCTCTGGCCGGGCAGGCCACCAAGCCATTCCGGCCGCGGCGTTATTCTCTGTATTTGCTGGCGGGCGGAAGCCAGTGGGCCATTGGCAGTTACAGCCCGCTGGTGTTTTCCGGGGGCTGGGTGTGGCGCTGGAAAGACCGGATAGATCGTGGCTTTTTGGCAGGTTTTCCTGGTGTAAGGTCGGGCTCGGAACAGTTGGAGGAGAACGCATCATGAGGGTGACAGATGAGCAGTTGGCGGCAGCAGGCGATGCTTTGGGCCAGTTGCTGGAACGCAAACAGCGGATGATGGTGACCGCCGAGAGTTGTACGGGCGGCTGGGTGGCGAAAATACTGACGGATAGGGCGGGTTCCTCCGCGTATACCGAAGGTGGACTGGTCACCTACAGCAATGCCGCCAAGCAGGCGGTGCTGGGCGTGGCCGAGGATACCCTGCTACAACACGGTGCGGTTAGTGAGCCGGTGGTGCGGGAAATGGTGGCCGGGGCGTTGAGGTTAACCGGTGCCGATGTGGCGGTTGCCATCAGCGGGGTTGCGGGCCCCGGTGGAGGCAGTGAAGCCAAGCCGGTAGGTACGGTGTGGTTTGCCTGGGGCACTGGCGAAGATCAAACGCAGGCTTGTCTGCAGCACTTTCAGGGTGACCGGGATGAGGTGCGCCGACAGGCCGTTTTGTTTGTGTTAGAGGGAGTTGCCCGATTTGTGGAAACCCTGTGAAGGTTTTCACCGAAATGGGGGTTGGTCTCTCTCCGGCCTTGTGTTTTAATACTGTTCAAATATACAGGAAAGTGCTGGATGGCTGTTCAGGCTTTCCCAACGTTTTGCTGCTTTGCCGTAACGGCTGAGCGGCTCAGGTAACGAGGGTTTACAGCAATGGAAGATAATCGCAAGAAAGCACTCAGTGCCGCCTTGGGCCAGATTGAGCGTCAGTTCGGTAAAGGCGCGGTAATGAAGATGGGCGACCAGCCCAGAGAAGCCATTCCTGCGGTATCTACCGGCTCGTTGGGGTTGGATGTTGCACTGGGTATTGGTGGTCTGCCTTACGGGCGGATTGTGGAAATCTACGGGCCGGAGAGTTCCGGTAAGACCACACTGACTCTGCAGGTGATTGCCGAGGCGCAGAAGCAAGGCAAGACCTGTGCGTTCGTCGATGCCGAGCACGCGCTGGACCCGGTGTACGCTGAAAAGCTGGGCGTAAACGTGGATGAGTTGCTGGTTTCCCAGCCGGATACCGGTGAACAGGCGCTGGAAATTGCCGATATGCTGGTGCGCTCCAACGCGGTGGACGTAATCATCGTCGACTCCGTTGCTGCCCTTACGCCGAAAGCGGAAATCGAAGGGGAAATGGGCGACAGCCACGTTGGTTTGCAGGCTCGCCTGATGTCCCAGGCGCTGCGTAAGCTCACCGGTAACGTCAAGCACGCCAACTGTCTGATGGTGTTCATTAACCAGATCCGGATGAAGATCGGTGTCATGTTTGGCAGCCCGGAGACCACCACCGGTGGTAACGCGCTGAAATTCTACTCATCGGTACGTCTGGATATCCGCCGCATCGGTGCTGTCAAAGACGGTGATGAGGTGGTGGGTAACGAAACCCGCGTAAAGGTGGTCAAGAACAAGGTGTCGCCGCCGTTCCGCCAGGCCGAGTTCCAGATCATGTACGGCAAGGGCATCTACCACATGGCCGAAGTGCTCGACATGGGCGTGAAGGAAGGCTTCGTAGACAAGTCCGGTGCCTGGTACGCATACAATGGTGACAAGATCGGCCAGGGCAAGGCCAATGCCTGCAAGTTCCTGGAAGAAAATATGGACATCGCCAACGAAATTGAAGCCAAGGTACGCGACAAGCTAATGCCGAAGCCGGACAAGAAAGAGGCTGCCGAGGCGCCAGCGGAAGCGAACGGCGAGCTGCTCTGATGCCCTGATTCGGAGGTGCAGAATGAAGCGACTGCTGATTGTTGCCCACGCGCCATCACCGAACACTCTGAGGTTGCGAGGTGCCGTTGAACGCGGCGCCCGCCACCCGGATATTGAAAATGTTGATGTGGTCTCCAAAGCTCCCCTGGAGACGCAACCCCAGGATATCCTCGACGCAGACGCCGTTATAATCGGCACCACGGAAAACCTGGGTTACATGGCCGGTTTGATCAAGGACGTTTTCGATCGCTGCTATTACCCCTGCCTGGAACACACCCAGGCCCTGCCTTTTGCCTTTTATGTACGCGCCGGGCACGACGGCACCGGAACTCGCCGTGCCATTGAGAGCATCACCACAGGGTTGCGCTGGAAACTGGTGCAGGAGCCCCTGATATGCCGGGGTGAATACCAGGCTGCCTTTGAAGAACAATGTCAGGAGCTGGGCATGTATGTGGCCGCTGGCCTGGATGCCGGGTTATTCTGAGCGACTGCTTGCGGGCGGATAAAACCGCGGGGGCGCGACAGGCGGGCGCGCAGGCACTACAATGGCCGGCCGGATTCCGGAAATTGTCCATAAATACAGGAAGTAAATTTGAAGTCTCTGCCGCTGAACCAACTCTACAAAGCCTGCGTTCTTAAGGATTTGCCGTTCAAAACCACCCGACAGCTGGAGCCGTTGGCGGAAATTGTTGGCCAGAATCGTGCCCAGGAAGCTGTCCGGTTTGCTCTTGCCATGCCCCATGGTGGCTATAACGTGTATGCCGTTGGGCTGAACGGTCTGGGCAAGCGCACCATGATGTTGCGCTTCCTTGAACACCACGTGGATACGGAGCACCAGAGCCATGACTGGTGTTACGTGGCAAATTTTGAAGAACCCCGGAATCCGAAACTGTTGCAGTTGCCTGCTGGCATGGGCACCCGCCTGAAACAGGACATGGAAAAGCTGATGTCGAGGCTGGTGAAGATGATTCCCCAGACGTTCGACAGCGACAGTTTTCTTGAACGCGCCGAGCAACTGAAAGACGAGTACGGGCGTAAGCAGGAAGAAGAGTTAGCCCGGGTCGCCCAGCAGGCAAAGCGAAAGAAAGTCAGCCTGACCGTGACCACGCCCGGGGGCTATCGCCTTGTGGCCATGAACGGTGAGGAACCGCATACCGCCAAGAGTTTTCAGGCGCTGACCGACGCCCAGCGCAACAAATTCGAAGAAGTCATCAATAAGTTGGAGAAACGCCTGCGCCAGGCGCTTCGCAAGATGGCAGACTGGGAGCAGGAATACGCCGAGAAGCAGCAGGCACTGAACCAGGAAACCCTGGAGGGGATCTCCCGCCACCAGATTGATGAGCTGATGGAAAAGTATCGCGACCAAAGCGATGTGGTGGCTTATCTGGAAGCGGTGCGTACCGATCTGGCAGAGAACCTGGACATCTTCCTCGATGAAGACGAGGAGCAGACGGCGATTGCCTGGGCGGCAATGGAAAAGAAAATGCCCCGGCGTTATCTGGTGAATGTCCTGGTTCACCAGAAGACCAACGAAGTGCCGGTGGTGGTGGAAGATAACCCGAATTACCACAATTTGTTCGGGTATGTGGAAAGCGTTACCTACAAGGGCACCGTCTTTACCGACTTTTCTCTGATCCGCTCGGGCAGCCTGCATCGGGCCAACGGTGGTTATTTGCTGATGGACGCCATCAAGGTGCTGGAACAGCCCTTTGTCTGGGATGGGCTCAAACGCGCCCTGCGCTCCCGCACCATCCAGATCAATTCCCTGGAGCGTGAGCTTACTCTGTCGGGCACCATTTCCATCGAGCCCCAGGGTGTGCCGCTTAACGTGAAGATTGTGCTGTTTGGCGACCGGGAAACCTGGATGCTGCTGCAGGAGTACGATTCGGAATTTGCGGAACTCTTTCGGGTGACGGCCGATTTCGAGAATGAAATGTACCGCAGTGAAGAAAGCCAGCTTATGTACGCCAAGTTCATCGCCAGCCTGGTGGTGGAGAAAAAGCTGCTGCACTGCAGTAACAAGGCCGTGGCGCGGATTATCGAACACAGTGCCCGCATGGCCGATCACCAGGATCGCCTGTCGTTGCACGCAGCCGACATCGCCAACCTGCTGCGGGAGTCTGATTTCTGGGCCCGCCAGGCCGGTGCGCGGCTGATCTCTGATATTCATGTAGAGCGGGCTTTAGAAAGTGCCCGGTATCGCAGCAGCCGGATTCGGGATCAGTTTTACGATTCCATCCGCGACGGCTCAACACTGGTGACCACCACCGGTACCTGTGTCGGCCAGGTGAATGCTTTGTCGGTGTTGTCCACCGGTGGCTTCGAGTTTGGCTTGTCCAATCGGGTAACCGCAACCTGCTATTATGGCGACGGTGCGGTGATGGACATCGAGCGGGACGTTAAGCTCGGCGGCAACATCCACAGCAAGGGTGTGCTGATTCTGAGCTCCTGGTTGGCGTCGCATTTTGCGGTGACCGACCCCATGCATCTCTCTGCCAGTCTGACCTTTGAGCAGAACTACGGCGAAGTGGACGGCGACAGTGCCTCGCTGGCTGAACTTTGCGCTCTGGTGTCTGCGCTGTCTGGCCTGCCGGTTCGCCAGGATCTGGCAATTACCGGCTCGGTGAACCAGTTTGGTGAGGTGCAGCCAATCGGCGGGGTTAACGAGAAAATCGAGGGCTTCTACGCTACCTGCTGGCTTAAGGGTGAACTCACCGGAACCCAGGGCGTCATTATTCCGGCCACCAACGTGCAGAACCTGATGCTCGACAGCGAGGTGGTGAAGGCTGCTCGCAATGGCAAGTTTTCGGTGTATTCGGTTGCCCGGGTGGAAGAGGCGATTACACTGTTACTGGGTAAACCGGCCGGTAAGCCGGACGCCAAGGGCCAGTATCCCAAGCAGAGTGTTTTTGGCATTATCCAGCAACGGCTTGAAAAAATGCGCGAGCACGAACGGGAAGAGCAAAGCCGGGACGATCAAAAAGATGCGTCCATCCACTGACCGGCCCCATAACAAAACGGACAGGAGAGTACAGATCCATGACTGATATCCAGCAAACGGTTTTTGTAGTAGAGGATGACGAGGCGGTCCGCGATTCACTGGAACTCCTGCTGAAATCCGATAGCAAGCCGGTGAAAACCTATGAAAACGCCATGGCGTTTCTGAAGGATTACTCCGACAAGATGGCGGGCTGCATCGTGCTTGATATCCGGATGCCGGGTATGGATGGCATGGAACTGCAGAAAAAACTCAACGACAAACATTCCATTTTGCCGATCATTTTTGTGACCGGACATGGTGATGTGCCCATGGCGGTGGATGCCATGAAAGAGGGCGCGGTCGATTTCATCCAGAAGCCGTACCGTGAAGAGGCGTTGCTGGAAAAGATCGAAGCGGCGCTGGCTCAGGATCGGGAGCAACGCAAAACCCTGGATGAAAAACAGGAAATTATTCGCCGGGTGAAGAGCCTGACGCCCCGCGAACGGGAAATCATGGATCGCATGATTGCGGGCCAGGCCAACAAGGTAATTGCCATCGAGTTGGAGATCAGCCAGCGCACAGTGGAGATTCACCGCTCCCGCGTGATGCACAAGATGGGCACCCATTCTCTGGCCCACCTGGTACGTATGGTATTGTCCGTGAAGGACCTTATCGACTAACTTGGCCGGCACCGCCATGATGTTTGAATGTTAATAACCGGCCATATTCTATGACTGACGTTGTCAACGAGAACGCAGAGGTTACGGTTCTGCTTGTGGATGATAATCCGCAGAACCTGAAAGTCCTCTACGAGACCCTGAAAGACAAAGGTTACCGGTTGCTGATTGCCAACGAAGGCGAAAAGGCTCTGGACCTTGCCCACCGCCACCACCCTGAAGTGATTCTTCTCGATATCATGATGCCCGAGATGGATGGTTATGAGGTGTGTGAGCGTTTGAAAGCGGACCCGAACACCGCCGATTCGGCGGTGGTTTTCCTGTCTGCACTGGATGATCTGCAGGCCAAGGTCAAGGGCTTCGCCCTTGGTGGCGCCGATTATATTTCCAAGCCGTTTCAATCCCAGGAGGTTATTGCGCGGGTAAAAACCCACGCTCAGGTTATTCGCCTGGAGCGCGAATTGCAGGCTCGAAACCGCGAGCTTCAGGGCGACCAGACCCGCATCCTAAACGCGATCAGTGAAGGCATCTACGGGCTTGATGAAGACGGTATTATCGAATTCGCCAACCCGGCAGCGGCCCTGATTATGGGCTGCCCGGCAGAAGACCTGATCGGCAAAAGCTTTTTCGCCCTGCATTTTTCAACCGCGGCAGACGCCGAGGACAACCTGCCGGTGATGGCAACCTGCCGACAGGGTGTGGCTGAACATCAGCGGGATATCCGTATGCTGAAGGCCGATGGTACCGGGTTCTCGGCGGAGTACCGTGCGGCTCCCAAGCTGGACGATGAAGAGCTGCACGGCGCTGTGGTGGTGTTTCGCGATATCACGGTCGAGCTGGAAAACGAGCAGGCTCTGGAGGACGCCCGGGCCATGGTGCAGGAACAACGCGACCAATTGGCTCACACCTCGCGCCTGAGTACCATGGGTGAGATGGCTGCGGGCTTTGCCCACGAGGTGAACCAGCCGCTTACCGCCATCACCAATTACGCCCGGGTGGCCAAGCGTATAATGGCGAAAGAGCAGCCAGACCCCGAGCTGTTGCAGCAAACACTCGACAAGATTGAAGCCCAGTCCCATCGGGCCAGTGAAATTATTCGCCGTATCCGTCGTTTCATGAAAAAGCCTGCCACCGGCAAGGAAGTGTTGTCGTTACCAGATCTGCTGGAGGATACCCGGCAGTTTGCCGAGGTGGATATGCGCAATAACGAAGGCGGCATCGATGTCTGGGTTGAGGAACAGCTACCGGATGTATTGGCCGATCCGATACAGGTTCAGCAGGTAGCCTTGAACCTGATCCGTAACGCACTGGAAGCCACTCGCAGTGCCGACTCCAGTGTTCCGGTAGAGGTCAGCGCCAGCCGCTGCGGCATCCAGTGTGTCCGTGTGGAAGTGCGGGACTATGGCGTAGGCGTGGCCGAAGAAGCTGAAGATAAACTTTTCCATCCGTTCCATACCACCAAAGACGATGGCATGGGCATTGGCCTGGCTACTTGCCGGTCATTGATTCAGGCCCAGGGTGGTGAAATCGGATACCAGCGACCAGAGGAGGGGGCAGGCGCCTGCTTCTGGTTTACCTTGCCCGTTACTGGCGTTGAAGGCGAACCCTGCGCGCCGGAAGCCTGATCCAACCGATGCGCCCTGCGGCAAGGGGCGCATCGCCTGTGCTGTTTGATTCCTGAAATTCCCTCCAGCCAGACAAGTCACGAGTTCACCAACAGTGTGATTGGTTTGGCTTAAATCATATCCACTGCGGTGGAACCTGTGGTTCTGACCCTGGATATGCTCTAATCTACGACTAAAGTCTGGCAAGCCCGGCCAGACGGGGCACCACGCATGGATCCGGCTTGCGCCGAAGGCTGTCCGGTGGGCCGAAGCCGTCAACCATGAATAAAAAAGCGGGACACTATGCAGGAATTACGTGATGCAGGCGTTATGTTGCGCTTGATTTACGAGGCTATGAAGCGCAAGGGAGTGGATACAGGCGCCATCTTCGACCGCCTGGGTGTTGACGAGACTTACGTTTATACCGATCAGTTAAGAACGCCCCATAATGCCCAGCTTTACTTCTGGCAAGTGGTGGAGGAGGTCTCCGGCGATCCTGATATCGGGCTGCATCTGGGCAGCCTGTTGCCCGCGTACAAAGGGCAGGTGCTTGAGTATCTCTTTTTGAGCAGCCCCACCTTCGGAGAAGGGTTAAGGCGGGCCCAGAGTTACCAGCGCCTGCTGAGCGACGCCGCCAAAGCCGACTTTTTCATTGAAGGCACAGAAGTGTGCATGGTTCTGGAGACCGCCTCGGACGAGGTTCGGCGCCTGAAGCATTTCAACGAGTGTTTTGTGCAGGGGTTGATTACGTTCTTCCGCTCCATTACCGATGGCTGTTTTCAGCCTGTCCGCATAGAGTTTGAGCACCAGCGTGATCGGGGGCAGCATCATGTGCGCGAGGTGTTGGGGTGCGATGTGGTGTTCGGGGCGGAAGAAAACCGGCTCTATTTCCCGGCAAACCTTTTAAACCATGCTTCCGCACACGCTGAGCCGGAACTTCTGGCGCTGCACGAACGCTTTGCCAGTGAGCAGGTGGCCCGGCTGGAGAAAAAGGATATCGTCGGCCAGGTTGAGCGTATTGTGGCGGAGCTGCTCGATGGCGGTGAGGTGACTCTGGATGCGGTAGCCGCCAGGCTTGGAATCAAGGCCCGAACGTTGCGTACCCGCCTGACTGAGGCCGAAACCAGCTTCAATCAGGTGCTGGCGGATTTCCGGTATCGCCTGGCCCGGCAACTGCTGGCCACCACCGATGAATCCATCGACGAAATTGTATACCTGACCGGCTTTTCAGAGCCCAGCACCTTCTATCGCGCTTTCAAGCGCTGGTCCGGCAACACGCCCATTGAATACCGCAAACTGGCCAGTGGCCGGGATGTGATGGTTGATGCGCTGTAGTATCAACGACAGTCCCGGAAGCCTGATTTTCAAAAAAAATAAAATTAATTCAGAAAAAGCGTTGACATGCCGGGGGCGATCTTTATAATGCGCCCTCGTTGTCACAGAGCAATCAGCAGAAAGTTCTGTAAGACTACGCGGAGCGGTAGTTCAGTTGGTTAGAATACCGGCCTGTCACGCCGGGGGTCGCGGGTTCGAGTCCCGTCCGCTCCGCCAACTTTTCTCTAGTTTTTCTCGCTTTATCTCTCTGAAGTTCTGGTTCTGTATTCTCCCGGGCTCATGCCTTGCCATCTTCGAAACGCCTTGTGAAATGCGGGCGGGTTAGAGAAGCCGAGCAGCCAGGCGATTTCTGACAGTGAGCTGTCTGTTTCCCGAAGATATTCCACCGCCAGTTGTTTGCGGGTGTCGTCCAGAAGCTGGCGAAAACCGCTGCCTTCGTCTGCCAGTTGCCGTTGTAGCGTCCAGGGTGACAGGCCCAGCTTTGCTGCCAGCGTTTCCAGCGACAGACTGCCCTCTACCAGCAGCGGTGTCAGCTGCATACGGGCCCGATCAGTCATGCGCCAGCCCCGTTTTATCTGCTGTAACTCCTGCTCGCAGAGCCCGGCCAGTTTTTCATGCATACCGGCGTGAGCCTGAGCAGGCGCACTGGCCCAGATCGGTTCCCTCACTCTGATATCGTTGGTTGCGGCGCCAAACTCGACCGGGCAGCGAAACCAGCTCTCAAACAGATCGTCCATACCGATAGACGGGTACTCAATCCTTACCCGTTCAAGCACGTCGTATTGCCCCGTCATGTGCCGGATCAGTTGAGTCCAGGCCGAGAGTACCGAGTCCACCACAAAATAGTTGTATGCGTTGTACGGGCTGATCGAGTAGAAATGAAGAACTCTGCTCTGGGCAATCAGGCCGGGAGCACCCCGGGAATTCTGGCTCGACAGGGCAGAGTAGCGCACCAGCGTGGCCAGGGCCCCGGCTACGCTGTCTGCAGTTTCTGCAGCAAGCCCGGCAATACCGGCATCTACAGGCCGTGTCAGGGCTCCCATGCGCAAGCCAAGAGCGCGATTGCCGGTTAGCTTGATGGCGGCGTGGCCAAGCCGCATGAATCTGGGGATGCTGATTCTGGCTTCGGCTGCAGCGCCCTCCGGTTCAGGCAGATGAAACTGGCTGGTCAGGAGGTCGGGGCGGGCGCCTTCCGCCGCGGCCGCCCGCAGCAGGGTTGCCACGTACAGCAGGCTGATATCACCCAGTGAGTTTTTTAGAGGGCGTGGAGCGGAGTTCATTCTCAATTTCAAATGTCGTTAAAAGATAATCAAATGTTATCTGGGGATATTGTTGGTGTGCAAGGGGCGGGGTAATGTAATGCCATAACCGGGGAAGCTTATGCTTCCTGATAATCAGAATTGATGAGGAGCACACCCATGGCCGACGCACCTGGCATCAGCAAGTACCCGAACCTTCTCAAGCCGTTGGATCTTGGCTTCACAACGCTGCGTAACCGCACTTTGATGGGCTCCATGCATACCGGGCTTGAAGAGGTTAAAAACGGTTTCGAAAGGCTTGCTGCTTTCTATGCCGAGCGTGCCCGTGGAGGCGCCGGATTGATTGTGACCGGAGGCATAGGCCCGAACAGTGAAGGGGCTGTGTTCCAGAATGCCGCCAAGATGAGTACGGAAGAAGAGTCGGATCGGCACAAGGTCATTACTCAGGCAGTACACGAAAATGACGGCAAGATCTGCATGCAGATTTTGCATGCGGGCCGGTATGCATACTCGCCGCAGTTGGTTGCACCGTCTGCCATCAAGGCCCCGATCAACCCGTTTACGCCCAAAGAGCTGGACGAAGAGGGTATCCAGAAGCAGATCGAGGACTATGTGAACTGCGCGGCTCTGGCTCAGCGGGCCGGGTACGATGGCGTTGAAATCATGGGGTCTGAAGGCTACTTCATTAACCAGTTTATTGTCTCTCATACCAACCACCGCACCGATCACTGGGGCGGCAGCTATGAAAACCGCATTCGCCTGCCGCTGGAAATCGTGCGCCGGGTACGCGAGCGCGTGGGCGAGAACTTTATTCTGATCTATCGTCTGTCCATGCTGGATCTGATCGAAGACGGCAGCACCTGGGAAGAAGTGGTGCATTTGGCGAAGGAAATCGAGAAGGCCGGTGCCACCATTATCAATACCGGCATCGGCTGGCACGAAGCCCGGGTACCGACCATTGCCACGTCCGTACCCCGTGCGGCGTTCACCAAGGTAACGGCGCGTCTGAAAGGCGAGGTCAGCATTCCTCTGGTAACCACCAACCGGATCAATATGCCGGATGTGGCAGAAAAGGTTCTGGCGGAGGGTGATGCCGACATGATTTCCATGGCGCGGCCGTTCCTGGCAGATGCTGATCTGGTGCTGAAGGCCGAGCAGGATCGGGCGGAAGAAATCAACACCTGTATCGGCTGTAACCAGGCCTGCCTGGATCACACCTTCAGTGGCAAGCTTACCTCCTGCCTGGTAAACCCCCGTGCCTGCCATGAAACCGAGCTGACCTATGTGAAAACGGCCAGGCCCAAATCCATTGCGGTGGTGGGGGCAGGGCCCGCAGGCTTGGCGGCATCAACAGTGGCCGCAGAGCGTGGGCACAAAGTCACATTGTTTGATGCGGGTAGCGAGATCGGCGGGCAGTTCAATGTGGCCAAGCTGATCCCGGGTAAAGAAGAGTTTTACGAAACCCTGCGTTACTTCCGCAAGATGATCGACAAAACCGGCGTCGATGTGCGCCTGAATACCCGTGTTACCGCTGAAGACCTGAAAGCCGGTGGTTTCGATGAGGTGATTCTGGCCACGGGTGTTGAGCCGCGTACGCCAGATATCGAGGGCATCGACCATCCGAAAGTGATCGGCTACCTGGACGCCCTGTTGGAGCGTAAGCCTGTCGGTCAGAGAGTGGCGGTTATCGGGGCTGGCGGTATCGGCTTCGACGTGTCTGAGTTTATCGTGCACAAGGGCGAATCGCCGTCTCTGAATACCGAACACTTCATGAGAGAGTGGGGCGTAGACCTGACGGTTGAGCACCGGGGCGGTATCAAGGGCATGACAGCGGAGGTTCCGGCTCCGGCCCGGGAGGTCTTCCTGTTGCAGCGTAAAGCGTCCAAGGTGGGTAAAAACCTGGGTAAGACCACCGGCTGGATTCACCGCACTTCCCTGAAAAACCGGGATGTTCAGATGGTGCCCGGTGTCAGCTATCGCAAGATTGACGACGAAGGCCTGCACATCACGGTTACGCCGAAAGGCGCCGAACAGGGCGAGGACAAGCTGCTGCCAGTGGATACCATCATTGTATGTGCCGGCCAGGAGCCCCTACGGGAACTGCAGGCAGGTGTTGAGGCGGCCGGTATTCCAGTGCACCTGATTGGTGGTGCGGATGTGGCGTCTGAGTTGGATGCCAAGCGCGCCATCAACCAGGGTAGCAGGCTGGCAGCGGAACTCTGATCACAAAACGTTGCAGATTTTCTCTATGCTTCGGCCCCGCTCTGGCTAGACTGTAGCAAGGGTATCAGCCGTAAAAGGCGAAGCGCGGAGAAAATGGATGGTGATTGCCAGTGAGGCGGCCGAAGGGTATTCGGCCGTCTTGTTTATCGAGGAAGGCCAGGTGGCCAGGCAGATGCGGTGGTCGGAATTCGGCGCCTTTCTGGATGGTTATGTTGGTTTGTCAGATCTGGCAGAAACCGATGTCCGCGCTGTTCTGGTCAACCTGAACACAGATCTGACCGTAAGCGCTTTGGTGTTCTTTCGCATCTGGTTTGATGAAGAAGGGCGGGCAGACAGCAGCTGGAGCCTTCCCATTGAAGCCCTTGCCGAGAAAGGCGCCAAAGGGCCGAATCTCGGGGGCGGCCCCATTCGGCTGGTCTGCCGCAGCCAATGCCCGGATCCTGCGTTCGCAGATGAGCTTTGGGACCCGGACATGACGCCCGGAAGCAATCACTTTCAGGTGATCCGAAAAGCGGTAGACGCCAACGCACTTCGGTTCCGGAAAGCGGAAACCGTCAGCGACGACGACATCCCGGTACTGACCGCCACGGAGGAGCCGTCTGGCAACTCTGGCGACAGTGATCGCTCCCGTATTGCCCAGTTGCTGCGCGAGCAGCGCCTCAGAATCAAAACCCTGCAAAGCGTGCACCGGGACTCCGTGGCAGATCTGAACCGTGAGCACCGGCTTGAGTTACAGGGGCTGCGGGCAGACATTGCCCAGATCGAGCAGCAGTGTGAGCGGCTGAAAGTCGCCAACGAGCAGCTGAAACGGATGTTGTCCCAGCGGAACGAGCAGTACCTCGCCATGCAGGAAGAAATCGCCAGTGGTGATTTTGCAGACCAGGACAACGGCGAAGGTGCCCGTGTCAGCGCAGAAACGGTACTGCTGCAAGAGCAGTTGGAGCGTAAACAGCGGGAACTGGAATTGCGGGGCGACAAGCTTGTGGTGCTGGAGCGGGAGAATCACGAGTTGCGCCACCGGCAGCCGCCGGAAGAGTCCCTGCTGGAAGAGCTGCGCAAGCAGACGGTGTTCCTGGTGGCCTACCACCCCGGCGTTGGCCACATTAACCTGCCTTACGACGATATCGAAACCTATTTCAATCACCCGCTTGCCTATGCGGCTGAACGCTGTGGGTTGAATGAGCCTGCCTACAAGGAATGGCTGGCCCATTACGAACACCCGGTGTGCACGCACACAGACGCCAGCGGTAACCCCTGCAATGAGCCGATCATGAGGGTTACCCAGCCTGCAGAATTCGAATCCGGTGTCAGTGACCGGTGCGAGGAGCACGCGGGATAAACTTCATCTTTTCCGAAACGCGCCGAGTTTCGTTAAACTGTAGCCCTGTTCCAGGCAGAACAGGGGCTCGCCCGCGACTTCTGGCCATTCAGCCAGCCCCGGGATGACCCCTGTCTCATTCAGACACCACGGGATACCTCATGGATCAGTTCAGGAATATCGGCATCGTCGGTCGCATGGGCAGCGTCAAGGTTGTGGAAACCCTGCGCCAGCTCAAACAATACCTTACCGCCAATAATTACCAGGTAATCATCGAAGAAGGCACGTCCAGCATGATCCCCGGGCATGGCCATCAGGTGGCCAGCAAGAAACTGCTGGGTGAAATCTGCGATCTGGTCATAGTGGTTGGTGGCGACGGCAGTCTGCTGGGGGCAGCGCGGGAACTGGCCAAATCGAAAATACCTATCCTGGGCGTCAATCGGGGGCGGCTGGGCTTTCTGACTGATATTTCTCCATCCGACCTGGAAGAGAGGCTGGCGCAGGTGCTCGCCGGCGAGTACATCGAGGAAACCCGCTTCCTGCTGGACGGTCATGTGGAGCGCAACGGCCAGCCACTTGGTTACGGTTCTGCCCTGAACGACGTGGTACTGCATCCGGGCAAATCCACCCGAATGATCGGCTTTGATCTGTACATTGATGGCCACTTTGTCTACAGCCAGCGCTCGGACGGGCTGATAGTGGCCACGCCAACGGGTTCAACGGCCTACTCGCTGTCTGCCGGTGGCCCCATCATGCATCCGAAGCTCGATGCGGTGGTGCTGGTGCCCATGTTCCCTCATACCCTCAGCAGCCGGCCGATCGTTGTAGATGGCAAGAGCGAGATCAAGCTGGTGATCGGGGAAACCAACGAGGCGTATCCGCAGGTGAGTTTTGATGGCCAGATGAACATAGCCTGCGCCCCGGGGGATATCATCCGTATTACCAAGAAACCCTTCAAAATCCGTCTGATTCACCCCACAGACCATAATTTCTACGCAACCTGCCGGGATAAACTAGGCTGGGCAAGCGAAATAGCAGCGAGTTGATCATGGCGGCGATAAAAACCACCGCAAACCGCGGTTACGACATCATCGGTGATATTCATGGCTGTGCCCATACACTGGAGCGTTTGCTCGAGCAGATGGGCTACCGGAAAATCAGTGGCATATACCAGCACCCCCGCCGGCAGGCGATCTTTATCGGAGACATTATCGACCGTGGCCCGCGTATACGCGAGTCACTCCACCTGGTGCGGGATATGGTGGAGCACGGGGCGGCGCGCATGGTGATGGGCAACCATGAATACAACGCGCTTGGATACTGCACCCGCGCCCGCCCGGGCAGCGGCAAAAAATTCCTGCGGGAACACAACGCCAGGCACAACCGGCTGATCAAGGAAACTCTTGAGCAGTTCCATGCGTATCCTCATGAGTGGAACGAGTTTCTGGAGTGGTTCTATACCATTCCGCTGTTCATCGAAGAGGAGGATTTCCGGGTGGTGCATGCCTGTTGGGATCAGACCCTGATCGATCAGTTCCGTGAACGCCAGAAGGGTGCCTGCATTGATGAAGATTTTCTGCATGCGTCGTCTGCAATCGAGTCGTTTGCGGGCCAGGTAATGGATACCCTTCTAAGGGGAACAGACCTGCGCCTGCCAGACGGCATGAGTATTACGGGCCGGGACGGCTACGTGCGGGAATTTTTCCGCACCAAGTTCTGGGCAGATGATCCCCGCACCTATGCTGATGTGGTGTTTCAGCCGGATCCTTTGCCGCGCCCGGTGGCTAAAATGCCGATTGGCGAAGAAGAGCGAAAACAGTTGCTGAGCTATCCGCAGGACTTGCTGCCGGTATTCGTTGGCCATTACTGGATGGACGGTGCTCCGGCGCCCCTGAAGAACAATGTCGCCTGCATTGATTACAGCGCCGTCAAATACGGTAAGCTGGCCGCGTACCGGTTTGACGGTGAGAAAGCCCTGTCAGCAGACAAGTTTGTCTGGGTAGATGTAGACCGGCCGGAGCAGCCGGATTATCCCACCAGTGAAGACAGCGTGGCCCGTTAACCGGCCAGAGAGGTACTCTTGGATTCTTCAACGTCATCTCCGATAACTCCCGGCGGCCGCTGGCAGCCAGCGCCACGCCATGCTCCGATCGTTGCCGGGGTGATTGCCCTTGCTGTGGTGGCTGTCTGGCTGACCAGAATGGGGCAAAACTCAGTGGCTGCATCACTGATGATAGTGGACCCGCGCTGGTTTTCCTGGGAAGATTTCAGCACCCTGACCGGTCGGCTGGACGCGCTGGCGATTACCTTGTCCGGCGGCCAGGTATGGCGGTTGCTGACCCCGGATTTTCTTCACTTCAGCTGGACCCACATCATTTTCAATGCGGTCATGCTTTGGTTTCTGGGCAGTCAGATTGAATGGATAGATGGCAGGCCCCGGCTGATACTGCTGTTGTTGATCACCAGCCTGGGCTCCAATGTGTTGCAGTACCTGGTATCCGGCCCCCTGTTCGGCGGCTTGTCCGGTGCGGTATACGGTGTTCTCGGGTACTGCTGGCTTAGCCAACGGCGTATGCCCAGGTTCCAGTTTCCCCCGGCGCTGATGACCTTTGCGGTTGCCTGGATGGTGATTGGGTTTACTCCCTTGCCGGAACTGCTTGGTCTGGGGCGCATGGCCAATGAGGCTCACCTTGGGGGCTTTCTGGTGGGATTGCTGATGGCTTTCGCATTGCCGTTGCCGGGGTTTCGGGGGCGCAAATAAAAAAAGCCCCACCAAAAGGTGAGGCTATAAATGAGCTATTAAGCTCCTGATGAGAGAGACCAAATGATTACGACCGTCCTCATTTGGTGAATTAATGATAATCGTTATCATTCTTGATTGTCAAAGGGTATTGGCTTTTTTTTATAAATATTTGTTCGGGAGGCACTGATGACCTACGAAGAACTGATTGAGCGGCTGGATCCTTCGGTCTACCGGAATCTCAAGCAGGCCATAGAGCTGGGCAAGTGGCCCGATGGCCGGCCGATGAGCCGCGAGCAGCGCGAAATCAGCCTGGAGGCAGTGATTTATTACGAAAACAAACACAATGTGCCGGAAACCGATCGAACCGGGTATCTGGATCGTGGCGAGAAGGCGGGCACAGCTTGTGATCCTTCGGTACGCAGGAAGCAGAGTGGAGATCAGATCGATCCCGACCAGTTTGTTGAGGTAAAGGCTTGAGTGATTCTGTCGATGTAACCGGCCGTTTGCGAAAAATGCCGGCAGAAGCCGGTACCCCGGTGACCTATACCCTGAAAGTAGGGGATGCAGATGTCGCCCTGAATGATCTGATAGGGCAGCACATACGGCTGGACTATGAGGGTGTCATCCGCTGTATCCATTGCAACCGCGCTACCAAAAAAAGCTTCAATCAGGGCTACTGTTACCCCTGTTTCCGGAAGCTGGCGGCGTGTGACTCCTGCATCATGAGCCCGGAAAAATGCCACTACCATCTGGGCACCTGCCGCGAACCCGAATGGGGAGAGCGTAACTGCATGGTTGGCCACGTGGTGTATCTGGCCAACTCCAGTGGCTTGAAAGTCGGCATAACCCGGGCCACCCAGGTGCCTACCCGGTGGATTGATCAGGGTGCGGTGGCGGCTATACCTATGGCCCGCGTAACCACCCGTTATCTTGCCGGGCTGGTGGAAGTAGCCTGCAAGGGCCATGTGGCAGATCGCACCAACTGGCGCGCCATGCTCAAGGGCGACGTGCCGGAGCTTAACCTGGCGGAAGAGCGTGCCCGGGTGCTGTCGCTGATTGCGGGCGATCTGGAGCAACTGCGCAGTGAGCATGGTGCCGACAGCATCACCGTGGTGGATGAGCACAGCCTGGAGCTGGGTTACCCGGTCGACGTCTGGCCTGCGAAAGTGAAAACCCACAACCTGGACAAGAGCCCCCAGGTAGAGGGCACGCTTGAGGGCGTCAAGGGGCAGTACCTGATGCTTGATACCGGGGTCATAAATATCCGAAAGTTCACCGGCTACGAAGTCCGGTTCCGGGTTCTCGACTGATCCGGCGCACTTGTTTTTATCTGGAGACTTTTCATGCGTACCAACCAGCCACAAACCATTTACCTGGAAGAGTATCGTGTTCCACAGTATCTGGTGGAGCACGTGGATCTTCGTTTCGAGCTGTTCGAAGACGGCGCCCGGGTGCACAACACCCTGACCATTCAACGCAATCCCGCTGCCGATGGTAACCCCGGCCCGCTGGAGCTCGATGGTGACAGTCTCCGGCTGGAGTCGGTAGCACTGGATGGCGAGCAGCTGCCGGCAAGCCGGTATGAGGATGAGGGCAGCAAGCTGCGGGTAAAAGACGTTCCGGCGCGGTTCGAATTAACCGTTGTTACCTGGATCGAACCCCAGAACAATACCCGGCTTGAAGGTCTGTACAAGTCTTCTGGCATGTTCTGCACTCAGTGCGAGGCCGAGGGCTTCCGTTGCATTACTTATTACCCGGATCGCCCCGATGTGATGGCTCGCTTTCGTACCCGGGTAGAGGCTGACAAAGCCGCTTATCCGGTTCTGCTGTCCAACGGTAATCCGGTGGCGCAGGGCGAGCTGGACGACGGTCGCCATTTCGTTACCTGGGAAGACCCCTTCCCGAAACCGAGCTACCTTTTTGCCCTGGTGGCGGGCGATCTGGTCGAGAAAAAAGACCGCTTCACGACCTGTTCGGGGCGCGAGATCGACCTTCGCATGTATGTTGAGCCGCGCAATGTCCACAAATGCGACTTCGCGATGGACGCTCTCAAGCGATCCATGCGCTGGGACGAAGACGTGTATGGCCGGGAATACGATCTGGATATCTTCATGATCGTGGCGGTCGACGACTTCAATATGGGGGCGATGGAAAACAAGGGGCTGAATATCTTCAATTCCTCTTGCGTACTGGCCAGCCAGGACACCGCCACCGATGCCACGTTCCAGCGTATTGAAGCCATTGTCGCCCACGAGTATTTTCACAACTGGTCCGGTAACCGGGTGACCTGCCGCGACTGGTTCCAGCTGAGCCTGAAAGAAGGCTTTACCGTGTTCCGGGACGCCCAGTTCTCGGCCGACATGGGTTCGCCCACGGTCAAGCGCATTGAAGATGCAACCTTACTGCGCACCGCCCAGTTTGCCGAAGATGCCGGGCCCATGGCACACCCCGTTCGCCCTGCGTCTTACATGGAAATCTCCAACTTCTACACCCTGACCATCTACGAGAAAGGGGCGGAAGTCGTGCGGATGATTCACAACCTGCTGGGTGAAACCTTGTTCCGCAAAGGCAGTGACCTGTACTTCGAGCGCCATGATGGCCAGGCAGTCACTACCGATGATTTTGTCCGGGCGATGGAAGATGCCTCGGGCAGAGACCTGAGTCAGTTCCGGTTGTGGTACCAGCAGGCCGGTACGCCGGTATTGACGGTGCAGGATGATTACGATCAGGCCGAAGGCATCTATCGCCTGACGATCCGGCAGGCAGTTCCGGATACGCCCGGGCAAACCGATAAACAGCCGCAGCACATTCCGTTCGCGCTTGGCCTGTTGGGAAGCGAGGGTCAGCCTCTGCCTCTGCGCTTGCAGAGTGAGAGCCCGGAGGCACCGCAGGAGCGGGTTCTGGAACTAACCCGGGCCGAGCATTGTTTCGAATTTCATGGTCTGACAGAGCGCCCGGTACCGTCGCTGTTACGGGGTTTTTCGGCGCCAGTGCGCGTACATTATCCGTGGACTCGCGAGCAACTGTTGTTCCTGATGAGCCACGACCCGGACGGCTTCAATCGCTGGGATGCCGGGCAGCGTCTTGCGGTAGATGTGATTCAGTCACTGCTGGGGGCCGCGGATGATGCCGAAATAGAGCCACGTCTGGTAGAGGCTTATCGCGCTTTGTTGCAGGACCCCAGTCTGGATCAGGCGCTGGTGGCAAAAATGTTGCAACTGCCGTCCGAAGCCTATCTGATCGAGTTGTCAGACTCGGCAGACCCGGCAGCCATTCATCGTTCCAGAGACCGGGTTCTGGCGTATCTGGCCGAGAATCTGCGAGACGACCTGATGGCCTGTTACCGGCGCCAAACGGGTACGGTTGACTACGAGCTGACCCCGGAAGCGATTGCTCAGCGAAGCCTGAAAAGTACGGCGCTTGGCTGGCTGTTGCACATCGGTGATGAGCCCGCGCTGGAGCTGGCAAAGGCACAGTATGCAGAGGCCGACAACATGACCGATCGGCTGGGAGCTCTGCGTGCGCTGGTGAATTCTGATTTCCAGCAGGCCCGTACAGAAGCATTGGCATCGTTCTACCAGCGTTACAGTGAAGACCCGCAGGTGGTTGAGCTGTGGTTCTCGGTTCAGGCCGGCAGTGATCGCGCAGGCCAGTTGCCGCAGGTTCAGCAACTGCTGGCGCACCCGGCGTTTGACTGGAAAAACCCGAACAAGGTACGTTCTGTGGTGGGGGCTTTTGCAGGCCAGAACCTGGCCGCGTTCCACAACCCTGATGGTAGCGGATACGAGTTTCTGGCAGAGCAGGTGTGCAGGCTCGACGACAGCAATCCACAGATTGCCTCTCGCCTGGTGGCACCCCTGACACGCTGGAAGAAGTTTGCGCCGAACTACAGCACGCAGATGCGCACCGCGTTGGAGCGGGTGCGCGACAAGCCCGCGTTGTCCAGGGATGTCTACGAAGTGGTGCACAAAAGCCTGGCTGGCTAACCCCGGGGCGGGGCAGTCAGGGCTGCTCCGCCTTCAACTCCGGAGACAAAATCGCACTTTTGGTCGATAGACAGGTTTTCCGGAACGCAGCTAATCTGTCACAAGTTCTGAAACTGTATCAGATCATAATAAAAAAGCCCGAAGAGGCTTCCAGACGGATTGAAGGTTGCACCATGACACACAACAAAAATGTTTTGTTTGGCGGGCTTCTGGCGTTGTCGCTTGCCGCTGCACCGGCTACTGCGGCAGTGTCTGCGTCTGAGGCTGCACGCCTTGGCCAGGATCTAACGCCGTTCGGCTCCATCAAGGCTGGCAACGAAGCTGGTACCATTCCCCCTTGGAACGGTGGTCTGAGTGAGCCTCCGGCGGGCTATGAGGGTACCGGCCAGCATCACATCAATCCGTTCCCGGATGATGAAGTGCTGTTTACCATCACCGCCTCCAATCTCGACAACTACAGCGAGCATTTATCGGAAGGTATTCGTGCCATGCTCGAAACCTACCCGACGACTTTCCGTATTCCGGTATATCAGTCGCGCCGCACCCATGCCGTGCCGGACTGGGTCGAGGAAAATATCCGGGAAAACGCCACCAGCGCCAGCATTGTCGGCGAGTCGGAGGGGCTAAGTGGTGCCTACGGCGGCTATCCGTTCCCGATTCTGCACGGGAACAATGAGGAGAAAGCCTGGCAGGTCATGTGGAACCACCTCACCCGCTGGCGGGGTATCTCCGGTACCCGCCGTACCAGTGAGGTTGCGGTGCAGGCCAACGGTGAATACAGCCTGGTGACCTCTCAACAGGAAGTTTTCTTCAACTTCTATAATCCGGACGGCAGTGAAGAAGAGCTGGACAACGTCATTTTCTACTACCTGTCGTTTACCCAGTCGCCACCCCGCCTTGCCGGCGGAGCGATTCTTGTACACGAGACCCTGAACCAGATCATCAGCCCCCGTAATGGCTGGGGCTATAACGCTGGCCAGCGCCGTGTGCGCCGTGCGCCAAATCTGGGTTACGATTCGCCCATCGCGGCCGCAGACAACCTGCGCACGGCAGATGATACCGATATCTTCAACGGGGCCATGGATAAGTACACCTGGTCTTACAAAGGCCTGAAAGAGGTCTATATTCCCTACAACAATTACCGGATTGGCGAGAAAGGCACGCCCTATTCGGAGATTCTCGGGATGTCACATCTGAATCCGGATCTGACCCGGTGGGAGCTGCACCGGGTGCATGTGGTGGAGGCCGATCTGAAAGAGGGTGAGCGCCACATTTACGCCAAACGCCGATTCTATGTGGATGCCGATAGCTGGAACGTGGTACTGATGGATCAGTACGATGGCCGTGGTGAACTCTGGCGAGTGACCGTTGGTATGCTGAAAAACTACTACGAACTGCCCGGGGTCTGGACGGTGCTGGATGTCTACCACGATCTGCAGGCGCGGCGTTATCACGTTCTGGGGCTGGATACGGAAGAACCGACCACCCGGGTCTTCTCCGACGATGTGCCCAACAAGCGATACTTTTCTCCGTCGTCGTTACGGCGCAGAAGTGTGCGTTAACTAAGGCGCACAATGGTTGCCCGGCACGCCGGGCAATGGGTGTATCAGAATTCTAACAACGTAAAGGCAATCTGAATGGCTAGAAGGTTCATGTGCGAAACGCTGGGTACAGTCTGTCTGGGGCTCTCGGCAGCACTGGTGGCACCCCGGGCGCTGGCATTGGCAGATATTCTGGAGACGCCCGCCCGGCCAACGGAGCTGGCACCGCGGTCGCTGCTTACGGATGCAACCCGAGCAGGCGACCGGATTGTGTCTGTGGGTGAGCGGGGGCACATCATCTATTCCGATGACCAGGGCCAGAGCTGGACTCAGGCAGAGGTGCCGGTGTCGGTTACCCTGACCGCCGTCGATTTTGGCACCGCTGACAGTGGCTGGGCCGTTGGTCACAGTGGCGCAGTGTTGCATTCCAGTGATGCCGGAGAAACCTGGCAGCTGCAGCTGGATGGCATTCGCGCTGCGGAACTGGTGATTGCCAGCAAGGAAGAACAGATTGCCGAACTGGAAGCGCAGATCGAGCAGGCACCCGAAGACCAGAAAGAAGATCTGGAGTGGGCGCTCGACGATCTGTATTTCGCCATGGAGAACGCCCAGTCAGACATGGATATCGGGCCGGTAAACCCGTTGCTGGATGTCTGGTTCGAGAACGATCAGCATGGTTTCGTGGTGGGTGCTTACGGCATGGTGCTGCGCACCCGGGATGGCGGCAACACCTGGCAGGACTGGGCGCCGCAGCTGGATAACCCCACCAACTTCCACTACAACAGCATCTCTGAAGTTGCCGGTGGCGGCCTGGTCATTGTCGGTGAGGCTGGCCAGATTCACGTATCGACCGACGGTGGCGAAACCTGGCAGAAGCGTGAAAGCCCCTACGATGGCTCTCTGTTTGGTGTTTCCGGAACCAGCCGGGTAAACGAAATTCTCGCCTTCGGGCTGCGTGGCAATGCCCTGCTTTCTACCGATCTGGGGCGCACCTGGACAATGGTGCCGAACGAAGCCAACGCCACGCTGAACAGTGCGGCCGTTGCGGCTGACGGCCGGATTACCCTGGTGGGCAACGGAGGCGCTGTGTTGATGAGCAGCAATCACGGAGAAACCTTCCGGCCTCACTTCCGGGAAGACCGGGCCGGCGTGATGGCGGTGGTGCCGATCTCCGGAACCAACCTGTTGCTGGTGGGCGAGGGTGGTGTAAAAACCACAGACGCCCGCGGCCGGAATCTGAAATAAACGCCCCGAGTGTGGCATCAACAGAACAAAGGATAGAGGGGTTTATTAATGTCTGACCCGATGCATGACAGGGGTGAACATTACCTGACAACGCCCAAGGCGGAGCCGTTTCTTGAGCGTGCGATCTTTAATAACCGGGCGCTGATTCTTATCGCCTTTTTCATCCTCACGCTTTTTCTTGGCTATAACGCCATCAAAATCCAGCCGGATGCCAGCTTCGAGCGAATGATCCCGCTGGAGCATCCTTATATCGTCAACATGCTGGAGCACAGGGACGATCTGGACAACCTCGGTAACTTTGTCCGGATCGCCGTGGCTGTGGAAGAGGGAGATATCTTTACTGCCGAGTACATGGAAACTCTGAAGCAGATCACGGATGAGGTGTTCTACTTGCCGGGCGTTGACCGATCCGGGCTGAAAACCGTTTGGACGTCCAATGTGCGCTGGGTAGAGGTAACCGAACAGGGCTTCCAGGGTGGCACCGTGATTCCCGATGGCTATGACGGCTCCCGGGACAGTCTCGAGCAGTTGCGGCAGAACGTGTTGCGATCTAATGAAGTAGGCCGCCTGGTATCTGATAACTTCAAGTCCACCATTGTCTACGCACCGCTGTATGAAAAGAATCCGGAGACGGGCGAGGCGCTGGACTACGCGGCCTTCTCCCGTGAGCTGGAAGAGAAAATCCGGGAAAAATACGAAGCCCAGAACCCCAATGTTCAGATCCACATTGTTGGCTTTGCCAAAAAAGTAGGTGATCTGATTGAGGGCATAGGCTCGATTGCCTGGTTTGCGGGTATCACCATTGTGCTCACCACGCTGCTGCTGTTCTGGTATTCCCGCTGCATCGCAGGGACTCTGGTGCCCGTGTTTACGTCGATCATCGCGGTCTTCTGGCAGCTGGGTGCACTGCGCCTGCTGGGTTATGGCCTGGACCCCTATTCGGTGCTGGTGCCGTTCCTGGTGTTTGCCATTGGTATCAGCCACGGGGTGCAGATTGTTAATGCCATGGCCGTCGAGTCTGCCAAAGGCTTTGATGCGGTCACCTCGGCGCGCCTGGCGTTCCGGGCGCTATACATTCCGGGCATGTTGGCGCTGATTTCCGATGCGGTTGGCTTCCTGACCCTGGTGTTCATCGAGATCGACGTTATCCGTGATCTCGCCGTTGCGGCAGGCCTTGGGGTGGCGTTCGTCATCATCACCAACCTGGTGCTGCACGTGCTGATCATGTCGTACATCGGTATCTCCAAAGGTGGCGTCAGGCACGTTCAGAACCATACCGAGGAAAAAGACCGCAAATGGCGTGTGTTGTCTTACTTTGCGCACCCGGGAGTGGCGCCGGTTTCTCTGCTGATTGCCGTAATTGGCCTGGGGCTTGGCCTTTACTACAAGCAGGATCTGAAAGTGGGGGACCTGGATCAGGGTGCGCCCGAGCTGCGCCCGGACTCCCGTTACAACAAGGATAATGCCTACATTATCAACAACTACTCGACCAGTGCCGATGTTCTGGTAGTGATGGTGAAGACGCCGGTTGAGCAATGCACCCAGTACAATGTTCTGAGGGCCATGGACAGCCTGCAGTGGGACTTGCAGAACACTCCGGGTGTCCAGGGCTCAGCGTCGCTGGCGGATGTGTCCAAGGTGGTTACCAAGGCATTGAACGAGGGCAACTGGAAGTGGTATGAAATCTCCCGCAACCAGACCATCATTAACGCCTCTATCCGGGAGGCCCCGGCAGGCCTGATCAACACCAACTGCAGTCTCACGCCGGTGCTAGTGTTCCTTGAAGACCACAAGGCGGAAACCCTCGAGACCGTGGTTGAGCAGGTTGAGCAGTTTGCGGAAGCGAACAGCAATGAAGAGCATACCTTCCTGCTGGCGGCGGGTAATGCGGGTATCGAATCGGCCACCAATGAGGTGATCTCCAACGCCAAAGACGTCATGTTGATGCTGGTGTACGGCGTGGTGAGTTTGCTTTGTTTCCTGACCTTCCGTTCGATCCGTGCCGTTGCCTGTATTGTGGTTCCGCTTGGCCTCACATCCATTTTGTGCGAAGCGATCATGGCGGTATCCGGTATCGGTATCAAAGTCGCCACCTTGCCGGTCATCGCGCTGGGTGTCGGTATTGGTGTGGACTACGGTATCTACATCTACAGCAAACTCGAGAAGTTCCTGCTGGAGGGCAAGCCGCTCCAGGAAGCCTACTACGAAACCCTTCGCTCCACGGGTAAGGCGGTTATCTTTACCGGCGTAACCCTGGGCCTGGGTGTGGTTACCTGGATCTTCTCACCGATCAAGTTCCAGGCTGACATGGGCTTTCTGTTGTTCTTCATGTTCCTGTGGAACATGGTGGGCGCTATCTGGTTGCTGCCAGCGCTGGCAAGATTCCTGCTGCGCCCGGAAAAAATGCTGGAAAAGGCAAGGGCGGCTAACAGGGCCTGACTGCAACTACGTAAACATCATTGCCCGCGCAAGCGGGCTTTTTTGTTTGAAGGTCAGCTGGTTAGCGTGCTAATCCTTCCTTTATTTATAGCCCGAAGTGTTCTATGTTCTATCTCGAACGTGATGTTTGCCTGGCAAGGTTGCCAGCGGACAAAAATAAAGACCAAGAAAAGGAAGAGCACACATGACTTTGAAATTAAAAGCCTCCGCTTTTGCTGTTGCCGCTGCAGTCAGTCTTGGCGCCGCTTCTTCAGCCGTCTCTGCGCAAGAGCAGCGGTTTGTCACCATCGGCACCGGTGGTGTCACAGGTGTTTACTATCCGGCGGGTGGCGCCATTTGCCGTTTGGTCAACATGGATCGCAAAGAGCACGGTATCCGCTGCTCCGTTGAGAGTACCGGTGGTTCGGTATATAACCTCAACGCTATTCGCAGTGGCGAACTCGATCTCGCCGTTGCTCAGTCTGACTGGCAGTTCCACGCCTACAATGGCAGCAGCCAGTTTGAGGATGCAGGCAAGAACGAGAAGCTGCGTGCCGTATTCTCCCTGCACCCGGAACCGTTTACGGTCGTTGCCAGTAAGGGCTCCGGCATCAAGAACTTTGAAGACCTGGAAGGTAAGCGGGTCTCCGTGGGTAACCCGGGTTCTGGCCAGCGCGCGACTGCAGAAGTCCTGATGGATGCCATGGGCTGGGGCATGGATAAGTATGCCCTGGCGGCTGAAATCAAGGCAGCGGAGCAGTCCCAGGCGCTGTGCGACGGTAACATCGATGCCTTTTTCTACACCGTTGGCCACCCGTCCGGTGCCATCAAGGAAGCGACGACTTCCTGTGACAGCGTGCTGGTGAACGTGGACAACGCAGCCACCAAAAAACTCATCTCCGATAACCCGTACTATCGTAAGGCGGTGATTCCAGGTGGCATGTATCGTGGTTCTGATGAAGACGTCACCACCTTTGGTGTAGCGGCTACCTTCGTCTCCTCCACCGATGTACCGGAAGACGTGGTGTATGAAGTGGTCAAGGCAGTCTTCGAGAACTTTGACAGTTTCAAGCGCCTGCACCCTGCCTTTGGCAACCTGAAGAAAGAAGAAATGGTCTCGGACGCTCTGAGTGCGCCTCTGCACCCGGGTGCGGCCAAGTACTATCGTGAAGCCGGCCTGATCGACTGATCGGCCAGGGTATCCCGGTAGGGTGGGCGCCAGCCCGCTCTACTGGCGCAGTACGGATATCTTTCATCACAGGACAACTCTATGGCAAAGAATGATCCCGGAACCGGAACGGGTGTGGATGCCAGCCAGGTTGAGCAACTCTTACAGACCGAAACCGGTGGCCGGGCACTCACAGGCCCAGCGGCGGTTATTCTGTTTATCGTTCCGGTGTGCTGGTCATTGTTCCAGCTCTGGATTGCCTCACCTCTGCCGTTCACTCTGAACTTCGGTATTTTCAACTCCACAGAAGCGCGCTCGATCCATCTTGCATTTGCGGTGTTTCTCGCGTTTTCGGCATTCCCGATGATCAAAGGGGTGCATGCCAACAAGGTGCCCGTTTACGACTGGGTGCTGGCATTGGCCGCTGCGTTTACGGCCTCTTATCTGTATGTATTTTACGACCAGCTGGCTCAGCGCCCGGGAGCGCCGATAACGGCAGACCTTTGGGTGGCTCTGGCAGGGCTGGTGTTGTTGCTTGAAGCGACCCGCAGAGCCCTTGGCCTGCCGCTGACCATTGTTGCTGCGGTCTTTATTACCTACTCGCTCGCGGGACCCTACATGCCCGATGTCATCTCCCACAAGGGGGTGAGCCTGAGCAAATTATCATCGCACCAATGGCTGGGCACAGAGGGTGTGTTTGGTGTGGCACTTGGTGTTTCCACCAGCTTTGTATTCCTTTTTGTGCTGTTTGGAGCGCTTCTGGAGCGTGCGGGTGCGGGCAACTACTTCATTAAGGTTGCCTACGCCATGCTGGGGCATATGCGCGGCGGGCCTGCGAAGGCGGCCGTGGTCTCCAGCGGCCTCAGCGGTGTCATTTCCGGTTCGTCCATTGCCAACGTGGTAACCACGGGCACCTTTACCATTCCGCTGATGAAACGGGTGGGCTTTCCGGCCACCAAGGCGGGTGCTGTGGAAGTGGCAGCATCCACCAACGGCCAGCTGACGCCGCCTATTATGGGTGCTGCTGCCTTCCTGATGGTTGAGTATGTCGGCATTTCCTACCTGGAAGTGATCAAGCATGCGATCTTGCCTGCGTTGATTTCGTATGTGGCGCTCATCTATATCGTTCACCTGGAAGCCTGCAAGCTGAAAATGGAGGGCATGGAGCGGCCCAATCGCCCGACCCTGGCTCAGCGCCTGCTGAACTGGGTGGTCATTTTGATTGGCCTGTCGGTACTGACCTTTGCCGTTTACTACGGCGTTGGCTGGGCCAAAGGTGCACTGGGCGCCGCGGCACCCTGGGTGTTGGGGCCGCTGTTGATCGCCATCTATGTGGCTCTGGTAGGTTACGCCACAAAGTTCCCGGAACTGGAAGAAGACGACCCGGAGAAAGAAATGGGTGAGCTTCCGGAGGTGGGGCCAACGGTCAAGACCGGTCTGTACTTCCTGTTGCCGGTTGTGGTTCTGGTGTGGTGCCTGACCGTTGAGCGCTTCTCGCCCCAGCTGTCGGCCTTCTGGGCGACCCTGTTCATGGTCTTTATTGTGATTACCCAGCGCCCGCTGAAAGGTTTCTTTCGCAAGCATCAGGGGTTGATGGCGGAGTTCACCGGAGGAATAACCGATTTGTTCCACTCTCTGGCCACCGGTGCCAGAAATATGGTGGGCATCGGTGTAGCCACGGCCACCGCCGGTATTGTGGTGGGCACCGTTACCCTGACCGGTATCGGCCTGGTGATGACCCAGTTCGTGGAGTTTCTGTCGGGTGGCAACTTGCTGTTGATGCTGATGTTCACCGCGGTCATCAGCCTGATTCTTGGCATGGGGCTGCCCACTACGGCCAACTACATTGTGGTATCAACCCTGATGGCCCCGGTGATTGTTACCCTGGGCGCCCAGAACGGGTTGTTGGTGCCGCTGATCGCCGTACACCTGTTTGTGTTCTACTTCGGGATACTGGCGGATGATACGCCGCCCGTTGGGTTGGCCGCCTATGCGGCGGCTGCTATCTCGGGGGCAGACCCTATAAGAACCGGTATCCAGGGTTTTACCTACGATATCCGTACTGCCATCCTGCCATTCATGTTCATCTTCAACACCCAGTTGTTGCTGATAGGGCTGACTGGCTGGTTCGACCTGCTGGTTACTGTGTTCAGTGCAGTAACCGCCATGCTGGTGTTCTCGGCCGCCACTCAGGGCTTCTGGTTCACCAAAAGTCGCTACTGGGAGACCGCAGCCTTGCTGCTGATCACCTTCACCATGTTCCGGCCAGGGTTCTGGTGGGACATGATCTACCCTCCCTACGAGGAGCGCCCGGGCGCGGCGGTGGTTGAGTATGTCGAGGATGTGCCAGCCGATGCGCCGGTGGTGCTGCGGGTATCCGGTATGTCCATAGATGGCAGTGATGTGACCACCTACGTGGAGCTCAACATGCCGGAAGGCGAGACCGCAACGGATCGGTTGGCTGCCGCTGGCCTGGAAGTCTCACCCCAGGATGACCAGTTGATGGTGGATTTCGTCAACTTCGGCAGCCCGGCGGAAGATGCGGGTATCCAGTTCGGCTGGGTTATCGAAGCGGTGCAGGTGCAGCTGGACCGGCCACCTCGGGAGCTGATGTTCATCCCTGCACTGATACTTCTTGGGCTGGTCGCTTTCGGTCAACTGAAACGCAAAGCCCGCGAGGACGCTCAGCCACAACTGGCGTGAGCCGTTCCTGCTCCGTAAAAACCCGGCGTTGCTGCCGGGTTTTTTTCTGTTAGACTCGCCTTCGATTCCGGCGCGCGTTTGTGTCGCGCAGTCCGGCAACCACGTGATCTTTGGTATAGATCACCGCTGAGCCAAATAACGAGGAGACCACTATGCCCGTCATTACCCTGCCGGATGGCAGTCATCGCAGTTTTGCAGAATCCGTAACCGTACACGACGTTGCCGCAGACATCGGCGCGGGCCTGGCCAAAGCCGCCCTGGCCGGCAAGGTGAACGGCAAGCTGGTGGATACCAGCCATCTGATCGAAAACGACGTCGAACTGGCGATCATTACGGAGCGTGATGAAGACGGCGTAGACGTCATCCGCCACTCCACCGCACACTTGATGGCCATGGCTGTGCAGGAACTGTTTCCGGAAGCTCAGGTGACCATCGGGCCCGTGATTGAAAACGGGTTCTACTACGACTTCAAATACGAGCGGCCGTTTACCAACGAAGATATGGCGCGCATCGAGAAGCGGATGGAAGAGCTGGCCAAACAGGATCTGCCGGTGTCCCGCTCTCTCATGTCCCGTGATGAAGCGGTCAAGCTGTTCGAGGATATGGGTGAAGAGTACAAGGTTCGCATCATTGAGGACATTCCCGGTGATGAAGACCTGTCGTTCTATCGTCAGGGCGATTTCATCGACCTGTGCCGGGGCCCCCACGTACCCAGTACCGGCAAGCTGAAAGCCTTCAAGCTGACCAAGGTGGCCGGTGCCTACTGGCGTGGCGATACCAGCAACGAGCAGTTGCAGCGCATCTACGGCACCGCCTGGGGCAACAAGAAAGAGCTCAAGGCTTACCTGCACCGCCTGGAAGAAGCGGAAAAGCGCGACCACCGCAAGATTGGCAAGAAACTGAACCTGTTCCACATGCAGGAAGAGGCGCCGGGCATGGTGTTCTGGCATCCGGACGGCTGGTCTCTGTATCAGGAAGTTGAGCAGTACATGCGTGCCCAGCAGCACAAGCATGGTTACAAAGAAATCAAGACGCCGCAGGTGGTGTCCCGTACGCTCTGGGAAAAGTCCGGGCACTGGGACAAATTCAAAGACGACATGTTCACCACCGAGTCTGAAAAGCACGATTACGCCATCAAGCCTATGAACTGCCCGTGCCACGTGCAGGTGTTCAACCAGGGGCTCAAGAGCTACAAGGATCTGCCGTTGCGCCTGGCCGAGTTCGGTTGTTGTCACCGTAACGAGGCCTCTGGTGCTCTGCACGGCCTGATGCGTGTGCGTGGCTTTACCCAGGACGACGCGCATATCTTCTGTGAGGAAGACGCCATCCAGAAGGAAGTGTCGGCGTTTATTGCCATGCTGCATGAAGTCTATGCCGACTTTGGCTTTGACCAGATTCTCTACAAGCTGTCGACACGCCCGGAAAAGCGGGTGGGTTCCGATGAGGTTTGGGACAAGTCCGAGGCCGCTCTGGAAGAAGCATTGAATCGGGAAGGAGTGGATTGGGAACTGTTGCCGGGCGAAGGCGCCTTCTACGGCCCGAAAATCGAGTTCTCCCTGAAGGATTGTCTGGGCCGGGTGTGGCAATGTGGTACTATCCAGGTCGACTTTTCCATGCCCGGGCGCTTGGGTGCCCAGTATGTGGCCGATAATTCCGAGCGCAAGACGCCGGTTATGCTGCACCGGGCCGTGCTCGGGTCGTTTGAGCGCTTCATCGGCATTCTGATTGAAGAATACGAAGGCGCCTTCCCGACCTGGTTGGCACCGACCCAGGTGGCGGTGTTGAATATCACCGATAAGCAGCAGGATTATTGTCAGAATCTGGCGAAAAAACTGGATTCTTTGGGCTATCGGGTAAATGCTGACTTGAGAAACGAGAAGATCGGCTTTAAAATCCGCGAGCATACTCTCAATAAGGTTCCCTATCTGGTCGTTGTTGGCGACAAAGAGGTTGAGAACAACGCCGTTGCCGTGAGGACACGCAAGGGTGAAGATCTGGGAACCATGTCGGTCGACGAATTCGAAAAGCTGTTGGCTGCGGACGTCGAGCGCAAAGGTAGAACCAAAACGGAGATCTAATTATTAAACAGCGAGCGAATCGGGGTGGGCGTTCACCCAAGGCGCCTATCAACGAGAATATTGACGCAACTGAAGTCCGCCTGATCGATGCCGAAGGCAATCAGGTGGGTGTGGTTTCGATTGAGGACGCACTCAAACAGGCAGAAGAAGCGTCTCTTGACCTGGTTCAGGTTACGGATTCCGATCCGATCGTCTGTAAGATAATGGACTACGGCAAGAAAATCTTCGATGAGAAGAAGGCCAAAGCGGCTGCCAAGAAAAAACAGAAGCAGACGCAGGTCAAAGAGCTGAAGTTCCGACCAGGAACGGACGAAGGGGATTATCAGGTAAAACTACGCAACCTGGTACGTTTCCTTGAGAACGGGGATCGCGGCAAGATCACAGTTCGCTTCCGTGGCCGTGAGATGGCACACCAGGAAATTGGTATGAAACTCATGCAGCGGATCGAAGAAGATGTGGCTGAGCTGGCCCAGGTCGAAATGCGGCCGAAAATGGAAGGCCGGCAGATGACCATGATCGTCGCACCCCGAAAGAAGAAGTGATCCTGCTCTTCTGACGGGTCCCCCGCATTGGCGGGGGATTTGTCGTTCAGGAACACAATTGTTTTATTGATAACAGAATGCGGAGTTTTAAAAATGCCGAAGATGAAAACCAAAAGCGGAGCCACCAAGCGGTTCAAGAAAACCGCCAACGGCTTCAAGCACAAGCAGTCCTTCACCAGCCACATCCTGACCAAGAAGAGCCCGAAGCGTAAGCGTCAGCTGCGCGGCACCAAGCTCATCGCCAAATCAGATGTTGCGTCTATCAAGCGCATGACCGCGTGCTGATTCAGCCCCGCGACTCATTCCCTGAAAAGTAAAGGTAGAAGGATTAAAGTATGGCTCGTGTAAAGCGTGGCGTGGTCGCACGTCGTCGTCACAAGAAGATTCTCAAGCAGGCCAAAGGTTACTACGGTGCCCGTAGCCGTGTATTCCGCGTTGCCAAGCAGGCGGTCATCAAGGCTGGCCAGTATGCCTACCGTGACCGTCGCAACCGCAAGCGTGCCTTCCGCGCCCTGTGGATTGCCCGTATCAACGCTGGTGCCCGTGCAAACGGTCTGTCTTACAGCCGTCTGATCGCTGGCCTGAAGAAGGCAAACGTTGAAATCGATCGTAAAGTTCTGGCTGATCTGGCTATGAACGAGCAGCAGGCATTCTCTGCTGTTGTTGAGAAGGCCAAAGCGTCCCTGTGATCGCTTAAGCTCTTTCATCGATTACTGATCGATTCGGGCGCCGCATAGCAGTATGCAGGCGCCCTCTGATAGGGGAAGGGCGCGCTCTTCCCCTATTTTTGTTTTTAACCTACCCAATTTCTGGTTTGGAGCAGGGTCAATGGAAAACCTGAAACAACTGGTTCAGGACGGTTTGAGTGCGGTTGAAGCCGCCGATAACCTGCAGGCGCTTGATCAAATTCGCGTGGAATACCTGGGCAAAAAAGGCGTAATTACCCAGCAGGCGAAAACCCTGGGCAAACTCTCCGCCGAGGAGCGCCCCGCTGCGGGCCAGAAAATCAACGAGGCCAAGGGCCAGGTAGAACAGGCCATCAATGCCCGCCGTAATAGCCTGGAAAAAGCCGCCATTGAGGTAAAGCTGGCAGCAGAATCCATTGACGTTACCTTGCCGGGCCGAGGCCAGGATTTGGGTGGCCTGCACCCGGTTACCCGTACCCTGCAGCGCATTGAAGACATTTTTGCCGGTGCCGGTTACAGCGTTGAGCAAGGCCCGGAAATCGAAGACGACTACCATAACTTCGAAGCCCTGAATATTCCGGGCCACCATCCGGCCCGTGCCATGCACGATACCTTCTATTTCAACCCCGGCACCTTGCTGCGTACCCATACTTCGCCGGTGCAGATTCGCACCATGGAAGCGGGTAAGCCGCCATTCCGCATGATCTGCCCGGGCCGGGTCTATCGTTGTGACTCCGATATGACCCACACCCCCATGTTCCATCAGGTGGAAGGCCTTCTGGTGGAAAAAGACGTCAGCTTTGCCGATCTCAAGAGCACCGTGGAGGAGTTTTTGCGGGTGTTCTTCGAGCGGGACTTGAAAGTGCGTTTCCGCCCCTCCTACTTCCCGTTTACCGAACCCTCGGCGGAAGTGGACATTGAGTGGGGCCGGGAGCCGGATGGCAGCATCAAGTGGCTGGAAGTGATGGGCTGCGGCATGGTGCATCCGAAAGTGTTTGAACATTGTGGCATTGATTCGGAAGAGTATCGCGGATTTGCTTTTGGTCTGGGCGTGGAGCGCCTGGCCATGCTCCGTTACGGGGTAAAGGATCTGCGGATGTTTTTTGAAAACGACCTGCGTTTCCTTCGTCAGTTCCGTTAATCCGGCGATTGGCAGGCTCAGAATCAACCGAATCAGAACAGGGTTATGACAATGAAATTCAGTGAACAGTGGCTGCGTGAATGGGTTAACCCGGACATTGGCTCCCAGGAGCTGATGGACCAGATCACCATGGCGGGGCTGGAAGTAGACGGCTTCGAAGCCGTGGCAGGCGAGTTCTCCGGTGTGGTGGTTGGTGAAGTGGTTTCGGTAGAGCCCCACCCGGACGCCGACAAGTTGCGGGTGTGCCAGGTCAGCAACGGTGCCACAACCGTACAGGTGGTCTGTGGTGCGCCCAACGTGCGCCAAGGCCTGAAAGTGCCTTTTGCCGAACTGGGCGCGGTGCTACCCGGTAATTTCAAGATCAAGAAGGCCAAGCTGCGTGGGCAACCCTCGGAGGGCATGCTGTGTTCCGAATCGGAGCTGGGCTTGTCTGAAGACCATGGCGGCCTGATGGAGTTGCCGGATGATGCACCGGTGGGCCAGCCTGTGGCGGACTACCTGAAGCTGAACGACGTGGCGATTGACGTTGATCTGACGCCAAACCGCAGCGATTGCCTGTCTATTAAAGGGTTGGCCCGGGAAGTGGGTGTGTTGAACAGCCTGGTGACTCAGGCGCCGGTTATCGAGCCTGTTGAAGCGGTGCACTCCGATGTGCCGGATATTCGCGTGGAAGCGCCCGAAGGCTGCCCCCGTTATCTGGGGCGCATTCTGCGCAACGTAAATTTGCAGGCCGAAACCCCACTGTGGATGCGGGAAAAGCTGCGCCGTTCCGGTATTCGCTCGATTGATGCGGCGGTAGACGTAACCAACTACGTATTGCTTGAGCTGGGCCAGCCCATGCACGCCTTCAACCGGGATGAAATTCAGGGCGGCATTGTCGTCCGTATGGCAGCGGCCAACGAAAAGCTGGTGCTGCTGGATGGTCAGGAAGTGGAGTTGACGGCCGACACGCTGGTGATTGCCGATCACGAGAAACCCGTGGCTATCGCCGGGGTGATGGGTGGTGAGCACTCAGGTGTGAGTGAAAAGACCCGCGACCTGGTGCTGGAATCCGCCTACTTTGACCCGATCACGCTAGCAGGCAAGGCCCGCCAGTATGGCCTGCATACCGATGCATCACACCGTTTCGAGCGGGGCGTGGACTACCTGCTGGCTCGCGATGCCATGGAGCGGGCAACCCGCCTGCTGATGGATATTGTCGGCGGTGAGCCGGGCGAGATTGTGGAAGTGGCAAGCCAGAGCCATCTGCCCGAGGCCCGCGAGATTGATCTGCGGGAAGCGCGGCTGGCGGCAGTGCTGGGGCTGCGCATCGATCGCACCAAAGTGGAAGAAATTCTGGTGCGCCTGGGGCTTGGCATCAGCAAATTGCTGAAAGACGGCTGGCGGGTAAAAGTGCCCAGCTTCCGCCCCGATATTTCCATTGAAGAAGATCTGATTGAAGAAGTAGGGCGGATCTTCGGATACAACAATTTGCCGGTGACTGAGCCCACAGCGTCGCTCGGCCTGCGTGCCCGGAAAGAGGCGGTGCGCCCGATGTCGGCCATTCGCAATTTCTTCGTGGCCCGGGGCTACCAGGAAGCGGTCACCTACAGTTTTGTCGACCCCAAGGTTCAGCAGTTGATCGATCCCGAGCGGCAGGGTATTGCATTGGCTAACCCGATCTCTGCCGATCTGTCGGTAATGCGTACCACCCTGTGGAGCGGCTTGCTGAAAACCGTCGCTTATAACCAGAACCGTCAGCAGCCGCGTATTCGCCTGTTCGAAACCGGTTTGCGGTTTGAACAGGGCAGTGAAGGGATTGATCAGCAACCAATGCTTGCGGGCGTGGTCGTTGGCAATCAGAATCCTGAAAATTGGGTAAACGGTCGCAGAACCACGGATTTCTTTGATGTAAAAGGGGATCTGGAAGGTTTGTTTGACGTGCTGGGAATAGACGTGAGCTTTACCGCCAGTGAACATCCGGCGTTGCACCCCGGTCAAACCGCAGAATTGTTGCGTGACGGCGAGCATGTCGGCTGGTTGGGCACCTTGCACCCACAAGTTCAGAAAAACCTTGAACTTAATGGCACGATTCTGATGTTTGAGCTATTCTTGAATTCGATCGTGACCGGATATGTGCCTAATTTCAAAGATGTTTCAAAATTCCCGGTAGTGAAACGGGATCTGGCCATCGTTATCGGAAGCGATGTGGCGTTCGCCCGGGTAGAACAGGTGGCCCGTAAACAGGCAGGCGAACACCTCACAGCGTTGCGTGTGTTCGATGTGTATGAAGGCGAAAGCCTGGGTGAGGGCAATCGTAGCCTGGCCCTGAGCCTGTTCTGGCAGCATCCGGAGCGCACGCTGAACGAAGATGAAGTGCATTCGCTCTTCAACGGGGTAATCGAAGCCTTGAAAGAAGAGTTGGGGGCAACACTGAGGAGTTAACAGATGGCGGCTTTGACGAAAGCGGACATGGCAGAGCGATTGTACGAAGAGCTTGGGCTCAACAAACGCGAAGCCAAAGAAATGGTGGAAGCTTTCTTCGATGAGATCCGGGGGGCGCTGAGCCACAACGAGCAGGTAAAGCTGTCCGGGTTCGGCAACTTCGATCTCAGAGACAAAAAACAGCGGCCGGGGCGTAACCCCAAAACCGGGGAAGAAATCCCCATCAGCGCGAGGCGGGTAGTTACTTTCCGGCCAGGGCAGAAACTCAAGCAGAAAGTAGAGGCTTATGCTGGAACCCAGTCATAACGACGAACTCCCGACCATACCGGGCAAACGCTACTTCACCATCGGTGAAGTAGCCGATCTGTGCGCGGTCAAGGCCCACGTGCTTCGGTATTGGGAGCAGGAGTTTCCGCAGTTATCACCGGTCAAGCGTCGTGGTAACCGGCGTTACTACCAGCGCGCCGATGTGATTACAATTCGACAGATACGCAGCCTGCTGTACGATCAGGGTTATACCATCGGTGGGGCCAAGCAGAAGCTCAGCAGCAGTGAGGCGAAAGACGATACCTCGCAATACAAGCAACTGATTCGCCAAATGATTACCGAGCTGGAAGAAGTGCTGGATGTATTGAACGCCCCGGTGCGTTGAGTGGTTGAGGCTTTATCTGTCTGAACAAAAAAGGCCGGAGGGTTTATCCTCTCCGGCCTTTTTTTGTCTGGGAGAAATGTTGTCTGCTACTTGGTCTTACAGGTCTTGATGCCCAGAATCGAATAGGCGGGGCAGTTACCCATCAGTGCGGTTGCCAGAGGCACAATGCCAATCCAGCCCCAGGCGGTCTTCGGCCCCACGAAAACCAGTGCCAGAAGAACAATGCCTGCAATGGCGCGAATGATGCGATCGGCAGAACCCATGTTAACCTTCATCTCGGAGTCTCCTTGGTGATGTATGGTTTCACTATAGGCCTGTGATTTGGCCGCTTCAGTGATAAAGTCACACAGACTTTGTGGATACAGAAGGTTTCGGTAATGGTTCGGCACGGTATTCTGGATACCCTGGATGACGTTTTGCGCAAGGCGACCCTGAAAGGTGCCGCAACCATGCGGTTCCCGACGGGGCAGGTGGTATTCGGTGCTGGCGAGCCCTGTCGCGGTTTGCCTCTGGTGCTTGAGGGCAGTATCAAGGTTCAGATGACCGGCGTATCCGGCCACAGTATTGTTCTTTACCGAATGGCGGCCGACGACATCTGTACCCTTTCCATCGGCTGCCTGATGACCGGGCGACAATACCGGGCCGAGGCGGTCGTCGAAGAAGAGGCCCAGGCCCTGTTGATCCCCCGTGGTCTGTTTGATCGCCTGATGGATCAGTCTGCGGACTTCCGGCTGGCGATTATGGAATCCTACGGCAAGCGCCTGGACGACCTGATGCTGCTGGTGGAGGAAGTCGCTTTTCATCGCATGGATGAGCGGCTGGAAGAGTGGCTGCAGGCGCGGGCCCTTGGTGGTCAGCGAACACTGGCGATTACCCATCAGGAACTGGCCGTTGAGCTGGGCACCGCCCGGGAGGTGGTCAGCCGCTTGCTCAAAGAGCTGGAGCGCAAAGGCAGGGTGGAGTTGTCCCGGGGCAAAATTGAACTGACCGGCCTGCTTGCTGCTAGTGCTACCGGTGCGACACCGCGCCACTCTGCCGGTTAATGCGCCCCGGCCGCCCCATTACAACCCCCGATCCTTCACGTTTTCCATCACCACAAACGTACTGGTTTGCAGCACATGGGGCAGGTTTGAAATCTGCTCCCCCAGCACCTGACGATATTCCGCCATGTTCCGGGTGCGGATTTTCAGCAAGTAGTCGAAATTGGCCGCCATCATATGGCATTGCTCTACCGCCGAAATCTGGCGTACCGCATTATTGAACGCCGCCAGGGCCTTGCTGCTGGTGTCGCTAAGCGTAACCTGGGCGAAGGCAATGTGCGACAGGCCAAGTTTGGTCTGATTCACCATGGCGCTGTAGCCGGTAATGTAACCCTGATCTTCCAGCCGTTTCATTCGTACCTGACAGGGAGTCTTGGATAAACCGACTTTTGAGGCCAGGTCGGTGACGGTGATACGGCCATTCTTTTGCAGTTCCCGGATGATGGAGTGGTCGATCCTGTCGAGATCGGACATGGCTGCTATCCTTTAAAAAGATCTCCGGTTTGGTGCCGGAAAACAGGGAATTGAGTCGAATCGGCTGATTCTATCCATTTTGAAGGCAAATAAATATTTTTTAATGGTAAAGAAAAGGAAATTTGTAGCGTAGAGTCGAGTTTAACAGGCCAATTGAATGTACCCGCTTCGCTAAAATGCCGTCAGTACGCAAACAATGAGGAGAGTACACCATGAGTCATCAGCAATCCGTCACGTCGGAGCTTACAGATCTTCGCCGTGCCATCCGCCAACAGTACCTCGCCGACGAATACGAGGTGATTCACCGGCTGATTGCTGAGGCCCAGCTCTCGGACGACACCCGCAAAGCCATCTCGGCTCGTGCGGCGGAATTGGTGCGCGATGTCCGCAACAGCGCCAAACCGACCATCATGGAGAAATTCCTGGCAGAGTACGGCCTGACCACCAAAGAAGGGGTGGCTCTGATGTGCCTGGCAGAGGCCTTGTTGCGGGTGCCCGATAACCTCACCATCCACGACCTCATTGAAGACAAGATTACCTCCGGTAACTGGGGCGCCCACGTGGGCAAAGCCAAATCCGGCATGATCAACTCGGCCACGCTGGCCCTGCTGATGACCAGCAACCTGTTGAAAGATTCCGAGCGCCAGAGCGTTGGCGATACCCTGAGAAAGCTGGTCAAGCGCATGGGCGAGCCGGTGGTTCGCACCGTGGCGGGCCAGGCCATGAAGGAAATGGGCCGCCAGTTTGTTCTGGGCCGCACCATTGAGGAAGCTCAGGAGCGGGGCAAGTCCCAGGAAGCCCGGGGCTACACCTATTCCTACGATATGCTGGGTGAGGCAGCCCGTACCGACACCGACGCCGAGCGTTACTACCAGTCTTACAGCGACGCCATCGACAGCATCAGCAAGCGTTGCGCCGGTGATGTCAGAACCAATCCTGGCATCTCCGTGAAATTGTCAGCCCTGCTGGCCCGTTACGAGTACGGCCACAAAGAACGGGTGATGAACGAGCTGGTGCCACGGGCATTGAAGCTCGCCCGCAAAGCCGCGGCCGCGAACATGGGCTTCAACATCGACGCCGAAGAGCAGGATCGACTGGATCTGTCGCTGGATGTGATTGAAGCCATTCTTTCCGATGCCGAACTGAAAAACTGGGACGGCTTTGGCGTTGTGGTTCAGGCCTTTGGCAAGCGCGCCTCGGAAACCCTCGACTGGCTGTATGCGTTGTCCGAAAAGCTGGACCGCCGGATTATGGTGCGCCTGGTGAAGGGTGCCTACTGGGATGCTGAAATCAAGCGCGCCCAGGTAATGGGGCTGGAAGGGTTCCCGGTGTTCACCCGCAAGGCCTGCAGTGACGTGGCCTACCTGGCCGGTGCCCGCAAACTGCTGAGCATGACCGACCGTATTTACCCGCAGTTCGCCACCCACAACGCGCATTCGGTCTCTGCGGTTCTGGAGTTGGCAAAAGATCTGGGCCGCGACAAATTCGAGTTCCAGCGCCTGCACGGCATGGGGGAATCCCTGCACGACCAGGTGCTGGAAGACAGCGGCGTGCCTTGCCGGATTTACGCGCCGGTGGGTGCCCACAAAGATCTGCTGGCCTATCTGGTGCGCCGACTGCTGGAAAACGGGGCCAACAGCTCCTTCGTGAACCAGATTGTCGACACCAGCATCACCCCGGAAGAAATCGCCAAAGACCCGATTGATCTGGTCAATAGCCTGGGTGAGGACCTGTCCAGCAAGGCCATTGTGCACCCGTCGAAGATCTTCGGCGACCAGCGCCGGAACTCCAAAGGCTGGGACATCACCGACCCGGTAACCGTTGCAGCCATCGAGGAGGGCCGCAACCGATACAAAACATTCCAGTGGCAGGGTGGCCCGGTAATGGCGGTGGAAGCCTCTGGTGGCGAGGTGGTGGAAGTGCGCAACCCGGCTAAGCCTGAGGATGTCGTCGGCCAGATCACCTACGCCTCAAGCGCGGACATTTCCGCTGCTCTGGATGCGGCTCAGGATGGCTTCCGGGAATGGTCGACCGTGTCGGCAGAAGACCGGGCCTCGCTGATTCGCAAAGTGGGCGACCTGTACGAAGAAAACGTTCACGAACTCTTTGCATTGACCACCCGCGAGGCGGGCAAGTCTCTGCTGGATGCCGTGGCTGAAATCCGCGAAGCCGTCGACTTCGCCCTGTTCTATGCCAATGAAGGTGTTCGTTACCAGAACGCCGGCGAGGCCCGTGGTGTCATGTGCTGCATTTCCCCGTGGAACTTCCCCTTGGCGATCTTTACCGGCCAGATTCTGGCCAACCTGGCGGCCGGTAACGCCGTGGTCGCCAAACCCGCGGAGCAGACCTCGTTGCTGGCTTACCGTGCGGTGGAGCTGATGCATCAGGCCGGTATTCCCAAAGCGGCTGTTCAGCTGCTGCCGGGTACCGGTGCGACGGTGGGTGAAGGCCTGACGTCTGACTCCCGGGTAGCCGGTGTGTGCTTCACCGGTTCCACCGCTACGGCTCAGCGCATCAACACCGCGATGACCGAGCACATGGCGCCAGACGCGCCGCTGGTGGCGGAAACCGGGGGTATGAACGCGATGATTGTCGACTCCACCGCACTGCCGGAGCAGGTGGTGCGTGATGTGCTGGCATCGTCGTTCCAGAGCGCGGGTCAGCGCTGTTCGGCCTTGCGCATGCTGTATGTGCAGAAGGATATCGCCGATAACCTGCTGGAAATGCTCTATGGCGCCATGGAAGAGCTGGGTATCGGCGACCCCTGGCTGCTGTCGACCGACGTCGGCCCGGTGATCGACGAAACCGCCCGCAAGAAAATCACCGACCACTGCCAGAAGTTCCAGCAGCAGGGCAAACTGCTCAAGAAGCTGGATGTGCCGGAAACCGGCCTGTTTGTGTCTCCGGCGGTGTTGCAGGTTAGTGGTATCGAAGAAATGGAAGAAGAAATCTTCGGCCCGGTACTGCACGTGGCCACCTTTGAGGCCAAAGACATCGACAAGGTGGTTGATGCCGTCAATGCCAAGGGCTACGGCCTGACGTTTGGCATTCATAGCCGGGTGGATCGTCGCATCGAGCACATTGCCAGCCGCATCAAGGTGGGCAACACCTACGTGAACCGTAACCAGATTGGGGCCATTGTGGGTTCCCAGCCGTTTGGTGGCGAGGGGCTCTCCGGTACCGGCCCGAAAGCCGGTGGCCCGCAGTACGTGCGCCGTTTCTTGAGGGGCGAGGTTGTCGAAGTGGCGGCTCCGGCTGATGCCAAGTCCATCGCGGCAGGCAAGGTGCAGAAGCTGATCGACAAGGTGGCGGCTCAGGCAGCCCCGGAGCCGGAAGGGCGCCAACAGGCACTCAAGCCGTTCTTTGGCCAGGTACCGGCACCGCTGGATGCAGGCTATGAGGAAATGCCCGGGCCCACCGGTGAGCAGAACCACTTGTCGTGCCATGCCCGGGGTGTTGTGCTTTGCCTGGGGCCGAACCTGGAATCGGCCTTGGCACAGGCAGGAACCGCTCTGTCTCAGGGCAACCAGGTGGTTGTGGTGGCGCCAGGCGCCGAAAAGGCCCTGGCCGACGCGGCGCGGGCCGGTTTGCCAGTGGTTGCCTGTGACGGGCTGCTGGAACCCGAGGCCCTGCTGGAGCTGAGCGGTTTCTCGGCGGTGGTCAGTGTGGCCGACCAGGCTCTGCTGAAAGCCTATCGGGGGGCTCTGGCCCGTCGTCAGGGAGCGCTGCTGCCGCTGATTACCGAACACACCCTGGATCAGCGTTTTGTCATCGAGCGGCACCTGTGTGTCGACACCACGGCGGCCGGTGGTAACGCCAGCCTGATCGCCTCCGCAGAGTAACAGGCGCCTTTCGGCCCCGCAGCTCTGGCCAAAGCCCTCTCCCGTTCCGGGGGAGGGCATTTCCGCTTGCCTTTTATTCACGCTAACATAGCCCGCCTGAGCCCCACTTACTGACCATCAGGCAGCTTCCTTGAATACGCACCACGCAGGTTCATCCGAACCGGTTTCCGAAAGCGAATCCGCCCGAAATTTCTTCGCCGTTTGTGCAGCCCTTACCCTGTGCTTCGTGGTCTACTCCATGCTGATTGTTGCCGTGCCGGTGTACGGCTTACAACTGGGCGCAACACCGCTGATGCTGGGTACGGTGCTCAGTGCCCAGTATGTACTGCCGCTGTTGCTGGCCATTCCCATGGGGGGAGTGGTCAGTCGTTACGGCGGGCGCGCCACACTCATCGCCGGTGCCGGTTTGATGGTGGCGGGCCTGTTGTTCATGCATTTGTGGTATGGCTACGGCGGCTTGCTGGTGGGGCAGCTGCTGGTGGGCCTGGCACACCTGCAGATGGTGCTGGCGGCACAAACTATTATTTCTAACCTTGGCACCGGGCCCCGGCTGGAGAAGTACTTTGGCTGGTACGCCACCTGGCTGTCTGGCGGGCAGGTATTAGGGCCTCTGATGGCCGGTGCATTGCTGGATCGCACGGAGTTCGAGTACATCTTTCTGGTGATGGCGGTTGTTGCGCTGGCATCGTTGCTGGTGGCCTGGCGCTTAACCGGTTCGGCCCGCGAGCGCATGGCGGTTACCCGGCAGCAGGCCGGGTTCCTGGCCCAGTGGCGGTTGCTGCAAACCAATACCGGGGTGCAGCTGTCGGTACTGGTAACCGTACTGGGGATGTTCGCCCTGGGCGTTTACGGCAGCTACCTGCCCGCGTTTCTGGAGAGCCTGGAAGTCAGCCCGGTGTTGATCGGGGCGCTGGTGAGCCTGCGGGCTGGCGTGTCTATGGTTATTCGCCCCTTTATGGCAAGGATGATTGCCATGGCGGGCGGCCGTGTAGAGGCGGTTAAGCTCTCTCTGGCGGCTCTGGCTATCGGCATTGCCTTGCTGGGAATGTCTGGCCAGATTGTCTTTCTGGGACTGCTCACCGTCCTGGTGGGCATTGGCTCGGGCCTTACCCAGCCCTTGTCCATGGTGATTCTGGCCGAAGCGGTCGACCGGCAAAAGCGGGCAGGGGCATTGGCCATGCGCCTGATGGCAAACCGGGCCATTCACTTTCTGGCGCCATTGCTGTTCGCGTTTGTGCTGCAGTTTGGGGGCTTCGGTTTGGCCTTCGGGGTGTCGGGGGTGCTGATTGCGATCACATTGGTGGTGGCCAGGCGGTTGTTCAGAAATACCTGAGCCCGGAGCGGCAATAAAGCAGCGACTCGCGGTGACTGTTATATCGTTAGAGTCAAATGTGATGTCAGGTTTATTACTGTGAAATAAGTGGTATCCTGCCATGGTTATCCGACAGTGACATGGAAGAAGTCTGCCTGATGCCCCCGCAAACCAAGCCACGCATTCTGCTAATTGATGACCAGCCCGAGGTATTGGTGCCTCTTGTCAGCTTGCTGGAAACCGAGCATTTCCGGGTTTCCCAGGCGATCACGGCCCGGTCGGGCTACCAGCGAGCGCTGGCGGCGCGGCCAGACCTGATCATTCTCGACTTACACATGCCCGATATGAGCGGTTTTTCGGTGTGCCGCTTACTGCGGGAATCGCCTGTTACGAAAGATGTTCCGGTACTGTTTTTGTCTGCCAGCACTTCGGTAGAAGAGCGGTTGGAAGGGTTTGAGCTGGGAGCCGTAGACTTCATTGCCAAGCCGTTCGAGCCTCGAGAGGTGTTGGCCAGAATACGGGTTGGTCTGCACATGGCACGCCTGCTTCAAGCCCGGGAACAGCAGGAGGCAGAAGAGCCGCAGGATCTAAGCCAGGAGGATGTTATTCTCAGGGCTGCCATCAGCCTTATCGAGGCGGATCTTGTATCGCCGCCAGCGTTGCCGGAATTGGCGCAAGCAGTGGGAACTTACGAGAAACGCCTGTCGAAGGTTTTCCGGGCTCGCCTGGGGACTACGGTGTTTGCCTACATTCGCACTGCCCGCATGCAGCAGGCTCGCAGGCTTCTGCGAAACGACCAGATCAGCATTGAAGAGGTAGCTGCACAAACCGGCTTCAGCAGCGCGTCCAATTTTTCCACTGCCTTTCGTGCTGTCGAAGGCATTTCTCCTCGAGAATACCGGCGCATCAATAACGCTTCTTTAAAGGATGCACCCCCCTCCAGTCAGTAATGCTTCTTTTCCCTCGGGCAAAGGTTTTCGCCGCTTTTTCAGAAGTGGCTTACAAGCGTTTGGTTAAAATTCAGTTATGCATATAGCGGCATTTATCAAGTGCCATCCAGGTTGCCTTGCAGTGTGCGCAGCGTTTGCCCGGCAACCTCATTTTTCAACTTTGCTGCAGGCCTGTGAAGGAGAGGCGATATATGTACGGGGTACACGCATGTTTTAAGCGGGGCTTTCTGGCCCGCTCGGTAGCCACGGGTTTGTTACTTCTGGCCGGATCTCAGGTATCTGCAAAAAGCCTGCAAGAGGTAGTCGCTGGTGCGATTGAGGACAACCCGGAAGTCCGTTTTGAAGCTGAGGCCCTGAGCGTGCTGCAGGCAGAAAAGCGGAAGGATGAAGGCGGCTTCCTTCCCAGCCTGGATCTCGACATGTCGCTTGGGCGGGCAAGTCGGGATTACGACAATCGTGGAAGCTACAATCGCAGTTACGCAGAGCTGTCGGTAACACAGCTGTTGTTCGACGGCTTCAGCGTGCGTGGCCGTGTAGACGAAGCCGAGTCGCAGGTTCAGGAGCAGTATTACCGCCTGCGCAGTGAAGCTGAAGACAAGGCGCTGGAAGTGGCCCGGGCGTACCTGGATGTTGTGCGTTATCGCCATCTCGTCGAGCTTGCCCAGGTGAATGTGGATGACCATTTGCTGGTGCGCAAACAGGTTGATGAGCGTTCTGAGCAGGGTGTCGGTAACCGCGCCGATCTGTATCAGGCCGAAGGTCGCCTGGCGCTGGCCCGCTCGAATTTGCGCACGGAAATCAGCAATCTGCAAAGCGTTACTGCCCGTTATCAGCGCCTGGTCGGCAGCGCTCCTCCGGCCAGGATGCAGCCGGTTCATGAGCTGACCATCAGCGTGCCGGGGCAGCTGGAACCGGTTCTGGAAACGGCGTTTGCAAATAACCCGTCCATTCATGCGGCTTTTGCCAATATCGACGCGGCCCGTTCCTCACTGACAGTCGCGAAATCAAACAACTATCCGACACTGGAACTGGGGCTGCGCCACGGCTTCTACCAAAACAACAACGGTTTTGACAAGCGCACAGATCGCGACAGCTTTGGCGACGAAAGCCTGGTTGAACTGCGGCTGCGCTACAACCTCTACAACGGTGGCAGTGATCGCGCGGCCCAGCGAGCCGCCCATCGCCGTATTGGCCAGGCCGAGAGCCTGCGAGATAAAGCCTGTGTCGACCTTCGCCAAACGGCGACCATTGCCTGGGCGGAGCAAGGCAACCTTGAACAGAAGCTCAGCCTGCTGGCAGACCATCGCTCTTCGTCGTTTCAGGTAGTGAAGGCCTATCGTAGCCAGTACAGTATTGGTCGCCGGTCGTTACTGGATGTTCTGGATTCCGAGAACGAAGCCTTCCAGGCCGATCGCAACTACATTCAGGCCGAGTATGACCTCTTGCTGAACCGCTTGCAGGTGCTTAACACCATGGGGCAGCTGCTCGACACCCTGGGCATGGCGCCTGCGCTGGAAGGCCTGACTGATCTCGCTCCCGGGCAGAGCGACCAGGCGTTACCTGCGCAGTACTGTGCGGCAGTATCAGACGCGCTGGTTCAGGTTGAAATGCGCTGAGTATGACAGCCGAAGCCGCTATCCTGCACGACGATCCGTTGAGCCAGTGCCTGTTGTGGCTGGCAGCGGATCACGGGCAGTCACGCACTCGCGATGCCCTGACTGAGGGCCTGCCGTTGCGGCAGGGCCAGCTTACCCCCGGGATGCTGCCACGGGCTGCCGAGCGGGCGGGTATGCGTGCGCGAATGCTGCGCCAACCCCTTGTCCGGATCAACAGCCGGTGGTTGCCGTGCATTCTGATACTCAAGGGAAACCGGGCCTGTGTGTTGACCCATCTGGACAGCGAGGCGGGTCTGGCCCGGGTTCGGGTACCCGAACTGGGCATGGAAGAGCAGTCCCTCACGTTCGCAGATTTGCAGGATGATTACGCAGGTGTGGTGGTTTATTGCAGGCCTTTGCTTCAGCTTGGCGACGTAGCGGCAGAAAACGCCGCCAGTGCTGACAGCGGCCACTGGTTCTGGTCTGTCATTCGTGGTAATCGCCGGATCTATCGGGATGTTCTGGTGGCGTCGCTGTGCATCAACCTGTTTGCACTGGCCATGCCGCTGTTTGTAATGAATGTATACGATCGGGTAGTGCCCAATCAGACGACAGCGACCCTGTGGGTGCTGGCGGCCGGGGTAGGCATTGTGGTTATCGCCGATCTGGTTTTGCGAATGCTGCGCAGCTGGTTTGTTGAACTGGCTGCCGGGCGGGCAGACAATCGCCTGTCGGCCAAAGTGATGGAGCGCGTGCTGGGTATGCGCCTTGAGCATGCGCCAGCTTCAGTTGGCACGCTCGCAGGCAGCATTCAGGGCTTTGAGAGCGTGCGCGCATTTTGCGGCAGCATGGTGGTTACCGCGCTGATCGACCTGCCGTTTTTCCTGTTGTTCCTCGTTATCATTGTGTTGATCGCACCGCTGATGGCGGTACCGGTTGGCCTTGGTGCTTTGTTGTTGCTGCTCTATGCCCTGTCGGTGCAGCAGCAAATGCGCCGACTGGCGGATGTGTCGGGACAGGTCAGTGCCCAGCGCAGCGCGGGCGTTATTGAAAGTCTTACCTGCCTGCCTGTGCTGAAAAGTCTGAACGCCACCGGGAGGATGCAGCGCCAATGGGAGCAGGCCACCCGTTTTCTGTCCGGCTCCAGTAGCCGTCAGCGCCTGTTGGGTGCCTCTGTGAGCACGGGGGCGGCCTGGGTTCAGCAAACCGTTGCGGTAACCATGATCATCATCGGTGTCTATCTGGTAATCGATGGCCAGATGAGCCAGGGAGGCCTGATTGCGGCGTATATGCTGAGCTCCCGGGCAATGGCGCCGGTATCTCAGACAGCTGCGCTGCTGACCCAATACCACCAGGCCGCTTCAGCCCTGAAAATGTTGGACGACGTGATGGCAACACCGCAGGAGCGTAGCGGGCATCAGCAGCCGGTGAGCGGCCAGCAGGTTCGTGGCGATATCGAGTTTTGTAATCTGAGCTTCACCTACCCGGGTGAGGCTCGCGCAGCGCTTAACGGTATTTCAATGCGTATTGCGGCCGGAGAAAAGGTAGGCGTTATCGGCGCAGCAGGATCTGGCAAGAGCACATTGGAAAAGCTGATTCTTGGCCTTTATCAGCCTACTGAAGGCAGTGTGCTGCTTGATGGTGTCAACACGGCCCAGCTGGATCCGGCCGAGCTGCGCCGTGGTATCGGATACCTGCCACAAGACCTTCAGCTGATAAATGGCAGCGTTTACGACAATGTAACCCTTGGCGTTGATAACGTTGATCCCCGGCACCTGCAGCAAGCGGTGCAGGTGTCCGGGCTGAGTACGCTTATTGGGCCGCAGGCGGATGGCTGGTCGCGCCAGGTGGGTGAGTTGGGCCGCTCACTGTCTGGCGGGCAGCAGCAAACCGTCGCACTGGCCCGGGCTTTGCTTTCAGATGCGCCCGTGCTGTTGCTGGATGAACCTGCCAGCGCCATGGACAGCATGATGGAACAGCATATTTGCCGTGAACTCAAAGTTTACGCCCAGGACAAAACCCTGATGCTGATTACCCACCGCACCAGTCTGCTGCAGCTGGTCGATCGACTGATTGTGCTGGATAAAGGGCGCCTGATTGCAGACGGCCCCAAACAGCAGATTCTGGAGGCGCTGGCCCAGGGCAAACTGAAGAGGGCCGCCGCATGAGCGGGGGTGCCGAGCAGATAGAGCAGAAGGGCTTTTCCGGCCTGGAGCGACTCACCTCATCCGGGGAGCGTTCTGGCCGTGTTGCCGGTGTGCTGATGAGCCCCTTGTTAAGTCGCCTGCCCCAGGAGCGGGGTGACTGGGCGCAGGAGGCTGAGTTCAGCATTATTGAATCCCGCGAGCCCGGTGCCCGCGGATTGCTCTATATCATTCTGGTGGTTTTCATCTCGCTGCTGGTTTGGGCATCGCTCGCGACCATCGAAGAGGTGGCCCGGGGTGAAGGCAAGGTGATCCCCGCCAGCCAGTTGCAGGTAGTACAGTCCACCGATGGCGGCGTGGTGCGGGAGCTTTACGTGCGCGAGGGTGACCGGGTATCTGCCGGTGATCTTCTGGTCAAGATCGACCCCACCCGGTTTGTGGCCAGTTTTCAGGAAACCGAGGTGCGTATATTCGCGCTTCAGGCCAAGGTTGATCGGCTGACGGCGTTGCTCACGGATGTTGACTGGCAACCTGGTGAGGCGAGCACACCGGCCCGGCAGGCCGTCATCCGCCGCGAAAAGGCGTTTTTTACCGAAAGCCTTAACGAATACGAGCAGCGCCTTACGGTGGCGCGGGAACAGTTGAGCCAGCAGCAGCGCGGCCTGCAGGAAGCCCAGGCAAAAACACGAGCAGCGAGTCGGGCTGTACAGTTGTCGCGACAGGAACTGAATGTTACCCGGCCATTACTGGCGTCCGGTGCAGTTTCCGAAGTCGAGCTGCTGCGGCTTGAGCGGGATCTGGCAGCGGCGCTGGGCGAATTGCGACGGGCAGAAGCAGAGACCGAGCGCCAACGGGCAGCCGTGGAAGAGGCCGAAGCGAAAATTGGCGAAGTCCGCCACGCGGCCCGTAACCGCTGGCGTACCGAGCTCAGTGATGCCTCGGCCGAGCTTGGCGGCCTGAAAGAGGGCGCAGTAGCCCTTGCAGACAGGGTTAAAGCGGCTGAACTGAGGGCGCCGGTATCAGGCACCGTGCAGCGGGTGCTTTATAACACCACGGGAGGGGTGATTGCCCAGGGTGATGCGGTTATCGAAATTGTTCCTGCAGATGACCGCTTGCTGATTGAGGCGAAAATTGCCCCGCGCGATATCGCGTTTCTGCGCCCGGGTTTACCCGCAATGATCAAGCTGCATGCCTACGATTTCTCGATTTACGGCGGCATTCCGGCTCAGGTGCAGCATATCAGTGCCGATACGATTACCGACCGTAACGAAAATACCTATTACCTGGTTCGGGCGATCACCGATGAAAAAGCATTGTCGGATCACCTGGAAGTGATGCCCGGGATGACCGCGCAACTGGACATTATCACCGGCGAGCGCAGTGTGCTCGCCTACCTGCTCAAACCTGTTTTACGTGCCAAAGCTAACGCTCTGGGTGAGCGCTGACCAAACGGAATCGGCGAAGCCCGTAATAGCGGTGCACCAAAAAGTAAAGAGGCGGATATGAATACTGTAGCGACTGTGATTTCTGTGAGTGGACTGGCATGGGTGCAAGATGCATCCGGTGAACAACGTTTGCTGGCATCAGGGGATCAGATGCAGCCGGGGGAGTCGCTTGTCACCACGGCAACCAGTCGCGTTGTGCTAAATTTTGGCGGACAGCGCACCATCGCCTTTGTGGGTGGCAAGCCGGAGTCGGAGTTGGCAGCAGAGCAGGGCGAAATTCCGGTTGTTCACTTGCCAGCCACTGCCGCTGGTGAAGAAGCCGAGGCGCAAAGCGGTGTTCGCGACAATCGCGCCGGTGGGCCGGTTGCAGAAGGGCACGGGTTTGTTCAGTTGGTAAAGATTGCCGAAATTGTTGAAGCCGACGGCATTACACCGCTGTCGGTCGCTGCTATTCGTGAACTTCTTACGCCATTGTCCATGGAGTGGCCGGATCAGACCGAAGTACTGGAAACAAGGCAAGACAACATTGAACCCGAGCCGAGAGAAAAAGCAGCAGACCTCCCGGGTTTAACACCAGAGCCCGAACCAGAACCAGAACCAGAACCAGAACCGGAGCCTGAGCCTGAGCCTGAGCCTGAGCCAGAACCGGAGCCGGAGCCAGAACCGGAGCCTGAGCCGGAGCCAGAACCGGAGCCAGAGCCAGAGCCCGAGCCCGAGCCAGAGCCCGAGCCAGACCCCGATCCGGTGCCTGGTCCCGGTCCGGGCCCTGTGCCCAAGCCAGGGACACCGCCAGACCAGAAGGATGTTGACAGTGACGATATTACGGTAGCTCTGGACCTTGATGATCTGTTCAGTGACCTGACCGGCACTCACAACTATGGGATTTCGGGCTTGCCACAGGGTCTGATATTTGACCCCAATACCGGAGCAATTACGGGTAAGCTGACTCCGTCCGCCAGTCAGGGGGGCATTAACGGTGTTTACCAGGTAACTGTAACGGCGACCAACGACAGTGGCGATTCCCGTACCAAAAGCTTTACCTGGACTGTGTCCAATCCGCCACCAGATGCCGTAGACGATGAGAACCGCACTGATGAAAACACGCCAATTGATGTTGCCGATACAAGCGGCCTGCTGCCCAATGACAGTGACCCAGACGGTGACAGTCTTCAGGTTTCGACAGTCCAGACGCCCGGCCAGAGCAACGAGAAGCCGGTAGATGCGGGCGGTGTAACGGTTCCCGGCAACAATGGAGGTACGTTTACCGTTTATCCGGATGGCAGCTACCGTTTTGAACCGAGCGGAGAGTTCGCTGGCCTGAATCCTGGAGAAGAGGCGACAACCAGTATCAGTTATACGGTCAGTGACGGCGAAGGTGGCACGGATACGGCTACGTTGACGGTTACGGTAACGGGGTTAAGTGACGGAGCTCCCAGTCTCTCTGTCACAGATCATAACGATGCCGAAGTAGGTCATCACACTATTGCTGAAGATGCCGATGTTCCGGTTACCGGCACGTTCAAGGTGACGACGCCGGACGGGTTGAAAGAGATTTCCGTTGGTGGTGCTGCGATTACAGCCGAGGAGTTGATGAACCTTTCGGGCCAACCCAAAGAAATTGCCGGCAGTGAGGGCAGGCTGACGCTGACAGGATTTGATCCTGCAACGGGCGTTGTAACCTATGACTACCGCCAGGACGGTATGAGGAAAGACCACAGTGGCGGAGATGCCAGTATTACTGATGCCTTTACCGTTACTGCGACTGACAACAACGGGCAGTCTACGGCCCCTCAGGATCTGACCATCCTGATCACAGACACTCAGCCGGAGGCGAAGGCCGACACCAACTCGATTTCCGAAGACAGTAGCCCGGGCACGGCCGTAGGCAACGTCATCAATAAGCAAGCTGATGGTGACGTTACAGATATTGCCAGCGCAGACGGTGATTTGGTGGTAACAGGGCTGCAGTCTGGTCCGGATGCTGCCAGTAACAATACGAACCTGGATGACGGAGCGTCGGTCGGTACAAGTGTTATCGGACAATATGGTACGTTGCTGATGACGGGTGATGGCAACTATACCTATACGCTCGATAATGCTAACGCCGATGTCAATGCCCTGAAGGACTCCGAGAGCCTGGTCGACACCTTCAGCTATACCGTCAAAGATGAAGACGGTGACTGGAGCACCACCACGCTCACGATTACCATCAATGGCAGAACCGACGGTGATCCGGGTCTCACCGTGGTGGACGAGAATGGCAATAGCGGCAGTTTTGAAGTAGACGGCGATATCACCGTCTACGAGTCGGAGTTGGCGCCAGGTGGCCCGGCCGGTGAGAGTAAGACGGCTGATGGGGTGATCCGTTTGGATACCCCGGATGGCCTTGGCAGCGTGACCATCGGTACGCAAACGTTCAGTCTGTCGCAATTGCTGCAGCTTGCCTCCACCGATCAGGTTATCGATACGCCCCAAGGGTCAATTACCCTGACCAATCTGGATGTAACCGAGTGGCTTGGTGGTGATTCCAGCATCGGTATGCCGCTCAAGGCGAATCTGGAATACACGTACGAGCTTCAGAAGCCCCTTGACAACGATACTGGCAGTTATGCGGATACCAACGGCTTCGAGGAAATCGCTGTCAGCGTCACAGACGCCAGCGCCGCCAGTGTCACGGCAAATGGTACCCTGAAGGTCAATATCGTTGATGACGAGCCCAGTGTTGGTAATCCGGCCGATACCGCTGTCTACGAAGCTGGCTTGCCCCTCGGTAGTAATCCGGGTGGTCAGCCCATCAGCGTCGACGGAGCGCTGGATGTCAGGGTGGGCGCGGATGCCGCCGCAACCGGTGGTGATGTGGCTGATGTCCGCTTCTCGAGCGACCAAACAGACCTGGAAAATCTTGGTATCAGCTCAGGCTATGCGCCCGACAGCTCGCCGATTGAGCTGGTGTACGTCGCGACCAATGATAGCCACACATTGACCGCGTACCGGAATGACGGTGCAGACAATCCGACGGGTGACCCGGTATTTACGGTTCAAATCAACAACCCTGGCAGTAGCGCAGCGGATTACACCTTTACGCTCCACCAACCTATCAACCATATTGATGGCAGCAACAATCCGATTGGCTTGGTGGATCTGCCATTTGCTTTCGATGTGGTCGATGGTGATGGCGACACTGCGCAGGGCACTTTCAATGTAGAGGTTCATGATGATGGGGATGCCGCCGGCGGTGAACGCAAGATTACGGTGGATGAAGATAGTTCGCTAACGTTCAACACCAGTGCCGATGCAACCAAAGAAAACACCGAAATACTTGCCGGTGGCCCAAGTTATGGCACGGTTGTTGTTGAGCCCGATGGTCGCATCACCTATACGCCTAATGCCGATTACAGCGGTAACGATTCCTTCACCTACAAAACCACCAATGGCGGTGATATCACCGAAGTAACGGTAACGGTGACGGTAAACCCGATTGCGGATTTGCCCACCATCTCTGCGGCGGATACCGTACTGACGACGCCAGAGGATAACCCGGTGGCGCTTGGGCTGAAGAATCCAGGCCGCAGCGGTGACCAGACCGACCAGAACGTGGCAGGTGCAGCGGATGGTGATAATCCGGAACTGCTGGGCCCTGTCATTCTGTCTGGCCTGACTGATGGCGCCCAGTTGCTGGATGCTTCCGGCGCCGTGTTGTTGACCTCCGATGGCTCAGAAATCTCCATCAACCTCAGCGACAGTGGCAATCAGATCAATGACATGTCCGCAACGGATCTGACCCTGACTGTCGCCGAGTATGAGGCCCTGCAGGTGCTGCCACCACCGGAATCCCATAAGGACATGGAGGTCACCGCCACTGTCAGCAGTTATGAAGTGGATGAAAACGGCAATCGGTTGTTCAAAAAGGACGAAGACGGCAATCCGTTGCCTGATCAATTGCCTGGAAAGGAAGCCTCGGTCACTGTGGCGGTCGAGGTGACGGCGGTGACCGACCCCATCGGGTTGAGCTTTACCGACGACAGCAAGGCATTCAGCCAGGAAATCAGCGAAGATACGCCCTTCAATCTGAGCTCCCTGCTCAAGGTGACCTATCCGCAGGATCACACAGCAGGCAACGAAGAGCAGGCGGCAACCGGCCAGACGGATATCGATGGCAGCGAGGAGCGCTGGTTTGAAATCAGCGGATTGCCGGTGGGTTCGACAATCAATGGCATTGAAGTAACTGCTGGCAGTCAGCCGATCCGGGTGGATGCGCCGGGGTTGAGCACCTCGAATACGGATCTTCCCGCAATCGATTTTGTAGTGCCCAAAGACTTCAGTGGCTCGATGGACAACATCACCATCACCCTGAAAGCGCAGGATCGAGACGACGACAGTTCTGTCACTACCGCAGTTGAAGTGGACAGCGTGATACTGAACCTCACGGCTCAGCCGACCGTGGACGACCTTGCCGTGGACGGCGTCGAAACCCCGGAAGACACGGCCGTGACATTCCTGGCAAATGTGAAGCCCGGAGATGAAGATGGCTCAGAGGCGATTACCGGCATTACGGTGAAGGACATTCCCGAAGGTTGGGGTGTGCAGGATCATGCCGGTAACGACGTCACGGTTACCGGAGGGGTGTTTACCGTACCTCCCGAAGACCTGAGTGGTAGTGCACCCAATTACTTGAACTACACCATCACACCGCCGGGACACAGTAGCCTGGACGCCACTCTTAAATTAGACGTGAGCGTGCAGGACGAGGGCAACGTCAGCGGCCTGACCACTGCCGAGAAGACCTTTAATGATGTTCCCCTGAAGGTGACGGTAACGCCGGTGGCGGAGACAGTGGATACCGACTCCAACGGCGCTGATGGCAACGACGTCACAATTGTCCCGAGCCACAAGTTCAGTGATTCTGGCGAGGAAGACCAGTGGCTGACGCTAGGCGTGGATGGCAGCTTCGAACTTGCCAGCAACTGGTCAAACGAAGATGGCAAGGCGCCGAACACAGCCGGCACAGGAGTCTCTGGAGGCACTGGCGGTGAGGATACTTATGCACTGCTGACGCCTTATCAGGTAAAAGACAACAACCTCGAGCTGAATGAAAACGGGGCAGCGCTGGAAGGCTCAATCTTCAGGTACTCCGATGGCGCCAATACTCACGATGTCGTGTTCAACGGCGAGCCGGTAAACATCCCGGTCGAATACCTGAATTCGGTTGAATTCAAAGGGCCAAAGAACTTTAGTGGCGTGGTGAAAATCAAGGTACAGGCGGGCACAGTCGACTACGACGAGGATACCGGTGAGCCTACTGATATGGCGTTATCTGGTGAATCCTGGCTGACTAACATGATTGTTAACCCGGTGGCTGATCAGGTAACACTCACCGTAAATGCTCGCGTGACAACCAGGGAAGACGAGGCAACGGCGCTGAATATCGTGCCGGTTAGCAGCGATGACAGTGAAACCTTCACGGTAACGATTGGAAGCATTCCGGATGGCGCCAGTATCACTTACACCCACAATGGCACTGAGTATGTGATTGGCAAGGATTTCGATACCTCCGGTATTGAAGGGCTTCAGCTGACCACCGGATCAGACGGTGCCTTTTCGCTGGAAATTGAAGACTTCAAAGTCAGCAACCAGCCCACGCTGACACCGCCGCAAGACAGCAATGAGCCGATCAACCTGAAGGTCAGGGCAGAAGCCGTCGATCAGTTTGAGTACATCGATGAAACGGGCGCTAAAGTTTCCAGCCCGGTCAGCAAGACAGCTTCTCAGGAGCTGGACATCAACATCACGGTACAAGGTGTGCCGGATGCGCCTCTTCTTGATCTTGCTCAGGACTATGATGCCAGTGGCAATGAACTGGCCGACGGCGCTCCGCGCAACTACCAAAACTATGATGAAGATGGTGGGGTTCAGGCAGGCGGTGCTCTTGACGTAAGCCTGAGTGATCTGATCAAAACCTTTGGATCTGGCGAAACAGGTGTTAACAGCGGCGGCTCTGATGGCTCTGAAACCGTTACCCTGCGCATCAACGGCCTGCCGGAAGGCTTTAATCTGGTGGGGGCCGGCAGTGCGCTTGGTGGTAGTGGCGAGGCACGCTTGTGGGTGATCAAGGAGAGCCAGCTGAACAGTGTAAAAATAACATTACCGCCTAACTACAGCGGCACAGTGAACTTTACTGCTCAGCCGGTGGTGACAGAAAACGATAACGACTCGGAAACCTTCTTTGACCCCCAGAATGTCAGTTTCACGGTAACGCCCGCACCAGAGGCAACCCTGAATATCCGTTCCGACCTGGTGGAAGACACTATCGGCAAGCTGGACTTGAGCGCTGTGCATCAAAATGGTGATGCTGACGAGTTTATCAGCGAAGTTAAAATCAAGGCCGTAGAAGGCTTTACTTTCTACAGCGATGCCGGTGGGAGTAACCCGATCACAGCCGACGAGCATGGTTTCTATGTCATCTCCGGTTCCGGTGTGAACAGCGTGTATGTGAAGGCCGGTGCCAACTTCAGCGGAACTCAACAGCTTGATATTGAATACTACAAGGTAACCGACCCGTCCAACGATGGCACTGTGGGTGAGGTAACTGTGCAAAAAGACCCGACAACCCATACTCTGATTGTCAGTGCCGTGACAGATGATATTGGCGCTGCCCTCGGCGACATCACTGGGGTAGTCGGTTCGGGCGACAGCTTCACTTATGAGGGCGACACAGCCACGATCAACGGCACCGGCACGATAACGGCAACAGTGGATATCACTCAGCAGGCTGATGTCAGTGCCAACAACCAGGCCGATACCGACGGCAGTGAGCAGCTGACACACATGGTGATAACGGGGGTACCCCAAGGTGTCAGTGTGGAAGGCGCGATACAAACAGGCCTCGGGCAGTGGCTGATTACCACCGATAACAGCTTCAGTAGCGATACACTGTCCAAGAATGTGATCTTCAATGTCAGCGGTTTTGCTGGCGATGTATCCGGTCAGTCCGTAACAATCACGGCATACAGCAAGGACGATGGCGCCGACAACCAGAAAAAAGCGGAAGTCAGCTTTAATCTTATGATCAATCAAGGGCCTGGAGACGCCATCGAGTTGCCGGATGTGTCGTTGAAAGATAAAGAGACCGGACAAACCGAGGATGTCAGTTTTTCTCTGGCAGATCAGGTGGGGGGTAGCGGCCCGAACGGTGAGATCATCAGCGGTGGCTCGCTTGATACGTATGATGTGACAGTAACTTTGCGTACCAGTCCCGATGATGAAACCGTATTTACCGATGCAGGAGGTAATGCGCTTACTCGCACTGAAGTCATCGAAAACGGGATCCCGGTGGTGCTTTGGACCAAGTCCGTGAGCGTTAACTCAGGTGATGATGCCAATGCCAAGCTGGATGGCCTGCTAAATGACATCAAAGTTCAGGCGCCCGAGCACGCCAACGACAACAATCTGGCCGGTGGCTTACCTCTGGATGTGACCGTGTCTGTGCATACCGATGGCGTAAGCAAACAGGATCAGCTTGACTCCAGCATTAGCCTTGCACCGGTAACCGACCCGACTACTGTAACAGTGGAAGCGGCTCCAGTGGGCGAAGGTGAAGATATCAGCCTGAAGATCAGCCTGAAGAATCAGCCTGATGGCATTTTTTCGAGCGTTGAAGGCGATACGTTATATGTGCAGCTGGGCGATACCGGGCTTGCAGGGGATCTGCTGGATGCCGATGGCAACACGCTCACATCGAATGGCGACGGCGTGTATGAAGTCCCGTTGAATGCCAGTGGCCAGCCGCCGGCCCTGACGTTCCGGCCGGATGCAGGCCAACCACATCAAACCGGCAGCCTGACCGTCAACGCCTGGGTGAATAACACTGAGACGGGTGCCAGCACCACCCTCAAGTCGGAAGGCACCGGCACTCTGACCATTGAGAAGAGCAACAGCGGCTTTGAGGCCACTATTACTGCCTCTGGTAATGAACAGACGCAGGATCTGGCAGCGCCTGAACCCATTGAGCTTGAGCTTAGTGGCAAGGGTCTGGTGGATACCGATGAAGTCATCGATGCTGCCTTTATCAATGGTCTGCCCCCGGGGTTTGTGGTGTATGTGGGTTCTGATGCCGCTACTGCTGGCCTTGCGAATAACGCCGGTAAAGATGCCAGCGGCAACAACATTTGGTCGCTGCCCATTGATTCGGCAGCAAACAGCTTGCCTGGCTATATGGCTGTGGTACCGCCCAAGAATTGGAGTGGCACCCTTGCCGGTTTGAAACTGACAGTCATGAGTGGGGAAAGCGGGCTTGAACCTACTGGTTCGAACATAGCTTTTGATCTGGTGGTCAACCCGGTCGCGGACGGCATCACCCTCAATCCGACTCTGAGCTTTGGGGAGGCGGGGGATGTAATCAAGCTGAACCTGAACGCTGCCATGAAGGATCCGGTCGCCAATGATTTTGGTGTTGCAACGGATGCTCATACCGAACGCACCACGCTGGAACTAAACGGATTTACCGATGGTGAAAAAACGCTGTTTTATGTGGGTGGTACAGAGCTGGATGCTGACCGGGTGACGTTTGCCGATGGCAAGCACATCATCACCGGGCTGACCCAGGCAGAGCTGGATACGTTGGGGGTTATGCACTCGCCCACAAACGGTGATATGAACATTACCGTAAACGCCAGTACCCAGGAGGTGGATGCCAGCGGCAACGCGGTGGGCGTGCCAACCGGTTCGGTGTCCGGCACGGTCAAGGTCAATGTGTCCGGCAAGCTCCCCACGTCTGGCGATGACAACCTGCTCTGGAGCGGAGAGGCGATAGATGGCTTTGGTGGTGAGGACACCATTCAGCTGCGCTTCGGTGAGAGCCTGGATGGTACACAGCTGTCAGACAAGCTTAGCAACATTGAGGTGCTCGATATGAGCAGCAATGGTGCCAGTAGCATCACCTCGCTCAGTGCCGGCGACGTGCTGAGTATGACGGACGCCGATAATATTTTGCGCATTGATGGTAATGCCAATGAAGATAGCCTGACCCTCGATATGGTGACTGATGGAGGATGGGCCAAAGGTGCCAGTGCGGATGGTTACACCACCTACACTGCCACGGTAGACAGCCAATCTATTCAGCTCGAGGTCTCGAACAGCCTGATCGTGGACTAGTCATGTATGGTGCACAAGGGCGTGTGTGAGAACGCGCCCGTGTGCACCAACGCCGCCACCTGCGCACAAGCCTGCAGGGCAGGCTGGTCAGGCTGTTCGCGCTCAGGTGTTTTCTTTTGCTACAGCCCGGACTAAACGTTGAATACAGCCAAGCAGCTGGTCACTGGTTGCCGGCTTTAGTAACTCTGCGCTGAATTTGCTTTCACTGGCAGGTTCAGCGCAGGGCTGCGCAGGCCGGGCGCTGTATAGCAATGCCGGGAGTGGGGCAGGTCGGGCCTGTAGCTCTGCCAGAAGGTCTTCTGCGCTGCCATCGGGCAGGGCCAGCTCGGTGATGATCAGGTCGATGGAGCCCGAGCCCAGTTGCTGCCGCGCGCTGGCAAGTGTGCCACAGCTATAAACATCGGCTCCGTAACCCATCAGCAGCTCGCCAAGGCGGTCTCTGGTGTGCCCGTCGGGATCCAGCAGGAGCAGGCTCAGCCCTTCGGCATCCCAGTCTTGCAGATGGCTCTCAACATAGGGATCGGGCATCAGCTCCGGGTAAGGCAGTTCCAGTTCAAAGCAGAACTCGGCGCCACCTTCCGGCGCACTCTGGTAGTCCAACTGGCTGTCCATCAGGCGCAAAAGATCGGCAACAATCATCAGCCCCAGACCATAGCCGCTGTTCGGATGCCGCCCGCGCTCTTCCGGCACCGGCATCCCGGGGCCAGTATCGCGAACGCAAAAGCGCAGGCGGTGCCGGTTAGCGGTGCAAGCAGGCACCGGTTCCACGCGCAGACATACCGCCCCCTGATGGGTGAATTTAGCGGCGTTACTCAACAGGTTGAGCAGCACCTGTTGCAGTTGCCGAAAGTCGGCCTGTATCACTTCAGGCAAGTCAGCAGTTATTTCTGCAACAAAGCGGTTGTCCCGGGACTCCGCCAGAAACCGGGCCTGGTTGCAAATATCCGACAAGAACCGGTAGGTGTATCCGGGCTCCGGATCACTAGCAAGTTCCCGGTTGTCGCTGGCTGAGTACGCCAGCAACTGATCAATCAGGTTAAGTTGATACCGCACGCTTTGTTCGATGGTATTTGCCGGTGTGACCCTGGCATTGTCGGTTCGGGCAAAATTCCGCACCTCATTGAGCAGATATTGCAGCGGAGCCCGCAGATCGTGACTTACCTGGGCCAGCAGCTTTTGTTGCCTGGCCTGGCGTTCGGTCAGTTGGTTGTTTTTTTTCAGGGCAAGTTTCAGTCGCTGTTTCTGGGTGAAGGACAACAGCAGGCTTTTGTAAATCACGTAAGTGACTGGCAGAGCGGCAGCCATCAACGCCAGCTTCAGTAGCAGAATCCAATTGATGGCTGGCGCAAAGGCCAGCCTCAGAAACCATTCATTGTTGGGCAGTGGTACCCGTACCCGAGCGTAACTCTCTGGCAGAGCGTCTGTATTGCCAATGATGGCCGGAGCTGCGACATCGTTTCTGAGCTGAAACAGCACATCCTCGTCCCGCATATCCTCGGTGGCCATGGCGACAATGAGCTGGGGGAATTCATACACAATGGAAACGAAGCCCCAGAATTGCCCGTTCTGCTGCAGGGGAAGGCGGGCAATCACACCCTGATTACCCTGTATCAGTTGATAGGGGCCGGTAACCGTCAGTTCTCCGCTTTCCTGCGCCAGTCTGGCATCGGCAATTCGAGCCGGATCCAGGAACATGTCGTGCCCCAGCGCTTTCTCGTTGCCCGCCAATGGCTCAATCTGTCGGACAACGCCCTCCGGAAGAATGGCGATATTCAGAATATTGGGGTTACTGGCGCGCATGCGGCTCACCAGCACTGCCAGCTCGGGGATATGACCATTGTGCTGGAGCGCCAGCTCGCCCAGGCCATACAGCAACAGTGTCGAGTTATGAATACTGGCCGACAGCCGGTCGGCAAACGAATGGGCAAGCCGTTGTTGGTGGGCCTGAATATCCTGCTGGCGTATGTGCTCGCTGGTGTACACCCACAGGCCTAGCAGTACGGCTGTTATTGATGTCAGGCATTTCACATAAAACTGTCGTCTCTGGATCATATCCGTATACACCCGAGTCGGAAGCGGTGAAGCACCACAGAGGAGTGCTTCGCCCTGGCGATTGATGACTGGTGTCTCGTCTCGCTGGCATTAACGCATGCAGCATGCAAACAGATCATCACAAAGGGCTGTACCCGGCAAAGTGAGCGTGCGATCCCTTGCCAATAATGGCACCCTGCTAATGCGCTTGCTAATTTTTTTGACGAAGAGTGAGATATTGAAAGGCAAAAAAATCCCATCGCCTTGCGGAGATAGGATTTTATAGGGAATTCTGGTCGGGACGGTAGGATTTGAGCCTACTAAGTCGATTCTGCAAAAGTAAAAACCTGAACAAAGGCAATGCGTTGGCCTGATTTCGGGGTGTAATATCCACCAGAAATCTCCCCGTTTCGCCCAAAAACCGGAAGAAAGCCCATGATCCCACGGGATAAGCGCCAGGCACCACAGCGAGATCTGCTGAAAACCTACCTTGAAGACATCCTCAACTCCCGGCACGAACTGGTGCAGATGGGTAATCGGATCAATTAGACCGCTTGCGAACAACATTTTGGTCAGTTGTACGCAGTGGAAGCCGGGCGTCCGGGGTTACCGATTCGGTTACACGTGGGCTTGCAGTTGCTCAAACACATGTACGCACTGTCGGATCGTGATGTGCTGGATCGCTGGGTAGAGAACCCCTACTGGCAACACTTCTGCGGCGAGGTGATCTTCCAGCACCGCCTGCCCATGGACGAAACGAGCATGATGCGGTTCCGGCATCGCATCGGCGAAAACGGTGCTTGTGAGCTTCTGAAAATGAGTATTGGCTATAGAGAATAATTGAGGTTGTCTTCCATTGATGCCAATTCCGGAATGCCCTCTTAAACAAAAGCGAACATTCGCCTCGCACTCATTCCAAGTCAGTGGTAGTGGTTCACTCCCTTCGGGAGCTAAAGGCCTGCGTTGTCACACAAGCCCCTAGGGAGATGACCTTTCGGAAAGAATTTGAACCTAGGGCATTGCCTCTAGAGGAAAGATAATGGCGCTCCTGAGCTTTTGTTCACCAAAAAGGCTTGTTCATTATTAATGAACAATGCTATTTTGTGAACATGATGCTTGGAGAGGCTATGGAACCATCAATTAAAGAGAGCGAATTTCTAAACCAGGCAATCCGCGCGTTACATCAAGAGACGGGGTTAGAGTTACACCCTACTGTCGCGAATGAAGTGATGCCCTACTCTGATGGCTTCATTCTTGAACTGGGCAATACGGGTATCCAGTACAGCGTCGAGCTGAAGCGCTGGGCTCAACAAGCGAACCTAGGCACTATCGTCGCTCAGCTACGACGAATGCCGCCGCCCGCACTGCTGGTCGCTGATTACGTCAACCCGAATATGGCGGACCGGCTTCGAGAGGCCGGCGCACAGTTCATTGATGCCGCCGGCAATGCCTATCTGAACGAAAAGGCCTTCTTCGTCTTTGTAAAAGGCAATCGCAAAACGTCGGTCCATGCATCACAAAGGAAAACTTCCCGAGCCTTTAACTCATCTGGTTTAAAGCTCGTTTTCAGTTTTCTAACGGACCCTCATCTGGTCGGTGAAACCTACCGAAGAATGGCAGAAGCCAGCGGTGTTTCCCTTGGTGCCATTGGCTGGGTTCTGAATGACCTGAAAGACAAGGGCTATGTCCGCGAACATGGAAAGAAGGGCGCAAGGTCACTTGAGAACGCTATGGGACTGCTTGATCGCTGGGCCGAGTCTTTTCCGGAAAAACTGCTACCCGAGTTGGGCATGGGGCATTTTCAGGCAACCTCTGCGATGCCATGGAAAGAAATTCGGCCGGAGCTTTTTGGTGGATGCTGGGGCGGGGAAGTTGCCGTCTCTCGGCTGGACAACTATCTGTCACCTGCCCAGGGAACTATTTATCTGCCCCGCGAAGAACTGAAAAACTTGGTGATGGAGTATAAGCTTCGCAAAAGCCCGGACAACTCACCCAATGCATCCGAGACATTGCAGATCAACGAGAAATTCTGGCTCGATGAATTAATCAACGTAAACCAAACTCCCGGGATTGCCCCAGATATTCTTGTCTATGCTGACCTCCTGATGACCGGCGACTCTCGTAACCTGGAAGCAGCGGAGCGGCTTTATGCCCAGATTAAAAATCGAATCCAAGAATATTGATCCTATTCAATTGGACACCTACGGAGCCATCAAGCGTATCGCCGTGGATCAGGATGTGCCATTCATCATTGTCGGCGCCTCCGCCCGTGATCTGGTAATGCATCACGCCTATGGAGCGCCAATTCAACGGGCAACCATGGATATTGATCTTGCCGTCCAGGTCCCGGATTGGGCTGATTTTGAACGCATCCGCGACAATTTGATTCGCGAAGGTTACACCAAAACTGATCTCCCCCATCGTTTACACGGTACGTATGGCGCACCCATCGATATTCTTCCTTTTGGCGCTGTTGAAAGTGACGATTCAACGATCAAATGGCCTCCGTCTGGCGATGTGCAGATGAGCGTGGTCGGCTTTCAGGATGCACTGGATAACGCCGACTGGTTGACTATAGCGACAGAGCCGGCACTGGAACTGCCGGTGGCCAGCCCGCAGGGGTTGGCCCTTCTGAAACTGGTTGCCTGGTCAGAGAGAGATGCGCAAACAAGACGTAAAGACGCGGCCGATATCGCCTACCTAGCATCCAACTATGAAAATATTCCGGGACAGATGGGCCGGATTTTCGATCAGCATGAAAGCATCCTTGAGGCCCACGGCTGGGATACGAGACTTGCGGGCGCTCAGTTGCTCGGTAAGGAAACGACACAGATTGCCTGTGAATCAACGATGATAGTCCTGCGGCGCTTGCTCAATCCCGACCTGGTTGCCAACTTGACCAGAGATTCGGGCAACGCATGCGGCGACGCCACCGAAGAAATCTTGTCAGCGTTTATTGGTGGACTTTTTGGCCCAGTGGTAACGAATGTACAGAATTGATTCAGAAGCCAATCGCATAACTCCGCTGGCGCTGCCTTAAATGCGAGAGAGGACTGGCTCCAATCACCGGCGAACTAAAATCCAAAGTCGATAAAATCTGGGACACCATGTGGTCCGGAGGAGGGTGTTCATAATTCTGTGTCAGCCAGGTCACAGGTCGATATGGGCATCCAGCCGTTGAGGAAAGTGGATCGACAACTGCGACAGGGTCAAGTTCCAGTTTTGAACTGGACATGTCTAGCGCTCTGACGCCTTCAACATACCGGCATATAACAGCTTCTGCCAAATATCGCGCGGCTCTAAACGAGTGCATACGAATCGCTCTGCAAATGGCCGCCAGCAAATAAAGGTTTTTGGATATATATTGGATTTGTTTTTGATGGTCCAGAAACGAAAGAAGCCAGACACCGTGTAGTTGTCTGGCTTCCCTAGGGAATTCTGGTCGGGACGGTAGGATTTGAACCTACGACCCCTTGCACCCCATGCAAGTGCGCTACCAAGCTGCGCCACGCCCCGATACGCTAGTCACTGAAAACGTAGGAGTTATCTCAGTGGCTTAGCGGGAGCGAAGTCTACACTAGCCAAATTTAAAAAGAAACACTCAAGCCAGAAATTTGTTCCGGATTATCGCAGTTTGGTCTCTCGCAGTTCCAGAATGAACTCTGGCGGCTCGAAGGTCTCGGCTCTGGCGCCTTCCCAGTACTTGTCAAACACCCGCAAACCGGTTTTGCCTTCCAGCAGGGCGCCCGGCTCCAGGAAGGGGAACAGATCCAGGTAACTGTGGACTTCGGTTTTCGATACCCTGCGCACAATGTGCTCCGGGCCCAGTTCCGATGGATGTTTCAGGCCAGAGGCTTCCAGCAGGTTCTGCAGGGCATCCAGTGTGTTCTTGTGGAAGTTGTATACCCGTTCGCTTTTCAGCGCGACATCCAGTTTGCTGCCCCGTCGCGGGTCCTGGGTGGCGATGCCGCTGGGGCAGCGGCCGGTGTGGCAGTTAAGGGCCTGAATGCAGCCAAGGGAGAACATATAGCCCCGAGCGGAGTTGCAGAAGTCAGCCCCCAGGGCCAGGGTGCGGGCAATGTTGAACGCCGAGGTAATCTTGCCTGCTGCCCCTATGGCGATATCTTCCCGCAGATTGGTGGCCACCAGGGTGTTGTGCACCAGCAACAGAGCCTCGGTCAGTGGCATGCCCAGCCGGTTGATGAATTCCAGCGGTGCGGCGCCGGTGCCGCCTTCGCCGCCATCCACCACAATAAAGTCTGGTGTCTTGCCGGTTTTCAGCATAGCTTTGACGATGGCAAACCATTCCCATACATGGCCGATGGCCAGTTTGATGCCCACCGGTTTGCCGCCGGACAACTCCCGCAACCGGGCCAGAAACTCCAGCATTTCGATGGGGGTGGAGAACGCCGAGTGGCTGGCGGGCGAAACGCAGTCTTCGCCCACCTGAACGCCCCGGGCTTCGGCGATTTCCGGGGTAACTTTGGCGCCGGGCAGAATGCCGCCATGGCCGGGTTTGGCACCCTGGGATAGTTTGACCTCTATCATTTTCACCTGATCCTGTGTGGCGTTCCTTTCGAACATCTCAGGATCAAACGTGCCGTCTCTGTGTCGGCAGCCAAAATAGCCGGAGCCGATTTCCCACACCAGGTCGCCCCCGGGCTGTTTGTGATAGCGGGAGATAGAGCCTTCGCCGGTGTCGTGATAGAACCCGCCTTTTCGGGCGCCTGCATTCAGGCTGAGGATGGCGTTGGCGGAAAGTGCGCCGAAACTCATGGCGGAAATGTTGAATACGCTGGCGCTGTAGGGTTTGTCGCAGTTCTTGCCGATCAGGATGCGGAAATCGCTGGAAGCCAGCCGTGTGGGTGTCAGCGAGTGATTCATCCACTCGAAACCCTCGTCGTACATACCTAACTGGGAGCCAAAGGGGCGCTTGTCGAGCACGTTTTTCGCGCGCTGATAGATGATGGTGCGCTGCTCCCGGGAGAAGGGGCGCTCTTCCGTGTCGGACTGGATAAAGTACTGGCGGATTTCCGGGCCAATGGATTCCAGCATGTAGCGGATGTTGGCCAGAACCGGGTAATTGCGGCTAACAGTGCGTTTTTTCTGCAGCACATCGTGGGTGCCCAGCGCGGCCAAAGCCCCGAAAATCAGGGGAATCCAGTAGCCGTAGCCGAGCCAGAGCGTCACGGGTAGAGAAAGGATGAATCCGGCGATACTCAGGGCGTAGGCTGAATAGCGCAGTGGAAAGGTGGTGCTTTTTTCCATGACATGTCCTTGCGGTCGGGTCGATCAAATAACCGTGCAGTATATCTTACGTGCAGATTCCCGGTAGCAGACCTGTGGGTAAGCTGGCTTTTTCGCAGCCGAAACTCGACTATGCTGAACAGATGCAGGTTGCATTTATCAATTTTTGATGTTTTGAGCTCAAAGTAATAGGATGGCGCGCTCGCGTGATGTCGGGCAAAACCGCGCATCGTTTTACACAGAATATTCAATAATCACACCAGACCAGGAGGCGCCAACGTGGGCGAGGTAGTGAAAGACGAATATCAGACGGATTACGTCGCCGGCCAGGATAATATCAATCCCTTTGGCCTCGATCTTCATAACTGGGTTTTCCCGGTAACCGCAGTGCTTGTGGTTCTGTTTGTGATCGGAACACTGATGTTCCCAACCGAGGCAAAAGAACTGCTGGATGGCGCCAAGCTGGACATCATTGCCAGCTTTGACTGGTTCTTCCTGCTCAGTGCCAACCTGTTTGTGGTGGTGAGCCTGGCGCTGATTTTTATGCCGGTGGGTAAAATCCGGCTGGGTGGACAGGATGCAAAACCGGAGTTTTCGACCATCTCCTGGTTTGCCATGTTGTTCGCCGCGGGCATGGGTATTGGCCTGATGTTCTGGGCGGTTGCCGAGCCGGTAGCCTACTACACCGGTTGGTTTGGCACACCGTTCAACGTGGAGGCCAATACGCCCGAGGCGCGGGGCCTCGCCATGGGGGCCACCATGTATCACTGGGGCCTGCATCCCTGGGCCATCTACGCGATTGTGGCCTTGTCGCTGGCGTTCTTCGCGTTCAACAAGAACATGCCGCTGACCATTCGTTCGGCGTTCTTCCCGTTGCTGAAAGACAAGGTCTGGGGCTGGCCGGGGCATATCATCGATGTGCTGGCAGTGGTTGCCACCATCTTTGGCCTCGCGACTTCGCTTGGTTTTGGCGCTCAGCAGGCGGCTTCGGGGCTTCACTATCTGTTTGATCTGGGCTCGGGCACCAATGTCCAGATGGCCATTATTGTCGGGGTAACCGCGGTGGCTCTGGTGTCGGTGCTGCGCGGCCTGGATGGTGGTGTGAAGGTGCTCAGTAATCTGAACATGATCACTGCAGGCGTGCTGCTGTTTTTTGTCATCTTTGCCGGCCCCACCATGGCGATTCTGGAAACCATTTGGGTAACCTCGTCCAATTACGTGGCGAATGTGGTACCGCTGAGTAATCCGTTCGGCCGTGAAGACGAAACCTGGTTCCAGGGCTGGACGGTGTTCTACTGGGCCTGGTGGATTTCCTGGTCACCGTTCGTTGGTATGTTTATCGCCCGGGTGTCCAAAGGGCGTACGGTTCGGGAGTTCGTGACTGCGGTGCTGATTATCCCAACGGTGATCACCACGGTATGGATGAGCAGCTTCGGTGGTTCGGCCCTGGAGCAAATCCAGCAGGGCATCGGAGTATTGGCTGAAAACGGGCTGACCGAAGTGCCGCTGGCGACGTTCCAGATGCTGGAGCAACTGCCGCTGACGGGCATAGCCTCTTTTATTGGTATCGTGCTGGTGCTGGTGTTCTTCGTTACCTCGTCGGATTCCGGCTCGCTGGTGATTGACAGCATCACCGCCGGTGGTAAAACCGACGCGCCCACCGCTCAGCGGGTGTTCTGGGTGGTCATGGAAGGTGCCATCGCAGCGGCGTTGATTTTCGGTGGCGGCGATGATGCCCTTGGCGCAATTCAGGCGGTAGCCGTGAGTGCCGGTTTACCGTTTACCGTCATCCTGCTGATCATGACCTGGGGGCTGTTGAAAGGCCTGACCCACGAGCGCAAGCTGCTGTTGCAGCGAGGCGAACTGGGATAAGCCCAAGCCATTCAGGTGTGAATGAAAACGGGGCCCTTGTGGCCCCGTTTTGTTTTTGTTTAAGCGCGCTGTTTACAACCTGCCGAAACTCTTCATGGAGTACGCGGCCCGCTCTTTCGGGCTGAAGTGCGGGCGCTTCAGGGCTTCGATATTCTTCAGCCGTGGCAGCAAGCCACAGCCGTTGGCCATTTGGATGGCCAGGCCGGGGCGGGCATTCAATTCCAGCAGCAGCGGCCCTTCCTGGGCATCCACCACCAGGTCTACCCCCATATAGCCCAGCCCGGTGGCTTCGTAGCAGCGGGCTGCCATTTCCAGCATGTCTGGCCAGGCGTCGATCTGGATATTCTCGAGGGGCAGGCCGGTGTCCGGGTGGAGGGTGATGGGCCGGTTGAATTGCACCGCGTTCAGGCTGCGGCCGGTGCCGATGTCCAGGCCCACACCCACCGCGCCCTGGTGAAGGTTGGCCTTGCCATCGGAATCGGTGGTGGCCAGCCGCAGCATGGCCATCACCGGGTAACCCTGAAACACCACAATGCGGATGTCCGGCACACCCTGAAACGAGTATTTGGCCAGGCTGGGTACGGACTGCACCAGATTCTCGATGATGGCCACATCGGGCGTGCCCGCCAGCGAGTACAGCCCCGCCAGAATGTTGGTGAGGTGGCGTTCCAGGTTGGCCACGGGAATGCGTGCGCCAGAGGCCTTGATAAAGTCGTCGCCGTCGCGCCCTGTAATCACGGTAATGCCTTTGCCGCCTGAGCCTTTGGCCGGTTTGATGGCAAAGCCGGTGAGGTCTTCGGCCATGGTGCGAAACCCGGAGATCTCGTGTTGTTGCCGAACCACCTGCAGCAGCCGGGGCGTTTTCACACCGTACTCGCTGACAGCCAGCTTGGTTTTAAGCTTGTTGTCCACCAGTGGGTAAGAGGAGCGTTCGTTGTACCGGGCAATGTAATCCACATTGCGCCGGTTCATGTTCAGCATACCCAGCCGTTTCAGCTGGCGGGGAGAGATCCAGTCCATATCAGTCGTAGACCTTCATTGGCGTGAATCTTCTCAGTTCGCTGAGCTTGTAGCCGGTGTACTGGCCCATTAGCAGAATCAGCCCCAGCACCACCAGGTGCAACTCGGGGAAGTTGAAGGTGAGATGGCCTGCCAGCGGTGTGCTCATGGCAAGGTAGGCACAGATGGCCACAAACAGGCTGCCGGAGCCTTGCACCAGCACTTCGTGGGCCCCTTCCTCCTCCCACAGAATCGACATCCGTTCGATGGTCCAGGCGATGATCACCATGGGGAAGAAGGTGACGGTCATGCCGGTATTGAAGCCCATCTGATAACCAATGATGCTCAGCCCGGCAGTGATAAAGATCACCAGAATAATCAGGGCAGAAATTCGCGACACCAGCAGCAGGTTCAGGCTGGAGAGATAACCCCGCAGCACCAGGCCAATGGCCACCACTGACAAAAATGCCACCAGGCCCGGCACCAAAGTGGTCTGAACGAAGGCAACGGCAATCAGTACCGGCATAAAGGTACCAGAGGTGCGAATGCCGATGACAATGCGCATAAACGCTACAATCAGTGCGCCGATGGGCAGCAACAGCAGCATCCGGAACATGCTCTGTTCTTCGATGGGCAACTGATAGAAGCCCAGCACACTCAGGCCGTTGGAGCTGGCCTGCAGGTTGGCCAGTTGCAGGGCGGGCACGGTTTGCCGGAGCATGGAAAAACTGACTTCGGAATTGTCGCCACCAACCACATCCAGCAGCGAATCCGAGCCCTGGCGCCAGAGCAGCAGGTGCTCGGGAATGCCCTGTTCGGCGGTGCGGGGGTCGAAGGTCAGCCAGCGTTCTCCGTTATAAATTTGCAGAAACGGCAGCAGTTGCTGGCGGCGGCGGGCATCTTCCAGGCGCAGGGCATCGGCGGTGCGGGCAGCAATGCCCGCATGGTTCAGCATTCGTACCAATAACTGCAGATAGTTGTCTTCGGAGACCAGTAGGGTGGTGTTCTGGGTGCGGTTGTCCGGCTGCATCAGCCGGATCAGTTCCCGGGTCATGCTTTCCGGTGTGCTGGAACGCTCCCGGGCCTGGCGCAGCAGTTCCCGCACAGCGGTGGCCTGGGGTTCTTCCCAGAACACCGTCTGGGGCTTGGGTGGTCGCGCCGGGGGTGCCTGGCCGACACTGTCGTCGGGTACAAACTGGCCTTTGAAATAGAGCGTTTGCGGGCCAGAGACTTCCCGCTTAGTCCATTCGGCCCGGCGGCCGGAGCCGCTGGCAAGAATAGAGAAGCCGTATCCGGGGGAGGCGGCCTGTTCACTCAGAATGCGAAATCCGGGCGGTTGTTCCGGAATGCGCAGGCTTACCTCGGCGGCATCGCCCTGGCCCTCAAAATCCACCCGGGCCTCAATCATCCAGACCGGGCGCTGCTCGCCGGTCATCCAGGGAATGCCCAGTTCAATATGGCGCCAGGTGCCAATGGAAATGCCGGCAACGATCAATAGAAACACAAAAACGTAAAACGGAACCCGGGAACGGACACTCATTCAGCGTCTCCCTTACTGGCGGGCTTCAGGTACTCTTGCGGCAGTTCGGTGGCAAATTCCTTGCCGACGTCGATCAGCATCACATCACGCAGTACGTTGCGGCCCACCAGCACCTGATAGGTGAGGTTCTGGCGATCGGCGAGGGTAAATTCGGCCACCTGTTCGTGATCGCCGATGGCAAAAGGCAGCTCCACCACCACCCGGCGCTCGGCTTCTTCGGCGCTGGACTGGATGATTTTTACTCGCCGTGAAATTTCTCGTTCAAGGGTAATCCAGTCTTTTTCTTCGGTGCCGGGTACTGGAACTTCGAAACGAACCCAGTTGCTGCCATCGCGCTCGAAGCGTTTGATGTTGCGGGCATGAATAGACGAGGTTTCCGCACCGCTGTCGATGCGGGCGGTATACACCAGGCCCGGTTCTGCCAGATAGAATTTTTCGACTTCCCCCACCACAACCTTGCCTTTCAGGCGGTCTGCCCGCCCGCTCTGCTTTGTTGGGGCTGGGCAAATGGTTTTTCGGGCGGGTGGCGGGCACTGGGGTTTTGTCACCTGGGTGGCGATGGCGTCCAGAATACTCTGAGTGGCATTCTGGCTTTGCTGAATCACCTGCTGGTGGCGCACGCTGGCGTTGGTTTCCATGGTTACCTGTGTGGCACGCTGAATATGAACCGAAGAGCGCAGATCTTCCATGTTGTCTTTCGGCACCATCAGATACTTGTCTCCGGCACAGCCGGTCAATGTCAGCGCGAGCCCTGCCAGAATAGTGGCGACGAGCGGACGTGTATGCAAAAAACGATACTCCATGAACTGCCCCTGAGCTGGCGGTGCCGGATGCTGGCGGTCATCCCGCAGCCATTGAATGTAGGTTTGATAAGGGTGCAAAGTATACTACAAGGTAACTGTGCAATGACTTTACAGATGGTTAAGGCGCGGGCTTAGCCGCCAAAGAAGGGGCCCTGGCCAAGGGGTGTTTTGGCCTTGAGGTATTCCTGAATAACCGGCGAGCAGTTGAGGTAGAACAACAGCAGTTCCCGCTGTACATCCTGATCCTGAATCCGGGCGGCAAAACCGATAAGCTCAATCAGGGCGCGATCATTCACGGCGACGTCGTCCGGCACGGCAAAAGCCTTGCCGTAGCGGCTGCGAAGCAGCCCGGCCAGGCGCTCGAGATGAAATTCACCGGTGTGGGTGATCTGCGGAACAACCCGGATATCGGCACTGGCCCATGGTCCCGCAGGCGCTGAAGGAATGTCGGCGCGCCCGCTGTCGGACTCCCACAATTCCGATCCGATTTTTTTCCAGAGTTCTTTTAACATGCATTTGCCTGACGGTTAGGGCCGATCTATCCGGGCCGCTGCAGACAAAGGATTTGCAATGGCCTGTTTTTCGTTTTAGATGAATTTACGGTTGTCGTCCATACCCGGTTCTGGCCAATGTTGATAAATGCCAAACAGTCGATACGTGGTTTGTCTATCGGGTTTGAAGCCACAGGAAAACGGCCGGGCGGATAGGGTAGACTGTCCGGTAAACGGTGCACGGCAGAGAGAGGGCGTACCTTGGTTGTTTTCGCAGGTGGTAACAGAAAACAGGGAGAGCGTGGGTGATTGCAGGGTTGGTAGAAGCGATGGCTGACAGCCCCGATAACTTGGCTGGCTGGTTCTTGGGCTTGATGGCCGTTGCGGCAATTCTGGCTTTGGGTATGGCCATGTTTTGGTGGCGCAATCGGACGATGGGCGCCCGGCTAGCCGTGGCGGAAGCAGACCTGGCGGAATTGACGCTGGCACTGAAAGACAGCGAACATCAGCAGGCGCTGTTGCAGCAGGAGAACAACCAACACCGGCAGGCGCTGGCAGACCAGGCGACTCGGGCTGAGGCGTCGGAGCGCAACGCAGAAGTCTGGCGGCAGAAATCGGCCAGCCTTGAAAGCCGCATAGCCGCTCTGGACGCGGAACTGGAGGCCCGCCGGGAGCAGGCCAATGCCCTGAGCCGGGAGCGGGAGCAGCACCGACAGCGCGCCGAGAGCCTGGCAGAGGAGCTAGGCCGGGCCAATGTCAGCCTGCGAGAGCAGCAGGTAACGCTTGATAAGGAGCGGCGTTCAGCGTCGGAAAAGCTGGAGTTACTGGAAAAGAACCGGGAAGCCCTGAAACAGGAATTTGAGAACCTGGCAAACCGCATTTTTGACCAGAAGAACGAGCATTTCAGCCAGCAAACCCGCACCAATCTGGACACCCTGCTGAACCCCTTCCGTGACCAGTTGCAGGACTTCCGCAAGCGGGTGGAAGACGTTTACACCACCGAAACCCGGGATAGGCAGGCGCTGCGCAGTGAGATCAAATCGCTGCAGGAACTGAACAAACAGATCACCGAAGAAGCCGCTAATCTGACCCGGGCCCTGAAAGGCGATAAAAAAATCCAGGGCAATTGGGGCGAGCTGATTCTGGAGCGGGTGTTGGAGCGCTCGGGTTTGCGCAAAGGCGTGGAGTATGAAACCCAGGGCAGCTACCGGGACAGTGACAACCAGTTGTTGCGCCCGGATGTGATTGTGCACCTGCCGGATCAGCGCAACCTGGTGGTGGATTCCAAAGTGTCGCTGGTGGCGTACCAGCAGTGGGTTACGGCGGAGCAGGAAACGGAACGGGCCGAGGCCTTGAAACAGCACGTGGAAGCGGTGCGCGCGCACATCCGTACGCTCAGTGAAAAAGACTACAGCCAGCTGAACGGTTTGCACTCACCGGATTTTGTGCTCTTGTTCATGCCCATTGAGCCCGCATTTGTGGCAGCATTCCAGCAGGATGAAAGCCTGTTCGCCGAAGCCTTCGAGCGCAAGATTATTGTGGTTACTCCCACTACGCTGCTGGCCACGCTGCGAACTATAGAGAACATCTGGCGATACGAGCGCCAGAGCCAGAATGCCCGCCGCATTGCCGACCGGGCGGGAGCCGTGTACGACAAGTTGCGCGTGTTTGTTGAAGCTATGGAGCGCCTGGGCAGTCAGCTCCATACCGCTCAGGGGACTTACGATACCGCAATGAACACGCTCACCCGAGGTCGTGGTAATCTGGTGTCTCAGGCCAACCGGTTTGTGGAGCTGGGGGTTCGGGTGAAAAAGGAGTTGCCCAGGTCGATTCTGGATCAGGCAGAGGTTGATGACCAGGAAGACGATATTCCGGAACTCTCCGGGCAGCAGAGCCAGCCGCCGACACCCCGGGAAACGGCCGGTGCGGACGATCAACAGGAGTAGCAGTATGTTGTTATCAATCAAACACGCCAGTGCCCGGGCACGTTCCGCTGCGGCTGGCACCTTGCTGGCATCTGCTCTGCTGGCTCAGGCGGGCGCAGCCCATGCGCTGGCCCCTGAACATGAAGTCCGCAGGCTGATGCTCGCGACCGAAGAAGCCGTGGTGGCCGGCAACTGGAGCGAGGCCGGCGACTATCTGAACCGGCTTCACGCCATGGAGGGTGAGAAGCCTGCCGACTATTTTTACTATCGCGGGCGCGCCATGTTGCAGGCCAGCCACCTGAATGAGGCGCGGGCAGCCTTTGAGCAGTACATTACCCGGGTGGGTGCCGAGGGTGCCCATTATCAGCAAAGCCTGAAACTGATCACTGACATCGAAAAAACCAGCCGGGCCAAAGTCCGCGCCCTGACCGAGGGCGCCACAGCCGCGGAGGAGCCGGTGGCCATGATCGAGCCTGCCGGTGGTAACGATGTGGCGACCTTGCGCCGCTTGTACCTGGCAGACACCGACCGCGATGCTCTGGTAATACATCTCAATGCGTTGCTTGATACCAGCGGCTGGCGCCGGGACAAAACGGTTGTCCGGCTCGATAAACCGGCGGATATGCAATACCGGGTATCTGTAGACAACCGGGAGCTGCGTATCCAGAACATCAGCCATAACATTGACGGAACCACGGTTCGCACCACCGAATCGCTGGCGGTGTTTGGTGTGAACCCCCAACTACGCTGGGATTGTGAGGCCGTTGTGGCAACGTGCTGGGTGTACGACCCGCGGGACGGCTCCCGGCTGTTCCAGCTGGCCGGTAATCGAGAGCAGGCCGGTGAAATCGCCCGCACCATGGGCAGGCTGATCCGTAACCTGCAGCACGTTGGCAACGGCAGTTAAACCGGGTGGCCGGGTTGTTTGCCCGGTCATTGCAACAGCGTGCGCGTAGTTATCCGCGTAGCTATCCGTGTTGTTTCCGGGTGCCTCACCGACCCTCCAGAACCTGAAACTCTGTTCAGTTTTTCTGAATTTTCATAGTGAGTCTGCTAGCTTAAAGGTGTCACCTCCCGGGTGAACCTCTAACTAATAATGACAAGGAAAACACTATGAAAATCAGGATAAAGCCAAACCTCTGGCGTACCTCCGGGCGCGTATTGGGGATGGCTCTGATAGTGGCTGGCGGTACGGTGTTGACGGGGTGTAACGACAACGACAATGACAGCTCCGATACCGGCAGCACGGAGCTGGACACCACGCTGTTTCCCAAGAACGGCCAGCTGGAAGCGACGATTCGTCGAACCACAGGCGGTGTGCCACACATCACAGCAGACAATCTTGCGTCTGCGGCTTTCGGGCATGGCTATGCCCAGGCGCAGGATAATCTTTGTTTGCTGGCCGAGGCGGTTATTAAGGCCCGCAGCGAACGGGCGAAATTTTTCGGCCCGGGCCCGGACAGCATCAATATTATCAACGACTTCAGCTACAAAGCGCAGCAGATACTCAGTGGTGCCGAGCGTGAGTACGGCGCACTGAGCGATGAAAGCAAGGCCCTGGTAGACGGCTTTACCACCGGTTATAACACCTATCTGGCGGATACCGATCCGGCCGACTATCCGGCAGAGTGCCGGAATCAGCCCTGGGTGCGGGACATATCTCCGGTTGATCTGCTGGCGCACTATCGCATTGTTGGCCAGTATGCCAGCGGTAACCTGTTTGCCACCGGCGCAGTCTTCCTGGCGATTCCGGGAGAAGATCCTGTGGCTGCTCAGCCTGCACCGGTGATGGCCCAGGCCGACGCGCCGGAACTGCAAAGTGTACCCACCCATGCCCGTGCACTGGCATCTGCCCGCACCAACTTTCAGGATACCGGCCTTGCCAGTAATGCCTGGGGCATCGGAAAAGACCTGTCGGCCCAGGGGCGGGGTGCTCTGCTGGCGAACCCGCATTTTCCCTATACCGGGCATCGACGCCTCTACCAGGCCCACATTACGGTACCGGGTTACCTGAACGTGAATGGCGCGGGGCTCCTGGGCACGGCGCTGCCGTTGATCAGCTTTAACGAGCATCTGGCCTGGTCGCATACGGTATCCACCAGCCGCCGCTTTACTCTCTATGAGTTAACGCTCAAAGACGGTGATAACCTCACCTACATCAAGGATGGAGAGGAAAAGCCAATCACCACGGAAACCTATCAGATTGAGGTCGCCACCGGTGCTCCCAATCCGATGGTCGTCGAGCGTACCTTCTATTTTTCCGAGTATGGTCCCATGCTGTCGGCAAACGCCATCACCGGCGGCGGGCTGCCTAAATGGGGGCAGGCCGGAACGGCCTATACCTACCGCGACGCCAATGCCAACACCGGCAACCTGCTGGACACCTGGCTGGGCATGAGCCGGGCCACCAGTCTGGAGGAGTTCCAGGATGTCTTCCGCAACTGCGGTACCACACTCTGGGTTAACTCCACCTATGCCGACGCGCAGGGCAATGCCTTCTATATCGACAGCAGTTCGGCACCAAACCTGTCGGAAAAGAGCATTGCTCTGATCAATTTCAAGCGCTCGGTAAGCCCGGCATACGCCCAGTTGTTTGATAATGGCGTTACCCTGCTTGATGGTTCCAAAGGCTTCGACGACTGGGTAGAAGGCGAGTGCGGTGGCCTGACCACCTACGAGCAGAAGCCCAAGCTGGTGCGTTCAGACTGGGTTCAGAATTCCAACAGCAGCTACTGGTCTGCCAACCCGGCGGAGTTCCTGACCGGCTACTCGCCCATGTACGGTGATGAGAACAGCCAGATTAACCCGCGCACCCGGCTGGGTATCAAAATGCTGCAAAACCCCATGGCCCCCGGTATGCCGGGTGTGATGCCGCCAGCCGGGCAGGACGGCAAGTTCAGCGCACAGGATCTGATCCGGGTGATCTGGAACAACCGCGCTTGGTACGCCGAAGAATTTCTGCCGGAGTTGCGCCAGCGGTGTGATTTGATCGGTTCAACCCCGGTTGAAGGCAAGAACCTGAGTGCGGCCTGTGGTGTTCTGGCCAACTGGGACGGCGTTTATAACCTTGATAGTGTGGGTGCTCACGTATTCAGAGTCTTCATTGCCAACTATGCGGACAGCTTTGAGTCAGACCTGACCATCGCGTTCAATCCCGATGACCCAGTCAATACGCCAGCGGGCCCCTCCACTGAAGGGCGAGGCACATCGGCAGATGCCATGCTGATTGCCCTGGCCAAAGGCGTGAAGGCGCTTGACGCCCAGTCTATCCCGGTGGACGCAACACTTGGCAGTGTTCAGTACATTCGCCCATCCGGTGATGTGCCACCGAACGGAACTCCGGTTTTCCAGAGCCCGGGCATTCCCTGGCATGGGGGAGATGGCACGGTGGATGGTGCCTTTAACGCCATCGGAGTGAAGACGGATGTCTATGCCGAGGACACCCGATTCCCGCGCATTGCGCCCAAGGTTGTGCCCAATACCGGCGGTTTGTCGGATGGAACGGTACCAGGAACCAACGGCTGGCTGATCGCCCGTGGAACCAGCTGGCACTTTGGCCTGGAGTTCACCGACAACGGCCCAGAGGCCTACGGCCTGGTGAGCTATAGCCAGTCGTCAGACAGCAAGTCTGACTTCTTCCTGGATCAGAGCCAAAACTACAGCGACAAGCAGTATCGGCAGTTGTGGTTTACCGAGCAGGATATTCAGCAGAATCTGCTGCCGGTAGGCGGTGAAGTGGTGGTGAAAGCCGGGCTGTGATGCCCTGGCTGCATTAAGCCCGTAAACAAAAAAGCCCCTGTCGGAAGACAGGGGCTTTTTTAATATTCCCGGCAGGGTGTGCCGGGGGGCAGGTTACTCGGCGTCCGGATCAGACAACGCTACATCCAGCGTCGGGCTGCTGCCCAAAGAGGCCTGAATCAGGGCTCCCAGGGTAGCGCCTGCTACCGGCGTGCCGTTATCGGTGCCCGGGATGCCCGCACCACGGATGGCTCCGACGGTTTGGCCGACCATGGAGATAAAGGCGGCTGTCGAGTTACAGGTGCCTTGCTTCTGGCGCGGAGAGACGATGGTGCCGTGGTTGGCGCCATTGCATGGGTCTGAACCGTCGAAGAAGCTGATCAGAGGTGTTGAGGCAGAGTTTGGCGAGCTGGTGTCCATTACGCCCACACCGTTACCGTCGGCAAGGGTGGTAGAGGCACCGGCAACGCCCAGGTCGATCAGCGCTGCCAGGGGCTCGGTGCCCGCCAGCGGTGCCGAGAAGGCCTGGCCCAGGGTGTTCACGTTCGCCTGGTTGGGGACAACACTATCGCCAACGACTTCCGTCAGCAGAATGTTGCTGGTGTTGGCGCCGAGCGATTTCGCAAAGGACACCGGGTCGCCACTGTCCACCACAGACTGGAACACGTAGAAGAAGCTCTCGAACGCTGCCGTGCCCTGGGTAACACCATTGGCTGCAAGGCCGCCCAACACCGGTGTTGAGAACGACGGCGAGTTTTCGATCAGGCGCGTAACCTGGGCACCGGCGTTGTGCAGGGTAACCGACTGCAGTGTCGGGTAGCCCAGTGCCGGGTTTACGGACTTCAACGTGCCATCAAGCGTGGCATTCAGCACCGGGTCATTGTTCAGAGCAGCGTAGGTGCTGCCAACAATACCGCCTAGGGAGTTGCCCACGAAGTGTACCGGCAGGCCCGCAAGATCCGGGGCCAGGTCGCCGTTGATGTCCATGGTCTGCAGGGTGGCGGTTACGTTCACCAGATCCACCACTGCCTGGCGCAGGTTGTCGGTGCTGCCCATCATGTTCAGCGGGTTGATGAACAGGCTGCCGGAAGACACATCGGTGAGTGCCTCGGCGGCCACAGGGTTGAGTGCGGCGTCTGCGGTGTAGTTAAAGTGGCGTTCCCCGGTGTAGCTGGCGTTCTTCATCAGGGTCAGCTGGCTGATCAGAGCCGCTGCGTTGGCATCACCGCCATTGGCGGCGGGCTGCAGAGCGTTGATGGTGCCATCGATTCTGGCACCAAGGGCGCTGGCATCCAGCGGAGACAGCCCGGGAATCTGCCCGACCGCACCGGGTGCGTCTTCATTGCCGCCCAGCCCGTGCAGGGGCAGGTCGATGGTAACCACCGCCTGACAGGCCTGGTTTGCCAGCAGGATCGACGGCAGCATCGCGGCACTGCGGTCTGTGGTGATGCCGTGCTGGAAAATGGTTGCGCCGACCGGAGCGGTGGAAGCGCCGCAGGCGGCAGGTTTATTTGCCGGATCCGGGAAGTAGATGGTGGTCGGAACCGTTACGAAGCCTTGCTGTTGCGGGAAGGGCATATAGCCATTCACGTTCAGCTGACCATCGAGATCCCGCAGCAGTTTGAACACTTCCTGGGAATCGGTGCCGGTGAGGCTCTTGTTGATGCTGGCTTCCATGGTGGTATTGCCGGTCCAGTAACCGTCTACCAGGCCACGGCCACCCTCACCCGGCAGGTGCTGGAAGTAGGGCAGGGTAATGGCGCCCTGCGACACTTTCACCTGCGTTGCAGCCTGGGCAATGGGGTTGGTTTCCAGATCCAGCGTTTGGATGGTTGCCAGCTCAGAGGCACTCTTGGTAGACAGAACGATGTTTGGCCGGGGTGACGGCAGGTGGATGGCGCCGGTTCTTACCGCATTGCCGATGGCCGCTTCAATGGCGTCGGGTTTGATCAGTGCCTGGGTCTGGCCAAGAGCGGTGATGGCTTTCAGTTCCTGGGCGCTGAGATCAGCCGGGTCAACCGTGGTGCCCAGGCCAGCGGCCAGTGCACTAAGCTCGGCCAGCTTGGCTGAGAGCTGAGAGAAGTTGAGTGTCGGGTAGTTGTCCCGAACCGCTTTGAGTGCGGCTGTAAAGCCAATCTTCTGGCCCAGATCTGTACCAAAGGCTGGCGGCGCCATCAGTGCTTTCAGCACGTTGGTATCGCGGTTGGTGGTGAAGGTATAGGCCAGTGCGGATTGCGGGGTTTTTTCCGGAATCAGCTGTGCCAGAGCGCCGTTGGCAAGGGCATTGGAGGTTTGCAGCAATCCTTGTACGCTCGCCAGAGCCGGGTTTGCCAGAACGCCGTTAGCCAGCGCCAAATCATCGGTGGAGCGGGCAATCGGCTTACCATTGGCGCCAACCACGTCGTTGGTGATCACCACCAGATACTTGCGACCTTCAGGCAGAGGCTCCAGAGGCACCACGCGGATTGCGTTGTTCGAGCCGCTGTCTACGCTCTCAACGTCTGCGCGGAACTTCAGCTGGCTGAAGGTAGCCAGATCGAACGGGCTGGCGGCATTGATGTTCGTCGGGTTGGTATTAGGCAGTGCACCGGGCGCGCCTTCAACCTGGTCTTTCACGTTCAGCGGCAGCAGGAAAACCGTTGCGTTGGCAGCCACAGATTGCGGGTTCAGTTCACCATCAAATTTGATAGTGAAGGCACCGGAGGTAGAAAAGCCCGACAGCCGGTTTACGGCATCGTCGGCAGGAGTTGTGCCACTACTCAGGCCGGTAAAGTCGTAGTTCGGGCCCTGGGTGGCACCCAGCAACAGAAGCAGGTCCGAGTTAATGGGGAACTCGGCGTTTTGCGAGATGGGGTTCGGGTTATAAATCGGGCGCACAATGGAGCGATCAACGGTGGTGTCGGTAATCGGATAATCCGGATTCGCATTGGCCCCGGTCGACCCACTGTCAAAACAGCCCGTCAACCCAAGGGAAGAAGCCACGGCAAGACTTATCAGAGTTTTCTTGAACATGGGTGGAACCTTTTCCTGTTGTTGTGTCGTTATATCCGGCGCTGGCGGAACCGGTCAGGCGCCGGCTTCCGCAAATTGCCTGGTCTGAATTATTGGTTGTCTGAAATTGTAGCCAGCACGGAAAGCCAATTTCCATAAATCTGACTATAGCGACAGACTGGCCAGTGTTGATCAGCCAAAAGTGTGATTCTGTCTTTCTGTTATACCCCTCGCAAGGCTGGAACAGCTGGCAGGCTGCACAAGCCCGTGTGCCTGTAAAATAGTTGTAGAAGAAGCATTTGTCGAGCATTGAGCCCCGGCTGTTGGCTGTGGTGAGGCACTCTATACGTCTGGCGTCCTGCCGGTTGACGTGTGGCAGCAAGGTGCGACCCCGAAGGTCGGTGCCTTTTGTCGCATCTCTCGTAGCGCGGATTTTCTGGTAAACTAGCGCCCCTTGAATGAACACCACACCCCATAATCAGAAACCTGATGAGGCGATAATGACCACCGTAATCCGCCAGGAAGACCTGATCGAAAGCGTAGCCGATGCGCTGCAGTTTATTTCCTACTACCACCCGAAGGATTTTATTCAGGCTGTTTACCAGGCCTATCAGCGGGAAGAGTCCCAGGCGGCCAAAGACGCCATGGCGCAGATTTTGATCAACTCGCGCATGTGTGCCCAGGGGCACCGGCCGATCTGTCAGGACACCGGCATTGTTACGGTATTCGTGAACATCGGGATGGATGTGAAGTTCGAATGCGATCAGCCGCTGGACGACGTGATCAACGAAGGTGTGCGCCGGGCCTACACCCATGCAGACAACGTGCTGCGGGCCTCGGTACTGGCCGACCCGGACGGTAAGCGCCAGAACACCAAGGACAACACACCCGCCATTATTCATTACAAGATGGTGCCGGGTAATACCGTGGAAGTTCACGTGGCGGCAAAAGGCGGCGGTTCCGAGGCCAAATCCAAGTTTGCCATGCTGAACCCGTCCGACTCTGTGGTGGACTGGGTGCTGAAGATGGTGCCGCAAATGGGCGCGGGCTGGTGCCCGCCGGGCATGCTGGGCATTGGTATTGGTGGTACCGCGGAGAAAGCGATGGAGCTGGCCAAGGAATCACTGCTCGATCCCATCGACATCCACGATCTGCAGGCCCGTGGTGCCTCTAACCGTGCGGAAGAGCTGCGCCTGGAGCTGTTCGAGAAGGTGAACGAACTGGGGATTGGTGCCCAGGGCCTGGGTGGCCTGACCACAGTGCTGGACGTGAAAGTGAAGGATTACCCCACCCACGCGGCCAACAAGCCGGTGGCGATTATTCCGAACTGCGCGGCTACCCGCCACGCACACTTCACGCTCGACGGCACTGGCCCGTCGCTGCAAACGCCGCCGAGCCTGGAAGACTGGCCGGAAATCACCTGGGAAGTGGGTGAGAACGTGCGCCGGGTAAACCTCGACACGGTCACGCCGGAAGACGTGAAAGACTGGCAGCCGGGCGAGACCGTTCTGCTGTCCGGCAAGATGCTGACCGGCCGTGATGCGGCCCACAAGAAGATGGTGGATATGATCGAGCGCGGCGAAGAGCTGCCGGTGGATCTGAAAGGCCGCTTCATTTATTACGTGGGCCCGGTGGATCCGGTAGGTGAAGAAGTGGTTGGCCCCGCTGGCCCCACTACCGCCACCCGTATGGACAAGTTCACCGACACCATGCTGGAAAAAACCGGTTTGACTGGCATGATCGGCAAAGCCGAGCGGGGCCAGGTGGCCATCGACGCCATCAAGAAGCACGGCGCGGTGTATCTGATGGCCGTGGGTGGCGCTGCTTATCTGGTGTCCAAGGCAATCAAAGGGGCGGAAGTCGTAGCCTTTGAAGAGCTGGGCATGGAAGCCATCTACGAGTTCGAGGTGGAAGACATGCCGGTAACCGTAGCGGTGGATTCCCGCGGCAGTTCCGTACACCAGACCGGCCCGGTTGAGTGGCACGACAAGATTATTGCGGCGAAAGCGGTGTAATCGGTCAGACTTGCAGTCTCAGTGCGGCCCCGGGCTTCCGGCTCAGGGCCGCCACTGAAAGACCTTCATGCTTACCCTTCCTTTATACACTTCCACCCCTTCCAGCCTCAGCTTCTCGGTTTGAAGCTGGCAGGTTTCGGTGCCTTCGGGAAAGGCAATCTGGCCGTTGCTCCGGATCACCCGGTGCCAGGGGATGTTGTGGCCGGATGGCAGCTTGCCCAGGGCCCGGCCAACAAAGCGCGCCTGGCGGCCAAGGCCAGCCATAGCGGCTACCTGGCCGTAGCTGGCCACCTTTCCCTCGGGAATGGCGGCCACTACCTGCCAGATTTTCTGCTCTTTTGTCGGTTCCTGTTCGAACTCGTCCATTCAGAGCTCCGGAATTGGCCGGATTACAGGCGCAGGGCGCCATCCACTTCGATCATGCGGCCAGAGAGGTAGTCGTTCTCGCAGATAAAGGCCACGGCTGAGGCAATTTCTTCCGGCTTGCCCATGCGCTTGAGCGGGATGCCTGCGGTCATCTTTTCCAGGGCTTCCGGTTTCATGGAAGCGGTCATTTCGGTTTCGATAAAGCCCGGGGCAATGCCCATGCAACGAATGCCATGCTTGGCCAGCTCTTTCGCCCACACCGGCACCAGGGCCGAAACGCCCGCTTTGGCTGCTGAGTAGTTGCTCTGGCCCATGTTGCCGGCACGGGAAATCGAGGCGATGTTGATGATCACGCCCTGGTCGCCGTTCTCGATCATGCGGGTGGCGGCTTCACGGCCGCACAGGAACACGCCGGTCAGGTTGACGTCGATCACCGACTGCCACTGGCTCAGCTCCATGCGTTTTTGCAGTTGTCCATCCTTGAACTTCACCATCAGGCCGTCACGCAGAATGCCCGCGTTGTTCACCAGGCCGTTCAGCTGGCCAAAATCCTGAATGATGCTCTTGAAGGTGGCCTCAACGTCTTCTTCTTTGGCCACGTTGCACACGTAAATGCCTGCGTCGCCACCCGCCTTTTTACAGGCTTCAGCGGTTTCCGCGAGCTTGTCTTCCATCAGGTCGATCAGAGCCAGGCGTGCGCCTTTGGCGGCCAGGTACTCGGCCATGGCGCGGCCAAGGCCCTGGCCGCCGCCGGTGATTGCAATCACAGAATCTTGAAGTTTCATGGTTTGCCCTTAATAACAACGTAGTGGCGTGAATGATGATCTGTGTGCCGTTCGCGCCGATGCTCGGTGTTGGCGCGGGGAACTGTCGGCAGTTCTCTCGGTGTTGTATTGAATCGGCGCGAAGTATACCGAGCTTGTTGAACATTCATCCACTTCTACGAGGCGTTCATGCCGGTTTTTTTCTTTCTTTTTATTGTGATGCCCATCGCTGAGCTGGCGGTGCTCATTCAGGTGGGCAGTGTGATCGGTGTGCTCAATACCGTTGCACTGGTGTTTCTGACAGCGGTCGTGGGTGCCTGGTTGTTGCGTCAACAAGGCCTGGCAACGCTGTTGCGGGCCAACGAGCGGCTGAACAGTGGTGAGCTGCCTGCGAAGGAAGTGGCGGAAGGCTTAATTCTGGCGGTAGGTGGTGCCATGTTGCTGACCCCCGGTTTTATCACCGACACCTTCGGTTTTCTGTGCCTGTTGCCGGGTACGCGCCACTGGCTGGCGGCGCAGGCCTTGAAGCGCATGACGGTGGCCGGCCAAAGCCGGAGTTTTTTCTTTCGGGCTGGCGGTTCAGGGCCGTTCGGGCCAGGTAACCCGGGGGCTCGTGGGCCCTTCGGTGCAGGCGGTGACGGTGACATCATCGAGGGTGAATATCAGGATCAGACTCGCCGCGACCGGGGCCAGATAGGTAACGCGAACCCTGATTCCGAAACGCACGAAAAAAAGTGAAAATTTTTCGTGGCTGGGTGTTGAAAAGATTTTCCTCAGCCCCATTAACGAATCACAGATTTGCTTCTGGCTGAAAATCGCTGTCTATCAGATGGTTGGATGCCGGGCAATTTGTCGGGCCCAGAGCGGGTCAGGCATTTTTTAACATGCAATTGTCATTGCCACATTAATCTGACTATTGGAGAAACCGAGCAATGAAAATTCGTCCGCTACACGATCGTGTTGTCGTACGCCGTAAGGAAGAAGAAGAGAAGACCGCTGGCGGTATCGTTCTGCCGGGCAACGCCAAAGAGAAGCCGTCTCAGGGCGAGGTTCTGGCGGTCGGTAACGGTCGCATTCTCGAGAATGGCGAAACCCGTGCGCTGGCCGTCAAGGTTGGTGACACCGTGGTTTTCGGCCAGTACGCCGGTAACACCGTAAAGATCGACGGTGAAGAGCTGCTCATCATGAGCGAAAGCGACATCTACGGCGTGCTCGAGTGATCCCAGGCGGTAAACACGAACGCTCATTAACCCGATGGATTCAATTTTCGGTTTAACGAACAGGAATAAAAGACATGGCAGCAAAAGACGTTAAATTTGGTGACAGCGCCCGCAAGCGCATGGTGACAGGCGTTAACATCCTGGCCGACGCAGTCAAGGTAACCCTGGGCCCGAAAGGTCGTAACGTGGTTCTGGAGAAGTCCTTCGGCGCTCCCACCGTAACCAAAGACGGTGTATCCGTGGCCAAGGAAATCGAGCTGAAAGACAAGTTCGAGAACATGGGCGCGCAGATGGTTAAGGAAGTTGCTTCCCAGGCCAACGAAACCGCCGGTGATGGTACCACCACCGCAACCGTTCTGGCTCAGTCCATCGTAAACGAGGGCATCAAGGCCGTTACTGCTGGCATGAACCCGATGGATCTGAAGCGCGGCATCGACAAGGCAACAGCCGAAGCCGTCAAGGCGATTCGTGAAATGGCCAAGCCCTGCGACGACAGCCGCAACATCGCTCAGGTTGGTACTATTTCTGCCAACGGCGACGAGACCATTGGCAAGCTGATTGCCGACGCCATGGAGCGTGTTGGTCAGGAAGGCGTGATCACCGTAGAGGAAGGTCGTGGCCTGGAAGACGAGCTGGAAGTGGTTGAAGGTATGCAGTTCGACCGCGGCTACCTGAGCCCGTACTTCATCAACAATCAAGACAACATGTCTGCAGAGTTGGACGATCCGTTCATCCTGCTGGTAGACAAGAAGATCTCCAACATCCGCGAACTGCTGCCGGTGCTGGAAGCCGTAGCGAAAGCCGGCAAGCCGCTGCAGATCATCGCTGAAGATATCGAAGGCGAAGCTCTGGCCACGCTGGTTGTGAACAACATGCGCGGCATCGTCAAGGTTAACGCTGTAAAAGCGCCTGGCTTTGGTGATCGTCGTAAGGAAATGCTGCAGGACATCGCCATTCTGACCGGCGGTACTGTGATTTCCGAAGAGGTTGGCCTGACTCTGGAGAACACCACTCTGGACGACCTGGGTACAGCCAAGCGTGTGAACGTAACCAAGGAAAACACCACCATTATTGATGGTGCCGGTGCGCAGGCGGATATCGAAGCCCGTGTTGAGCAGGTTCGCAAGCAGATCGAAGACAGCACGTCTGACTACGATAAAGAGAAGCTGCAGGAGCGTGTGGCCAAGCTGGCTGGCGGCGTTGCCGTTATCAAGGTTGGTGCCGGTTCTGAAGTGGAAATGAAAGAGAAGAAGGCCCGCGTTGAAGATGCGCTGCACTCTACCCGCGCCGCGGTTGAAGAGGGCATTGTACCGGGTGGCGGCGTTACTCTGATCCGCGCTCTAGCGGCCCTGGATAACGTAGATGCCATCAACGACGAGCAGGTAGCCGGTGTGAACATTCTGCGCCGCGCCATGGAAGCTCCGCTGCGTCAGATCGTGGCCAACGCCGGTGGCGAGTCCTCCGTTGTCGTTGCCAAGGTTCGCGAAGGCGAAGGTTCTTTCGGCTTCAACGCAGCCACTGAGCAGTACGGCGATATGCTGGAAATGGGTATCCTGGATCCTGCCAAGGTCACCCGTTCTTCCCTGCAGGCGGCCGCCTCTGTGGCGTCTCTGATCATCACCACCGAGGCGATGGTTGCAGACGAGCCGGACGACGAGAAAGCTGGCGGTATGCCAGACATGGGTGGAATGGGCGGTATGGGAGGCATGGGTGGCATGATGTAATGCCAACCTGATCTCCGCCAGAATCCGGTTGTCGGAATCTGGCCCGATCGACCCTTGAAAACCCCGCGCTGGTTCACACTGGCGCGGGGTTTTCTGTTTTTTTGTCATGAACTTGGCCCAAGGCTTTGTTAGACTCGGCTACCGGTTTTCTCAATGTGCCCTTCATAATGACTGAGTCTCGCAACAAACCTTTTTTCGGCCCAGGCAAAGTGATTTTGCTGTTGCTGCTTGGGCTACTGGTTTATGGCGTGACCCTGCTTGCCCTGGTGCCTGCGGGCTGGCTCTGGCAACAGGCCTCCGGGCATGTGCAGCTGCTACCGCAGGTGCGGATTCAACAGGTTTCTGGTCGGTTGTGGCGTGGTGCAGCGGGCGCCATGGTGGCGGGGTTTCCGGTTCGGCTGCAATGGCAGATGGGCTGGCCTTCGGTGTCGTCGCTGAATCTGCCGATTGAATTTTCGGTCACCTCGGCTGAATCCCGGGTTGATGGCCAGGCCTCGGTGGGCTGGCCGGATCGAGTTCGTCTGCAGGCGAAAGGGCTGGTCACCGTTGCAGAATTCGAGCCGCTGATTCGCCAGAGCGGTGGCGCCATGATCGAAGGCACCGTTGCTATTGATCGCATTGAGGTGGCGGTTGCCGATGGTCAGTTGCAGCAGGCCGATGGTTTTGGCCGCTGGGATGGTGGGCAGGTGAGCTGGCCTATGGGCAATCAGACCGGCCAGGCCCGGTTTCCGCCCATGCAGGCGAACCTTGAAACCACCGGTGGCGGCGTTGCCTTGTCGGTCTCCGAGCAGGGCGGCGATGGCCCCGCAGCCGATGCCAACATTCTGTGGAACGGCATGATGGAACTTCGGGTATACAAACGCATGGTGGATCTGGCCGGGCAACCCTGGTCGGATTCTGCGCAGCCCGGTGATGTTGTATTTCGGGTCCGGCAGCCGTTGCTGCCGGGAGGGCGCTGACTATGGCAGGGCTTTCAGTGGCCGCTCAAAGTCGCCTGTCAAAGGTATTGGCGAACCTCCTGCTGATCGCGCTGGTGCTTTATCTGGCGGCCGAGCTTGCCCGGATAACCTGGCTATTGGCCTGGGACGAGCGCCCGGTGCCCCGTATCTATCAGTCGGCGGCAGCCGATCCGGGCCGATCCGGTGCCGTGTCTGCTGCACCGATTGCCGGCTACGAGTTTTTTGGCAGGCCAGACACTCAGGGTGGTGTTGCCGAGGTGGTTCGCCGTTCAGCGCCGGAAACCGGCCTGCGTTTGAGGCTTGAGGGCGTATTGGTAGGACAGCGGCCGGAAGACTCTGGTGCTATAGTTGCCGGGAGTAACGGTGAAACCGAGTATTACCGGGTGGGAGACAGTCTGCCGGGGGATGCAGAGCTGGCAGAAGTGGAGGCCGGTCGGGTTTTGCTGCGAAGGGGCGGGCGTTACGAATCCCTCACGTTCGAAGAGGCGGCCAGCTTTGAGGGCGTGGTTGCGCAAGAGAGCATACCACCGGCTGGGTCACCGGATGCCTACCTTGAAAATGCCAGGCAACAGCTGGAAAACCAGGGAGCCGCTGCGCTTGCAGCGTATGGGCTAAAGCCGACTGACGATCAGAACGGTTATGTTTACGACGGCTCCAGCCCCATGCTGAACGCGGTGAATCTGCGCCCGGGAGACGTGATCACGGCACTGAACGGCCAGCGTCTGGGGAACCTGGAGCAGGACAAAGGCCTGCTGGACAGTTGGCGCAATCAGCCCCGGCTAGACATAGAAATTGAACGTGACGGAACTCTGCTGACCGTCAGTTATGCCATACCCGAGCAGTGGCGCTGACCGAGAGCTCAATAACAGGACGATATCGCCAGATGTATAATCACAAGATCAATCTTTACCGCGCCCTTCTGCTGGTACTGCTGTTGCCATTAATGTCTGCGGTGCAGGCTCAGGAGGAAACCTGGCGGCTGAACCTGAAGGATGCAGACATCCGGGCCTTTGTTACCCAGGTGGCCGACATTACCGGATACAGCTTTGTGGTGGATCCCAGGGTCAAGGGCAAGGTAACGGTGCTGTCCAGTGCGCCGATGAACAAGCACGAAATCTATGATCTGTTTCTGGCCGTGCTCAACGTGCATGGTTTTACCGCCATTCCCGGTGAAGAAGTCATCAAGATTGTGCAGCAGGTGGATGCCAAACAGTCGGCAGAAAGCCTCGACCGGTTTCCGACCACACCTTCTGAGCAGCTGATTACCCGCGTTATCCAGATCAACAACGCCAATGCTCTGGAGTTGGTGCCTATTCTACGGCCGCTGGTGGCCAAGTATGGCCACCTGGCGGGCGTGGCGGCGGCCAATGCCCTGATTGTCAGTGATCACGCATCCAACGTGGCCCGTATAGAGCAGATTGTCCGCGAACTGGACAGCCCCTCCAAATACGAGGTGGAAGTTATTCAGCTCGACGAGGCTTGGGTTGGCGACATGGTAACCCTGTTGCAGGAGTTGGCGCCGGAAGAGCTTGGTCGTGCAGGTGACAATAACGCGGCCCGCAAATACAGCGTTACCGCTGATGAGCGCAGTAACCGGCTGATTCTCCGGGGTGATCAGAGCTTCCGGGACAAGATGCGGGGCCTTATCCGCAAGCTGGATCAGCCCTCTGCCAGTGGCGGCACTACCAAAGTCATTCGTCTGAAGCATGCCGATGCCAAGTCCCTGTCGGAAATTCTCAAAGGGGTGATGGGCGAAGTTGTGAAGGAGAGCGGTGCAGGGGCCAAGGCTGGGGGCGGCGTTGCCGGTAACCCCAACAGTAATTTTTCAGTGTTTGCCGATGAGGGGCTTAATGCCCTGGTTGTCCGGGGCGATCCCTCGCTGATGCAGGAAGCCGAGCTGATTGTAAGCCAACTGGATGTTCGCCGTGCCCAGGTGATGATCGAGGCGGCCATTGTTGAAATCAGCGATGAGCTTGGTGACCAGCTTGGCGTGCAGGTTGCTGCCGGCGATGAGTCCTCCGGTTCATTCCCCGTGATTGGCACCAACCTGACCAGTGGCCAGGGCATGGTTGGCCTGAACTCGGTTATTTCAGCCCTGGTAGGGGATACCCTGCCGCAGCTGGCGGGCGGCATCACGGCCGGTGTGGGTGAGCGCAATGAGAACGGCGTTACCTGGGGCTTGTTGATTCAGGCGCTGTCGTCTTCGGCCGCGGCCAACCTGTTGTCGACTCCCAGCATTATTACTCTGGATAACCAGGAATCCGAGATTATCGTAGGCCAGAACGTACCGTTCCGCACCGGCCAGGCAACGGTGACCGGTGACGGCACCACCAACCCGTTCACCACCATCGAGCGCCGCGATGTGGGCCTGTCTTTGAAGGTAACGCCGACCATCAGTGCCGACGGACTGGTGCGCCTGGTGGTGGAGCAGACCACCGAAGACATTTCCACCACCGCCGTAGCCAATGCGTCGGACCTGATCACCAACAAGCGTGAGATCAAAACCACGGTTCTGGCCGATGATGGCGAAACCGTGGTACTGGGCGGCCTGATCAAAGACGACTACCAGGTAAGCAAGAGCAAAGTACCGCTGCTGGGCGACATACCCCTGCTCGGGCGCCTGTTTTCTTCAGAGTCTGAAACCCGCGTAAAACGGAACCTGCTGGTATTCCTGCGCCCCACCATCATGCTGGGCAAAGCCGACGCTGCGGTAGCAACCAAAGAGAAATTCAACCGCCTGTGGGAAGTAAACCTCAAAGTTCGTGAAAAGCTCGGCCTGCCAGCCGAAGAAACCAGCCCCAGCGTAGACATGCTATTCGAAGGCCGCCGCCAGTAACCCCCTTTGCAGCCAATGCCTGAGACGGGGTCTGGCGCTCGCTATCGACGGGGTCTGACACTTGCTGTCAGACCCCACAGCCCGACAGCGGCGGCATCGGGCAGTCCAGTTGGTCTGCCACCAGGCGCATCAGTTCGTACTCTTTGGTATCTACCTGGCCATCGTGGCTTACGCAATGGCCACAGGCGTCGATAATGGCGGGCTTGAGTAGCGGTGACAGGCGGCTCAGAAGCTGCAGCGCGCTTTTCAGTTTCTGCATGGAAACCTTGTGCGGCATCGAGGAGAGGTCGGCCTTGTTCGCAAAACCAGACATCGCTTCCTGATAAAGCTTTAATGCCTCCTGCGGGTCCCGGCTACCTGCCCGTGCGAACAAACTCAGCAACAGCTGAATGGCCGGGACAACCTGCCGGTAACTCCGGTATTTCACCGGCACATTCTGCCCGGCACCGGCACCCAGGTGGCGCCAGAGAAAGGTAGTGAGCGCCAGTTCAAACAGGCTGATTCGCCGGTCTGCGGCCGCAAGTTTCTCAACATTGTCGATCAACCCCTGGCGCTCTTCAGGATCCAGCTTCCTGAGCGCAGGCATAGCAAGCTCGAGAACCGGAAATCTTGCCGGCTCCCCCAGTTGCGACAGGGTAGGCAGCAGCTTATCAAGCAGATCGGCCTGGGCGCCAAGTACCGGGTGGCTGGCTACCAGCGCCAGGGTCTTTTCCTGCTCAGCGGCGGTGAGTTGATAGACCAGCAGACCATAGCAAAGCTGAATAGCGCCAGCCCGGGTATACAGTAGCCCCCGGAACGTAGCAGGCAATCGGCCCAGCAGGTCACTGGCAAACTGCTCGCCTTGTGCCGTCACCGTGCCCACGCGGCTGGACAGCGTTTCTGCTGTGACTCTCGGCTCGCTGGCCACAGAGCGGGCGATGGGCGAAGAACGCCCGCCTGCGGTACCTTTGGCAGGTTCTACAAACTGGTTGACCAGGTCTCCAAGGGGCATGGCCTTGTCCCCTGCAGGGGCCTGGCGAATGGTCGATGACGGCTGGGTATCACGAACCCGGCTGCGCAATCGTGCCAGTAGGCCCGGCTGTATCGCATTGATTCTTTCGTTAACCGGTGGGTGAGAGGCCAGCAGCGAACTGAACTTCATTCGCGCCGCCTCGCCAAAACACATATGGTTCATATCGCTGGCGTGGCCGGTGGTATCCAGATAGCCGCCCTTGAGCCCGATCTTGAACAGAGCGCCACCGATGCCCTCGGGGTTCCGGGTAAATTGCACCGATGACGCATCGGCCAGCATCTCCCGCTGCCGCGAAACCGCCGCCTGAATCAACCGCCCGAAAAACACGCCAACATAGCCGATAATCAGCAGCGCCAGCCCAACCAGCCCCAGTGCCACCTGCGCCCGGTCATCTTTGCTGCTGCGGTAGCGGCGACGGGAAAAACCGGACTGAAGTAGAAACTGGCCGACTTGGCCAATCATCAGAATACCCGCCAACAGAGCGATCAGGCGCACGTTAATGCGCATATCGCCATTGAGAATGTGGCTGAACTCATGGCCAACCACACCCTGAAGTTCATCGCGGGTGAGCTGGGTGAGAGCCCCGTGGGTAACAACCATCACCGCCTCGCCCGGTGTGTACCCGGCAACAAAGGCATTGATGCTGGATTCCTGCTCCATCACGTACAGGTCTGGAACAGGCACGCCGCTGGCAATGGCCATTTCCTCGACAATATTGCGCAGCTTGCGTTCCTCGGGGTCCCGGGTATCCGGGTCTATCGGGCGGGCACCCACCATTTTGGCAACCCGGGTGCCGCCTCGGGCAAGGTCTGCCCAGCGGACCAGAGAGCCTGTGCCAACCAGCGCCACAACCGCACCGGCGGTCATCAGCCCGTGGCTGGACAGTAGCCATTCGTGAAAGGGCAGGGCAGAGGTCTGGCTGCGGGTAACCAGGTAGCCCACCAGGCAAACCGCCAGGGTGATCAGCGACACCGCTGTCAGAAACAGAACGATCAGCAGGCCGGTATTGCGCCTGGCACTGGCCTGGCGCTGGAAGAAGCTACCGCTTGCCATGGGTCAGTCCTCAGAAGCTGACTTTCGGTGCCTGGCGGGCTTCCGGTGACTCAAGCTGGAGCTGGGCCGTTTCCTTGAAGGCAAACATACCGGCAATCACATTGTTGGGGAATTTCTCGCGGAAGATGTTGTAGTTCATCACGCCGTCGTTGTAGGCCTGGCGGGCAAAAGCGACGCGGTTTTCTGTGCTGGAGAGTTCTTCCATCACCTGCTGGATGGTCTCGTTCGCTTTCAGTTCCGGATAGTTTTCGGCTACGGCATAGAAGTTTGCGAGGGCTTTGGTCAGAAGATTCTCGGCGCTACCCAGCCGTTGGATTTTGGTGCTGTCACCAGGGTCCCGGGAGGCGTCTTTCTGGGCGCTGACAGCGTTGTTGCGGGCTTCCATTACCTGTGTCAGCGTGGATTTTTCGTGCTCCAGATAGGCTTTGGCAGATTCCACAAGGTTTGGGATCAGGTCGTGCCTGCGCTGCAGTTGCACATCAATCTGGGCAAAGCCGTTCTTGAACTGGTTTCTGAGGGAGACCAGCTGGTTATAGATAAACACCAGATACAGTACGACAACTGCAATGACTGCAAGACCGATGACCGTGGTTGTCATGATGACTCCTCAGGGCTGAACGTTAGCTGTTATTTTCCACGATCTGGGCGTGGAAGGTCTGTACGAATGTCTCAAAATCCCTTGGCAGCAGGGGTTTCGAGAACAGATAGCCCTGGGCTACCTTGCAGCCCCGCTGGCTCAAGTAATATTCCTGTTCAGGTGTCTCTACGCCTTCAGCCACGACGGTCAGGTTGAGGCTGCGGCCAAGATCAATAATGGTGTTGGCAATCCGGGTGTCTTCCTCATTAATCAGCAGGTCCTGGATGAACTGCTTGTCAATCTTGAGGTGCTGCACCGGCATCTTTTTGAGATAGGTCAGCGACGAATAGCCGGTACCAAAATCGTCTACCGCAATGCTGATGCCCGCCCGATGCAGGCGATGCAGCTTGCCAACGGCGTCTGTCAGGTTGGTCATGAAACTGGTTTCTGTTACTTCCAGCTCAAGACGGCCCGCCGGTATCTTGTGGCGTTTCAGCGTGTCGAGGACGTCATCGACAATGGATTCCTGGCGCAGCTGCACAGCTGAAAGGTTTACCGCTACTCGCAGAGGCATGCCTTCCCGTGCCCAAGTGGCGGCTTGCCAGCAGGCTTGCTCCAGTACCCATTGGCCAATGGGAACGATGGCACCACTGGCCTCGGCCACCGGAATGAAAATATCCGGTGGGATCAGCCCGTGTTCGGAATGCTGCCAGCGCAGCAGGGCCTCGGCTCCCACCACCCGCCGTGTCTCCAGGCTGATCTGGGGCTGGTATACCAGATGAAACTCATGCCGGGACAACGCCTGGCTCAGGTCTTTTTCCATTTGCCGGCGCTCACGGATCTGCCGGTCGATGCTCGCCACATAGAACTGGAAATGGTTCTGGCCAGACTGCTTGGCCAGAGCCATGGTTTGCTCGGCGCTCTGCAAAAAGCGGTCGGCCTGGTCGGCGTCGGATGGATAAAGCGCCACGCCCAGGGTAGCTGTCATCGAAACCCGGTGGTTGCCGGCGGAAATGGGCGTGTTCACTGTGGCCAGAATTTTTTCGGCGGTTTCGGCGGCCTGAAAGCCATCACGCACAGATTTTTCCAGAATAACGAACTGATCTCCGGCCAGCCTGGCGATCCGGAACCGGGCAGGCGACAGATTGGATGCAAGCCGGGCGGCTACCGTTTTCAGAAAGGTGTCGCCGGTACGGAAGCCGCATTGCTCGTTGACGGATTTGAAATCGTCGATTCCGCAGACAATCAGGGCCAGGGAGGTTTTTTGGCTCTGCGCCACCAGAATCGCCTCTTGCAACTCCTCCATAAAGGCGTCGCGGCCGGGCAGGCCGGTTAGCTGGTCGTAGCGGGCCAGGTGATGGGCTCTGTCTTCAGCTTCCCTGTGCTTCTGCTGGCTCTCGGCAATGGCTACCAGCAGATTGTTGGTGGCGTTCACCCAAAGCCCCAGTTCATCGTTGTGATGCCCTGCAGGCAGGCTGACCAAGCGGTCGTCCGGATGCTCCGGGTCGACTTTCTTGACCGACCGTACGATTTTTAACAAAGGCCGGGTCAGTAGCAGGTGAAACACGAAAAACAACACCGCGCCAAGAATCATCGCCAGCGCAATTCCCGAGCCAAACGTGACCATGGCGCGGGTCAGCCAGCTGCTGGCCAGCGAGGCGGTATCGTACTGAAGATAGAGGTGGCCGTAGACAATTTCCGGATTCAGACTGCTGTTAAGGCTTGCCTGAAAGCTTCTGGTCTCTTGAAAAATCAGATCGGTAACAGCCCTTAACGGTTGCCGGGTCAGTGGCCGGGATCTGCTGGCGAGTGCTTCGCCATCGGCGTGACTGATAACGGCTTCGTTGATGGGTTCCAGTGCGAACAGGCCATCCACTACCTGCTGGCCGAGAATGCTGTCCAGGCTGAAGACTGCCTGGGTGGCTGAGTCCTGCACCATGGCGATGGCTTGGGCCGCCTCACGCTCAAGATTATTCGATACCCGGCGGGCATCGAGCACAACCTGTACGGTGCTCACCAGTGTGCCGCTGATCAACGCAATCAGCAGTACCCACCGGAGAATCCGGTAACCGAGGCGATTATCTACATTGAAAGCATTAGGCATTCGTTGAAATCGGCTCATCGCGTTGACTGATACTGCGGCCCGCAGCGAAAAGGGCGCGTGCCTGGCATCCCGTAGTATGGGACAGATTGTTTACAGAGTCATTCAGTATGACTCAATCCTACACAGATTCATCGGTCGCTCTGTTTCGGTTTGTTGCAAGAGCCGGTTATTCAGATACAAAAACGCCCACGCGGCGGGCCGGGCGGGCGTTTTTTTTAATCATATGGCCTCAGGCCACATGCTCGGGTGCCGGATCAGGCCAGGTTTTCGTTCACGAAATCCCAGTTGACCAGGTTCCAGAAAGCCTCCAGGTAGTTCGGGCGGCTGTTCCGGTAGTCGATGTAGTAGGCATGCTCCCATACGTCGACGGTCAGAACCGGTTTGTCGGCGCCGGTCAGCGGCGTTTCTGCATTGCTGGTGTTGGCGATGGCAACCGTGCCGTCCGCTTTTTTCACCAGCCAGGTCCAGCCGGAACCGAAGTTGTTGGCGGCCTTGTCGTTGAATTCTTTTTTGAAGGCATCGAAAGAGCCGAAGGCCTTTTCAATGGCTTCTTTGGCTGCGCCGGTCGGCTCGCCACCGCCGTTCGGGCTCAGGCAGTGCCAGTAGAAGGTGTGGTTCCACACCTGGGCGGCGTTGTTGAACAGCGGGCCGCTGGCGCTCTTGATGATGTCTTCCAGAGACTTGCCGGCGTTATCGGTGCCGTCAACCAGGCCGTTCAGCTTGGTTACGTAGGTCTGGTGGTGTTTGCCGTAGTGATATTCCAGGGTTTCCTGGGAAATGTGCGGCTCCAGTGCGTTTTTTTCGTACGGCAGTGCGGGAAGTTCAAATGCCATGAGGTCGTTCTCCCTTTGTTCTCTCTGTTTATGTGGATTGATACTCTCGCAATATAAGGTCGCTTTGAGTTAAATCAACCCCTTGTCGTTAACGAGCTTGTAAACTCAGGGCTGCCGGGCAGGAATTGAACGCAGTTGCGCACCCGCCAGACCAGCTCTTCGTAGCTGTCTGCCAGGATATTGATATGCCCGAGTTTGCGGCCCCGGCGTTCGCCTTTGTTGTAAAGGTGAACATGAGCGTACGGCAGTTCCAGGATACGTTCAATGTCACCATGCTCGCCGATGATGTTAATCATGCAGCTGACGCCCCGGGCTTCCGTGCTGCCAAGCGCATGGCCACTGACCGCCCGGATGTGATTCTCGAACTGGCTGGTCATGGCACCTTCAATGCTCCAGTGCCCCGAATTATGCACCCGGGGCGCCATTTCATTGGCCACCAGGCTACCTTCGGTTTCAAACAGCTCAAGGGTAAGAACGCCGACATAATTCAGTTCGTTGAGCAGCGCCTTGATGTGTGTCTCGGCCTCCTTCTGAACATCGGGTGCAAGCCCTGGTGCAGGTGCAATGGAGTAGCGCAGAATGCCTTCATGATGGGTGTTTTCGGCCATCGGGTAGAAGGCAACATGGCCGTCTTCGCCTCGCACGGCGATAATCGAAACTTCCCGTTTGAAATTTACAAACTTCTCTACAATTAAACGGGGGTGGCCAATAGACGCCCAGGCCTGTTCTGCCTCGGCCGGGTCTTTCAATACCGCCTGGCCCTTGCCGTCGTAACCTTCGGTGTTGGACTTGGCCACAACCGGGCAGCCAAGCTCTTCGGCGGCTGCCTTCAGGCTTTTGGCGCTGTCGGCTATGCGCCACTCGGCGGTGGGAATGCCCAGCTGACCGAACAGGGTTTTTTCCGCTTCCCGGTTCTGGCAAACCTGCAGGGCTCTCGGGCAGGGGTGTACCGGCTTGTGCTGTGCCAGTTTTTCTGCCACTTCCACCGGAAGGTGTTCGAATTCATAAGTAACACGATCAACCCGCGACAGAAAGTCTTCAAGGTAGCTTCCGTCGCGATCCACAATCACTTCGCCCAGGCCCACGCTCGGGCTGCCGGAGAGGTCGTAGAAGACGAATTCTTTGGCGAGGGGGTAACCGGCGAGGGCGAGCATGCGCCCGAGTTGTCCGGCTCCGAGTACACCAATCCGCATTCGGGTTCTCCTGTGTCTGGCTTGGTTGTCCGGAGCAGCACGGCAAACGCTGCTCCCGTGTGGTTTGCGGGTTTACGGAACCCTGGGGTCAGGATTGTCCAGCACTGTCTGGGTCTGGCTTTGTCGGAACTCTTCCACGGCCTTGCGAACCTTGTCATCGAAAGTGCCGACAATCTGCGCCGCCAGCAAACCTGCGTTGGTGGCGCCCGCCTTGCCAATGGCCAGGGTGCCCACGGCGATACCGCCTGGCATCTGTGCGATAGACAGCAGGGAATCCAGGCCGTTCAGCGCTTTCGACTGCACCGGCACGCCTAGAACCGGCAGCGGTGTTTGAGAGGCCACCATTCCCGGCAGATGCGCAGCACCGCCAGCACCGCCGATGATCACCTTCAGGCCACGGTCGGCGGCTGATTTGGCGTAGTCGAAAAGCAAGTCTGGCGTGCGGTGGGCAGAGACAACCCGGGTTTCGTAGGGCACACCGAGTTTATCGAGCATATCGGCGGCGTGTTCCATGGTGGGCCAGTCAGATTTCGAGCCCATGATGAGTCCAACAAGCGGCTGCATAAGCAACAGTCCTGTGTTAATTGGAAAGCGCGCCATTGTAGGGTCTGGGCCGGTACCATGCAATACGGGCGGGCGCTGGCAGGGCTCCCCGCAACCCCGCAGAGCGGGCTTTGTTGAAAAGCGGTCATTTTAACCGTTCATTAACTGCAGGTATTATCCATAATTATCTGCTTGAACGTCCATTTTCAGGAGCTGTAATGGAACCTATCCGCCCGGATAACGATGAATTGAGAGCCGAGAGGCCTACCGGTGCTACCGGAGCAACCGGCCCGAAGCGCAATGCGGAACGGCCGAATACCGGCGGCGCGGCCCGGAAGTCAGCCGGCCAGGCCAGAGAAACCAGGCGCAGCGGCGGTGGCCGGGCGCTGATCTGGCTTGCCTTGATTGCGGTGGGTGGTGCGGCGGGAGCTGGCTGGTACGGGCAAAGCCAGCGCATTGCCGCGCTGGAGAGCCAGCTGGAAGAGGCGGATTACTGGGCCAGGCAAAGTAAGCTGGCGCTGGCGCGTTTTGAGGGCGAGCTTTCTGAAACCGGAGAGTCGCTGCAGGAACGTGGTGCAACGCTTGAGGAAAAAATTGCCGCTAACGCCAAAGAGGTAAGTGTTGCCAACAGTGAAATTCGTAAACTGTGGGTTGTGGCCAACGAACGAAACCGAAAGCAGCTGGAAGAGCAGGCGCAGGCATTGTCGGGCCTGGATGAACGGCTGGCGGCTGCTGGCAAGTCATTGGCGGATCTGACCACAAGTCTGGAACAGCTTCGCTCGTCGCTGTCTGCCGATATAGCGCAGCTTGATGAAAAGCTCGGAGCCTCGGTAGCAGCTCTGGAGCAGGCCAACCGCGAGGCCGTCGGCCAGATAACAACGCTAACCCGGCAAATCGGTGATGTAGATAAAGTGGTTGAAAACCGGATACGCCGTTTTGAGCAGGAGCAAAGGCTGGGGAGCCAGGGTTTGGAGGCGCGTTTGGCGGCGCTGGAAGGCAGCGCCCGGCAGGCGGCCGGAGCGGGCGAACTGGCTTCGTTGCGCAAGCGGGTAGGGGAGCTGGCGCGCACGGTTGAATCGATCGATGCATCCCGCGCTCAGCTGACATCCCGGTTAGTCCGGCTGTCGGAAGAGGTAAACCAGTTGCGATCCCGCAGCGCAGCGCAGTGATGTTTCAGGGGTGAATGTAACGGTTTGTATTCATCCCTTGCGGTAGCTCTCAGTTCTTGAGCAGGGCAATTGTTATGATCTTTGCGACTCGATAAGGGATGAAGAGTGAATAACAATGAAAATCCGCGTGCCTTTCGTTCGTTTTATGCGCTTTCCGGTGATGTTGGCCTGTGTTGCCCTGGTTTCCGGCTGTACGATCTATCAGTCGATAGGGAAGAGTGTTGGAGCCTTCCTGCATCCGGTCTCCGGCCATGATTTTGTTCACATCGGTGCCGATGAGTGGGATCAGCAAAACGCCCTGCTGTATTTTTACCGCACCCACTCACAATGGGCGGCCGACGAGATCGAGGCGCCCAGCGTTTACATCGACGACTCCCACTACTTCAATATCCGCAATAACAGCTTTACCTGGCTGGAAGTGAGCCCGGGCGAGCGCCATATTGCCATGCGGCGCCCGTTACTTGGGCTGGAAGGCCTGAACTCGTTCAGCCTGAGCCTGATTGCCGATGCCACGCTGACGGTGGAGCCCGGAAAAATCTATTACCTGCGGTACAACGAGCTGGCCGGGCCATCCCGTGAAAACCCGGAACTTGATCCCGGGCATCCGCTGGCGTCCGGAGATTTGCAGCTGGTGAGCCGTGCCTACGCGATGCAGGAGGGCGAAATTGTTTCGACCTTGTTCCTGAATAGCGACTTGCTGGCGCCCAACCACGCTGCCACCTCTATTGTGGAGGTGAATCAGGACGATGACTATGAGCGGCGCAGGGCGGCGCTGGAGCAGCAGCGTGAAACTGAGATTCTGGCGTTGAAAGAAGAAGGGCTCTATGAAGAGCCTTCCTGGTACTGGCCATTCGGTGGTGGGCCAACGGTGGCGCTGGAGACAGATCGCAAGCTGGAAGCGCTGGACATCGAGTATGCGCAGTTACAGGACGAACGCGCACGAAAAGAAGCGGCCGAGGGTGGTGGCTGGTGGATTTTCTGACGTTTACAAACCACCGGTTTGGCGGCTAACGTCTGATTTTGGTTATTAAATGTCCGCTTTTAGAGTTTTTGAAAAAAACTTTAAAAAAATCCCTGAAAACAATTGACACCGTGAGTGAAATCCTTAGAATGCGCGTCTCACTTGGTTGAGACAGCAACGCTGAATCAGCAGGCAACATACGCCAACAAGTGACTGCTTTAAGCCTGAAGAACAGTAAGGCGACGAAGTGGGTGGTTAGCTCAGCTGGGAGAGCATCGCCCTTACAAGGCGAGGGTCACTGGTTCGATCCCAGTACCACCCACCATTTTAAAGCAGCGTTAGATTCGGCAATGCCGGATTGATGCGGAGCGGTAGTTCAGTTGGTTAGAATACCGGCCTGTCACGCCGGGGGTCGCGGGTTCGAGTCCCGTCCGCTCCGCCAACTTTTCCCGGGTGGTTAGCTCAGCTGGGAGAGCATCGCCCTTACAAGGCGAGGGTCACTGGTTCGATCCCAGTACCACCCACCAGATCGCGAAAAAAAGCAGACTCACAAGGTCTGCTTTTTTTTCGTCTCCGATAAAGTGCCTGCCCGGCACGACACCATTAGCCCGGTTGCCAAACCATAGCCCGTTTGCCAAACGATAGATGGTGACGCGGAACGCCCTCTTTATTTGCCGAGCAACGACTGGCCACACACCCGAACAATGTTGCCGTTCACTCCGGCGGATGCCGGGTTACAGTACCAGGCAATAGCTTCGGCAACGTCTACAGGCAAGCCTCCCTGAGACAGGCTGTTCATGCGCCTGCCCGCCTCGCGAACGGTAAAGGGCATAGCCGCCGTCATATCGGTTTCAATAAAGCCCGGGGCAACGGCGTTGATGGTAATGCCGTTTTTCAGCTGCCGGGCCATGGCTTCAACATAGCCGATCACACCGCTTTTAGCGCAGGCGTAGTTGGTTTGTCCGAAGTTGCCGGCAATGCCGCTGATGGATGAGATGCAGACAATCCGCCCGTTATCCCGAATCAATTCCCGTTGCTTCAGTTCGTCGTCAATCAATTGCCCGGCCGTAAGATTCACGGCGATGGTCGTGTCCCAGAAATGTTCCGGCATCTTGCCCAGCGTTTTGTCGCGGGTAATGCCGGCGTTGTGAATCACCAGATCTACGCCACCGGATTCTTTCGCAATAAAGTCTGCAATCAGTTGTGGTGCCTTGGTGTCGCTGATGTCGCAGGCCAGCGCCTTGCCTTTGAGCGGGGCGGTCACCGCTTTCAGCTCCTGAAGTGCAGCGGGAAGATCCACGCCAATGATGCTGGCGCCATCTCTTGCCAGAGTTTGTACGATGGCGGCGCCAATGCCCCGGGACGCACCCGTAACCAGAGCGACCTTTCCGGCAAGAGGAGCGACCGGATTGGTGGCCGGGGCGTCGCCAGCCTTGCCAATACGAACGGCCTGCCCGGACACATAGGCCGAACGCGGAGACAGAAAAAACCGCACCGATGATTCCAGCTGGCTTTCGGCATTGGGAGCAATCCAAAGCAGGTTGGCGGTACTTCCTTTCTTGCCGGTTTCCTTGGCGACGGCGCGAACAAAGCCCTCAAGGGCACGCTGCGCCGCGGCCTGTGGTGCCTTTCGGCAGGTGTGCGGATCCTGGCCGATAACCACAACCCGGCCATTGGCCGTCAGTTTTCGGATGCTGGGGTGGAAAAAATCGTACACTGCCCGTAGCTGCTCCGGTTTTTGCAAACCGGAGGCGTCGAAGACCAGGGCGCTGAACCGTGTGTCACTGTTGCCGGCAAGATCAAAAGGGCGGGCTTTGTTGCCGCTGCCCGCCGACTCCGACAGGCTGTCCACACCGGTGGCGTGGTATAGCGCCGCCGGGCTGGCTCCGAGAATCCGCCCCAGCACCGCAGCGGCCCGGGCGTTGGCGCCTGCACCTATTAGCACATTGCCCTCAACAAACGGCTGATCAACCCGCTTCAGGCGCTTCAAAGGCGCGGGTGAGGGCAGGCCCAGAGACTGTGCGGCGGTTTTTCCCACCGGTGTGTTCACGAGCTTGAAGTAGACGTCAGACATGGGAGCTTCCTTGTCGGTGGGTTTGCTTGCAAATAATTCTAAAGGGTAAAGAAAGTTCCAGCCATTGTATTGACTGAACGCAGCCAGGAGTCTGCGTGGCAGAACGCCGCACCACGGTGAGCGCCCCACTTTGGCCTCAAATCATCGCTAAAATGGTTTCAAAATGAAACGCTCTCGCTTGGCAAGATTTCTACCACGCAGACTCCTGGTGTCAGCCCCGCCAGTTCGCTGGAAAGCCGGTCTATGGTCTATGGATGAAAAAGGCCGTCTTGCAGACCGGAATGGTATGCAACCCCGCCACCTGGCCTGAAAAGATTTAGGTAATATCCGAAAACGCCTTTGACAGCGGCCCCCCGGCCCTATAATATGCGCGCCACGTTGATCGAGACAGCCGGTCAACAGACAGTTTGATGCGGGATGGAGCAGTCTGGTAGCTCGTCGGGCTCATAACCCGAAGGTCGTAGGTTCGAATCCTGCTCCCGCTACCAAAAAAGAAAAAGGCAGATCAGGTTACTGATCTGCCTTTTTTCGTTTTAATCCGCTATCGACGGGGTCAGACCCCAGCTACCTACGGGGTCTGACACTCGCTGTCAGACCCCTTTTTGGAATGCTGTCACTGGCACAGCAGCAACAGACTCCTTTATCATGCCGCCTCTAAAACCGATTCAGGAGCCTTTCCATGCCTGCACGGCTACCGGGCCTTTTTCGCCCCTTGCTGCCGTTAAGCCTGATTTCACCGATTGCCACCGGCACAGCCGCAGGTATTCTGTTGGCTTTCACCGCAGCCGCCTGCCGCTCTGCGGAGGCAAGACAGCCATGAAGGGGCACAAAAACCTGGTATTTATCGGTATGCCCGGCAGTGGCAAAAGTACCGTTGGCGTGCTGGTGGCCAAGCGTCTTGGGCTCGGGTTCGTGGATACAGACCTGGAGATCCAGCAACAAACTGGCCGGACTCTGCAGGATATTGTCGATCAGGATGGCTATCTGGCACTTCGCAAAATTGAAGAAGCGGTGTTATGCGCTTTGAACCTGCAGAGCCAGGTGATCAGCACCGGCGGCAGCGCCGTCTACAGCGATGTTGCCATGCAGCACCTTAAGCACGGCGGTCTTGTGGTGTTCCTCGACATTCCCTTATCCGTGGTGCGTCAGCGAATCGGTGACTACAGCCTTAGAGGTATATCACGGCGCCCGGGCCAGTCGCTGGAGGACTTGTTTACAGAGCGCCTGGCACTTTACCGACGCTATGCCGATGTCACGGTGCAGGGGCAGGGCCTTAGCCAGGACGAAGTATGCCAGGCCGTGATTGACGGAGTCAGCCACCTGGTTTAACCGGGGCTTTGGCACTCGCTAACTACAGGGGGCTGACACTCGCTGTCAGACCCCACATCGCCAAGGTTAAACGCTGGTGCCTTGTGGGGTCAGACCGCAAGGGTCAGACCCCTTTGGGCCGCAAGGGTCAGCCACCATTCTCCCCACGCCGCTCCAGGTATGCAGAGCCAGTACCACCTTCACCCTCCATCTGCACACTGATCCTTGGCGCGGCAACATCTATATAGCGCTCTTCCATCTTGCGTTTCAGCAGCAGATTGAAGGCGCGAGAGACATCCCACTGGTATTCGGGCTTGGTGCGCATGCGCATTCTTAGCACCGGGCAACCCTCTTCAAAGGCGTGGATGCCCTGCATTTCCAGAGGCGACCAGATCAGCCAGCGCATATCCGGCTGCGTGCGTAGGTCGTCGGCGGTTTCGTTCATCAGCAGGATGGCATCATCAATCGGCAGTTCCCGGGGGATGCGGATTTTGATCAGGGCGATGCCGAACTGGCGCGACATATTGTGAATGGAACTGATCTTACTGAAGGTGATGTGGTGTACCACGCCTTCAAGGTCTCGCAGGCGCACGGTGCGAAGGTTGAAGCCTTCCACCGTACCCATGAAACCGTTGATTTGCACGAAGTCGCCCACCGACATGGAATCTTCCACCACAATGAACAGCCCGGTGATCAAATCCTGCACCAGGGTCTGGGCACCAAAACCCACCGCCAGGCCAATAATACCGGCACCGGCAAGCAGCGGGGTAACATCTACCCCCAGGGTGGACAAGCTCACCAGAGTGGCGATGATCAGAATGGTGATCAGCAGGGTGTTGCGGGCGATGGGCAGTATGGTCTGGGCCCGGGCGGCGTTGATGCGTTTGTTGCGGTCGCCGCGGCCCATGGCCCGTTCCAGCAGTTCATCCACGAAAATCCAGGTAAGTTTGGCCACCAGCAGAATCACCACCAGCCCCAGCACGCTACCCGCAACCCCTTTACTGACCGAGGGTTTGCCCGCCACACCAAACAGCGACAATCCCCAAACCTGCAGGGTGAGCTCAAAAAACAGCAGCCAGGCAGCTGTCTGGATCAGGTTGTAGCCAAAGCGCACCAGCCGGCGGCTGAAGGTGCTCAACCCCTGGTGTTTGGGCCGGTTTTCCTGAATGCCGATCAGGCCTTGCAGGGCCAGGGTCAAAGCCAGCAGCAGGGCGCAGACCATGGCTTTACCCAGTGCCGCATCGGCCTCGCCGCCATTGATAAACACCGCCACCACCGAGGCACTGATGGCCACCAGCATGGGAATATGCCAGAGCCGGGCCAGCAGGGCGACTACTTCGCGCCACACACCCTGGTCCTGGCGCTGGCTGTAGGGCCGGTTGCGAATCAGGTGGGTAACCGGGCGCCGGTTGCGCACAATCAGATAGAAGCTCAACAGTGCCGCAACCACACTGAATACCAGAGCCAGGGCGCTGGCCAGTTCTCCGCCCAGCTGATCCGTTAGTTCGGTGGTGCCCAGAGAATCTTCCAGGGCGAACAGAACGCCAATAATAAACAGCGGCATCAGCATCCGACGGCGCAGAATCAATACGGCGGTTAACCGGTGGCCGTTGGAAAAAGTGGAAATCATCACATCGAACAACGACGTTAACACCCGCGCACTGAGCCCGGTGTAGGCCAGAATCAGCACGGTGGTTTGCGCACCTTCAGACATCCCGAAGCCCGGCAGTCCCGCCAGCAGGCCAAAAAAGGTGAGCAGCCAGGGCAGGGTGCGGCGCAGAAAGTGCGCTGCCAGCAGCCAGGGGCGCGGGTTTCTGGGCATTTGCAGGGGCCAGTCGCGCCACACAAAATACATCCGTGCCACCCGGGTTAGCCCCCACAGGGCCGCCAGCCAGACCGCCAGCCCGGCAGCGGTTTCCGCCAGCACCCGCAAAGACGCACTGGCCAGCAACTGTTTGGCGGCAATGTAGGCATTCTGAAAATGGGTTTTCCAGATCGCCAGGTGGCCAGGGGGCGAGCCGTCCTGGCTTTCGGTGTCGTCGAAGAAAACCGCAAGGGCGCCCAGCAGCCCTTCGGCTTCTGACACCTGGCTGGTCTTTTCGGTGGCTTCGGCTTCCAGCCCCTGTTGAATTGCCCGAAGTTGTTGAACCAGAGCCTCGCGCTGCTGGTCATTCTCCAGAGCCTCTATAGTAACTTCCAGGGAGGCTTGCAGGTCTTCCGGTGAGGCTTGTTTTTCTTCGGCCTGTTTGTTGAAACCGGGAATGCCCGGGAGTGAAATGGGCTGCGCCAGCGCGGCCTGGCCGGAGAACAGGAAAAACAGGGCGAATAGGAGCGCCGTTAGCCTCAAGTGTTTACCTCATTGAACGGTTTTCGGTGTGTTGGGCCTTAACGTTTCGCCAGCCGACGCTCCACCCAGCTATGGTACATCTTCGCCAGCGCCGGCCGGATAACCGGCAGGCTGATCAGCCAGGCCAGAGGCTTCAGCAGTGGCACCCGGCCCATCAATAGAATATAGGCGTCCATCTCACGGTGGATAATGCCCTGGCTGTCCTTCACGTGCAGCTCCTGCAGAGCCTCCAGCGGATCCACGCCCTGTTGGCGAAGCTCTTCATCCCGGCCGGTAATATCGAGCCATTGCACCGAATCGCCGGTTTTGCCCGCCAGCTTTTCATACCAGCGGCGATCCTTGATACAGGTGGCGCAGTCTCCGTCGTAGAACACAATGAGTTCAGTGTGTGTTGTTGCCATGGCGAACCCTCGGTCTCACGAAAGCGATTTCCGTTACACTAGCATTTTTCTTCTGGTTTATCTTATGGATGGATTCGCTTCCGTAAGTTGGAGCTTACATGGTCAAGGCCTCGTTTAAACATCTGTACAAAAGAGAGTGGTTAGCCGGAAGGCGTTGGGCAGGCGCCTCATTGATGCTTGTTACCCTGGGTGCCAGCCCAGCGCTCGCCCAATGGCAAGCAAGTGCCGGAGCCACAGCGGCCTACTTCCACTATGAAGAGCGCGCCACGGGCGGGCGAACGCTGAATACAGAGCGGGGCACCTTGCCAGGCCTTCAGCTTTCGTTGGGTTATGAGTTGTCACGTGGCATCCGGGTTCGTTTAACAGGAACCCGCTATGCAGAAGACGTGCGCTACCGGGGCATGACTCAGAGCGGGCGGCCCTTGCAAACCCGCACAGATACAGTCTTGAGTTTTGTTGATGCGGAACTGGAGTTGCCCGCGCTCCGGCACAACCACTGGGATTTTACCCCGGTGCTGCAGGCAGGTTACCGGCAGTGGCAGCGCCACATTCTACCGACCGGCAATGTAAGAGGCCTGGAAGAGGTGTACCAGTGGTATCAGGTGGGTGCCGGGGTTTCGGCCTGTCATTCCCTGGGCTTTTGGGTTTTCGAACGCGGATGCGCCAGGGCGTTGGCCGGTTACAGTTTTGAGGGCAACGTTGTGGTTAACCTGAAGGAGCTTTCCGCAGGTGAGCCCTCTCTGCGGCTGGGTTCGAAGCCGGGTGGAGCACTGGAGGTTTCTGTGCAGGCTGCCGCGTTTGAAATATCGCTGTTCAGCCGGTACTGGCAGTTTGGCAGGAGTAATCCGTTAACCGTAAACCGGCCGGCAGGCCAGTTGTCAATCGAAGAACCGGCCAGCCAAAGCTGGCTGACCGGTATAAGTGCCCGATATCGGTTCTGATTCGGGTTAGTAGTTGTAGGTTTCCGATACACCGTTGTAGGTAACGGTGAACGAGTTACAGTCCGCGAAGTCCACCCGCAACACGTTGCCGCCGGAACTGTCTGTTACCACAATGCTGCCAGACTGGAAGCCATAGCCGCCTTCGCACAGCAACAGGTCCGTGGCCTGGTAGTCGATGTAGCCGCGGTCGCCGTCGTAAACCCGTGCGCTTACGTCGTAGCTGCCATCGAAGTTGTCATCAACATCAACGTTAGACGTGCGGTAGGTTCTGCCGTTGGTGCCAACGTAATCGCTGGTGTAGGTGCAGTTCAGGAAATCACCATTACAGCGGTAGGTGCCTTTTGTTGAGGTGGTTTCGCCTCTGTAGGTAACCGTGTAGTCGAAGGTGTAGCCCCACTCACCGCCGGATTCGACGTTGTCATAGCCGAAGAAATCGAACGTGCCATTGATGACAGAGCGGTACTCACCGGAACCCGTACAGTAGTTGTCGTAAACAACACTGTAGTTGTCGAACTGGTTATTGGTGTAGTTCACCCGCGCATTGCCACCACAATCCCCGGCGACATTCATAACAGCACCCGTAGGCGCCAGTGCGGAATCCACCAGTTCCAGCGAATGATTCACCAGCCACTCCTGTGGCTTCACCTGAATCGCCACCCCAAACGGTGAGTCTGGTGTAGCTTCCTCAGCAATCGCCTGCCGGGCCGACTGAGTAGCCGCCTCTGCACCCAGTTTGGCATCTTCATTGGAGCTAATGGTCGCCGCGCCTTCGTTAAAGCCAACGCTGCCACCACCGCCGCCCCCGGTATCGCCGCCGGTGTCACCGCCGCCGCCACCACCGCCGCCACCGCAGCCGGTCAGCCCCAGCAGAAGGGAAAAGGCAATAGCTGTGCCTGCTTTGGCGCACCATGCGCCGGATTGGTTGAATAACATGTTGCTCTCTCCTGTTTCTTCCATAAAAACAGCACCTGCTTCAGTGCTCGCCCGGGCTCTCCTTTTCGAACCCTGACAATATTGTAATGTGTCTTAGGTAAAAAGTCAGATTTGCATCAAGTTTGGGGGGCAGATGCAAGCATCGCCTTTCTGTTTCAGGCAAGCGGGTTCTCTATTCAGCCAGGCAGGTTTTTACCGTTCGCTCGAATGTCAGGGCCATGCGCTCGAACATCCCCTCAATAGTGGCGGTCTGGGCATCCGGTTCCCGGGCGGCATGAATGGCGGCCAAAAGTTCTGCGCTGGCCCTGCGGAACTCCGGGTTCATGATGCCCCGGGCGCTCATCAGGTAGGTATCTGCCAGCACCTGCTGCCAGTGCGCTAGTTTTTCGTTTACCAGCGGTGTGCGGTGATTCTTCAGGCGCTTACGCAGGCGAATGGACATATGGCCAATGTTCAGGCCGGTAAAGCCCAGGTCGGTCATAATCCGGCTGGGGCTGCCGGAGCCCTGATCGTAATTGGCCAGGCGCAGCAGGCGCTCGCCCATGCGGCCGTTTAGCCAGTTTTCCGGGCTGTGGTGTTCATCAATGTCGGTCAGGTCCCGGGCCGTGGCTTTCAGCAAACGCCACTGCAGCAGCTGGCTGTCGGGCGGCGTGATCAGCTTGAACACCCAGTAAAGAATGCTGATGCCCACCAGCAGGCCCAACGCATTGCTGGTGGCCATTTCCACGCTGAAGGTCATCTTGTTGCTGGGCTGCACAATCAGCGTGAAAGGAATGCAGAAGCCCAGGCCATAGGGCAGGGTGGGGCGATCCGCCAGGGCCAGCAGGCCAACGAAATAGGGACCGGCCAGCACCAGAATCAGCATCTCGAAGTCGCCACTGCTGCGGGACAACAGCCCAAGGCCGAAGAACAATGCCACCGGAATGGCCACCACCACACCCAGCAGCAGACGGCGCAGCATTACCGTAAGCACCGCCAGCGAAAACCGGGCAAACATAATCGAGAACACCACCGGCATGATCATCATCATAATCGCCGCCGGGCTGCTGGTGGTCAGCCACACCACGGCGCCGATCACGAACACCACCGCGGTACGAAAGCCGTTCACGGCGCCGATTAAAGGGTCCCGGTGGGTGCGGAATTTCGAGGCTTTCAACAGTGTCTGGTCGCTGTTCTCCAGGGCATTGTAAGCCCTGAGCACCATCACCAGGTCTGCCACCAACTCTGCCGCCGTTTGGGTGAGCCGCACCACAATCGCCGATTCGTTCTCGTAATTGGCGCGATGTTCCAGCAACGAGCGCCGCAGGGCCTGCGCCTGCAGGTAGGACTCCTCGTAATTGTCGGCATCGGCAATCTTACGAAAGTGGATGCGCATATCTGCCAGCAGCTTGCCAAATGCCGGGGAAACCAGATCCGCATGATTGCGGGGAAAGCGGCCCATAATCTGGGTAACCGCCAGCAGCGACATCACCTTGTTGCACAGCAAATGGGCGGCGCGGCTCCGGCCCGGGCCTTCGGGGCCTTCATAGGCCACGGCACTGGAATCGTCGTTCAGCACCACCAGGGTTTCCAGAATCTCATCGGCGTGCTTGTGCCGTTGCTCGTGGGTGCTATTCGGGTCCAGTTCCAGCGAGAGGTATTCCAGCGTGCGGTTGATGGCATCGCGGGCATGGTGGCGCAGGCTGGCCCGCACCGTCACCGGCCAGAACAACTGGCTTACCAGCATGGCGCAAAGCGCACCCACCGAGATTTCGCTGATGCGGGACTGGGCAATATCAAACACCGCCCGGCTGTCCACCGCATTGGGGTTGGCGATCACCAGTACCACCACCAGGCCGGCTGTCATGCCAGACATGGCATAGGCGTACATAAAATTGGTGTTATGAACCATGGAAGAGGCGGCAGAGTTCAGGCCGATCCACAAGGTAAGGCAGCCCAGGGCCACCAGCGGGTAGGGAATGAAAAACGCCAGAATCAGAATGCCCACGCCACCGCCCACCACTGAGCCGAAGATCTGGCACAGAGCCTTTTCGATCACCAGGCCGCTTTCCGGGCGGATTTGCAGAAACACCGCGGAAACCAGCGCCCAGTAGGGGCGATCAAGTTGCAGAACCATCGACACCGCCAGGGCCAGCGCCATGGAAATCACGCCCTTCACCGCAAAAATCACCGCCCGGCGATGGGGCAACAACAGCTGGTTTACAAGCGGATGGAGCGTTATCGACACGGGCCGGGCTCCGTCAGTTCGGGTGGTCGGTGGGTTCCAGATAAATCGACACGGTCATCCCCGCACTCAGGTTCAGGCCTTCGGGCACCGGGTCCAGGGCAATATCCACCGGAATCCGCTGCGCCAGCCGTACCCAGTTAAAGCCCTGTTGCACCTGGGGCAGCATCTGGCTGTTGCTGGCGGTGTTGGCGTCGGCAATGCCCCGGGCAATACTGGTTACCGTGCCAGTGAGTTGCTCCCGACCGGACAGCAGTTTGATGCTGGCACTCTGGCCTTCGTGCACCATCTGCAGCTTGGTTTCCTCAAAATACCCGGTTACGTAGAAGGAATCCTGTTTGATCAGCGACAGCACCGGCTGCCCGTGGGTAGCGTAATTGCCTTCCCGCAAAGAAAGATTGGTGATGGTGCCATTGTGGGGGGCGGTTACCCGGGTGCGTTCCAGGTCTATGCGGGCAGTGGCCAACTCGGCAGCGGCCAACTGGTAACTGGCCTCGGCCGACTCTGCCCGAATGCGGTAGCTTTCCAGGCTTTCTTCACTGATGGTTTTGCGGTCCGACATGGTCTGGCGCCGCTGGAACTGATGCTGAGCCAGGTCCCGGGCCGTTTGCGCCTGGGCCAGCCGGGCCTTCCGCTCGGCAAGCTCGGCCTGGTAGCGGGTGTCGTCGATGCGGAACAGCAGATCGCCCTTTTTCACCGGGGCGTTGTTCTCCACATTCACCGAGGTAACCCAGCCAGATACATCCGGCGCCAGGGTAACCACATCGGCACGAATACGGCCGTCCCGGGTCCAAGGGGAATACAGGTAGTGATCCCACAGCCAGGTGCCCGCAAATACCGCGCCCGCCACCACCAGCAGGGTCAGCCCGATTCGTGCCAGTTTTCCCATAGCCATCCTTCAGTTGTCGAGCAGATACACAATACCGGCCAGATAGCACACAAACATGGCCACATCGAACCAGGCTTCTTTCCAGATAAAGCGGCGCAGTTTCAGATGGTGCAGCGCCAGGCGAGTACCGGCAGACAGCAGAAACGCCACAGGTGCCAGCGCCAGCAGGGGGCTGAACAGCATTCCGCCAATACTCATTTCATGCAGCATAGTGGTTGATTATTGCCCCGTCATGTAGGCGGCCAGCGCTTTTATATCCTGCTCTGAAAGGCCGCTGGCAATTGCGGTCATCGGTGAACTGCTGGCCGCCGGGTTCATTTTCTTGAACCGCTTCAGGGCAGTTTCTGTGTACTCCGTGGGTTGCCCCGCCAAACGGGGCATATTCTGGAACCCCTGGCCATTCTCACCATGGCACGAGGAGCAGCGTTGGGCAAAGAGTTTTTCACCGGCACTGGCCAGGGCCGGAGCTTGTACCTCTCGCGCTTTGGCGGTTTGCTGGCTGTAATACACCGCAATATTGATGCGCTCTTCCAGCGACAGCGATTGCGCCAGTTTGGTCATCACATAGTCTTCACGGGTGCCGTCCCGAAACTGCTCGAATTGTTCGAACAGATAAAGCGGGTGCTGGCCCGCCAGGTTCGGAATGTAATCCCGCTTGCTGTTGCCGTCTTCACCGTGGCAGTAGCCGCAGAATTTGATGCGCTCGTGGCCCGCCTCGTAACTGGCCTGGCGCCGGGCGTCATCGGCCATGATGGCTTCAAGCCTGGCCATGGCATCGTCGGTGGAACTGGCGGTGGCCAGCGGGGCTGTAAAAACTCCAAGTGCTAACAACAGGCTTTTCACGCCAATTTTTGAAATCATAAGGCACCAATAGCAAAGGAAAATAAGAAGAGTAGAAGGCTATTCTGGGTTGGGTCTTGCTAAAGGTCAAAAAAAGCCGATTTATGTTTGTATTTCAGGTGATTGAGCTGTAAATGGCGATACATTCCCTACTGGCTTCAAAAAATTGCGTTAAGCTTGGAGTAACCACTGGCCGACAAGGATTCAGGTTTCATGAAACTGCGCTTTCTTGGCGGTGCCGGTACCGTAACCGGCTCCCGCTACCTGTTGTCAGACGAAAAGCATCGCGTACTCATCGACTGTGGCATGTACCAGGGGGTACGAACGCTTCGCCGCCGTAACTGGGCGCCCTTCCCGGTGGACCCGGCCACGGTGGAGGCCGTGGTGCTTACCCATGCCCATATCGACCATTCCGGGTATTTACCGGCCCTGGTGAAAAACGGCTTCAAAGGCAAAATCTACTGCACCAAAGCCACCCATGAACTGTGCAAGGTGCTGTTGCCAGATGCGGGCTATTTGCAGGAAGAAGATGCCAAGTACGCGCATCGGAAGAAGTTCTCGCGCCATGAAAACCCGGAGCCGCTGTTCACCGAAAAAGACGCCCGGGAATCCCTGAAACACTTTGAATCCCGGCATTTTCATGAAGCGTTCGAGCCGGTACCCGGCTTTGAAGTGAAATTCACCCCCGCCGGGCACATTTTAGGTTCCGCCTGCGTACACGTTACCCACAAAGGCTCGGCTCGCACCGTGGTATTCAGCGGCGATGTGGGCCGCCAGAACGACCTGATCATGCGCCCGCCCGAGCCCCTTCACCACGCCGACGTGCTGGTGTGCGAATCCACCTACGGCGACCGCACCCACGGCGAATCCGACCCGGAAACCGAGCTGGCGGATGTGATCACCCGCACCGCAGGCCGTGGCGGCATCGTGCTGGTTCCCGCCTTTGCCGTGGGCCGGGCCCAGATGTTGCTGTACGTGGTGCATAAACTGATGGGCGAGGGCCGCATTCCGCGCTTGCCGGTGTACCTGAACAGCCCCATGGCCATCAAAGCCACCGAAATCTTCTGCCGCCACCACAAAGAACACCGGCTGAACGCTGCCCAGTGCGAGTTGATCGACGACAAAACCCAGTTTGTACGCACCGTGGAAGAGTCCATCGAACTGGACGCCGCCCGTTACCCCTGCATCATCGTCTCTGCCAGCGGCATGGCCTCCGGTGGCCGGGTACTGCACCACCTGAAAACCCTGCTGCCCAACCCCAGAAACAGCGTGGTCTTCGCCGGCTTCCAGGCCCCCGGTACCCGTGGCGATGCTCTTGTAAAAGGCGCCGACTCGGTAAAAATCCACGGCGAATACTGGCCCGTGAAAGCCGAAATTCACAACCTCGACAGCATGAGCGCCCACGGCGACTACCAGGAAATCCTCGAATGGCTGAGCCAGGGCGAACTGCAGCCCCGGCAGGTATACATCACCCACGGCGAACCCGTCGCCAGCGACACCATGCGCAAACACATCCACGAAAAATTCGGCTGGCCCGCCGACGTCCCAGACCTCTTCGAAGAAGTCACCCTCTAACGGTAGGGTCAGACCCCGATACATTTGGCCATGCGAAATGTACCGGGGTCTGACCCCACATTTTTGTTAAGATGGGGGAAATACTTCGCAGGACGCAAGAATGCATTACAACTCAATACTTCCGGATGTTATTAAAGTAGCGGATGAAGCCAGCGAGAAGGTGCTGCACATCTATCAATCTGATTTCAAAGTGAACTACAAGGAAGATGATTCGCCGATTACGGCAGCGGATCTCGCCAGCCACGACATCATCATGCGCGGCCTGCGCAACATCAGCCGAGACATTCCGATTTTGTCGGAGGAGGGCGCAGATATCTCATGGGAGGAGCGTAAACACTGGCGGCGCTTCTGGCTGATCGACCCGATTGATGGCACCAAGGATTTCACCCAGCGCACCGGCGAATTCACGGTGAATATCGCGTTGATTGAAGACGGCGTGCCGGTTCTGGGCGTAGTTACCGCGCCAGCCTTGAAAGAAGCATTCTGGGGGATCAAGGGCGAAGGCGCCTTCAAGCGCGACCGCACCGGCCATGTGCACCGCATTCGCACCAGCGAGCCGAGAGACCCGCTGCGGATAGTGGCCAGCAAGAACCACCTTAATGACGAAACCCGCGCCTTCATTGACGGCCTCGGCGCTCACGAAACGCTCCAGGCAGGCAGTTCGCTGAAATTCTGCCGCATCGCCGAAGGCCATGCCGACATCTATCCCCGTATGGGGCCCACCAGCGAATGGGACACAGGTGCCGCCCACGCCGTGCTACTGGCCGCTGGCGGCAATGTGAAAACCTTTGAGGGGGATGCTCTGGCCTATGGCAAAGAGCAGATTCTGAACCCGAACTTTATTGCGGCGGGTAACTGGTACTTCTAGCGGCTAGCGATGGGGGCAGACCCCGATACATTTGACAGGGTGAAATGTACCGGGGTCAGACCCTAATAAATTCAGGTTGTTCTACACTTGTGGCATGGCACTCGTGCCCCTCTTGTCTTCAGGAAAGGAATCGTGAAATTGAGCAACATTGTCTGGCATAACCACAAGGTCACCCGCGCCGACCGCGCTGCAAATAAACACCAGAAACCCTGCCTGCTCTGGTTCACCGGCTTAAGCGGCTCTGGCAAATCCACCATCGCCAACGCTCTGGATGTGGCACTGCACCAGCGGGGGTATCACACCTTCCTTCTGGACGGCGACAACGTGAGGCACGGGCTTTGCCAGGATCTTGGGTTTTCCGACCACGACCGGGTAGAAAACATTCGCCGCATTGGCGAGGTGAGCAAACTCTTTACAGATGCAGGCCTGATTGTACTCAGCGCCTTCATCAGCCCCTTCACCAGCGACCGACGAATGGTAAGAAGGCTCTTTCCTGCGGGCGAGTTTATTGAAGTCTTTATGGACACGCCGCTGGACACCTGTGAAGCGCGGGACCCCAAAGGCCTGTACGAAAAAGCCCGAGCCGGTGAGATCAAGCACTTCACTGGCATAGACTCGCCTTATGAATCCCCAGAAAGGCCCGAAGTGCGCATAGACACCTCTGTTATGGACGTAGACAGTTGCGTGGAATCACTCATTACCTTCCTCACCAACCGAGAACTCATCAAATAATGGGGTCAGACCCCGATACATTTGATGGGGTGAAATGTACCGGGGTCTGACCCCAGCCGGGGCGTTAGACTGAATGGAATGGCAAGCGATTTTTACCTTGGTTACCCTGGCTGGTGTGCTTGGCACGCTGATGTTTTCACGGGTGTCTGCGGATCTTGTGCTGATGGCGGCGCTGGCCTTGCTGTTGTTTACAGGCGTGCTTAACCCCGCTCAGGCCTTGGCCGGTTTTGCCAATCCGGGTGTGATTACGATTGCAACGCTTTATGTGGTGGCGGCAGGCCTGAAAGAGACAGGCGCTGTACAGTGGATTGCCCGGCTTCTGCTGGGGCACCCGACAAGCGAGCGAGCCGCTCAGTTGCGCATGGTCATACCAACCGGTGTGCTTAGCGGGTTCATGAACAATACGGCCGTGGTGGCCATGTTTATTCCAGCCATTCAAAACTGGGCGCAGCGATTGGGCATCCCGGCATCCCGGCTGCTGCTGCCCCTGAGTTATGCTGCCATTTTGGGCGGCACCTGCACGTTGATTGGAACCAGCACAAACCTGGTTGTAGACGGCCTGCTACAGAGCACCGCAGGGGTTCACCTGGGTATTTTCGAACTCGCTTGGGTGGGCGTGCCTTTGCTAGCGACAGGCACGGTCTTTCTGGTGCTATTCAGCCACCGATTACTGCCTGACAGGGGCGGCCTGAAAGAAGAGCTGGATCAGGTGCGTGAATACGGCGTGGAAATGGAAGTGGCCGAGGGCGGGCTGGTTGGCAAAACCATAACGGAGGCCGGGCTGCGCTCACTCAACTACGGCTATCTTGCTGAAATAGACCGCGCAGGCCGTCTTATTACTGTGGTTGAGCCCAGCCGCACCCTGCAAGCCGGAGACAAATTGTACTTCGTAGGCGCACCCGAATGCGCCAGCGAACTGCGCCGCATTCATGGCTTGAAGCCCGCGAACGGCAGTGTGCACAAACTGGACGTGCGCAATCACCAGCGCTGCCTGGTGGAAGTGGTGCTTGGCCCAGAGTTTCCCGCGCTGAACAAAACCATCCGCGACAGCCGTTTCCGCACCCGCTTTAACGCCGTCATACTGTCGGTTTCCCGCGAAGGGCGCCGGGTGCCGGGGAAGTTGGGCGACATTGTTTTTCGCATGGGCGATACGCTGTTGCTCGAAGCCAGCGAACAGTTTGTGGAGCAGTACCGCTTTCGGCGCGACTTCCTGCTGGTGAGCGCCCTGAACGACTCCACGCCACCGGATTTCCGAAAGGCCCCCCGGGCTCTGGGAATTTTGTCTGTGATGGTGCTACTCAGTGCCTCCGGTGCCTTATCCATTCTCGAAGCGGCGTTTCTGGCCGCTGCCGGTATGATTGTCACCGGCTGCCTGACTGCAAGCCGCGCCCGGCGAAGTGTGGATCTGCCGGTACTGGTGGTGATTGCCGCCTCATTCGCGCTGGGCAATGCAATGACCGCCACGGGCGCGGCCACCTGGGTTGCCAACAGCCTGCTGGGCTTTGGCGATCTAACTCCCTGGCTGGCGCTCGCTCTGGTCTATGTGCTGACGGCCCTCTTCACCGAAATGATCACCAACAACGCGGCGGCCGTGCTTATGTTCCCGATTGCCGTGGCCATCTCGGAACAACTCGGCGTTAGCGTACTGCCCTTCGCCATAGCCGTTATGTTCGCGGCCTCGGCCTCCTTCATCACACCGCTGGGCTACCAAACCAACCTGATGGTCTACGGCCCCGGCCGGTACCGCTTCACCGACTACGTAAGAATCGGCACGCCCCTGGCGCTGCTGGTGGCCGCCGTAGCCATCGGCTTGATTCCGATGGTGTGGGCCTTCTGAAAACAAAACTTCCCCCTCTCCCTGACCCTCTCCCGCAAGGGGAGAGGGAATGGCTAGTGAGTGCTTTGTATCTCCCCCTCTCCCTTAAGGGAGAGGGAATGGCTGCTGGATGCTTCTTGCCGCCCCTCTCCCTGGCCCAGCGGCAGTTAGCCCCTCTCCCTTAAGGGAGAGGGAATGGCTGCTGGATGCTTCTTGCCGCCCCTCTCCCTGGCCCAGCGGCAGTTAGCCCCTCTCCCCTGGAGGGAGAGGGGTTGGGGAGAGGGGGAAGAGGACAACGCCGGGGTCTGACCCAAATTACGTGGTCAAAAAATTGGCTAAAAAAGCGCCAAAAAGCGGACAAATTTAACGTTAATTGACAATTGCGCCGGTTACCATAGCACCGTGCGAAATACGGGAGGTGCTATGAACAATCAACAAATCCGGCCATGGCCAATGCGGCTTGGTGCCCTTGCACTGGCGGTTGTGCTGGCGGGTTGTGGTGGCGGTGAGTCTTCGTCATCCGATACAGCAGGCTCCTCCCAGAGCAACGCGCCTTCAGAACAACCAACAACACCCCCCGCAAAGGCTCTGAGTGTAGAAGGCTATGCCATTAAAGGGGTGATAGATGGTGGCGTTGTCTCCCTGCGTTTTCGGGAGCAGGGCCTGGTAGACTGGCAGCCTGTTGGGGCACCGGTGCGCACCGACGAAAACGGGCATTTTCAGATTTCCGTTGCCGCAGAATATGCGGGCCAGGCGCTTCGGCTTAGCCTGACCACAGACTCCCAAACCGTGATGCGGTGTGATGTTGCGCCGCAATGTAAAAGCCCATCCGGCGTTATGATTCCCTTTGGCGACTGGTTCTGGCCCGGAAACGACCTGCAACTGGAAACCCTGGTTGTGCCCGGCTCCCGGGTTGCGCCGGTTGCGCTCACCCCACTATCCACCCTCGCGTATCAGCAGGCTGCCGTTTCCGGCCCGGTTACTTACGCCGCGTTTTCCCAGTCTCTGGCCACGGTTGAGCAGGAATGGCGCCTGGCACCCGGTGCGTTATCTGACAAACCTCTGGATTTTGCCGGTATTGCCAGTTCGGGCGTTACCAGTGCCAGCTTGCAGGCCGCAGCACTCAACACGGCGTTTATGGCCCTGGTAGACGGGCGCCGGTACCAGACACTGGGCGCTGTGCTTGCCGCAGCCCGATCCGCAGTAACGCCTAACGATTACCTGCCGGAAAGTGGTGGAAATAGCGGCGCGATCAACCGGGACACCCTTGGCCTTGCCGCCCTGTTGCTGCTGGAAAACCTGGAGGCCCGCTGGCAGCCGGGCAGTTACCGGCAGGCGGCCGCACAGGCTGTGGGCGAATTGGAGCAAACCCTGGTTGACCGCGAGCCCCAGAACCCCGGGCAAAACCAGCCAGTGGGAACACCGGGCACCGGCCCGGAAACGAACCCCGGGCTCGAATCACAACCTGAACAAACCCCTGAAACAACGCCTGAACAAACGCCGGAAGGCGACCAGCCGGTAAACCCCGCGCCCGAAACAGACCCGCTGCCGAATGAAGACTCAAACCAGGCCACTCCGGCTAACGAAAGCGCCCGGCTGTTCTGGCAGGCACCGCTTACCCGAACCAATGGCGAGTCTTTGGCCATGGGCGAAATCGACCACTACCTGCTGCGCTACGGCAAAGAACACACCATTGAAAACATGAGCAACGAAGTCCGCATGGCCGACGGCCAAACCATGGAATACGAAATTGCCAGCCTTACCGAAGGCACCTGGTACTTCGCCATCCGCACGGTGGATGTAAACGGCCTTGAAAGTGCCTGGTCCAATGTGGTGAGCAAAACCGTTAGCCGCTATCAGTAACCACTAACGGCCCCACCAGCACAACCTCTGCCATTACGCACAACACCCACCTGACACCCGCTGGCGTGGGTGCTAGTATCAGGGCTTCTTTTTGCCCAGACAAACCGGTTTATGACACGGCCATTCCAAGACACATTCCAACCCGGCAGCCGCTGGCGGGTTGCCTGCTTTTCTGCTGCCTCAGATCAGCCGCGCTGCGCCGTGGCAACGCCATGAAGGTACTGGTAACCGGTGCCTCCGGTTTTGTCGGGCGGGCGGTGGTAGAAAAGCTTGCCGCCTGTAACGGCGTTGAAATCGTCGCGGCAAGCCGCCGCCCCGGGCAAGATTCCCGGCCCTGTGTAAACTGGGTGGTGGTCGGCGAGCTGGGGCCAGGCACACACTGGCAGCAGGCGCTGGAGGGCGTGGAGTGTGTGGTGCATTGCGCGGGTATCAGCGCGGCACCCCGCAACGCAGTTTCGGAGTTGGACCAACTGAACGCGCAAGGCACGGCCAACCTGGCAAGACAGGCCGGGCAGGCGGGCGTTCGCCGGTTTGTGTTCATCAGCACCCTGAAAGTACACGGCGAACGCGGTGGCCCGTTCAGCGAAAGCCAGCCGGCAAACCCGCAAACGCCTTATTCCCGCAGCAAGCTAAAAGCAGAGCAGGAGTTAATACACGCCTGCCAGAGCACCGGCATGGAATACGTGGTTGTGCGGCCGCCGCTGGTTTACGGGCCGGGCGCGGGAGGCAACTTCCGCCTGCTGCAGCGGTGGGCGGCCAGTGCCATGCCGCTGTTGCCGGACCAGCCTGGCAACAAACGCAGTATGATCTACCTGGGCAACCTGGCCGCCTTTATCCGGCTGGCCCTTACGCACGCGGCGGCCGCCAACCAGATTTTTCTGGTGGCAGATGCCGAGGCCGTATCAACAGCCCGGTTATTGAAAGAACTCCGGGTATTACAGCGGGGTAACGCCTCGGGCCCGGCCATCCCCGCAACGGTTCTTCGCCTGGCCGGTGCGCTGCCTGTTATTAAGCCGATGGTGGCGCGGCTGACAGAATCCCTCTACGCCAGCGATGCCAGGGCCCGCACACGGTTGGGCTGGGCTGCGCCCCATACCATGCTGGAAGGAATTCGCAACACCGCTATGATTGACAAAAACGTAATCAGGCCGGAGCCATGACTACTGCTAAGCTAAAAAGCAGATGGCAAGCCCGCCCTGCAGGGAAGACCGGTTAATGAACGCACAGTTAGCAAACATTCTGAAAAAACTGTTTGAACTCTCTCGCCCGAAAAAACGCCTGATTTCTGTGGCTGCCGACGCCGTATTCATCTTCGTCGCCTTCTGGGCCGCCTACGCACTGCGCCTGGAAGACTGGCTCTGGCGGCCGAATCTGGGCCAGGGTGTGGTGTTTGCGGTAACCGCCATGGTCACCATTATGGTGTTCATACGGCTTGGCCTGTACCGCGCCATCATCCGTTACATCAGTGAAAAAGCCCTGATGGTGGTATTGCTGGGCGTGCTGGCCTCCGGGCTCGCTCTCATTTTGTCCGGCTACCTGCTCCAGACCATGGTGCCCCGCTCGGTGCCGGTTATGTACTGCGCCTTCCTGTTTATTATGGTAGCGGGCACCCGCCTGGGCTTCCGGGCGCTTATCAACCGCCCGCGGGAAAAAGTAAAGGGCAGGGTGCTTATCGTCGGCACCGGCCCCAGAGCGCTCGAACTCCACCATTCCCTGCTGCAGGGCATGGAATACCGGCCCATGGGCTTCGTTACCTTTGACCACCGCAAACACAGAAGCCTGATTGCCGGTTTTCAGGTGTATGGCATTGCGGACCTCAAACGCGCGGTGAACGAACAGGGCGTGCAGCGAGTGTTTCTTGCTCTGGAAGACAGCGTGTCGGTGGACCGCAGGCACCTTATCCATATTCTTGAAGAACTCCAGGTGCCGGTACAAACCATCCCGGCCCTGTCGGAGCTGGTGGCAGGCACCGCCCGCATCAACGACATCCGCGATCTGGACCCGGCCGAACTGCTCGGCCGTGAACCGGTAGAGCCGCACCAGGGCCCCATAGACGACAGCGTGGCAGGCCGCGTGGTTATGGTCACCGGTGCCGGTGGTTCCATTGGCTCGGAATTGTGCAGGCAGCTGGTGCAGCTGCGCCCGGCCCGAATTATCCTGATGGAACAGTCCGAATACGCCCTGTACCAGATTGAAAAAGAACTGCGCTCGGTGATTGCCATTCGCGGGCTGGGCGTGAGCGTGCACGCACTGCTGGGCTCGGTGGGCCACCGCCGCCGCTGTGAAACCACCATGCGCGCCTTTCGGGTAGACACCGTCTACCACGCCGCCGCCTACAAACACGTGCCGCTGGTAGAAGTGAACGTAATAGAAGGCATACAGAACAACGTTATGGGCACCTGGCATTGCGCGCAAGCTGCGGTTGCCGCTGGGGTTCGTCGCTTTGTGCTGATCTCCACCGACAAAGCCGTGCGCCCCACCAACGTAATGGGTGCCTCCAAGCGCATGGCCGAACTGGTGTTGCAGGCACTGGCGGCTAGCCAACGGCGTACCATCTTCTCTATTGTCCGGTTTGGCAATGTACTGGGCTCTTCCGGCTCTGTGGTGCCCCTGTTCCGCGATCAGATCCGCAGCGGCGGGCCGGTTACAGTTACCCACCCGGATGTCATCCGCTACTTCATGACCATCCCCGAAGCCACCCAGCTGGTGCTGCAGGCCGCCGCCATGGGCAAAGGTGGCGAAGTGTTTGTGCTCGACATGGGCGAGCCGGTAAGAATCGCAGACCTGGCCCGTAAAATGATCCGCCTGATGGGCTTGTCGGAACGCACAGAACTGAACCCGGACGGCGACATTGAAGTGGTTTACACCGGTCTTCGCCCGGGCGAAAAACTCTTTGAAGAACTGCTGGTTGGCAGCAACCCGATTGAAACCAGTCATCCCCGGATCATGATGGCAAGGGAAGCCTGCCTGCCACTGGCAGCCATTACCGAACTAGTGGAATCGTTAACCGAAGCCAGCCGACAGTTCGATTGCGAACGGGTGATTGAAGTGCTTGCCTCTGCGCCCACCGCTTATGCATCGGAATCCGGGCTGAAAGACGAACTGTGGCTGCGCAGCCGCCCGCCGGAGCTGGCCAGGGCCGAGGGTGCCTACGGGCAGGGCAAGGTTTATCCGTTCCCCGGATGACGCGGCCATGAAGCAAAACAGGAGTCGCCTGAGCGGCACAGCAGGAAAGGGCGGGGCACACAAACAGCAGATACAAAAAAGCCGACTGCGTGCAGTCGGCTGAACAAACCCGTCCGGTCGCCCGGAAAATTGATCAATTCGTGTAGAAGATTACCCGTAGGTTAACTTTGAGTCAAATTAACCGTCACTTTTTGACTCATAGTGACAATCTATTACACGCTGCTTACTGCAGGGTTGTGTTCATGGTGTCCAGCTCGCCTTGCAGTGCCTCGGCGTAGCTGCTGCGGGCCGTGCGGGCAACCGCCAGTTCCAGTTCCAGTTCTTCAATCAGCCGGTCTGTGGCGCGCAGGTTGTTAATTTGTGCCTTGGCGTTATCGCTCAGGGCGTCCAGCGGGTAGGTTTTGTCGTTAATGGTCACCTGCTGGCCTTCGCTTGCCTTGGCTGCGGCCTTTTTCGGGGCAGCGGCTTTCTTGGCGGGTGCCTTTTTGGCGGGTGCTTTGGTCTTGGCTGCGGCGGTTTTTTTGGTGTCGGCCGCTTTTTTGGTGTCTGTCATAACAGCTCCTGAAATGAAAAAGGGTGGAGTAGGTTACTTTTTGCTTTTTGCCGCCGGCGCTTTACCAAGGCTGGCCTTAAGGTGGTCCACGTAGCGCACTTGTGCCGTGCGGGCAATGGCGGCACGTGCCTCCAGCTTTTCGATCAGCTCTGTGGTCAGCGCCGCCTGCCGTGCCAGCCGTTGTGCGTCTTCTGGCAGCTCATCGATGTTGTAACGCTTGCCGTCTAGAGTGAAAGTTTCCATAAAAATCGTCGTCCGCTCATCAGTTTTGAATAGAGTAGCGCTTGAAAGGGCGCAGATTATACCGGAGGGGCCATTGTGTTTCATCCGCCTTAACAAAAAATAAACTGATCTGGCGGGGTTGCAAAACCACAACCTGTAACCACATAGAGGTTTTCGGAGGAAACAGGTTCATGGCGCGCAAGGTACTTCACCGCCTCTGGCACTGGGTGCACGAGACGGACAAGTTACAACACATTCTGGCCAGCCTTGCGCTGGTGCAGGTGGGCGTGCTCTGGATGGACGGCTGGCTGGCTGCCCTGGTTGCCTTCGCAGTAGGTTGGATAAAAGAAACAGGCGATTACCTGTTCCGGAACGGATTCAGCTGGGGAGATATTCTGGCCAACGCGGTAGGCGTAGCCATGGGGCTTTTACTGGTCTCGCCGTGGCTGTAAACCGCCACACCCTTAATGCCTGTGTTACCAAGTGTCAAGGTGCGTTGACACCCCTTTTAGCCCTACCTAAAATGCCACCGCTCTGGCGGGGGCGTACAAGGCAACACAGTATCTCTGCTCTTTTCACTCTTTAACCGATTGGTAACGCTTTCCATGTTCAAAAAATCCGAAGCCCGGCAGGCTGCGCTTACAGAGCTGGAGGAATCCCTCAAAGCCTGTAAAGACGGCTTTATCTCTGCGGGCCTGTTCAGCTTTTTTCTGAATCTTCTGATGCTTGTACCTGCTATTTACATGCTGCAGGTATACGATCGGGCACTTGGCAGCCGCAGTGTCGAAACCCTGGTTATGCTTACCATCATTCTGGTGGTCCTGTTTGTAACCATGGCGTTGTTGCAGATGGTACGCTCGGCAATCCTGGTTCGGATCGGCAACAAGATAGACCAGAGCATGAACCAGAAAATATTCTCTGCGATGTTCCGGCAAGCCATCGACAAGCCCGAGCGCCAGAGCGCGCAACCCCTTAACGATCTCACCTCGTTGCGCCAGTTCCTTACCGGGCAGGGCCCCATCGCCTTTTTCGACGGCCCCTGGCTGCCCATCTACATCGCCGTTATGTTTGTCTTCCACTTCTGGTTTGGCGTGGCCACCATTGTGGCGGCGCTGATTCTGGTCGCCCTGGCCTATGCCAACGAAAAGTGGACCGGCAAGATGCTCACCACCGCTGGCCAGGCCAATATCCAGTCCACCCAGTATGCCGGCTCCTGTTTGCGCAACGCCGAAGTTGTTCATGCCATGGGCATGGAAAACAACCTCCGTGGCCGCTGGCTGAACCGCCACATGGAGTTTTTGTCTAACCAGGCCGATGCCTCGGACCGTGCCGGTATTCTGAGCAACACCTCTAAAACCCTCCGCATGCTGTTCCAGTCTTTAATGCTGGGCCTGGGTGCCTATCTGGCTATTGAGCAGGAAATTACCCCGGGTATGGTGATTGCGGGCTCCATTCTTATGGGCCGGGCGCTGGCGCCTCTGGACCTGTTGATTGCATCCTGGAAAGGCTTCAGCGGTGCTCGCTCTGCCTACGAACGGTTGAACAAACTGTTCGACGACTACCGGGCAGAACGCCCCGGCATGCCCCTGCCTGCGCCGGAAGGCCATCTTGGCGTGCAATCCATGGTGGTGGTGCCGCCGGGCAGCCAGTCTACCGCGCTGAACGGTGTGGGTTTTGTGCTGGCCAAAGGCGAAATGCTGGCGGTGGTAGGTCCAAGTGCGGCCGGTAAATCTACCCTTGCCCGTGCCGTGCTGGGTATCTGGCCGCTGGCCAATGGCACCGTGCGCCTGGATGGCGCCGATATTCACCAGTGGGATAAAGCCCAGCTTGGCCCCTACATTGGCTATCTGCCGCAAGACATCGAGCTGTTCGAAGGCACCATCAGCGACAACATCTCGCGCTTTGGCAAGCCCGAACCCGGCAAGGTGGTGGCAGCGGCCAAGCTGGCGGGCGTGCACGAACTGATTCTGGGCCTGCCCAAAGGCTACGACACCCCCATTGCCCAGGTGGGTGGCGTGCTTTCCGGCGGCCAGCGCCAGCGTATTGGCCTGGCGCGGGCGGTATACGGCAACCCTAGCCTGATCGTGCTGGATGAGCCCAACTCCAACCTGGACGACCAGGGCGAACAGGCGTTGCTGGTGGCCCTGCAGGAGCTGCGAAAACAGGGCACCACCGTGATTCTGATTTCCCACCGCAAACCCATCCTGCGGCTGGTCGACAAAATGCTGGTGCTGGCCGATGGCCGCGCCGTGGCGTTCGGCTCCCGGGATGACGTAATGAAAGGCCTGCAAGACGGCACCATAGCACTGGGGAACAAAGGCAGTAATCGCCCGGCGATTCAGGGTGGGGGAGCATAATCATGGCGAACAACGAACACAAAGACCCACGCAACAACCCTCAGCCTGAAGACGAGCAGGCCAAAGGTACCGCCGGTGAGCAGCCGGAAAGCCGGCAGGAAAGCGAAAGCGAGTGGGAAGAGGTGGAAGAAAAAGGCGACCTGCCCGCAGAGTACACCCACGTTTCCAGTAACGATGTCGACGAAAAGGCCATGGCGTCTATCCCCACGGGCTGGGGAGCCCGGGTGCGCTTTGGCTTTATCGTACTGCTGGTAACCGTGGTTGGTTTTGGCGGCTGGGCCTACTTTGCGCCCCTGGATGGCGCCGCCATTGCCGACGGCAAAGTGGTGGTGGAATCCCAAAACCGGGTGGTTCAGCACCTTGAAGGCGGCATTGTCGCCGAGATACTGGTAAACGACGGCGACCGCGTAGAAGGCGGCGACCCGCTGGTGGTTCTGTCGGATACCCGCTCCCGGGCCGACTTGTCGATTGTGGAGTCTGAGCTCAAAGAAGTGCTGGGCCGCGAGGCGCGATTGCTGGCAGAGCGCGTGGGTGCCGGTAGCATTGATTTTCCGGAGGAACTTACCCGGGCAAAGGACACAGACCAGAGCGTTAAAAACATCATCGCAGGCCAGAAAGAACTGTTCCGTGCCCGCAAGGAAGCCTTTGATGGCCGCATGGCGATCTACCAGCAGCGGATGGACGCGCTGAAGCAACAGATGCGCGGCCTGGAATCCATGAACGTAAATCTGCAAAGCCGGATCGACAGCTACCAGAAAGAACTGGAAAACTGGCAGGCGTTGTTCGAGGAAGAACTGACAGACCTCACCCGCATTAACGAAATGCAGCGCGAACTGTTTCGCCTGCAGGGCGAGAAAGACGCCAACGAAGCCCAGATTGCCGAACTCAAGGTTCGGGTAGGGGAAACCCGCAGCGAAATGCTGGTGAACCGCCAGGAATTTGCCGAGCGTGTGGCCACCGAGCTGCGCGAAGTGCAGCAATCCCGGGCGGACCTGATGGCCCGGCGCACGGCACTTCAGGACACACTGCAGCGCACCACCCTGCACGCGCCGGCATCCGGCACTGTGGTGGGTAAGCAGGTGTACACCGTAGGCGGTATTGTGCGCCCCGGCGACACCCTGATGGAAATCGTTCCGGAAGACCAGGAATACATCATCACCGCCCGCGTGCAGCCGCAGGATATCGACCGCATTGCTGTAGGCCAGCTGGCAGATTTGCAACTGGCGGCGTTCAACCTGCAAATGGCTCATGTTATCGAGGGCGAAGTGGTGGGTATCTCAGCCGACGCCTTCGAAAACGAACAGAACGGCGAACGCTATTACGAAGCCCGGGTGAAGCTTACCGAAGCCGGTATGAACCGCATGAACGAGCAGGGTATGTTCCTGGTGTCTGGCATGCCCGCCACGGTACTGATCAAAACCGGCGAGCGCACCCTGTTCCAGTATTTACTTGAACCCATCACTCGCATGTTCAGCCGCGCCTTCCGCGAGGCCTGAGAGAGGTATTCATGAAAGCAACCGTAACCGGCAGCCTTCTGGCTTTGATGATGGCATCCGTGCCCCTGGCGGCCCAGGAAAAAACAGTGGTAGATCTGGAGCAGGCCTACCGCAGTGCGCTGCAGAACAACTTCGGTTTGCGCAGCGAACAGGCCGCCCTGAAAGGTGAAGAAGCCGCCACCCGCGAAGCCTGGTCCGGTGTACTGCCGCAGCTGGATGCCACGGCCAGCTATGGCCACTCGCGCTTTACCCGGGATTTCGGGGTAAACAGCTCCATTACCGATACCGACGAACACACCAGCTATAACGTCAACCTTAGCCAGGTGGTGTACTCGGCCAAAACCTTCCGCACCATTGGCCGCGCCAATGCGGGGGAAGAACGGGCCCGGCAACAGCTGCGCAACCGCAGCCTTGAAACCGGCTATTCGGCCATCGAGGCCTACCTGGCGGCCCAGGCGCTGGCCCGGGAAATCGAAGTGCTGGAAAACGAACGGGCCAGCCACAGCCGCAGGCTGGAACAGATGGAGCGTATGCTCAGCCGCAAACTGGCCTCCCGGGCCGATGTGCTGGAAGCACAAGCCACCGTGGACCAAACCGAAGCCGACCTGACCGGGTTGCGTACCCGTTACCGGGCCGCGCGCCAGAACTTCACTGCGGTAACCGGCTTGCCGCTAACCGAAGTACAACTGGCACCGCTGGATGAAGAGCAGTGGCGCAAAACCCCGGAGATCCTGCAGCGGGAGTGGTCCGCCATTGCGCTGGAGAACTCCGGCCGCTTGGGTATTGCCGCAGCCGACCTGGATTTCGCCCGGGCCACCCGCAAGTTTGAGCGCGCCGGCCACCAACCGGAGATCTACCTGAACGCCCGCTACAGCGAGAACGACACCTTTGCCACCAACCTGCGGGAAGAGACCCGGGTAGAGGTGCAGCTTCGCTTGCCGCTGTATAAAGGCGGTGCCACCAGTGCCCGCACCCGGCAGGCCGCTTACCGCGAAGAGGCCAGCAAACTGGAGTTGCAGCACCGTGAACAGTTGGTAAAGGTGGAAGTGGCCCGCCTGGTGGAAGGCCTGGAAGGCAGTTATGAAACCATTCGCGCCCTGGAAACCGCGCGCCAGTCTGGCCTGGCCTCCCTGGAAGCCGCCGAGCGCGGGTTTGCCAGCGGTGTGCGCAGCCTGACCAACCTGCTGGATGCCCGTTCCCGGCTGGCCAGTGTAGAGCGCGACAAAGTGCGGGAAATTTACGGAAACCTGCAAATGCAATACGAGTTGCAGCAGGTGGCAGGCGTGTTGGGGCAGCAGTGGCTGCCTTAACGCGAAAGCAATGAAAAAAAGCGCGCCAGCCAGTTACATGCCCTTACAAATTAACTTGCCGCATGAATTGCCGTGGGTAGGTTGTAGATTGCATGGGCAGTATGTATTATTCCAGCGCTAAGTAAGGTTTTTGCCGTGCTTGCAACCCCGGTTGCACACCGGTAAACCAAACTCTGGCTTGTTGCGGCTGACATGCGCGGCAAGCTGTGACGCTGTTCTCATTCTGGTGTCCGTGCCGGCCAGAGCAGCGTATACCGGTTTCTGTATAGTCCGGCGGGCTTTACAGAGCGAAAGTGTACGGATTAGAATCCGTTCCTGCGTAGTAGGAAACTGCGTAAAGTAGTGAAGTGGCTAAAATGGCACAGCGCTGGCGTGTCGTTAGCTAAGTGTTATTTTACCCGCTATAAATTGATCAATTTATTAGCGTTACATAAAGATGGAGAAAGCACATGGCTTTTAACGGTAACGAGCTTGGTGTTATCCGCACCTACGTTGCAATTACTGGCGAAGCGCCCACGCAAGCTGAACTGCAGGCGGCATTCGACAAAACTGGTCTGAACGCACTGGCCACAGACCTGATCAACTCCCGTCCGGCTCAGGGTAACACTGCTTTTGTAACCGACCTGTACGAGAACCTGCTCGGCCGTGCTCCGGATGCAGCGGGCCTGGAATACTGGACTTCACTGCTGAGCACTTCTGCCGAAGTTCAGCTGAGCAAGGCACGCCTGGCGGTTGAGTTCCAGAACGTTGCAGCTCTGAACGCAGATTCTGAAGAAGGTCTGGTAGACGGCACTGCTGGCCTGACTCCGGTCAACGGCGAATTCGCAGAGCCGACCAATCCGCCGGTAGATCCGGAAGAGCCGATAGAAGACATCACCTTCGATTTTGACTTCGACACCACCAAAGGTGAGTCGGATGTTGCTGGCTGGGATCATAAGAAGTACGACGATGCCACCGGCGAAGACCAGTACATGTCCAACACCAACAAGATCTTCAACGTTGGTATGGAAGCAATCGACCGGGGCGTAGGCACTATTTCCCGTGACTACACCTTCCGCACCGAGAACCAGCTGGGCGAAATGGGCCACTACGATGCCTACTTCCTGTCTCCGGTACTGGACAACGTAACCACCAACCTGGGTTCTGTGCTGACGGTTGAAGTTATCGACCGTATGGCCGAAGCCAACAACAAAGACGCCGCTCTGAGCCTGGTAGCTATCGAATCTTTTAGCTTCCGTCTGAACGGTGAGCAGGTTGTGGTTGGTTCTCAGGACATCCTGAACGCCGAAAGCTATGAAGATCTGGTTGCTGCTATCGAAGCACGCATCAACGAGCTGGCCGAAACTAACACGGCTCTGGCCAACGTGACTGTATCTCTGGGTGCAGACTTCACCCGTCAGCAGGTAGACGCTGACACTCTGGAAACCACCGGTGCCAACGTTCTGGGTACCCAGATCCTGCTTACTGCCACTGGCAACAACCTGATCGAGCGTGGCGGTTTTGCGTTCGGTGAGCGTGAAGGCGGCGACCGTAACGTTGACCCCTCTGGTCGTCAGGACACCAACGTACTGGGTTCCGCAACCGACCTGATCACCACCAACCTGGAATTCAAAAACGTTGGTTACGGTTCTCAGGGCGGTAGCGTGAACGTGTCTGGTCAGTCTCAGTCTGACAAAGGCGTTCAGCAGTTCGACATCGTTGCCGAGAAGCACAACCTGGATCTGGGTGTATGGCTGACCGAGCTGTCCTCCAACCCTCTGCGTGCTCGCGACACCATCAACTTCCTGGAAGTGATCAACCTGACCGGTGATGCAGCTTACTTCCACGTTGGCGCTGAGCAGACTGCTGCCCTGAGCGCAAACGGCGGTGCGGTTCTGGATGGCAAAGCAAATGCTGGCTTGACTGACGTACGCGTATTCAACGCATCCCAGTTCAACCAGAACGTTCGCATCAACGCGGAAGTGACCAAAGCTGTTGTTGAGCGCGACCTGAACCTGGTTGACGAAGCTGGCAACCCCAGCAGTGATAACGTTGTTTACACCTACAACCTGGGTGGCGGTGACAACGCTCTGTACCTGTCCTTCAGCCAGGAAGTTATTGCCCACGAAGATGCCGTACTGAGCATTTCTTCAGGCTCTGGTAATGACGACATCCACCTGGTGCTGGACAACGATGGTGTTGGTCCGACAGGCTGGCAGGAAAACCAGAAAGATCTGGGTAACATCTCCATCAACACCGGTGCTGGTAACGACGTTATCTGGACCGAAGGTAAAGGCGATGCGCTGATTCTGACTGGCTCTGGTAACGATACCGTTTACACTGACAACGATGGTATCCGTACTGAAGCAGCGACCTGGGTATTCAACACGTACAACACGAACGTTGATGAACTGTTGGGTGGCGATAACGCGTCTAACGATCCGACAAGCACTATTGGCGATAGCCAGACTGGCCCGTACTTCCTGCACAAGTCCACTATCACTGTGACTCTTGCCGGTGCGCAGAACGCACTGAACGGCCACCTGACTACAGCTGACGCTGATGCGTTCGATAACGGTTTCGAGTCAACAGTAACTCTGGAAACTCCGCTGCTGAACGGTTACGGTGCTGACGAGCGTCACATCAACCAGGCGATCAAGAAGGCCATCAACAGTGATCCGGTGCTGAACAAGCTTCTGCTTGCTGAAGACGGCCCGAACAACACTTTGGTTGTCACGTCCAAGATCGACGGTCAGTTCAACGCAGAAGACCTGCGTGTTGACATCAACGCGGCGGACGTAACTGGCTGGACGCCTGCAGAAATCAGCAGCGCCCAGAACGCTTGGGTTAATTTCCCGGGTAACGACTCTTCCAATGCGAGCGATGCCATTGCTGGTATCGTAAGTGGTGGGGTAACCGGTATCGTTGGTGCGCATCAGGGTCTGACCGAAAACGGCGCTCTGACTAGCAACAGTCAGTTGGGTACTGTTGGTGGCGTAGCTGCGATTCCGGGTAACGCGGCGACTGCTACTCTGGATCTTACAGGGTTTACCTTTAATGGCACCGCCGAGCATGATATCTCCGGTGGTCTGACTTTGCCTGGTGCGGTTTACGCCAACGAGGCAGATTTGATTGCCGCGCTGACGGCTCTGCCGGAAATTGCTTCTGTGGTTAGCACAGGTCCTTCGCAGTACGATGTAACGTACACCGTTGCTGCAAACGGTGGTGCAAACCCGGGTACAGGCTTTACTGTAGGCGAGGACACAACTGGCGGTGGTGGTCCCTTCACTGATCAGACAGCGGCGGCAGTCGTAACTGGTGGTACTGCTGGTACACCTAGCGTAGCTGGTACTCCAGTAGATGGTGAAAACAGTGCTGTAGAATCCAACAACATCATCAACCTGGGCACAGGTCAGGATGTATTGGTTCTGAGCACTAATGAGCTGAGCAACGAAGTTCTGGTGATGACGGGTTACAACAACGGTGAAAACACCATTGTTAACTTCTCTGAAGCCGGTTCTTCAATCGACTTCATCGACTTCACCAGCTACCTGACCACTGAGTTCAGTGCATCTGGTAGCACGGAGTCCGAAGCTCGTGTTGCAACCAACTACGTTGCTGAAACCGGCACTGTGGGTGCTAACAGCGTGTCTATCATCAACATGTCTGCGGGCACCGGCGCAAACGCGAACGAAACCTGGGAAAACCTCACGGCTTCGGCTCTGGTTGCGGCTCTGAACGGTACCAAAGACTACGGTGTTGGTGGTACCAACGCGATCGTTGATGGCGACCTGAACGCTGACAACCTTGGCGCTAACATGACCACTGCCCAGATCGTTGGCAACACACTCAACCACATCGTGATGGTTGAGAACGATGCGAACGAAGGTGAGTACAAGGTATTCCACCTGACTTCCACTCGTGTGGACACCAACAGCGGCGACTTCGACACCAACGCTCAGTTGGTAGGTGTAGTCGACTTCGGTGAGAGCCTCGACGAAAACAACGGCGGTGCTATGGACAACGTGCTTGTTGCCTAAGCTCTGCGAGTGATGACACCGTTGGCAATTGAACCTTTGGTTTGATTGCTGGCAAGTCAGAAAAACCCCGGCCTTGGCCGGGGTTTTTTTATGGCATTTTATTGGTGATGCTCGCGAGCAAAAAACCAAAGATTTGCCCCAACCCGGGGTTTGACCCTTGTGGTCTGGGGTCTGACCCTTGCGGTCTTAACCCAACACCAGCTAAAGGGGTCTGACACTAGCTGTCAGACCCCACATCGCCAACCTTTAGCCCAGGGGTCTGACCCTCGTGGTCAGACCCCATATCTCCAACCTCCCCACACCGTCAACTCACCGCCAAGCCGTATTCACTGAACCGATAGCGACCGGATCCCAAAACCCAGTCTTCTTGGGTCACCTCCCATACCCAGCTCCGCCGGGCTCACGGCATCAGGCAATAGAAAAACGACCGATAGCGTTTGTAGATTGCTTTGTGCCTCCCGTGTAGCCCTGGGAATCGGGATATCAATGTCGGAGCTGTGTGTCGGGTCAAAAACGATCGTGCCTGTGTCTATACCGTTCAGTTGTACATGAACCCGTTGTTGCGGGTGTTGCGCATTCACAAAGCCATGGCCGCTTATTCTCAGGCTTCGCGCAGTGCCCGGGCGGATGGGTAACGTAATGGTCGCTTTTCTGCCACTGCTCCAGGTACCCCAGTCTTCTGCGTGCGACCATCCCCCCGTGAGGTACAGCTGGCCGTTGCCGTGTTTGGAAAAGTCGATCGGTACCCCCGGTACGATGGGGCTGTTATATACGGGCACTTCCGGCTTGCAGGCAAGGCAGTCTCGGTAGATTGCTAGAACTCGTTGCTCAAACGCCGGGTACAGCACGCGGTTGCCATGGGCGCTCAGATGGTCGCCATCAAAGAAAAGGGGTTTTCCGCCGGTATCGTAGGCCGGGCAACGATGGGCATTACACAACTGGGGCGCGGGATCCCACAGGTGAACATGGGCGTTTTCGCTTGCCAGCCGCTGTAAGGAGTGAACCACCGGAGCGCGAAGTTCGTTCAGAAAACTCCGTTCAATGCCCGGTATGTCTGCGCAGATGGGGTTGTGGCGATTAAACCAGTCGGCACAGCGGTATACGGGGGCTTTCATAACGGGCTTGGGTAAATCAATTAACACGATCAGCCCCAGTTGTTCCAAACGGCGGATCAGTGTGCTGGTTTCAGCGTAGGCGGCGCTGATGTGATTAAGCGCCTTCTGGCTCTGGCTATAGGCCAGCACTTCTTCAGGCGGATTCCGCTCCCACTGGTCAGCCAGCCGGTGAGTACGCAGCGAGGCCAGAAACACCATGTCGCCGGGCTTTGCCTGTGCTTCTAGCAGGCTAAGGTAGTCGTCAATGGTGCTCTCGCAGCCTTCCAGATCGCCAATGGGGTAGAGCAGATTTCCCAGCGCGCAATGGCCGGTTTGCAGTAGGTGAGTCTGAATGCCGTGGCGTTGTTGCAGCATGTTTAACATGGTGGCGTAGGCACCGGTGTGGGAGTTGCCAATTACAAAGAGCTGTCGCCCATCCAGGGTGTAGCGTTGGTTTTCGGCGTCTGCTTCCCGGTAGGCGTATGGGTACCAGGTTTCGGTGTCTCGGGTAACGCTCAGGGTAAGGTCGGATCTGCGTTCAAAGAGGTTTTCGGCCGTGGTCCAAAAAAGGCCTACGCAAAGCAGGCCGGCAACCACTGCCCGGTACGCTGGCTGGGCAAAGTAGCGCGCCTGGCGGGCGGGTGTTTCAATCAGATAGTAGGAAACTGAAGCCAGCACAAAGGTGGTGCTAACGGCGATGGCCATCTGTGCAGGGCTTTCGAGCCCGACTGTCCATCTCATTAGTGTGTATACCGGCCAATGCCAAAGGTACAGTGAATAGGACATCTTGCCGATATAGACAACAGGCTTTGCGGTAAGGCTAACCACAAACCATCCCCGGGTATTCAGGTTTTCCGAGACACCCCACAGCGCGAGTACGGTTCCGGCAACGGGCAGTATAGCCCAGGGATAAGGAAAGGCTTCAACATCAGACCAGGCATAGCCCGCTGCAATTAGCAGCAGGCCTGCAAGTAGCATCCGTGGCGCTGCTGCTCCGTTAAGAACGGGTAGTTTTCGTCGCATTTGTAGTTGGAACAGCAAGACACCGGCTGCCAGCTCCCAAAACCGGGCGGGCAGCAGGTAATAGGCCCAATCCGGTTGGTGTTTGCCAAGATAGTACGCGGTGTAGAGAGACGCCCCCGCCAGTACCGGTATCAATGCATTTACGGTGGTACGGAACGGGGCGCGCTTTCCGCTCACGCGGAACCACAGGAAGATGAGTAGTGGAAACAAAAAGTAGAATTGTTCTTCCACACCCAGTGACCAGGTGTGAACAAATGGGTTGAACTCTGCCCTGGGAGAGAAGTAGTCATCCTGAAACCACACCAGCGCAAAATTGCTGAGCCCGAAGAAAGCATACAGGCCGACCTGGCTGGTGGTGGAACTGAGCCAGGAGTCGGGGATAAAGAGTATGGTTAAAACGGTGGTGGCCAGAAGACACACCAGTAAAGCTGGCACGATGCGGCGGATTCGGCGGGAATAGAAACCCAGCAGAAAGCGCCCGAAGGGTTCTTCACCGCGCCCGGCAAGCGAGCGCGCCACCACGTAGCCGGAGATAACAAAAAACACATCAACACCCGCAAACCCGCCTGGCAGCCAAGCTGCATTCAGGTGATACACCATAACGGCCAGAACGGCGATTGCTCTTATGCCATCAATCGCTGGCACATACGGATAGCTTTTGTTCATATCAATCTGCTCATCTTGTTATCTGCCAGACTGGCCACACACTATGGCGCAATCCGCTTAACCCGGTAACCCTAACCCGGGGTCTGACACCATCTAAAGGGGGCTGACCCTAGCGGTCAGACCCCACATCTCCATCCCCAGACCCCACATCCCCACCCCCGGAAGGCACCCAAACCTCCCCGCCAACCCGCGCGCTCAACAGCTTCGCCAGCGCCGCCTTGGCTTCTGGATCGCCGTGCACAATCCGGACTTCCTTTGGCGCCTCTGGTATCTGGTCCACAAACGCCAGCAAATCCCGCTGCCCCGCGTGGGCGGAATAGCCGCCTACCTGGTGTACCTGGGCGTTGATGGTATACCGGGTGCCTTCCAGCTCTACCCACCCGTTGTGCGGGCCATGCGCCAGTATGCTACGCCCCGGGGTGCCGGCGGCCTGGTAGCCAACAAACAGGATATCGTTACGGGCATCGCCCAGCAGGGCTTTCAGGTAATTCACCACGCGCCCGCCGGTACACATGCCCGAGCCCGCCAGTACCACGCAGGGGCGGTGGGAGCGTGCCAGGTAGTCTACAGCGTGCAGGTGGTCGTCGTGGGAGTTGATCACCGTCAGCTGCTCGAATGACAACGGGTGGCGGCCCTGTTGCAGCAGTTCGCGGGCTTCGTCGTCCCAGTAGGGTTTCAGTTGCCGGTACAGGTCGGTGAAGGTGGCGGCGAGGGGTGAGTCCACCACAATTTCCAGTTTGTCCCAGGTGAGGGGGCGCTGGCCTGTTGTGGTTGTGCTGGTGTTGACGATGGCCTGCTGGCGGAACTCGTTGATGAGGCTGTCGATTTCATACAGCAAATCCTGGGTTCGGCCAATGCTGAAGGCAGGAATCAACACGGTGCCGCCGTCTTGAAGGGCGTGTTCAAGCACCTGTTTCAGGCGGTACCGGCGGTCTTCGCGGCTTTCGTGGTCTTTGTCGCCGTAGGTGGCCTCGATTACCAACCGGTCTGCCCGCTCCGGTGGTTTCGGCGAAGGCAGCAAGGGCGCGTGGGGTGCGCCCAGATCGCCGCTGAAGACAATGCGTTCGCTTAGGGTTTTGCAAGTAGCCTGGCATTCCACGTAGGCCGAACCCAGTATATGGCCTGCGGGCTGCAGGCGGATTGCCAGGGCTGCCTCTTGGGTTTGGTGTTGGAGGTGTGGTGTCTGACAGCGGGTGTCAGCCCCCACATCTCCAGGGCCAAACACCGAATGCCACCGCCCATAAGGCAACGCCACAATCCGGCCACGAATCACCTCCAGCACCCCTTCAATCATCCGGCGGTTGCGGGTAAAGCCGATTTTCAGCGCATCTTCCAGCATGGCAGGCAGCAGCAGGGCAGAGGGCTCGGAGCATAGAATCGGGCCACTGAAGCCCGCAGCGAGCAGGTAAGGAATGCGGCCGATGTGGTCCAGATGTACGTGGGTAACAACCAAGGCGCGAATGTGTTCTATGGGGAAGTCCAGGCCCGGGTTGTCGGCATTGCTGCTGTCTTTGGCTTCACTGCCCTGAAACAGCCCGCAATCCACCAGAATACCCGCCCGGTCGCCGCCGGGAGCTTCAAGGGTAAGTTCATGGCAAGAGCCGGTTACCCCGGCAACCGCGCCGTGGTGTTTGATGGTAATCATGGCAAGTTCCTTTTGGTTGGTTTGGAGCGTCCTGCTCTGGGGTTAAGTTGTGCATAATATCAGATGGTTGGGGGAGGTGTTGGTCGCGGCTGCGGGGAGAGGAATATGTTTCCTTTCGCGACGTTTAATAGCTGCCCTACTTTAAGTAATCTTGCTGCGCAGATTGGCGCGATCATTCATTCCTGTGGAGGATCATTGCCAGACACGGACGATACTGCAAAAACAGTGTAAGGATACCGCTATGCCCTCTTTAGTTTATTATCCAAGAACTGCCATCTCATCGAGAGAAATCGCTAGAAGCGCCTGCCCCGTGGGCATGGAACTCAGCCAGTTCGAGCAAGAGTTTCTGGCTTCCAATGCGCAAATCTTTGGCAATCAATCTATTTTCCCGCCCAGTAAGCCTGTCGCTATACCGTCTTCTGCTCGCGGTGGTTCCGTCTGTATTGCACCACTAATGGCCTGTAAGGCCGAAGAGCAACAGACTTTGGCCCATTTGAGCCACTACGCTGGTGGTGCGGCAACAATGGGGCTTGCAAGGCTGCTTTGGGACACAAAAATTCCTGATATTGTTGCAGATCTGAATACGTTTGGCGGAAATGGCATGGGGGCCGCCGTTGCCCAATCCAGTAGGGTGTTGAGCGCCATTAATGAGTACGACTTGGCGAATAAGCACTACGAGGATTTAAAGAATCACCGGGCTTCTCCAGCCGTGATTAACGCTGCAAAAGTGAAAGCAGAAGCGGCGTTTAAAAAAATGAACAGGATTTTTAATGAGAAGTCACTAAGCTATCTGAATGACAATACCTTCGGTATGCGCCAGGCAACCAATGCGGCCGGCCGAACCGTTTGGGAGTCTATCCCGGTAAACGATATTGCGGATGTGCAAAAGCTCTCCAGGTTGGCGAAGGTAGGTCGAGCCGCGGGGCCGGGTTTTGTTGTACTGGATGGATACCTCCGAGTAAACAGTGTTCACCACAGCTGGAAGAGCAATGCCCCAGACTGGCAGAGGAAAGCCGTTGTTGAGAGCGTTTCCTTTGGAGCAGGCATTGCGGCAGGGGCGGTAATTGGCACCGTGATAGCGTTGACGCCCGTAGGCCTGTTTGTTGGGATTGTTGCCGGAGGAGCGGCGGCAGTTGGGGCGGATTATTTGGTCAAGGATTTTACGGGGTGGCTGTATGACCAATGGTGAGCATGACTAATAATTCACTAGCTACGTTGTTTGCTTTTATCGGGCTTAGTGGCGTGATCAGCATGTTGCTTGGCCTTTTGGTTCTCAGGCTTTCACTAACTCGGCGCTTGAAGAAAAAGCTGCAGGAAAACGGAGATTACTGGGATAGTGGAGCCATTGATTTCGGCTTTATCAATACCGTGATATTTGCCTGGGCCTGCACAATACGCAGGGTACAGCAGCTTGAGAGGTTTCAGCTGATTTATCCGGGCCTGGACGTTAGGTCTTTTGCGAACAAGTTCGAGAGGGCTGCTGCCTATGGTGCAATCTATGGAACAATGGTGCTTTTTCTGAGCGCTCCGTTCTTCTATCTTTTTAAACCATAGCGTTCAGGAAGCTGGCACAATTTTGAAACCCCCAATGACAACATTCCCATCGTCTCGGAGCCATACGGAAAATTAGAGGCAAAATAAGAATGAAAGCCCGATTTACCATTTCACTCCCCGGCTTGCAGCCTCTCCGGTTCGGCTGGCTCCCGATAGTTCTTGGAAGTTTACTGTGTTCATTCGTATCGGCGGATGAGCCGGAAGTGCCCTATGACGAGCGACTGGTTCCGGTGGCCATTACATTTCTGGACCTACTCCTATGTTCCGGTTTTGCGGACGAATTTGAAGGAAATGACGTGCTGGCTAAGCGCTATAGGGTGGCGGCATCGACTTTATATGAGTCAGCTATTGATCGGGGATGGAACGAGGACTTGTTTGCGTCGGCGATGGTAGTTGCCCACGAGGGGAAGTCCTTGAACCATCGGAAACAGGAAGGAAATGGATGTCCAGCAATCACCACGATACCGGTTATAAAGAGTTATTCAGTCACCCGGAGTTTGTCCAGCAGCTAATAGAGGGCTTTGCACCGAATGACATCGCAGGCCTTATGAACTTTGCAACGCTCAAACAGCACAGCGGCAACTACATTACGCCGTTGTTTGAGGAAAAGTTCGAAGATGTGGTGTGGTCTGTCGAGGTTACGTGGAACGGGATCACGCAGGACGTGTTTCTGTACATTCTCCTGGAGTTTCAGTCAGCAGTAGATCGCGCCATTCCGATCCGCCTGATGCACTATGTAGCGTGTTTCTACAGCGAATTGTTAAAGCAGCGCGTGATCACACCAGGGCAGGGGTTACCGCCAGTGTTTCCGGTGGTGCTGTATAATGGTTCCCAGAAGTGGGCAGCGAAGGCCGATATCTATGACATGATCGCGCCGGAACCTCCGGAGTTTTTGCGGGTCTATCAGCCGCATCTCCGCTATTACCTGGTGGATGAAAGCCGGTATACTGCCGAAGAATTAAACAGTAAAGCTACGGCACTCAGCGGCGTGTTCGGTGTTGAGAATGCGGGCGAAAGCTGGGAAAGCCTGCAGGCAGCGGTGGATCGGGTTGTAGCGATTATTCAGGCTGACCCTGACAAAGAGAGAATTGATCGGGTAATCACCCGCTGGATTAAACGCCATCTTCAACGGCTTGGAGCGGATGTAAGTCTGGATCGGCTGAGTAGCTTAGTGGAGGACAGAGATATGCTGGCAGAGAACCTCGAAAACCTGGTGAAGAAAGAGCGCTTGGAAGGCTTGCAGGAAGGGCGCCAGGAAGGCCGCCGAGAGGCTGAACTGCGGGCGTTGGCAGAGAAGCGCGAGACAGTCCGTAATTTGTTGTCATTTGGTGTGCTGAGCGATGAGCAGATTGCGGAAGCGACGGGCATGGCCCTGGATGAGGTCGCCAGGCTTCGCCTGGAAGATAAGCACTAATCGAGCGTGCCCGTAGAGGCTGGCCTTTGATACCCAATGAGGGGTCTGACACCCACTGTCAGACTCCACGCGGCCCGCGAGGCCATCGGCTACTATGTCGGAAACAAACTGCAGAAGCCAAAAGAGAGCTGGCAGCTCGAGGGCTCCTTGTTTACGGCGATCTATAGCATGCTTGTAGTTCTTTTGGTTAGCGGTTTTGGTGGCGCTTTCTTCTACTACGCGATGTTAAGGGGGATTCAGATGGGGACTCTTTCAAAGGGCCCGATGCTCTGGTCCCGATGTGTTGCTGCGTGCGCTTTGATGTTCGCCGCATGCGCCAGCGTCATCGTCCAGTACTTTTTTGATGACGTTTCATACCTCCTGATATTGGCGCTCTGGCCGGTATTCATTCTCGCGCTTGAACCCGCCTACCATCTTGCCGGTCGCGGCGTTGGTAAGGAAAAATTAGAGGCGAAACAAGAATGAATGCCAGATTTAGCATTTCACTCCCCTGGAACTGGCATCGGTAGGGTAGGCGAGTTCTGACCATGCGTCGTATTCGAATACTCATCCTTATCAGTGGCGTGATTGCCTTGGTACTGTGGCGCGTCCTCTCCCAAGCCAGCGAATTCAGGTTGGTTGACACAGGCAAAGAGCGGCTTTGTCTGCCAGTGGATCAGAAGGGCATGTTCAGTACCCCGCCACTTTTTATGCGTCTGATTAAAGATGGCGATACTCCCGGGGGGAACGCTTCGTTCCTTGTTACATTCGAGCCGGAACAGGTTGGTTCCAGGATACCTGAGTACGCCACCAATGACTCCGGAGAGCTTGCCTTTCTTCATGCAAGAATCACCAATGTCGGGGGAGAAGGTGCCATGGACGCTGCTCTGCGAGGTGGCCCTTTCGCCGAAGGTCTTCAATTGAGGGGCGACTACATTTACGCAGAAAAATTCCCTCAGCGTGACGCCTGGCGAGTAAGCCAGCTACCCTTTCCAGATGTCCTCACATGGACCGTTTATACGGTTAAGCCTTCAGTGGATCGGGATATCCCCGCCAATATCGAGGACTATTTTCTGGGCCAGTGTATCGTACAGACCCGCGAGCAGCGCCAGTGTTATCAGGTAACTCAGGTGGATGGTTACCACGTACGTTTCGAACTCAATGAAGTCAATCTGTTCCTGAAAGACAAGCTGAGAGCCTTTCTGTCAGATCAGTTTCTGGCCTGGAGAGAAAACTGCCGGGGCAGCTGAGCTCAGCTCACAAGTCTGAGAGTTAGATCGCGGAGATATGGGGTCTGACAGCAAGTGTCAGACCCCACCCACTAACCTCCGTCCCCGGGGTCTGACACTCGCTGTCAGACCCCACATCGCCCAATCAGCCACCCCCTAAAATGCCTGAAAAGCGGTTAAGTGGTACACTGAATCACTGGAAACAGGAAGGAACAGGAAGGAAATGGATGTCCAGCAACCACCACGATACCGGTTATAAAGAGTTATTCAGTCACCCGGAGTTTGTCCAGCAGTTGATCGAGGGCTTTGCGCCGAATGAGATCGCAAGCCTTATGAATTTTGCCACGCTCAAACAGCACAGCGGCAACTACATCACGCCGTTGTTTGAGGAGAAGTTCGAAGATGTGGTGTGGTCGGTAGAGGTTACCTGGAACGGGATCACGCAGGATGTGTTTCTTTACATTTTGCTGGAATTTCAATCGAAAGTAGATAACACCATGCCGCTGCGCCTGATGCACTATGTAGCGTGTTTCTACAGCGAATTGCTAAAACAGCGCGTGATCACACCAGGGCAGGGGTTACCGCCAGTGTTTCCTGTGGTGCTGTATAATGGTTCCCAGAAGTGGACAGCGAAGGCGGATATGTACGACATGATCGCGCCGGAACCTCCGGAGTTTTTAAGGGTCTATCAGCCGCACCTCCGTTATTACCTGGTGGATGAAAGCCGGTATACTGCCGAAGAGTTGAACAGTAAAGCCACGGCACTCAGCGGCGTGTTCGGTGTTGAGAATGCGGGCGACAGCTGGGAAAGCCTGCAGGCAGCGGTGGATCGGGTTGTAGCGATTATTCAGGCTGACCCTGACAAAGAGAGAATTGATCGGGTAATCACCCGCTGGATTAAACGCCATCTTCAACGGCTTGGAGCGGATGTCAGTCTGGATCGGCTGAGCAGCTTAGTGGAGGACAGAGATATGCTGGCAGAGAACCTCGAAAATCTGGTGAAGAAAGAGCGCTTGGAAGGCTTGCAGGAAGGGCGTCGTGAGGCAAAGCGGGATATGGCGAGAAATCTTATCAGTCGCACAGAAATGGACGATCAGTTGATTGCGGAGATCGCCGGGCTAACGGTGAGCGAGGTGAGTGTACTTCGTTCTCAAGTAAGGCACTGAGTCCGATCCCGGGATCGAGTTGATATACCGAATGCCGGGGCTGACTCTCAATGCCCAGTGTGGAGTCTGCCCCCCACCCCATAAGGCTACACCACGTTAAACCTCGAGATATGGGGTCTGACACTCGCTGTCAGACCCCATATCACCAACCACGCCCCCCGGGTCTGGCACCCGCTGTCAGCCCCCACATCTCCAAGCAACCGAACCAAGTACCTTGTGCCCCGGAGGCCGTTCTCTTAGAATCTCTTGGCGTTAACCCGCCTTATTCACGAGGGCGCTGATTGAGCGGTCTGAAGGTACTGGCTGTTGGCATTGCTTATCAGGATTCGCATCTTCAGCGCGAGTGGCTGTTGAGTAATGCCAGAACGCAGCCCTTTTCCTACTTACTTATAGCTCTTTGGAATCAATTGCGACCGTCCAAGCAGCCGTGATCGCCGACCGCCGCTCCGGTCGCTCGCTTTCTGATGCTGTGGTGGTCTCGCAGGAGCGTCAGCTCAGTGCGGTCAGCTTCGGCAGCCCCTTCAGCAGCGTCGGCCACCACTTGTCGGCGGCGGCCCCCAGATGAACGGTGATTCGCCGAGCGTGCAGCCTCAGCGTGGCGGCGACCTTCAGCACCTGCTCGCGCATCCGGCTGAGGCTCCAGCCTTGCCGGGTCTGCCGCTCCAGCAGGCAGCGCAGGCCATGCAGGACCTGGTAGGCGTAGAGACTCAGTAGCAGACTCACTTCGTTGCGGGCCATCACCTCTTGAACGGTGGAAGCGCCGCGGTCGGTCGAGGAGAGATGCACGTCGAGTGCTGATTTCACCTCGCCCATGTGCGCCTCGGCGCTGCCGCGCTTGCGATAGAGTGCTAGGACCTTCTCTGGCGGCCAGTCGAACTTGCTGAGGTTGGTGACCAGGAAGAAGGCATGCAGCAGCAGGTCATCGGGGCGTTCCTGCACCACCAGCACTACGCGCCGCGGTGCCGACCAGGAGCCGGCTTGGTACTCCAGATCGTGGCACCACTCGCGAGGCTGCTCGGGTGGCCGGCCGGGTGGCCGCTTCAGGAGCGGTGCTGCCAGCTTCTGTAGACCGGTGTGACTGCGCAACCGGCCCAGGTATTCGATCTCCCGATCCTCCAGGGCCTCCAGCGTCGCGTTATCGGTAAAACCGGCGTCGATGCGCACACGAACCTGTGCCCCGGTGCTCTCGTTGAGTCGTCGTACCAGATGCGGGATCCAGGTGTCGGCGTTCTCTGCCGGGCCGGCGTTGCCCTCGCGCAGCAGGCCGCCCACCATGTCGCCGGTCTCCGCCAACGATGCGACCAGCGGCGAGTAGATGCGGGCCCCGTAAAGGCCATGATAGGCCGACCCGCCCTGATGGCCATGCACCTCGATCGGCAGGCCATCGATGTCCAGCGTCAGCTGTTTGGGACGTTCACCGTTCTGCAGCGAGGTCAGGCGCCAGACCACCAGCCGCAACAGGCCTTCGTGCACGGCATCGATATTGTCGTTACGACCGAGGCAGCTCAGCAGCCGCGACAGCGTGGCTTGAGACGGCCGGTCCTGGACCAGGGGTGTCATGCCGCGTGCATCGCTGCAGGCCAACTGCCAAAGCGGGTCACGGCGCAGCGTGTCGGTATCGCTGAGATCGATCCAGCCCATCGCACGCTGCAGCACCAAGGTACGCAACTGGCTGGCCAGCGAATGACGGATGCGCAGCGGGTGGCGTCGATCGACCAGATTGTCTTCCAGCGCCTCGATCACGCCGCTGTTGTCGAGGGCTTCACGCAGCAGCAGGGCGCCGCTGTCGCTGGTGGTGCGCTGGCCGCTCAGCTCAACACGGACAGAGCCGTTGCATGAGGGCGTCCAGGTGGATAGGCTTTCACCCATGGCGAGTGGTCCTCTTGAATCGTGTTCTGGCAGGAACATCCTGATTCTACAAGAGAAAACCTCTCGCCATCTTCGTTTTCAGGTCGGCCTCATGAATAAGCCGGG
>NZ_PXNP01000109.1:1388-298561 GCF_003007675.1 Marinobacter fuscus | reverse complement strand
CTTTCTGATCACTGGGTCAGATTTGCTCTTTAACAAATTGGACGAGATAGAACAGAATATTCTTCTCTCATTATCTCCGAGAGAAGATTGTTCAAAGTGATAGCGATTTCAAGCGTTATCCGGTGTTATCGTTGAGGTTGTTGATGAAACAGCCACAAGAGATTGAGTTCCTCGGAACCCAGTTATCTTGGGGTTATATAGTCAAGCAACTAAGCGCATACGGTGGATGCCTTGGCAGTCAGAGGCGATGAAAGACGTGGAAGCCTGCGATAAGGCTCGGGGAGCTGGCAAACAAGCTGTGATCCGGGCATCTCTGAATGGGGAAACCCACCGATCTTCGGATCGGTATCTTGCACTGAATACATAGGTGTAAGAGGCGAACCAGGGGAACTGAAACATCTAAGTACCCTGAGGAAAAGAAATCAACCGAGATTCCCTCAGTAGCGGCGAGCGAACGGGGACCAGCCCTTAAGCTGAACAACTGGTAGGAGAAGGCTCTGGAAAGTGCCGCCATAGTGGGTGATAGCCCCGTATCCGAAACCTGAGTTCAGTGAAATCGAGTAGGTCGATGCACGAGAAACATTGACTGAACATGGGGGGACCATCCTCCAAGGCTAAATACTCCTGACTGACCGATAGTGAACCAGTACCGTGAGGGAAAGGCGAAAAGAACCCCTGTGAGGGGAGTGAAATAGACCCTGAAACCGTATGCGTACAAGCAGTCGGAGCAGACTTGTTCTGTGACGGCGTACCTTTTGTATAATGGGTCAGCGACTTATGTTTAGTGGCGAGGTTAACCGTTTAGGGGAGCCGTAGGGAAACCGAGTCTGAATAGGGCGAATCAGTCGCTAGGCATAGACCCGAAACCGGGCGATCTATCCATGAGCAGGTTGAAGGTTGAGTAACATCAACTGGAGGACCGAACCCACTGTCGTTGAAAAGCCAGGGGATGACTTGTGGATCGGAGTGAAAGGCTAATCAAGCCCGGAGATAGCTGGTTCTCCCCGAAAGCTATTTAGGTAGCGCCTCGGACGAATACCACAGGGGGTAGAGCACTGTTTGGGCTAGGGGGTCATCTCGACTTACCAACCCCATGCAAACTCCGAATACCTGTGAGTACTATCCGGGAGACACACGGCGGGTGCTAACGTCCGTCGTGAAGAGGGAAACAACCCAGACCGCCAGCTAAGGTCCCAAAGTACCAGTTAAGTGGGAAACGATGTGGGAAGGCTCAGACAGCTAGGAGGTTGGCTTAGAAGCAGCCATCCTTTAAAGAAAGCGTAATAGCTCACTAGTCGAGTCGGCCTGCGCGGAAGATGTAACGGGGCTCAAACTGGTCACCGAAGCTGCGGCTGCATACTCTGTATGCGGGGTAGGGGAGCGTTCTGTAAGCCTGCGAAGGTGTGTTGAGAAGCATGCTGGAGGTATCAGAAGTGCGAATGCTGACATGAGTAACGATAATGCGGGTGAAAAACCCGCACGCCGGAAGACCAAGGGTTCCTGCGCAACGTTAATCGGCGCAGGGTGAGTCGGCCCCTAAGGCGAGACCGAAAGGTGTAGTCGATGGGAAACGGGTTAATATTCCCGTACCTTGGATAGCTGCGATGGAGAGACGGAGAAGGCTAGGTGAGCCGGGCGACGGTTGTCCCGGTTTAAGCGAGTAGGGAGAGGACTTAGGCAAATCCGGGTCCTCAATCCTGAGACGTGACGACGAGTGTCCACGGACGCGAAGTCATTGATGCCCTGCTTCCAGGAAAATCTTCTAAGCTTCAGGCTATTCGAGACCGTACCCCAAACCGACACAGGTGGTCAGGTAGAGAATACCAAGGCGCTTGAGAGAACTCGGGTAAAGGAACTAGGCAAAATGGTGCCGTAACTTCGGGAGAAGGCACGCTGGCGTGTATGTGAAACCCCCGCGGGTGGAGCAGAAGCCAGTCGAAGATACCAGGCCCCTGCGACTGTTTATTAAAAACACAGCACTGTGCAAACACGAAAGTGGACGTATACGGTGTGACGCCTGCCCGGTGCCGGAAGGTTAATTGATGGGGTTAGCATTCGTGCGAAGCTCTTGATCGAAGCCCCGGTAAACGGCGGCCGTAACTATAACGGTCCTAAGGTAGCGAAATTCCTTGTCGGGTAAGTTCCGACCTGCACGAATGGCGTAACGATGGGGGCGCTGTCTCTACCCGAGACTCAGTGAAATTGAAATCGCCGTGAAGATGCGGTGTATCCGCGGCTAGACGGAAAGACCCCGTGAACCTTTACTATAGCTTCACAGTGAACTTTGAGCATGCTTGTGTAGGATAGCTGGGAGGCTTTGAAACCGGGACGCCAGTTCCGGTGGAGCCAACCTTGAAATACCAGCCTGGCATGTTTGAGGTTCTAACTCTGGCCCCTTATCGGGGTTGAGGACACTGTGTGGTGGGTAGTTTGACTGGGGCGGTCTCCTCCCAAAGCGTAACGGAGGAGCACAAAGGTGGGCTAAGCACGGTCGGACATCGTGCGGTTAGTGTAATGGCACAAGCCCGCTTGACTGCGAGACAGACACGTCGAGCAGGTACGAAAGTAGGTCATAGTGATCCGGTGGTTCTGTATGGAAGGGCCATCGCTCAACGGATAAAAGGTACTCCGGGGATAACAGGCTGATACCGCCCAAGAGTTCACATCGACGGCGGTGTTTGGCACCTCGATGTCGGCTCATCACATCCTGGGGCTGAAGCCGGTCCCAAGGGTATGGCTGTTCGCCATTTAAAGTGGTACGCGAGCTGGGTTTAGAACGTCGTGAGACAGTTCGGTCCCTATCTGCCGTGGACGTTGGAGATTTGAGGAAAGCTGCTCCTAGTACGAGAGGACCGGAGTGGACGAACCTCTGGTGTTCGGGTTGTTTCGCCAGAAGCATTGCCCGGTAGCTATGTTCGGACAGGATAACCGCTGAAAGCATCTAAGCGGGAAGCCCCTTCCAAGATGAGATCTCCCCGAGGCCTCGAGCCTCCTGAAGAGCCGTTCAAGACCAGGACGTTGATAGGCCGGGTGTGTAAGCGCTGCGAGGCGTTGAGCTAACCGGTACTAATTGCTCGTGCGGCTTGACTATATAACACCCAAGATAATTGCGGATAACCTGCGAAATCGTTCATCACAGCGGAGTGAAAACTCCCATCTTCTATCCCGTCCAACCAGTGATCAACCGATTTGCCTGACGACCATAGCGGTCTGGAACCACCTGATCCCATCCCGAACTCAGAAGTGAAACAGTCCTGCGCCGATGGTAGTGTGGCGTTGCCCATGTGAGAGTAGGTCATCGTCAGGCTCCAAATACAAACCCCAGCTTCTTGTGAAGCTGGGGTTTTTTCGTTTGCCCGGCGAAGCCAGCAACCCCGGCCACATGAAAGAAGATGGTGTCTAAGGCGGCGCCTGCGCTGTCTCCAGCTCAAGCAGTGGAAAACGCCAGGACGCCTGCACCGGCGATTGAAGCAGTTGTGCTACAAGCCACCGTTTAAATCGATCCGGATGAAGAGCTGGCATAATGCGCGGAGCCCACTGTCCAGCTACGCGATACCCAACCGCTGGTTGCATGATGATTTGGGGTTGGTCGACTTGACCCGCCAACGGATGGGGTTCTGTGTCCCAGTATTGTAGGATAAGCGTTTACATGAGCCGTATACGTGGCCCGTATGTACGGTTCTGTGAGAGGGATGAGGCGGTAATGCCTCACCCTGCTCGATATGTCTTGGGAAAGCGCGTTGCCTTAAGGCTTTCCTTGATTTTCTTGAGATGGCCCAGGAAGTCGGAGCCCCGCTTCAGCGTGACGCCAGTGGCAAGTATGTCAATGACCGTCAGGTGAATGATGCGTGACGACATTGGCATGTATACCTCAGTGTCTTCCGGAGCGGTAACACCCAGAACCGCCGTACAGCACTCGGCAAGAGGCGAGTCCGGATTGGTAATACCGATCACTGTGGCACCGTTGTCGCGGCCTACGCTGGCGATTTCCACGCTTTCCCGGGTTCGGCCGGTATAGGAAATCACCACAATCACATCTCCCACTTGAGAGCCAGCGGCGACCATGCGTTGCATCAACGCATCGTCATAAGAGGCCACCGGGATATTGAAGCGGAAAAACTTGTGCTGGGCGTCAAGGGCAACAGACGCAGAACCGCCCATGCCAAAAAAGTTGATCTGCTTGGCCTGGATCAGGTAGTCAATGGCCGTGGAAATGGCTTTGGGATCGAGCGACTGGCGAGCCTTGTCGAGACTGGCTATGGTGCTCAGCATAATCTTATCGGTGAAATCTTCTACCGTATCGTCGGGCTCTATGTCCTGCCCGACATAGGGTGTGCCCGTTGCAATGCTCTGCGCCAGGCGAATCTTGAAGTCGGGGAAGCCTGTGGCTGAAAAGCCGCGACAGAAGCGATTGACGGTAGGTTCACTGACGTTTGCGGCACGGGCCAGTGCGGCAATGCTGTAACGGGTCGCGGCGCCGGGATCCCTCAGAATGGCGTCGGCAACTTTCCGTTCAGATTTGTTGAGGTCTTCCAATCGCGCCTGAATATCCTCAAGTAGATTCTCGTCCCGGTATGCGGCCATGGATGGTTACTCCCTGCATCTGGTTCCGTCGAAAAAAGAGAAAGCCCTGAATTATACCGTGTTTTGTCGGTGGCTGCGGTAGTTAAAATAAAATATGGGAAGAAAATTCTCTTATGATCGCCTATTTATGTCTTTTTTTGGTTAAGATTACTACTTTAAAACAACAGGGCTGCCGAGTGGTTGACGTTCTCCGGAGTCGAGCAGAGAGTAGGTTGGATGGTTGAGAGTAGCAATACCCGATGTGATCTTATGATCTTCGGCGCGATGGGGGACCTGGCGCATCGTAAGCTGTTTCCGGCTCTGTACCACCTCGATCGGGCCGGGCTTCTGCACCGTGACAGCCGAATTCTTGCGGTTGCCAGGCGGCAACTGAACTCAAAGCAGGTGCGTGAAGCCCTTCTGGACAAGCTGCAGCAGTATGTTCAGCCTGAGGAGTTCGACGATCAGGCGGCCAAGGCTCTGTTGTAGCGGGTAGACTATCAGGTTCTGGACTTTTTTGATGCCCCGCGGTTCCAGGCATTGAAAGCCTGGCGACATGAATCGGCCAATGAACTGATTCTTTACATGGCAACGCCACCGGGCCTTTACGGTGAAATTGCCCGTAACCTGAAAGCGGTCGGCTGTTGCAGTCGGGCAACCCGGGTGGTGGTTGAGAAGCCGATTGGTCACGACTTGGCGTCTTCGCAGGTGATCAATAACGAGTTGGCGGAAGTCTTCAGTGAGGACCAGCTATTTCGAATTGATCACTACCTCGGTAAGGAGACGATCCAGAACCACCTGCTTCAGTTGCTGTGCCTGATCGCCATGGATCCGCCCGCAGATCTGTCGCCGGACAGTATTCGCGATGAGAAGGTAGAGGTATTGAAAGCGCTCAAGCGCATCACTCCAGACATGATGGAGCATTATGTGGTGCGTGGGCAGTACTCGGCTGGCACCAGCAATGGCGAGGTTATCCCCGGCTATCTGGAGGAGGAGGGGGCAAACAAGGGCAGTGAGACCGAAACTTTCGTGGCACTGAAAGCGGAAATCGACAACTGGCGCGGGGCGGGTGTGCCTTTCTATATCCGCACCGGAAAGCGGCTGCCTGAAAAACTGCCCCAGATTATTATCCATTTCAAGCGAGCACCCCATTACATCTTTGATCCGGATCAGAAGCACATAGCCAATAACAAGCTGATCATCCGCCTGCAGCCGGATGAGGGGATGGCGCTAAAGATACTGACCAAGGGTCGCGGGCTGGATAAAGGTATGCGGTTACGTCAAGGCCCACTGGAGTTGAGCTTTTCTGAGGCCTTTGAAATCGGGCGGATTCCCGATGCCTATGAGCGTCTGCTATGGGAAGTTATGAAAGGTCATCAATATCTGTTTGTGCGCCGGGATGAGGTGGAGTCTGCCTGGCGCTGGGTTGATCAGATTATTGGCAACTGGCAGGAGCTGGTATGAAGATGCCTGAAATTGATTTACCGGAAGGTGTGCTAGGCTGCTTTCACTCTCGGGCTGAGCAGGTGGCAGAGGATCTGGCCGCGCGGGTTGCCACTCTGTTGCGGGGTCGTCTGGCCCAGTCGCATCCGCGAGTTAGCTTATCCCGGGCGTTTCTTGCCGGTGCCCGCTTTACCGCCTTGCACCTGAGAGGGGATGACAAGCTCGAGACGCTTCGCGCAGCCTGCCAGGCGCCAGAGAATGAAATGGCCATGCCTGTTCGCGCTTTTCTGAAATCCGGTCTGCGTGTGTTCTGGAGTCCCTGAATGCTTAAGCCTGCCCTGTCGGAGATTGTTATGAATCAGTTGTCGGATTTTCACCGTAGCCGGATTCAAAGCCTTTTGAGTGCCTCGCCCCTGTTGCCGGTTATTACCATTAATCACCCGGAAGATGCGGTGCCACTGTGCCGGGCACTGGTGGCTGGTGGCATACGGGTGTTGGAAATCACGCTTCGGACTCGCCACGGTTTGCCGGCCATTCACCAGGTTCGCAAGGCGCTGCCAGAGGCCTGGGTGGGGGCGGGGACGGTGACCAGTATTGAGCAGTATCGACAGGCGGAAGGCGCGGGAGCCCATTTTGTGGTCAGCCCCGGGGTGACCGATACGTTGCTGAAATTCGGTGTAACGGCGCCTATCCCTCTGTTGCCGGGGGTAGCTACGGCATCCGATATTATGGGTGGTTACAATCAGGGTTATCGCGAGTTCAAGTTCTTTCCGGCGGAAATTGCCGGAGGCAGGGCGGCGCTTCAGGCGTTGAGTGGGCCCTTCCCGGATATCGAGTTTTGTCCCACGGGTGGTATTACCCGGCAGACCGCCGCGGCTTACCTGTCGCTGCCGAATGTCCGAACGGTTGGGGGTTCCTGGCTGACGCCGGAAAAACTGGTGGCAACGAAAGATTGGGCAGCGATTGAGCGGTTGGCCAGAGACAGTCTTATCGATGCCTGCAAATAATTGAGAGCCCGCGCCCTGGTTGCGCGGGGCTCGGGAGGGCGCAGGTTTTATCGGATGTCGCTGCCGACGCGAACGATCTTCATCGAGTTGGTGCCGCCCTGAGCATTGGCGTAATCGCCTTTGGTGATCAACACCAGATCACCGTTCTGAACAACCCCCTGTTGCAGGAGCTGCTCTACGGCGGCGGCATTGGTGTGCTCATTGGCAATGGTAGAGGAATCGAACGGTATGGTCTGCACGCCGCGGAATAACACCACCCGGTGCTGGGTGGAGTGATGGCCGGAAAACGCAAAGATTGGCAGGCTCGACTTGATCCGTGACATCAGGCGCGGTGTGGAGCCCGTCTCGGTCATGCAGATGATGGCGCTGACACCTTTCAGGTGGTTGGCAGCGTACATGGCCGACAGGGCGATGGCCTCGTCGATTCGCTCCATGCTTTCGTGGATGCGGTGCTTGGACTGGTGCATAGACGGATGCCGCTCGGCGCCCAGGCAAATGCGTACCATGGCTTCGACGGCTTCTTTCGGATAATCGCCGACGGCTGTTTCTGCTGAGAGCATCACAGCATCGGTGTAATCCATCACCGCGTTGGCCACGTCTGATACTTCTGCGCGGGTGGGCATGGGATTGGTGATCATGGATTCCATCATCTGGGTTGCCGTGATCACCGCCCGGTTCAGAACCCTGGCCCGGGAAATGATGTGTTTCTGTACCGCCACCAGTTCGGCGTCGCCAATTTCAACCGCCAGGTCACCCCGGGCCACCATGACCGCATCGGAGGCCTTTATGACGGCGTCCAGCGCTTCGTCGTCGTGAGCAAGCTCCGCCCGTTCGATTTTTGCGACCAGCCCGGCGTCGGAACCAGCCTTTCTCAGCAGCTGGCGGGCCACATGCATATCTTCGGCGGTGCGCACGAAGGACACCGCGACATAATCTGCGCCCAGCTTGGCTGCTGTGACAATATCCTGCTTGTCTTTTTCGGTGAGCGCATCTGCAGACAGGCCGCCGCCACGCTTGTTAAGCCCTTTGTTGTTCGAGAGTGGCCCGCCAATTAGTACCCGGGAAGTGATGCTGTGCGCATCGACGGAGATCACTTCCATTTCGATGCGGCCATCATCCAGCACCAGAATATCGCCACGGGCGACATCACTGATGAGTTGTTCATAGTCAATGCCGACTCGTTCGGAGGTGCCAGCATTTTTGTCCATGGTGGCGTCCAGAACAAAGGTCTGGCCAGCCTGCAGAGACACCTTGTGATCCTTGAACCGGGCGATTCGCAGTTTGGGGCCCTGAAGATCCGCCAATAGGGCGACAAAGCGGCCGGTGGCTCGGGCAGCTTCGCGTACCCGTCGGGCCCGTTCGATATGTTCGCTGGCGCTGCCGTGAGAGAAGTTGAGGCGAGTAACGTCAACGCCAGCCATGATGATGTTGGTGAGAGCTTCCGGAGTGTTGGTGGCCGGGCCGAGAGTAGCGACAATTTTGGTGCGCCTGAGCATAGCAGTCATCCTTTGGTTGAGGTTCGCGGGCACTGGCGGGCACGGGGTTTGTCTCGTCAGAGCGTTGATGGCGGCAGTATCGTCGGGGCTTGTTACCGTTATGTGGCAGTCATGGCTCTGGCGTGGAGGGCGAGTAGGGTGGCCGCATGCTATCTTGGGCGTTGCGGCCTGGACAACTCGTGTTTTCCTGCTCGAACATGTTGTAAATTTACCAAAATTCTATCGATTTAATCCAGTTATTTTTCAAATATCCGTAATAATTCGTTCATTCTGACCTGTGAGGTGACAAGTGATGCATCCTGAAATTAACCGGGTCACCCAGCGTATCATTGCTCGTAGCCAAGGGAGGCGACGGGATGACCTTGCAAGAATGCGGCAACTTGGCGCGCAGTCGCCACATCGGGCCTCACTTTCCTGCGGCAACCTGGCCCATGGTTTTGCAGCCTGCAACCCGGCTGATAAAGACACCCTGAAATTCATGAACGAGGCCACCGAGCAGGTTATCCGGCTTTCAAAACCCAATGGTGGCGAACTCGGCCTGGCGGACATGGTTAGCGAAAAGTCGATCGTCAATGCGTTGGTGACGCTGCTGTCTACCGGCGGATCGACCAATCACACCATACACTGGATTGCGGTGGCGCGGGCCGCTGGCATCGTCATTGACTGGCAGGATTTTGCCGACTTGTCGGCGGTGGTGCCTTCACTTACCCGGATTTACCCGAATGGCCAGGAGGATGTGAACGTTTTCCACAACGCTGGAGGTACGCCGTTTCTGATACGCGAGTTGTTGAGCGCCGGTTATTTGCATAATGACGTTGAAACCGTGGTTGGCCATGGGCTGGAGCGTTATGCCCGGATGCCTGAGCTGCAGGGGGAGCGTTTGGTGTGGCAGCCTGCCCGAACAGTCAGTGCGGCACCGGATGTATTGGCGGAGGTCGCGCAACCGTTTGCGTCAGATGGCGGTTTAAAGGTGTTGTCTGGCAATCTTGGCCGTGGGGTTATCAAGGTATCAGCGGTCGCCCCGGAGCATCACCGCGTGGACGCGCCCGCGGTTGTATTCAATGATCAGGATGAGCTGAAAGCGGCCTTCGAGGCCGGTGATCTTAACCAGGACTGTGTGGTGGTGGTGCGCTTTCAGGGGCCCCGGCCGGTGGTGCAGCTTAGCGAGTCGTCCCGGGTTCTGGTGGTAGGCCAGGCGCCCGGGCGGCGGGTGCATGAAAGCGGTTTGCCCTTCAACGACCCCAGTGGCGACCGTTTACGTCACTGGATGGGGATATCCAGGGAGGTCTTTTACGACGACAGGTGTCTGGCGATTCTGCCTATGGGCTTCTGTTTTCCCGGCAACGGCAAGTCCGGAGATCTGCCGCCCAGGCCGGAGTGCACCACCGCCTGGCGGCAGGCGCTGCTGGATCGGCTGCACAATGTCGAGATAACCCTGGTGATTGGCCAGTACGCCCAGGCCTGGCATTTGCCGGGTAAGAAAAAACCGGTGACCGAGCAGGTGCGAAACTGGCAGCAGTACTGGTCGATGGGTGTGCTCCCCATGCCTCACCCCAGCCCGCGCAATCTGCGCTGGTTGCGCAATAATGCCTGGTTTGAGACTGAAGTGGTGCCGAAACTTCAGGCCAGGGTGGCAGAGCTGGTGGCATTCTGAGTGCGCTCCGCCATATAGTTGCTGAGCGCCGCTTCGCCATCGCGGGAAATATAAAGCCCCTGTTTACTGCGCCGCCAAAGCACATCCTCCGGTGTCATGGCCCACTCGTGGCACATTAGATAATCCACTTCCCGCTGGGACAGGGTTTCGGTAAACCATTCGCCCAGATCCTCCGGGCTCTGGCAGCCCGCAAGAATATGGCGGCTGTCGGTGCCATAGCTGCGCACGAATCGACACAGCAGCGTATCGCTAAGCCAGGGGTAGTCGGTTGCCAGCTCGGTCTGCAGTTGTTTCTGACTGGTGAAATCGCCGCCCGGTAACACGGCGTGTTCCGTCCAGGATTTGCCCGCACCGGGAAAGTAGTCGCACAATCTGTCGGTCACGGCTTCGGAGAGCTTGCGGTAGGTGGTGATCTTGCCACCGAACACGGATATGACCGGAGCACGACCTTCGGCTTCATCAACCTCGAAGGCGTAATCCCGTGATGCTGACTGGGCGCTTCCGCCTTCATTGTCCATAAGGGGTCTGACCCCGGAATAACTCCAGACCACGTCGTCTGCCGAGAGTTGGTGTTTGAAGTACTGATTGACGATGCCGAGCAGGTAATCGGTTTCTTCCGGAGAAATCCTGGCGGCGGAAGGGTCTCCTGTGTAGTCAACATCGGTGGTGCCGATCAACGAGAAATGCTCCTCGTAGGGAATGACGAAGACAATGCGTTCATCCTGATTTTGCAGAATGTAGGCTTCGTCATGCCGGTTCAATCGTGGCACCACGATATGGCTGCCTTTGACCATTCGTATCTGTTTTGGCGCGGGCATCGACAAACTGTTTTCGAACAGACTGCTGACCCAAGGGCCGGTGGCGTTAACGATCACTTTCGCCCGCAGGGCGTGAGGCTGTTTGCTGCGTTCGTCCACCAATGTTGCCTGCCAGGTGTCCGCCTGGCGCACTGCTTTGCTGCACCGGGTGCGGGGCAACACCACCGCGCCTTTGGCCGCAGCCTGTCTGGCTGACAGCACCACCAGCCTGGCGTCATCGACCCAGCCATCGGAGTATTCGAAGCCCCGAACAATTTCAGGCTTCAGGGGGGAGTCCGGGCCGAAGGTAATGGCTCTGGAGCCCGGCAACAATTCTCGCTTTGCCAGATGGTCGTACAGGAAGAGGCCGGTGCGGATCATCCAGGCAGGTCGCAGATGAGGCTGGTGTGGCAGCCGGAAGCGCATGGGCCACATGATGTGGGGCGCTGTGCGCAGCAGGGCTTCGCGCTCTCCCAGAGCTTCGCGTACCAGCCGGAACTCGTAATGCTCGAGATATCGCAAGCCACCGTGAATCAGCTTGCTGCTGTTGGAGGATGTGGCCGAGGCAAGATCATTCATCTCGCACAAGACCACCTTCAGCCCCCGGCCAGCGGCGTCCATGGCAATGCCGGTGCCATTGATTCCTCCGCCAATGACCAGCAGGTCGCAACTCTCCGGCAGGGTCAAGGTGGTGTTGCTTTGAAGTCCTTTGCAGATCGTCACGGGCCTGGCGCTCCTGATAACCGTCCATGTGTTCTGGGTATGGCTCAATTATCAGGAAAAGCCCGGTTGGGGTAAAGTGGCGGGTTTACAGACGGGCGGGTTTGCCCGCGGCTTCACGGCGCTGGTTCCACTCTTCCCGGGTTTGTGCCGCCTCGTCGCCAGCCAGAGAATCCAGGATTTCGAAAAAGTCGGATCCCAGCGGGTCTGCCAGTACCTGATCACGGGGTTTACTGCGAACGACATAAACTGTCTGCACGTTCTGGTGATCAAATTCACGCCAGTACTGTTCATCTTTCAGGAAGTTGTAGCGATGTCCTTCCAGAGCACGGATAACGTCTGCCGTGCGGGTGCTGCCAGCCCTTTCTACGGCGTCTTTGTATTGATAAACGATGCTGTAGGCGGATGCTGCCGAGGATGACGGGCGCATGTCGTACTGGCTGGAAAAGGCTTCAACAAAGGCCTGGCCGCGCTCGTAGCCATGTTCGTAGGGCAGGTTCCATACCCAGGGCGCGCCGCCGATGATGCCTTCCATAATGGCTGGCCCCACCTGTTTTGCCATGCCCAGTGTCAGGTTGGGCACGACAATCTGCATTGTTTTGGTCAGCCCCATATCGTGTGCTACGCGCAGGGCACGAACCATGTCGTCGCCAAACAGTACCAGCATCAGGACGTCTGCCTGGCTGTTCGCTGCCTGCTCAAGGGCACCTCTGAAGTCACTGATTAAAGCTCTGGGGAAGGGGGTTTTGACACCCGGGTGTTGTTCCGTATTCTCGGTTCCGGAGAATTTCCGCATCGACTCTTCAACCGAGTGGCCCCAGGTGTAGTCTGCGGTGATGTAGAAATAGTTTTGGTTATCGTGGTTATTGACCAGATACTGGCTGAGGGCTCTGGCAGCCATCCAGGCATTGTAGGGTTCCCGGAACATGTGTCGATGGCCTTCGCTGCCCGTGGTTTCATTCGCATAGGTCAGGGTACCGAAATAGATGCGGTCACGCTCTGCCGCTGCTTTGCCCGAGGCAATCGCAACGGAGCTGGAAACGCCGCCAAACACCATGGCAGCGTTTTCACGGTCGATCAGTTCTGAAGTATTTTTTGCACCGAGTTCGGGTTCACCACGGGTGTCACGGATAATCAGCTCAAGCGGTTTTCCGAGTACGCCGCCTGCCCGGTTGATTTCCTCCGTCGCGAGGAATGCTCCCAGCCTTTGTTGCAGGCCCTGATCTTTGTAGCGGCCGGTTTGTGGATAGTTCAGGCCAATCTTTAGTGTGTCAGCAGCCAGTAAAGAGCTGCCGGTAAGCAGCATCATCGCTGCCAGCAGGTAGTGTCTGATCGTCATCAGGTTTAGCCTCCGGGAAGTTGGAAACCGGTTTTATCGTGTGGTTTTTGTAGGTACCGGAAATTACGCAAGTTTCCCGAGGCAGATCGACAAGCGCAATAGGACAATGGTGCGGAATAGCGTGCTATTCCATTTGGAATTGATATATGTCAGTTCGTGATTTTGCCATCAATCACCGGGGCAGCCGCTATCTGCCGTGCGCCGGGATTGAACAGGTAGTAGCGGTTTCGCCCGTCTTGCTTGGCCTGATACATGGCAACATCGGCACCGTGAATAAGCTCCTGAACCGTCTGGCCATCGTCCGGGTAAAGGCTGATGCCGATGCTGGAGCCGAGGGTAATTCTGTGATCCTGAATCAGGTAGGGCGCCTGGTTGATGGCGACCAGCCGCTCCGCAACCTTCAGGACGTCCGACAGGCGTTCCATTTCCGGTAGCAACACAATAAATTCGTCACCACCCAAACGGGCGAGTGTATCGTCTTCCCGCAAACATTCTTTTACCCGATCCGCGAACTGCAGCAGCAGTTCATCGCCCGCAGAATGACCCAGCGAGTCGTTAACCTGCTTGAATCGGTCGAGGTCCATAAACATCACGGCCAGTCGCATCTCTGTGCGGTGAGCGTGGCGGATCGCATGCTCTAGCCGGTCTTCAAGCAACCGCCGGTTGGGCACCTTGGTCAGGGGGGCGTAATAGGCCAGTTGCCGGATCTGTTCTTCGTTTTTCCGGTTTTGGGTTATGTCGGTAAACAGCCCTGCGTAATGGGTGGTTTTGCCCTCATTATCGGTGATAGCGGTCACCGTCAGCAGTTCCAGATAGAGCTCTCCGGTTTTGCGTCTGTTCCAGATTTCTCCGCGCCAGTAGCCGTGGTGTTCAAGAGCCTGCCACATGCGGGTGTAGAACTCGGCGTCGTGTCGGCCGGATGACAGAATATCGGGCTTGTGACCGATGACTTCTTCGGCGGTGTAGCCGGTCAGCTGTGTGAAGGCGGGGTTCACAAATTCAATACGGGCCTTCCCGTCGGTCACCATGATGCCTTCGAGGGATGATTCGATCACCCGCTCTGCCAGTTGAAGGCTTCGGCGAGACCTGGCCAGTGCCTTGTCGCGCTGTTCCAGCGCATCCCGCAAATCGTTCAGATACATCTGCTCGGCGCCCGCGAGCATGTCATGAAAGCCAATCAGGCCGGTGACTTCTGCAGCATCATTTACTACCGCCAGATGCCTTATGCGCTTTTCTATCAGTAAATCCCGGGCGTGGATAAGCGGGTCATTTTCATTAACCGTTAGTAGCGGGCGGGTCGCCAGATCCGTCACCCGGGTATTTTCGGTGCTGCGAGCCACCAGGCGAACGATGTCTCTTTCTGTCAGTATGCCAAGGCCTTTGGCTGGGCACTGGACAACCACGGCATCGGCATGGTGCCGGTGCATTTGCCGGGCAACATCGCCCAGCGAGCGATCACCGGCAACGGAGAGCGGTGGCCTGGCAATGGCGGCACGGACTTCGCGCAAACGAAGGTAGGGCTCCAAACCCTGATTTCGGGCCAGATCAGTCTGGGACAGAATGCCGGTGGGCTGCCCGTTGCTGTCGGTAATCAGAAAGTGGCGTTTGCCGGTTTCACGGAGCCGGATGGCGGCTTCGCCTGCATCCAGTGTATCGGGCATGGACAATACCGGCGAGCTCATGACCGCGCTCACTGGTTGCCGGAACTGCCGGGGATCGGAAAAGTCGACGGCCAGTGCGTCGTGCTCTGTCCAGATGCCGATAATGTTTTGGTTTTCTGAAACCAGAATGCAGCTGACCTGATATTCAGCCATTCTGGCGGCCGCTTCGGCGACGGTAGTCTCGGGTATGCACTGAAGCAGCGGGCCAGTGTGCATGATTCGGGAAATCGGAAGCGGCTGGCCCATGGTGCTCCTGTCTCGGGAAGAAAAAAATAAAAGGTCGCGAACAGCATGATCGTTCGCGACCATTTTGATTGCAAGCGTTTAGCGGCCAGCCTCTCCGGCTTTCACCTTAACGTAACTTCCCGGTGCATCTTCGATGACCTCGAGTTTGCCGTCACCGGGTTGGCGGGCCGGGATCTGCTCGCCTTCATAACCGGCCAGCCATTGGCGCCAGTAAGGCCACCAGGAGCCCGGATGATGTTCGGCACTGTCGAGCCAGTCATCGGGATTGCTGGCCAGCTGGTCGTTTGTCCAAAAGCCGTACTTCTCTTTATAGGGCGGGTTGATGACTCCGGCAATATGGCCGGACCCGGACAACACAAAGCGTACGTCACCGCCGTATACCCTGGCGCCCTTGTAGGTAGCTTTCCATTTGGCAATGTGATCCTGCCGGGCCGAGAGGAAAAACGAGGGTGTTTTGATATTGCCCAGATCCATACTTTCACCGGCCAGGGTGAGTGCGTTGGGCTGCACCAGGCGGTTGTGCAGGTACATCTCCCGCAGGTAATAGCTGTGCATGCGCGCTGGCAGGTTGGTGCCGTCTGTGTTCCAGTACAGCAGATCGAATGCTTTGGGCTTCAGACCTTTCAGGTAGTTGTTGGTCCAGTAGGACCAGAACAGATCGTTTTCCCGTAACAGGTTAAACGTCAGCGCCATGGCGCGGCCGTCCAGATAGCCTTTTCGGTTCATGCTGCGCTCAAGCGCCCGCAGCGAGTGTTCGTTCACGAACACGCCAACCTGGCCGGGATCCGAGAAGTCGAGCAATGTGGTGAAGTAGGTGGTACTGACAATCGGGTTGCGTTTTTTCGCGGCAAGCCAGGCCATGGTGGTGCCCAGCAGAGTGCCGCCGATGCAATAACCGATGGCGTTGATTTTTTTCTCGCCAGTGGCCTCGGTAATGGCGTCGATTGCCGCCAGTGGCCCCAGAGTGATGTAGTCGTCCCAGCTGGTGTCCTTCTGGTCTGCGCCCGGGTTGCGCCAGGAAATGATAAACACGGTCTGACCCTGATCCACCAGCCAGCGGATAAAGGAGTTGCGCTCGGTCAGGTCCAGAATGTAGTACTTGTTGATCCATGGCGGCACGATCAGCACCGGGCGTTTGGCGACGGTTTCCGTGGTGGGTGAATACTGGATCAGCTGCATCAGTTCGTTCTGATACACCACCTTGCCGGGAGTGGTCGCCAGATTGCCTCCGATTTCAAAGGCAGAGCGGTCTGTCATCCCTACGTTGAACAGGTTGGGGTTCTGCCGAATATCCTCCGCAAGGTTGCGGGCGCCGTCCACAAAGTTCATACCCTTGCGTTCCCAGGTGATACGTAATACCTCGGGGTTGGTGAGCGGGTAGTTGGAGGGGGACAGGGCGCTGGTCAACTGCCGGGCGTAGAACAGCATCTGGTCGCGGGCCGGGCCGGGCAGGCTTTCCATTCCCTCAACCCAGTCCAGAAAGGCTTTGGAGTTGATCAGGTAGGCCTGCTGGAGTACGTCGAACGGTACATGCTTGCGCCAGTCATCTGCCATGAAGCGGCGATCGTCCGGCTCAGGGTTGGCGACCGGTTCTGGTTGTTTACCGGTCAGCCGGTTAAGGGTGTAACGAGCCAGGCCCATGTGTTTTTTTGCCAGATCCAGTTCGGCACTGGCAAAGCGCAGGGGGTGAAGAATCAAGTCTTCGGCCATGGTGCGATAGGCGTCGGACATTTCGCTGATGGTGGAGAGCTTTGTTTCATCCACCATGCCACTTTCGCCCAGCCAGCTTTCAAGCTGCTGTTGCCCCTGCTTGACGTTGTCGCCAAAGGTTTTCACCAGATTGCTGGCGGTTTTACTTACTCGATCCAGACCAAACATACTGTGCTCCTGCCGCTGGATAAAAAAACGGCCGGGACGGTGCTTCCGTTCCGGCCGATTTCTGCCATGTTGATCAGGCAGTGGCTTTGCTACTGCCGGCTTTGGCGGCCGGAGCCTTGGGCTGGGCCGGTTCAGCGACGTCTTGCTGGAAGATGCCCTGAACCTGGTCGCGGGCCTCGGCGAAGTACTCCTGCCACGCTTTCCAGTCGCTGGTGAATTGATCGTTCAGGGACTTCAGGGTATCGACCTGCTCTGAGGTCAACTGTTTAAAGCCATCGATGTCGCGGACTTCCGAGATTTTCTTGGCCTGATCCATCGCCAGATCAGCGTAACGGCGGAATGCGTCCATCTGCATTTCAGCGGCTTTGCTGAACTGGCCAAGCAGGGTTTCGTTCAGACGGCTGGCTTTGTCGATCAGTTCTTGATTCATTTGTAAGGCTCCTTTCCTTTGCATTCGTGTCATTTAAGTATGGAGGTTTTGGTGGAGGTGATCTTGACGGACGTCAAGCTTTACCCTCCCTTCTCGTTTTAATGTATATAGTATGACAAAAGATTGCGGGATACATCTATGGCCAGCCGAAAGTATGAGCTTGAAACCTTTAAGGCCGACCTGGCTGCGAACCGGGCCGTGCTCGAAACCACCACATTGGTAGCAAGGCACGTCGTTCCTGTTCGCGATGCGCGACCCACTCAGACGATCTTTCACGGCGCCAGATTTGAGGCACAGTTATCTTTAAGCCCTCCCTGATTTCGGTATCGTACGGTAACAACTTGTAACCCGATACGTTGTACCTCTAATAAAAACAGGGATCTTCACAGATGTTGCTGGTGCTCGCCGGATCACTTCTTACTTTCACCATCGTTCAGGAAGCAACGGAAGCTGACCCGTTCGAACCGGGTACGGTTGTTGTTGAACAACGCGTGGATGCCAGTGACATTGAGCTGCGCTGGGACACGCGTATCGAGCCTCTGGTCGAGCAGAAATTCCGCAACATTGTGCGTCAGGCCTACGACTACAGCTGTGGCAGTGCCGCGCTGACTACGGTGCTCAACTTCTACGTGGGCCGCTCCCTGACAGAGCGCCAGGTGATGGAGGGGCTCCTGCATTACGGAGAGAGTGAGCGAATTGTCCAGCGGAGGGCTTTCTCTATGCTGGATATGAAGCGTCTGGTGACTGCGCTCGGTTATCCCTCGGGCGGCTTCAAGGCTGAAATCGAGGATTTGATGGAGCTGGATCATCCTGCGATCGTTCCTATTGATCACGCTGGATTCAAGCACTTTGTTGTGCTGCGCACCATTCGCGATGGCCGTGTTTATCTGGCCGACCCCTCTGTCGGCAATATTTCCTTCACCGTCGCGCAGTTCCAGGAAAAGTGGGATGACAATGTCCTGTTCATCGTTTTTCCCGGCAGTGACAAGCCTCTCGATAACCTGGAACTGAAAGAGGAAGACCTGCGCTTTGTTGACGATCAGACCATGACATTGCTCGCACTCGAGCGCATTCCCCGCTTCCATGAGGCAACGGAGCGGCGCATCCAGAATTTGCTTGAACGGCAGAAGAATAATCCGGACGGCTCGGTAGAGAATACCCGCAAGCAGCTTCATTACCGTAGACACTAAATTTCCGGAGCTTGTTGCCCGGCCAGGAATACAACAAATAAAAGTAGGGAGTCAGGATGAATCGTTGGATTGTGCGAGGTTTTGTCCTTGTGTGTGTGGCCGGGGTGCTCCCGGGTACTGTCAGCGCCCAGGATGGCAGTGTGGATCAGGCGCGGGATGCATTGGCGCGTCAGGATGGTGATGAAGACTCCACCAAGCAGCTTGAGGAAGTCTTCCAGGCCGCAGAGAAGAATTACTCTCTGCAGCGCAAAGGCACTCATTCTCTGAGCTATTCCTTTGATTATTCCTACACCGGAGATCAGCGACTGGATCTGGCCATTACCGATGGCTCGGTACGCAACCTCGATGTGGTGCCCTCGGCAACACACAATTTCACCAATGCGTTTTCCTACGACTACGGGTTGCTGGATAACCTGACGGTGGGCACGCGCATCCCACTGGTGGTGAAGTATGACACCCAGGATGAACTCAACGTTTACGATTTCGGTGATGTATCACTGACAGCGCGCTGGCAGCCATTTGCCTACGTGCCGGGGAAGGTGTCGACGACGTTTTTCGGTACCCTGAGCAGCAAAACCGGCGTCAGCCCTTACGAAATCGATATCAACGAGCAATTGTCTACTGGTAGCGGCTATTACTCGGTTGGTGGCGGGCTGAGTATGTCGAAGGTGCTCGATCCTGTTGTGGTATTCGGCTCCGTGAGTGCCACCTATAATCTGGCGGTGGACGGCCTGGAGCAGGTGCGGGGAGCCCGCCTGCTGAAGGAAGTAGAGCCCGGTTTCGGCCTGTCCGGCTCTGCCGGATTTGCCTATTCGCTGTCCTACGACATTTCTCTCAGTATTTCGGCCCAGCTTAGCTATAGCGATGAGACGGTTCTGAGCTTCTCCAATGGTGAGCAGGCCGTCGCCCAAGATCAGATGACCGGGTTTCTCAGCCTGTCTCTGGGTACCCGCGTGAGTGATACCACCATCGTGAACACCAGCCTTGGTATGGGGCTGACCGAAGATGCTCCCGACTTTTCGCTGGGTGTCTCCCTGCCTATTAACTTCTCGGGGCTGAAAGAGTGACCGGGTTCGGAGATAACGCAGGGCAGGGGGAAGAACTTCATGGCACAAGTTAGTCGCAAACGTCAGCTGTTGGCAGCCTGTATCGCCGGAGCCCTTTCCGCAGGGGCGCAGGCGCAGATGACCCAGAACCTGACGTTGCATCCGAAAGCACTGGCACTGGGTAACGCGGTAACGGCAGACCCTCCCGGAATAATGTCGATCCATTACAACCCGGCAGGTTTGACCCGGCTGGACGGCCGTCAGCTGGAAGTCAGCCTGCTCAGTATCTATCTGGACATAGACGCGGACTTCAATGCCGATGATGACTATGAAATTTTTGGCATCAATGGTCTGGAAGAGGATCCCTTAACCGGTAAACAACGGGATCCGGTGGCGAATACCCACAGTCACACCAACAACGTTGCGCTCTTCGTGCCAGGCTATGGCATTTTACGGCTACCGCCGGGGCCGGCAGTGGCGCCTTCCGCCGGGATCAGCATCAACTCTCCGGGCTCCAAGCTCACCTTCGCCAATGCCTTTTACCTGCCCATGGCGGCGGGCTTCTATCGCGAAAAGAATGATCCCGGCCGCTATCAGCCCCAGGCTGCCGCATTGCAGCGCACCACCTATCTGTCGCCCACCGTTGGTTACGAGATTAATGACGAGTGGTCCGTGGGTGCCGGTATTCATCTTTCCCATTTTGGTTTTGCTGCTGACCAGTATATGCGTGCCCCGAACATGCTGATGGGTGTTGCGGAAGTTCTGCAGGATGCCTTCAACTGTGAAAGCGGCGACGAACCTCTGCAGCCCTGGCTTGCGTTATGCGGTGGAAACATCGGTCCATGGGATGATATTGGTGCCATGAGCCTGAAACTGCAGGAGACCATCTCCCCCACCTATGCGCTGGGCGTAATGTGGGAACCGACCGACTGGTTTGCCTGGGGGGCCAGTTACACCTCGGAAGCCGACATGAACCTCAAGGGTCAGTTCGAGATCCAGTATACCGACGACTGGTCGGGCTTCTGGCAGGGGCTGAACGGCTCGGTACTTGGTGCCATCACTTCGGCCATTCTGAGCTTGCCTTCCGGAGCGCCCAGAGAGGCCGGAAACGTGAGCATGGATCTGGTGTACCCCCAGCATTTCCAGACGGGTATCAGTGTGGATGTTCACCCGAGGCTGACTCTGAATGCGGATGTTGGCTGGACGGATTTTGCCCAGTGGGATGCTTTCAACTTCCGCTTCGACCGGAACCTGGAGTTTCTGAACGCTGCGCGGATTCTGTCTCCGGACAATGCGACCTCCAACACCCTCAAGTTGCCTCTTGGTTTCACCAGCCAGTGGAACTGGGCGTTTGGCATGGAGTTTCACGCCTCTTCGCGGCTGGACCTGAGAGCCGGAGTCGAGATCCGGGATTCGGTGATTCCTGACGACCAGCGCTCGATTATGGCGCCGTTCGGTGGTGCCAACCTGTACAGCATTGGTATGGGCTACCAGTGGGATAAAGATACGGAAATCGATATGAATCTGTCTTATCTGCACTCGGTGGAGACAATTCCGGCGGACACCAGCTGTAACGTAAACTGCGATAATATTACTAACATTATCTATAACCCCTACGCGAACCTGAACATCAAGACGTCGCTTCGGGTTGTTATGGCGGGCCTGAGTTTCCGCACCAAATTCTGATACAGCCGAGGTAGTGGATGGGCAGTCCTTTTAAATGCTGGACGGCACTGGTTGTTTGCGCGAGCCTTCTGGGCTGTCAGACCACACCATCCGGGCCGGAAGCCCGGGAAGGCTATTTTACCTGGGTAGATGAGCAAGGCCAGGTGCGTTATTCCCGAATCCCTGATAAAGACGCCCGGCAGGGGGGGGTAATGCCTGACAAAGCATCTTCGGCAGGCAGCATGTCCGGAAGCGGCAAGGGTGAGGCGGAATTTACCCCCGAAAACTATCCAGACGGCAACGAGTTGGCGGAACGCAGGTTTGTGCGGGAGGGGCAGCGACCACCTTATTTCACCTGGCGTGATGCGCAGGGCAATGTCCGGGTCAGCTACTACACTCCGGAACTCACGCCGGGTAACCTGGGTTCAGTCGAACCAGACACGGCTACACTGACGGAAGCCAGCGTTCACCTGCCCGGAGAACCCCCCGTTTCGGAGCCGGTATCCGGCTATGATCCCGATGCCTTCGAAGTGCTTGGCATAGAACCCTCAAGCACTTTTTTCGAACGCTTCTCCCAAACTTGCTGTGCTGATATTCCGCTGGGTGATGCCGTAGAGTGGCAAACGGGCCGGGAGTTTGGCGTGGCCGTGCATGCTGAGAGTGGCACAATCTATCCGTTCAGTACGGGCGGTTCAGCCTATCGAGTGGTGGCTCTGCCCGGAAAGCACGCAGGTACCGGCATGGTTATTCGGCTTCGCTCCTATGTGCGGGACGGAGTATTTGTGCCCAGCGTTGTTTTTCTGGATGACGACCGGAAGCCGGTGCGCATTGTCACCGACATGGTCATGACGTTTGAGCCTGAAACCTGGAGCCGCCGGGGCTACCTCGAGGCCCGGTTACCTGTATTCCCGGGGAGGGATGAACGCTGGATGGTACTGTTCTCCCGGAGCGAGGATTTACGCGCCCAGACCGTTATCGATGAAGAGGGAAGCCCCAGGGTTATCCGCCACCGTGCCGAGGGCGAAATCGGGTTGAAAGCTGATGCTAATCTTCCGGGGCCTGAAGATTGAGCCATTGCTGGGATAGCCAGTAATAACTGCCATTGCCCGCGGGATGGGTGCAGTTGTAGCGGAACCGGCGACTGTTGATAGCTTTCGGGGCCTGCACCGAGACTTCATCGCCGTTCACGGTTGCCCTGATTTGGCCGAGGCCGGAGGCAAAGCAACTCAACCTGTCTGTATTAATTTCCGGGCCATAAGCAAAAACAAGTACCGGAGGATTCTGCTCCACGATGCCATCGGGTAACTTGCCTGCATCGGTGGGGAAGGCTTTGCTCAGCAGTTTGTCTTTCAGGCTTCCCAATTGCCCATAGGTGTTGGCCATGGGAAAGCGCGGCAATCGGGTCGACGCCGAGTAGCGCCCAATGGCACCGGACTGTTGCCCGAACCCGTACCAGCCGCGTTGCCGAACTTTGTCTTCCAGAGCCTGATCAAACTCGCCGTAAGGGTAGGCAAACATCGGCTCGGCTACGCCCAGCTTTTGCTGCAAGAATTTTTGGGCAAGGTCGAGGCTACGGTCAGTACGCTGATGCCATGCCTGCTTTTTCTCGCCCGGTTTGCGGGCCAGGTGGCCGTGCCCGTTGCTGTGGTTGGCGATGGTTGCCAGGCGGCTGCCAGTCATCATCCGAAGCTGTTCCCAGGTCATGTAGCCGGGGCTTCCTATGGCCTCCGGGTTCACAAAAACGGTATAGGGCATTTGCTGCTGCTCGAGCAGCGGAGCCGCGTAGCTGTGCACCGACTCGTAGGCATCGTCAAAGGTAATGGCAATGGTGTTGGTGGCCGGGTCGCGGCCTGCCAGCGCTGCTTTGGTTCCCTGTCGCAGTGGCACGACCTCCAGTTGCAACTGCGTGATCATGTCGAGTTGCTGGCGGAACAGGGCCGGGGAGGTGCTTGTAGAGCCGGGTGTATCATCGGCTATGTGATGATACTGGAGCACCACAAGATCCGCCTCTGCGCTTTGCATCATTAGTGAAAGGCTGGCGAGCAGTGCGAGCAGGATGGGTGTTCTGATGCCTTGCATGGGTGAATCCTGTGTTCGGAGCGGGTAAGTCTGTTCAGGCGTAATGTTGTTTCAGTACCGAGAAGGCCAGGTTCAGTTGCTGGATATCGTTGGTGCAGCCACCCCGGTCCGGGTGGGCGCGCATGACCAGCCTGCGAAATCTCTGTTTCACCGTGATGAATTGCTCGGGCAGAGCCTCAAACCCGAACACCCGCGCTGCCGACTCGACACTCTCTGGCGCAGGCTTTCGGGCGCCGGTGCCAGCCCAGAAGCTGTTGAGCATGTCTTCAATGTCGGCGTTTGCCATGAAGTATTGCGTCAGATCCAGGTAGAAGTCCTTTAACGGGTCGGCACTATCCGGTAGCAAGGCTTCATTCTCGCTCCTGAGTGTTCGGATGGCGAGGCGCAAAGGCGATATGTCTAGGCCTTCACCCTCCCGGGCCATCTGATCCTGCAGCCTGTAGAGTGCGTGGAAAACAAGAAAGTGTACAGGGTAGAGCCGGGAGGGCTGGTGGAAATCGACCGGCCCTATCAACTGCCAGCGCTCGCCCTGGAGCACCCGGATGAGCTCCAGCTCAGATATGCCGACCGGGCCCGCCAGCCGCAGTTCGTGTTCAATAGCCACCTGGAGGTGCTGCACGTGTTGCGCCAGCCAGTGGTGTTCCTCCGGCGTCATGTCTGCCTCGCTTTTTTGAAAGGTTATCATCAGAATCCTGGTATTTGTGCCATCTGACAATCGCGTACTTTCGGATTACCGCATATCTGCAGTCCCGTTCTGTTACTGATGGATTGAGGCGCGTATAATCGCCGCACATTTTCCTTGCAAGCGTAGAACAGAATGTCTGAAGCCATCACCGCCCGTTCCGAACTCCAGCCGGTTTCCGATCAGGAGCGTCGCCAGAAGCTCGAGCTTAACAAATTGCAGAAGCGTCTGCGCCGTGAAGCGGGCCAGGCGATTGCCGATTTTTCGATGATCGAGGCCGGAGACAAGGTGATGTGCTGCTTGTCCGGTGGTAAGGACTCTTACGCCATGCTCGACATTCTGCTTAACCTTCAGAAGAGTGCGCCGGTGAGGTTCGAGATCATTGCGGTGAACCTGGATCAGAAGCAGCCGGGGTTTCCCGAGCATGTCCTGCCTGCCTATCTGGAGTCTCTGGGTATTGAATACCATATCATCGAAAAAGACACCTACAGCATTGTCAAAGAGAAGGTGCCGGAAGGCAAAACCACCTGTGGCCTTTGCTCCAGACTGCGACGCGGGATTCTCTACAACTTTGCCGAGGCCCATGGTGTGACCAAGATTGCCCTTGGGCACCACCGCGATGATCTGCTGGAGACCCTGTTTCTGAATATGTTCTACGGCGGCAAACTGAAATCCATGCCGCCGGTGCTGCACAGTGACGATGGCCGTAATACCGTCATCCGGCCGTTGGCCTATGCCCGCGAAAAGGACATAGCCCGTTACGCCTCGCTTCGTGGTTATCCGATCATTCCCTGTAACCTGTGCGGTTCTCAGGAGAACCTGCAGCGCCAGGTGATCAAGGAGATGTTCCAGACCTGGGACAAACAGCACCCTGGCCGCCTGGAGACCATGTTCCGCGCGATCTGTAACGTGGAACCCTCGCACTTGGCAGACCCCGAACTCTACGACTTCAAGGAAGGTAAGCGCCTGGGCGGCAAACGGCAGGCGGTGGTGCAGAGCGCAGAGCCGGCACAGGATTTCGGGCGTCTGGATGTGCTCAATATCTGATGCCCGTGAGTCTGCGGCTTTGCGGTAGGCAGGTTTCCGGATATTAGTGCTGGAGCAGCAACTGGAAGGGCAGCGTCCATAGCCCGAACAGGATCAACAGGGCACCGCTGAGTTTGCGAAAGCCCTGATGGCCTTTCAGGTCGCGTATCCAGGTTGCGGCATAGCCGGTAGCCAGCATCGAGGGCAGAGTGCCCAGCCCGAAGAAAGTCATGGTGAGTGCTGCACTGGTGACCGTTGGCTGCAGCGCTGCCCAGCCCAGAGTACTGTATACCAGCCCACAGGGCAGCCAGCCCCATAGCCCACCCAAAGCCAGAGCCTGGCCGACGTTGTTCACCGGTAGAAAGCGGCGTGTCAGTGGCGACAAAAACCGCCACGCCGGGGCACCAACCCGCTCGACAAACCGGATACCCTGCCACCACTGGCCCATTGATAAACCCATCATAATCAGCAGCAGACCGGCCAATGTCATCAGCGCCAGGCCGACTCCTTGCCATTGGTTGGCCGCTCGGGTACTGAGCAGGGCTATCAAGGTGGCTATCAGGGTATAACTGGCGATTCGCCCACCATTAAACGCCAGCAGCATCAGGCTCTGGCGAAACCTGAACCCCTTGCCAACCGGCAGTGCCATCGACAACGAAGCACTGATGCCGCCGCACATACCAAGACAGTGGGTGCTGCCAAGCAATCCGATGAGGAACGCACTGGGGTAGCTCAGGTAAAGTTCCGGTTGCACGGGTTTCAGCTCTCCGGCTTGTTGCTGTCTTCTTCAGTGCTGTTGTCCGGCTGTCGGGTGGAGGCCGGAGCCTTGTCATTTTTGTGGGTGGGGATCATGTCTTTGTCGTCATCATACAAGATGCGATGGGCTGGACCGTCCAGGTCATCATACTGACCGTTTTTCACCGCCCAGGAAAACAACAAAACGCCCAGAGCCACGAGAAGCAGCATCAGGGGCACAAGAATTATGACAATTTGCATAGCTGCCTCCTATCGGAGTGTGTGGTTCACGGTATCAGGGCGTTTACTCAGCCTCAATGCATTGAGCACCACCACCAGAGAACTGAGCGACATTCCGATGGCTGCCAGCCATGGTGCCACCAGCCCGGCGGCGGCCAGGGGCAAAGCGCTGACATTGTAACCGAAGGCCCAGATCATGTTTTGCCGGATAACCTTACGGGTCTGGTGGCTGGTTTCCAGCGCCCGCACCAGTTGCGCGAGTTGCCCGTTCAGCAACACGGCATCCGCCTGCAACTGCGTGAGGTCGGCGGCGGTACCCATGGCAACGGAAATACCCGCACCTGCCATCGAGGGCAGGTCGTTCAGCCCGTCGCCCACCATCATTACTTGATGGCCCTCGGCTCTGAGCTGCTCAAGCACCTGCAGCTTCTGCTCGGGTGAGGCTTCACCAATGGCTCGGTCGATCTTCAGAGCCTTTGCAACCTGCTGAACATGGCCTGAACGATCCCCGCTCAGCAACAACGCCTGGATACCGGCACGATGCAGGGCCTCTATGGTAAATGCTGCGTCATCACGGATCTGATCATCCAACTGGAATCGGGCAAGCCAGGCGCGGTCTGTCGCCAGCCAGATTTCCATGCCGCCGCTTTCGTCACTTTCCGGCGGAATCATTGAGGTCTGTTCCTGCACAAAGCTTTTATGGCCAATGTACACGGGGTGACCCTGATAGACTCCAGACAAGCCTCCGCCCAGATGGTTCACCACCTGGCTTACCGCAACCGATGGCTGGTCGTGAAACACCCGGGCAATCGGGTGTTCTGAATGCTTTTCGAGCCCGGCGGCAAGGCGCAGGCATTCATCAAGTGCCAGATGGCCGAAAGCGGTTTGTCCGGTGAGCGTGAGCTCCCCACGGGTCAGGGTGCCGGTTTTGTCGAATACCACTGTATCGATGCTGTTCATGGATTCCAGGGTGTGGCCCCGGGTTGGCAGAAAGCCGAGTTTCCTGAGCCGGACGGTGGCCGCGGTAATGGCAGTGGGTGTTGCCAGCGACAGCGCACAGGGACAGGTAACCACCAGTACCGAGAGCGTGATGTCGAAGGCGTTGTCTGCGCCTGCCAGCCACCAGCCGAGCCAGACAACGGGCGCAAGAATCAGTACCCGCCCGACAAACTTGCCGGCAATCCTGTCTGCCATACGGGCCACCGGTGGCTTTTCTGATTGCACCCGGTCAAGAACACGCATGATGCCGGACAGCCGGGTTTGTGCGCCGGACCGAATCACCAGGATATCGAGCGGGTTTTCACCATTCACACTACCGGCATGAACGGTATCGCCGGGCCGGCGGGTTTCCGGAAGATATTCGCCGGTCAGGGCAGCTTCGTTCAGAGTGGATTCGCCGGAAACAATTTCGCCATCAACCGGAAGGGTTTCACCCGGGCGAACTCTGACAATATTGCCCGGCTTAACGTCGTGAAGGGCAACGATTCTGGCTTCGCCCTGCTCAACCAGCGCCGCGACCGACGGCTGGAATCCGGCCAGCGCATTGCCGCTGAGCCCGGCCCGATAGCGGGCCTGAACTTCGATATAACGGCCCAGCAGCAGGAAAAAGGTGAACATGCACACGGACTCGAAATAGACTTCACCACCACCAAAAACCGTAATCCAGGCGCTGGCGCCGAAAGCCAGGCCGATGGCGATGGCAACCGGCACATCCATGGTCAGATGGCGGGACAGAATGTCTCTGCGGGCATTGGTAAAGAATGAGCGAGCACTGTAAAACACCACCGGTGTTGCTACCAGCAGGCTGAACCAACGGAAGAAGCTGACAAACTCCGGCGATAGGTCGCTGATCAGTTCGAAATACAGCGGAAACGCCAGCATCATGCTCTGGAACATGCCAATACCGGCCACGGCCAGGCGTATCAGCATGGAGCGGTGTTCGGCTTTCAGTGCCAGCTCGGCTTCATCGGCCTGATAGGGGCGGGCGCTGTAGCCGAGTTCGTGAATGGCAATGAGCAGGTCGCTCAGGCGAGCTTTATCCGAAGACCATACCAGCCTGGCTCGCTGGGTGGTGTGGTTTACGGTAAAGCTCTGAACTCCCGGCTGCTGCTTCATGTGGTTCTCGAGCAGCCATATGCAGGCGGCGCAGGTAATGCCACCGATAAGCAGTTGTGCCTCCTGACCAGCTTTGACGGGCGCCACAAAGGCCTGCTGAACCAGAGGGTGATCCAGTTCCCGGATTCGCTCAACTTCCGGGCGTGTCAGTTCACGTGGCGTCACCGCAGGCTCGGTGCGCAAATCGTAGAAGCCGGTCAGACCTTCCTGGTAGATGGTCTGGCAAACAGCTTTGCAGCCCTGGCAGCAAAAGTGGCGGTGCTCGCCCTCAAGCTCCAGGGTAATGGGCGGATGCCCCTCCGCGGGTTCTCCGCAGTGAAAGCAACTGACGCTGGTCAATCTTTCGATTCACTCCCGGCGCTCAGAATAACGGCCTGGGTGGCGGGCAGCCGGATTTCGCCTTTCACACGCCAGTCGTTTTCCGGGCTCTGCAGGTCGTAATACCAGCGGCCACTGAGGTCTTCCAGCAGACGGCCGGAATACTCCCCGTTGGCCAGGCGCTGGAACTGGATAACCCGGTCATTTTCCGAGAGTGTCGGGTGATACAGGTTCAGAATAACGTAGGGATAATCGGCCGCACCGTTACGGGTTGTCAGCGCGAGCTCTGCTTTGCGGCCTTCGAACGACAGCTCGCCCTCAATGCCCATCTCGGCGGCTTTATGATCCCGGGCGATGGCCATATTGATGCCGCGGCCTTCCTTGGAATAGTCATCGCTGACCATAGAGGTGTCCAGGCTGGCAGAAATGATCAGCATGGTTACGCCCCAGAGAATAGATGCCAGGGGGAAAATTGTCAGAAACCAGAACCAGGGCTGGCGATACCAGGGTGCAACAGGTGCCTTATCAGTCATTACATTCATATCTCGGGTCTATGGCTTGGGGCCAGCTGGCCCCGTGTACTTAACGGGGCCGCGGGCCAACAAAGCGGCTTTCAGTCTCCAGGCGGATGGCTTCGCCGCCGCCGGATTCCGCATGGAAGCGGATCTCGTTGTTGGTATCCTCCAACGATTCAGGCGGAACATCCACCACCGTTGGCAACGACAGGTTTTCTCCGCTGCTGACATTCACCGTAGTGGTGGTCAGAATCCGGATGTCATCCAACCCCTCCACAGAAAGCGTGAAGGTTTGCGGGACTTCCGACATGTTCTGAATCTTGACGGTGTACGAGTTCTCTACGCGGCCCTCACCGTTGAAGCTGAACAGGGCACCACGATCCCTGAGTACGTCCATCTTGGCAGGTACCCGGGTTGCGATCGTGAAAATAACGGCTCCGATCATCAGTGCCAGTACCGCACCGTAGCCAAACGTACGGGGGCGTAAGAGTTTGGAGGTTTTGCCTTCCAGCTCGTTTTCTGTGGTGTAGCGGATCAGCCCTTTGGGATAATCCATTTTCTCCATGACTTCGTCACAGGCATCGATACAGAGCGCACAACCGATGCACTCGTACTGCAGGCCGTCTCGAATATCGATACCGGTAGGGCAGACCTGAACACACTGCCCACAGTCAATGCAGTCACCCAAGCCAATTTCGCTGGGTTTTGCACTTTTCTTACGGCTGCCCCGGGGCTCGCCACGGTTGGGATCGTACGAAACGATGCGGGTGTTCGGATCAAACATGACCGACTGGAACCGGGCATAGGGGCACATGTACAGGCACACCTGCTCCCGCAGCCAGCCCGCGTTCAGGTAGGTGGCAACGGTGAAGAAACCTACCCAGAAATAGGCCCAGCCGTTGGCATTGAGCGTGAAAATGTCAGCGATCAGCTCACGGATAGGGTAGAAATAGCCAACGAAGGTGAGGCCGGTGGCCAAAGCCACAAACAACCACAAGGCATGCTTGATGGACTTCTTGGCCAGCTTGGCCGAAGAGTTGGGCGCCTTGTCGAGTTTGATTCGCTTGTTCCGGTTGCCCTCAACCTTCTCTTCGATCCACATGAAGATGAATGTCCAAACCGTTTGGGGGCAGGTGTATCCGCACCAGACCCGGCCAAACAAGGTCGTGATAAAGAACAGGCCGAAGGCACAGATGATCAGCATCCCGGACAGCAAAAAGAAGTCCTTCGGGAAGAAAGTCATGCCGTAGAGGTGGAATTCCCGGGCGGGCAAATCAAAATGAATCAGGGGCTGGCCGTCCAGTGTCAGCCAGACGAACAGAAAGTACATGCCCATCAGCAGGGTGAGGCTGACATTCCGGATCCGCTGGAAAAAGCCTTTGATTTCTTTTACGTAAATCTTTTGTCGACTCTCATACAAGTCGACAGTTTCTGACTTTTTCTTGTTATTGGAAGGGTCGGAGTTCGGGTCGACCTGATGGACCGGAATTTCTTTACTCATGGGTAACCTCCCGGGGAGTGATATATCTGGGAGCGGGCCTCAGTGGGTCTGCTGATCTTCTCAAGCCTGTACCCGCAACGCAGATACAGGGTTGAGAAGACCTGGCCAGGGCAAGCCTGGCCGGGTCTGACTCAGTTGGACAGGCTGTAGACGTAGGCGGCCAGAATCTGGATCTGGTCAGCGGTCAAACGACCTTCCTGCTTGGGCATCTGGTTCTGGCGACCGTTGACAACGGTCTCCTTGATCCACTCGTAGGTGGAGCCATAAAGCCAGACATTGTCAGTCAGGTTCGGTGCGCCCATGGCGGCCATACCGGTGCCGTCGGCACCGTGACACGCGGTACAGGCCTGGGCGAACACAGCGGCACCGGCTTCTGCAGCGGCAGCGTCTTTTTCGCGGCCACTGAAACTCAGTACGTAGTTCACCACCTGGTCTACCTGCTCGTTGCTCATGTTCGGCATAACGCCTTTGGCGGGCATATTGCCGTTGCGACCCTGTGCAATGCTGTGCAGGATCTGCTCAGGCTCGCCGCCCCACAACCAGTCGTCGTCGGTCAGGTTGGGGAAGCCCACCTGGCCACGAGCTGCAGTGCCATGGCATACCGAGCAGTTGTTGGCAAACAGCCGCTGGCCGATTTTCATCGCATCCTGATTCTGCGCCAGTTCGGGGATGGCCGTCTGGCCGTACTGGGCGTAGATTTCACCGTACTTCTCGTCGGCAGCCTCTACTTCCGCTTCCCACTGGTTAGCGGATGTCCAACCCAGCAGGCCTTTGTAATTGCCCAGGCCAGGGTAGAGTGCCAGGTAACCCAAGGCGAATACGCAGGTTGCTATGAACAAATAGAACCACCACTTGGGCAGAGGGTTATCGTATTCCTCAATGCCGTCAAAGGAATGCCCCATGGTCCGATCGGTCTCTGTGTCGCTGGTCTGGCTCTTACGAGTTGCCCAGAGCAGCCACCAGCATCCGAAGACGGTACCGAGCACGATCACGCTGATCCAGATGCTCCAAAAGGTACTCATTGTTTTTTCTCCATTTTTTCCTGTTCGAGAGTACGCTTTTCCACTTCCTCGTCATCGAAGGGAAGTTGAGCTGCCTCGTCGTTCGCCTTCTTCCGATGGGCGCTGTAGGCCCACCAGATGATGCCCAGGAATACTGCCATTACCAGCAGCGAGTGAATTCCACGTAACTCGTTGATATCCATCGGATCACCGTTTCTCTGAAATCACGGTACCCAGCTGTTGCAGGTACGCGACCAGAGCTTCGATTTCGAATTTGCCTTCAATCTCGCCGGCGGCACTGGCTACTTGCTCATCGGTGTAAGGTACACCCAGCGTTTGCAGTGTTTTCATCCGCGCCTCGATAGAGCCGTGGTCTACACGGTTTTCGAACAGCCAGGGGAAAGCAGGCATGTTGGATTCAGGAACCACGCTGCGGGGATCGTACAGGTGCTGGCGTTGCCAGGCATCTGAGTAACGACCGCCTACGCGGGCGAGGTCTGGTCCGGTACGCTTGGAGCCCCACAGGAAGGGACGGTCGTATACAAACTCACCGGCAACGGAGTAGTGGCCATAACGCTCGGTCTCGGCCCGGAAGGGACGGATCTGCTGGGTATGGCACACGTGACAGCCCTCGCGAATGTAGATGTCGCGGCCTTCCAACTCCAACGCCGACAGAGGCTCAAGGCCTTCTACCGGCTCGTTCACACTCTTCTGGAAGAACAGCGGCACAACTTCGGCCAGAAAGCCGCCACTGATGGTCAGGATGATCAGAACAATCATCAGGCCCAGGTTTTTTTCGACTATTTCGTGTCTCATCTGGTCTCTCCCTTACGCCGCCTGGATAGCTGCGTTGTCTTCTGCTGCAGCTTCCTTCTGGCGAACGGTCATGTAGACGTTGTAAGCCATGATGACCATACCGGCCAGGAAGAGCACGCCGCCCAGGAAGCGGACAAAGTAGCCCGGATAAGAAGCTTCAAGAGCTTCAACAAAGCTGTAGGTCAGGGTGCCGTCGGCGTTGACTGCGCGCCACATCAGGCCCTGCATAATGCCGTTGACCCACATGGCGGCGATGTAAAGCACAGTACCAACAGTGGCCAGCCAGAAGTGCACGTTAACCAGCGGAGTACTGAACATTTCCTTCATGCCCCAGAGCTTGGGAATCAGATGGTAAATTGCACCGATACTGATCATGGCAACCCAGCCCAGCGCGCCGGCATGAACGTGACCAATGGTCCAGTCTGTGTTGTGGGAAAGGGCGTTAACGGTCTTGATAGACATCATCGGGCCTTCAAAGGTGGACATGCCGTAGAACGACAGGGAAACCACCAGGAAGCGCAGGATCGGGTCTGTGCGCAGTTTGTGCCAGGCGCCAGACAGCGTCATCATACCGTTAATCATGCCGCCCCAGGACGGAGCCAGCAGAATCAGTGACATGACCATGCCAGCCGTCTGCGCCCAGTCTGGCAGTGCAGAGTAGTGCAGGTGGTGGCCACCGGCCCAAACGTAAGTGGCAATCAGCGCCCAGAAGTGAACAATGGACAGGCGGTAAGAGTAAACCGGACGGTTGGCCTGCTTGGGAACGAAGTAATACATCATACCCAGGAAGCCCGCAGTCAGGAAGAATCCAACCGCGTTGTGCCCGTACCACCACTGGATCATGGCGTCGGTAACACCGGCATAGGCGGAGTAGGACTTGAAGGCGGTGGCAGGCAGCGCCATGTTGTTACCGATATGCAGAACGGCAATGGTGAGGATAAACCCGCCATAGAACCAGTTGGCCACATAGATGTGCGGCGTGCTGCGCTTGGTGATGGTGCCAAAGAAGACCAGAGCGTAGGTTACCCACACAATCGCGATCGCGATGTCGATGGGCCATTCCAGCTCGGCGTATTCCTTGGAGGACGTCAGGCCCATTGGCAGAGTAATGGCAGCCGCCAGAATAATGGCTTGCCAGCCCCAGAAGGTGAACGCGGCCAGGCCGTCCGAAATCAGGCGAGCCTGACAGGTACGCTGTACAACGTAATAGGACGTTGCAAACAGGGCACTACCACCAAAACCGAATATTACGGCGTTGGTGTGCAGCGGCCGTAAACGGCCGAAATGGGTAAACGGCAGGTCGAGGTTGAGGGATGGCCACACCAGCTGTGCTGCAATCAACACACCCAGAGCCATACCTACAATACCCCACACCACTGTCATGATGGCGAACTGTCTCACCACCTTGTAGTTGTATGTCAGGTTTGTATTTGCTGTGCTCATAGCCTTACCAATGGGTTCAGAAAGGGGAATTATGCGGGCGCAAGTATGGAGAAACGGTCATTCCTTTGCAATGATCAAGATCAAGTAATGACATTCGTCAAATCCCCTGGAATAGGCCGGTTTGCCAGTAAGTTGCGGGGATTTCAGAAGGTATTTGAGGCATCCCTGAGCGGAATTGGTGCAGATGCTGTATACAAATTGACAACCAGAAGGATTGAAGAGTGACGCGTATTACCAGTGAAGGCTTCGGTAAAGGCTGTGAAAAGGTAATCATTCTCGCCCATGGCGCGGGTGCGCCGATGGATTCACCTTTTATGACGATGTTGGCGCAGTCTTTGGCAGGCGAAGGCATTGAGTCGCTGCGTTTCGAGTTTCCTTACATGGCACAGCGCCGCGCAGACGGGCGAAAAAGGCCACCCAATCGCCAGCCAGTGCTTCTGGACGCGTTTCGGGAGCAGGTGGCAGGCGTAAGGGCCGAGTTGGGTGACGGTTGTGAGGTCTGGATTGGCGGCAAATCCATGGGTGGGCGTATGGCATCGATACTGGCCAGCGAGTCGCCCGAGCTTGTTTCAGGTGTGGTTTGCTTCGGCTATCCGTTCCATCCACCGGGCAAGCCAGATAAATGGCGGACAGAGCACTTTGCTTCGCTCAGCCCGCCCACCGCGATTATTCAGGGCAGCCGGGATCCTTTCGGAAAGCAGCTAGAGGTTCAGGCGCGGGCACCACTGCCAGGTAATATTCGGCTCTGCTGGCTGGAGGGTGGTGATCATGACTTCAGACCTCTGGCCCGCCAACCACAAACCCAGCCGGATCTGATTGTTCAGGCAGCCCGTTATGCGGGGGAGTTTATGCTTCAGGCTTCCGGGTGAGTGCTTTGTCCCCGTCGCGCCAGATCATCACCTGGTCCCGGCCGGAGTGTTTGGCGTCATAAAGGGCGGCGTCGGCCCGATTGAAGAGTGCCTGGGCATCTTCATTCCGCCGGAGTTGCGCAATACCCGCGCTGAGTGTAGGGGCTACGTACTTGTGATCCGGTGTTGCGACGGGTGTTTGCCGAGTGGCCTGGAGTATTGCCTGGCATACAGTCAGAGCGCCTTGAGTGTCTGTATCTGGCAGTATCAGGGCGAACTCTTCGCCACCGAACCGGAAGGCGGCGTCTCTGGGGCGCTTAAGTTGCGTGCGCAGGGTGTCTGCAATCTGCCGCAGGCACTGGTCGCCAAAATCATGGCCCCAGGTGTCGTTAATGCGTTTGAAATGATCGGCGTCCAGTAAAGCAAGTGTAAGCGGCGCACCGGAGCGGCTTGCTTCACGGCAACGTTGTGAAAGCTGGTTGTCCATGTGGCGTCGGTTGAACAACCCGGTCAGCGCATCATTCAGGCTGAGCGCGGCCAGTTGGCGGTTAGCTTGCTCCAGCTCTTTCATGGCATGGCGCAATTGGGCCGTTCGCTCGTTCACCTTGAGCTCAAGGCCGGTGCGGGCCTCGTGTTCAACGTCGAAAAGCTTCTGGTTTAGCAGCCGCCAGCGTTGTACCAGTGCGTAGTTCAGCAAAATAACCTGGGTGCCGACCACGGCCTGCATCATCACTTCGCGGGCCTGGTAGTCCCCAAGATATCCGAACGCGGCCAGCGCGTACACCATGGCGCCGGTTACCATTACGCCCCAGGCAGAGAGATACCAGATGGCAGGCAGGTAGCCCTGGCGCCAGCGGACAAAGGCGATGATCTGCAAGGTGGCAATTACGATCAGCGTCAGCGCCGTATTCATGAGGATGGATTTGTTATAAGGGATCAGGAATGTCAGAACAAGAAAGCCCACAATGATGGTGACCAGGCTTTGCAGAGCTTTTTCGGCCAGTGTGCCCCTGGCTACTTCCAGAAATGACCAGCCGAATAGCGTCATGGCCAGGGCACACACCATCAAGGTGACGGGAATGGAGTAGTAGGCCAGCGTTGTGTTTTCCGGCCAGAAGTACTGGTTGGCAAATCCGCCCATAATGAACAGAAAGAGGCCCATGGACGCAATGTAGAATGCGTTGTAGAAATAGTAGCGGGTGTGGGAACTGGCGAACAGCAACAGATTGAAGACCGCCAGAATCGTCAGCGCACCGTAAAAGAGGCCGTGAATCAGGGTGAGCTGGTTACTGTCGGTAATGATTTCACTTGCTGTGTACAGGCTCAGGGGTACGTTCAGGGCGCCACTGCTGTGTACGCGCAGATAGATATCCAGGGTTTCGCCCGGATCCAGTGTGACGGGCAACAGGAAATAGCGGTAATCTATGGCCCGACTGGCAAAGGGACGTTGATCTCCGGTAAGCAGCGGTTTCTCTGTTGAGAGTTGGTTGTGTCGCTGCCAGAAGCGGACATCGTCCAGGAGTGGATAGTGGAGTTCGAGAAACCACTGGTGTGGCTCATCGCCCGTATTCCTGATGCTCAGCGTAATCCAATAGACGGCGCTGGTCTGGCTGAATACCAGATCCAGTCCGCGGGCAGGCTGCCAGGCCAGGGTTGCGGGCAGCGCCTCCGGGCTGTCTGCTGTGTGGGCCGGGCTATTGAGTGCAGCAGCGTAATAGCACAAATAATGGTTGATGTTGTTTCTGGCCGCTGGATCGCTGGCGTCGAGGGTTGGGCAGGGCGCAGCCGCCAGGCCCGGGCTGGAGAGTAGCAGGCTTGATATGACCATGATCCAGGCCAGTAGCGTCCTCTGATGCAGCATCATCCCTTGTCCATGCGGTATGAGTCGGAAAGTGTAGCCAAAGACCACAAATGTTGCCGTTAAACGGCTTCAATTTTTGATGTTGCCAGAGCGTCGGCTTTCTGGCGGCAGCAGCACTCTAAAAGGTTTTTTAATGCAACAGCTTATGTTGGTATGTCGGCCGGGCTTCGAGGCCGAGGCCGGGCAGGAACTGGTTGATCTGGCAGCGGCAAAGGGGGCCTTCGGCTACTTCCAGCCGGTTCGCAACGCGGGGCTGGTGAGGTTTACCCTGAGTAGCGAAGAGTCCGCCGAGCACCTGATGGCGAGGCTTCACCTTGACAATCTGGTGTTCACCCGTGACTGGCTGGTGTTGCTCGGTGATTGCTCTTTGCCAGCGAAAGATCGGGTGGGGGCAGTTGTCGACTTCCTGAAAGACGCCGACTGGGCTGGCTCATTCGCCGAGCGAGTGGAAATCCGGGTTCCGGAGACCAATGCAGACCGGGATCTGGGCAATTTTGCCAGGAAGTGGGCCGCGCCTCTTTCACGGACTCTCAAGCAGGCGGGGTTGCTGGTATCAGAGGGGGGGCTGCAGCCTCGGGCGCGCCTTGAAGTGTTCTTGCTGAATTTCGAAACGGCGGTTATTGGCTACAGCCTCACGGGCAACCGGGCGGCCTGGCTGTCTGGAATTCCGCGGCTGAAACAGCAGGCCTCTGCGCCCAGCCGCTCCGCACTGAAGCTGGAGGAAGCCTGGAAGGTCTTCATTCCCGCTGAATACTGGCTGGATTACCTGGGTGGAGGCAAGAAAGCCGCAGATCTCGGAGCTGCGCCGGGCGGCTGGACCTGGCAACTGGTGCAGCAGGGTATGATGGTGACGGCAGTCGATAACGGCCCGATGAATGCTGAGCTAATGGCCACCGGGCATGTGGAGCATGTTCAGGCCGATGGTTATACCTGGCAGCCCCGGCGAAGTATAGACTGGATGGTGTGCGATATTGTGGACAAGCCAAGGCGCACGGTGGATCTGGCGCTGGCATGGGTCACCGGTAAGCTGTGTCGCTATACCGTGTTCAACTTGAAGTTGCCGATGAAAAAGCGCTACGAAGAATGGCTGGTCTGCCGGGAGAGGTTGCTGGACGGGCTGGAAAAGGCGGAGCTGAACTGTCGGGTTCGGGCGCGCCACCTTTACCACGACCGTGAGGAAATCACCTGTTTTATCGAACGGTTGGATTAATAGCCCGCAGTTACGGCATCGCGCTTTGCTCAAGCACAGTGATCATTTCGTCACGATCCATCATAGGGGCCAGTTCCGCCATGAGTTCCTTGCGATCCGGCGAGTGGTACCAGCGATCCCAATCGGCTTCTGAGCGCCAGTTGGCCAGGGTGATCCGGTGGTTGGGATCGTGGCTGTCCACCAGGGTCTCACCGGAAATAAAACCGGGGGTGTTGACTGCCCGTTGCAGCACTTTCCTGGCCCGTTCTTCGTAGGCCGTTTCCAGTGTTTCGGCGATGTGGCGTTCGATTAATACCCTAATCATGTTACGTACCCTTTGTTTTCGTTGCTATAAACAATAATTTAGCAGTAAATAACAGAAAATCACGCTATTCAGGAGGTTGGAGTTGGCAATACAGAATCACGACGCAGAACTGGATGCCCGGGGCCTGTTTTGCCCGGAGCCGGTGATGATGCTTCACACCCGCATGAATGAAATCCCCGTGGGGCAGGTGTTGCGAGTGGTCGCAACAGATCCGTCAACCACCCGTGATGTGCCACGGTTTTGTCAGTTCCTTGGCCACGACCTGTTAAGCCAGGAAGAGGCGGACGGGCTCTTCGTCTACCTTATCCGCCGTTGTGAAGGGTGAGGGCAGGGCGCGCGGTCAGATGGCCCGTTTAATGCTTCGGAGGTGATCGAGGAACTGTTGCCTGTTCATCTCGCCAAGCACCCGCGCATCACCCAGCTCTCTGCCGCCTGGCTGATAGAACAGAATGGCGGGCGGCCCGAACAGCCCCAGCTCATCCAGAAGTGCTTGCTGCTCCGGCGTGTTGTCGGTCATGTCAATCTGTAACAGAGTAAAGGGTGCGAGCGCCTGAATCACCTGTGCATCGCTGAAGACATTCCGCTCCATAATCTTGCAGGAAATACACCAGTCAGCATAGAAATCCAGCATCACAGGCTGGCTGTTGCGGCGCGCTTCGGCCAGCATGGTACGGATTTGCTTCGGCTCTTCCACCCGCTGGAAACCGGCATGACTGGCCGGGCCCGGAGTGGCGGCAGATGATGCGGAGGCGGTAAACGGCGCCAGCGGACGAAGGGGGTCATCTGCGCCCGTCACGGCGCCAGCCAGCAGCGCGAGTCCGTAAGCAAAAAATACCAGGCCAAAGCCTTTGCGGGTACGTTGCCAGCCTGCTTTGGCGGCGTCAAAGGCGCCCAGCTGCACGCCGGTAATTGCCACCAGTAGCCCCCAGAGTGTCAGGCCCATCCACACCGGCACCAGCCGTTCCACCAGCCAGATGGCAACGGCCAGTAAAAGTACGCCGTAAAAATGCTTGATGGTCGACATCCAGTGCCCGGAGGACGGCAACAGCGAGCGGCCACCCACCGCGACCAGAATCAGCGGTACGCCCATGCCAAGACCCAGAGCCAGCAGAGAGAGCCCACCAATAACCGCATCCTGAGTGGTGGATATATACAGCAGGCTGCCTGCCAATGGCGCAGAAACGCAGGGTGAAACAATCAGTGCAGACAGAGCGCCGATACCGAAAATGCTGACAACGCGCGAGCCGGTAAGCTGATGGCTGGCGTTATTCAGCGGGTCGCGGATGAACCTGGGTAACTGGATTTCGAACAGGTCGAACATTGACAGTGCAAACACCGTAAACAGGGCCGCAAACACGCCGAGCACCCAGGGCGACTGCAGCTGCGCCTGCAGGTTGAAGCTGGCTCCGAGAAGGCCGGTGATGACCCCGGCGGCGGCGTAGGTGAGCGCCATTCCCAGAACATAGCTGCCGGATAGCAGCAAGGCGTGACCCGTTGTACGGGTGTTACGGCCGGATACCATCGACGAGATAATAGGCACCATGGGCAGCACGCAGGGGGTGAAGGTAAGCCCAAGCCCCAGCAGGAAGAACACGCCGACAATCATCCACACCGACTGGCTGGACAAAAAACCGGCCAGGCCGGTGGCGGTTGATGTGTTCGCGGCGGTGTTTTCAGTCGAACCGGATTTGCTGGTGCTGCTGGCGCTTGCCGGGTTGACGTTATCACCGCTGCCCGCGTAGTAGAGAAGATCCCTGGTCTGGGGCGGATAACAAAGCCCGGCTTCGGCGCAGCCCTGGTAGGTAACTTGCAGCTGGGCTTCCTTGACGCCGTCCGGCAGGCTGACCGGCACGCGAGCGGTGACCGGATCATAGAACACCGTGGTTTCACCGAAAAACTCATCGTTGGTCAGGGTGCCATCCAGGGAAAATTCGGGTTTGCCCGTGCGTGCGCCCTCAGTCAGGCTGGTGATCTGAATCCGCTCCAGATAAAGGTAATGCCCGGGTGCTATATCCCAGGATAAATCTACGCTACCGTTGCCGGTGGTGTAGTTGAAAGGCAGCGCCTGGTCGACCGGCAGAAACTCACTGTTACCGAAAGCGCTGCTCCCGGCTCCGAAGGCCTGAACCTGAGCTGATATAAGCAGGAAGGCCAGTGCGGCGAAAAGATGATTCAGGCGATCGTTAAAACTGAGCACTCTGGCCTTGGCTAACAACATGGATCCGGCGTTTCCTGCTTCTGTAGTAGATAAGTAATAGCATTGCAGCCAGTGGACACACGGGGTCAGATAAAGTTCCCACTGGTATTGGCTGCTTTAAAGTCGCACAATAGCGAACCAATGAATCACAACCCAGACGATCTTATCACGCTGTTCAATGGCCTATTCCTGGAATCACACCAGACCGTTCTGGTCAGGGGCGGGCACGAACCTGAATATCTGCCTGCCGCTGGCCCGGATGCTCCGGCGCAGGTGGTGTTTGCCCATGGCTATTTTGCCAGCGCCCTGCACGAAATTGCCCATTGGTGTATTGCCGGTGAGCAACGGCGCACACTGTATGATTACGGCTATTGGTATTGTCCCGATGGTCGAACACCGGAGCAGCAGTTTGCGTTCGAGCAGGTAGAGGTCAAGCCACAGGCGATCGAGTGCATGATGGCACTGGCGGCGGGCTTCAGGTTTAACATCAGTGTGGACAACCTGGCTGGCTCTGGTGCGGCCAACGAGACCTTATTCCGGCACAATCTGTGCCTGCAGGCCGACAGCTATCTGGCAAATGGCCTGCCAGCAAGAGCGCAAATATTTTTTGACGCATTGGTCCGGTTTTATGGCACCGGAAGCCGCATCCATGAAGACTGGACACGAACCAGAAAACGGCTCACCGGCATGCTACCGGATTTCGACCCATCAAGGATACCTGAAATTTTATGACTTCGGACATCAAACACACCGGCGATTTGCGCTTTGGTGACCTTCACCTGGACAAGCGATTGCTGGACGCCATCAGTAAGATCGGCTTCGAGTACTGCACGCCCATCCAGGCGGAAACACTACCCTGGACTCTGGCCTGTGAGGATCTTATTGGCCAGGCACAAACCGGCACAGGAAAAACGGCGGCCTTTCTGATCACCGCCATTCAGGCGTTGCTCGAAACACCGATTGCCGAAAAAGAACGTTTTGCTTCTGAGCCCCGGGTGCTGGCCCTGGCGCCCACCCGGGAGCTGGCGATGCAGATCGCCAAAGATGCCGAGCAGTTGTGCCACTACACTGGCCATAATGTGGTGACTGTGGTGGGTGGCATGAACTACGACAAGCAGCGAGAGCAGTTGCAGAACGACGTTGTCGACATTCTGGTGGCGACCCCCGGGCGGCTGATCGATTTTCTCGGATCCCAGGACGTTTTTCTGGATCAGCTGGACATTCTGATTCTCGATGAAGCAGACCGGATGCTCGATATGGGCTTCATCCCGGATGTAAAGCGGATTATTCGCAAATGCACACCGAAAGATGAGCGTCAGACTCTGCTGTTCAGTGCCACCTTCAATCAGGACGTGTTGAATCTGGCGTCCATGTGGACGCGTAATGCTGAATTTGTCGAGATCGAGCCGGAACAGAAGACCGCAGAGCGGGTTGAGCAGACCGTTTATCTGGTGGCGGACGACGAAAAATTGCCGGTGCTGGTGAACTACCTGAAGCGGCCGGAAGTGGAAAAGGCCATTGTCTTCGCCAATCGTCGGGATCAGTGCCGGGATCTTGAGGAAGATCTGAAGAACCAGGGGGTCAAAGCCGCCCTGATGTCGGGCGAGATCGCCCAGAACAAGCGCCTGAAAACACTGGATCAGTTCAAGAAGGGGCAGATCCAGGTGCTGGTGGCCACCGATGTCGCCGGGCGCGGTATTCACGTAAACGGCGTGACCCATGTATTCAACTACAACCTGCCGGACAACGCGGAAGACTATGTTCACCGCATTGGCCGCACAGGCCGGGCGGGTAAAACCGGGGTATCTGTCAGTTTTGCCGGTGAAGATGACGCCTTTGCACTGCCGGCGATTGAAACCTATATCAGCCAGAAGCTGAAGACCACCGTGCCGGACGAGAGCCTGGTGATAAAAATGGATAATCCGCCCATTACCCGCAAACGGGGTGGCCGTCGGCCGCAGGGCGGTGGTAACCGGGGCGGCAGTCGTCCCCGTCGTTATTGATAGTCAGCTGGAGATTAGCACTATGTTGATCGTTGCCGACGAGAACATTCCTCTCTTGGATTCGTTCTTCGGAGACATCGGTGAAATTCGTCGGGTGAATGGCCGTAATCTTGGGCCGGGAGATGTCCGGGACGCGGACATTCTTCTGGTGCGTTCAGTTTCCCGGGTGAATCAGTCGCTGCTTGAGGGGTCCCACGTCCGGTTTGTGGGCACAGCGACCATCGGTACCGATCACATCGATCTTGCTTACCTGAGAGACAAAGGTATCGGATTTGCCGCAGCCCCCGGTTCCAACGCGACCAGCGTGGCGGAGTACGTGCTTTCAGTGGTTTCGCTGTATGCTGAAAAATGCGGTCTCGAGGACTGGACCGGCCTGTCCGTGGGTGTGGTTGGTGCCGGTAATGTTGGAGGGGAACTGGCCCGGGTACTTGTTCGTCTTGGGTTCAAGGTCAAGCTTTGTGACCCGCCACGGCAAGATCGTGAGCCAGAGAACGCCGACGATTTTGTTGGCCTGGATGACATTCTGGGTTGCGACGTTATCACCTTGCACACGCCATTAACCCGGAGCGGTGCTCACCCTACGGAAAAAATGATTGCCCGGGAGGAACTGTCACGTCTGGGCGAACATCAACTGCTGATCAACTCCGGGCGTGGAGAAGTGATTGACGGCTCAGCGTTATTGGAGCGCTTGCAGCAGCCGTCTGCTCCGACGGTCGTGCTGGACGTCTGGGAAAACGAGCCGGGCATAGACCCGGCTCTGGTTGAGAAGGTTTGGCTGGCGACACCTCATATCGCGGGTTATAGCCTTGAGGGCAAGATGCAAGGCTCCGAGATGATCTACAAAGCCCTGTGCCTATTCCTTGGTTTGCCGGTGCGTAAGCAGGCGGGGCAGTTTCTGCCGCAGGCCGCGCTCAGCCAGTTGTGCTTTACCAGTAATGCAGGTCAGAACGAATCCGTGGAAGTGGCATTGAGGGCGTGTTACGACCCCCGTCGTGACGATGCGCGCCTGCGCCTGACCATGCGCGGCGACGACGCTCAGCGCGCCGAGGGATTCGACCGGCTGCGGAAGGAGTACCCGATCAGGCGAGAGTGTTCCAGCCTGAAGGTGCAGCTTAAGGGGTCGAGCAAGGCTATTCAGGACAGTTTCAAGGCTCTAGGTTTCAAGCTCCGTATGTAACCGGGGGTGGCCTTGAATAATGAAAAAAGGGCGCAATCGCGCCCTTTTTTCGTTGTTGATTATAGGCTCTGTAACGTCAGGCGGCAGCGTTCTTCAGTGCTGCGATCCGCTCATCCAGTGGCGGGTGAGTCATAAACAGGGCGGCCAATCCCTGCCGGGCGCCTCGGTTAATTCCGAAGGCCTGCAGGGTATCGGGCATCTGATCTGGCACTTCACTTTCCTGTTTCAGGCGGGCGAGAGCACTGATCATGGCCGATCTGCCAGCCAGTTGCGCACCGGCAATATCGGCACGGAACTCCCGGCGGCGGGAAAACCAGAAGACAATGGTGCTGGCTAAAATGCCAAGCACGACCTCGGCAATCATGCTGACCACGAAAAAGCCGATGCCGTGGCCGTCTTCATTTTTGAAGATGACCCGATCAACCAGGGAGCCGATAACGCGGGAAGCGAAAATTACGAAGGTGTTTACAACGCCCTGAATCAGAGCCAGCGTTACCATGTCGCCATTGGCCACATGGCCGATCTCATGGCCCAGTACCGCACGGATTTCATCTTTGCTGAAACGGCTCAGCAGCCCTTCACTTACCGCTACCAGCGAGTTGTTCCGATTCCATCCTGTGGCAAAGGCATTTGATTGTTGCGCCGGGAAAATGGCAACCTCCGGCATTCCGATTCCCGCATTTTTTGCCAGTTCCGCCACGGTCTCCACCAGCCAACGTTCGGCGGGGGTGCGGGGCGAATCGATAACCCGTGCCCGGGTGCTCCACTTTGCCATTGGCTTGGAAATCAGAAGTGAGACCAGCGAGCCTGCGAAACCGAACACTGCGGCAAAGGCCAGTAATGAGCCGTAGTTCATCCCCTGCTGGGCAAGATAGCTGTCGACACCCAGCAATCTCAGGGTGAAACTCGCGACCAGAACAACGGCCAGGTTGGTGGCGAGGAAAAGTAGAATGCGCATGATGTTTCCTGTTCAGACAAACGGATAGGTGGTGTGGCTCTATGACCGGTATATGTGGTTCAGGTTCAGTGCTTCAAGGGTCTAAACCGCATTTAATGATCAGCCTTCACTGAAGAACGCAGACTGCACCGCCAGCGCAATCTGGCTGGAGCGACCGCTTCTGATCGCCGCACGGAGCAGGTTTATCCGGGTAGAGCGATCCTGCAGGACTGAGGGCGGAAGGTCAGCATCAGAGCTGGCGGGCGCCAGCTGATCCACCAGTGCTCGAGGTGCGGTTGAACTCAACCGAACGAAGGCAGCTCTGGTAAGCACAACCTGATCCAGAGCCTCCTGTCGGATGGTATCAACATAGCGTAACAGGCCCTCTTCTGAGAGCCAGAGCAGTGCGCCGAAACAGGCCATGTGGCGCTTGCTGTGAAGCCCGAACTCATCGGGCTGATCTGGCCCGGAAATGTCTTCAACAAACAGGTTGATGCGCCGTGGAAAGGCGCCGTAGAGCTGCACCAGAGCCACCGCGACGTCTTTGTAGAATTCTTCAACGTGGATGTCGGCCATAGCTACTCTGATTACTGCCGGTAGTGTTCCAGGAAGTTGCCCAGCCTGCCCATGGCATCTTCCAGACTATCTTTGCGTGGCAGGAACACCACCCGCAGGTGTTGCTTATCGTCTATGTTAAAAGCCGACCCCTGAACCAGCAGGATTTTTTCCTGCAACAGCAGATCCAGAACCAGCTTTTCATCATTCACGATCGGGAACTGCTTCGGGTCCAGGCGCGGGAACAGGTACAGTGCCCCCATTGGCTTTACACAGCTGACGCCGGGGATGTCGTTGAGCATGCGCCAGGCGATTTCGCGCTGTTCATAGAGCCGGCCACCCGGGGTAACCAGGTCGTTAATCGACTGATAGCCACCGAGGGCTGTCTGAATCGCCAGCTGGGCTGGCACGTTGGCGCACAGCCGCATATTTGACAGCATGTCGATGCCTTCTATCAGATCCCTGGCGCGATGCTTCGCTCCGCTGATAATCATCCAGCCCGAACGATAGCCAGCTGCTCGATAATTTTTCGACAGGCCATTGTAGGTAAAGAACAGAACGTCGTCGGCCAGTGATGCAACGGAGGTATGCTGGGTGCCGTCGTAAAGAATCTTGTCGTAGATTTCGTCGGCCAGAACAATCAGGTTGTGCTGACGGGCGAGTTCAATCACCTGATGCAGCAGCTCCTCCGAATAGACGGCTCCGGTCGGATTGTTGGGGTTGATCAGTACAATGGCCCGGGTCCGGCGGGTAATCTTTTTGCGAATATCGTCGATATCCGGGAACCAGTTCTGTTGCTCGTCGCAGTGGTAGTGCACCGGCTTGCCGCTGGACAAGGTTACTGCGGCCGTCCACAGGGGGTAGTCCGGGGCCGGAATCAGCACTTCGTCTCCGGTATTGAGCAGCGCCTGCATGGACATCACGATCAGCTCACTGACACCGTTGCCCAGATAAATGTCGTCAATGTCGACTTTGGCAATGCCCCGTTGCTGGCAGTAGTGCATGACCGCCTTGCGGGCGGAGAACAGACCCTTGGATTCCACATAACCCTGGGCCAGGTGCATGTTATGGATGACGTCCTGCTGGATTTCTTCGGGAACATCCAGCTCGAAGGTTGCCGGGTTGCCGATGTTGAGTTTCAGAACCCGATGGCCTTCTTCTTCGAGCCGTCGCGCCTCGCGCAGAACCACGCCACGAATTTCATAGCACACGTTGTCGAGCTTGGCGGATTTGAAAAAGTTCTGCATGGGAGTTTGCGTCCTTCGCTAACATTCTGATGGAGGCCGGAAAAACCGGAACACCTATTCTAGCGGAGGGAGGCCGTGGGGCAACAGGGGCAAATGTGTGGAATTGTGGCGAAATGAGGCACTGCGGTGGCTGGTTCTCGCTTTCGGGACGTATCAGTTGATTGTGCAGAGGGTATTTTGCACCATTCGGCGAAGTTCACCCATTTAAAGGAAAGTTTATGTCATCCCCGACCATATACGACTTCACGGCAAAGGACATCAAAGGGCAGGAGGTGTCACTCGGAGATTATCGCGGCGAGGTGTTGCTGATCGTGAATACGGCGTCCAAATGCGGTTTTACCCCCCAGTTCGAGGGTTTGCAGGCGCTGCACCAGAAACTGTCCGGCAGTGGCCTTGCGATACTGGGCTTTCCCTGCAACCAGTTCATGAATCAGGATCCGGGGAACGACGACAGTATCAGCCAGTTCTGTTCACTGAACTACGGGGTGGAATTCCCCATGTTTGCCAAGGTGGATGTGAACGGTGATGGCGCACACCCCCTGTTTCAGTTTCTCAAGCGCGAAGCCCGGGGGGTGATGGGGTCGGAGAAAATCAAATGGAATTTCACCAAGTTTCTGGTTAACCGAGAAGGCCAGGTTGTCCGGCGTTATGCACCAACGGTGAAACCGGAAGACATCCGGGCCGATATCGAAGCTTTGCTCTGAGCCGGGAACCTACAGATCATCACTGCCCGGGGGCGGCGAATTTGGCTGGCCCCAGTGGTTGATCACCGCCCTCAACTCGTCACGGTTGTACGGCTTGGTAATGTAGTCATTCATACCGGATGCCAGGCAGTCTTCCCGATCCCCCTGCATAACGTTGGCGGTGACGGCTATGATCGGTATCTGCTGCCAGCGCGGGTTCCTGCGGATTATTCGGGTTGCCTCATAGCCGTCCATCACCGGCATCTGGCAGTCCATCAGCACCAGATCGTAGGTTTGACGTTGCAGTGCTTCGATGCCCTTTTTGCCGTTCTCGGCAAGGTCCACCCGGTGCCCGAGTTTCTTCAGCAGACTGCTGGCCACCAACTGGTTTACCTGGTTGTCCTCAACCAGCAGGATGTTCAGGCTAACCCCTTCTGTTGCCCCGGCCGGATTCTGTGGCGGGGGTGGCGTGAGCAACTGGTGCTCAGGTTGGTGCACGGGCAGCGGCAGGGTTACGGTAAAGTGGGTTCCCCTGCCTTCCTGTGAGTCGACGCGGATACGACCATGCATCCGATCCACCAGTTGCCGGCACAGGGTAAGTCCCAGGCCGGTGCCGCCGTAGAGCCGGGTGGTATCGGTATCGGCCTGGGCAAACGGAGAGAATATCCGCTGCAGGCCGGTTTTGGACATACCGATCCCCGTATCGATCACCTCCAGGGTCAGGGTGCCGCCAGACCAGCCTGCGCGGATTGTTACACTGCCGCTGTCAGTGAACTTGATGGCGTTGCTCAACAGGTTGTTCAGCACCTGGCGAATTCGTGTGGGGTCACCCAGAAAACTGCCAGGCATGTCTGGTGCAGTTTCATTGATCAGCGTGATCTGTTTCTTACGGGCCTGTTGCGCATGCAGCGTGCTGCACTCCTCGATCAGGCTGCGGGCGCTGAAGGGAATCGTCTCCAGGCTGAGCTTACCAGCTTCAACTTTGGAAATGTCCAGAATATCATTCAACAGGCTGAGCAGGCTCTGGCCCGCGGTCAAGGCGATTTCAAGTCGGTTCCGCTGGCTATCATCCTGTTCGCTGTCCAAAGCCAGGCCAAGCATGCCCAGAACGCCATTCAACGGAGTGCGGATCTCATGGCTCATGCTGGCGAGAAAGTTTGCCCGGGCCCGGGCGCGCCTTACCGCATCTTCTTTGGCCCGAACCAGAGCCCTGTTGCCCCTTTGCAGAGCCTCGTTTTTTTCCGAAATCTCCCGTGTACGATCTTCCACCTCCTGCTCCAGTTCACTGGAGTAATTTTTGATGGCGCTTTCTGCTTTTCGAAGCTGGATAACACTTTGTTCCATGTTGGCCAGGTGCTGGTTGACGATCCCCACCATGGTGCCGATTTCATCGCGCTCATGGTGTTCGGGCACCGGGAGCCGGACTGTTTCCGGAGAGCTGGCTTTCACCTGGCTCAGGGCATTGATCACGCTCATCATGGGCCGTGTAAGCACCAAGTAGAAGATAGCCAGCAGCGCGCCGGATAACGCCAGGCTCTTGAGCATGCCGATGATCAGTGTGTTGGTGGCCCGTGACAGAAACTGCAGGCCATAGTGATAGGTGTCGACGGTCAGCACCAGGTGCCCCAGCGGAAGATCCGCCAGTTGCGATACCCGGAGCTCCTGGCTGAAGACACGATTGGCCCCGAACAGCAAATCGCTGGCCCAGCGGTAGCGGGACTCGGGGCTGCTGCGGCTGGCCGCTGCCATGGTTTGTTTGTCGCTGTCGATAATGCGGGCATCGATGGTGGCCGGATGTTGCAACAGTCCGTCGAGCAGCTCCTCTGCAAGCCGTGTATCTATGTTGTAGGCAATCTGGGAGGCCGGGCTCTGGCTGATCATGATAAGAGCCCGGACTTCCTGTTCCATGGCGTCTCTGGCAACAAAATAGTCGAGCGTGATTTGCAGAAGATTCAGTACCAGGCCCAGCACCATGGCCACCAGAACGGTATCCCGGGTCAGGCGATAGGAGAGGCGTTGTCGGACTCGATTAAACACGATGACAGCGGGTTCCGCAGATGGCTCGTGATGATTGTCGGGATAGGTCAGTTATCGTAGTCAGCCTTTTTCTTCCAGGAATCATCATCTTCAAGAAAGTGATCCCATTCTTTGTCGAGCTTGGCAGAACTGTCTGCATCAATGGCCCCCTGAGCGCTCATGGCTTCGAGTTCTTTGATCCGGGTGCGGAAACTCTTGACGGCCTTCATTGCCAGGGGATTGTCCCGCGATTTCCCGATTTCAGTGCTGGCCAGATGATAGGCATGAATGGCTTTGCGTATTTCGTTCTGGCGGATGTAATCGCGGGCCTGAAATACGTGCAGGTCGGCATGGGTCTTGTGCACCAGAAACAGCACATACTTCAGGTTCTTTTTTGCAGTAGCGGCATCCACACGCCCGGCCTTATGCTGGCTTTCGATCAGCTTGAACAGGCTTTGCAGTAATGCTTTGGTGTCGTTAGCCTTTTCCGGAGAATCGATACGGGTTGCCCGGCGCTGGTCGGTCTTCCCCGCAACCTTCTGGCGGGTTTCCTGAACACTGGCTAACCAGTCCTTTACCGGCTTCTCGCTTTTCAATGCCATCAGCTCCTTGCAGGCATCTTCCATGCATTTGAGCAAAAATAGCTTCAGGTCGTCGGTCAGGTATTGGCCCGGAATATCAGTAAAAAGGCGGGAAGCCCGTTTGTAGGCGTCTTCCTGGCGGGTCATTCTACGAGCCCGCTCTATCCGTGCCTTTTCCCGCATCTGGCTGATGACAATGATGATGAGGGACGCGGCAACAATGCCTGCGAGCAGTAACACAATGGTGGTGGTGTCCATGATTCGGGCCAGGCTCCGGATAAAAGGTGACGGCTGGCGAGCCTTTGATTGCCTGCTACGGGCATGACGGCCTGCAGCAGGATAACAACCTGAAAGACTAGCAGAAAACCGGCTGCCCGTCTTTTATGTGAGAGTCTGAACAGACAAGCTATTCAATTGATGAATTTTGATTGGCTGGTATATTTAAGCGATGAATATCATAGTTTGGATCCGGCTTTGGAGGTGTGCCCCGTGAATTTGTCTCGGGTGGATTTGAATTTACTGGTTTACCTTGATGTATTGTTGCGGGAGCGCAACGTAACCAAGGCTGCCAGCCATCTTGGCATAACCCAGCCAGCCATGAGCAACGGATTACGCCGCTTGCGGGATATGTTCGGTGACCCGCTGCTGGTGCGCACCAGCGAGGGGATGACGGCGACAGAACGGGCGAGGGAGTTGCAGCCCCTGGTTCGGGGCATACTGGCTGATATCGAGCAGGCGGTACAGGAGAAAACGCCTTTTCTGGCCCACGAAAGCCAGCGGGTATTCCGGATCATGGCCAGTGATTACGCTGAATCCTGCCTGATGCCGCGAGTGTTACGGCGTATTCGGCAGGAAGCGCCCTCTATAACTCTCGACGTGCTGACGCCCAGTGATGTCAGTTTTCTGGACGTTGAGCAGGGGCGTCTTGATATGGCCATCAACCGCTTCGACAAGATCCCGCAGTCGTTTCATCAGAAAACCCTGTGGACCGAGTACTTCGCGTGCCTGATGAATGCCCGCAACCCTATTCTGAAGGTTCCGTTTACCCTTGATACCTACCTGGATGCCAGTCATATCTGGGTCAGTAAAACTGGCTTTGGCGTTGGTACCGGGGTAAACCCGAAGGATGTCCAGAGGCTGGGGTGGGTAGACGAGGCACTGGGCCGCATGGGCAGAAAACGGCAGATTTCCGTGTTTACCCGACACTACCAGGTGGCGATGCTGCTGGCCGGGCAGCACGATCTGATTGCGACCTTGCCGTCACGGGCGGCCTGGCTGCAGAAGGACAATGACAATCTGGTGGTTAAGGTGCCGCCGTTTGAAATCCCGCCATTCGAGCTGAAAATGGCCTGGAGCCCTCTGCTGCAGCACAATGCCGATCATCAGTGGCTACGAAAGCTGATTGCCGAGGTAGCGGAAGAGGTGGATGAAGAGTTTGCTCCTTTCGGAGCCCGGTTCGAGTCTCCCCAGGTGCTGCCGATGTCACGCTCAGAGCGGTAGTTCACGAAGTTCCAGAGAAGGGCGGGCAGCATCCCACATTTTCTGGAATGCTTCCGACAGGATTCTCACCCGCCCGTGAGCCGAGAAATCGGCAAAGCCCTCGGGCTTGTCGAAGCTATGGCGATACAGAACGCCCTGCCGATCTACCAGCAGGAAGGGCTGATCTTCGAAAGGGTAGTCCGGGTTGACCAGGCGCAACTCGACCCGGCTGGTAAGCCTTCGCATCAGCTCGACCAGTTGATGGCGCCGCTTGACCAGGGGTTTGTCGTCGTGGATCAGCAGGCGGACTTCGCTGATCCTGTGGCGGCGTGCCAGCGCCGAAACCAGTTCGCGCAGCCGGTGCCGGTCGTACAGGTCGTGGTCGAGAACCTGGTCATAGAGCCACAGGCGCTGACCGGCCTGGCCTACCAGTGAATCCATCAAATCCCGAAGCGAGCAGTCCTTGTCGAACAGCCAGGATTCGCTGTCTGCGCCGAGAATCAGCGGGTTAGCGTGATTGCGGCCCGCGCGATGGGCAAGGGCAGGTGCCAGACAGCGCATATCAAGGTGGGGAATGCCCGCGTCGTCGTAGGGTCGCGCAGACGCCGTATGAAATCCGCGGCGCTGATAGAAACCGATGGCATGTTCCTGGGCGGATAACCGGAGTTCCTGATAGCGCCCTGCAGCCTCCGACAACAGGTGGCACAATAACGCATCGCCGACACCCAGACCGCGGAATTCAGGCAGCACCGCCATTCGGCCTATGTAGCCGGTCTCCTCAAGAGCCGAGAACATTCGGGCGGTAGCAACCGGACGGTTATCGCGGTCAACCGCCAGATAATGATCTGCGATCTCGTCGGTTGCGTCCCACTCGAGATCTGGTGGTACCCGCTGTTCATCCACAAATACCCGTTGCCGGATATCCCGAATGGATCCCGGCGCGAGCTGCCAGCTGTATTGTCGGAATCTCAGTTCCATCATTTACTCGAAGTAGACTGAACCCTGATTGTAGAGATTGGTCAGCAACCCCAGCAAGGCCGGATCGGCGGCAAAATGCGATAGTGCCGTCATATCGATGCGGGATCTGGCACAGAGCAGGGTGGCAAGTGGCCTGGCATCACCTTTGAGCAGGTACTGCTCACCATCAACAAACAGGGCCGTTTCATCGTGCAGTTCGTGGTAAGCGAAGCGCGAGCCTTCATTCCAGCGCAGCTGTTCGCCGGCGTGGATGGCTGCCGCCAGATCTTCCGCCTCGGCTGGCTCTTCTGCGGGGACAACAATGTCCATACTTTTGGGTGAAGTGGCGAACTGACCGAACCAGAGTGCGAGATTGCGCCGATCCCCCAGCTGTTCGCAGATGACCGCGTCCAGCCGGTCAATAACATCGGGTGCGATGGTGCCGGGGTTATCCTGAATTTGCAGGTCGGGATCGTCCAGGTGCGCGGACGCCGCCTCTTTCTGGCTTAGAAAGTCAGTAAAGCTGGTGAGCACGTCATCCACCGTTGGCGAGCGGAATCCGACGGAAAGCGTAATGCAGTCATCTTCGGCGACACCATGGTGACCGACACCGGGAGGCAGGTAGAGCATATCGCCCGGAGCAAGTGTCACGGTTTCTTCGCCATCCCAGCTGCTCAGAATTCGCAGGGGCGTTCCTTCCACCCGGGGTGACGTGTGGTCGCAATGGCCGCCAAACGTCCAGCGGCGGTGGCCCTGAGCCTGAAGCAGGAACACATCATACATGTCATAGTGCGGGCCCACGCTGCCGCCTTTGGGGGCATAGCTGGCCATGATGTCATCCAGCCGCCAGTTGGGGATAAAGCGGAAATGGTCGAGAAGGTCGGCAATTTCCGGTACCCAGTGGTCGAGCCCCTGCACCAGCAGCGTCCAGTCCTGAGCCGGAAGTTCGCTGAAGCGTTCCGGGTTGAAGGGCCCATTGTGCAGTTGCCAGGGTTTGCCGGCGTCGTTCTCGATTACGATGCGGGATTCGACGGTTTCTTCGCAGGCAAGCCCTGCCAGCTCATCCTGGCTGACCGGGCACTGGAATCCGGGAAATGCCTGGCGGATGATCAGCGGTTTTTTCTGCCAGTAATCGCGCAGAAATTTGGTGGGTGTAATTCCGCCAAGCATGTCCATGGTGTTACTCCGAGTCAGATGGCACGCGCCTGTTCAACGGCGTTTCCAATGTAGTTGTCCGGGGTCAGGGCGCGTAGTTCTGCCTTGGCCTGCTCCGGAATATCCAGGGTTTCTACGAAATTCTTGATGACTTCTGGGGTCATGGCTTTGCCGCGGGTCAAGTCTTTGAGTTTTTCGTAGGGTTTTTCGATGTTATACCGGCGCATCACGGTCTGGATGGGCTCGGCCAGCACTTCCCAGGCCTGATTCAGGTCTTCATCAAGGCGGGCAGGGTTGATTTCCAGTTTGCCCAGGCCTTTGAGGGTGGCTTCGTAGGCAATCAGGCTGTGGGCGAAGCCAACGCCAAGGTTGCGCAGTACCGTGGAGTCAGTCAAATCGCGCTGCCAGCGTGAAATCGGCAGCTTGGCAGACAGATGACCGAAAATGGCGTTGGCGATGCCCAGGTTGCCCTCGGAGTTTTCGAAATCGATGGGGTTCACCTTGTGGGGCATGGTGGAGGAGCCCACTTCACCGGCCACGGTTTTCTGCTTGAAGTAACCCAGCGAGATATAGCCCCAGATGTCCCGATCCAGATCGATCAGGATGGTGTTGAAGCGGGCGATAGCATCGTACAGTTCGGCAATGTAATCGTGGGGCTCGATCTGTGTGGTGTAGGGATTCCAGTCCAGGCCCAGGCTCTCGATAAACGCTTTGGCATTGGCGGCCCAGTCGACCTGGGGGTAGGCAGACAGGTGGGCATTGTAATTGCCTACTGCGCCATTAATTTTTCCCAGAAGTTCTACGGCTCGGATTTGTTTCAGCTGGCGGCGCAGCCGGTAGACTACGTTGGCCAGTTCCTTGCCTACCGTCGTGGGAGAGGCTGTCTGGCCATGGGTGCGTGACAGCATGGGCTGTTCGGCGTGGGTCTTGGCCAGTTCGGCCAGCTTGTCGATGACCTTTTCCATGCCTGGCAGCAGGCCATGATCAAGACCTTCGCGCAACATCAGAGCGTGGGACAGGTTGTTGATGTCCTCGGAGGTGCAGGCAAAATGCACGAACTCGGTAACCGCGTGCAGTTCCGGAACCTCGGCGATCTTTTCTTTGATCAGATACTCAACTGCTTTGACATCGTGATTGGTGGTGCGTTCGATTTCCTTGATGCGCTCGGCATCGGCCAGACTGAACTCGCTGACCAGCTTGTCGAGAAAGTCATTGGCTTCGGCAGAGAAAGCTGGGACTTCGGTAATAGCCGGATGTGCCGCCAGAGACTGGAGCCAGCGGATTTCGACGGTTACCCGGTTACGGATCAGGCCGTATTCACTGAAGATACTGCGGAATACGCTGACTTTACTGCCGTAGCGGCCATCGACCGGAGAAATAGCGGTCAGGGCGGTGAGTTCCATCGAAAACCTCTCAGTTCATCAAAGAAAAATCGGATCGGAAAAGTGAAGACGCTAATGATACACCAGCCAGCGCGCTGAATCAGCGCAGCAATTCCCGGGCGTGGTTGATCACTTTCTTGCGGGCGAAAATAAGTTGTAAGCGGTTGCCGCCACTTTGCCGCCAGAGCACGGCGGAGCGGATGCCTGCCAGCAGCAGTGCCCGCACCTTGTCGGCGTTTTCGGTGCGCTGGAGAATCTGCGGGCTGCCACTGACCTGGATGCGCAGGCGAAAGGTACTGATGGTATCGGCATAGATGGATGCCAGATTGCTGATCAGATTGCCGTGGCTATAGCCGAAATGGCTGGCGGTATGCCGCGCCTGCTCTATGCGGCTGCCGATGACATCAAGCATGTCCGGGTTACGCTTGAGCTGGGATTCCAGTTGTATCAGGTTCAGAACGTAACGGATGATCTCCATGTCCTGGCTGCGACCGCGCTCGGCAAGCACGGTAGACAATACCCGCAGGCCTTCCCGAAGATCTGTCATTTCACCACCGTAAACATCAAGAGTGGTGGCCGCGTCTGTGGCAAACAGGGAGCGGATGCAGGTTTCAAAGTCTGCTTCGTTGCAAGAGCCCTGATGGGCAACCTGCCGGACTAGCGAGGCAGCCTGACACAGCCCTGCCAGTGCCAGTGTGCGGTCATGAAGGGTTTTGCTCATGCCTGGCTCCCTGCGGGGGGCTGGGCGGATAGCCTGGCTGGCGGTGCTTCGCTGTCTCGCCAGGTCTCTTCGATGACCCCGCCGCCGAGGCAAATGTCGCCCTGGTAAAACACCACTGATTGCCCCGGGGTAACCGCCCTTTGTGGATCGTCGAAGACGACTTTCACGCCGGACTCCAGCACGGTAACGTCGCAGTTCTGGTCGGGCTGACGGTAGCGCGTTTTCGCCTTGCAGCGGAACTGCTGTGAAGGCGGTGCGCCAGCCACCCAGTCGATGGGGCCAGACATCAGGCCCCGCGAGAACAGAAGTGGATGGTGTTTGCCCTGAACCGCAACCAGTACATTTCGTTGCAAATCCTTTTCAGCAACGTACCAGGGCTCATCGTTGAAGTCAGCGAGCCCGCCAATGCCCAGGCCCTGGCGCTGCCCGATGGTGTGATACATCAACCCCTGATGCTTGCCAATCACCTGGCCGTCGGGCGTTTCAATGTTACCGGGTTGTGCGGGCAGGTATTGCTTGAGAAAATCGGTGAATTTGCGTTCGCCGATAAAGCAGATACCGGTGGAATCTTTTTTGTCATGGGTGATGAAGCCCTGTGCTTCGGCAATTCTGCGCACTTCGGGCTTTTCCAGCTCGCCTACCGGGAACAGGGTGCGGGCGATACGTTCTCCGGATACCGCGTGCAGGAAGTAGCTTTGATCTTTATTGGGATCCAGCCCCTTCAACAGCTGAGCCCGGCCGCTGCCATCGCTCAGGGGGCGTTGCCGGGTGTAGTGGCCGGTCGCTATAAAGTCTGCACCCAGGGTCACGGCGTAGTCGAGAAATGCCCGGAATTTTACTTCCTTGTTGCACAGTATATCCGGGTTGGGGGTTCGCCCGGCCTGGTACTCTGAAAGGAAATGTTCGAAGACACGATCCCAGTATTCTGCGGCAAAGCTGGCGGTGTGCAGCTTGATGCCAATAGCGTCGGCAACCGCCTGTGCATCCGCCAGATCGGTCATTGCCGTACAGTATTCGGTGCCGTCGTCTTCGTCCCAGTTCTTCATGAACAGGCCCTCCACCTGATACCCCTGGTCTTTCAGGAGCCAGGCTGCCACAGAGGAGTCGACACCGCCGGACATGCCGACGATCACACGGGTGTGTTCGGGGGGGTTGCTTTCGGGCATTTGCGTCATTGAATCCGGTCACCGCTAAAAACGGCTGATGTTAACATTATCTCTGGACTACGTCTGTTCATCCACGATGACATCAAGAGGAAAACGGCGACCGTTTCGGTAATCCTCGATACAGCGCACCACCATCGGGCTTCGCAGCTGGTTGCCCAGTTCCCGGATCTCCGGAAGGCTCAGCCAGTGCGCCCGAATAATGCCGGTGTCCAGTTCATCGGTAACATGGCGCACGGCGTCGGCGGCGTAGCAGAAGCGGTGGTAAGTAGCGCCGTTGGCGGGGGCCTTGTAGGTGTAGAGGCCAAGAAAGTATGTTGGCTCAACTTCCCAGCCGGTTTCTTCGAGAGTTTCACGGCGAACAGCATCAATAACCGCTTCATTTTCCTCGATGTGACCGGCGGGTTGGTTGAATACGACTTTGCCCCCGCTGACTTCTTCAACCAGCAGAAAACGCCCTTGTACATCTTCCACGATGACAGCAACAGTCGCGTGCGGTTTCCAGGTCATGGCTGTTTGCGCCTCCAGCGCGTGCGGTTCTTTTCCTGTGCAGGAGTGTCCGGCATGTTGATGGAAATGGATCGGTAGTGCCCGGGTTCAAGGTTATCTATTGTCCAGTCGCCGATCTGATAGCGAATCAGCCGTAATGTGGGAAAGCCAACGGCAGCAGTCATTCGCCTGACCTGCCGGTTCCGGCCTTCGGTAATGGCCAAGGTAAGCCAGGACGTCGGGACTTTCTCACGATGGCGCACCGGCGGTATTCTGGGCCACACCGCCGGGGGCGCCATGGTGGCAGTCTTCGCAGGCCGGGTAAGGCCATCTTTGAGTTGAACGCCTCGCTCGAGCTGGCGGAGGGCGTCGCTGGTAATGCGGCCTTCAACCTGAACCCAGTAGGTTTTATGCATTTTGTTGGATGGTGAGGAAATCCGGTGTTGCAGAGGGCCGCTGTCGGTTAACAACAGAAGGCCTTCAGAATCGTAATCAAGCCTGCCTGCCGGGTAGACGCCCGGACGGTCAATCCATTCTGCGAGAGTGCGCCTGGGCGCCTTGGGCCGGTCATCGGTAAACTGGCTCAGTACATGAAACGGTTTGTTGAAAAGTATGAGCTCAGCCACGCACGAAATCCCCTTGCCCTGACGATACGGGGCACAAAGCCTACTAAAAAGGAATGCGTGAGAGAAGTTGCGGACAATCGATGGCAGCAGAAAAATCGGCCACTGGCTCTGCCAGCGGCAAACCGAAATGCGCCATCAAATGTTTCAGGCGTTTACGACACGATGCGAGTAGCCGCTGCTGTCGCCTGAATCATCCGGGTTCTGGCCAGAGTTCACGGACTGGCTGCCGGTGGATCTGGCGGGCACTTCATCCGGAACAATGTTGACCGCATGGGTGCCTTTGTCGCCGGGCTTCTTTTCGAAGGTGACTGTCTGGCCCGCTTTAAGGGTTTTATAGCCCTCCATCTGCACCGATGAAAAGTGGGCAAACAGATCGTCGCTGCAGCCGTCTTCGATGATAAAGCCATATCCTTTGGCGTTATTGAACCATTTGACTTTGCCCCGTGGCATGATGAACTCCCCTGTTCGTGTCGTGTGTCTGCTTCGGGAGGCCCTGACTCTTCCAGGCAGTTCGACGGGTGCCGTTTGAAGCGGCGAAGTCAATGACTTTCCCAGCTGAAGGAGGAAGGCGGGCTCTCCACTTATTGTTGGTCTAACGGGTATTCCTTGGCGCTGCTGGTTACAAGCGGCATCTTTTGCTTACACAATTTTACATTGCGCCTCAACTTTCGGTCAAAGTGGCGCCAGAGTCAAGTCCCGGGCGAGCCGGATTGAGTGGTTCTGCCAGGTCTGGAAGCGGTATCATGTTCGTATTGATACATGAGTCGCGGTTGTTGGCCGCTCCGGCTTGAATTCCGGAACCGGCGCAACCACAGTAAGTCATTGGAGTGGCGATAAAGCTCCCTACAGACCGAGTAACCGGCAAACAGAATCATGCAGACAATTGAAAATTCTCTACTAGTATTTAATCAGGGGGAAGATGATCAGCCCGGGCGTCATGAAGGCGTCAGTGTTGCGCCTGCCAAGCCAGCCCTGAAACGCCCGGCGAGGTTCCGGGTCTTGCTTCTGAACGACGATTACACACCGATGGATTTCGTGGTAGATGTGCTGATGAGGTTCTTCGGAATGAATGAAGAAAAGGCGACGCAGGTGATGCTGCTCGTCCATACGCAGGGAAAAGCCGTATGTGGGGTATATACCCGAGACATCGCGGAAACGAAGGCGGCGCAGGTGAATCAGTATTCTTCGGAGTGCGAACACCCGTTGCTTTGCGAGATAGAACGTGCGGACTGACAGACGTTGGGGTGTCCCATGCTGAGTAAAGATCTGGAAATTACGCTGAATACGGCCTTCAAAAATGCCCGGGATAAGCGTCATGAGTTCATGACGGTCGAGCATTTGCTGCTGGCCTTGCTTGATAACGAATCGGCGGTGGGCGTGCTGAAAGCCTGTGGAGCAGATCTCAAGCGCCTTGAAGAAGAACTTGTGGATTTTGTGGATTCCACCACGCCCCTGATCCCGGGCTCGGACAGTGATCGTGAGACCCAGCCAACACTGGGTTTTCAGCGGGTGCTGCAGCGGGCAGTGTTCCATGTGCAGTCGTCTGGTAAAAAAGAGGTAACCGGCGCGAACGTGTTAGTGGCGATCTTCAGCGAACAAGAGAGCCAAGCGGTGTACGTGCTGAAAAAGCAGAACATCGCGCGGATTGACGTGGTTAATTATGTCTCCCACGGCATCTCCCGGGTACAGGGGGCAGAAGATCAGGACGGTATTGATCATGCAGCCCACGAAGAATCGGGGGAAGAGGGCAGCCAGTCGCGGCCGCTGGAAAATTACGCCACTAACTTAAATGAACAAGCTCGCCAGGGCCGCATTGATCCACTTATCGGCCGTGAACACGAAGTGGAGCGGGTAGTGCAAATCCTGGTTCGCCGCCGCAAGAACAATCCGTTGCTGGTGGGTGAGGCCGGGGTTGGCAAAACTGCTATTGCGGAAGGTTTGGCCAAGCGTATTGTTGATGGCCAGGTGCCGAAGATCATTTCGGATGCGGTCGTTTACTCTCTGGATATGGGGGCATTGCTGGCGGGCACCAAATATCGCGGGGATTTTGAGAAGCGCTTGAAGGGGTTGCTGGCCGATCTCAAAAAGCAGGATCACGCGATTCTCTTTATTGATGAGATTCACACGATCATTGGCGCAGGCTCGGCCTCGGGGGGCGTTATGGACGCGTCCAACCTGCTTAAGCCCATGCTCAGCTCGGGTGAGTTGCGGTGTATCGGCTCCACCACCTACCAGGAATTCCGTGGGATTTTCGAGAAAGACAGCGCCCTGGCCCGTCGCTTTCAGAAGATCGATGTGAATGAGCCGAGTGTTGAAGATACTTACCTGATCCTCAAAGGGCTGAAGCCAAACTTCGAAAAGCACCATGACCTCAAGTACACCGACAAAGCTTTGCGTGTAGCGGCCGAGCTTGCAGACCGCTACATCACAGACCGGCACTTGCCGGACAAGGCGATCGATGTAATCGACGAAGCGGGTGCCCGGCAGAGGTTGATGACTGAGGACAAGCGCAAGAAGACCATTGATGTCTCGGAAATCGAAGATGTGGTGGCCAATATTGCCCGGATTCCGCCGAAGAACGTGTCTACCAGCGATAAGGATCTGCTGCGTAATCTGGAGCGGGATCTGAAAATGGTGGTGTTTGGCCAGGATCCGGCTATCGAGTCCCTCTCTACCGCCATCAAGCTGGCCAGGGCTGGCCTGAAAGCACCGGAGAAGCCGGAAGGTGCCTTCTTGTTTGCGGGGCCCACAGGGGTTGGTAAGACCGAGGTGACCAAGCAGCTGGCCAAAGTGCTGGGTATCGAACTGGTGCGCTTTGATATGTCTGAGTACATGGAGCGGCATACGGTATCACGCCTGATTGGTGCGCCGCCGGGCTATGTCGGCTACGACCAGGGCGGCCTGCTGACAGAAGCGGTGAACAAGCATCCGCACTGCGTACTGCTGCTTGATGAAATTGAGAAGGCGCATCCGGAGGTGTTCAACTTGCTGCTGCAAGTGATGGATCACGGCACCCTGACGGACAACAACGGCCGCAAAGCCGATTTCCGCCATGTGATTCTGGTGATGACCACCAACGCAGGGGCAGAAAGCATGGCCCGCCGTTCCATCGGCTTCAGCGAGCAGGATCACAGCAGCGATGGCATGGAGGTGATCACCAAAACCTTTACGCCGGAGTTCAGAAACCGTCTCGATGGCATCATACAATTTGCCGACTTGCAGAAAGAGACCATCACCCATGTGGTCGACAAGTTCCTCACCGAGCTGCAGGCGCAGCTTGACGAGAAACATGTGGTTCTGCACGTGGATGACGAAGCAAAAGCCTGGTTGGCAGAACGGGGTTACGATGTAACCATGGGTGCCCGGCCGATGGCCCGCCTGATACAGGACAAAATCAAGCGGCCGCTGGCGGAGCAGATCCTCTTCGGCAGCCTGTCAGAGCGGGGTGGAGATGTGCGCATTCACCTGAAGGACGGTGAACTGGTGTTCGAGTACGAGCACGAGCCCGCAGAAGCCATCTGAACAAAAAAGCCCCGCTACGGCGGGGCTTTTCAGATGTCGACTGTGTCGATTAACGGGCGCGGTACACGATTCGGCCTTTGCTCAGGTCGTAAGGCGTAAGCTCAACCTTGACCTTGTCGCCAGTCAGAATGCGGATGTAGTTCTTGCGCATCTTGCCGGAGATATGAGCGGTAACAACGTGCCCGTTAGAAAGCTCAACACGGAACATGGTGTTAGGAAGCGTATCGATAATTACGCCTTCCATTTCAATGACATCTGATTTCGCCATTCAGTAGAAACCTCGTTGGAAATTCGTTTCGGACATTTTAAATTGCGCAATTCTGCCTGAATTCTTGGCGTTTGGCAAAAATCACGGATCAGATAGCGGCACCCAGTGACTATCGCGCAGTGCTTCGATGGGTTGAAAGCGGGTTTTGTAGTTCATCTTCCGGCATGCTTTGATCCAGTATCCCAGATACAAATGTGGCAGTTCTCTGCGCCGGGCTTCTTCTATCTGCCAAAGTACCGCAAAGGTACCAAGGCTGCGGCTCTCAAGTTCCGGGTCAAAAAACGTATAGATGGCAGACAGGCCATCGTCCACCAAATCGATAGCGGCAATCCCTGCCAGTTCACCCTCAAGAGACATCTCCAGAAACCAGGAGTCTGTGGCGCCTTCTACCAGGAAGGTGGTGAACTGTTCCCTTGAGGGGGGGTACATATCACCATCTTTGTGCCGTTCTTCAATGTAGCGTGCGTACAGTTGGTAGTACTCTTCGCTGAAGGCAGCAGGCACCATGCGACAGGTAAGATCGGCATTCTTGCGCAAAACTCGGCGCTGGCTTCTGTCCGGGCGGAATTCGCCCGCTTGCAAGCGCACGGGAACACACGCATTGCAGTTTTCGCAGTGGGGGCGGTAATAATGGGAGCCGCTGCGCCGAAAGCCGAGAGCGGTCAGTTGGCTATAGAGTTTCTTGTCGATATGGGCCCGGGGGTCGACAAACATGGTTGTCGCTTCGCGATCGGGCAGATAGCTGCATTCGTGAGGGGGCGTGGCAAAAAATACGAGTGTTCTGAGGTTGCTCATTCAGCGCTCCCGCCCGGGCCATTGCCAGTTCAGGTGCCAGTCTTTCGGGCCCTGTTGTTGGATGCTTGTTCTGAGTATAGATAAAAACTCAGCCCGAGGAATGCAACGGGCACCCATAGAAATCAGGTGATCGCTTTCCACCTGGCAGTCCATGATCTGATAGCCCCACTGCTCCAGTTGCCGTGCCAGATGAACCATGAGCACCTTCGACGCGTTGGTTTCCAGCGAAAACATGGATTCGCCGAAAAAACAGCGGCCAATAGCCAGGCCGTACATACCGCCAGCCAGCTCGTGATTGCGGTTCCAGATCTCGATAGAGTGAGCAATGCCACGCTGATGGAGTTCGCTGTAGGCGGCAAGCATATCGGCGGTAATCCAGGTGCCCTCCGCCCGCGTGCTGCCGCATAACCGGATGACCCGCCCGAAACACTGGTCTGTCGTCAGGTAAAAACGCTGCTGGTTAAGGGTGCGCCGGAGGCTGCGGGAAATGTGGATTTCTCCCGGAAACAATACGCACCGGGGATCCGGCGACCACCAGAGTATAGGCTGATCGTCACTGAACCAGGGGAAAATCCCGTTGCGGTAGGCCAGCACCAGGCGTTCCGGTGACAAATCGCCGCCCAGAGCAAGCAGGCCGTCCGGTTCCTCCAGCGCCTCATGCGCCGGAGGAAACCACAGCTGATCCGGATCCAGCCAGGGTAGAGAGGCCATGGAGAAGGCGGAATATCAGCTCAGTTGATCCAGGTACTTCTCGGCGTCCAGGGCGGCCATGCAGCCAAAACCTGCTGAAGTGACCGCCTGGCGGTAAACGTGATCCGCCACGTCGCCAGCAGCAAACACGCCGGGAATGCTGGATTGCGTAGCCATGCCTTCGAGCCCTGAGCGAATGCGGATGTAGCCGTCGGTCATTTCCAGTTGCCCTTCAAACAGGCTGGTGTTGGGCTTGTGGCCAATGGCAATGAACACACCGGCAAGATCCAGTTCTTTGCTGCTGCCATCTTTGGTGCTTTTGATGCGCATGCCGGTAACGCCGGTGGCATCACCAAGTACTTCATCCAGAGTGTGATCCCAGACAATATTGACGTTCCCATTTTTCGCTTTTTCGAACAGCTTGTCCTGCAGGATTTTTTCGGCACGCAAGCTGTCTCTACGGTGCACCAGTGTGACTTCGTCGGCAATATTAGACAGGTAGAGTGCTTCTTCCACCGCGGTGTTGCCACCACCGATAACGGCAACTTTCTGTTTTTTGTAAAAGAAGCCGTCACAGGTTGCACATGCCGATACACCCTGGCCTTTGAATTTTTCTTCGGACTCCAGCCCCAGGTACATGGCAGACGCACCGGTGGCGATAATCAGCGCATCGCAGGTGTACTCGCCGCTGTCGCCCTTCAGGCGGAATGGCCGGTTGAGCAGATCAGCCTCGTTGATGGTATCGTAAACGATATCCGTTTCAAACCGTTCCGCGTGCTTTTGCATCCGTTGCATCAGTTCTGGCCCCTGGACACCATCGTTGTCTCCGGGCCAGTTGTCTACATCGGTTGTGGTGGTTAGCTGCCCGCCAACTTCGATACCGGTGATCAGCGTCGGGTTCAGGTTGGCTCGGGCAGCATAAACGGCAGCGGTATAACCTGCAGGGCCGGAGCCAAGGATGATCAGTCGGGAGTGTCGGGTTTCGCTCATGAGTGTCTCGCAGATGTTGATGGTGCGTGTATATCTAGCCTTGGTATGCGGGCAGACTTGAATTATTCAAGGACCGGGACGGTCGTCAGTAGTTGCCGGCAGCGCTCACGGGCTTTGCCGGACTCCCCCTGTTCCAGGCGATGTTCCGCAACCGATGGGAAAACGGCCTGTACATCATCTGGCAATACATGGTTTCGCCCTGCCATCAGGGCCCAGGCTTTGGCTGCTCTGAGCAGCCCCAGGCCAGCTCTGGGGGATAGGCCATACATCAGCCCCGGCATCCTGCGGCTTTGTTCGAGAAGCCTCTGGAGATAGTCCAGCAGGGCAGGGCTGGCCGATATCTGCCCGACAGCCTTTTGCAATCGGAGCAGCTTTTCCCCGGGAAGTATTGCCTCCAGCCGTTCGGTCAGGAATTTCCGGTCTTCACCTTCCAGAAGCTCCCGTTCGGCTTTCGGATCCGGATAGCCAAGCTTGAGGCGCATCAGAAACCGGTCGAGCTGTGATTCGGGCAGAGGAAAGGTACCGCCTTGTTCTACCGGGTTCTGGGTGGCAATGACAAAAAAAGGCGACGGCAGGGGGCGGGTTTCGCCTTCAATCGAAACCTGCTGTTCTTCCATGGCCTCAAGCAGGGCGCTCTGAGTGCGGGGCGATGCCCGATTGATTTCGTCCGCCAGTACTACCTGCGCAAAAATAGGGCCAGGATGGAAGACCAAGCCGCCAGCCTGCTTATCATACACCGAGTAGCCCAGTACATCGGCGGGCAGCAGGTCGTTGGTAAACTGAATACGCTGGTAGGTCAGGCCCATGATCTTTGCCAGGGCGTGAGACAGGGTGGTCTTACCCATGCCGGGGATGTCCTCAATCAGCAGGTGGCCCCGGGCCAGCAGGCCGCAGAGGGCAAGGCGAACCTGTTGTTCCTTGCCCAGCAAAATGCGATTGAGCGAACTGACAACGCCATCAATATCCTGTTTCATTCCAGCTTTAGTCCCGTACCCGTGTAAGAATGTCGCCGTATGCGTCTATTCGGCGGTCGCGAAAATAGGGCCAGATGCGACGGATGGATTCGGTGCGCGACCGGTCGATTACAGCAGACAGCACACACTCCTGCCGGTCATCGGCCCGGGCGAGAAATTCACCCTGAGGGCCGCAGATAAAACTGTTGCCCCAGAAGCGTATGCCATCGCTCTGGCCGCCGGGGTCGGGTTCTGTTCCTACCCGGTTTGGAGCAATAACCGGCAGGTTGTTGGCGACTGCGTGGCCCCGTTGAACCGTTACCCAGGCCTCTAGCTGGCGTGCCTGCTCATCTGCCTCGTCTGTGGTATCCCAGCCGATGGCCGTTGGGTAGATCAGCAATTCAGCGCCTGCCAGTGCCATCAGTCGGGCTGCTTCCGGGTACCATTGATCCCAGCACACCAGAACCCCGAGTTTTCCCACCGAAGTTTGAATCGGGGTAAACCCGCTTTCACCCCTGTTGAACCGGGCATCGCCCGGCGTGAAGTAAAACTTCTCGTAGAATCCGGGGTCGTCGGGAATGTGCATTTTCCGGTAGAGCCCCGCCAGGCTGCCGTCACTGTCAAAAACGACCGAGGTATTGTGGTATACCCCGTTCATACGTCGCTCAAAAACAGACCCAACAATAACAATGCCCAGCTCTTTGGCGAGCCCGGCCAGCCATGTACTGGTGGGGCCGGGTATGGGCTCAGCCAGGTCAAACACGGCAGTATCTTCAGTCTGGCAAAAATACAGAGTCGCATGGAGTTCCTGCAGAACCACCAGCCGGGAGCCTTCCGACGCAGCCTGGCGAATCAGCTGCTCTGACGTCGCCATGCTTATGGATTTGTTGTCAGAGCATTGTTGCTGGATGGCCGACACCCGCAGCAGCGGGTTTACTTTGTTGCTCATGGGGTTACCACTCCTGCAGGAACCTGCATGGTGACGCAGTGAAGGCTGCCATGCTGGTGAATCAGCGGGCGGCAGTTAATCGGTATGATTTCCCGCTCCGGGAATAGTTTGCCGAAAACGGAGATGGCCAGGCTGTCCTGGGGCACATCATAGACCGGCAACAAGACAGCATCGTTAATAATCAGGAAGTTGGCGTAAGTGGCTGGAAGCCGCTCGCCGTCCTGGTTGTGAATGGCGTCGGGCCAGGGCAATGGTGTCAGCTTGTAAGGCGACCCATCCGCTTGCCGGAACTCCTGCAGTTCCTCTTCCATGGCCGCCAGCGCGCTGTAGTGTTCGTCTGCAACGTCCGGGCAGGCAACATAGCAAATGTGGTCTTTGGCGCAAAAACGGGCCAGGGTGTCGATATGGCTGTCGGTGTCGTCACCGGCCAGATAACCATGATTCAGCCAGAGTATCCGCTCGGCACCCAGAAGGTCTGAAAGCTGACGCTCGATCGCCGTGCGATCCAGAGCGGGATTGCGCGATGGTGTTAGCAGGCATTCACTGGTGGTCAGCAGTGTTCCCGCGCCATCGGACTCAATCGAGCCTCCTTCCAGAACTAGATCCACGGCTTGCATCGGGTGGCTTCCGAACACTCCGGCGTTCGCCAGGTGGCGGCTGAGAGCATTGTCTTTTTCATAGGGAAATTTGCCGCCCCAGGCGTTAAAGCGAAAATCCAGCAGGGAAAAACCGTCGCCTTTGCACACTGTGATGGGGCCATGATCCCGGGTCCAGGTATCGTTGGCGGGAGCCGGCACCGTAAGCACGCGCCCGGGCAGGCCCTGTGCTTCGGCATGGACATTTAACTGCTGCCCGAGTTGTTGCAGGCGGGCAACAAACTCACAACTGATAATCAGGTGTTCAAAGCGCAAAACCGCCTTCGCAATAGCCTCGAATACCGGCTCCACGTCGTCCAGTATTCCGGCCCAGTCTGTTCCGGGGTGGGGCCAGGTCAGGATGACCGCACTCTGGGGTGCCCATTCTGCGGGTAGCGTTGTTCTGGAAGTCACTATTTGTTGGCTCACGTGTCACATGGGTTGCAAAGGCACACAGTCTATCCGACCCGGACAAAAGCTGCATGGCCCGGTGCGCTTCAGTACTGCACTGAATTACGGGGAGATGCTGGCATCAGTTCTTCGTTTTGTCCGCCACGGCATGAACCACGTGATGGTTTTCGAAGTAGACAGTAAAACCGTTGTACTGCCAGTGGCTGATCGGGGGGTGCCCAACCGGCCCACGGATATTGCGTGGCGCACCCCAGCGCGCCCGCACTGCGGTATCGCTCATGCCGCGGGCAGGAAGGTTTAGCTGATTGCGGTCAGCCTGATTGCCGATGGGCACGACCACTTGCCCGGCATGCTCCTGTGCGTGAGCAACAGGCAAAGCGCTGGCGGACAGGGTGGCGACCAGAATGGTGCCAGCCATCGTATTTTTTAGAACTCTCATAGAGGGGCTCCAACTCCGCTGGTTGACCGCATGCCTTACAGCTGCGGGTGGAATGAATAAAACGTAATATCGCGAAATTTCTGGCGAAAGTCAGCAAGTTTCCGCATTCTAGTCTTTTTGCCGCTGGCGGATTTGCCACCGCATCACATGCCGGGCAATCTGCTGTCGGTCGCCGTCGTCAAGGTCACTGAACAGGGCGTGAACCCTTGTGGTGCCTTGGGCGCCCGTGTTTGTGTCATGCACCTCTGCCATGGCCTGGGGCTGGTAGAGCTCAGGCGGCAGGGTCATGCGAATGGCCAGTCGATCACCGGGCTTGAACGAGGCGGTCGGGGAAGTAAAGGTAATGCCACCCTCGCTCAGGGTCACATCCTGCCAGTCCTCGGGTTGCAAGGGATTTTGCTCAAAGGCGATAATGCGCGCCAGCGCGTCAACCTTGCTATTGAGGGACTTGATCAGCCCGGTGAGGAGCCGGTCGCGCTCGGCCAGGCTCGCGAGGTGTCCGCGTATATCCTGGTCAAGCCGCCGGAGCTCGGCTCTCAGTGCGTCCGCTGGCGAGTCGCTGAACGGGTCGACGACAGGATTGTGGGTATCCGCCTGGTGAAGGCGACGTATTTCAAGCCCGATACGGTCTTCTATCCGGAAGAACTCCCGGCGTTCCAGATGACTGTCTCCGCGTGGCGGCGTTTTTCGCTGGCCTGGCATCCTGTCTCCGGACGGGTGATTTTATTGGTTAAAGAAGAGTTTAGCAGTTTCCAGATTAACCGACAGACCTCAAGGTAGCGACAGGCAGTTCTTCATGTTCAGACCCTTATCATTTTATGTTGGCCTCCGATACACGGCGGCCAAACGGCGAAATCACTTTATTTCATTTATTTCCCTGACCTCCATGATCGGGCTCATGTTGGGGGTGGCGGTTCTGATTATCGTGCTGTCGGTGATGAACGGCTTCGACCGGGAGCTCAAGCAGCGGATCCTCGGCATGGTGCCCCATGCCACCATTCAGGGCGCCAACGGGCCGCTTGATGACTGGCACTCGATCGACCGGCAAGTGGAGTCTTACCCGCGCGTGCTGGCAGCCGCACCGTTCATACAGGGTCAGGGCATGGTGACCGGTGGAGGCAACGTGCGCGGGGTGGTGCTCAACGGTGTGCTGCCGGAGCAGGAGGCCAGTGTTTCGATTATTAACAACCACTTCGTTGAAGGCGGACTGGACGACCTGAAGCCAGGAGAGTTCGGTATCGTGATCGGGCGTTTGATGGCGAACAGCCTTCGCCTGGGTGTTGGCGATAAGCTGACGGTGGTTCTGCCGGAGGCCTCGGTAACACCCGCCGGGGTTTTGCCCCGATTAAAGCGGTTTACGGTAAAAGGGATATTCAGTGTTGGCGCAGAGCTGGACGGTAATTACGCTCTGATTCACCTTGACGATGCTGCCCGCCTGATGAGAACGAACGGCAAGGCGGAGGGTATCCGCCTGTTGGTTGATGACCTGTTTGCGGCCCCCCGGGTAGTGGGAGATGTGGCCAGAGCTTTGGGCGGGCAGTATTACGTGTCTGACTGGACCCGTACCCACGGTAATCTGTTCCAGGCTATCCGGATGGAAAAAACCATGATCGGGCTGTTGCTCATGTTCATCGTGGCGGTGGCTGCGTTCAATATTGTGTCAACACTGGTGATGGTGGTAACCGACAAAACGGCCGATATCGCCATTCTTCGGACGATGGGCGCAACGCCCGGGCGCATCATGAGAATTTTTATTGTTCAGGGGGCGGTGATCGGAGTATTTGGCACGCTTACCGGCACGGCACTGGGTATTCTGGGAGCCTTGAAAATCAGTGCGTTCATCTCCTGGCTCGAGAATGCCCTGGGGCACCAGTTCCTGAGCGCAGATGTGTATTTCATCAGTTATCTGCCGTCCCAGTTGTTGCTTGAGGACGTGATGATTATCAGTGGAGCGGGCCTGGCAATGAGCTTGTTGGCGACGATCTATCCGGCCTGGCGGGCTTCGCGGGTCGAACCGGCGGAGGCACTGCGTTATGAGTGATACCCAGAAAAATCTACCGGTTATCGAATGTCGGACGGTCACCCGCACCTACAGCGAAGGGCCGGAAAAGTTGACCATTTTTTCCGATATTTCACTGCAGGTGAGTCCTGGTGAAACCGTCGCCATTGTCGGCAGCAGTGGCGCAGGCAAGACGACCCTGCTGAATTTGCTGGGCGGCCTGGACAAACCGTCGTCTGGCCATATCCGAATTTGTGGCGAGGATATCCACGGCTTGTCCGAAGCCGGCCGGGCCCGTTTCCGTAATCAGCATTTAGGGTTTGTATATCAGTTCCATCACCTGCTCCCGGAATTCTCCGCCCTTGAAAACGTAATGCTGCCGTGTGTGTTGGGCAAAATGTCGCCGCGACAGGCGCGCCCGACGGCCGAGGCTCTACTGGGCCGGGTCGGTTTGGGTGAGCGGCTGAAGCACAAGCCCGGCGAATTGTCCGGGGGGGAGCGCCAGCGCGTGGCAATTGCCAGGGCACTGGTGAATAATCCGAACTGTGTACTGATGGATGAGCCGACCGGTAATCTGGACGAGCACACAGGTGAGGGTATTCGGGCGCTGATCGGGGAGTTGCAGGAAACGTCGGGTACGGCGTTTGTGATGGTGACCCACGATATGGCGATGGCGAGAAGTCTCGGGCGGGTGTTACGGCTGGAGCAGGGGCGCCTGGTTCAGGAGGCCTGATCCCGGGAGGCAGGCGGTGTAGCATCGGAGTTTCGGCTCTGGCGCCGTATCCGCCAGTCGGTTCGGATTTTTCGGCGCCAGATGTATTGAATGGTGAGATAGGCAACACAGGCGGTGACGGTGGCCATCACCAGAGAGCCCAGGTACAGGGGGACGCCGATGTCGACTAAGCGGTGGCTGATCCAGTCCCACTCAAGCTGGAATTCAAATGCCAGAACCGGTCGGTTCAGTATCCAGGCTCCTACCTTGTAGTTGAAGTAGAACATCGGAGGCATGGTCAGCGGGTTGCTGATCCAGACGAGTACGACAGATAACGGCAGATTGGCGTTGAACCAGATGGCGCAAAAGGCTGCGGCGAGCATCTGGAAGGGCATAGGAATAAAGCAGAACCAGACGCCGACCAGAAAGGCGCGGGCAACCCCGTGCCGGTTGATATGCCACAAGTTCGGCTCATGAAGGATGTCGCCCATAAAGCGTAGCGACTCCATCGCCTGCACTTTCTCAGGGGAGGGCAAGTAACGTTTCATGAACTTCTTCGGCATAGGAAGTTCGGCCTGTCTGCAAAAGAGTTGGGTAATGCTGGCAGGCTGACGCCGCCAGTTTCAAATTACAGGAGGACAAGGATTGTCCGAATATCCGGTCACTGGCCGATGGGCCAGCCACAGGCAACTGATTCCTGTTGGCATTATCGCATTTTCGCTGGGCGTTATCTTACTGTATCGATTCACGATCTTGCCACCATCTGCGGGTTTGTTTGTGGCCGGGTTGGCCCTTCTTCCCTTTGTTCTCGCAGGGCGCTTATTTGCACGTAAAGTTTCCGTGATGCTGTTTGCAGCGATCCTGGGGTTGGGCTGGGCTGCGGCGCATTCCGAGCGTAGCCTCCAGCAACAACTGCCTGCGGAACTGGAGCGGACACCGCTTCAGGTTTCCGGCTATCTGTGCAGTCTGCCAGCACCGGGCAGCTTTGATAGCTTGCGTTTCGATTTTTGCGTATCGCGATGGCATGACCTGAGTCAGGCAGAGCGACCACTGCCGGACAAACTGCGCCTTTCCTGGTATGGCCGCAAAGGTCAGACCTTGCCCGGGCATCGTTTGCAGTTGCAGGTGTCCCTGAAGCGCCCCCATGGCAACCTGAACCCGGACGGCTTCCGCTATGAAAACTGGCTGTTTCGCCAGGGTATCCGGGCGACTGGGAGCGTGAAAAGGGTGGAGGAGGACAACTCGGTTGCCTGTGGTATTCGTTGTCGCTACCACAACTGGCACCGCAACATGGCGGAACAGGCGCAGAGAAGCTTCGGTAACGCACAGCACTATCCGCTGGTGGCATCCCTGCTGATAGGCGATCGCCGGTATTTGAATGAAGAGCACTGGCAGGTGCTCAGAGCGACCGGCACTATCCATTTGGTGGCTATTTCCGGATTGCACCTGGGCCTGGTGGCGGTGGCCATCGGTCTGGTTGCGCGCAGGGTGCTGTTGGCTGGGGTTGCCAGCTCCGTGAAGGCGCAGACCCTGCGTACGCTGATATTTTTCGCGGTTTTATGTGGCTGTACCGGTTATGCGTTATTGGCAGGCTTTACGGTGCCTACGCGGCGGGCACTGATCATGGTTTCAGTTGGTGGCTGGTATCTGCTCAGAGCCCGTCAGCACAGCGCGTGGTGGCCGTTCAGCCTGGCCCTGCTGGCAGTGTTGCTGCTCGACCCATTGGCCCCTTTGGATCAGGGCTTCTGGCTTTCCTTCGGTGCCGTGGCGTTGTTGTTGATGGCCTTCGCCGGTCGGCTGAGGTCGCCGGGTTGGCTGGCGTCGCTGTTCCTTGCGCAGCTGGTGGCGTTCTTCGGGTTGTGGCCGATGTTGATGCTGGCCGGGCAGGATCAGCCGCTGGCGGCCATGCTGGCTAATTTGCTGGCGATTCCCTGGTTAACCCTTATTGTTATGCCGTTGTTGTTCGCAGGTGCGGTACTTGTATTTGCGGGCGTGCCTGCAGAACCGTGGGTTGTGTATGGCTACGACGGCAGTCTGGGCCTGCTTTGGTATTGGCTTGGCCACGTGGCAAGCCTGCCGCTGGGCAGTCTTCAGGTGATGTCTTTGCCATTGGCGATTTCCGTGGCTGCGCTGGTGCTGTTCGGGGTTCGCTGGCCAGACTGGCGGTGGTGTGGCTTGCTCGTTGCCGCCATGGGGTTGTCGGTATGCAGCGTATCGGGTGATTCGGTTGACGGTGAGAACCCCCTGGTGGCGATTCCGGAAGTGCGTGTGCTGGACGTCGGGCAGGGGCTGGCCGTGGTTGCCCGGACAGGGCACAAGGTGATGATCTACGATACGGGCCCGGAGGTGAAAGGTGTGTATTCGGCTGTTGAAAGTGTGCTGATTCCCGGGCTTCGCGCCATGGGCGTGAAGGCCATCGACCTGCTGGTTATCAGTCATGGTGACAGTGATCATGCTGGCGGGCTGGAGGCGCTAGCTGAAGCGTTTCCCATCGGCGATATTGTCAGTGGCGAGCCGGAGCTTGTTTCCGGGCGCCTGAACCGGCCGGTCAAACGGTGCAGGCAGGATGTCTGGCTCTGGCCTGGCCTGGAGTTGTCGTTCTGGCGCACCCGCGAGCAGGCGCAGGGCAATGATGCATCCTGTGTGCTGAGCCTGCGGCACCGGCCGTCAGGCGCTGAGCTTCTATTAACGGGGGATATCAGTACCCGGGTGGAAACGGAAATGATCTTGGAGCCCTGGCCAGCGGCAAAGCTGGCAGGGCAGCGGTTTGTGATAGCGCCCCACCATGGCAGCAAAACGTCGTCGTCACGCGCCTGGATCGAATGGATACGCCCGGATACGGTCATCTACACGGCCGGATACCGCCATCATTTCGGACACCCCCATGAAGACGTTACGGCCCGCTACCGGGTTGCGGGCGCAAACGCTTTCAACACCGCCTGTTCCGGCCAGATTACACTGAAGTTCACCCCGCTGGGATTGGTAATGTCTGAGATCTGGCGCACCCAGCCATTCTGGATAAGTGCCGATAACCAGGTTCGCGCCCAATGTAAAATACTGTGACAATCTGAAGGTGGTGTGCACGGGCAGCTATGCTAAAGTAGCGCGGCTTGTAATTAACCAGGGAGATCAAGCGTGTTCGAGCTGTTGAAAGCCGGTGGCATCCTGATGGTGCCGATTGTTGCCTGTTCCATTTTAGCCCTTGCCATTATTCTGGAACGTTTCTGGACGCTGCGTGAAAAGCGCGTAGCACCAACGCAATCGATCAACGAACTGTGGCGCTGGATTAAGAAAAAGGAATTGAATGGTCGCAAGCTCAAGGCACTGCAGGCGTCCTCTCCCCTGGGGCGTATTCTTGCCGGCGGGCTGATTAACGCCAAGCATGGCCGTGAAATCATGAAAGAAAGCATCGAGCATGAGGCCAGCCAGGTGATTCATGAGCTGGAACGTTTCCTCAACCCGCTGGGGACTGTAGCCACCATAACGCCACTGCTTGGCCTGCTGGGTACCGTCATCGGTATGATCAAAGTGTTCGCAGAAATCCAGCTGGCGGGCGTTGGCAATGCCGGTAATCTCGCCGGAGGCATATCCGAGGCATTGATTACCACTGCAGCAGGCCTGAGCGTAGCCATTCCAGCTCTGATTGCCCACCGCTATTTTATACGCCGGGTTGATGCGCTTGTTGTCAACATGGAACAGGAAGCCATCAAACTGGTAGAAGTCGTCCACGGCGACCGCGAAATCGACGTTGAGGGAGCCTGAACACCGTGAAGTTCAAGCGCCAACGCAGTCAGGAGACAGGGGTGGATCTCACGCCCCTGATTGATGTTGTTTTTTTGTTGCTCATTTTCTTTATGGTGTCGACCACCTTTACCCGGGAAAGCCACCTGCAGGTGGAATTGCCCGAAGCGAGCGGTGAACCGGCGACCCCGTCAGAGGTTCAACAGATCGATGTGGTGATCAATGCCGAAGGCCAGTATTTTCTGAATGACAAGCCCCTGGTGAACAACCGCAGGGAAACCCTTGAGCGCGGTGTCAGCGAGCTGGCGGCAGGCGATGCCGGTCTGCCGTTTATTATTACCGCCGACGCCCGGACACCCCATGAATTTGTGGTTCGGGCCATGGATGTGGCAGGTCGTCTGGGTTTTGCCAAACTGAGCATTACCACCGAGCGGGAGGCTGAGGGCCAGTGAGTCAGGTTCGGCCGGAAACACTGACGACACCTGCAACAGGTAGCTGGGCCACCTACAAGCGCCTGCTGCGCTATGTAAAACCTTTCTGGCTGGCATTTTCGCTGGCGGTCTTTGGCAACATCATCTATGCAGCGGCCTCTACGGGTATGGCTGCGGCCATGGAGTATGTGATAGCCGCCATCGAGAACCCTACCGACCAGAACCGCCTGCTGCTGACAGGGTTGATTGTCGGTGTTTTCGCACTGAGGGGTGTGGGCACATTTTTCAGTCAGTATTTTATCAGCTATGTTGGCCGCCAGGTGATCAATGCACTGCGCAACGAGGTCTTCGACCGGTTGATGACCTTACCGTCGCGCTATTTCGATGACAATGCGACCGGCCGGCTGGTATCGAAGCTTACGTTCAACGTGGAGCAGGTGGCCGAAGCCTCCACCAACGCCATTACCATTACCCTGCGCGAAGGCCTGACCATTCTGGGCCTGCTCGGTTTTATGCTTTACACCAACTGGAAGCTGACACTGATTTTTCTGGCCGCCGGGCCGATTATCGGTCTGGTGGTAAATTACGCCAGCAAGCGGTTCCGCCGGATCAGCCAGCGTATCCAGGGTTCCATGGGCGACATTACCCATGTGGCGTCTGAGTCCATCAGTGGTTATCGGGTGGTCAGAACCTTTGGTGGCGAAGACTATGAGCGGGAGCGGTTCCGCGATGTCAGTGCTCGCAATTTGAAACAGAGCCTGAAAATGGCGTCGACCCAGGCTATCAGTGTTCCGGTAATCCAGGTGCTGGTGGCCTTTGCCATTGCGGCACTGGTCTGGACCATGCTGGCGCCGGAAATCCGTGGTGAAATGACCACCGGCCAGCTCGTTGCCTTCATCACCGCCGCCACCACCATGGCCAAGCCGATTCGCCAGGTGACTTCGGTTCACGCCAAGATTCAGAAAGGGGTGGCGGCAGCCTATGATGTCTTTGAAACCATGGATGAAATGCCCGAAGACGATCATGGAACCTATGCCCCGGAGCGGGTGAATGGAGAAATTCAATTCGATCAGGTGTGCTTCCGGTATCGTGACCAATTGGACAACGTGCTGGACAACATCAGCGTAGACATTGCCGCAGGGCAGAGTGTGGCGCTGGTTGGGCGTTCCGGTAGCGGCAAGTCGACTCTGGTGAGCCTGTTGCCGCGCTTTTACGATTACACCGGTGGTGATATTCGCATTGACGGCCAGTCTCTCAAGGCATTTTCTTTGCGGGCGCTGCGCTCCCAGATTGCTCTGGTGAACCAGAACGTGGTGCTGTTCAACGATACCATTGCCGCCAATATTGCTTATGGTGCTCTGCGGGACTGCAGCCGGGAAGACATCAGGGAGGCGGCAGAAAAGGCCCACGCCCTCGAATTTATTGAGCGCATGCCCGAAGGTCTGGATACCCGGATCGGAGACAACGGCGTGATGTTGTCCGGAGGCCAGCGCCAGCGCCTGGCCATTGCCCGGGCGATCCTGAAAAATGCCCCCATCCTGATTCTGGACGAGGCGACCTCGGCCCTGGATACTGAATCCGAACGGCATATTCAAGAAGCTCTGGAAACCGTGATGCAGGGGCGCACAACCCTGGTGATTGCCCATCGCCTGTCGACCATCGAAAAGGCCGACCGGATTCTGGTGATGGACAATGGCCGGATTGTCGAGTCCGGCAGCCATCACGAGCTTCTGGAAAAAGAGGGTGCCTACGCCCAGTTGCACCGTATCCAGTTCAGCGAGCATGCATGAGTACGCAGTGGATTGATCGGCTATGGTATGGCCAGAAGCGCCCACTGGCGTTTTTGACCCCGCTGGCCTGGTTGTATCGACAGGTGTCCGAGTCTCGTCGTCGTAAAGCCTGGGATGCCCGCAATAAGAGATTGCCCGTGCCGGTTGTTGTGGTGGGAAACATCACGGTCGGTGGCACCGGCAAGTCCCCATTGACCGCGCGTTTGGCTGAAATCCTGTCGGAATCAGGCTGGCGGCCTGTGATTATCAGCCGTGGTTATGGTGGCCGCAGTGATCGGTATCCGCTTCGTGTAACCGAGCGGACACCAGCGTCGGTCTGCGGCGATGAGCCCTTGATGCTGGTCCAGACAACCGGCCATCCTGTGGTGGTGGATCCGGATCGCTTACGTGCTGCCGAGTGGGCGATTGCCGAGAACCTGGGCAACCTGTTGCTGTGCGATGATGGACTTCAGCACTATCGCCTGCCCCGAGATATTGAGCTGGCGGTGTTTGACGCTTCCCGCGGCGTTGGTAACGGAGGCATCATTCCGGTAGGGCCATTGCGGGAGCCATTGGCGCGGCTGAGTGGTGTTGATTTTGTGATATTGAACGGAGAGAGTTTCCCGGATTCTGGCGATCGCATCGAGTCCTTTTCCGACGTTGATCACCCCGACATTCACGCCATGGCTTTGCAGCCCGCCGCTCTGGTTAACCTGAATACGGGTGAACGCCTGATGCCGGAAACCCTGAACGGCAAACGGGTGAGGGCGGTTGCGGGTATCGGCAATCCCGGGCGTTTTTTCGATACCCTCAAGCGTCTTGGCGCTCTGGTCACCGAGCAGCCGTTTCCGGATCATCATCATTTTCGGCCCGAGGATCTCGGATCTGCCGCTGGCGAATGGCTGGTGATGACCGCCAAGGATGCCGTGAAATGCCGTGGATTTGCGCCAGACAACGCCTGGATGCTGACCGTCCAGGCCCGTTTGTCAGGGCCCTTTGAACAAACCTTTCTGGAGCGGGTACAGGCCTGCTCCTCTCTGTTACAACATCCGGTATCCGAGGATAGTGATCATGGATAAGAAATTGCTGGCGTTGCTGGCGTGCCCCGTATGTAAAGGCGAATTGAAATTGAACGACGCCCGCACCGAGCTACTCTGTTATCAGGATGCCATGGCATTTCCTGTGCGCGAGGGTATCCCGGTTATGCTCGCCAGTGAGGCCCGCACACTGACCACCGACGAGCGGCTCGACAAGCACTGACAGCCCCGTAGCAGGACTCTAGTATGACTTTTACCGTTGTCATTCCCGCCCGTTATGCATCCACCCGTCTGCCGGGTAAACCGCTCGCCATGATCGGTGGTAAACCGATGATCCAGCACGTCTGGGAGCGAGCCAATGAGAGCAGGGCCAGCCGGGTCGTGATTGCCACCGACGATACGCGCGTTGAGGAGGCTTGCCTGGCGTTTGGCGCCGAAGTCGTGATGACCTCGGCCAACCACGCCAGCGGTACCGACCGGCTGGAGGAAGTGGCCAGAATGCTCGAGTTCCCGCCCGAGCACCGGGTGGTCAATGTGCAGGGCGATGAGCCGCTGATCCCGCCGCGCTTGATCAACCAGGTGGCGGACAATCTGGAGCAGTATACTGAGGCGGCCATTGCCACCCTGTGTGAGCGTATCCATGACGCCCGCCAGGTATTCAATCCCAATGTGGTCAAAGTGGTGTTCGATGCCAGGGGCATGGCCCACTATTTCAGCCGCGCCCCCATTCCCTGGGCCAGGGATTATTGGCCTGAAAATGCCGCAGCCCGGAACATTGACTTGCCCGATGGCATTGGTTTTTTCCGACACATCGGGATTTATGGGTATCGCACCCGGGTGCTGGGTGATTTTGTTAGCTGGATGCCCGCGCCCACCGAGCGGCTGGAGTCGCTGGAGCAGCTGCGTGCCCTTTATAACGGGGCCCTGATTCATGTAGATGTGGCGGAAACGCCACCCGCACCGGGTGTTGATACCCAGGAAGATCTTGATCGCCTGAGGGCGTTAATGGAAGCAGGAGGCTCTTATGTCTGACCAGGTAAGCGTATTGTTTGTCTGCCTGGGCAATATCTGTCGCTCACCCAGCGCCGAGGGTGTGTTTCGTCATCTGGTGGCGGAGCAGGAGATGACAGATAACGTTCGTATTGACTCGTGTGGCACCGGTAACTGGCATATCGGCAAAGCGCCGGATGCCCGGGCGATTGCGGCGGCGGAACGCCGTGGTATTGCCATTGATGATCTGAGAGCGCGGCAGTTCCGGGCTGAAGATCTCGACAGCTTTGATTACATTCTGGTGATGGATCGGCAGAATCTGGCCGATATCCGGGAAATCTGGCACCAGAACGGTGGTACCGAGCCAAGGCTGTTTCTGGAGTTTGGTCAGGCGGATCTGGCCGAGGTGCCAGATCCGTATTTTGGTGGTGAAGACGGCTTCGAGCATGTCCTGGACTTGATCCAGGAAGCCAGCCAGGGCTTGCTGGATGACATTAGAGGGCGTCTGGCTTGAGTCCAATGCTGCCTTTGCAGGAGCAGGCCTTGCTGCAGTCCCTGAACACCATGGCGGTGCCTGCAGTGGCCCGCTTCCTGGTGGAGGTGACCTCTCAGGATCAGCTCACGAGCGCACTTGACTGGGCCCGTGAGGAAAGCTTGCCGGTGCTGATTCTGGGCGGCGGCAGCAACCTGGTGTTTGCCGGGGATTATCCAGGACTGGTGATTCGCATAGCCTTGCAGGGCCGCAGCTGGGAACAGGTAACGGATGATTCTGCGGTGCTGGTGCTGAAGGCAGGAGAAAACTGGCATGATTCGGTGCTCTATGCGGCCCGCTCGGGGTATCGGGGTATTGAAAACCTGGCGTTGATTCCGGGCACGGCCGGTGCTGCGCCGGTACAGAATATCGGCGCTTACGGCACAGAACTTTGCGATATCCTGCAAAGTGTGACCGTGCTCGACCGCCAAACCCACGCTGTCGAGCGCCTGACAGTCAATGATTGTGCCTTCGGTTACCGGGATAGCCGGTTCAAACGGGAGCCCGGTCGTTATGTGATCCTGGAGATCCGCCTCAAGCTTTCCCGTAGCGCGTCGTTGAACATCGGCTACAAGGACCTTCAAGAGTATTTTGGTGAGGCCTCTGGCTCCGGGTTAACGCCGCTGGAAGTGGCTGAGGGTGTGATGGCCGTCCGGCACCGTAAACTGCCAGACCCTTCCGTGCTCCCCAATGCCGGAAGCTTCTTCAAGAATCCTGTTATTCCATTGGCGCAGTTCAAGGCGCTACAGTTGGCCCACGAGCATGTAGTCTTCTACCCAGTGGGAGAGAGCCAGGTGAAGCTGGCCGCGGCCTGGCTGATTGATCAGGCGGGCTGGAAGGGCTACCGGGATGCCCGGGTAGGGGTTCATAACCGGCAGGCGCTGGTGTTGATTAACCACTCGGGCGGCACCGGTGAAGACATACTCCGACTCGCCGCTAAGATCAAAGAGTCGGTCTGGAAAACGTTTGGCGTTGTGCTGGAAATGGAACCCGGAGTTGTTGGCGGGCTGTGATTCGCCCGACAGACTGTAGCGTGCCAGTCGTTGCTTTGCCCCGCAACACCAATTACTGGGTGTGCGGGGCGAGAGTCTTACAAACCGGCTTTCGGTGAAGTCTTCACCAGAAACGCCAGCGCATCTTCCAGTGCGATGTCCTGCTTGTCCGCATCCCGACGCCCCTTGTATTCCAGAGTGCCCGCCTGCAGCCCGCGTTCCGACACCACAAAGCGATGGGGAATGCCGATCAGTTCCATATCGGCGAACTTGACGCCTGGGCGTTCATTGCGGTCGTCCAGCAATACGTCGTAACCCGCCTGGCGTAACTGTTCATATAGCTTTTCGCCAGCTTCGGCCACGACCGGCGCTTTGTGAGCGTTGAGAGTGACGATGGCCACCTCAAACGGTGCAATGGCGTCTGGCCAGATGATGCCCTTGTCGTCGTGATTCTGTTCGATGGAGGAAGCCACAATGCGGGAAACGCCGATGCCGTAACAGCCCATCTCCAATACTGAGGTTTTGCCGTTCTCGTCCAGTACGGTGGCGCCCATGGCGTTGCTGTATTTGTTGCCCAGCTTGAAAATGTGGCCAACTTCGATACCGCGGCGAATTTCCAGGGTGCCGTTGCCGTCCGGGCTGAGATCACCTTCCACCACGTTGCGCAAATCCTCCACGCGGGCCAGAGGCAGATCCCGTTCCCAGTTGACGCCGGTCAGGTGGTAATCATCCTTGTTGGCACCGCAGACGAAGTCTGCCAGGTGCGCGGCGCTGCGGTCGACGATGACCGGCACTGGCAGATTAACCGGGCCGATGGAGCCAGGCTGGCAGCCAATGGCTTTTTCGATTTCTTCATCGGTTGCCATGGTCAGGGGCTCGGCAACCCCTGGCAGATTTTCGGCCTTGATCTCATTCAGGGTATGATCGCCCCGCAGAATCAGTGCCACCAGACCAGACTCGCCGTCTTCGCTTGCCTCGCCTTTCACCAGCAGTGTTTTCACGCTCTGTTCCGGAGCCAGGCCGAGAAAAGCCGATACCGCATCAATGGTACGCTGGCCGGGAGTGTGTACCTCGGTCATGTCGGCCGTCGGCGCCGCCCGCTCGCCAGCAGGGGCAACGGCTTCGGCCTTTTCGATGTTGGCGGCATAGTTGCCACTGGTGCTGAACACGATGTCATCTTCGCCGGAAGACGCCAGTACATGGAATTCGTGGGAAGAACTGCCACCGATGGAGCCGGAGTCGGCCTGTACCGGGCGGTAGTCCAACCCCAGCCGGTTGAAGATGTTGCAATAGGTCTGATGCATCACCTGATAGGTCTCATCCAGTGATTCGGCATTCAGGTGAAACGAGTAGGCGTCTTTCATCAGGAATTCCCGGGCCCGCATTACGCCAAAGCGAGGGCGACGCTCATCCCGGAACTTGGTTTGAATCTGATAGAAGTTGGCGGGTAACTCCTTGTAGCTCTTGAGCTCATTGCGGATCAGATCGGTGATCACCTCTTCGTGGGTGGGCCCGAAGCAAAAATCCCGGCCATGGCGATCGTTCAGCCGCAGTAATTCGCCGCCATACTGCTCCCAGCGTCCGGATTCCTGCCAGAGTTCGGCCGGTTGTACCGCAGGCATTAAAACTTCCTGGGCGCCGCTTTTGTCCATTTCCTCACGGACAATGCGCTCTACTTTGCGCAGGGTGCGCAGGCCCATGGGCAGCCAGGTGTAAAGGCCCGCGGCCAGTTTTCGAATCATGCCCGCCCGCAGCATCAGCTGATGGCTGATTATTTCGGCGTCTGCAGGGGTCTCTTTCTGGGTCGCAATCAGGTAACGGCTCGCTCGCATTGTCTCTTCCGCTGTCGTCAGATAATTGGGGTTGCAGGGCTGGCTAGTGTTGCAGCTTCTGCCCCGTGCGACTAATTGGCAAGGCAGTATGGGGTGCTGCTGCCTTTTATTGTCGCTGAGTGGGCGTTATTGTACGGAGCCTGTTTCACAAGGTACAGATAATGACAGACGAATCCGTTGATGTTTCACCGCGCAGGCGCCCGGTGCAGGCTCGAAGCCGGGAGCGCGTGAGCGCCATTCTCCGGCACGCGGCGAATATTTTTCATGAAACCGGGGTAGAAGGTTCCAGCATGTCGGCCATTGCCCGGGCTTCTGAAATGTCGCTGGCATCGCTTTATCGGTACTTTCCGAACAAGGCGGCCATTGTGCATGCCATCGCTGAAGAACACGTGGAAAAAATGGAAGCGGCGTTGCGGGCCAGGCTGCCTGAAGTCAGCCTGACCGAGGCCGTCGATGTTTTGATTGATCTGTTTTACGATTTCTATCGCTCCGAGCCCGCCTATTCGGCGATCTGGAGTGGTGTCGAGGCCATGCCCGAGCTTCGGGAGCTTGACCTCCGGGAGCTGTACAGTAACGCCCGGGATCTTGATGCCCGTTTGCAGCAGGAGTGCCCGGCGTTACCGACAGATCGCCGCTGGACAGCCAGCCTGTTGTTACCACGCGCTGCCGGGACGATTCTTCGACTGGCGGCAACTCTGCCGGACGACCAGGGGGCCTTGCTGGTACAGGAGATGAAAGCTATGGCCAACGCGTACCTGCAGACACTGACTGGTCAGGACAGATAGCCCAGGGGCAGGGCGGTGCTGTCAATTACCCGCCTCAGCACGAAGCTGGAATGGACGCCGCTGACCCCCTGAATGCGGGTAATGTGATTCAGCAGAAAGTGGTGGTAGTGATCCATATCCGGCACCACCACTTTCAGCATGTAGTCAGCGCTCTGGCCGGTAATCAGATAGCACTCCTGTATTTCCGGATACTCGGCCACCTGCTCCTCGAAAGCGGCAAAGCGTTCAGGAGTATGCCTGTCCATGCCGATCAGAACAATCGCGGTCAGAGACAGGCCCAGCTTTTTGTGATCAAGAATGGTTGCCGTGCGGATGATGATGCCAGCATCTTCCAGGGCTTTGACCCGGCGCAGGCAGGGGGATGGCGACAGCCCGACCTTTTCGGCCAGTTGCTGGTTGGTCAGTGAGCCATCTTTTTGGAGGTTTTCCAGGATTCGCCGGTCTGTTCGGTCAAGTTTAACCAGTGATTCATCAGTCTTCGCCATTTTATGCCCCATGTTTAAGATTTTGAGCGTTTTCGTTGCTCATTATTGTTATCGAAAGAACGTAAAAGCAACCAAATAGCGCAGTTTCATCGTTACACTGTCATTTCATCAAGCCGTTCATTTCATTTTGAAGGAATATTCCATCATGGCCTTTGATCATCGCAAATATGTTGCTTTTCAGCCGGTCGCAAAAAAAGATCGTCGCTGGCCCGACCAGGTTATTCAGCAGGCGCCTGTGTGGTGCGCCGTTGACCTTCGGGATGGCAATCAGGCGCTGGTCAAGCCGATGTCGGTGGCTCAGAAACAGCGCATGTTTGATCTGCTGGTGAAGCTCGGGTTCAAGGAAATCGAGATTGGCTTTCCAGCGGCCAGCCAGCCAGATTTCGATTTTTGCCGAAAGCTGATCGACGAGAACCGCATTCCGGAAGACGTGAAGATTCAGGTGTTGACCCAGGCACGGCCGGAGCTGATTGAGCGCACCTACGAAGCATTGCGAGGCGCCAGGCAGGCTATCGTGCACGTGTATAACTCCACCTCGACCGTGCAGCGTGAGCAGGTGTTTGGTCTGGGCCGTGATGGTATCCGGGATATTGCCGTCCGGGGTGCTGCGTTGGTTAAGGAATTGGCCAGCCAGCATCCGGAAACCGACTGGACGTTCCAGTACTCACCGGAGAGCTTTACCGGCACCGAGCTGGATTTTGCTGCCGAAGTGATCGATGCGGTGAACGAAGTATGGCGTCCGGATCAGGGGCAGCCTGTCATTATCAACCTGCCGGCAACGGTGGAAATGTCGACGCCGAACGTCTTCGCCGATCAGATCGAGTGGATATGCGACAATGTGCGTTACCGTGAACACATCACCATCAGTCTGCACACCCACAACGACCGGGGCTGCGCCGTGGCGGCGGCCGAGCTGGGTGTGATGGCCGGTGCCGACCGGATTGAGGGCACCTTGATGGGGAACGGCGAGCGCACGGGTAACATGGATCTGGTCACCATGGCCATGAACCTCTACTCCCAGGGTATAGATCCGAAGCTGGATTTGTCGGGAATGGCAGAAATCACCGAGGTGGTCGAAGCCTGTACCGAGATTTCCACCCATCCTCGCCATCCCTATGCGGGCGAGCTGGTGTTCACCGCCTTCTCCGGTAGCCACCAGGACGCCATTCGCAAATGTCTGGCGCGCCGTAACGAGGGCGATGCCTGGAACGTAGCCTATCTGCCCATTGATCCTTTCGATGTGGGACGGCGCTATGAAGAAGTGGTTCGGATTAACAGTCAGTCTGGTAAGGGTGGTGTTGCCTATGTGCTGGAGCGTGACTACGACATAACCTTGCCGCGCTGGTTACAGATCGAATTTAGCAAAGTGGTGCAGGGTGAGGCGGAGCAGAATGGCGGTGAGATCGATTCCCATACCATTCACCGTCTGTTCGAAGAGCACTACCTGAAGGTCTTTAATGGCTGGAACCTGCGCTCCTACGACTTGCATCGCGACGATGACGGCGTGCGTGCCGAAGTGGTGGTTGGCGAGGATGCGCAGCGGACGCTGCTTGAAGGTCGCGGGTTGGGAGCGGTTGAAGCCGTTTCGGATGCGCTGGCGCAGCGTTACGGGGTATCGGTGTCGGTAGAAGCCTATGACGAGTTTGCTCTGGGCGAAGGTACCAACGCCAACGCGCTTGCCTGTATTCGTTTGATGGCGAACGGCCAGCATTGCAGTGCGGCGGCGTTGGCGGAGGATACAACGTCGGCAACCTTGCAGGCATTACTGTCGGCGGTCGCTCGGGTGATGGTTAACAGTAAGGTAGACGGCGCGGTATCGCCGCAGGCCGAACCGGCCTGACCGGATTTTCCTGAAACGAAAAAAAACGGCTGGCAATGTTCATTGTCAGCCGTTTTTCGTTGAGCCCGTGAGGGGCATCAGCGTGTCAACATAACGAATTACAGGGGCGTTACGTTTTCAGCTTGCGGGCCTTTCGGGCCCTGGGTCACGGTAAACTGCACCTGCTGACCCTCGGTCAGGGTACGGAAACCGCTGGAGTTGATTGCACTGTAGTGAACGAAAACGTCACTGCCGCCTTCCTGGGCAATGAAGCCAAAGCCCTTGGATTCGTTGAACCACTTTACGTGGCCTGTTTTTGTATCGGACATTGATCTTTCCTGTCTTACTGGGTATTTGCCCTCACGGGGCCTTCTGAGCCTGCTGGACACCTGGAGCGTACTGAGGAAGGGCAACGAAAAGCCGGAGGCAGGACGTAAAGCGCATTCGCCAAATACCGCTGCAGAAGTACACAGCAAATCTCAGTATAGACCGACTTACCGGTGCGTCAATTGTTTTTTTTATGAACAGCTGGCGCTGGTAAATTGATATAAAACAAAAAGTTGGAATAGGGCAAAGGCGCCCGGCCCGGCGGTGAAACGCCAGGCCGGGTAATCGGATTGAGCCGGTTTTCCGGTGTGATCAGCCGGTGAGCTTCTCGCTGATTTCCTCAAGAATGGCCGGGTCATCAATCGTGCTGGGAACGCTGTACTCTTCCCCGTCGGCGATCTGGCGGATGATACGGCGCAGAATCTTCCCGGAGCGGGTCTTTGGCAGGCGGTCGACCACGATGGCCCGGCGGAAGCAGGCAATGGCGCCGATCTTGTCGCGCACCATTTCCACCAGCTCTTCCTCAAGCTCATCCTGGTCGATGGTGGCGCCATCCTTGATCAGCACCAGCCCCACCGGAATTTGCCCTTTCAGGTTGTCATGAACGCCAACTACGCAGCATTCGGCGATGGCCGGGTGCGATGCTACCACTTCTTCCATTTCGCCGGTGGATAGCCGGTGCCCTGCCACGTTAATAACGTCGTCGGTGCGGCCCATAATGAATACGTAGCCGTCTTCATCGACGTAGCCGCCATCACCGGAGCTGTAAAAATCAGGAATGGGTGCCAGGTAGCTGTTCCAGAAGCGGCCATCGTCTTCCCAGACGGTGGTCAGGCAACCTGGAGGCAAGGGCAGTTTGACGGCAATCTGCCCCTGTTCTCCGGGAGCAACCTGATTGCCCTGGCTGTCGACCACCTGAACGTTGTAGCCGGGAGAGGGCACGGTGGCGGAGCCGGGTTTGGTGTTCATCATTTCAATGCCGACCGGGTTGCAGCAAATGGCCCAGCCGGTTTCGGTCTGCCACCAGTGATCCAGGATTGGCAGGCCGGTGTGTTCTTTCAGCCATTCATAGGTCGGCGGGTCCAGTCGTTCGCCCGCCAGGAAGATGCGCTTGAGGCTTGAAACGTCGTAGCGTTGCAGTTGGTCGGCCTCCGGATCTTCTTTGCGAACCGCACGGAAGGCCGTGGGGGCGGTGAACAAAATATTGACCTTGTGATCCTGAATAACGCGCCAGAAGGCTCCGGCATCCGGAGTTTTGACCGGCTTGCCTTCATAGAGGATGGTTGTGCAGCCTGCGAACAGTGGGGCATAGACAATGTAACTGTGACCGACCACCCAGCCGACATCCGAGGCGGCCCAGTAAACATCACCGGGTTTTGCATCGTAGACCAGCTTCATACTGTAATTGAGGGCGACAGCATGGCCGCCGTTGTCCCGCACCACGCCTTTGGGTTTGCCGGTAGTGCCGGAGGTATAGAGTATGTAAAGCGGGTCGGTTGAACGAACCGGCACCGGGTCGGCAGGTGTGGCCTCTGCCATCAGGGTGTCCCAGTCGTAGTCACGGCCCGCTTGCAGGGTTGCTTTGGCCTGGGGCCTGGCGTAAACCACGCAGCATTCGGGTTTGTGGCGGGACTGTTCAATGGCTTTGTCGACCAGCGGCTTGTATTCGATAACCCGGTTGATCTCGATGCCGCAGGAGGCAGTGATGACTGCTTTCGGTGTGGCATCTTCTATGCGAACCGCCAGCTCGTGGGCGGCGAAACCGCCGAATACAACCGAGTGAATTGCGCCGAGCCGGGCACAGGCCAGCATTGCAATCGCGGCCTGGGGAATCATCGGCATATAGATAATAACCCGGTCGCCTTTTTCGATACCCTTTGCCTGCAGGGCGCCTGCAAACAACGCAACCTGATCGCGCAATTCGTTGTAGGTGAACGATTGCTGGCTGTTGGTGACGGGGGAATCGTATATCAGGGCTTTCTGGTCGCCGCGACCGGCCCGGATATTGGCATCGAGAGCTACGTCACAGGTGTTCAGCATGCCATCCGCAAACCATTCGCCGTGGCCGTTTTCGATTGGGCGCCAGATGATTTCCGGTTCTCTGATCCAGCTGATGTGTTTGGCCTGTTCGCTCCAGAAATCTTCCCGATTATCGATTGAGCGTCGGAATTCGGAGTTGTAACCCATGTATACCACCTCAGTTGTGACTGTTCTTGTTGTTGAATGGATCTCACAACTTTAGGAAGTTTCAGCGGTGGAGCTAGTAGACCATAGGCGTAGTCGTTATAACTTTAAGTCCTGCTGGCCTTTTTCAATACGGTCACAGACCCGTGCGGTTACCTGCCCGTGGGCCAGTTGTGCCCGGATCAGATCGCCCTCTGCCAGGTCTCCCGCATCCCGCACAATCTGATCCTGATCATTTTTGATGATGGCGTAACCCCGGCCCAGAGTAGCGAGTGGGCTGACGGCGTTGAGCGTTTGGACGGTGCTTTGCAGGCGATCCGATGTTTGTTTCAGCCTATGCCTGGTGGCCAGAGCCAATCTTTGCCGTAGGTTGTCGATACGCGCGTCCTGGGCGGTCAGGAGCCGGGCCGGGGATTGTGCCGACATACGTTGCTGCAGGTGATCTGCGCGTTGATGGCCTTGCTGCAGGCGGCGGGTGATCACCTGTCGCAGGCGCATTTCCAGTTCGTCCATTCTCTGGGCCTTATCCTGAAGATCCCGCCGGGGGTCTTTCAGGCGGGATGACAGGTGATTCAGCTGGGTTTGTAACCGTTGCAGCAGCCTCAGGCTGGCATGACCCAGGCGACTCTTCTGATCTTCCAGTTGCCTGGCCCAGGCCAGCTGATCGGGCGAGATTTTCTCTGCAGCAGCAGAGGGAGTGGGCGCCCGCAGATCGGCCACAAAGTCAGCGATGGTTACATCCACTTCGTGGCCGACCGCGCTCACGGTGGCAATCGTGCACTGGGCGATTGCCCGGGCCACGGCTTCCTCGTTAAAGCACCAGAGATCTTCCAGTGAGCCGCCGCCACGGCCAATGATGAGGACATCGGCAACGCCATGGCTCTGCGCGTTGGCGATGGCCTGAACGATATCAGCAGCAGCGGCCTGGCCCTGAACCGCCGTGGGATAGAGCGTAACCGGAATCGCCGGGCAACGGCGCCGGAGTACTGTAAGAATGTCGTGAATAGCGGCGCCGGTGGGCGAGGTAACAACGCCGATGTGTCTGGGGGTGGGAGGTATCGTTTTTTTGCTCGCTGCATCGAACAGGCCTTCACTCTGCAGCTTCGCCTTGAGCGCTTCAAAAGCCTGTTGCAGAGCGCCCAGCCCGGCCGGTTCCATGTGTTCCGCAACAATCTGGAAGTCCCCCCGGTTTTCGTACAGGGTTACCTTGCCTCTGATGCGCACCTGGTCACCCTCTTTGGGTAGTGTGCGAATTCGCTGATTGGCGCCGCGGAACATGGCGCAGCGCACCTGGCTTTTCTGGTCTTTCAGGGAAAAGTACCAGTGCCCGGACGATGGTCGGGAAAAACTGGATAGCTCGCCCTCTACCCACACCTGCATAAAGCTGGATTCAAGCAGATGTCTCGCCTGGTGATTCAGCTCGCTGACGGAAAGGGCACGGGGGCGGGTATCCGGAAAACGGGTGCTCACAGAAAATCTCCAGGGCGGGGTTATAAGCAATAGCCGAAAGAATCGGGCAAAAATAACGAAAATTCAGAAAGATGCAACCGGGCGGCAAAATTTGCGCGGTTTACTGTGCTACGGCTCCACCTTATAATAGATCGATTAAGGATTTTGTTCGGTTGCACCGCCGCGGGTGCGGCACGAGACTTCCCAATTTAGCACGTTCAAAAGGCGGATCCCAATGCTGCGAATTGCCGAAGAAGCCCTCACGTTTGACGATGTTCTGCTTGTACCTGGTTACTCTGAAGTTCTGCCCCATCAGGTGGATCTAACCACTCAGCTAACCAAAGGCATCACCCTGAATATACCGCTGGTATCAGCTGCCATGGACACTGTCACCGAGGCAGAGCTGGCGATTGCCATGGCCCAGGAAGGCGGCATCGGCATCATGCATAAGAATATGACTGCAGAACAGCAGGCAGCTGCTGTGCGCAAGGTCAAGAAGTTCGAGAGCGGTGTGGTGAAAGACCCGATCACGGTCACGCCCGATACCACCGTGCGCGAGCTGGTCGATATCACCATGGCCAACAACATTTCCGGCTTGCCGGTGGTGGATGGCGACAACCTGGTGGGCATTGTAACCGGCCGGGATATTCGTTTCGAAAGCCGCATGGACACGCCGGTGCGTGACATCATGACCGGCAAAGACAAGTTGGTGACGGTAAAAGAAGGTGCCAACCTTGAAGAAGTAAAAGAGCTTCTGCACCGACACCGGATTGAGAAAGTACTTGTGGTCAACGACGCTTTCCAGTTACGTGGCCTGATTACGGTTAAAGACATCCAGAAGTCCAAGGATTATCCGCTTGCCTGCAAAGACGAGCAGGGGCGCCTGCGGGTCGGCGCGGCTGTGGGCACGGGTGGCGATACTGAAGCCCGGGTGGCTGCACTGGCGGAAGCCGGTGTCGACGTGATTGTTGTCGATACCGCACACGGCCACTCCCGAGGCGTGATCGATCGTGTGCGCTGGGTAAAAGAAAACTACCCGGAAGTCCAAGTGGTCGGTGGCAACATTGCCACCAGCGATGCTGCTATTGCGCTTGCTGAGGCAGGTGCAGACGCTGTGAAGGTGGGCATTGGCCCTGGCTCTATTTGCACAACCCGTATTGTGGCGGGCATCGGCGTGCCGCAGATCTCGGCAGTGTCTAATGTGGCGGCGGCCTTGCGTGACCGTGGTGTTCCGCTGATTGCCGATGGCGGCATCCGCTTCTCTGGTGATATTGCCAAGGCCATTGCCGCAGGCGCATCCTGCGTGATGGTCGGCAGTCTGCTGGCTGGCACCGATGAAGCTCCCGGTGAAGTTGAGCTGTTCCAGGGTCGTACCTACAAGGCTTACCGTGGTATGGGATCTCTTGGCGCTATGGGCCAGGGTTCCAGCGACCGTTATTTTCAGGATGCCAGCAAGGGCATTGAAAAGCTGGTGCCGGAGGGTATCGAGGGTCGCGTTGCCTGTAAGGGGCCAATGCGCAACATCGTGCACCAGCTGGTCGGCGGTATTCGTGCTTCTATGGGCTACACTGGTAGCGCAAACATGAATGAAATGCGCACCAAGCCCGAGTTTGTGCGCATTACCAACGCCGGTATGCGCGAAAGCCATGTGCACGACGTGACCATTACCAAAGAAGCGCCCAACTACCGAATCGGCTAATCCTGCCCGATCACACACGGCCCGCGAAACGGGCCGTGTTGCTTATAGACAGCCCCGAGGACTCCATGGCCCAGAACATTCACGATTACCGTATTCTGATTCTCGATTTCGGTTCCCAGTACACGCAACTGATTGCCCGGCGTGTGCGTGAGATCGGTGTTTACTGTGAAATCAAAGCTTTCGATATCACAGATGAAGAACTCAACGAGTTTAATCCGAAAGGCATCATTCTTGCCGGAGGGCCGGAGTCGGTTACCCAACTGGGCGGCCCACGAGCGCCAGACGGGCTGTTTGATCGGGGTATTCCGGTACTCGGGATCTGCTATGGCATGCAAACCATGGCCGAGCAGCTTGGCGGGCGGGTTGCCAGTTCGGAAAAGCGGGAATTCGGTTATGCCCAGGTCAAGGTGCGGGCCAAGGGGCCATTGCTGGCAGATATTACCGACCACCTGACTCCGGCCGGAGACTCTTTGCTGGATGTCTGGATGAGCCATGGTGACAAGGTTGTGGCCATGCCGGATGGGTTTGAGCTGCTGGCATCCACCGAAAGTGCGCCGATTGCGGCGATGCAGGATCTCAGTCGTAACCTGTTTGGTGTACAGTTTCACCCGGAAGTAACGCACACCCTGCAGGGCAAGCGTATTCTCGAGCACTTTGTGTTGAATGTCTGTGGCTGTGAAGCGCTCTGGACACCCGCGAAAATCGTTGACGATGCTGTTCGCCAGATTCGCGAGCAGGTGGGTAGCGACAAGGTATTGCTTGGGCTGTCCGGAGGCGTTGATTCCTCGGTGACGGCGGCGCTGCTGCACAAGGCCATCGGTGATCAGCTGACCTGTGTATTTGTTGATAACGGCCTGCTTCGCCTGCACGAAGGTGATCAGGTGATGGACATGTTCGCCAGCAACATGGGTGTGAAAGTCATCCGTGCCGATGCCGAAGACCTGTTCCTGTCCAAACTGAAAGGTGTGACCGACCCGGAGCAGAAGCGGAAGATTATTGGTAATACGTTCATCGACGTGTTCGACGACGAAGCCACCCGTATTCAAGATGTGAAATGGCTGGCCCAGGGCACCATTTATCCGGATGTGATCGAATCCGCTGCGGCTAAGACCGGCAAGGCTCATGTGATCAAGTCTCACCACAATGTCGGTGGCTTGCCGGAAACCATGAAGCTGAAACTGGTGGAACCGTTACGAGAGCTGTTCAAAGACGAAGTTCGCCGGATTGGCCTTGAGCTTGGCTTGCCCTACGACATGGTTTACCGCCATCCCTTCCCGGGGCCGGGCCTCGGCGTTCGTATTCTGGGCGAGGTAAAGAAAGAGTACGCCGATATCCTGCGCCGCGCGGATGCCATTTTCCTCGAGGAATTGCACCGGGCCGATCTTTACCACAAAACCAGTCAGGCGTTCGCCGTGTTCCTGCCGGTCAAATCGGTGGGTGTAGTGGGTGATGCCCGCCGCTATGAGTGGGTCATTGCCGTCAGAGCGGTGGAAACCGTCGATTTCATGACTGCCCGCTGGGCGCGGCTGCCATACGATGTGCTGGAGACAGTATCCAACCGGATTATCAACGAGATTTCCGGTGTGTCTCGGGTTACCTACGACATCTCCTCCAAGCCGCCTGCGACGATTGAGTGGGAGTGAACGGCTAACCGGGGCGGGCAGTGTCAGATTTGAAGCAGGATGACGTCTGGATGGCCAGGGCGCTAACCCTGGCCAGGCATGCGGAAGCGCTGGGCGAGGTGCCGGTTGGCGCAGTCGTTGTTCTTGATAACAAAGAGATCGGCGCAGGCTTTAACGCGCCGATCTCCGGTTGTGACCCTACCGCCCATGCCGAAATCCGTGCGCTTCGGGATGCCGCATCGCGCGTTGGGAATTACCGCCTGGCGGGCGCCACCTTGTATGTCACCCTTGAGCCCTGCACTATGTGTGTTGGCGCTGTTGTTCATAGCCGTATCAGCCGGCTGGTGTTCGGCGCGGCCGAGCCTAAAGCTGGAGCTGTGGAATCTGCCCGTAGAACTCTGGACGAGCCGCACCTTAACTGGAAGGTTGCAGTAGCCGGAGGGGTAATGGCAGCCGAGTGCGGGCAGGTTATCTCTGCGTTTTTCAGTCGCCGGCGTAAAGAGATCCGCGAGCGGCGCCAGCAAAATCAACAACTGTTAACGAAAGGAAGCGAAACACCATGAAAGTACTGGTCACCGGCGGTGCTGGCTATATTGGTAGTCATGTGGTGCGCCAACTCGCGCACGCGGGCCATGATATTGTTATATTCGACAATCTTTCAACGGGTTATCGCTGGGCTGTTACGGCTGGTGAGCTGGTGGTGGGCGATCTGGCAGACGAAGCTGCGCTGGATAGCCTGTTCAGTGAGCACCGGTTCGATGCTGTACTGCACTTTGCCGCGCACATTGTGGTGCCGGAGTCTGTGGCCAATCCTTTGAAGTATTACAGCAACAACACCCGTAATACCCTGAATCTGCTGAAAGCGGTCGAGCGATATCAGGTGCCTTACATGGTGTTTTCTTCCACTGCTGCGGTGTATGGCATGCCGGAAGAAACGATTCTGACGGAAAATCTGCCGCTGGCGCCCATCAACCCCTACGGCGCCTCAAAAATGATGAGCGAGCGCATGATGATGGATCTGGCGGCAGCCAGCGACCTGCGGTATGTCATTTTGCGCTATTTCAATGTGGCAGGGGCGAACCCGGATGGGCTTTTGGGGCAGGCAACACCTGAAGCTACCCATCTGATCAAGGTGGCTTGTGAGTGCGTAACCGGGCAGCGCGATGGCATGAGTGTGTTTGGTACGGATTACGAGACCCGCGACGGCACCTGCATCCGTGACTACATTCACGTTGAAGACCTGGCCAAGGCGCATGTTATGGCGCTGGATTATATGGCCCGGGGTGGTGATAGCCAGGTGTTGAATTGTGGCTACGGACGCGGGTTTACCGTCCGTGAAGTGATTGATGTGGTCAAGGCGGAGTCGGGTTGCGATTTCCCGGTAACCGAAGTGGGGCGGCGCGCTGGCGACCCGGCAGCGTTGATGGCGGATAATGACCGTATCAAGCGTGTGCTTGGCTGGGCGCCGGATTACGATGACCTCAACACGATCGTGCGTAACGCGCTGGCCTGGGAAAAGATCTGGCAGGCCAAAAAGCCGGGTAACCGTTTCAACGTTTAGTTTCAGGAAGGAAAGCATGAAAATCACGATTTTTGGAACCGGGTACGTGGGGCTTGTTACCGGGGCTTGTCTGGCGGATGTCGGGCACCACGTGCTGTGTATGGATGTTGATCAGGCCAAGATTGAAAAACTGAAGAATGGCCAGATTCCGATTTATGAGCCGGGCCTGGAGCCGATTGTCCGGCACACGGTTGAGGCGGGGCGGCTGGCGTTCACCACCGATACCGAAGAGGCAGTCAGGCATGGCGCTTTGCAGTTTATTGCCGTTGGCACACCGCCTGATGAAGATGGCTCGGCAGATCTGCAATACGTGCTGGCGGTCGCCAAAGCCATTGGTGACCACATGGACGACTACAAAGTCGTGGTCGACAAATCCACGGTGCCGGTGGGTACCGGTGACAAGGTGAGGGCTGCGCTGCGATCGCGGCTCGACAAACGGGGTCTCGAGCTGGACTTCGACGTGGTCTCCAATCCGGAGTTTCTGAAAGAAGGCGCTGCGATTAACGACTTCATGAAGCCGGATCGAATTATTGTCGGCACCGACAGTGAGCGGGCGGCGGATCTGTTGCGGGAAGTGTATTATCCCTTCAACCGCAGCCATGATCGGATGATCTTTATGGACATCCGCTCCGCGGAGCTGACCAAGTACGCGGCGAATGCGCTGCTGGCTACCAAAATCAGCTTCATGAACGAAGTCGCCAACCTTGCCGAGCGACTGGGTGCGGATATCGAAGAGGTGCGTCGCGGCATTGGTTCTGATCCGCGCATCGGTTACCACTTTATCTACCCCGGGTGTGGCTACGGTGGCTCCTGTTTTCCAAAAGACGTACAGGCGCTGGCGCGCACTGCCGCAGACTGCGACTACGATGCCAGGCTGCTGAATGCGGTCGAAGCCGTTAACTACGCGCAGAAACACGTTCTGTTCGACAAGGTTTCCCATTATTTTCAGGGCAACCTTGATGGCAAGGTGGTGGCACTCTGGGGGCTGGCGTTCAAACCCAACACCGACGATATGCGCGAGGCGTCTTCCCGCACCTTGATGGAAAGTCTCTGGAAAGCCGGTGCCAGTGTTCAGGCGTTCGACCCGGAAGCCATGGAAGAAACCCAGCGGATTTATGGCGGCCAGAAGGGCCTGGTTCTGTGCGGAACCAAAGAGCAGGCGCTCAAGGATGCCGATGTGCTGGTGATTTGTACCGAATGGAAGGAGTTCCGCTCTCCGGACTTCCGAGCCATTGCCGGGGCACTGCGGGAGCCTGTTGTGTTTGATGGCAGAAATCTTTACGAGCCGGAAATGCTGGAGCGTCACGGGCTGGTTTACTACGCGATTGGCCGGGGTCGCAACCAGTTCCACTCGGCTGGCTGACACCCTGGGGGGCAACAATGTTCCAGTTGCATGAACGCCTGAAAGCCGATACTCACAATCTTGGCAGAACCCGCCTGTGTGAGGTGTTGTTGATGAATGACAGCACCTGGCCGTGGGTGATTCTGGTGCCGGCCGTGCCAGGTATCCGTGAGATTTATGAACTAGATGAAGCCCGGCAGCAGCGTTTGTTGCATGAGTCATCGCAGTTGAGCCGGGCGATGATGGCCGAGTTTTCCGGCAACAAGATGAATGTTGCGGCCCTGGGCAACATGGTTCCCCAGCTGCACCTGCACCATATTGTCCGGTTTGAGGGCGATCCTGCCTGGCCGGGGCCGGTATGGGGCAAACAGCCGCCGGTGCCCTACACGCAGGAACAGCTGCGGGATAGGGTTGGCCGACTCAACGCTGTGGTCAGTCAGCTCGCGGATCAACCAGGCTTTTAGTGTCGCAGTTACCGGAGTTACTCGCGGCCCTGCTGCCATTGTGCCAGGGTTTGCGAGCCCACCAGTATCATCCGCAGTTCGGTTTTCAGTTTCTGTTTCAGCTCTTCCCGCTCTTTTGGGGTGGCGTCCAGAGCTTCTGCGCCCTGATTGAACACCAGCGTGACCATGGCCTCGGCAACAACCCGGGCGTCTGAAAGGAGTTTGTTCTGCTCCTCGGCAAACCGGCAGAGGTCGTCTGCCAGTTCCGTGACAAAGTGGTCGATTTCTGCCTTCACGGCAGTACGGAAGGGTTTGGATACGCCAGTGCGCTCCCTGAGCATCAGCCGGAACAGGTTGGCGTTGTTATCAAGATATTCCATGAAAGTGTCGATCGATGTGGAGATGGCACTGCCATCCCGGGCAATCCGTTTGCGGGCCTGGCGCATCAATTGCCGCAGCGCTACACCGCCTTCATCCACCAGAGCCAGGCCTAATTCATCCAGTTCGGAGAAGTGGCGGTAAAAGGATGTGGGGGCAATACCGGCCTCCCGGGCAACCTCTCTCAGGCTCAGGCTGCCAAAGCCCCGATCGGCACTGAGCTGGGCAAGAGCAGCGTCCATCAATGCCCGGCGGGTTCGTTGTTTCTGCTCTGCTCTGGTGCTCAAGGTACTGCTCCGTCCGTGTTCAAAACCTGCATTCTAGCCCCCGGTATTTCTGTAGTCATCCTCATCACTGATTTGCGCGTTGGTACGCCTGATTTTCAGCGCCATTGTGTTTATAATGGGCGGCCTTTCAGCTTTCAGCGCTGCCCTGAAGAGGGCAGCACTAACGCTTTGATTTTACGCGAACACATTCAGACATTACGGGAAACGGTATGCGCAGCCATTATTGCGGTGGGATCAATGAATCCCATATTGATCAGGAAGTAACACTTTGCGGGTGGGTACATCGCCGTCGCGACCATGGCGGGGTTATTTTCCTGGATCTTCGGGACCGGGATGGTATGTCCCAGGTTGTTGTCGATCCGGATACCCCCGAGAGCTTTGCGCTGGCAGAAAAAATCCGTAGCGAGTTCGTGGTAAAGGTGACCGGTCGGGTGCGTCGTCGCCCTGCGGGAACTGAAAACAACAACATGCCGACCGGCCAGGTGGAGCTGCTCGGGAAGGAAGTGGCGATTCTCAACGCGGCGGCCACGCCTCCGTTCCCGCTGGACGAGCATGTCGACGTAGGTGAGGATGTTCGCCTGCGCTATCGTTTTGTGGACCTGCGTCGCCCGGAGATGATTAATCGTTTGCGTTTCCGTTCACGGGTAACCAGTTACATCCGTAACTTCCTCGACAGCCGTGGTTTTATGGACGTAGAAACACCGATTCTCACCCGTGCGACACCGGAAGGTGCCCGTGACTATCTGGTGCCCAGCCGTACCCATGAAGGCTCCTTCTTCGCCCTGCCGCAGTCGCCACAGCTGTTCAAGCAGCTGCTGATGGTATCTGGCGTTGATCGCTACTACCAGATTGCCAAGTGTTTCCGCGACGAGGATCTGCGGGCAGATCGTCAGCCGGAATTCACCCAGGTGGATATCGAAGCATCGTTTATCGATGAGCAGACCCTGATGGGCCTCAACGAAGAAATGGTGCGCTCACTGTTCAAGGATGTGCTTGATGTTGAGCTGCCGGAGTTTCCGCGCATGCCGTACTCGGAAGCCATGCAGCGTTACGGTAGTGACAAGCCGGACTTGCGTATTCCACTGGAACTGCAAGATGTTGAAGACCTGGTGGCCAGTGTTGATTTCAAGGTGTTCGCCGGGCCGGCAGCGGATCCCAAGGGCCGGGTAGCGGCTCTGCGCGTGCCTAAAGGTGCGGAGCTGAGCCGTAAACAGATCGATGACTACACCAAGTTCGTTGGCATATACGGTGCCAAGGGCCTCGCTTACATCAAGGTTAATGAGCTGGCCAAGGGCGCTGAAGGCCTTCAATCGCCGATTGTGAAGTTCCTGGGCGATGACGTGGCGCTGGCGATTATGGAACGTGTCGGGGCGGAAGACGGTGACATCGTGTTCTTCGGAGCCGATAAAACCTCGGTGGTGAACGAAGCCCTGGGCGCTCTGCGCATCAAGGTAGGCCACGATCTGAACATGCTCACCTGCGAATGGGCGCCGCTCTGGGTTGTCGACTTCCCGATGTTCGAGGAATTGCCGGATGGCAGTCTGACTGCGATCCATCACCCGTTCACGGCGCCGTCCTGCACACCTCAAGAGCTGGCTGATAACCCGGCTACCGCCCTGTCACGGGCGTATGACATGGTGTTGAACGGAACCGAGCTGGGTGGTGGTTCTATCCGTATTCACGATGAAAAAATGCAGGAAACCGTATTCCGCATTCTCGGTATCGGTGAAGAAGAAGCCCGTGCCAAGTTCGGGTTCCTGCTGGATGCCCTGAAGTTCGGTTGCCCTCCCCATGGTGGTCTGGCGTTCGGTCTGGACAGGTTGGTGATGCTGATGACCGGCTCAACCTCCATCCGTGATGTGATCGCCTTCCCGAAAACCCAGAGCGCTACCTGTCTGATGACTCAGGCTCCGGGTGAGGTTGACGAAAAACAGTTGAAAGAACTGCACATCCGCCTGCGTCGCTCAGCCAAGGCTGTGGACGGCAATAAGGCCGAAGACAAGTCGTAACCAAAGCAGACCGGAGGCAGCTGTTGCCTCCGGTTCCTGTCAGGAGTCTTGGTAATGGCTGAGCACAGCAAGCGGGCCGAGATCAAATACCCCAAGGCGGCCCGGGATGCCAAGCAGGGCAAGATTTTCACCAAAACAACACGTGAGATGACGACGTGATGCACCTAAGCCCGGGCGGACGGGCCTGATGGCCATCATTCTGGGTGTCGACCCGGGATCCCGCATTACCGGCTACGGGATTATCCGTTCGGAAGGTCGCACGATCGAGTACATCGACAGTGGGTGCATCCGCGTTGGTGAAAAAGCCATGGCTGAGCGCCTTCAAACCATTTTTCAAAGCCTCGCCCAACTGATTGGCGAATACCGCCCCGAGGAATTTGCCATTGAACAGGTGTTCATGGCCAGAAATCCGGACTCTGCGCTCAAGTTGGGGCAGGCCAGGGGAGCGGCCATTGTCAGTGCTGCCAATAGTGGGCTGCCGGTACACGAATACTCGGCACGTCAGGTAAAGCAGGCAGTGGTTGGCAGTGGCGGCGCAGATAAGGCCCAGGTGCAGCACATGGTGCAGGCACTGCTCGGGTTGTCGCGCAAGCCGCAAGCTGATGCGGCCGACGCGCTCGCCATTGCTCTTTGTCATGCCCACATGAATCAAAGCGTGTTACGGGTTGCTAATGCCGGCGGCAAAGTCCGGGGCGGGCGCGTGCGTGGACATTAAGCAACTGCAGACAGCAACAGGAGGCTCAGTTGATTGGTCGTATCCGTGGAACCCTGGTTGAAAAAACACCGGGGCAGGTGTTGGTGGAGTGTGCCGGGCTTGGCTACGAGGTGGATATCCCCTACACCACGTTCTTCCATCTTCCGGACGCGGGCTCAGAGATTGTGCTCCACACGCACTTTGTAGTTCGGGAAGACGCCCAGAGCCTGTTCGGCTTTGCGGCCCGGCTGGATCGGGATTTGTTCCGTTTGTTGATCAAGGTTAATGGTGTGGGGCCAAGGCTGGCCGTCGGTATCCTGTCTGGGTTGGAGGCTGGCCAGTTCATCCGCTGCGTTGAATCGAAAGACATCAACGCGTTGGTAAAGCTGCCGGGCATTGGCAAAAAAACAGCGGAGCGGCTGTTGATCGAAATGACAGATCGGATTAGCCAGCTGGAGGGGCAGGTCGAGTTGGCTGCGACGGGGCCTGTTTCCGCTGCTGACCAGCCGGAGTCGCGCCGGGTGGCGGCCGATCCAAAAGAGGAAGCGGAAGCCGCATTAATCGCTCTGGGTTACAAGCCGCAAGAAGCCGCAAAAGCGATCAGCCGTGTTTCCGGGCCCGGGATGAATAGTGAAGGCCTGATTCGTCTGGCGCTGAAAAGTATGATTCCCGCCGGGTAATATCCCGGCGTTTTTCATTGGGTTGTGGCCAATAAACCATGACACCAATGTGTAGAGAGCGTAACGTGACTCAAAACCGCCCATTTGTACAATTGGGGCAGCCTGATTGGCAGGTTTCGGGCACAGGCTCGTTGATTATTCCCTGATCGGATAGTGTCATGATTGAATCAGACCGACTGATATCGGCGAAAGCCGGAGATTATGAGGAAGTGCAGGATCGCGCGATTCGCCCGACCTTGTTGTCCGAATATGTTGGTCAGCCTACCGTGCGGGAGCAGATGGAGATCTTTATTTCTGCTGCCCGAGGCCGCCAGGAAGCACTGGATCACGTGTTGATTTTTGGCCCGCCGGGGCTCGGTAAAACCACGCTGGCCAATATCATTGCCAATGAAATGGGAGTTGCGATCAAAACAACGTCCGGCCCGGTCTTGGAAAAGGCGGGTGACCTTGCCGCCATGCTGACCAACCTGGAAGAAGGCGATGTGCTGTTTATCGATGAAATCCATCGCCTGAGCGCCGCTGTGGAAGAAGTGTTGTATCCGGCCATGGAAGACTATCAGCTGGATATCATGATTGGTGAAGGGCCTGCCGCACGCTCTATCAAGCTGGATCTGCCGCCGTTCACCCTGGTGGGAGCGACAACCCGTGCCGGTTTGCTCACGTCACCGTTGCGAGATCGTTTTGGCATTGTTCAGCGTCTGGAGTTCTACAATCATCGGGACCTTACCCACATTATCTCCCGGTCTGCCCGCCTGTCCTCGGTGGAAATTGATGAGGCAGGTGCGTTCGAGATAGCCCGGCGCTCCCGGGGGACACCCCGTATTGCCAACCGTTTGTTGCGTCGGGTTCGGGATTTTGCTGAAGTTCGTTCAGATGGCCGTATTACCTCTGAAATAGCCGACCAGGCATTGAACATGCTCAAGGTAGATACCGAAGGCTTCGATCATATGGATCGGCGGCTGCTACTTGCGATGATCGAGAAGTTCGATGGTGGCCCGGTCGGTGTCGAGAGTCTGGCCGCAGCAATCAGTGAGGAGCGGGGAACTATCGAAGACGTTCTGGAGCCATTCCTGATTCAGCAGGGCTTTATGGTGCGAACCCCTCGTGGCCGAATGGTGACCTCCAGTGCCTATCAGCATTTTGGGGTGATACCACCCAAAGCCGGGCAGGAGGAATCGTCCGTTGACTGAACCACGCCCGCAGCCTGTATTTGAACTCCCGATCCGGGTTTACATCGAAGATACCGACGCCGGTGGCATCGTGTTTCATGCCAAGTATCTGCACTACATGGAGCGGGCCCGCACAGAGTGGGTGAGGCACCAGGGTGTGGGGCTGCGCGCGGGTATGGCTGAAAATATCAGCTATGTCGTACAGAAAGTGAATATGCATTACCGTGCGCCTGCGTACCTGGACGACGAGTTACTGGTGTCTGCCGAGCTTATCGAAGTATCCCGTGTTTCCATGGTGTTTCGTGAGTGTGTATACCGTGTGCCGGATCGCCAGTTGTTGTGTGAAGCCGATGTTCGCGTTGCCTGCGTTGCCCTGGATAGCGGTAAGCCCCGGCGATTCCCGAAAGATATGCAGGATATTCTCAAGAAATTCGTCTAATGTTCTGAAAGATATATAAAACCAAGTGGGAGTACACAGTGGAATCGGAACTTTCTGTCTGGCATCTGATTGCAAACGCCGGGATTCTGGTGCAGCTGGTTATGCTGCTGCTTATGCTGGCCTCGGTGGTGTCCTGGGCGCTGATTTTCCAGCGCTTGCAGGTGTTCCGCAAGGCACGGCAGGCGCAGCTGGAGTTTGAGGACAGGTTCTGGTCCGGAATGGATCTTGGCCAGCTTTACAAAGAAGTGAGTGCCGAGCCCACGCCTTTCTCCGGCATGGAGTCGGTGTTTCGGGCCGGGTTCAAGGAGTTTTCCCGCCTGCGCCAGCAGAGCCGTGATGCGGATGCCGTTATGGAGGGCACCCAGCGTGCCATGCGGGTGGCGTTTTCCCGCGAGCAGGAGCGGCTTGAGGCACACCTTCCGTTCCTTGCCACGGTTGGTTCGACCAGCCCTTACGTCGGCCTGTTCGGTACCGTTTGGGGCATCATGAACTCGTTTCGCGGGCTTGCGCAGGTGCAGCAGGCAACGCTGGCCACGGTCGCACCGGGTATTTCCGAGGCATTGATCGCAACGGCGATGGGGTTGTTCGCGGCGATTCCGGCTGTCATTGCCTACAACCGGTTTGCGGCCATGTCCGATGCCCTGCTGAAAAATTACGAGACCTTTGCAGAGGAGTTCTCCAGCATTCTGCATCGTCGTGTTCACAACAGTGAGCAGGCCTGACAATGCCCGGGTTTTACGGCATGAACAGGGGTGAGATGTCATGAGAGGTATGGGAATGATGCCGCAGCAGCGGCGCAAGCCGATGGCGGAAATCAATGTGGTTCCCTACATCGACGTGATGCTGGTGCTGCTGGTTATTTTTATGGTGACGGCGCCCATGCTGACGCAGGGGGTAAAAGTGGATCTTCCGGAAACCACGTCGGATCCGATTCAGCACGATAAAGATGTGGAAACCATCACGGTATCGGTTGATACCAATGGTGCCTATTACCTGGAAGTGGGCGATCAGAGCGGCGAGCCGATGACGCTGTCGGATATTCGCAGTCAGGTAGCCAAAATCCTGTCACAGCGAGCCAATGGAGAAGTTATGGTTCGTGGTGACGAATATGTCGATTACGGCGTAATGGTGCGCCTGATGGCTGAGTTGCAGGCAGCCGGAGCTACCGGCATCGGCCTGATTACCGACGCACCAGGCGACAACCCGTAACAGAGGCATGGTGTTATTTTGAAAGGTAACGAACGGGATACTGTCAGCACCGGCAAGGCGCCGCTTAAATCGCCCGTGGTTGTGTCTGTCGTGCTGCACTTGCTGGTTTTCGGTATTGCGCTGGCCGGGTGGTCGTGGAATTCGCCGCCGGAACCTCAGCCCCGGAGTATCTCCGCCCGGCTGATCAGCCCTGAGCCCCGACCGTCACCGGTGATTGAGGAGCAGCAGGAGAAGGAAAGGGAACAGGTTCGACAGCAGGCGGAGGCCCTGAAGCGGCAGCAGGAAGAACAGGCTCGCGAGGCCGCTGAAGCGAAAGCCCGTGAACAAGCGCTGCGGCGGGAAGAGGAGCGTAAAAAACAAGAGGCTCAGGCTCGGGAGGCCGCCGAGAAGCAAGCCCGGGAGCGTGAGGCTGCGCGAAAGAAGGCGGAGGCCGAAGCGAAAGAGCAGGCGCGCCGAAAGGCAGAAGAAGAGCGTCGTAAACAGGAAGAGGCCAAAAAGAGGGCAGAACAGGAAAAGCGCAAACAGGAAGAGCAACGGCGTAAAGAAGAGGCTGAGCGTAAGCGCAAAGAGCAGGAAGCCCGTGAGGCTGCAGAGCGCAAGCGCCAGGAAGCTGAACGCAGACTGCGTGAGCAGCAGCTTGAAGCCCTGGCCGACAAGGCCCGGCAAGAACGGGAGGCCGAGGCGCTCCGGCAGCAACAGGCCGCTGCAGCCAGAGCCAGAGAAGCCCAAATGCTGAGTGAAAGCGAGAAGTATCAGGGCTTGATTCGGGAGCGCTTAAGCCAGGCCTGGTATCCGCCGTCTTCGGCAACGGAAAATATGACCGCAAGATTGCAGATATCCCTGTTGCCGACGGGCGAACTTGCAAGTGTAAAACTGGTCAGCAGTAGCGGGAATACGGCGTTCGATAATTCCGCGCTGGGCGCCGTCCGCTCCCTGACCCGATATCCGGTTCCTGAAAGCCGGGATACGTTTGAACAGTATTTCCGCCAGTTTACGATCGAATTCAATCCGCAACGATTGCGGTGAGGCAGAGAGAGCAAATGATGAACCGGAACCGTTATCACAATAAAGCCCAGGCATTCCCGGTAGTTCTCTGGCTGCTGTTGCTGTTTGTACCTTCCGGTGCAGGCGCCGAGCTGCTGATTCGCATTACCGAGGGTGCGGATTCGGCGATACCTGTGGCCGTTGTACCCTTTGCGGAAAGTGGCAGTCTGCCCGCGGGCGACAAGGTGAACAGCATTGTCCAGGCAGACCTTACACTCAGCGGTGAGTTTCGTCCGCTGGATCCGTCGAAAATGCTGAGCCTGCCCTCGGAGCGCTCGGAGGTGTATTTTCGCGACTGGCGTTTGCTGGGTCAGCGTTATGTTCTGGTGGGAAAGCTGTCCCGCAATGGTGATCGGGTAGAGGCCCGTTACGAGCTGTTTGATGTGAATCGTGAGCAGCGCATCCTGGGTGAAACCGCGGCCGCGCCGGTTAGCAACATTCGCTCTTTGGGTCATCACATCAGCGATCGCGTGTACGAGGCGATTACCGGTGACCCCGGAATTTTCTCAACCAAACTGGCCTATATCACACTGACGGGTGAAGGGGATCAAACCCGTTACCGGCTACAGGTGAGCGATGTGGATGGCAAGCGCGCAAAGATCCGGCTGGAAAGCCGGGAGCCGATTTTGTCTCCCGCCTGGTCACCAGACGGGAAGAAGCTCGCCTATGTCTCATTCGAGACCGGTAAACCGGTGATTTTTGTACATGAGCTGGCCACCGGAAAACGCCGGAAAGTAGCTGATTTCCCCGGGCTGAACTCCGCGCCAGCGTGGTCTGCAGACGGCCGTTCGCTCCTGATGACGCTTTCCCGGGATGGCAACGCGGAGGTCTATCGCATGGAATTGGCAAACGGTAATCTGGCCCGCCTGACGGATCACTGGGCGATTGATACCGAAGCAGCCTGGGATCATGCAGGTCGGGGAATCTACTTTACCTCGGATCGGTCCGGTGGCCCGCAGATCTATCACATGGAGCGACCGGGTGCAGAGCCCCGGCGGATTACCTTTGGCAGTCGCTACAACGCGCGCCCCAGGCCGGATCCGGTGGGCAAATATGTTTATTACGTGCATCAGCGCGACAAGTCGTTCCACATTGCAAGAACCAGCCTTGAAACCGGCGAGGAAAGCGTGATTACCCGCACGGGTTCTGATGAATCTCCAAGCGTTTCTCCGAATGGGCGGCTTCTGATTTACGCCACCCGGCAGAACGGTCAGGGGGTTCTCACCGTGGTTTCTGCAGACGGCGGCGCTGCCTATAGCCTGCCGGCTTCGGAAGGTGAAGTCCGTGAGCCCGCCTGGGGGCCCATCATGAAATAGGCCCCTGCCTTGATTAAGTTTGAATACCCAAGCCCAAAGAGAGGAAAGGTAATGATGAAGAAGTCTGTTACGGCCAAAGCGTTTGCCATGTTGATGTCTGCCGGATTTGTAGCCGGTTGTAGCTCAACCGGAGAAACTGTTGAAGAAGAGGGCTACGGCTCCGATGTTGCCGCCATTGACCAGGATGGCGGGTCCACTGTTTACGGCGGTGCGGATGGCGACGGTGTGTCCTCGACCACGCTGACCGATGAGGAGCGCCAGGCGGCACGGGAACAGGCCGAGCAACAGGCGCTGCGGGACATTACCGTGTTCTATTTTGATTTCGATACCTCCGAGATCAAGCAGGATGCCCGGGATGTACTGGTTGCGCACGCACGCCACCTGGCTGATAACCCTCGCACACAGGTGCGCCTGGAAGGCCATGCGGACGAGCGTGGTACCAAGGAATATAACCTGGCACTGGGTGAGCGCCGTGCCAACGCCATCCAGCGGTTCCTGATTGTAAACGGCGCTTCCCGTGGCCAGATTGAGACCGTAAGCTATGGTGAAGAAAAGCCGGTTGTTCGTGGCGCCACAGAGAGTGCACACGCCCAGAACCGTCGCGTAGAACTGGTGTTCAAGTAACCGTAAGCATTTGGCGGATATACCATGAGAAAACAGCTCATGGCGGCCGTGCTGATCCCGCTGGGCCTCGGCCTGGCGGGAGTGTCTCAGGCACAGTCGTCCACACCGGCATTCCAGAATAACAGCTCAGAGGCTCAGCGGAAGGCGGGAAACAGCCAGGCAACCGCTGAGCTTTTCTACATGATCCAGCAATTGCAGAGCGAGATACGCGATCTGCGGGGTAAGGTTGAGGAGCAGGAGCATCAGATTTCACGCCTTCAAAAGCAGGGCCGGGATCGCTATGTAGACCTCGATCAGCGCATTCTGGAGTTGGCGAAAGCAGTGGAGTCTGGTGCCCGGGGCGGCTCTCAGGCGGCAGAATCGCAAGCGGGGAGCAGTTCGCCTGCGGCCACTCCGGCCCGCAATTACCGCTCTCCGGCGCCGGAAGAGCAGCAGGCGTATAGCGAGATCATTGATCTGATTCGCAACAAGAAAGACTATGATGCGGCAATCACCCGGCTGTATGAGTTTGTGGACAAATATCCGGAAGGAGACTTGACCGTGAACGCTTACTATTGGCTCGGGGAAGTCTATCTGGTGAAGCCGCAACTGGAGCAGGCCAGGCAGGCATTCACCATCGTTACCACGCGGTACGCAGACCATAGAAAAGCAGCTGATGCGGCGTTCAAGCTAGGCCTTACCTATGATCGCCTGGGTAAAAAAGATGAAGCTGCCCGCCGGATGCAGGCCGTGATCCGTGACTACCCGGGCTCAGGCGCAGCAGATCTGGCCCGCAAGCACCTTGAAGCCAGCAACGGTTGATGGTTATTTCACCGATTTCGGGGCCTGAGAACCGAAGATTGAAAAAAGTTGGATTTATCCTGAAAAAAGGGTTGATCGACGAAAAAATATCGGTATTATTTGCGCCTCGTTTGGGTCGTTAGCTCAGTTGGTAGAGCAGTTGGCTTTTAACCAATTGGTCGAAGGTTCGAATCCTTCACGACCCACCAAACGCAAAGCTTCAGGAGACAAGTCCTGGTAGCTTGCCAGATGAAAGGCTGGCACACAGTTAGGGGTCGTTAGCTCAGTTGGTAGAGCAGTTGGCTTTTAACCAATTGGTCGAAGGTTCGAATCCTTCACGACCCACCAAATAGCAGGCTTGGCATCAGGCTTGCGGAAAAAGAGCTTTTAGGCTCTTTTTTTTTGCCCGCAAGAACCCATCTACTGCTGAAGAGGGGAGGCAAGGCCGCTTGATTGACGCGGGTTACCTCACGACCAAGATTTGGCGGGCAGAAGTGATATACTCTGGCCGTTACCGTGATTCAGAGATTTAACAATGACACAAGCGCAAGACCGCATTCTTGTTCAGGAGCATCTGGCCCACATGGCAGAGCCAAAGCCTTTGAGCGCCGCGGAGAAAGCCGGGCTTGAGAGTAAAATCAAGTCTGTGCTCCGCGAGAAGGATGCTGTTCTGGTGGCCCACTATTATACCGATCCGGACATTCAGCGACTGGCTGAAGAGTCCGGAGGGTGTGTGGCCGACTCTCTGGAAATGGCCAGGTTTGGCAACCAGCATCCGGCCACGACCGTTGTTGTCGCTGGCGTTCGCTTCATGGGAGAAACCGCAAAGATCCTGAACCCCGAGAAGCGGGTACTGATGCCGACTCTTGAAGCAACCTGTTCTCTTGATGTGGGCTGCCCGCCGGACGAGTTCGCCGCTTTTTGCGATCAGCATCCGGATCGTACCGTCGTGGTTTATGCTAATACTTCTGCGGCAGTGAAAGCGCGGGCCGATTGGGTGGTCACATCCAGTTGTGCTCAGGCGATTGTTGAGAGTCTGGATGCCAGGGGAGAGAAAATACTCTGGGCGCCAGACAAACACCTGGGCCACTATGTTCGAAAAACCACAGGAGCTGACATGCTGCTGTGGGACGGTTCCTGTATCGTTCATGAGGAGTTCAAGTTTCGGGGGCTGGAGGATCTCAAGGTGCTCTATCCGGAGGCAGCTGTACTGGTGCACCCGGAGTCTCCGGATGCCGTGGTGGAGCTGGCCGACGTTGTAGGCTCTACCTCACAGCTCATTCACGCCGTGCAAACCCTGCCAAACGAGCAGTTTATCGTGGCTACCGATAACGGCATTTTTTACAAAATGCAGCAGTTGGCGCCAAACAAAACGCTCATTGAGGCGCCTACGGCGGGTAACGGCGCAACCTGCCGAAGCTGTGCCCAATGCCCATGGATGGCTATGAACGGCCTTGAAAACCTGCTGCATGTGCTGGAGACGGGCGACCAGGAAATCGAAGTCGACCCGGCCCTGCGGGAAGATGCGCTGAAACCGTTGCGTCGCATGCTGGACTTTACTGCAGGTGCCAACCTGAAAGCTGCCGGTAACGCCTGATTGCCTCTATCCGGCTTGCTTGGCGGGCCGGATCAGCTGGTATTGCGGGCCTGAAGGCGGCTGGTGATTTCGCCCAGACGTTCATCTACAACCTGCCGTTCGGCAGAGCCTGCGGGCAGCTTTTCCTGTGCCTGTCTCAGTTGGCGCTGGGCGGATTTCAGATCGCCCATCAGTGCGTCGTATTCGGCCCTGGCCCTGTGAACACCTACGATGTTTCTGGCCAGGCCCTCTGCCTCGGCCAGCTTTAACCACAGTTGTTCGCGCCCCGGGAACTGGCGGGTGAGCTGCCGCAGGTGTTCTGCGGCGGCGGTGCCGTTGCCATCAGCGGTTTCAAGATCCGCCAGCGTGGCTATGATGGGGTAGTTGCCCGGGTTTCGGCTCAGCGCTGATTGCAGAAGCTCCCGCGCCTGGCTGTATTTCTGCTGGCTGATGAGCGTTTCCGCAAGAGTAACCTGGAAGGTGATCCGCCCGGGGTGATCTTTCAGAAGTGCTTCCAGCAACTGCTGCGCTTTCTGGTTTTGCTGGTTGTGATAGTAGGCAACCGTCAGGCCGTAGCGGATAGCGTCGTTCGATTGATTGGCGGTATCGGCCAGGTAGGCTTCAAACAGTTCAACAGCGCGCGCAGGCGACTCACTGTAGTGAACTTGCAGGCGACTACGAACCAGATGGTATTCCTGGGTATCCCGAATGTTTGCTTCCGGATACTGTTCGGCCCGGTTTCGGGAATCGGCCACCCGGTTCTGGGTAAGCGGGTGAGTCGACAGGTATTCCGGCAGTCGGTTACCCTGCAACCGGTTCTGCCTCATCATGATCTCGAACATTTCTGGCATGCCGCGGGGATCCATGCCTGCATTTGCGAGAATCTCCATGCCTACCCGATCCGCCTCCTGTTCATGGGCCCGGCTGTAGGCGAGCATGTTCTGAACCGCCATGGCCTGGGTTCCGGCAATAGCGGCAATGCCTATATCTGACTGGGTAACCGCAGAAAGTACGATGCCGGCAATCATGCCGGCAATGGTGAGTGGCGCACTGGTTTCCTGTTGCTGCATTCGGCGGGCAAAGTGCCGTTGGCTAAGGTGGGCGAGCTCGTGGGCTAATACCGACGCAAACTGCTGCTCTGTGGCGGCATTCAGGAAGAGCCCGCCGTTAACGCCAACCACGCCACCGGGCACGGCAAAGGCGTTGATGGCCGGACTGTCGACCAGGGCCAGTTTCAGGTTCCGGTCGTCAAGAGGCGCTGAGGGAACCAGTCGGTAGGTGATTGCGCTGAGGTAATCATAGACAACCGGATCGTGGATTTGCGGGGCCGAGCGCCGGATTGAGGCCATCACCTCCCGGCCGATGTCGGCTTCCTGCTGGCCGGAGATCAGGCCGCCACTGCCGCCAATGCTGGGAAGGTCTGCCGCCTGGACCTTTGCCGGTGTGCTTGCCCCCGGCAGATTGAGGGCAAGCGCGAATGCCAGAGCAATCGCAGGACGGGTGTAGCGGGATAAGTGATGGGTCATAGGGACGACAAGAGCCTGAGTAGAAATATCCGGTTAGACCAGGTGGCCGTCGGCAAGTTCGCGCAGTTGGCGGGATCATGCCTTAACAACTCTTATGATGCATTAGAGTACCACCAGCGGCATAATGCCTGCCTGGTTGTTGTATGAATCTTAATGGTTATTTGTGATGACGGCAGACAGAATACTTGACGCCAGCGGCTTGCAGTGCCCCATGCCCCTGCTGAAAACGAAACTCGAACTCAATGGTATGTCGCCAGGCGAGCGGTTGGTGGTGATTGCTACTGACACCGGCTCGTTGCGCGATATACCGGCATGGGTTGCCTTGTCATCTCACCAGTTGCTCAGTCAGTCGGAAGAGCAGGGCGCCTACCGTTTTACGATAGAGCGCGGCGCTTAATTTTCGGAGTTGTTCATGTTCAGAATTCTGCGTGGCCTGGCCCACAAGTATTTTTCCGACGAAGAAGCAGTCATCCTGTTTCTGTTGTTGCTGGCTGGCACGGCCTTCATCATTTGGTTCGGCGCCATGCTGGCTCCGGCCATCGCCTCTTTGATCATTGCATTCATCCTGCAGGGGGTGGTTGCCAGGCTTTGCCGAACGGGCGTTCCCGAGTTGCTTGCGGTAATTGGTGTGTTTGTGGTTTTTCTGGGGATTCTGGTGGGGTTTATTTTCGGCCTGTTACCACTGATCTGGTCCCAGTTAAGCGCTCTTGCAGGTGAGGCGCCAAGAATTATCCGCGAATTGCAATCGTATCTGTCGCTTTTGCCGCAGGAGTATCCGCACCTGATTTCGGAAGAGGCGGTGACCGCGATTTACCAGCAGGTATCCGCAGAGGTTGGCCATCTTACCCAGTGGCTGGTGTCCTTTTCGCTCTCCAGTATTCCGGATCTGGTTGCTTTGTTGATCTATATGGTGCTGGTGCCGATCCTGGTGTTCTTCTTTCTCAAGGACAGGCAGGTGCTGGTCGATTCCGTGGCCCGGATGCTGCCGCCACAGAGGCCCATGATGGTACGCATCTGGCACGAGGTGAATCTGCAGTGTGCCAACTATGTGCGTGGCAAGGCGCTGGAGATCCTGATTGTCGGCAGCGTGACCTACGTTGGTTTCAAGGTGCTCGGTATGCCCTACGCAGCGCTGTTGTCGCTCCTGGTAGGCTTGAGTGTGGTCATTCCGTACATCGGGGCAGCCGTCGTGACCGTGCCGGTTGCGGTGATCGGTCTGTTCGCCTTCGGCTGGGGCAGTCATTTTATCTGGGTGATGGTGGTTTACGGAGTAATACAGGCACTGGATGGCAACGTTTTGGTTCCTGTCCTCTTCTCCGAAGTCAATAACCTGCACCCGGTAGCCATTATCGTTGCGGTGCTGTTTTTTGGCGGCATCTGGGGATTGTGGGGCGTATTTTTTGCCATCCCGCTGGCAACCATGCTCAAAGCCGTGTTTGCGGCCTGGCCGGTGCAGGAGGCGCTCCAGGCACCGGCCGAAGAGTAAACTCAAGGGCACGTTAGAGTCTCAAAGGGCCCTTGTGGCCTCCAGAACTTCATCGGCATGGCCTTTCACTTTCACACCCCGCCACTCTTTGCGCAGCACGCCTTCCTTGTCGATCAGGAAGGTGCTGCGCTCAATGCCCAGATGCTCTTTGCCGTAGAGCTTTTTCAGCTTGATCACGCCGAACAGTTGACACAGGGTTTCGTCTTTATCCGAAATCAGGTGGAACGGAAAATCGTATTTGGCCCGGAAGTTTTCGTGGGCTCTGAGCCCGTCACGTGAGACCCCGTAAATGACCGTGTCCAGCTCTTCAAACGAATCCATCCGGTCTCGAAAATCCTGGCCTTCGGTGGTGCAGCCGGGCGTGTTGTCCTTCGGGTAGAAATAGATCACGATGTTCTTTCCTTTCAGATCCTGCAGGCGCACGGTGATCTCGCCGGTCGCTTCGGCCTGAAAATCGGGTACGGGCTGGTTTAATTCAACGGATGACATGACATCTCCTTTAATTCCCTTGTGTCAGTTCGAGCCCAACATTACCATATCGGTTTTATTTGGACGGAGTGTTTATGATTACGGGTAGCCTTGTCGCACTGGTCACGCCCATGCATCCCAATGGTGATATTCACTGGGAGCACCTGGACAAACTGGTGGACTTTCACATCGAAAACGGCACTCACGGCATTGTGGCTGTTGGCACCACGGGCGAGTCTGCGACTCTGGACCCGGACGAGCATATCCGCACCATAGGCCATATCATCAAACGAGTGAATGGCCGCATTCCGGTGATTGCCGGTACTGGCGGTAACAGTACCCGTGAAGCTATCAACCTGACAACTGAAGCGCATAAACTCGGCGCGGATGCCTGTTTGCTGGTAGTCCCCTACTACAACAAGCCAACCCAGGAAGGTCTTTACCAGCACTTCAAGACCATTGCCGAGGCTGTTCCGGGTATGCAGCAGATTCTTTACAACGTACCGGGCCGAACCGCGTGCGATATGCTGAACGAGACTGTGCTGCGGCTGGCAGATATCCCCAATATCGTGGGCATCAAGGATGCCACCGGTAACATTCCTCGTGGCACCGAGCTGATCGAAGCGCTCAATGGTCGTTTGGCGGTTTACTCCGGTGATGATGCCACTGCGGCCGGGTTGATGCTGGCCGGTGCCAAGGGTAACGTTTCGGTTACCGCTAACGTGGCACCCAAGGCTATGGCGCAGCTGTGCGAGGCCGCCGTTGCGGGAAATAAAGAAGAGACTGAAAGGCTCAACGAACTCCTGACTCCGCTGAATCGCAAGCTGTTCCTGGAAGCTAATCCGATCCCGGTTAAATGGGCGTTGGCTCACATGGGTCTGATCGGTGAAGGTATCCGCCTGCCGCTGACGGTGCTCAGTGAAAAGTTCCACGGTGAAGTGGACGATGCGCTCAAGGCTTCAGGCGTTCTCTGAGGTCAACGTTTCCGCTAACCGGAGTAACCCGATGCAGGTTCCTGCAAAAGCCCGTAGTGTGTCCGTTTTTTTTAAGCACTCGGCTATCGCCCTGGCGATGGCGGGGGCTGTTACCGGTTGTAGTTTGCTGGAAGACCGTTCGCAGCGCTATGTCAGTGCCCCTGAGGGGCGGCCCGTTGAAGTGCCCGAGGGCGCGGATAGCTCGCGCCTCGGGCAGGTGATGCCGATCCGGAGTATTCGGACAGACGACAACCGCTCGCTGTACCCGGCTGCGATACCGCCACCTCCAGATATGACTTCGGATATTCTCGACAAGAACTATGTTGTTGAGGAGCTGGATGGCCGCTTGTGGCTGTTGGTGAACGAGGTGCCCGGACGGCTCTGGCCGGTGGTCAGCGCCTGGATGAATGAGAGTGGCCTGGGTATCGCCTACGACAGCCCGCAACTGGGTATTCTCCAGAGTGAGCTGGCGAATTTCAGCAAGCGAAGCCGCGAGCTGCTTGGAATGCCAGACGTTGCCTTTTCTGCTGAGTCCAAGGTGGTTTTACAGGTTCGCCTGGCCCCTGGGATTCGTCGGAAAACGACGGAGTTGCGGGTGAATATTGTTGAACTTGAGGTTGCCCCGGGTGAGCTGCTGGTGTGGGATGACAGCGCAGATGCCGTCCGACAACAGACGCAGCGGGAACTTCTGGCTACGCTGGGCGAGTTTCTGAAACAGCGGGAGGATAGCAAATCCTTTTCCAGGGCAGCTTCAGGCATGGTCACCAAGCCCCTGGTGAGGCTTTTGTCTGAGGACGAAGAACCCGCTGAAATCGTGGTCGACCTGGATTATGGCCGCACCTGGGCCGAAGTGAACCGCAGTCTGGAAGAGGCAGGCGTTGCGGTGCTGGATCTGAACCGCAGTGAAGGCTGGCTGCAGGTGGACTTCCGAACAGAGGATGAGCGCAACCCCGGCTGGTTCTCCTGGTTCCGTGATTCGAAAAAGGTTTTGCATACCCATACGGTGAACCTGCAGCGCAAGGATGGTGCAGTCCACATCAAAGCGCCGCAACAGAGCGCCTACACCGGCGATCGCAGTGAGGCGCAACTGCTCACAAGTTTGTTTGAACATCTATACTGATTAATCGGGCAGTCTGCGCGGCCTGCCGTTTTGGAGAGAGTAATGGAAAAGCGAGAAGAACTTTACGCCGGTAAAGCAAAATCGGTCTACCGCACAGATGATCCGGAGCGGTTCGTGCTGGTGTTCCGTGACGACACATCTGCGTTTGACGGTGAAAAGAAAGAGCAGCTGAACCGCAAGGGTATGGTGAACAACAAGTTCAACGCGTTCATTATGGAAAAGCTGGAGGCTGCGGGTGTACCGACTCACTTTGAAGGTTTACTGAGCGATACCGAGTCTCTGGTGAAGAAGCTGGATATGATTCCGGTGGAGTGCGTGGTTCGGAACATTTCGGCAGGCAGCCTGTGTCGCCGCCTTGGCGTGGAAGAGGGGCAGGAGTTGAATCCTCCCACGTACGAACTGTTCCTCAAGAATGATGCCCTGCACGATCCAATGGTTAACGAGTCCCTGGCGGAAAGTTTCGGTTGGGCGACAACCGAAGAGCTGGCCCGAATGAAGGCGCTGACCTATCAGGTGAATGGTGTCCTGAAGCAGTTGTTCGATGACGCTGGCATGCTGCTGGTGGATTACAAACTGGAGTTCGGGCGCAACGGTGCCGACATCGTTCTGGGTGATGAGTTCAGCCCCGACGGCTGCCGTATCTGGGATAAGGCAACCCGAAAGAAAATGGACAAAGACCGGTTCCGTCAGGGTCTGGGTGACGTTATCGAGACCTACGAGGAAGTGGGGCGCCGCCTGGGCATCTCCTTCGACTGATCACGGCTTTAAAGCGAGTGAGTTATGCGGAAATTTATGGTTGCACTGGGCAGTGTTGCGGTACTTGCAGCTCCGTTAGTGCATGCGGATGTTTTTGGTGTGGGAGCCAGTGTGAATTACTGGCATTCGGATTTTACCGGTGAGTTTGCAAGGAACAATTCTCTGGTGGATGTCGATGAACAGTTGAACCTGGACAACGACAGCAACGCCAATGCGACCGTCTATCTGGAGCATCCTGTCCCCCTCATTCCCAATGTGCGCCTGAACTACACCCTGGTGCAGCAGAGTGGCAGGGGCAATCTGGATACCGGCTACGACGGTGTTACCGGCAAGGTTAATTCCGAGCTGGATCTGGAGCAGCTTGACCTGACGCTCTACTATGAGCTGTTGGACAACTGGATCAACCTGGATCTGGGCCTGACGGTTCGGGATTTCTCCGCAGAACTGCTGGTTCAGGGCGAAGCGCCACAGCAAACCTCTGAAACCACCGTCGATGCGGTGTTGCCGCTCGGTTATGCTGCCGCACGGTTTGACCTGCCGTTTTCCGGGCTGTCTCTGGGAGCGGAAGTCAACGCGATAGGATACAACGGCGACTCGGTGTACGACGTGAATGCCTACGGCCAGTATACGGTCTCTTTGTTGCAGCTTCGGGCAGGTTATCGCCAGATGGCCATCGATTACGAAGACGGTGATGATCGCCTCGACGTGGAGTTGTCGGGTCCGTTCGCCAGTATCGGCCTGGCGTTCTGAATCGGATGTTATGAAAGGCGCCCCCGGGCGCCGTTCTTTTATGGAGAATGTATTTTGAAAGTACTCGTTACGGGCACTGCCGGCTTCATTGGTTCACATCTGGCGCATCGTCTTCTGGACAGGGGTGATGAAGTGATCGGTGTGGACAACGTCAACGATTACTACGACGTCAGCCTCAAGGAAGCTCGCCTTGCACGCCTGACAGGAAAGCCGGGGTTCACCGAAATCCGCGAGGACGTGGCAGACCGGGCGACCATGGAGGCGATTTTCCGGGATCATAAGCCGGAGCGCGTTGTTCATCTGGCGGCTCAGGCCGGTGTGCGATATTCCCTGGAGAACCCCCACGCGTACGTGGATGCCAATCTGGTTGGTTTTATGAACATCCTGGAAGGGTGTCGTCACAACAATGTTCAGCATCTTGTCTACGCATCGAGCAGCTCGGTATACGGTGCCAATGAGACTATGCCGTTTTCGGTGCACGACAACGTGGATCACCCTTTGAGCCTGTATGCGGCCTCCAAGAAAGCTAACGAGTTAATGGCGCATACCTACAGCCATCTATACAACCTGCCCACCACCGGCCTCAGATTTTTTACCGTGTATGGCCCCTGGGGCAGGCCGGATATGGCCTTGTTCATCTTCACCCGGAAGATTCTCGCTGGTGAACCCATCGACGTATTCAACCACGGCCACCACAAACGGGATTTCACCTACATCGATGACATCGTTGAAGGTGTTATCCGCACGCTGGACAACGTAGCCCAGCCGAACGTTGAATGGAGCGGGGCGCAACCAGACCCCGGCACCAGTAAGGGGCCCTACCGGATTTATAACATCGGCAGCAATAGCCCGGTGGAGCTATCCCGGTTTATCGAGATTATTGAGGAGCGTCTGGGTAAGAAGGCCGAGAAAAACCTGTTGCCGCTGCAGCCCGGTGACGTTCCGGCTACTTACGCCAACGTCGACGACTTGATCAATGATGTTGACTACAAGCCTTCCACGACGGTGGATGTGGGGATTGCGAACTTTGTAGACTGGTACCGGGAGTTTTACAGAGTTTAGGCGTGTTCAGGTGGCTGTCATGCTGTAACGCAACGTAAAGCCAGCAATTTTGCTGGCTTTTTTGCTTTATCCAACAAGCTCTTCTGGTAGGAGCAGCGCCTGTGGTTCATCGGTAAAGGGGCACTTAAATGCCAGCCGGATGGCGGTGAGTTGCAAACCGCTGGCATCGGGTTGTCCGTACAGCCGATCACCAAGGATGGGGTGGCCGAGAGCTGCCAGGTGTCGCCGAATCTGATGTTTACGGCCAGTTTCTATCGTCACTTCCAGCAATGTTGTATTGGTGTCACAGTCAGCGTCGAGAGTGGTAACAACGCTGGCGGATGCCTTGCCATCGATGGGCGTCTCAATACGGCGCCGTTGGACATCCAGAATACCCACCACCCGGGCCTGATAGACTTTGGTCATGGTCCTGCCTGCGAACAGGGCAGAGAGCGCAGCAGCGGCTTTACCATCGTGGGCAATCAGCATCAACCCAGCGGCGTCTGCGTCCAGTCGATGCACCAGAAAGCAGGGGCGCGCCAATTGCACTTCGGCCAGGCGTAGCAGGCTGCAGTGGTCACCCCATTGCGAGCCCTGGGACAGCAGGCCATGTGGTTTGAACCAGGCACTGTAGCGCCCCATGTCCTCCAGCAGCCTTGGCTGGTCGGGTTGGCGTGCCAATACCTGGTCATCATAAAACAGCTGAATCCGGGTACCTGGTTTCAGGTCTCGTTTGGCCTTGCGCAGGCGTACCTGTTTGCCTTTTTGGGTCCACCAGCAGGCCCCTTTGGCCATGGCGTCTTTGATTCTCTGCTTCGGCAGGCCAGAAGCCGCGGCCAACGCATCAACGGCGGTTACGGGAGAGTCGACAACAAGATCAAAGGTTTTTCGCATAGGGTTCGGGAGCGCACAGGTCAATTAAGGTAAGTTGGTGGCCATAGTACGTAGCCGGTCGTGACGGGACAACCTCTTTACACAGGCCAAGGAGGTGCTGATTACCTTTCGGCAAACGGCCCGTGTACACTGTTTGGATCTGTGTTGTGGGAGAGTGGTTATGCCCCTGATCGGCTGGCTTTTTATTTTGGCAGCCTTCGCCATGGTGATCGGCAGCCTTCTGCTTTTGCGAGACACCGCCAATATGAAAATACCCAAGGAAAAAATGGACAAGATCCGGCAACGTCAAAAAGAGACGGAGCGGGAGGATCGCGATCAGGACCAATGGTAGCGCCTAATCTGCGCTGAGGCCGACTTCCGGTTCGCCAGCCTCCTGTTGTAACCATGCCATAAACTCACGAACCGCCGGTCTTGGGTCCGAGTGTGAGAACAGCCAGTAGGCCCGTGAACTGTTAGCCCTGTCGGTAAACAGTACCTCCAGAGTGCCGTTTGCCAGTTCCTGTTCGATCAGGCGGGGCGGGCAGAGCGCCACGCCCTGGCCCGCAATGGCGGCCGAACTCAACAGGTTGAAGTCTTGATAGAACATGCCCCGATCGAGATGGCTGGGGTTCAGCCCCTGTCCCTGAAACCAGTAACGCCATGGATCCGCAGTGGCGTCGTGCAGTAAATCGAGTCTCAGTAGATCTCTGGGGTACTTTATCGGGGCAATTGTCTGCAAATACAGTGGGCTGGCAACCGGTACCGTATCGCCCTTGAACAGCATGGTTTTATGGAAGTTTCCCGGAGGTTTGCCATCGAACCAGGTAATCTGTATGTCGATATCCGGTGCTACGTCGGTGCTGGAAGTGTCAATGTACTGAAAGCTGATGGCGTAATCGGGGTGCAGGTTCCGGAACCGGTTCAACCTGGGAATCAGCCAGCGCACCGCGATAGATGGCAGGCACATAATGCGTATCTGCTCGACCGCGGTGGAGCTGGTGATCGAGTCCAGCGCATCGTCGATCCTCTGAAACCCTTCCCGGAGACGCAGCGCCAGTTGCTCGCCTTTGGGGGTCAGCCGTATACCACGGCCTTTCTTCTCCAATAGCTGAACCTGCAGATTGTCCTCCAGTCGCCTAAGCTGATGACTGACGGCGGACTGGGTTATGTGCAGCACCTCGCCGGCAGCCCGGAGACTGCCGAGGCGGGCGACCACTTCAAACGTTTTCAGTGATGACAGGCTGGGACGTGACATACATGACTCAAATTCAACATTCCGCTCAATAATAATCAATTTTTATTGTTTTTTCTTAACGATAGTCTAGGCAATACCTCACAGGAACTGGAATCAACCTGGCCTGGCGCTGCTGTCTGGCTAACAACAAATACACAAGAGGTGAGCCATGAGCACATCTGTCATTATCTCCTTTGCGATCTACCTGATCATGATGCTGGCGATCGGGATCTATTTCTATCTGAAAACCAATGACCTCTCGGATTACGTCCTGGGTGGCCGAAACCTTCCTCCGAGCGTGGCGGCGTTGAGTGCCGGAGCATCTGACCTCAGCGGCTGGGCGTTGATGGGCCTGCCGGGCGCTATATTCAGTGATGGCTATGGCAAAGCCTGGATTGCAGTATGGACGCTGGTGGGCGTTTACATCAACTGGACGCTCATTGCCGAACGTCTGCGAGTCTTCACAGAGAAAGCCGGTAATGCGCTAACGATTCCCGATTATCTGGAAGCCCGCTTTGTTGATAAGCAAAGAATTCTGCGCACTGTATCGTCTGTAGTCATGTTGGTTTTCTTCACTTTTTATGTGTCCGCTGGCCTGGTGGGCGGGGCTTTGTTGTTTGAAAGCCTGTTTGATATGAACTATTCCGTTGCGCTTTGGGTCGGTGCCGCAGTGATTGTGTCCTACACCTTCCTTGGCGGCTTCTCTGCGGCCTCCTGGACCGATCTGGTGCAAGGCCTGATGATGGCGTCCGCCTTGTTTGTGGTTGCCCTGATGACGGCTATTGCCCTGATGAACGGCGAAACCGGCTCTGCCAACCCGGATGCCATTCCGGCATTGCCCGGCTGGACCCAGGGACTGACAGTCTTGGGCATGATTTCCCTGGCGGGCTGGGCCATCGGCTATTGCGGCCAGCCCCACGTTATCGTCCGGTTCATGGCGCTGCGCAAGCGGGAAGATGTCAAAGTGTCCCGTCGTATTGCCATGATCTGGTCCGCCATCACCATGGCCTCAGCCGTCGCGGTTGGCGCCGTGGGTTACTATTGGTACGGCGGTGCCCTGGAAAACAGCGAACGGGTGTTTATTCTTCTGGCCGATACCATGCTCAATCCGTGGGTAGCGGGTTTCGTACTGGCGGGCGTTCTTGCTGCCATCATGAGTACCATCGACTCCCAATTGTTGGTGTGTTCCAGTGCCATTGCTGAAGATATCTACCGGGGCTTTATCCGCCCTGATGCCAGCCAGAAAGAACTGGTCTGGCTGAGCCGCTTCAGCGTGGCTGCTGTAGCCTTACTCGCCGCGGTTATGGGCATGAATCCGGAAAGCAGCATTCTTGATCTTGTGGCTTACGCCTGGGGTGGGTTTGGTGCCGCCTTTGGCCCGGTTATTCTGTTTTCTTTGTTTTGGCGCGGTATGAATCGCAATGGCGCGATTGCCGGCCTGGTCGTGGGAGCAGCCACCGTCGCGATCTGGAAGCCACTGACCGGAGGCCCCGCTGGTCTGTTCGATATTTTCGAAGTGGTGCCTGGCTTTGTACTGTCCTGTGTTGCGGTGGTGCTTGTCAGCCAGCTGACCAATGGCCAGCGCGAGGCGAAACAATTTGATGAATTGATGGCGCATTTTAACGAACCGAAAAGTGCCAGCAACTGAGTGATCCCGGAGGAAACAAACCATGTCTGATGTACATGCTGCATACCGCGCAACCAAGGGCTCCGTTCTGGATGTCAATAAAGCTTTCTATGACAGCCTGACTGAAGCAAACACACAACGCGAACTGGTCGAAACTCACACCGTACCCCTGCGTGATGGCCTGGCCTGGACAGTGCCTGCCGGCCATGTCTTCCGGGTGAAGGTAACTGACGGTCCGCAAGTGGGTGACTTCAATATGTGGAGCCTGCACAATCCCCGGGAGCGCATGTGGGCGTCCCGAACCCGTCAGTTGCAGCGTGCCCATGTGAGCACCTACGATCGTCTGTGGTCCACCTTGCCGTATCTGCGGCCGATGGCGACCATTATCGATGACACTATGGCGGATTACGGTGTGGATGATGAAGGTGGTCGGGTCCACGATCTTCTTGGTACCCGTTGTGATCCTTACGTAAACCGTTTGCTGACCGGCGAGGATTTTGATTTCCACTGCCACTCAAATCTGGTCCGTGCGGTTGAGCCTTATGGATTAACCGAATTTGATGTGCACGATGTTCTGAATATCTTTCAGTGCACCGGTCTGAACAACAACGATCAGTATTTCATGAAGGCTTGCCCGGCCCGAAAAGGCGATTATCTGGAGTTCTTTGCCGAAATTGATCTTTTGTGTGCCATGTCATGCTGTCCGGGTGGTGATTTGTCGGTGGACCTCTGGGGCGAAAATGCCCAGGACCCGCTGCAGACCTGCAACCCGCTAGGTGTTGAAATCTATCGGGTAAATCCGGATCTTCTGCAGAGCTGGAAATCTCCGGAGTACGCACCATATAAGGGTAAGCACGGCCGTCAGAGTCCTGGAATTGATTGGGCTGCCATCAAGCAACAGAACTGCTGCTGAGTTCAGCAGCCCGTATGGAGGTGTGAAACCATGGCCAAATTACTGCTCAACGCCGATGTGGGTGAAAGCTACGGCGCCTGGCGTATGGGAAACGATCCGGCGGTGATGCCCGTTTTAGATCTGGCCAATATTGCCTGCGGTTTTCACGCTTCCGACCCCGACATCATGCGGGCAACCGTCCGCCTGGCGGTCGAGAATCAGGTGACCATCGGCGCGCACCCGGCCTATCCGGATCTGGTCGGGTTCGGGCGGCGCTCCATGGCCTGTTCACCGGCGCAGGTTGAAAACCTGGTGCTGTATCAGGTGGGGGCGCTGGCGGCCATGTGTCGGGCTGAGGGTGCTACCCTGCATTACGTCAAGCCCCACGGCGCACTCTACAACGACATGGCAACCGATCATGGGTTGCTGGCCGCAGTCATGCGGGGAGTGAGTGCGTTCGGAGGCCATCTGGTGTTGATGGTGCCAGCCACTCCGGACCCGGAGCCCGTGCGGGCGCTGGCCCGGAACTATGGGTTGCAGCTATGGTTCGAGGTCTTTGCAGACCGGGCCTACCATCAGGACGGTCGACTGGTTTCACGCAGCACAGAAGGCGCCGTTCATCACGATCAGCAGGTGATTGTGGAGCAGGCGCTTTGCTTTGCCGAGGGCCGGGCGATTCCGTCCATTGAGGGCAGTGCTCTGGTCCTTCAGGCGGACACCCTGTGCGTCCACGGCGATAACGAGGCATCGATTCAGGCGGCCAGAGCGATTCGTAACGCGCTCGGTCGGAGGGCCGGCTAATGAGCCGGATTCCCAGAATCGAAAACGCCGGTGTGGGTGCCTGGCTGGTTCGGTTGTTCGAGCGCATCGACGAAGGGAATCTGCCCTGGATTCTGGCGTTAACCGAAAGCTGCGAACAGGCCTTTGGCGACACGTTGGTGGATCTGGTGCCGTCCTATACCACGCTGCTTGTGCAATACGATCCATCACGGCTGCATCCGCAACAGGCATGGCGGGAACTGCAAGTGCTGCTTGCAAATCTGGAGCCTGCCAACCCGGAGTCCGGGGGCCAGTTGCGGGAACTTCCGGTCTGGTACCACGCCTCCGTCGGCCCGGATCTGGAACGCCTGTCGCGGGAAAAATCCATGGATGTGGATCAGTTGATTGCTCTGCACACCGGCCGGGAGTACCGGGTTTATGCCCTGGGCTTTGCGCCAGGTTTTGCCTTTATGGGTTCGGTGGACCCCCGCCTGGAGTCACCGAGGCTGTCCACCCCTAGGCAGCGGGTCTATCCCGGCAGCGTCGCCCTGGCCGGGCGGCAGACCTCCGCCTATCCGGCACCATCCCCCGGTGGCTGGAATCTTCTGGGCCGCACCCCTTTAACCCTGTTTGAACGCAACCGGGAGCCCATGAGCTTTCTGCAAATTGGTGATCGGGTACAACTGGTGCCGGTAAGTAAAGACGAATTTATCCGCCTGGGCGGCGATGTCACACCTCAGGAGGAACGCTGAGATGTCGTCTGAATCTGCTTTTCAGGTATTGAAATCCGGCCCTCTGGCCTCATTGCAGGATGCCGGCCGTTATGGCGTAAGGCATCTGGGTATTACCCAGGGCGGCGCTGCAGATCTGCATGCCTGGGCCTGGGCTAACTGGCTGGCGGGGAATTCCTGGGGCCGCGCGGTTCTTGAAGTCACCTTTGGAGGCCTCAGTCTGCAGGCAGACCAGGCGTTGACCTTGGCTCTGACCGGCGCAGATCTTGGGGTAACTCTGGACGGCGAAGCCATTGCCCCCTGGGCATCGTTCAAGGTCCGTGCGGGCCAGACCCTCGCGTTCAGCACTCCCAAATCGGGGTTGCGAGCCTATCTGGCGGTCGCAGGCGGATTTTTTGCCGATCCGGTGCTGGGCAGCTTGTCTGGTGTTGCCCGGGAAAGACTGGGCGGGCATGACGGCCAGGGAAGTCAGCTGAAAGCAGGTGATGAGCTTAGGGTGGACAGCGCAGAAGCCGGGAACTGCAAGCCTCTAAGGGAAATGCCTTCCAGCCGGATTCCCGATTACCGCCAGCCACCGACTCTGGAATTTGTTCTGGGTGCTCAGTCTGCAGAATTTACGGGTATCAGCTTGTTTAACTTCTTTAACCGGCCCTGGGTGGTGGATAACCGGTCGGACAGGATGGGTATTCGGCTTCAAGGGCCCAAACTGAGCTCCAGAGTTGGCAGCATGGTGTCTGAGGGGCTGGCGCTTGGTGCCGTTCAGGTGCCACCGGACGGGCAACCCATTGTGCTGCTGAACGATCGCCAGACCATTGGTGGCTATCCGAGATTGGGCACCTTGCCTCCGCTGGCATGCAGCAGGCTGGCGCAATGTCTACCTGGCGGGGAGGTAAGGTTCCGACCGGTGTCTCTTGAGCGTGCTCATCACGCCTATCTGGAGTTTTCGAGACACTTTCGCTGAGTTGGTCTGTTTCCAGTCACAAGATGGTCACAGGCTTGATTTCTGGGCCATGCAGGGTGCATGGTTTGAGCAGGGATCTTCTAGGGGCGGAAACAAAAAAAGCCAGTTCTCACGAGGCCCGTAAGTAACTGACTTTCTTGGCAGGAATGGTAGGACCACCCAGATTCGAACTGGGGACCTCTACCATGTCAAGGTAGCGCTCTAACCAACTGAGCTATGGTCCTGTCCTGCAACGGAGACGCAATATACGGATTTCATCGGGGCAGGTCAACCACTTTGCGCTGTCTTTTTTCCGTCTATCAGGGCTTTGATCGCCCGGCGAACGGTGTTCCAGCGGTTTATCAGCAGCGCCGTAAAAATAACGGTACAGCCAGCTACCTGAAAGAGGGACATGGTTTCGCCGAACCAGATTACCGCGAACAGTGCCACCCATACCGGTTCCAGAATCAGGATGACCACTCCGTGGCTGCTGACGGAAAGACTCTGGGCATAAGTTTGTAGCAGAAAACGGCCGCCTGTGGCGACCAGGGCGCTGGCAAGTACCCACACAATCCACATTGGATCCGGGTTATTGAATGTCGCCTGCCAGGGCTCACTAATTGCTGATTCGGTGAAGGTCAGGCTGCCAACGGTCAGCAGCGCAATAGCCGTTAAAGGCAACGCCGGTACCTTCTTCTTTTCGATGGTCTGGCCGTGACGATTGACTACCGTACGCTGGTTGGCCGTTCGGGTATTCAGCGTGAAGTAGAGCGCAAAGATGCTGGCGGCGGTGATAAAGTAGAGTTGGCCCGGTTCTGGTCGAAAGCCGTTTTCCAGAGACAGCAGGGCCAACCCGGCAATGGCGATAGGAATTGCAAGCCAGGTACTGATGGGTTGTGGTTCGCCAAACACCAGCCGGGCAATGATGGGCACGATAACAACGCCGAGGCTGGTCAGAAATGCACCTTCGCCCATGCTGTCGGTGTTGAACAGCCCCATGATCCAGCAGGTCATGGCGATGCCGAAGACAAAGCCGACGCCCAGGCTGCGTAATAACTGGTCGCGGGTGAGCCGGAGCAATGAGGGCAGTGCTAAAAGGGCCAGAAAGCTGCCCGCAATCAGAAAGCGGCCAGCCATGAACATCAAAGGTGGCATTAGCAGTACCGCTTCTTTGGAAAAAATCCACCCGATGGCTGCCATCAGGGTTACAACAACCAGATAGAGATCTGATTTCTGGGCGTCAGACATGATTGATCCGATATCAGGAAATGATCGGTGCACAATCTATAGGTAGCAAATCAAAAAAGAAAGCAGGGAATACCGGAAGGTCGGCTCATCCGTGAGCCTGGAGAAAGCGTTATCAGTTATCAAGTGTAGTGTAGACCAGGCTGGAAATACTGCTCTGTGCCGAATTCGGTACTGGCTTTGGGGAATCTCAGGGCGGGTTGGTGCCAGGAACGGGCAGGGTATCGTGAACGATGTCCCGGGCGTTCAGTGCAAGTTGCCAGGCCGTGTCGACATCCATTGGGTTCTTGGTCATAGCGTGTCCGTGATTGTTATTGTCGTTACTCTCGTTATTCTCGGTTCAGTATAGGTGGATTGTGCCGGTTGCTATATGTACGGTACATTTCCAGATTGAATCACTTTCCGGGCAACCTTTCAGGGGCATGGAGCCATGCGGTACCTGCAATCGTTCAATCGTCGTCTGCGTTACCTCCGTGAACAGGCACAGCTTTCGGTATCTGATGTGGCGGAAATCTGCGGTGTGCAGGAAGCTCAGGTGCATAGCTGGGAAGCGGTGGATGCCCGCAAACGCGGCTACCCGGGCATCAGTGAGTTACTCGATTTTTGTCTGAAAACAGAAACTCCGCTGGAACAGTTGCTCGACATGGATGACGGGGCGGGCGGGCAACTGGATCTGCCGGGCCTGGCTTTCAGTAACAGTGACGACCTAACGACAGCACTGGCAGAACTGGAGCAGACTATTGGCCGGTTTCAGCCTAACGATCAGGAGCAGGAGTTGTTGCGCCGGTTCCGCAAAACGACGGACGAAAACCGGCGAATGATTATCCAACTGCTGGGTGACTGACAGCGGGTTCAGCTCTGTTTTTTATAGATGTTTTCGTACACGTAATTGGTGGCGTCTACAAACCCGTCAATGCTGCCGCAGTCAAAACGCTTCCCTTTGAATTGATAGGCCAGAACGCAACCGTTCTGCGCCTGCTCCATCAGAGCGTCGGTAATCTGAACTTCACCATTCTTGCCCGGAGGCGTACGTTCGATAATATCGAAAATGTCCGGGGTCAGAATGTACCGGCCAATGATGGCCAGGTTGCTGGGTGCGTCTTCCGGTGCGGGCTTTTCCACCATGTCGGTAATCCGGTAGAGGCCGTCTTTCATCGACTCGCCCGCGATCACGCCGTATTTGTGGGTTTCGTCTGCCGGTACTTCTTCGATCGCCACAATGGAGCAGCGGAACTGGTTGTACAGTTTGACCATCTGGGCCAGTACGCCGTCGCCACCTTCCGGGCCAACACAAAAGTCATCGGCCAGCACCACGGCAAACGGGTTGTCGCCCACCAGGTTACGACCGGTCAGAATGGCGTGCCCCAGACCTTTCATTTCATTCTGGCGGGTGAAAGCAAAGGTATTGTTGTTGATCAGATCGCGAATGGACGTCAGCAGCCCTTCTTTTCCGGTGCCCGCAATCTGGTGCTCCAGTTCGTAACTGATGTCAAAGTGGTCTTCCAGTGCGCGCTTGCCGCGACCGGTGACAAACCCGAACTCGTGAATGCCTGCATCTGAGGCTTCCTCTACCCCGTACTGTACCAGCGGTTTGTTAACAATCGGCAGTATTTCCTTGGGCATGGCCTTGGTGGCTGGCAGGAATCGGGTTCCGTATCCGGCGACCGGAAACAGGCACTTTTTGATCATATTCGTCGTCCTTAATCGTCTGATTGCCATAGAGGTTGGCGAAGGCGTTCATTATTGCGTGTGCAAGTGTAACCAAGTTACGGACTGAGTTGGATAGCCGTTTCAATCCGGTGTTCCTGTACGGAATGGTTATTTTGTGTTGCAACCACTGGTTCGAAGAATGCGGCTCCGATAAAGTGAACTATTATTAACTATGGTTCATGTTTCGTATTCCGGGTTCTCATGGTGCGTCTATTCACGATAACCCTGTCTCGCAAGCAGGGACGGTTTTCCGCTTCGTCTGCGTGTGTGCTTGTGGCGCAGTGGTTGTTTTTGGTGTTCGCCGGTTCTGCTCCGGCTGCGGCGCACGCGGAAAGCCAGGCAAAATCCCTGTTCACCGGTAACGGCGAGGCGCAACTTCTTCAGCCAGTCCGTGAACATTGGCTTCGCTCCAGAATGACCTTTTCGGGCAGTTCAGATCAGGACTCCGGGTATCAGAAGGATGCTCTAAATGTAGGTGTCACGAATCTGTTCCGGGCTGATCATCAGGCCAGCTTTCAGTACACCGATTCCTGTGCTCTTCGTGTGAATGAAAAACGACAAGGGTTGAAGGTTAATTATGGCCTGGGGTTGGGCCGGGGCCGCCTCGATTTTGCGCTGACCAATAAGGATTACGATAAACAGGTAGAAGATGGCGCTAAGCGGGTGCAGAAACAAGGCCGTGTGCGGAACCTGACCCTTGCCGGGAGCCAGCCGTTATTTTCCGCCTGGGGTTACCGTTTTCGCGGTTACGCAAGTTATACCTCGGTCAGCAAGCGCTGGCGTTTGCAGAGTGAGGGCCTTCAGTGGTCCGATTATCAGGTGTCGACCTTTGGCGTGACGGCTCGGGGGCATCACAGGCTTCCCGGCGGCTTCTCACTGGCGACGGGAGTCACCACAGATGCTGGCGTTGAATATGAGCTGGCCGGCGCCAGCGAAGCCGGAGGGGGCGTTCAGGATGAGCATTTCCGGCGATTCCTGGTAACCGCTTCTCTGGGTCGGGAGTTTCGGGATTGGCAGTTCGGGCTGGATGGCCAGTATCAGGCGGCATCAAAAGATATACCCGGTTCTCATCGCATCCGCGTGGCCAGTTCCCGGCTGTCTGGAGGCTTCAACGGGCAATCCCTGAAGGCGATCGAGGGCGGCTGGTTGCGCCTGGGTACCCGAAGTCCGTCGGTGAACCTGCCTCTGGCCTCGTACCTGCGCGCGCACTTCAAGCTATTGCTTCTGAAAGGGTGGGTGCCAGCGAAAACCTTTCAGCATGAAGACGCTGGCCAACTGGTGTCCGGAGAGCTTGTGTTGGGTTTTGTGGCCCGTGATTTTCAGGCCGACTTCAGCATCGGGCGTATGTTGGATACTACAACGACAGCTTTGAATAAGCCTGGCCGCCCCGACATGCGCTTTGCCATGCACGTGCCCTTCTGAACCTCTCTTCTCTTATGTAAACAATCAGTCTGGCAATAGTCGCAGAATTGTTGACAATCCTCACGCTTGCGCGTAACTTTGCCTGAAATAATTCAAGGATTGTCAACAAAGCATGGTTCAGGCAGCGATTCAATCCCAAACCCGAGCAGACGAAGCCTTTAATTGTCTGCAAACCGCCATAGTCACCGGCGATCTCGGCCCTGGCGAGAAGATCGGTGAAGTTGAGCTTTGTTCCCGCTTTAATCTTACCCGTGGCCCCCTGCGCGAAGCACTGGGGCGCCTGGAGTCCCGGGGTCTTCTGGTTCGTCGCCCGCACGCAGGCGTGAAAGTGGTATCGGTAAGTGCCACTGAACTTCTGGAGCTGTATCGTATTCGCGAAGTGATGGAAGGGTTGGCGGCCAGGCAGGCGGCAGAGCGCATGACGGATGAAGAAATCCGGGATTTGCGTGACACCCTGAACTCCCATGAAAAGATGATCGAAGAGGCCCAGGGCCAGGCTTATTATCAGGCCGAGGGTGATTATGATTTCCACCACCGTATCGCCACCGGTAGCCGCAATACAAAACTGGCCCAGATGTTGTTGGGTGATCTTTACTACATGGTACGGATGTACCGTTACCGTTTAAGCACCTCCGCCGGGCGTCCGCATCTGGCGCTGGGTGAGCACCGCCGTATCGTCGAAGCCATTGCCCACCGTGATGGCGAACTCGCCGAATTTCTGATGAAACGACACATTAACGCCGCACGCCGAAACATTGAAAAGAAGATCGAAGAAGGCGTTCTAACCATCTGACAAGAGAGGTAATTCCAATGTCTAACAAGCTCTCCCCGGGCGCACGCTTCCGCAAGGCCCTGAAAGAAAACCAGCCACTGCAAATCGTTGGTACCATCAACGCCTATGCCGCCATGATGGCTGAGCGGGTAGGGCATCAGGCGATTTACCTGTCTGGCGGCGGCGTTGCCAACGCGTCCTACGGTCTGCCGGATCTGGGCATGACCAGCATGAACGATGTGGTGGAAGACGTGCGCCGGATTACTGCGGCCTGCGAACTGCCGCTGCTGGTAGACATCGATACCGGTTGGGGTGGTGCGTTCAATATTGCCCGTACCATTCGTGAGATGGAGCGTGCCGGCGCGGCCGCCGTTCACATTGAAGACCAGGTGGCCCAGAAGCGTTGCGGCCATCGCCCGAACAAAGAAATCGTGTCCAAAGAAGAAATGGTCGACCGCATCAAGGCGGCTGCCGATGCCCGTGTCGATGAGGACTTCTTTATCATGGCCCGTACTGATGCCTTCCAGAAGGAAGGCCTGGAAGCTGCCATCGACCGCGCCAAGGCCTGCATCGAAGCCGGTGCAGACGGTATCTTCGCTGAAGCCGTGCATGAGTTGTCTGACTACCGTGCCTTTGCCGATGCCATTGATGTGCCGCTGCTGGCCAACATCACTGAATTCGGTGCCACCCCGCTCTACAACAAGAAAGAGCTGGCGGATGCCGGAGCTGGTATGGTGCTGTACCCGCTGAGCGCCTTCCGCGCCATGAACAAGGCCGCGGTAACCGTTTACCAGAGTATTCTCGAGAAGGGTGATCAGAAAGACGTGGTCGACCTGATGCAAACCCGCATGGAACTTTACGATTACCTGAACTACCACGACTTCGAGCAAAAGCTGGATCAGCTGTTTGCCCAGAAAAAAGACTAAGTTGGCATTCGACGGTTAGCGTGAAGGGGTCTAGCGATAAGGGGTCTGACCCCAAACGGGGTCAGACCCCACATAAGACCTGACTTTAGACTTCACGCTAAACATTTAGAAATAACTGAAATCAATAATCAGAATATCAAGGGAGACCAACATGGCTGAAGCAAAGAAACTCGGTGGTGCGGGCCTGCGTGGCCAGGTAGCTGGCGAAACCGCTCTGTGTACCGTTGGTAAAACAGGCACAGGCCTGACCTATCGCGGATACGATGTCTCTGATCTGGCCGACAATGCCCAGTTTGAAGAAGTGGCTTACTTGTTGCTGCGTGGCAAGCTGCCAAATCAGCAGGAGCTGAACGCATACAAAGCAAAACTGAAAAGCCAGCGTAGCTTGCCCGATGCCCTTAAACTTGTTCTGGAACAGATTCCCAAAGACGCGCACCCGATGGATGTGATGCGCACCGGTTGCTCCATGCTGGGCAACCTGGAAACCGAGCAGGACTTCGGCGAGCAGGACGATAAGATTGACCGCATGCTGGCGGTATTTCCGGCCATCATCACCTACTGGTACCGCTTCGCCCACGAAGGCGTTCGCATTGATACCGCCAACACCGAGTGCGATTCCATCGGTGGCGTGTTTCTGGAGCTGCTGCACGGCAAGAAGCCGAGCGAACTGCACGAACAGGTGATGAACGTATCGCTGATTCTGTACGCCGAGCACGAGTTCAACGCCTCCACCTTCACCGCTCGCGTATGCGCGTCCACCCTGTCGGATATTCACAGCTGCGTAACCGGTGCGATCGGCTCCCTGCGTGGCCCGCTGCACGGCGGTGCCAACGAAGCCGCCATGGAATTGATCCAGAAGTTCCAGACCCCGGACGAAGCCGAAGCTGGCTTGATGGGCATGCTGGAGCGCAAAGAAAAGATCATGGGCTTTGGCCATGCGATCTACAGCACCTCCGATCCCCGAAACGTGATCATCAAGAAGTGGTCTGAAAAACTGGCCAAGGAAGTGGGTGATACCGTTCTGTACCCGGTGTCTGTGCGTTGTGAAGAAGTGATGTGGCGTGAGAAGAAGCTGTTCTGCAACGCCGACTTCTTCCACGCCTCTGCCTACCACTTCATGGGCATTCCGACCGAGCTGTTCACGCCGATCTTCGTGATGTCCCGGGTATCCGGCTGGACCGCCCACGTGAAAGAGCAGCGCGCCAACAACCGCATCATTCGCCCGAGCGCCGAGTACACCGGCCCCGAGCATCAGGAATGGTTGCCGATCGACAAGCGGAGCTGAGAAAGACTATGAATACCCAGTACAGAAAGCCTTTAGCAGGCACAGACCTGCAATATTATGACACTCGTCAGGCCGTGGAAGAGATCCAGCCCGGCTCCTACGCCAAACTGCCGTATACGTCCAAAATTCTGGCCGAGCAATTGGTGCGCAAGTGCGATGCGGCGTCCCTGACGGACTCCCTCAAGCAGCTGATCGAGCGCAAGCGGGATCTGGACTTCCCCTGGTATCCAGCCCGGGTCGTGTGCCACGACATTCTGGGCCAGACTGCACTGGTAGACCTGGCTGGCCTGCGGGACGCCATCGCCGAGAAGGGTGGTGACCCGGCCAAGGTAAACCCGGTGGTACCCACCCAGCTGATTGTTGACCATTCGCTGGCGGTGGAAGCACCGGGCTTTGACCCCGATGCGTTCGAAAAGAACCGCGCCATTGAAGATCGTCGTAACGAAGACCGTTTCCACTTCATCAACTGGACCCGTACCGCGTTCAAGAACGTCGATGTGATTCCGGCGGGTAACGGCATCATGCATCAGATCAACCTGGAGAAGATGTCGCCGGTTATCCAGAATCGCCCGGACGAAGACGGTCACCCGATCGCCTTCCCGGACACCTGCGTGGGCACCGACAGCCACACCCCGCACATTGATGCGTTGGGCGTTATCGCCGTGGGCGTGGGTGGTCTGGAAGCGGAAACCGTGATGCTGGGCCGTCCGTCCATGATGCGTCTGCCGGACATTGTTGGCGTGAAGCTCACTGGCAAGCGTCAGCCAGGCATTACTGCCACCGATATCGTGTTAGCCATCACCGAGTTCCTGCGCAAAGAGCGTGTGGTGGGTGCTTACCTGGAATTCTTCGGTGAAGGCGCTTCCAGCCTGACCATCGGCGACCGTGCGACGATCTCCAACATGACGCCGGAGTATGGTGCCACAGCCGCGATGTTCTACATTGACGAGCAGACCATTGACTATCTGAAGCTGACCGGCCGTGAGCCGGAGCAGGTGGATCTGGTTGAGAAGTACGCCAAAGAAACCGGCCTCTGGGCCACCGAGATGACCGAAGCCGATTACGAGCGCGTGCTGGAGTTTGATCTTTCCACGGTTGTTCGCAACGTCGCCGGTCCGTCTAACCCGCACCGCCGTGTTGCGACGTCAGAGCTGGGTGAGCGCGGCATTGCGGTGAACCTGGATAAGGCGCTGGAAGAAGAGAAGAAGGGCCTGATGCCCGATGGTGCGGTGATTATCGCGGCCATTACTTCCTGTACCAACACTTCGAACCCCCGCAACGTGGTGGCGGCTGGTTTGCTGGCCAAGAAAGCCAATGAACTGGGCCTGATCCGCAAACCTTGGGTGAAGTCTTCCTTTGCCCCTGGCTCGAAAGTGGCTCGCCTGTATCTGGAAGAAGCTGGCTTGCTGCCCGAGATGGAAAAGCTGGGCTTCGGGATTGTGGCTTACGCGTGCACAACCTGTAACGGTATGTCTGGTGCGCTGGATCCGAAAATCCAGCAGGAAATCATCGACCGGGATCTGTATTCCACCGCAGTGTTGTCGGGTAACCGCAACTTCGACGGTCGGATTCACCCCTACGCCAAACAGGCGTTCCTGGCGTCACCGCCATTGGTGGTCGCATACGCCATCGCCGGTACCGTGCGCTTCGATATCGAGCAGGATGCTCTGGGATACGACAAGGATGGCAAGCCGGTTACCCTGAAAGACTTGTGGCCGTCTGATGAAGAAATCGACCGCATTGTCGGTGAGTACGTGAAGCCGGAGCAGTTCAAGCAGGTGTACATCCCGATGTTCAACCTGGATGAAGCCGAGCAGGCCAAGAGTCCGCTGTACGAGTGGCGCCCGCAGTCCACTTACATTCGTCGCCCGCCTTACTGGGAAGGCACCATGGCCGCCGAGCGCGCACTTAAGGGTATGCGCCCGCTGGCGATCCTGCCGGACAACATCACCACCGACCACCTATCGCCCTCAAACGCGATCATGATGGACTCCGCAGCCGGTGAATACCTGCACAAGATGGGCCTGCCGGAGGAAGACTTCAACTCCTACGCAACCCACCGTGGGGATCACCTGACTGCCCAGCGTGCAACGCTGGCCAACCCGAAACTGTTCAACGAGATGGTGCGGGACGAAAACGGTGACGTGGTGCAGGGCTCGCTGGCCCGGGTGGAGCCGGAAGGCAAAACCATGCGGATGTGGGAAGCCATTGAAACCTACATGGAACGCAAACAGCCGCTGATCATCATAGCGGGTGCGGATTACGGGCAGGGTTCTTCCCGTGACTGGGCCGCCAAAGGTGTTGCCCTGGCGGGTGTTGAGACCATCGTCGCCGAAGGCTTCGAGCGGATTCACCGTACTAACCTGATTGGCATGGGCGTAATGCCTTTGCAGTTTGAGGAAGGCACCACGCGCCACACCCTCAAGCTGGATGGTACCGAAACCTACGACGTTGAAGGCAAGGCCGCACCGGGTGCAACGCTGACGCTGGTGATCAACCGTGCTTCCGGTGAGGTTGAGCGGGTACCGGTGATCTGCCGCCTCGACACTGCGGAGGAAGTCACTGTGTACTCGGCCGGTGGTGTGTTGCAGCGCTTTGCCGAGGATTTTCTGGCGTCTGAGGGGGCTGCCTGAATATGGGGCCTAAGGCGGGATCTAATGTGGGGTCTGACCCCGTACGGGGTCAGACCCCTTAAACTCCTTTCCCCTTGACCCCTCCAACTCCTTAAACCAAGCGGCCCCTGGGGGGGGCTGACTCCGTACGGGGTCGGGCCCCAACTTTCAGACCCCAACTTTCCTCCGGCAGGCCGCACAACCTAGCGAGTCATACCAATGAGATTTGCACCTCAGATTAAAGTGCCCGCCACTTATATGCGTGGCGGTACCAGCAAGGGCGTGTTCTTCCGCCTGCAAGATCTGCCGGAAGCTTGCCAGGTTCCCGGTGAAGCCCGAGACAAGCTTTTGTTACGGGTGATCGGCAGCCCTGATCCTTACGAAAAGCAGATTGATGGCTTGGGTAACGCGACATCCAGCACCAGCAAGTCGGTGATTCTGGACGAACCGACCCAGCCGGATCACGACGTGGACTATCTGTTTGGCCAGGTATCCATCGATAAGCCCTTTGTCGACTGGAGTGGTAACTGCGGCAATCTGACTGCTGCGGTCGGCGCTTTTGCCATCAATGGCGGGTTTGTCGCCAAAGAGCGCATCCCGGACAACGGCATCTGTACCGTCCGCATCTGGCAGGCCAACATCCGGAAGACCATCGTGGCCCACGTGCCGATTACCAACGGTGAGGTTCAGGAAACCGGCGACTTTGAGCTGGACGGCGTAACTTTCCCGGCCGCGGAAGTACAAATCGAGTTCATGGACCCGGCCGATGGTGAGGGCGCCATGTTCCCCACGGGTAATCTGGTGGACGATCTGGAGGTGCCGGGTGTTGGTACACTCAAGGCGACCATGATCAATGCCGGTATTCCGACCATTTTCATCAACGCGGAAGACATTGGTTACAAGGGCACCGAGCTGCAGAACGACATCAACAGCGATCCCAAGGCCCTGGCCATGTTTGAGACCATTCGTGCTTACGGTGCGGTGAAAATGGGGCTTATCTCCGATATCGCCGAAGCCGCCAACCGCCAGCACACCCCGAAGGTAGCGTTTGTGGCCAAACCTTCGGACTATGTGTCTTCCAGTGGTAAGCAGCTCAATGCGGCCGATATTGATGTGCTGGTTCGGGCGCTGTCCATGGGCAAGCTGCACCATGCCATGATGGGGACGGCTGCGGTGGCCATTGCGACTGCATCTGCTATTCCCGGCACCCTGGTGAATCTGGCTGCTGGCGGTGGGGATCGCACGCAGGTCACCTTCGGTCACCCGTCTGGCACCTTACGGGTAGGGGCGGAAGCGAAGGAAGTAAACGGGCAGTGGACAGCCACCAAAGCCATTATGAGCCGCAGTGCGCGGATCATTATGGAAGGTTGGGTAAGGGTGCCGGGTGTCGGCTAGGTTTACAGTTCGGTCTTGGTTTTGATAGCGGCGTAAATCTAACGCATTGAAAATAAATGGCTTCTTCTTTTTTGGCAGGTATATCGCTTAGTTAGACAGGAGAGGGTGTGGCTTTACATAGCCCCTTCTCTGATGGTCAGTCTGCTTATACGGATGTAGGGGTTTGACTGATGCATGTGTCCATACCAAGACAAGGAGAAGCCAGATGGTTACTAATTTATCGAAAATCGCCCGAATAGGGCTGGGAGTTTGTGCTGTATCCCTGGGCATGTGGTCTGCTTCTGCGGCCGCGGACTCTATTGATCCTCTTGCATTCGAAGCAACACTGGATCCCGGTGAGAGTGTTACCATTCGAAAAACCGTTACGGTGGATGCCGGAGCGCCTACTGGCGGTATCATCGACGTGATGTTTTTGATCGATACCTCCGGAAGCATGGGGGCTCAAATTGGCCAGGCCAAGACTGCAGCCAGCGATATTCTTTCCGGATTGGCTGGTTTCGGGGACTTGTCGACGGGTGTCGGCTATTACAGTGAGCCGGGATCAGAAGGGGTAATGCACGACCTCACTACGGACACCAGCGCGGCGCTTGCAAACATTGACTCAATCTCGCTCGGGTTGGGCGGGGGGGGAGGCGACTTCCCGGAAGAGGGAATTCATGCCACCAAAGAGGCGGCACTGGGTGCATCCTGGCGTCCGGGTTCAGCGCGCTTCATCATTGCCTTGGGCGACGCAACCTTTAAGGAGTCCGATGGGTCGACTCTGGCCGATGCCAAGGCAGCTCTGGACTCATCAGGAGCAACGTTCATTGGTATTGATTACAATGGCATGACGCGCACGTCTTGGGGTGGAATAGATGTGAGCGAACTGAGCACCCACTCCGGAGGTAGTCTGATATCAAGCTCTGGCCTGGATCCTGACGACCTTGTGGCTGACATCCTTGCAGGTGTGACCGATGCGTTCTCGACCTACAGTGAGGTCACTGTGAACGACCTGGGCACATCCGGGCCGGGTGTCGATGTAAGTGTGTCCTGTGTGTCTGCCGACACCGGAACTTGCGTGGGTGCCACGGCTACCGGTGATTACGATCGCGAGGTTGCCAGGGTGTTCGAGTTCGATGTCACGTTTACCGGTGTTTCGGAGGGGGTTCACGATTTCTACATGGATGGACTGGTCGATGGCGCCAGTGTTGCCCGTGAAACCGACCGTATCATTGTTGGTGAGGGCGTGGCTGAGGTTCCAGAGCCCATGACCCTGGCGCTGATGGGGCTCGGCTTGCTTGGTATCGGTGCAGCTCGCCGCCGCAAGTACTGAATAAATAACAGGACGTTGTTCCCGCTTTAGGCCAGAGGTACTCTGTACCTTTGGCCTTTGTCGGTTGAAGGAGTCAATCGTGAAGTTTTCCAGATGCGCATTTCTGACAATCTCAATTCTGGCGCCTTTCGGCGATACAACCGCAATTCCGATAACACCTGACCCCTATCGAGACTATTCAGAAGTCCAGGCAACAGCAGCGGAAGCCGAAGAGTTATTTCCCGGATTGAAACAGGCGCTGGAGCAAGGTCGCTTCTCCTACCTGAAGTCCCGAGCCAAAGACGTCTTGCAGCAGAACCCCGGTTCTGTATTGAGTTATGAGGTATTGGGTACCGTTTATTTGCTTGAGGGCAGCGCCGAATTGTCTGCCGAGATGTTTCAGAAGGCGGTCGATTTGTATTCTGATTCCGCAGAGCTTTGGACAAAGCTGGGTTCCGCGTTGATGGAAGCTGATCACCTGGAAAGGGCTGAGCAAGCCCTTCGAAAGGCATTATCACTGAACGAATCCTATCGGCTGGCGCATCAGCGGCTGGGGTTGTTGTATGAGTATTGGGGCAAAACCGACAAAGCCATATTTCACCTGAGCAGGGGGGTGGCTAACACTCCGGATACCTATATTGGTGTTGCTACCAACCTGGGCCGGCTTTTGAATGAAAGGGGCGCGTATTCAGACACGCTTGCTATTCTTGAGCCGAGGTTGAATAAAGTGGCTTCCGCACCTGCGGAAGCCTGGTTGATACTGGCAACCGCGCATTTACAAAGCGGTTCCCCTGAGAAAGCCAAGACGGGGTATCTGCAGTGGCTTGATGAACATCCTGGCTCCAGGGAGGGGAGGTTGGGGCTTGTTATGGCTGAGCGAGCCTCTGGTTATCCCGAGAAAGCGCTGGCTATGGCCTTGGAGTTGGTAGACCAACATCCGGGCTGGCTGCCCGCGCACATGGAAGTTGCCGAAATTTACTTGCAGTCTGGTCGCTTGGACAAAGCAAAACCCTTTCTTGATAAATCGGTGAACCTGGGGGCAGACAAAGCTGCGGTTCAGTCGAGAATGGCGATGTATCAGCGCGATCAGGGCCAGCTTGACGAGGCCATAGAGACTTTAGAAAAACTCGTCGCTTCGAATGACGCAACGCCCGACGTTTTCACATTTTTGTCGGAACTTTACGTGGTAAAAGCGGGTGTCGAGAAAGGGCTTGAGCCACTGGTTGAGGCAAAGAACCGCTTTCCTGATTCTGCCTACGTACGCTTTCGCCTTGGCAGCTTATTGGCCGCATCTCGGCAATACCCGGCGGCTATCGAGGAGTTCGAGCATGCCTACCGCCTGGATGAACAATCTGCATTGGCACTTGAGGGGCTTGTGGCTGCGCAGGCGAGAGCCGGATTGAAAGAGGACGCAGTGAAGACTGCCAAACGGTTGCTATTGTTGCGACCGAACGAGCCCGGAGCGCACCTCATTTATGCCTCCAGGCTCGAACAGGCTGGCAAGCCTGATCAGGCTATCAATGCCTACCGAAATCTACTTGCAATCGCACCTGATCATGCTTTGGGGCTTAATAATCTTTCTGTGTTGTTGCTGGGCTCCGGCGAGAACTCAGAGTCAATCAGTTTGGCCCGGAAGGCTGTTGAAGTGGACAGTAAGAGAAGTATCTACCGGGATACTCTCGGCTGGGCTTTGTATCGAACCGGACAGATTGACGAGGCTCTTGCGCAGTTAAAAAGAGCCGTCGAACTGGATGACCGGAATCCAACCATTCGTTATCACCTTGGTACCGCATTAATTGCCTCGGGACAAATTGAACAAGGGCGCAGCCAGTTGAGACAGGCGCTTTCGATGAACGGGGGCGCTTATTGGGCTGAAAAAGCCCGTGCTCTGATGAACTAGTTCCCCGCTCGCGGAGCGGTAGGGCTGAGTGTCGGGTTAATTTACGATCATCATCGGTTGTCTTTGGTGCCCGGCCTTCCCCTCGCCGTGGGAGTGCCTCCTTCCCATTTGGCGCTCTGCATTAATCGTACAGAGTGCCTTTGAGCCTACACAAACTCAACCGGTTGTTTTGCTTGCTTGTCTTTTAGACCATAAACGCTGGCTAACGGATGGCGATATTGAAGCCGACGATGTCGAAAATAATTACACCCTTGATAAAAAATCGTTTCCGTTTAATTTTAAGATCATGATATTTATCGGTTTCTTTTAGTTGGTACAGGTGATGCTTATATCCTTTCACCGTTGGCTCACTTGTCGGTAAAGCGGCCGCCAGCGTTAGACAGTCAAGGAGAGATCGATATGAACAAAATATTTAAAAGAACGCTTCTTTCATCCATTGTTTTACCTGTGGCGTTGGGTGCGGCATCCGCTAACGCTGCGATGATCACTGATTGGGGGTACGATGTAAGCAGCGTATTTAAAAATGTAACTGCAACCACTGGCAGCGGTGGAGTTACAGCGTCTGATGCAGACCGTAAGTTGTCCTGGGGTATTGGATTCGGGGATCAATCCTCCGTTGCAATCACTGACGTAAACAGCGCCAGCGGCCTGACGACTAATGGCGGTTTTGTTGCTGGCGGTACGTTCACTCACACCAACAACGTGCTTCCTGCTTCAGGTGCCGCACTTTCCGGCTTTACTCTGGAGTCCACTCTGACGTTGACTCCGGCAGCACCTGCCGGGCCTTCGTTGCCGCCTTCAGTGACTCCGTTCATGAGCTTCTTTAACGAAACGTTGAACAGTGGAACCTGCGTAGATGACTCAGTGTCGGTGTGTGATGATATTTTCACCATCAACAACTTTGGTGCTCTGGGCGCCGTAGACAATGGTTCTGGTGGCTTTGAGTTTGCCTCATCATTCATTCTGGATGATTACAAGTATACTGTATTCCTTGAGATTGTAGGCCTGGGTGTTCTGGCCGATGATGCGTGTACGGCGGCTGGGGCCAGCGTCGGATGTGTAGGTCTTCTTACTGAAGAAGGGAAATCCAATGATTTCGAGACCCGCTTCAGAATTGCAGCTAAAGAGGTGCCCGAGCCGGGTACTCTGGCGTTGCTGGGTCTTGGGCTTGCCGGCCTTGGAATTGCCCGCAGAAGAAAAGGGGTGAAGTCGTAACTGACGCTTGATTAAGAGCTTGGACGTTACCCTCTGAAAAAGCCCTCGCTTTGAAGCGAGGGCTTTTTTTTAAAGATCCCGAGCTGGTGTATACCTGCCTTCATCCGTAATTAAAGCCCATACGTCTGGGCGTCGTCTTTTGATGCCATCAATCAACGTGCAGGCGGAAGTGAATGCCGGGCGCCGAAGGCCATGGTACTCCAGCAACGGTCCGACATAATCGAATTCGACCCCGAATCGTTTAAGTAGGCGCAACTGGGCAGGCTCCATTATAGCCATCCAGTGTGTGATGCCGTTTTCTGCAGACATTTTCATGATGGCCGCAAGAAGCCCCAGGCTGATATAGGGAACTGCACGTTTGCCGTTATCTCTATCACTGTAGTTGGCCTGGTCACTGACACCTGTAGCACTTTTATCTTCGTTAAGGCGCTTACGAAACTCCCGGCTGACTGCCATGCGAGAGATTTCTGCAATACGTTCGCGTGGTATATCGGCGATTTCCTCTCTGACTCGCTTCGACATACGGGGTACGCAGGCTTCTTCCATCGGGAGCGAGCTGTTTTCGGGTGAGCTTCCGGTCATTACCAGGCGAACCGTTGCTACACTGTGACCCGTTGCCTTATGACGAATTAACGCATGGGAAGACTGCGGGTCGTATGCATCATGCTCTTTTTTGTCCTGAAAGTGGGCAGGGTCTTCAAAGGGGCGATCAATGCAATAGACCTGGTATCGTACTGAAAAAACTTCGTCAATTGCGTCTTGTGATGTTGCAAGCTCGATATCAAAAATCGAATCAAATATAGCTCTGATGTCCACTTGGCTGGCGTGGTTTTCGTCGGCATCGGACTCATGTTGCAACGCGTTGCCATTATGCATCTTTCATCTTTCCTTCCCCCTCGGGGAGTTGTTGTGGCAATAGTCCATGCATTGGGGATATCGTTGTAACATCCAGCTACAGCGTACTACGGGATTTGTTCGACGAGCTTTCGTTAAGCCCCTGTTTTTTCAATTTTTGATACGTACCGCCCAGGTGCTAATACATGGTTGGGGTCGATCGCGGATTTCAATATCTCTGCCAGATGACATGTTGATTTCTCCGAACCGAGTATATCCATGGTGTCGATATGGAGCCGGTAGGGGAGAAAACCTTCCTTCTGTGCAGCGCTCAGAAGTGCGCGATAGCAGTCTTTTGCCCGGTTGGTTGCGACTTCGTTGTTCCGGTCAAATAGCAAGGGAACCGTAGAGTCGAAGCAGCGATCATTTACTGTGGTTAGTGTAATAAGTGGATTGATGCCGTACTGAGGGCAGATTTCCTCAATCATCTGTACATAGCGGCGAGCATCTTTCCCCCTTATCGGCACTAAAGGTGCGAACCAGATTAACCCGCAGCCATCACGGGCCGGATTCTTTGGTACGCCTGGCTGGGGTGAGATGCCTGACCGCCAGTATGCAAGCGATAACGCTACTTCGTTCGGAGTACCGTGCATGATCTCAAGGGCGCCAGAGAGGGTATCTGCCATGCCTTTGAGCCGTGTTGAGAGGCTTCCCGGCAAATATTGGGCGATCGTCTGTGCAGCTCTTACGTGTCGGCGATTTATGAAGATCAGGCGGTCTGTTACCGGCCCCAGAATCCGTTTGAGTACTCGTTTTGCCGCAACGGCAACCTCTTTGGACGCGTAGATTGCACCAACACCGCTCCAGGCGGGAACGCTGTATTTATCAGCAAGAGCTTCAATTTCATGGCTTGGCAGAACCCCGTCGATGGCCTTATTTTCCGGGAACGGCGCCATCATTGAGAGCATGCGTTGACTATTGAGAAGGTTAATGGCGACAACCGAACCGCTGAGTGTTCGCAGCACGGCTCTAACCGATGGGATCAGCTTCTCCAGTTTTGTATCGTCTTTCGTTGAAAAGAAAAATGCAGTGATAGTTTCAGGGCATGGTGCGAGAGCGATGGTAATGTTGACAACAATGCCAAAGTTACTCTGAGTGAAAAGCCCGTCAAGGTAGGGGCCCAACCCCCACTTAAAGAGCCGATCTATTTCTGAGCCGCCAAGTTCACTTAAAGGCGTGGTGTAGAGAGAGCCGTCAGGTAAGACTGCTTCTATCTTGGTTACCGCTGAAAAGTGATCTGTGATGGGTGTTATTCCATAGCCACGCTCAAGCGCATTCCCGAGAATGCTGCAATTGGGCCCTGCACCTGTTACCGGAACGAGGTATTCAGCTTTCTGTTGATCCAGAAAGTCCCGTAATGCGGCTTGAGTGACTCCTGGCCCGACTGTGACGGTGCCCATTTCGGGATCAAAATCAGAGATCTGGTTGATCCCACCCAGATCAATAACAGCGCAGTTATCCTGTACAGGATTAGCGCTGCCATAGCCCCAATTGTTACCCGTGCTGATGGGGTAGACCGCCACCTTCCAGCGTTGGGCGATCACCATTATCTGTGAAACATCTTCCTTACATTGCGGACGAAGCACCGCTGGGATAAGGCGCTTGGCTCCTATGGTAGAAAAGCCGATGTTTGTATCTTCAGTTTTGACTACCCCAGACTCTCCGAGTAGACCTTTCCATTCGCGGATTGCAGACTCAACAGCGTGATTGGTCACTGGCTATTCCACCGTAGAATTAGAGTAAGTAACTGATATAGCGCTCGTTGAATGGCTCCATAAAAGACGGTAGCCATTATAGGGCAAAGCTCTTTCACGTAAGTATAGTTTATGATTAAAGATGCGAAACGGAGAGTCGAACGAGAAAATTATTCCGTTACAGCAGTTTAAATAAAAATAAGTGAATCTAAGCCGGGCGTATTTGTTAAGGTGAGGTAATATATTTCAGTTATTCTTTAAATGGTTTTGGTTATCGGTTTTGGTTATATCGTCGAGGGGTGGATCGTGACTCCGAATCGGAAAAAGCAGTTGTTGTGTATCCGGCTAACGGGTCTGGTTCCCTGGGTCTCTCGTTGAAAACCCATTCCTCCCTTCGGATCCCGTCAAGATGTTCGCCCCGGTGATTGCAGTTACAGAAAATTACAGTAAACTGGATGGAAACAAAGCGCTGTAGGCCAACGCATCGGATGAGCTGGTCAATGGTTGTAAGCAGCAAAAGGAGTTGGCGTGGCACACGTCAGATTGTTCAGACATTATATTCATCTTCCTTATATCATCCTGGGCCTGATTGATTTCTTGCTGTTGGTGTGCGCGTTCGGAGTGACGGTGTTTTTCCGGCACTTCGGCGATATTTCTTTTTTCACGGATAATCTGCCATTTCTGCTGCCCTCTGCAGTTGTATTTGCCGGTTTTAACTTGTTGATGATGGTCGCGCTGGGTGTGCACCAATCCCGCCTGGAAGACGGGATGTCAGGAATGATGTTGCGCACCATCATGGCATTGATTATCAGCATTCCACTTTGTGGTTTCACTTACCTGGTTGCCTCCGACTGGTTCTGGTACCTGGGAACCAGCGCCATGCTAACCACCAGCTCTGTTCTGGGCTTCTTTTTGATGGGCATTGCCCGGTTCATTTTTATCGGCAGCCTGGGTAGTGACGCATTCAAAAGGAAGGTGTTGGTTCTGGGCGCTGGCCGTCGAGCCAGGCAACTTCATGAAGACCTGAAGACTCCCCTCAACCGCAAAGGGTTTAACCTGGTTGGCTTTGTCCCGCTGCCTGAGGAACAGGTTGAGATCGATGAACGCCATTTACTCAATATTCCTACTACACTTCAGAATTACATACGTAAACACCCGGTGAACGAAATCGTTGTGGCCGTGGATGATCGCCGGAAAGGGCTACCGATGGAGGAGTTGCTGGAGTGCAAGATGGAGGGGGTTCGGATTGTTGATGGCGCGAACTTTTATGAGCGTGAGTCACGAAAAGTCGCGTTGGAAATGGTGACACGGGGATGGCTGGTTTTCTCCGATGGATTTGCTGTTTCCTCTGTCTACGGAGTGGGTAAGCGATCGCTGGATGTTCTCGCTGCGACGTTGCTGTTGCTGGCAGGTCTTCCTTTAATGCTGGTTACGGCAATAGCGATAAAAGTTGAGGATGGGCTGAATGCATCGATTTTTTACAGTCAGGAGCGAGTGGGTCTGAATGGGAGCGTTTTCAAGGTATACAAGTTTCGATCGATGAGAATCGACGCGGAGAAGAACGGGGCGGTCTGGGCTTGTAAAAATGACTCCAGGGTGACTCGTGTCGGGGAATTTATCCGCAAGGTTCGTATTGATGAGTTGCCTCAGATTTACAACGTTCTTAATGGCACCATGGCGTTCGTTGGCCCTCGTCCGGAACGCCCGGTTTTTGTAGAGCAGCTGAGTGCAAAGATTCCGTTTTACAGTGAGCGGCATCGGGTGAAGCCCGGTTTAACCGGGTGGGCGCAACTTTGCTTCGCGTATGCAGACAATGAAGAAGATACTCGAGAGAAGCTTCGATACGACCTCTATTACATCAAGAATCAGAGCTTGCTTCTGGATTTGTTGATTATAATTCAGACAGTGGAAGTGGTACTTTTCAAAAAAGGCTCCAGGTAGTGGTAAAGTCAGCTCCTCCCTTGACCTCGAGCAGCGAACAGAACCGGAGAGGAACCGTAATGTCATCCAAGATTTCAATTCCAGAATTGTTGGCTGCCTTATTGGTAGCTGTATTTGTGGCAGGGTGTGCGGCCCCGGGCGCCTCTTCACCGGAAAAGATCCATAAGGCTCTTGCAGTCGATACCACACGGAGTGTTGATCGTTACATACTGGGGGCTGCAGATGTTGTCATGGTGTCGGTCTGGCGTAACAATGATTTAAGTATCTCTGTCCCCGTCAGACCTGATGGCAAGATCTCTGTACCCTTGGCAGGCGATGTTCAGGCCAGTGGTAAAGAGCCAGAAGCACTGGCTCGTGATATTGAAGAAAAACTTGCTGCGTTCATACGCGAGCCACAGGTCAGTGTGGTTGTTACAAGCATGGGGAGCCATGAATTCAGTGACCGTGTTCGGGTTACGGGTGCTGTTACCCAGCCAGCGTCGGTGCCGCACCGTTCTGGTATGACGGTTCTGGATATGGTTCTGACGTCTGGAGGCTTGTCTCCTTTTGCCGCCACCAACAAAGCCATGCTGTATCGCCAGCTTGACGGAGAGATTGTGGCAATCCCGATCAAACTCGATGACATTCTTACCAAAGGTGATATTTCTACGAATTACAGACTCCATCCTGGCGATATACTGACCATACCCGAGAGAAACCTCTGATGGTGATCAAAGTCCGGAAACAACCCAAATCTTCGAACAGGACATAGTCATTATGGCCGTCCCGTTAAGCCAATTGCCCGTGGAGATAGTTCGTGAAGTCAGAGATCGAAAATGGCTGGCTTTATTGGTGTTTGCTCTCGTCAGTTTTTCAGTATTGGCAGCGGGCTTTCTGTGGCCATATCGGTATCAGTCTCAGGTAATTATTTTTGTTGATGACCGGAATATCATTCAGCCATTGATGGAGGGGCGGGCTGTCACAACCGAAATCAGCCAGAAAGCCTCTGCTGCCAGGGAGCTGCTCTGGTCTCGCTCCGTCATGGAGAAGATTGCAACAGACACCGAGATTTTCGGCGAGCGTGCTAGCGAGCTATCCCCGGAAGCACTGGTTGCCCGGATTGGCCAGATCCGAGGGAGCATGAGGGTGGCAGCCCGCGGTGATAACTATTTCAGCATAGGGTATTCCGCATCTTCTCCACTGAAAGCTTTTCAGATTGCCCAGAGACTTGGCCAGGCTTTTATTGAGGAGAACGCTAACCGAAAGAGAGCTGAAAGCCGGTCTGCCTATGATTTCATAGACAAGCAGGTCAAAAGTTATGAGCGCTTGATCGCCGATGTGGAAGAGCGCCTGAAACGTTTCTTGTCAGAAAACGTTGAGGGTACCGAGGCGAGCGCGAACGCCAGGCTGGCCAACCTTCAAAACAGGCTAGAGCTGGCACAGCTTGAAAAGGAAGAGCTTGAAACAAGAGCGGCTGCCATTCAAGCCCAGATGGCCGAGGTGAACCCCAGGGTTGTGCAGGGCCAGACGTCAGACGCCTACCAGGAGCGAATCAGCTACATGGAGTCGCAGCTTGATTCGTTGCGTCTACGCTACCATGACACCTACCCGGATATCATTATTCTCAGAGAGCAGATTACGGAGCTTCGCAAACAACGCGAACGGGCTCTGGCAAACCAAGGGTCTGCTCAGGAGCCTCTTCAAGGCGTCAGCGTTGCCAATCCACTCTATCAGGATATCCGGTCGACTCTTGTACAAACACAGACTGAAATTGAGACGGTGGAAACACGTATCAGGTCTCTGGAGCGCCTTATTGATCAGCAGACTGACCGTATGGAGCGGATTCAGGCGAACAAAGCACAGTATTCCGATCTGACCAGGGATCTTGAGGTAAACAGAGAGATTTACAATGATCTTCTGAAGCGGCGTGAGAAGGCGCGGGTATCGATGCATCTCGATATTGAAGGGCAGGGGTTGAACTATAAAATTAATGAAACGGCGCAGTACCCTAACAGTCCCACAGGCCCGAAATTTTCAATGTTTGCGCTGGCAGGGTTGTTTGTGGGTCTAGCTGCACCCTTTGGTGCGGTAGTTGCGTTGTTACAGGTAGACCCCCGAGTGCGTACAAAGGAGCAGATAGAGGATGAGTTCGAGCTGCCGGTTCTCGAGCAATTTCCGAAAGTGCGAACGCCCTATGAACAACGCCGTGACCGTCGCATCACCCTGATTGTCGGGTTAATAGCGTTAGTTGTCACTGGAGCTTACATAGCCGTTGCTGTGGCTGCAGTATTTGGAGTGTTGTGATGAAGGAATCAAGAACGGATCGCTACGACGAAGTTTCTCAAGATCATGACCAAACAACAGAAACAGCAGCGCCAGGCGCCCTTCAAGCTGCTGATTTTTCTTCGGGCACCAAAGGGCGTGCAGATGGTTATGGTCGCGATCGGGTTTCAGCAAGCGTGCCGCGTTCCGATTCAGAAGACTCCAGGGTGCTGGTTCCGAGCTCACTTGAACTCGGGCCGGGAGCGGTTGACAGGTATGTGATAAGTAAACAAATCGTCCGGATGCAAGAGCCGCGGAGGCTCACTCATGATGATCTGGATGAAAGGCGAATTATCTATCCGGAATCAGCCAATCGGAGTTTGGTCAATCATTTTCGGAATCTGAGAACCAAGCTACTTGAAAGGTCTGGGGGCAATAACTTTACTTTGGTTGTGAGCGGTGCACGGTCAGGGGCAGGGGCATCTTTTGTTTCTTTGAATCTGGCAGCGGCTTTTGCCTTCGACAGTGCGAAAACAGCGCTGATTATCGACTGCAATTTGCGGGAGCCCGCTCTGCACTCCACCCTCGACGTTATTCCGGAGTTCGGGCTGACCGATTTTCTGGACGATCCGGATTTTGATATTTCCCGAATCCTTTACCCTACAGGTATTCCCCGCTTAAGACTTATCCCCGCCGGAAGCCGGAGAGAAACACCCAGCGAGTTTTTTACGTCGTTTCGGATGAAGCAGTTTCTGATGGCTGTACGAAGGCGCTACCCTGACCGTTTCATCGTACTTGATACGGCGCCAATTTCAGAGTCACCCGATGCCAGAATTCTTACCGATCTGTGTGACTACTCTATGCTGGTTGTGCCCCACGGCGGCATGACGCCGGGCGCAGTCGAGCAATTGGCATTGGCCTTCAGTCCGGAGAAATTTGTCGGAGCGGTAATTAATGGCTGATACGTTGGCGGTGTTGCCGGGTAAGGTTTTTAAACTCTATAGCCTGGCGGCAATGTGCGCCGTTTGTATTTTAGCCGACACTGCAACCGCTGAGCCTGTTGCGTTAACAGGCAAGCTGACTAACCGCTTCAGCGACAACGTAGCTCTGGAGCCAGCCAACGAAATTTCGGATATTGAGACAAGAGCGGACCTGACGCTAAGGCACCAGACGGATCCTGGTAAATGCGGCGCCACAACGGCTGCCAGCCTGGGTTATGGTCGCTGGTACGATGAAACATATGAGCCTGAGAATTACGCATCCCTGGATTTTGACGGAGCTTGCAGGCTGAATCGGGGGCTCTCATGGGAGCTATCGGACTATTTGCGGGATGTTGCAAAAAATACCAGACTTAGTGATACCCCTGAGAATCGTACTCGAAAAAACGTTTTTACTACCGGGCCTGTTTATGCAGTGAAACTTGGACAAGTGGATCGGCTTATTATTTCAGCCAAATATGGGCGTACCGATTATAGTGACTCCGGAACAACCGATAGTGAGCGCTATTTCGGGTCTGCGACCTGGAACCATATCTTTAGCGCGATTTCCTCTGGCGGGCTACAGTTGAGTATCAATCGGACAGATCTTGATACGGGTGCCACTATAAATACCGATGCCCTGAGTCTGCTATTCCAGAAATCCTGGCCATCGACCCGAATATCAGGGCGTATTGGGGGAAGTCAGATTGAAAGTCGATTGGGAGGCGCTGTTCGAAAGAGTGATGGTGTGGTCGGTAACCTTTTACTCGAACGTGATATAAATACCGTTACCCAAATTTATTTTCAGGCCAGCCGGGATTTGACCGATCAGACATCTGACTTTGATATTAAATATGAAGACGTGGTGTTTAATGTTTCTCAGTCCAGCGCCATTGAGCTTACTACGTTTGAAACTGGTTTTCTGAAACAGCTTTCTAATACCTCGCGACTGAGCTTAAAGATATTTGCGAACCAAGTGAATCGGATTGATAGTGCAGGGGACGAAGATCGCGTTGGGGGCGCCATCGACTATAACCGAGCAATCTCGGAATTGATGTCGTTCAGGGGGGGCGGTGACTATCAGCACCGGTCTTTTGCCAGTGACGGATCGAGCGATCGTAGCTATCGACTTCGCCTTGGCCTTGATTACAAACTGAGCCGTGACCTGCGTTTGGAAGGTAATATTGGTCATTCAGTAAGGAAAAGCGACCTTGATACCAGCGAGTACCAGGAAAACTGGGTGTCGCTTGGTATTAACTACACATTCTTTTAAAAGAATGATGGGCTGACCGCCCGGAATTTGGAGTAGCATGGAAGATTCAATAAATGCGTTAACTGTGGATGTAGAAGATTATTTTCAGGTTTCGGCCTTGTCAGAGGCGGTCAACCCGAGTGACTGGCATTTAATGGAGTATCGGGTAGAGTCGAACACGGATCGTCTGCTGGAGCTTTTTTCAAAAAAGAACGTAAGGGCGACATTTTTCATTCTGGGCTGGGTTGCAGAGCGTTCTCCCCAGCTTGTTGAGCGCATACAGTTGGCCGGTCATGAAATCGCGAGCCATGGTTACAGCCATCAACTTGTATATAATCAGAATCCCGATGTATTCAGAGAAGAAACAAAAAAATCCAAGCGCATATTAGAAGATATTACCGGATCCCCGGTTTCCGGATATCGTGCCGCGAGCTACTCCATTACCCGGAAGTCAAAGTGGGCTCTGGATATTTTGTGTGACGAAGGGTTTACATGGGATTCGTCAATTTTTCCTGTACATCATGACCGTTACGGAATGCCGGGAACGCCCTATAAACCATACCGTCTTTCCGCGCCCGGTGGCGGAACCTTAATCGAGTTTCCCTTGTCGACCTGTCCTTTGGGTAATTACAGGCTGCCGATTGCTGGTGGAGGCTATTTTCGGCTTTACCCGTATTGGTTTAGTCGCTGGGGCCTTAGAAGGATCAATAATTCAGGGCAGCCGTTTATTTTCTATTTGCACCCCTGGGAAATAGATGCGGATCAACCCAAGCTCAAAGTGAAACCCTTGTCGAAATTCAGGCATTACAACAATCTCGACAAGTGTATGGGACGGTTGGAGCGTTTGCTCAACGATTTTAATTTTGGCTCAGTATCAGATGTATTGACCACCACAAAGATCCCCGGCAACGCCATTACAGTCTGAGCGGTGGCTAAGGTAAGCGAAATGGACATGGATATATCCAACCCTTTACCAGACATAAGCCGGGAGAGGCTGGAGCGGCTTAAAGTATCTAAGGCGCGTCTGAGCCGCGAGGTGGCAGAGGCAAGGCAAACCGGTGCTGCCACAGATGTGCTCGCTGAAGAGCTTAGGCAGGTATCCAGTGAAGTTAAGCGCATACAAAAGGAATTGAAACGGCAACTTAACGCAGCCCGAACGGAAACAAAATGGGCCCCTGGCCCTGTGGAAGCGCCTGTCGCAATTGGCAACAAAAATACCTGTGGCAATCTGCACATTCGAGCGGAGGACGGCAACAATACGTCCGTTTTGGAAGCCTATGTGGCTAACCACCCCGGAGCCTCGGTTTGGCATCGTCCCTGCGTGATCGACTTCATCCGGGTAACTTGCGGCCACAGAGTGCGATACTTTTGTGCCTGGGATCAGGGCGACAATCTTGTTGGGGTCTTGCCTGTTGTTCAGCTTCAAAGTCGATTTTTCGGGAATTTTCTGGTGGCCATGCCATATTTTAACTACGGCGGGGTACTTGCAGATAACCGGGAAGTGGCACTGAGTTTGATCACTGAAGCAGATAAGTGGCGCGACTCGGCGAACGCCAGCCATTTGGAGTTACGGTTTTGGCAGAACAATGAACTGGGGTTACCACAAAAGTCCGATAAAGTGAGTTTTTGGTTACCCCTACCTGACAGTTCCGATGAGCTGTGGAGCAGCTTTCAGCCAAAAGTCCGTGCGCAGATTCGCCGGGGTGAGCGGGAAATGACCGAGTTGGTAATCGGTGAAGGTGAACTCCTGGATGAGTTCTACCGCGTTTTTTCTATTAATATGAGGGATTTGGGGACACCCGTTTACGGAAAACCTTTCTTTGAAAACCTGTTGAGGACTCTGCAAGGGAGTGCCTGGCTCGTGGTGGCTCGGATAAAAGGACAAGCTGTCGGCTGTGCCTTTCTGACAGGGCATCAAACCAGAATGGAAATTCCATGGGCTTCGACTCTACGCCAAGTTAACCATACAAGTATTAATATGATTATGTATTGGAAAATACTTGAGTTTTCGATCTCGCAGGGTTTTACAACCTTTGATTTTGGCCGATGCAGCTATAACGCAGGCACTTATCGTTTCAAGCAGCAATGGGGCGGGTCGCCGATACCCCTCTACTGGGATTATTTACTACCAGAGGGCCAGGAACTTCCCAAATTGAACCCGAACAACCCAAAATTTGCCTTGATGATAGCGGTCTGGAAGCGACTGCCGATTAACGTTGCAAACTTTATTGGGCCGCACGTAGTCAAGGGGTTGCCGTGACCGCAAGTTTGTTTCAATCCAAAGCATGGCAAAGCGCATGGTGGGATACCTGGGGCCATCAGGCAGGATTCAAGCTTGTCAGAAAATGGGATGGCAAGGTCTCTGGGCTATATGAATCGAACTATCGGCTTAAAGGCGTTTTGCCTGTCAGGTCTTTGCAGTTTGTCGGCACCAGCTATCGGGAACTACGCACGCCACGGACAGAATATAATCGATTCTGTGAAGAGAATTCAGGCGGGAAAGAGCTGGTCGATGCAATGGAGTCGTTGCTTGAAGAGCGTTCCTGGACAGAGGCTGTCTTTAAAGACCTTCGAACTGGATCCTCAGAAGTGTCGGCGCTGGTAACGATAGCCGCAACACGGGGTTGGGCCTTTAGAATTACGTCTTCCGATCATGGTTATGCGGTAAACACGGTTGGTTGTTTCACAGACTATATCGGTTCTCTGGGTGCAAAAAGCCGCTTGCGCCTTTATAACCGAAGAAAAATCTTCGAGTCTCTGGGCCAGGTGCAGGAATGCAATTTATGGCCCGATAGTACCGATCAGTTTTTTGCAGAGTTGAATCGTTTTCATTTGGCCAGGTGGCAAAAAAAGTGTGTAACCGAGAAGAGCCTGGAGTTTCACAAAAGATTTCTTTCGAGAATTGTTCACGAAGGTGGCAGGCCTGTATTATCGGTTATCTACTGCAACAAAAAAGTTGTTTCTGTTTTATATAATGTTTGGTTTGAAGGAGTTGTCTACAATATCCAGGCTGGATTTGAAGAAGGCTTTCACCCGAAACTTTCGTTGGGCTCATTGCATCTTGGCTATGCCATTGAGGATGCGTTTTCAAACCCTGATACAACGAGCTTTGACTTGTTGGCGGGCCAGGGTAAAAGGGAAGATTACAAGGCGCGTTTTTCGACCGTAAATTACCAATTTGTTTCAATTATGTTGGTAAAAAGTGTATTGTTTCGCGCTCTTTACTGGATGCGAGGTTAAATTATAGATGTCTGATGCCTCCGTAAAGAAAGTGCTTCACCTTATCGATACGACAGGGCCTGGTGGTGCTGAGACGGTATTTGTTAACCTTTTGACGGAACTTGAGCAAGGGGCACTAAAAAGCGTCGTTGTTTTACGTGGAAACGGCTGGGTTGCAGATCAGGTTCGCCGCCTGGGAATAGAACCATACATTATTGACTCTAAAGGTAGCTTCAATTTTAAGTATATAAAAAGACTTCGTGAATTGATTGTCAGCCAGAAAATAGATCTAATTCATGCGCACCTTCTGGGCTCTAACGTGTATGGAGCGATTTTATCGTTGATTACCCGAACGCCTATGATTTCCACGTTTCACGGTGCCGTTGATGTTGCCTCGAAAGAACGGTTTCTAAGGGCAAAGTTCGCAATTATTGGCTGGGGTTCCTCGGTAATTGTATGCGTTTCGGATCGGCTGAAAGCGGAACTTGCCAGGCGTAGCCCACTCCCCGCGCGCAAGCTTCAACTGATTTACAATGGTGTCGATCCGGGCAGGTTCTTGATTAGTGTGCCGCCAACATTGAGAAATGAGCTGGGCATACCTCCCAACGCTATTGTGGTGGTTTCAATTGGAAATATAAGGCCCGCCAAGGGATACGAGTACCTTGTTGCCTCAGCCTTGGAGTTGGCGGTTTCTGATCCTGAGTTTCACTTTATCGTTGTGGGGCATCAACGGAAGGAGCTGTTCAGCAAGCTGCAACACCAAATGGCTAGCGCCTCTCGGCCGCCAAATATCCATTGGCTTGGCTACAGGGAGGATGTGGTTGGTTTGTTGAAGCAAGCGGACATTTTTCTATTGCCGTCGGTTTCAGAGGGGTTTTCAATTTCTACAGTGGAAGCAATGATGGCCGGTGTGCCCGTTGTGGCAACACGAAGTGGCGGTCCAGAAGAGATTATTTCCGATAGTACTCTTGGGTGCTTGATACCACCGGCAAATTCAAAGGCGATAACTGAAGCGTTACTGAAGTTGAAGGATCGTGCTGTACGCAAAGCTGTTACCGAACAGGCTCGCACAGCTGCAAATTCGAGGTTTGGCCTGGCTGGCATGCTCGCTTCTTACAGCCAACTATACCAACGTCTGATCAAAAGCTGAGTTGGTCAAAATGCCAGATTTCTTCTGCTATGTGTCGACGGGTGAAGGTGGTGTAGTTGGCGCTGAAGGGCCGTTTGCGTCTGATGGGCGACTTACCGTTTTTCTCGATGGATATTTGCGAAGGGTCGGTCAATACGTTCCCTACAGTCGTTCCGCGACGCGTCTGCTGGATTTGTTCAAGGATGTGCCTGGCCGTGACCGGCCCTTGTTTGAGGGCAGTTTTTGCGCAGCCATCTATGATCGTCACCAAAATGTAATGACACTGATCACCGACATTTATGGGTCAAGGCCTCTCTACTATTGCCGTCGTGGTCAGGAGGTATTTCTTTCAACCAGGCTTCACAGGCTCGTTGAGGTGATGGAGCACCTGGCTGTGCCAGCCGATGCTTTAGCAGACAGCAAAGCGCTAGGGTTTGTTCGGGCGCCGATTACAATGATCGAGGGTATATGCAGTGTTCCCCGGAATAGTGTCGTTGATATCCGTCTCACCGAGGGGGCGACATATACTGACATCAGGCCGAGCAGGCTTGCCTCGAATCCTCCTGGCTCCGAAGAATCAAGTTTGCTGATTACCGAAATAGAAAGTGCTTTGGAGCAAGAGTTCCAGGCCCTCGGAAAGGCTCACCGGCGAGTGGCCATTTTACTCAGCGGGGGCATTGACTCTTCTATTCTTGCATCGTACGCGGCCCAGCACTTTGACCAGGCAGTGGCGTTTTCCTGTGAGATAGAGGGGTTTGACAACCCTGAGCTTGAGCGTGCTCGGTATGTTGCGACTCAACTTAAAATTCCTCACAAGATTATCCAGCTTCGAAAGAGCGATGTCTTGCCGTTGTTCGAAAGGGTGGTTGACCTGATGGAGGGGCCATCCAGACACATCAATAATATTGTGACGTTACATCTGTTCGATGCAATTCATGGTTATGATGCGATTATTGGTGGTGACGGTGCCGACGCTCTGTTTGGATCCAACAACCAGAAAACGATTACGAATCAGTCGTCCAAGCTAAAACTGATCAGTCGATTACCAGGGTTTGCCAGGGCGGGCCTTCGTTTTTTGGCAAGTGCGTTGTCGCTGGAGAAAAGTGAGCAGGCCCAGAATTTTCTGACACATGATATAGACTGGTTTATAGACCATCTTTTTACCATTCGCTATGGGAAAGGCGAGCGATGGGTTGCAGACACATTGGGAATCCCGTGCTTCACCAGTGGGGGCGATCGCTTTCAATGTTCCGAGAGCGTGATTGCAAAAAGTATAGAGGCCAACTTCGAACTGTTTCTGAATAGCATGCTGTTGCGTAACAGTTTGTTATCGAAAGGTTGTAACGCACCAATGTATTATCCGTTTCTCACCGAGGGCATGCTCCAGGTGTTCAAACGTGTACCGGACAATCTACGCTTTGACAACGCAGGGGAGGCAAAGCCGTTGTTGCGGGAACTTTGTAGACAGCGACTGGGCTCGACTGTCGTTGAGTGGCCGAAGCTTGGGTTTGTGACCCCGGAAAAATCATGGCTTTCGAGTGAACTAAGGGCCAAAGTAGAGCGATTGTATTCGGGAAAGGGGGGGATGATGCAAGTGCTTTCATTGAGTCTTGGAGTTCCAGAGCAAGATGCCCTTGCCGGTTCTACCCGTTTGCTTTGGTGGCTCATAGGCTTGGATGAGTGCCTGCTGCATTATCAGGATGCGTTGTCGAAGACGGAGTCGTGCACAACTGGCGGTGAAATCGGTGAATGATGAGATGGCACACGGGAAGGGAAAACTGTTGAAGGCTGCCGTTCTGAGATTTGCAAATATTCTCGGTGAAACCGGAGTATACCGTTACTGTTGCCCCGGGATTATGCCCGTTTTTATGCTGCATAGGGTCTATGATGGCGAGAAAGCCCATTCTGGTGGTCTGAGCGCTGACCAATTGCGTTCTTACCTTGAATACCTGACAGCAAAAAAATTTCAGGTTCTTACGATGGGAGAGGTACTTCGGTACCTTAATGAACGAAAGCCCTTTCCATCAAAATCGGTATTTTTTACCATCGACGATGGCTTTGCGGATCACTATGAGGTAGCCGCCAAGGTTTTTGATGAGTTCAGGTATCCTTTGAATTTTTTTGTGATTACCGGCTTTCTCGACAGGCAGCTTTGGCCCTGGGATGACCAGTTAGCTTTTGGAATTGCTCGAACCAGCGTAAAAAAAGCAGAGCTTAGGCTTCCCTCTGGTGAAAGCTATTGCTTGAACCTGCGCTCTCAGGGCATTTCTGAGGCGATCAGGGGGCTGCGCGATAGCCTGAAAACAGTTGATCAGCAGGGGATATACCACTGGATCAAGAATGACCTCTATCGCGTTCTAAACGTTCCTTTTCCGAAAACGATTCCACCCGAGTACAGCCCTATGTCCTGGGACGACGCAAGAGCTCTACAAACGAGAGGTCATGGGGTATATCCACACACGCAGTCTCATCGAATACTTTCAACTTTGAGTTCCCTGGAAAAGCGGGAAGAAATTTCAGGCTCTCTAGCAAGATTGGCAGAGGAATTGGAGTGTTCTCCGAAGGCTTTTGCATATCCGACCGGCCGGATTTCAGATTACGATCGCAAGGATATGGAAGAACTCAAGCTTGCTGGTTATGAGCTGGCATTTAACACGGTGCCAGCCTATCTTTCTCTGGATTGTGACCATTATCAATTACCACGTTTCTCGCTGCCGGAAAAGATGCCCGAATTTCTTCAGATTATTAATCGATTTGAGGCTCTGAAAACAAAGATTCGGGCCTAGTTTCGACGGTATTTACGAACGCGTTGTGCAACGCGGGATGCGATGTCAACGATGGCCGTATATGAGTATCTGAGGGCCGGATGTGGATCTCGCCAATACAGCAGTGCGGCAACTCGCCGGTAACGAATTAATCTCAGGTAGCGTCCAACTATCGATACCAGCCGCTCGCGATCCTCGAGTCTTGCTATCAGATCACCGAAAAAATTCCAATAAACCCTGTTATTTTTCTGTTGTTCAATTAATGCAGGCTTATCATACGCAACATTCGAACACGCCAGAATGTTGTTGACTCCACAGAGGGTATCGAACCAGTTACACATTCCAAGGCGTGGGTTCGTTTCTATATAGTAGTAGCGCCCTGAACCCTCGTCTTTTTTAAACTCTATCATTGCAGGTCCGGAGTAATTTATGGCTTTGCCAATCTTTTCACATTCCTGTCGCAATACATGATTTTCACGGCTGATGGCCAAAGAGGTAACGCCATAATGAGATGGCATTGTACCGAGACGATTAAAAATAAAGCATGCAGCCAGGTTCTTGTTTTTGTCGAAGGTTACATTACAAACCCATAGATTTTCGTCATTTCCTTCAATGACCTGTTGCGCAATAAAACGATCCAGTTTCCCCTGGAAACGCTGACGAAATTCGTTAAGCTCGCTAATTGAGTTGACAATGACGTTTTTGGCGCCGAGTACCGAGTATTCACGAAATGTTCTAGGCTTGATGATTAATGGAAATTCCTCGGGAACAACATGCTCCAACTCATAGTAAGTTCGCGGCAGCGTGATTCCGCCTTCTTCCATCGATCTGCATTCAAGCTTTTTATCGTTGAGAAGTTCTGTGGTTTCGGCGGATGGAACAATAAGGTAATGATGGCTGTATCCCTCTGACTTGAGCTTACCGAGTAACTCGGCTGCATGGTCTGAGCAGGCTAACAATACGCCTGGCCCACCTTCATTGCGGTACAGCTGATCCAGAACCGGCCTGATATCGTCGATACCTGGGGCGGGGGGCAACATGAAGCGATACTGACTGTAACGACTGTAGGCGCTCAGGTCGGTTTCGCTTGTCAGTAGTGTGTAGGTTCGCAAGCCTGCATGAGCAGCAGAGCGAACTGCCCCCAGCCCATTTAGACCGTTCGCAAGAACAATGACGTAAGGTTGTTGGATCATAATTCTCAGCTTTTCAGTGCGTTAAAGTACTGCCTTAGCTCGTACCAAAACGGGCGAAGATCATGCCATCTGTTGACTTCATGGCGGGTTTTCATGGAGGGCCAGAAAAAATGGAAAATTTCCATTAACTTCCTGCGGGTACTGTAGACCTCCCTGGGCGATCGCAATACCAAGTATAGCCGATCAATATCCCCCATCAGCCAACGCAGCCTAGACGGATGCCAGTCCCCATTGGGAACCTGTTGCCCGGTGCTGACCAGATACAGCCACCAGGGAAAATCAATGCCAGAATCAACCGCCAACTGAAGGGAGCCCCAGAAGCGAGGATTAACCTCCATCAGGTAACCCTTACCTTCGTGATCAACCTTGAATTCCACCATAGCGACGCCAGTCCAGTTGGCCTCGCGAAGCAACATTTCAGCTTGACGTCTCAGCAGATCATCTACAGGTACAGACTCGCAGAGCACACTTACGCCGCCACCGGGTGGTTTTTCCCTTAGCCTCCGATGAGCGAAGTAACAGATTGGTTCGCCGTGTTCGAACAGCGCAAAAACACCTTGACCCGCGCCCTCAATAAAAGACTGTATTGTGAACGGATACCTGAAGAACCCGTGTTGGCGCAGAGCCTCTTGAGCTTCCTGCTTGGAATGCGCGACGATCACGTGAGTAGGGAGTATTGAGTCACCGAGAAAAATCTTTGACTTGAAAGGTTTCAACACAACCGGGTAGTGGTCAATCCGGCTTAGCGCTTCATACCCCTCACCGGCGTTGTCGCAGAAGATTGAATCTGGTATCGGTACTTTCAATCGCTGAGCGAGCCGGAAGAGTTCATTTTTATTGGCCAGTGCTTCCACTGCCTCTGTCTCGGGCAGCGGAAGCACGACATGCTCGGGAAGTTCGTGACGAAAGGCCAGAACCGCATAGGCACTGGCCTCGCTGACAGGAACAAGAAAAGATATTTGAAATGATTCGATGGCCCAGAGTACGTCGTTGAAAAACTGCCGCGGATCCTCGGCCGGATCTGTATACATGAAGCTTTTCTGGCTATACCTTGATACACCACTCATCGAAGGAGTGGAAGTCTCTCCTGTGGCCACCCATAAGCCCCTGGCGCCAAGAGATCGAACAACTGCCAATGCAGCTCTTTGGTTTCCATCCAGAACCAGAACGCGGGGCTCCATAGCCTGCAACTTCCTATGTTGATATTCCAGGGATTCAGATATGTATTGATTATCGGGCATAATAAGCGCTATTACTATGACTATTCGGCAAGGTAGCAAACGACTCCTGATAATGCACGGTGGAAGAGGCACGTCTTTCGTGCTATCACCAATAAGGTGTCGACAGGTGTCGGATATTGACCAAGGGAGGTGGCACGTTGAGCCAATGGATGTACGAGCGTTTTGGATCCAAGAGGGGATTCGCACGATTCTGGCTTCATAAGATTAAAGGATTGGCTGGAGTTTACCGTCAGTATCAGATACAGCCAGGTCGAGCCCAAGGGAGTCGATATGTATTTGTTTGCAGTGGCAATATTTGTCGAAGCCCTTTAGCCGAAGTTTATGCAAGGAGCCTCGGAATGGAATCTGCGTCCTGTGGCCTGAACTGTGGCGACGACTATCCGGCAGATCCCAGAGCCAGAGAGTTTGCATTGACAAATGGCCTCAGCCTTGAAAGCCACAAAACCGTCAATGTCCGTGATTTCAAGTTTCGCCAGACCGACCTCGTCGTCGTGATGGAGCCCGCGCACCTGGATCAGTTCCGCAGCAAAGTGCATCAGGACTTGCCGTTAGTGTTGGCTGGGAACCACGGAAAGGCTCAAAGCCCATATATTCACGATCCATTCAATTGCTGTCCTGCGTACTTTGCGCGATGCGAGTCCATGGTTATGGAGTGCGTCAGGGGGATGAATGCGTAAGAAAGCTCGTGAAATTACCGATGAAGATTTCTATGCCCTGAACATAAAAAAAATGTGGCAGTATTTCAAAGGTGAGAGCTTTGCGTTCTGGATGATTTGTGCGTATCTGGGGTTTGAGTACGTACGCCCACAATCTATCATTCCGGCGATTGATATTTTGCCCTGGACCCAGCTCGTCGTGATAGGTGCGATACTCGGCTGCTTTACTGACAAGACCGTGAGATGGGTGTCTTCATCGGTCAATGTGCTGCTCATTCTTTTCCTGTTGATTATTCTGCTATCGAGCGTTCTGGCCTATTTTCCCTCAGCATCTTATAGGAATCTGGATAAATATTATCTTTGGGTGGTTATATATTTTCTTATCATAAATATAGTGAACACCAGAAAGCGATTTTTTATATTTATTTGTATATTTCTTGTTGCTTCGTTCAAGATTTCTTTCTCTCTGGCGCTAACCTGGGCCCAGAGGGGCTTCTCCTTTACCAGTTGGGGGTTGTCCGGGCCTCCAGGGTTCTTCCAGAACTCTGGTGAGCTGGCTATCCAGATGTTGGTGTTTTGGCCTATTGCCTGGGCCTTTGCTCATTCCCTGAAGCCCTATGTGAGTAAATGGTGGTACCGTGCGCTGATGTTGATGCCAATTACCGCCATTATGGTGATACTTGGTGCGAGCTCCAGAGGGGGGCAGTTAGCGCTGATAGTCCAGCTGTTGGTAATGAATCATCGGGCGGTATTCAGGCCAAAAGTACTGATTTCTATGGCAGTTGCGTTCTCGCTTATCTGGACTTTTCTCCCAGATGAGCAGAAGGAACGTTTTCAGAGTATGGGCGAAGACAAGACGTCCCGGCAACGTCTTCTTTACTGGGAAAATGGCATTGATATGATAAAGGAGAATCCCCTCCTGGGTGTTGGGTACTTTAACTTTGTACCTTACTTTGCTATGTATTATCCAGAAGATGTCATAGTCAGCAAGGTTGAGCTTCCACATAATATATTCATTCAGGTTGGTACCGATGCCGGAGTTATAGGTTTTTCGGTTTTCTTACTTTTGTTACTAACTGCCTACAGAAAATCAGCAAAATTTAAACCCGATGGGTGTACTAAAGAAGTAGCCCTGGTTGGAAAGTTTACAAATCTTTCCCTTACAGGATTTATTATAGCTGGTCAATTTGTCACAGTAACGTATTACCCTTTCCTATGGATTCATCTCGCCTTGCTTGTGTCGATGATGAATTCTTTTAATAAATCAAGGTGACCCTGAATAGGGCGTTCTTGGATAAAAAAGGATAACTTTCATTGGATATATCAGTCATTATTCCGGTATATAACGAAGAGGATTATATCGGTCGGTGTATAAATTCTATTCAAGATGCTTTGGCCGAGCGGGATCTTACTTACGAAATCTGGGTAGTGGACAATGGGTCGGATGATCGCAGTGCTGACATAGCGCGCTCGATGTCTGGCGTTAATGTTGTAAATATTAGCCGTACAAGCGTTGCCAAAGCCAGAAATTATGGAGTGGCTCGTTCAACTGGTCGTGTTTTGGCATTCATAGATTCAGATGTCGTAGTTGAATTGTTATGGGGCAGTTCGATCGAGAATCTGGTGGGCCGTGGAGAACGGTTATTTGTTACTGGATGTCAGTATGGTATCAGAAAAGACCCTTCCTGGATTGAGCAGTATTGGTTCGGCAGCATGAGAAGCGGTCATATCAATGGTGGAAATTTGATTGCAAGTCGTAGTGCTTTTGAGGCGATAGGGGGCTTTGATCCAAGATTAAAAACTGGGGAAGATGTCGATTTTTGCGATCGGGCTCGTCGATCCCCGGAGGTGGATTACTATCAGTGCACTGATTTCAGATGTATTCATCTTGGATACCCGAATAGCGTTACGAAATTTTTCAAGAGAGAATTATGGCACGGTGAGGGTGATTTTCGTACTTTTTCCCATTTCGCGAAATCTAAAGTGGCGATAATTTCGGTAATATATGGCTTTTCACTTTTGTTTATAGTGTTGGCCGGAGTGTTTCAGTGCTGGAGTTCCGCCTCTGTCATTCTGGGCGGATTGTTGTTCCTGAACATATTTGTAACGTATCAGAGGTTTGCACGCCAGTCGTTTAAGTATTTATCATATAATTATGTTATCAATTTTATATATTTTTTCGCTCGCTTTCTTTCGATGTTCAGGGCTTTGGCGAGGAGGGGGTTGGAGTACTGACAATTGACTAAGAGCTGCCCCTCTCTATAGGAGGGGTAGCTAAAGCTCCAGTCAATTCACTATATCCAGGGTGGGAGGGTTGGGACGGTTGTTGCTGGCATTGAGCAAAAAATCATCAATTGGAGACGACGTATGCACGCTAAACTCATCTAAAAACCACTCTGTCGTCATATCATATGGATCGTTAGCCCAGCCCATAATGTAACCCTGAGAAATACCTTGCTCAGTACTGTCGTCGTCCCAGATATCAGCCGATGTTTTCTCATGGATCAATTTGTAGGAGTTTTCTCCAGCCCAGCGACGGAAGAACTGGATAACACCATTATGAGCGTCCGGGCCCGTAGCAGATTTGACGCGAGCCACGACATGCATCCAGCGTCCTTGGTCTTCTGGTACCGATATGAACGGTGCGGAGCCTGTTTCACCGGACGTTACTCCGCCATCTTGATAGACAAGGTTAGCGCCCCCTGATCTGTTGGGGCGGGTCTGCCAGGTAACAGTTCCCGCTCGGTCATATCGGGTGGGCCAAACAGACAAGAATTTGTTGTTCAGAGATCCGTGTTCAAAATTGGTCGGGACACGTAACCAGTAACTAAGCCACAGGTCTTGGTAATGTCGACCCAGTTTGAAGCGTTGCTCGGTCATGGGTTCACCTGCTTTGTAATAAAATCTCAGGTGATGATCGCCTAAGTTATCGTAGGTGCTCCAGTCACGGCCGGATGGAATGGGGATGTCTTTTTCTCCTCCAGCGTAGACTACTCCCTCTTCAGTCACTACGGAGGTGCGATTATTGTTGCCCCAACCGAAGCCATGAGCGTTCGTTGCGGACATGTTGCCGGACTCAAAAGAATCGGTGAACACCGTTTCTCCCTGCGCCGCGGAGGCGAATATCATAGTGAGTCCTGCGAGCAGACAGGCTTTGGCGTGGCACATATGCTTCATGCTCCTGATCTGGGTGTTAGGGTTAGTATAACGGGTTTGACCTGATTTTGCGTTGTGTTTAGCGTGCGTCGCTTACAGTTTGGTAGGGGCTGAGTCCGGGTTCAAGCTTTCCAGCCGTTCGTTGAGTAATGCGTGCAGGTAGGCTTTTGCTATAGGTCGGGAAAAAGGAAGCAAAAGACAGATCAGATAGGCTATCTGTAGTTCTTTAATTTTGTTGCAGTTTAAACAATCGGGGCATTGGGCTAGTATGTGCCTTTAATAAATTTAGAAAAGGACTTCCGGAATGACCCTCAACGTCAAGAGCAAACGGTTTATTTTCAGTCGTAGGATCAAAAGGCGTACCCGATATCTACTTAAAAAACTCTACCAGGTTATTTTTCCCTCTCATGGCTCCCGCGCGGTCTTTGTTCTCGGTAGTGGTAGATCCGGTACTGACATCGTTGCTCACTGCTTAAGTAAAGCTTGGGATACGGAGCTTATTAATGAAGATAACCCAAAAGCTTTCGAAAATTGGCGTTTCAAGGATCTGGAAACCGTTTGTCGCGCTGTTGATTCTAGTTCCGCGAAGCTGGTTTTGTTCAAACCAATTGTGGAGACCTTGCGGGGACAGGAGTTCCTTGGTAATTTTTCAGACTCTTCGATCCTGTTCGTCACTCGCAATCCGTTCGATGCAGTAAATTCCATGGTGAGGTTTTTTGGCGACGGGCACGTAAAGGCGGTAAAAAGCTGGGTTGCGAATGATTTTGCTCAGAATCCACTGGTGCCTACGGAACTAAAGCAATTTATAACTGATCATGTCCACGAGGAGCTCTCCAGGGAGGATGCTTCCGGTCTTTATTGGCTGATGTATAACACGGCTTTCCATTTCCTCGGACTTCATACAGATAGCCGCGCCATGCTTTTGACTTATGAAGATATGGTGCAGAATCCAGAAGCAACCATGAAACAGGTGTGTCGGTTTCTCCATCTTAAATGGAGTCCATCTATGGTTAGTGAGGTCTATGGGGGTTCTCTTGGAAAAAATCCCAGCCCTAATCTGTCGCCTGAGATCGAGAAAGCCTGCCTGGATCAGTGGGAGCGGTTGACTGGCAAATGCCTCCCAGGCAGCAATTAGGCACCTTGGAATTTATTGAGGATCTCCCGCAATGGGCCCACTCCGAATCGGGCATTCCGCCCAGCAGTATCCCGAACAAAGAAACATTATAGGTAAAGTCGCTGGTGCAGACTATAAATTGTGCAGGGACTATTATTCGCTTGCTTCCAGTCTATTAAGCCTGACCCATCTTAAGGGAACCTCCGGTTCGGTGGCCGATAGACCTTTTAAGTTTCAGGACTTTGGCCTTAACCGAGTGGATTGCATGCATCTCTTTAATGGTGTGAGCTACAGCCGGACTCCCTGGGTTGCCACGTTTGAAACTTTCATTCCGCGTTTCATTGAAGTGCTTCGCAATCACAGCAGTCATCCGGAGCGTCTTCAGTCGTCTCCGTTTATAAAGAGGGCAATTGAGAGTCTGGTGTCGGATAGCTGCATTGGATTGTTCGCGTTATCAAAGAGTGCCTACGAGCTCCAGGCTGGCTTTTTAGAGCTGTTCCCGGATCAGCGCACCCGGATTCTTGATAAAACAGAGGTTTTACATCCTCCACAGACGGTTTCTACCCGCAGTTTTGGGCAGCTTTCTTACCCTTTTGAACAGGGTAGGGAGATCCGGTTTATGTTGGTTGGGCACCACTTTTTCCGGAAGGGGGGGCAGGAGATTCTTCGAGCCTTCCAGTCTGTGCGAAATTCGACCGGTGCTGCATTGAGTCTGTGTGTGGTAAGTGCGCTACGGTCTGATCAGTATGCAGCTCGCGCTGATGAAAAAGATACCCTGCAGGTCAGGGAATTCATTAGCGCGAACAACGATTGGATTGACTATTACCCCTCACTACCTTCCTTTGAGGTACTCGAAAAGATGGCGGAATGTGATGTAGGGTTGCTTCCGTCTTACGCAGAAACTTATGGGTACTCGGTTCTTGAGCTCCAATCTCACGGTCGCCCGGTGATTACCACTGATGTCCGGGCATTTCCCGAGATTAACTCAAATCATTGCGGTTGGTTGTTGAATGTGCCGAAACGGCAATTGGGCGGAGAGGCGTACTTTCGAACCCCGGAGGAACGCGAGATGTTATCCCGCGCGATCGAAGAGGGACTTGTGCGGGTGTTAGAGGACATTATTGAAAAGCCATCGCAAATCCGGGAAAAGGGCGAGAAAGCTTTGAAAAGAATTCTGGATCACCACGATCCCGAAAATTTTGGCAAGACGCTTGAAACTGTATATCGTAAGGCCCTTTAATGGACTCTGCGTTAAGGAAGGGCAGTTATGGCGTTTAATCTTGCAGTTATCGTCAACAAGGATGGTGGCCAGCTAGGAGCTTCCGAGACGTTCCTCCGTGCCCATATTAATCAGATGCCTTGCCGTGTGTATTCATTGGTTGGTAATCCAGGGTTTCGGATGGTTCGCGATGGCCTCGATGAAGCTGGTGAGTATCTTGCACCTCGAGCGTTTGTTCCGCTGGCGTGGCGGTGGGGGTTGCGTCAGGTAATGGGCCAGACTGTAGTCGAGCAGGACACCCGAGCTCTCAGGTTGTTCCTGTCGGAGAATAATATACATGCGGTGCTCGCGGAGTATGGGCCAACCGCGGTATCGGTGATGGATGCGTGTAAGGAGGCTCAAGTTCCGTTAGTTGCTCAGTTTCATGGATATGATGCTTATCGCGAGTCATTAGTCGAAGGGTTAAGCCACGGTTACGGTCAGCTATTTTTATCCGCAGCGGCTATAGTCGGAGTTTCCTCTCATATGTGCGATAAGCTGGAGTCGATGGGAGCTCCCAAGGACAAGCTTTTCCATAACGCTTGCGGTGCAGAGGTTTCCGAGCAGTTAAGCGCCGCGCCCGACGATGCTCCTCCTCATTTCGTGATGGTTGGCCGCCTGGTGGAGAAAAAGGCACCGTTTGTGTCGCTATTGGCCTTTGCTGGAATTGCCGATGATGTTCCGGATGCACAATTGGAGGTAGTGGGCGACGGACCGCTTATGGCTCCCTGTCAACAGCTGTGTAAAGCGCTAGGAATTGAGGGTAAGGTTATCTTTGCGGGTGCCCGACCGCATGACTACGTATTGGCTGCGCTTAGTAAAGCCCGCTGCTTCATTCAGCACTCCGTTCGCGCGCCGGACGGCGACATGGAGGGCACCCCGGTCGGTGTCCTGGAGGCTATGGGGATGGGGCTTCCTGTTGTTTCAACCCGCCACGGGGGCATAAGGGATATTATTAGCGAAGGGGAAACGGGCCTGTTAGTGGACGAGTATGACGTGGAAGGTATGAGCCATGCGATGAGAAAAGTGGCGGCTAACCCCGAGCTTGCGAGAGAGCTTGGTCGTAAGGCTCGCCAGTCTGTGCTCGAAAACTGGACCAGCGAAAAGAGCGTTGGGCGGCTTTGGGATATTATTCAGAAAACCTGCTGACAAGCGGCTTTGAATTCCCGTGTGCAGTTATCCAGAGTGTAGCGGGCATCGGCTTTTCTCTTCGCGTTGGCACCCAGCTTTTTTCGATAACTCTCACTGCTGTACAACGCTCTGATATAGTCGGCCGCCTGCTTCACATCGTCTTTACTGTAGACGAAACCATTCAGGTCGTGGTCAATGGCCTGTTTAACTGAAGGAATGTCAGGAACGAGCACGGGTAGGGCCGCACTCATGTATTCGACGATTGAAAGGGAGAACCCTTCGCCCAAGGCGGCGTGCATGGCGAAGTCTGCGGCACTGAGAAATTCCTTGGCGTCGCTTCGGAAACCAGGCAATCTGATGTTCCTCTCTAGCCCGGCTTTGGCAACTTTTTCCCGAAGTTTCTCCAGCGCCGGCCCATTGCCAATCAAGAGAAACACAAGCTTGTTATTGGGCAGTGTCCGCTGAAGCTCGGCTGCCACATCAATGATGAAATCGAACCTTTTATACGGGTGGGCGCGGCCTGTTGTGATGCAAACCGTGCTGTCCGCAGGAATATCCAGACTGCTCAGCAAAGCTTCCCGGGTATGTTCCGATGGAGTAACCGGCGGGATGCCGTTTTGTACCACTTGGCATCGCTCACTGGGTATTCGGCCGTTGTGGATGCTGCGTTTTTTCATGAGATCTGAAACGCACAGTTGGGCATCCGCACATGCCAGGGGCAGTCGGTGACGCAGAGCTTTTACGCATCCTTTCAGGCCGCCAATTGCAGGTCTGTCCCCGGGAGTGTGGTCATGGACTACGATGTTCTTTACACCCCAGGCGCGTAGTCGAGCATAATCGACACTGAACCAGGCGCGGTCAGTCAGATAAAGGTCGGTAATGTTGTGCTGCTTGATAAAGGATTTGGCTGTCTGTCGCTCTGACTCAGTTTGGCCGGGAACGTTTAGTTCAACGGTTTTTATGGAGCTCTCTTTGATGGTTGAGGGCAGTTTGGTAATGCTTGGGTAGGCCAGGTATGCGCTCTGGCCTTTTTGGGAAAAATGTTCTGCGAGCAATACCCAGAAATGCTCCATCAACCACCAGGCGTAACCAACATCTGAAGGGTAGTTAGATACAAGCAGAATATTTCCGGTTCGTCGCTGTGTCATTCTGTGTTCCATACAAGTTTGTGAGGCTTCCGTTGCAGACAAGCCGGCGCTGCAGTGGTAGCATCCGACCATCATTCTGGCGCATTATCATGCCAGAAAGAGGTACACCCGACCAGTGAAGTGCCGCCACCAGTGATAAGGAGATTACCGGGTGAAAATCGGCTACATGTATAAAATGCATGCCTACCCTCCCAAAGGTGGCAACCACGTCCATGCTCTGGAACTTGTTCAGGGCTTTTTGAAAGATGGGCATGAAGTTTTCGTGCACGAAGATCCCTCGATGCCCGGAGTGAGGAATTTTTCGGGCTCCTCGGAATCCGACCTGAAGGCTTTTGTCGAGAGTATTGATGTGCTTTATATCCGAATTGATGCACGCTACCTCGGTGAATGGCCTGAAGTTGCAAAATGTATGACTCTGGCGGGTTCTCGACCTGTCGTGTGGGAGATCAATGCGCCGGCAAACGAGACTCTGGCTTTTTCCTGGCTCGGGGGGCGCAGGGTTCACTTGAAAGAATCGTGGATTCAGTACCTCAGGCGTTGGCTGCATGCATTCCGGAAGAAGCCCGGTATAAGCAAGGAAGAACGTTTACGTAAACAGCTTGCGAAGCGCGTAGATGCTGCTATCGGCGTGTCTACCGCTTTAAAAAAGTATGCGACTGCATTGGGTATCAGAGATGCCATTGTATTACCCAATGGGGGCCCCAGAATATCCCAGAATGAGATAGACCAGCGCAGAGCCAAGCGGCTCTCCAGCCAGTTTACGGTTTTTTATAGCGGAAGCGCGATCTATCCCTGGCAAGGGCTGGATTTTCTCGCATCGGCTATTCGCCTCGCTGAGACTGAGGCACCTGACATAAAATTCCTCCTTGCCGTTAACCAATACGCCGACACATTGCCTTCAGGCCCTAACGTAGAAATCGTTCAGGGTCTTAACCGGGAGGAAATACTCGATGCGATCTGTATTTCGGACGCTTGCGTGGCCCTGCATCCAGAATATTTCTGGTCTCCCTATCTGTTTCATGGCTCCCCCATGAAGCTGTTTGAGTACATGGCTTGCGGTGCGGCAGTGGTTACTTCTGATCGGGGGCAAATGGCTGAACTAATTAAACATGGTAAAAACGGCCTTCTGTGCAGCGATTCCGCCGAGGATATCCTGGCTCAGTTAATGCGTTTGAAAAATGATCCTGTATTGGCGAGAGAGTTGGGTGATTCTGGGCGAGAATTGATATTGAACGGCAGAAGTTGGCACGATAACGTGACGCAGACCACGGATCTTTTCAATCGGTTGGAGCGAAATAGGGAGTGTTGAAACAATGGCGCTGGGCAAAATCAAGAGTCATTTCATGGGCAGTCTGCCCATGGGACGGGGCAAAGGGAGAGTCATTGTTGCAGGAATGCCCAAGTCTGGCACTACGGCAATTGCAACGCTGCTTGCCAAGGCGGCTAATGTAGACGTTTGCAGCGATCCGTTTCACCAACTCGATACAAAAAAAAAGGTGGTATTCAGAGACCGGCTTTTTTCTGAGGATTTATCACTCGAAAGCCTCTGGCGACAGCATCGCGAGTTGTTCAGGGGCACGGTTGTCAAGGATCCCAATTTCCCTCTTCTATTATCTCAATTGAAGCAGTTCCTGCCCGAAGCGCAGTTTGTATTCATTGTACGTGAGCCGAAGGACAATATCAGAAGCATTCTCAGCAGGCTCAAGATCCCGGGCAACCCATCGGAAGGTTCCCGTTTGGCTAGTGAAGTTCCGGGTACGTGGGGAAGGGTGCTTAATGGCACTTCCCCGGATATGCCCGGGAACGATTATCTGGAGAAACTGGCGTGGCGTTGGCGGATTTCCGCAGAGCGGTATTTGGAGAATCGAGATGGCGTGCGCTTGATTCGTTACGAGGATTTCCGAAGGGACAAGCAAAATCAGATCAACCGCCTGGCGGAGGATGTGGGACTTGCCAATCTTAGCGATATTTCCGCTCTTGTTGATGTCCAATTCCAGCCTAAAGGGAAACGGCCAGAGAGCATTGAGGAATTCTTTGGAAAAGATAACCTTGGGCGCATTGAGTCGATTGTCGAACCATTTCTCGCGGACTTCGGTTATGAATAAATCCTCTCGGCCCAAGCATATTCTGATTACCAATATTGTTTCTCTTAATACCGGTGATGCAGCGATCCTGTTAGGAATGTTTAATATCCTCCGGGAACGGTATGGAGCGGATACCAAGTTCACCGTTTTCGATAAGTCAGCGAAAGCGGCGAACAAGTACTACCCCTGGGCTAAATTTCGGCAGTCGTTATTTGGTAATCGTCCGAAAAGCCTGGTCGGAAGGAAGCTTCAGGTCTTGGGTTACGGACATTGGGTTGAGCGTATCCGATACGTTTCGTTATGTCTGGCCTCCCGCTTAATTCGTTTAAAAGCTGGGTGGCTGGCCCGTTTGTTACTCTCCGAAGACGATCTCCAGTCGGTGTCAGAATATGTGCATGCGGATCTGGTAGTAAGTACCGGAGGTACCTATCTGACGGAGAATTATGGGCTTTGGACGAACATCCGCGACTATCGGTTTACGCTGGCTGCCGGTGCGCGGTTGGTTTTCTTTACCCAGACTCTGGGGCCTTTTACACGGCCAGAGTTCAGAAAGGCGTTTGCTGATATCTTCAACCGCTCAGATGCCATTCTTCTGCGAGATCAACGCTCCAAGAGGCATGTTCTCGAGCTCAGCATTCCCGAAAGTAAGGTCACACTTGGTAAGGATGCCGCATTTGTTATCGAGCCGGACGATCCAGTCTCTTGTCCCGGTCGTTTGCGTATCGCGGTGTCTGTTAGGACGTTGCGTTTTTTCTCCGATAGCGAGCGCTCTCTTGCTGACCAGTACAAGTCTTCTGTTTCCGAGATGGTGATTTCTGCGGTAAGAAACCATGGGGCAGAGGTCGTGTTCCTTTCAACCTGCCAAGGTATTCCGGAATACTGGACCGACGATACCCGACTTGCCGACGAAATTAATAATGCATTACCTGAGGACGTCAGACGGTCGGTAGTTGTTGATCGTCAATTTCGTCAACCGTTAGATATTATTGGTGCGTACAATAGATTTGACCTGGTTATTGCAACCCGGATGCATGCGGCAATTCTCGGACTGGTAGCGGGCACCCCTGTGCTCGGGATTGCCTATGAATTCAAGCTGGAGGAACTGTTTCATCAATTGGGTATGGATGACGCCCGGCTGTCTACAAGCGGCATGGATCCGGAGAGTTCGAAGGCTGCGCTGAAAAATATGCTCAATAACCTAGATTATTGGAAGGCGGAGGTCTTGGCGGTTCGATCAAAATGCCGTATTGAGGCCGCTTCGGTTAAGGATAAGCTGCCTGATGTCTGAGTTCAGAGGCAGAGTTCTGAAGGCCCTCAGTTGGACAGCAGGTGGTAAGGTGATCAGCCAGATCATCTCAATGGGGTTTGGTATAGCGCTTGCCCGGATGCTCTCGCCTGATGATTTCGGCCTGATAGCCATGATGATGGTTTTTACTGGATTTGCGGGCCTGCTGATGGACGTGGGGTTAGGTTCTGCTCTGGTTCAGAAAGAGGATGTTCAGGAGACCCATTACAACACGGTTTTTTGGACAAACCTCGGCGTTGGTCTGGGGTTGTTTCTTCTGGTCTTTACTATCTCTCCTTACATAGCCCAATTTTACGGGAGATCAGAGCTTACGGACATCGGGCGGGTACTATCTCTCCAGTTCGTGTTGGGTGCGCTTGCCTTGGTTCCTAGGCAGCGCCTGGTCAAAAATCTTTCGTTTCAGGTAACCGCGGTGGCGGACCTACTGGGCATGATCGTTGGCGGCGTGGTGGCAGTGTTCATGGTTGCGGAGGGCTTCGGCTATTGGGCCCTTGCCTGGCAGCCGGTAATACTTCGGATGGTGGCCACCCTCTATATCTGGGCCATCGCGCGCTGGATTCCAGCCTTTGAGTTCAGTCGGGCTGCGCTAAAGGAGCTCTTTGGTTTCAGCTTCTATGTATTTGCCACGCGAATGATACGATATGGCACGGATAAGGCGGATAAGCTACTCGCAGGCAAATATTTGGGTGGAGATGCGGCTGGTTTGCTGGATAAAGCCCAGTCAATGATGTTGTTCCCTCTACAGAGCGTTTCGCACACGATCGGAAGTGTCATGTTTCCAGCTTTGAGCCTTATTCAGTCCGATAAGGATCGGGTTCGGAAAGTTTATTTGAGAAGCACCCAGGCTATTGCTTTGCTGACCTTTCCCATGGTTGCAGGCATATTTGCCGTCTCGGAGAATTTCGTGCTTGGCGTTCTGGGCGAGCAATGGATAGAGATGGTGCCGTTGCTGCAGGTGCTGTGTTTGGCCGGTATCGCACGATCAATCGTCACCGTGACTGGATCTATCTACCTGTCTCAGGGGCGGGCAAAGCTTCAGTTCAAGGTAAACCTTTTTACCCGCCCTATCGCCTTAAGTGGCGTTCTGATTGGCCTCCTCTGGGGGGTAAAAGGTATCGTCATAGGGATGGCGGCAGCGACGTGGATAAACAGTTTGATTACTCTTGCTGTCGCAGGACGTTTGATTGATCTTGGACTGTTTCAGCTGGTCGCCACTTTTGGCAGAACTGCCGCTGCCGCGGTGTTTATGGCGGTAGGGATTATGTTGCTGGACTCGGCCTTACAAGATTTTGGATCTCTAGCGGTGTTCTTTATTCAGGTTGTCGCCGGAGCAGGTCTCTATCTTGTGTTTGCGCTTGTGCTTAGAGTCGCAGCGCTGGCAGATATATGGAGTATCGTACTTGATCGCTACTCCAAGCAGCCAAAAAAATGATCAATGGGGCTTTGTGACCAGTCCAGCGTAAAGCTCAACGTATCTTTGTGAGCTTTGCTGGCTGCTGAACTTGTCCAGAAACCCGGGAGGATGAGTGATATCGTTTGATGCCGGATCGTGAGTTTTTTCAGATGTCGCCATCCGTGAGGTGATGGCGACAATCTGTTTTGCATAGGCTTGTGCAGTTTGATCGTCTACGAGGCCACTTCTTTCCCAGCCAGCCAATACCTCGGGAATGCCCCCAACATTATGAGCTACAACAGGGATGCCGAGTGATACGGCTTCCAGCAACGTCATGGGAAGTCCCTCATGATCAGAGGGCATTACAAGGATATCGAGCTTGCTGATTTCTGTCATTGCGGGGTTTACGAAACCTGTGAAGGCTATTTTGTCGCTGATGCCCAGATCTTTCGTCAGACTTCTCAGTTCGTGCTCAAGTGGGCCACTTCCGATTATTCTCCCCTTGAAGCTGTGCCCCTGGTCGTTAAGTAAAGCAATTGTCCGGATGAAAAGATCCATGCGTTTGCCCGGCACCAGTCGCCCAACGATGCCTGCAACTGATGGGGGGGGGCCGGGTAGGTGATGTCTGGGTTGCCAGTTATGAATGATTTCCCCTACATCGACGAAATTGAAAATCTTGTGAACTTTTCCGGGGAATAATGGCTGCAGGGATTGCTCAAGTTGACTGGATACCGCGATAACAGCCTGTTGCCTGAGCGCGCCAAGCAAGATGTCAAGACGGCTGGTTAGCCATTTTTGTGGCTTTTTAAGAGAGAGCCGATGCTCAGGGTTACCATGAACGGTTCGGACGGAGTATGGCACTCGCGCAAGATCTTTCCCGAGTATTCCCAGAACGTTCTCTTTGAACCCGTGCGTATGGACAATATCCGACTGGTAGTCGCGAGAGTGTGAAGCTATCCCTCTGGCGATTGTGATCGGACCACTGGTTTCTTCATTGATAAGAGTGACCGGTATGCCGAGCTCTAACAGTTTGTCATGGAGAATGCCGGGGTTGAAGACCACCGCATTGACCGCTATGTCGTCCCCTTCGTTCAATGCCTTGCACAAGTTGTACACCTGAACTTCTGCCCCTGCCCATAGATCGCCGGAAATGATGTGGGTGACGGTGATAGGGCGGTTCATGGATTGGTTGGTCATGCCAGCGTACGGCCTATGGTCGCCAGAAGGGTACGCGGACTTGAGCTGTTTCCGTCGTGGAGATTAATACGATGCAGGTCGTATTTGCTCCTCGTTAACGTGTTCCAACCGGCTTTGGTGGTGCAGGCCGCATGGTAGCTGTCGGCGACAAGCTGCTTGCCTTTGTCGGTGATATCACCGTTTGGGTAGCAAAAGATTGCAGTGCTGTTTGCTGTGATTTCCCGAAGATCGGAGACACACCCGGTTATCTGCTGTTCCAGTGCTGCCATATCATTTAAACGGTTCAAACGGTAATGATTCCGGGTGTGGGCCCCGTACCTTACCAGGTCATTCTCTGCCATTTCGGCAATATCTCTGCTCTGCAGGATCGCGGGTGTGTTATCTGTTTCGCCGCTGATTTTTTCAGCCAGCACCTTTGCGGAAGTGGCCAGATGACGCTGGATGGTGGCGTCGTCCAGATCCTTCAGATTATTGATCACCTGATCGGCTTCGAGGAGAGTCATCGGCCAGGGTTTGTGGGCCAGTTCCCCGAGGTGGGGTTTAAGCCATTCCAGGGCAGGATGATTACGATCGACACCTGGGGTCCGGAGTACCCGGATAACCTGTTCCGGCCAGAAGGTTTCACTCGTGTCGACCAGTTTTGTAACCAGGAATATGGTTGCCGGCACTTCCTGTTGCTTGAGGATGGGAAAGGCGTTTAGGTAGTTGTCCCGCCACCCATCGTCAAAGGTAAATGCAACTGCGAGGGTAGGTAGAGACTTTCCGGCCTTTTTCCTGCTCAACCATTCATCTAAGTGAATTGGTACGGCACCGATCGACTGGATGATCTTGATATGTTGCTCCAAGTTTTCGGGAGAAATGATCATACCTGGCTGTTCGAATGGCCTCTCCGCGGAGTCAGTTGGTAATACGCGATGGTAGGTCAGGATTAGCAGGGTTGGGCTATGGACAGCCCTCAGGCGAAGCCATCCATAAAGGGCGAATGCGTTGAGCGCCCAGAATTTGATGAGGGATCGAATGGTTGCCACGCCTATTGCCTCCGTTGGCCTTGCCAGTGGTTTTGGCGTAATCGTCCATGTATATTGTTGGCAATTCGATTTTGCCAGTTGCGGGTATAAAAGTCATCATTTGTGTCACAGGGACGGATTGTAATGCTGAAGGGCTTGTTCTGGATTTCGGTTGTCGGCGTTTTATTCAGTTATTTCCTCTATCCTCTGCTTTTACGCCTCACACCCCGTCGTGCGGGCGCCGGTGAGGTGCACCCTGAACCTGCGTCTTTACCTCGCGTCTCTTTGATTGTTACGGCCCACAATGAAGAGAAACGTATACGGGACAAGATCGAGAATTGCCTGGAGCTGAGTTATCCCGACCTGGAACTGATCATCGCCTCGGACGCATCCAGCGACGGCACCGACGGAATTGTTGGTGAGTACGAGGCAAAGGGAGTGGTGCTCGCCAGAGCAAAGGAGCGCAAGGGCAAGGAATATGCTCAACTCCAGGCTATCCAGAAGGCCTCCGGGGACATCCTGGTGTTTTCCGATGTGGCTACTTCCATTCCCGGGGATGCCATCGAGAAGATGGTTCGCTATTTCAATGATCCGAGTGTCGGTGCGGTCTCCAGTGAAGACCGCTTTGTCAGCCGGGATGGCTCAGTGGTGGGCGAAGGTGCCTACGTACGATATGAGATGTGGCTGCGGGGGGTGGAAAGTGAACGGGCCGGGCTGGTGGGACTGAGTGGTTCTTTCTTTGCGGCCCGTCGGGAAGTGTGTGAGCAGGACTGGGATATCTTGTCCCCGAGCGATTTCAATACCGCCCTTAACAGTGCCCGGAAGGGGATGGTCGCGGTGACGGCGCCGGATGTTCTTGGCTTCTATCAGGATGTGGCGGATGCCTCCAAGGAATATCAGCGGAAGATCCGCACCATTATCCGGGGCCTCACTGCGCTCAGCCGGCACATGGAGGTACTTAATCCGTTCCGGTTTGGCTGGTTTGCGTTCCAGGTGTTCGGGCACAAGCTGATGCGCTGGGCCGTGCCTTGGTTTCAGGTTCTGCTTTTGGTTACGTCCTTCATGCTGGCGGGGAAGGGCGGGGTCTATGCTTTGGCGTTGTTGGGGCAGGTGATCTTTTATGGCGTGGTCATTGCCGGACATGTGAAGCCGGAGCTGCGTGAACGAACCCTGGTAAAGATTCCGTATTTCTTTGTGCAGGTCAATCTGGCTATTGCCCGGGCGACGGTGGATTTCCTGCGCGGTCGCAGGATGACCGTCTGGACGCCGTCCCAGCGATGAGCGTCGAGGTGTCACATGAGAGCGAAGACGATGCTCAGACCTGTCGGTAGCCGCGTGCCACGTCCAGCGCGGGGGCAGGCCGAGCCCCTGCCCTGGGAGAATCAGTACCATACCTGGTGTATGGGGTCAGGCACGGAAGCCCTGTCGGCTGCCATTATGTTGGCGATCCGGCGTTCTGAGCTGAACGGAGCTGTTCCCCATGTCATTCTTCCCGCTTATGGCTGCCCGGATCTGGTCGCTGCGGTTGTGGCACAAGGGGCCAGCCCGGTGCTGGTTGACCTGATGCCGGATCGCCCTGTTATGGATCTCGAAAAGCTTGTTCAGGCGATTTCTGGGCATACTATAGCGGTTATTGCGGCAGGATTCCTTGGAGTCCCGGAGCGCCTGGCCGAGCTTGGTGATATCTGCCGTTCCCGGGGTTTATGGTTGGTCGAAGACTCTGCCCAATGCTTTCCGCCTGACTGTTCACACAAGCCCATTGCCGATTGCGCCGTGTTGAGTTTCGGGCGCGGTAAGCCGATTAATCTGATGGGATGTGGGGCGCTTCTGGTGCGGGAGGATCATCAGCGCTTTGCTGGTGATGTCCTCGAGAAATTGCCCGAAACTGCGGTGACTGTCGATTGGAAGTGGATGATACGGCGGCAGGTATTCAACTTGCTGCTTGGTCGTATCGGCTATGGTCTTTTGCTCCGGCTTCCCTTTATTGGTCTTGGCTCTACGGTATACAAGCCTCTGGAATCAATACGTCGAGTCGACCTGCCTTTAGGGCTGCTTGGAGCTGGCATCCGTAATGCCCAATCCAGGCCTTCGGTGGCTAGCCAATATAGTGAGGCTCTGTCCTTTCTGGTTGCCAAAGGTTGGACACTTTTTATGGCTGATCAGCGGGCGGGTGCCGACAGGCCGTCAGTAACTCTGCGGTACGGGCTTCTGGCACCGGATCGAATGACTCGGAACCGGGCCGTCAGTTTGCTTAACGGTTATGGAATTGGTGCCAATGCGTTCTATGAGAAAACGTTGCCGGGTATTGACGTCATCGCAGACGTGTTGCCGACAAATCCTGCTGTTTATCCCAATGCCGCGTCTTTTGCTGAAAGGCTGCTGACACTGCCAAGCCATGAAGATGTGAGTGATCGGGATATTACGGTCGTTGTAACGGTGCTTGACAAGGTTACCCGGGAGCCTGAAAAATGACCTTCGCCTTTCCGCAGTTTTAGTCTTTTCTGTCTGCAGTACTGACTTCAGGAAGGAGTTATTTGAGCTCAGACCCGGTAAGGGTGAGATCTGATCATCGAGATACAATTCCTATGGATAGGGGAGCTGGTATGAAGCCATTGGTATTGCTTGGTCTTTGGCTGGCGTTAGCCAGTGTGTCACACGCAACGCCTTATTATTCCTATGATATACACGGAACCGTCACGGGTAACGCCACTGCGGCTGACTTTTTATTCGATGTAGAAATGGGGGATGAGTTTGTCATCCGCCTGAACATCTGGGCCAGGAATTCGGCCGATCATCGGGTTTCCTTTCAAGGCAAAATAGGCGGTTGGTCGTTTCAGGCGCAGGAGAGTACTGCCTATTACCTCTATGGTGATTCGTCTCCCGAGAGATTTTATACAACCGGAAGTCGTTCCACGATTAATCCCCCGGCGGGAAACGGTTCTTTGATTTATCCAAACGACATTTTTCTGACGCTCATGGGCGTGGAGCAAACGGGCATGGTGGATATACCCGAGGAGAAATGGTTAATCCGTGAGTCGGGTGAGATTAGTTTGGATCAATTTCACTCTGGAAGCTTCAGTTTCTGGTTTTTTACCCACACAGCGGAGGGCGGTGGCAGTACGGAAGAAGACCTTTTCGGTGTCATCCATCGAGTTGTGGGGGTTCCGGAGCCCGGATCCTTGCTTTGGCGGCCTTCAGCTTCTTCTTTCTGGTGAAGCGAAGAGCGGGCCGAAATAGGCGTTTTAGTAATTTCTAACATAACCGAAAGCAGGATATGCTCAAATGAACTAGCACCACATCTGCGCGTTTTTTTTTATGTGCCATCCTTTTAGTAGTTGTGAAAAACAAGGAGGGGCCAAAATGAACAAGACAAAAAAAGCGGTGTTGGTTTTTGCCTCAGGGAGCTTGGTGGCAGGGTGTAGTGTTCTTCAGCCGAAAGTGGATTTGGAAAAGCTGCCTCCAACGGCAGCTGGTGTCGATGCCGAGTATGTAATTGACAATACCAATCCCGGCTTCTATGCCGATGGAGAATGGAAGTCGTCGTCCGTTTCCAAGGGCTATGTCGGCGTCGACTACTTGGCAGGAGAACCAGGTTCGGGTGAAAAAACAGCGACTTGGAATCTTAATATTATAAAGCAATACGACGTTTTCGCGCGATGGACGTCTCACTCTAACCGTGGAACCAATGTTAAATATGTAATTCACCATTTAAATGACCAGGATTTATTGACGAAAACAGTAGTAGAGGTGGATCAGCGCCAGTTTGGAGGGAAGTGGTTCAAGTTGGGTACTTTCAGGATGTCAACATTAACCGGGCGGGTTACCGTTTCAGACAATTCCGATGGTTATGTGATTGCCGATGCGTTGATGTTTAAAGAAGTTGAGGAAGCTTTAACCTATGATGCTGATAATGACGGCGTGTTTGATGCCTGGGAGCTTGAGAATGGCTTGGATCCGACAAATGCCTTGGATGCTGAGGTGGATACAGATAAAGATGGCCTCACAAACTTGCAGGAGTTCCTCGCGCTGACGAATCCTTTGGATGCCGATAGTGACGGTGATGGTCTCACTGATGGTTACGAAGTGTCAGCAGGTTTTGACCCAATGACGGCTGATAGCGATCAAGACGCAGATGGTGATGGCTATACCAACTATCAAGAGTACCTTGCTGGGACCGATTCAAGGGATCCGCAGAGTGTTCTGCCCGATAATGCTGTGCTTGTCACTTGGAAGCCGCCCACTACGAGAACCGATGGAAGCGTGTTGGCTCCTGAAGAAATTGAGTACTACGAGCTTCAGTACGTGAAAGCATTACCTGCTGATATGTCGGCGGGTGAGGTTATCTCTGATGACGGGTCTACTGATTTCGTTGTTTATGGGCCCAATGTAAGTAAATCGACTTCAACTAGTGGATACTTGGGGGATTACTACACGGTCTTGCCAGCCGGTGCGGGAGAGAGCGTTGCTATCTGGCACATAAACGACATTGCTATTGGCGGTGAATACCTTTTATCGGCATTGTGGACCTCTCATCCAAATCGTGCAAAAAATGCAACCTATATTCTTGAATATTTAAACGACAGTGGGAATGTTGAAAAGATAACGTTTTCGGTGGATCAAACATCGGGAGGAGGACAATGGCAAAAGTTGGGTTCGTTCATACCGTACTCTTCCGAAATTACGATTACGCTATCAAATGAGGCAGATGGATACGTAATTGCAGATGCCGTGAAGCTTAAAGCTAGCTCTTCGATGATCAAGGAAACCGTAAGAATTGATTCCAATAGCGAGGAATCTTATGTGGTTTCAGGGCTTTCAGAGGGAACTTGGTCCATTCAGATACGAGCGGTTGATTCAAATGGTCAGAGCAGTGAGTTCTCAGAAGAGAAGGTTGTGACTATTGATTGATTAGACTCAAATTTTAATTGAATAAGGCGTTTCATGGGAATTTATTATCATCAGTCCTACAGTAAAGCTAGAGGTACGTGCAACTTTGGCGATGACATAAACCCGTTTTTACTTGGAAAACTATTTGACGAATCAATAATCGATAGCAAAGATGTATGCCTTATTGGAATTGGGACAATAATAAATGATAGAGAGTTGTCCAGAGTCGATTGTTACCCAAGGAAGGTTGTCTTTTCTAGTGGGGTTGGCTATGGGAGCCTTGATTCGTCGAGGTTTGATGATACGTGGGACTTTGCGTGTGTTCGCGGGCCGCTGTCAGCTAAAGCTCTTGACCTACCGGAAGAATTGGCCATTTCAGACGCTGGCTTACTGATACCCGAACTTTTAGCTATTTCAAACGAAAAAGTTGACAAGAGATATCCTGTTACATTTATTCCACATGTTGAGTCGGATTTATCATCTGGAAATGGGCTTCAGGATCTGTGTAAAAGCTTGGGGATAAAGTATTTAAGTCCTCGTGTTGAATCTAAAGAATTTGTTGTCGAAGTAATAAGATCTTCGAAAGTTATAACGGAAGCAATGCACGGAGCGATTATTGCTGATGCCGTTAGGGTACCTTGGGTTCCGGTAAAGTTTTTGGTTCATGAACCTTTTAAATGGAAGGACTGGTGTGCTTCGGTAAATCTTCCATATAACGTTTCAGACCTTGGTCTGGAGTTTTGGGATAATAGGCGGGGAAATTTTTCGAATTTTAAGAACGCCTGGCAATTATTTAAGCGTAGCCGAGTGGAAAATGCTCTCTCAAAGGTAAACTTATCAGTGGAACCTTTGCTTAGCTCCGATTCAATTTTTGAGAAGAGAAAAAACGCTTTATGGGACGTAGTCCGCTTGATCAACGAGCGATACGCCAAATAAGTTCCATTAAAGTGCTATTTAAATACCGTAAATTCAGATAAGAACTGCAGCACCGGACAGATCGGCACCGAGCTGACATTGTGCTCTCGAGCCCGCTCAGTAACCTGAACGTCGGCTTTCTGCTGCCTGGGGATTACCTAGCAGCTCATGAGCGTAAATTAGTTGCTGCTTCATAAGAGTCATTCAAGCTATTAAGAAAGCGCATGAAAACACTCCGTTGGCGTTCGCACTCCGGACTACCCGCACCTTCACAACGCCCTGCCAGTGCCCACAAGGCTCCTCTGGCATCGCCCTTGAGTTTATTGAGCGCTCCCCGGGCTTTTGCTTCGATTCTTGAGTGAGTAAGCTGGTCGCCAACCTGGTACCAAGACCAGAGAATGACGGCTGAGTCTTGTCCGTTTTTTTGAATCACGGTTTCGTTTATCGTTGCAGGTGCGATGCCTTTAGGGAGTTCCAGAGAGCGGTTGGCTCTGGATACAAGTGTCCAGTCTTTGTGCTTGAAGAGCTGATTCCTGTAAAAGATGAGCTCTTTTTCCTGAGCCTGACGCTGATAAGCTGTAATTTGTACCTGGACTTGCTCAAGGTCTTCCGAAACATAGACACCGCTATGTTCGATATCCGGGTCGACGTAGTCCGGTTGCCAGATGCTGGCGTGCTTAAGAGGGCCGCTCCATTCGAGATTGGCGTCAGGGAGTTGGGGGTCCCAGGAGTGTGCCATTCTTTCGGTTCTTGCATCCAGAGCTGCCGGTAGCAGTGGTGGAGCGAGCAGCAAGAGTGAAGCAATGGCGGGCCATCTGAGAGTCGTAGCTTTTGTGGGCACCTGATTGCCTGTCATAGTTGCCGTCGAGGAATTGGCATTTTTGGCGTTCCTGGTTTGCTCAAGCCGTGCGGAAATGAAGAGCAATGGAACTAATGTGATGCCGATAAAAATCGCCCATCCGAAAAGTTCATGATCCTCAATCAACGAACTTTCCATATTGGTGTAGTGCCCCGAAACTATGATGCCAAACACCCGTATCCAGTTTGCCACCATGGATAGAGCGCCAGCGGTAAGAATCAGGGTCAGGGTCTTAAGGTTTGACCGGAAATACAGTTGCCCGTAAAAAGCGGCAAGAAACAAGGCAACCATAAGATAGCGGACACCACTGCAGCCGTTTTCAACGAGGAAGGTGCCTACTTCAAGTGTGATGTAGAACTCGTGGATAGTGGCGGGAATATTTACGACTTTCAGCAGAAGCGTATTGAAGAAGACAGTGATATGTTGAAGGGCAGGGGAGAAGTCGTCCCAGACAGGAACTGCGAACATCAGAAGAAAAACGGGCCCGCCAGCGACAGACGCAAAGCCTTTTCCCCATATCGACCATCCCCAAAACACGATGATCGGCGGAACCAGTGCCAGCCTGAAGACTCTGATATCCGCCGCTTGAGAAAGGACAAGGGCGGCAATCGCTCCAGACAGCAAGAAAAGACCGGGTACAGAGCCGCATACCTTCAGTTGCATCAGGGCGCGTCTTCGCTGATACAACAGAAATAGAATGCCGCCCAGTACCAGGAAACCGTGGCTGTAGATGATGGAGTGGTACCAAAGATAGAAGAAAGACTGCCACTCAGCCCATAACCCGACTATCAGCAACGGGATTGATATCAGCCAGAGATACACGGTTGTTGAAGCCCGCTCCATCAGTGCTGACCACCGAATTTCTCCAGAACTTTCTTCGCCTCTGCATTCATACCAGCCGCCCGGTATGCTTCGGCCAGGTGCAATGCTATTTCCTCCGAGTCAGCGCGGAGCCTGTGAGCCTCCTCCAGCAAAGGCAGGCTCTCAGCCTGTTTACCGGATTTGAACAGGACATATCCAAGGGTATCCGCTATGGCACCATTCTCCGGGGCGAGTTTGTAAGCTCTTCGAGCGACATCTAATGCGCGTGGATCCGACGCTTCAAGATATATCCAGGCCAGATTATTAAGGGCAATAGTGTTTTCCGGCATGGACGTCAGTAGGCTCTCGTAGTGGTGCCTGGCGCTCTCCATACTTCCTTGCGCTTGCTGAAGCATGGCAAGTCTCAACCGCAATGGCGGGTGTTCCGGGAAGGAGGAAACCCCGGATTCCAGTACAGCAATTGCTTCCGTTTCCTTGTTGTCCTTCTCAAGCACTTCCGCGTAGTCACTTACGAGGCCCGGGCTTGGGCGTTTATCCATAGCAAGTTGGTAGAACTCGGCGGCTTCTCGATACTCCTTGAGGCTTTCGAAGTACAGTGCTTCCGTCCAGTAGGGGTTAGCAGAATCAGGATGCTGCTTTTTAACGTCTTGCAGAATACTTCGGGCTTTATCGGCACTTCCGGCCAAAAACGCCTGTTTGGCTGCCTGGAGCGATATAGCTTCGTTTTCCGGGAAAAGTGCGAGTGCTCTGTTGAGTACTTCGGTTGAGCGCTCTGCCTCTCCCTCTTCCCTGAGTCTGGCGGCAGTAAGGTTATAGATATTCGCAACAAGTGGTGCCGCCCGGGAGGCTCTCGTTTCTTCTTCACGCTCCAGTAGTGAAGCCGTCAACTCATCGGCCTGCTGAGTCCTGTTCTGGCGAAGGGCCAGCTCCAGGAGAACGAGGCGTGGACCTGTTGCTGACGGATCCTTATCAAGAACTTCTCGCATGAATTGCTCTATCTCTTCAGGCTTAAGCAGCGCTGCAACCCCCTGGATTGCCTGGCGGTTATTCGGAGCAACTTTCACCGCATCGCGGAACCATTTACGTGCTTCGTCGGTAGCGCTCTGGTTTATCGCCAGTCTTCCCAATGCGATCAGCGGTGCGGGGGCCTCAGGATCTTTTTTCACGGCCTGTGTAAAGAAGTCGCGGGCTATGTCAGGGTTTCCTTCCTGTAAGGCGAGGTTGCCACGATAAACAAGGGCCTCGATATTATCCGGGTATTGTTTCAGCCAGGCTGATGCGACATTGACAGCAGCGGGCAGGTTACCCGAATCTGTATGAGTCTTTATCAGAAGACCTCGTGCCAAATGCAATTCTGGCGCCTTTTCCAGCACTTGTTTTGTTAAGTCTGTTGCCTGCGTGTATTTTCCCTGTTGCCTTAGATAATTGGCATACCGCAACGCTAATTGATGGTTGTCGGGGTTCGATGCCAGGGCCCTCTCCATAAGTGCTTCACCGGTGCTGCTATCTCCGCTTGCCAGCGATGCGATTGCCACCAATGCCAATGTCTCCGGGTCAGAATCCGTGTTGTCGAGTGTATCGAGTATTTCTTTTGCTCCCTGAGGGTTGCGCATTTGCAAACGCGTGGCTGCCAGCAACTTGGTAGCTGTTTCCGAATCACTGGTTTCAGCAACGGGAGCCAGTAATTTCTCCGCCTCTTCAACACGGCCCTGCCGAAACCGAATCAGCCCCAACATCAGAGCGCTTGGCTCGTGAGTGGGCGCTTGTCTGCGAATCTCCTCCAGATAGCGTGCTGCGCTGGTCAGGTCGCCCTGCTCGAAAGCCTCTTGGGCTGCCATCATGTTGCTCTTGATAGTTCCGGGTGCGGACTTGGCAAGAATTTCTTCATATACGAAAGCTTCCGACTGTTTTCCCTGAGCTCTTAAAACCCGAATAAGAGCGGAAATCGTTGCATACTTGCGCTCAGTCATTACATCGTACTGGCCGATATCTTCCAGAGCTCGGATGTAGAAATCTTCGGCTGAACTCCAGTTCTGTTCGGCGTGTGCCACTTGAGCCTTCCACAGCCAAAGCTCCGTGCTTTCCGGGTCGAGTTCTTCAGCTTTGGTGATTAGCTGCCTTGACTGTGCCTTATTGCCTTGGGCGAACGCTGTCCTGGATAAGCCAATGACCGGTCCGATGGCACCCGGGTCAATATCTCTTGCCCTTTCATAGGATGAGTAGGCTTGATCCAATTGCCCGGACGCAAAAAGGGTGTCTGCTTGCAGCAGTGCGGCTTGCGTGTCGGTATGTCGGTCTGAAGGGGTAATTTTACTCAGAGTTTCAAGTGATTCCTGGTGCTTCCCCTGCATCAGTTTGGCCTCGGCGGCAATGAGCCATGCGCGGTTGAGCGCCTCCGGGCCCATTTGGGTCTCAGGAACATTCTCCAGAACCCAATTAAGCTGGCGCTCTGCGTTGAGTGCGTCTCCGGCCTTGAGAAGGTTGTCGACTATCAGGAAGTAGGGATCCAGGCTTTCGGGCTGTAATTCTATAGCGCTTCGCGCTTCCAGAGTGCTGGCTTTAAGTTCGCCCTGACGCTGGAAAAAACGGGCCTGATCCATGTGGCTCAGGTATCGTACCTCCTCCTGCGTCATTTCGTTGCTTTCACCACCGCAGCCTGTCAGAACCAGGAAAATAGCAGCGAATAGAGCCGTGGCGGTTAACGTTGCTAATTTGTTCATGTCTCTATTCCTTCCTGTTCTTATGCATTCTGGGGGCCTCGGTGCGGATCAGTCTTCCGATGGCTCGGTGGAAGTTTGAATCCGGTATTTGTCTGTCAGGTTGTAGAGGGTGGGCCGGGTGACCCCCAGCAGACGAGATGCCTGTGACATATTAAAGCTACAGCTTTGCAGGGCTTGCAGGATCGTATTGCGTTCTGCATTTTCTCTGACCTGGCGCAGGTTTAGCTGATTGCCCTGGCTTTGGTTGTCGGGATCAAGCTCCAGGTCGGCTGCCGAGACGCGTCGGCTATCGGCCATTATGATGGCTCGCTTGACCTTGTTAATCATCTCGCGAACATTTCCTGGCCATGAGTAGGACTGAATTGCGTTGGCAGCATCATCACTGTACGTGAGGTTGGGGCGCTCCATCTGCTTGCCGAGAGTCTTGAGCAATGACTGAGCGATAACGAGGGCGTCTCCATTCCGTTCGCGAACGGCCGGAACATCAAGGGTTATTTCGCTGATGCGGTAATACAGATCTTCCCGGAAATCACCGGATTCGATAAGTTCTCTCACATTCCGGTGGGTAGCGCAGACTACGCGAACATCAACCGCAATCGCGTTGACCGATCCGACGCGATCAATCATCCGTTCCTGTAAAAAGCGCAATAGTTTCGCTTGAAGTGCCATCGGCATATCGCCGATTTCGTCGAGGAAAAGAGTGCCTCCATTTGCACTTTCGATCTTGCCTTTTTTCGAATGGGTTGCGCCGGTGAATGAACCTTTCTCGAAACCGAAAAGTTCGCTTTCAAGCAAGTTTTCAGGAATTGCGGCACAGTTTATGGCTGCAAAGGGTTTACTTGCTCTGGGGCTTAGCTCGTGCAGAGCTTTTGCAAGCAGCTCCTTGCCAGTGCCAGTCTCTCCGGTAATCAGGGTCGTGATGTCGGTAGGGGCGACCTTTTCAAGGGTTCGGCAAACCGCAAGCATCTCCGGGCTGGCTGCAACAATGCCTTTGATGCTGGTACCGGCGCTTTGGAATGCGAGTTCCCGGTTTTCCCGTTCAAGCTCCGCCAACCGAAACGCCCGATTCACAACAAAGGTCAGAATATCCGCGTCGACAGGTTTCTGATAAAAGTCGGAGGCCCCCATGCCGATGGCTTTCACGGCATTCTCTTTGTCTTCTCGGCCGGTTACCACAATCACTTTGGTCAGGGGTGCAAGGCGGAGAATGTCCTCCAGCAGGGCAAAGCCTTCCGAGGCTCCGCCCGGGTCGGGTGGCAGGCCCAGGTCCAGAGTGACGACTTCAGGCTCCAGACGGCGAAGTGCCGCCAGTGCCGAGTCACGGTCGGCTGCGACAGTAACTTCTACTTCATCGCTGAAGCACCAGCGCATCTGGCTTTGCAGGCCAGGATCATCTTCCACTATCAACAGTTGCTTCACAACAACAACCAATCCTTTGTTCCGTGTACGTGAAGGGTAGCCGACGACAACGGATTCGGCGATTCCTGTCTAGAGTTTTATCTGTTCATTGACACTTTGCAATCCTTGCAAGAAAAAAACCTTCATGGCGTTAATTTATTGACGGCATGCTGGCGTCGCGGTGGCTCGGATTCTGGCACCTCCGGGCTTTGCACGGTTCCGGAAACCTCGGCGAATGGCGTGTCTGCCAGAGGGATGCGAACGGAAAAGCAGGAACCGACGTCCACTTCGCTGGTTACATCAATGGAGCCGCCCAGACCTTGAATATACTCTCTGGCCTGGAAGGCGCCAATGCCCATTCCGGTCAGCCCTTTGGTGCTCTCAAACGGCTTGAACAGGCGGGTATGGATAAAATCCTCGCTCATGCCGGTACCTGTGTCTTGAATAAACAGCACCACGCTGCCTTTTGAGGTCTTAAGGTTCAGGGTGATCTCGCCGGTTGGGGGGGTTGCGTCCTGTGCATTTTGGATCAGGTGATCCAGCACACTGCGAAGTTGCTCCTCATCCGCATAGACATTGATGGCTGGTGGATCTCCAAGCAGGACAGGGGCTGGATTTCGATGACTATTGTGTTCGATGAGCGCTTTCACCTGAGCCGTCAGATCAAGACGAGTTCGCTGCTCGTCGTTTGTCAGCGAAGGCTTGCGGATATGATCTACCAGATTGGACATCTTCCGGACGGCGTGGTCCGTGGTGGAGATCATGTCGTCGATGAAGGCGGGGTTGTTTCGGTGCCTGGGGGCGTTCTTTACCAGCAGCGAGAGTTGCGCAATCAGTGTTTTCAGGTCGTGAACCATAAACGCACTGGCTTTGCTGACGGCCTCAAATTGCATCGCTCTTGAAAGCCGATTCTGGGCATCGTTTTGGGCGATCAGGTTACAGGTTTGCCGGGCAACCACCTTGATCAGGTCAAAGTTTTCCCAGTTCAGTTCCACCTTGGCATAGGGAGAGCCCACCATCACCAGTCCATAGAGTTCGTTATCCAGGTAGAGAGGGATGATTAGCCAGGCCTCTGGTATGTCCGCAATGGCATCGGGTATTTCCAACAGGTTGTAGCTGATGGGGTCTCTTCGGTATTCGTGCAGGTCAATGATCCACTCCCGCTCCTGAAAAAAGCGAACAAGATCCGAGTCGCTGTCGATAATGGTGTACTTGGGGGGCGCAACATTGGTGCTTGAATTAAGAATGAACTCGCCTTTGTCACCCTTGATCCAGATAGCGCCGGTATTGCTTTCTACCAGGCCTGCCAGGGTGCGAACCACCCGTTCAGGCAGGGGTGGGTCATCGCTCAGGTCGGCCAGCTCTTTCGTCAGTTTCAGCCACTCTTCCCGGTAGTCGTACTTGTAATCGAAAAAGTTCTGACTGATGAAGACCATTAGTCGGGCACGGATGCGGCGCGAGACCAGAAGGGTGACCAGGAAGGCGAGAGAGATGGAGATGAACAGCACCTGAAGCGCTTCGCCCCATTCGCCACCAAGTGCCCGAACGTAGTAACCGCCAATGGCCAGAACCAGCAGATAGGAGCCCGCAAAAACCAGGGTGCCGACATGAAAGACGGCCGTGCGCGAGAGCTGGAAATCAACGGGTTGTTTGCGGGTATTGATTACGTTGACTGCAAACAGTGGCATAAGCGCCGCATTCACAAAACCCCGGGCGGTCCAGAAAGAGTCGGCCAGTTCTCCAAACAGCAGCGCGTCGGCGTACATAAAAAAGTCGAAGCAAAATATTGTTGCCACACCAATGCACAGGTACTTCATGCTGGAGCGACCGAACGAGGGTGAGTTCCGCCAGATTTGCTCCACCAGAGACAGGCCCATCAGCGACAGTGCAATTTGCCCTAGCACTTTGGTCTTACCGCTGGCCAATTCGAGCCCGAAAATAAATTCCAGAGTGCCCAGTGATAACAGTGTGACAATGAGAATGGCGGTGGCCGTGCCGAGCACACGTTTGAGCTGACTGTTCAGGTGGCTTTGCCGGAAGCCGTCCCGCAGCATGGCGAAGAGCAGAAGTATCCAGGACGTATCCCTGAGCAGTTCCAGCAGATAGCGCACAAAGAATCCGGGGTGGCCGGTCAGGCTTTGCGTAACCATGATGCCGGACCAGGCCGACGTAATCAGGGCGGCAAGAAGTAGCGCCCGGTCGATGTCACGACGAAGATAACGTGAGGCAACAAGTATGGCCAGAACGCCATACACAGCCGATGCGGCAGCGTTGCTGATAACGCTCAGGTCGCTGATCATGGGCGCTTTCCCTTGCGCCCCAGAAACAGGCCCAGGGTATGGCTTTGCCCTTCATTAAGGACGCGGTAGTCGGAGGCTGCATTAGCGGTTTCGATACAGAGCATTTTTTGCCACCCGGACTCCGGGAAATCGGAAAGCCGCTTCGCTTTCTCCGGCCCGGGGTTCCAGACCACAGTCGAATCGCTGCCAACCGGGTTTAGAATGCGCTTGTTGCCCGGCGTAACCAGACTAACCGGCTCGCCGGCCTCATAAATGCGGTCAACTTCGCCATCAAAATATACCGGGCCCTCCTGGTTAACGTACTGCCAGCCCTGGAGTGTGTCTATGTACTGGCTGCTGCCGAGCCCGAGAATTCGGGTTCGGACGATGTCTTCCGTGGGCAGGTAGGTGTGCAGGGCCTGACTGAAAGCCAAGGGATCCCGGCCAAGGTTGGTGGTGGTCAGGCCAACCTGGCAGCCCCTTACGGAAAAGCTGAAGGTGATCAGAGCCATAGCATGGCCGTGCCATACTGCGGCAAATTCATCATTGGCATGCAGCGATAGACTGATTTCGACCTCGTGGGCGCTTTCACGCACATCTTCCAGGCGCCATAAAGAGGTTCGGGCAAACCCGTGTGGCGTGTCTCTCAGAATGCGTTTGCGTATTTCGGGTGCATTTCTTGCGGGGATGCCGAACCAGGGCCAGCACACCGGCATTCCGCCCCGGATTGCCCGGCCAGGCTGAAAGCGGGCCAGTTCGCTCATCCACAGCCAGTTTCGTTCGTCTGCCGGTGCGAAGTGAGTAAGTTGCGCGCCCTGTAGAAATAACACGGCCCTGAATAGTGGGTGGTTCACCTCAAGAGCTTCGAGTTGGCCCACGGTATTCCAGCGGGTGAACGACCAGTGCCCCGGTGTGGCGGTTGCTGGCGGCCTGCTACTGCTGTCTGACATGATAGGGTACCGCGCCTGTCAAGATTGCTTGCTGTGCTCAGGGTAAATTAAAACGCTAAGATCGGCGAGTTTCAGCGTAGAATAAAAACGGCTGTATACAAGAGGTCTGAACATGGATTCAGAAAAAGGCAATACCATCGTGTTGCCGTTGCACGATCCTCGCCTGGAGCGAACGATCGGGCAGTGGGACAAAGCAGCGGGTGAAGTGTGTGAATTTGGCGGGGCAACGGGTGAGGCAGGCATCGGCGTAAGCGCTGGCTGGCTGGACGATCTGGCCGACGCACTGAGTGAGCGATCCTGGGTTGAGTTGGATCTTTCTACGCGAGTGCCAAACGGGCTATTGCAGGCCCTTCGTGATGAAGTGCGGATTCTGCATAAAACAGAATCCATGGCCCGTGCTGGTATCGGTCGTGGTGCAGAGCTTACCCGGGACCGCAGGGTTCGGCGCGATAAAATTGCCTGGCTGGATGGTGTAACGGCCGCTCAGGCCGAATTGTTCCGCTTTTTTGAAGCGCTTCGACTTGGGCTGAACCAGAGGCTATACCTCGGGCTAAAGCGCTTCGAAGCACACTATGCAACCTATCAGCCCGGGGACTTTTACCTGCGCCACCTCGACAGTTTCAAGGGCAGGGCATCCCGCGCACTCAGTCTGGTTCTGTACCTGAATGAAGGCTGGGGCCTGGAAGATGGAGGCGAGCTGAGGGCATTCAGAGCCGAGCATGACGATGAGGTAGTGAGTGTAATGCGCCCGGAACTTGGGAGGGCGATACTGTTCCTGAGTGAGGAGATTCCCCACGAGGTATTGCCGGCAAGGCGCACCCGCCACAGCATTGCTTGCTGGTTCCGGCAGGATGAAGTGCCCTTGCCGTTGTAGTCCTGATATCCTTCTGTTACTATGCGCGCCGCTTTCGGGGGAAATGCCCGGGAGCGACGTTATGGTGGCCCCATTGGTGCCTCCGCAACACGAAACCGTGAACCCGGTCAGGCCCGGAAGGGAGCAGCCGCAGCGGTGGATGTGTGTGCCGGAGAATTGCTGGTGGGGCCACCCCCAATTCCGCCCCGCGTTTTGCCTTTCCTCTTGTCATTCTGTGTGCTCTCAGCCCGGATCTTTGCTTCTTCTCAACTCCCGTACATGCTAGAGTTAGTGGCATTTTTCAGAGCAGTTGACGGATCATGAGCTATCAGGTTTTAGCCCGAAAATGGCGCCCCCGTACCTTTCAGGACATGGTGGGCCAGGAGCACGTGCTGCAGGCACTGGTTCATGCCCTGGAGCATCAGCGTTTACACCATGCCTATCTGTTCACGGGCACTCGTGGTGTCGGTAAGACGACGATAGGGCGTTTGTTGGCGCGATGCCTGAACTGTGAGACCGGCATTACCCCGAATCCCTGTGGTGAATGCGACAGTTGCAAGGAAATTCTTGAGAACCGCTTTGTTGATCTGATTGAAATTGATGCGGCATCCCGTACCGGCGTCGACGATATGCGGGAGCTCACCGATAACGTTCAGTACGCGCCTACGCGAGGGCGTTTTAAGGTGTACCTGATTGACGAGGTACACATGCTCACCAATCAGTCGTTTAATGCTTTTCTGAAAACACTGGAAGAGCCTCCCGAGCATGTGAAGTTTCTTCTGGCAACCACAGATCCCCAGAAGCTCCCGGTGACCGTGCTGTCCCGTTGCCTGCAGTTCAACCTCAAGCGCATGACCCCGGAACATATCGTCGGCCATTTGAATCATGTGCTGACAGCCGAGACAATTCCCTTCGAAGAGCCTGCACTGTGGCTGCTGGCCCGAGCTGCCGACGGCAGTATGCGCGATGCGCTCAGCCTGACCGATCAGGCTATTGCCTTTGGCAACGAAAACCTCGCCGCCAGCGATGTCAGCAATATGCTGGGCACGATTGATCAGCGGGATATCCAGCGCATAGTGGATACACTGGTTGAACGGGATGGCCCCGGACTACTCTCAGAAATCAGTCGGATTGCTGATTTTGCCCCGGATTACGGTGTGATTCTGGCCGACATGCTCTCGCTGTTTCATCGGGTTACCATGGAGCAGGTGGTACCCGGCAGCGCCGACAACGCCATGGGAGATGCTGCCCAGGTTCAGGCGCTGGCCCGGCGGCTCAGCGCTGAGGATGCGCAGTTGTTTTATCAAACGGCGCTCATTGGCCGTAAGGATCTGGCGGTTACACCGGATGCCCGAATGGGGTTCGAAATGACCATGCTCAGGATGCTGGCGTTCCGGCCGGGCACGGATCGAAGGGAGCCGCCGGTGCTGTCTTCGGCCGGGGAAACGGGCGGCCCGGCAGATTCTGAGCCCGAGCCCGCACAATCTCGGCATCCGGTTCAGGCTGCGGATTCTGCGGTGGCTGCACCGGAGTCTGCCTGGGGTGAGCCTGCTACAGGGCATCAAAAAACGGAAGCGCCAGCACCTTTGGCGCCCGAACAGCCGGTGCCCGTGGATACTCCGCCCTGGGAGCCATTGGATGAGCCTGCGATTGCCGAGGGTGCCGCTTCGGCAGCCGAACCTGAAGCAGCCGGCCAGGGCCCGGCGCCTGTGCCTCAGATGCCGGCGCAATTGGCAGCGGCACCAGCCGACCCACCGTCACCCGCTCACGCGCAACCGACAGATGAAGAATCCCCGGCCGTACCCGATCCCGAGGCGTTCGTGTGGGAGCGGGATTTCCGGGGTCTCGGAATATCCGGGATGCCGGGCAATCTCGCCAGCTACAGCGCAATGGCACAAGACGGTGACGCCATCGTACTTACTATCGACGAAGGGCATGCCCGGCTTTTGAACGCCAGGCATGAAGAAAAGATACTGGCGGCCTTGAGATCCCGGTTCGGAGATGCCACAACCCTCAAGGTAGTGCAGGGAAACCCGGGGCAAAACACCCCGGCTGCCTATGAGGAGCGTCAGCGCGTTGCCCGGCAGAAGGCCGCCGAGGAGTCCATACGACAGGATCCTCTGGTGCAAAGTATTGTGGAACGATTTGACGGGCGGGTCGTCGAAGAGAGTATCCGCCCTGCAGAAACAGTCAGGAGATAGAAACGATGATGAATAACATGGGCGACCTGATGAAAAAGGCCCAGCAGATGCAAGAGCAGATGCAGAAGGCCCAGGAAGAGATCGCCAAAGCAGAAGTTGTGGGAGAGTCCGGTGCCGGGCTGGTAAAAGTCACCATGAATGGCAGGCACGATGTGCGCAAGGTAGACATTGACTCGTCGCTGATGTCTGAGGACAAGGAAATTCTGGAAGATCTTCTGGCCGCCGCTGTCAACGACGCAGTGCGCCGGGTTGAGGCAAACCAGAAAGATAAAATGTCTGGCATGATGTCTGGCATGGGCATGCCGCCCGGCTTCAAGATGCCATTCTGACCGGTTTGTCAAACCTTCTGTGAGGAGTTGTCATGGCATTCAGCCCTCTGGTTGACGAACTGGTGGAGTCCCTGCGCTGCCTGCCCGGCGTAGGGCAAAAAACCGCACAGCGTATGGCTTTTCACCTGCTTGAGCGCGGCCGTTCTGGTGGGATACGTCTATCTTCCGCGCTGAGTCATGCGATGGAGGGTGTACGCCGTTGCGACCGGTGTCAGAACTTTTCAGATGCCGAAGTCTGTCAGATTTGCGAAAATGAGCAGCGCCGCACCGGTACCCTGTGCGTGGTGGAGAGCCCCTCCGATTTGCTGGCGATTGAGCAGGCGGGCGATTACAAAGGTGGCTATTTTGTGCTGATGGGGCATTTGTCGCCTATCGATGGCGTGGGTCCGGAGGAAATCGGTATCGAGCGTTTGCTGTCGCGCGTTCGGGAGGAGGGCGTGAGCGAGTTGATTCTCGCCACCAATCCCACGGTTGAAGGAGAGGCGACGGCCCATTATATAGCCGACCGTCTGGACGGCCACGCTATTCTCATTACCCGACTGGCTCACGGCATCCCCGTAGGTGGCGAATTGGGCTACGTTGACGGTTTTACACTTACCCATGCATTCCGGGGTCGAAAGCCCCTGTCTGACTGAATTCAGGTTGTTTTTATGGTCCAGGTTAATCCGGACAACGGCATTACAGAGTCGCCGGGTACATCCCGCTGGCTATCCACCCCTTCGGAACTGGATCAGTGGTTGCTGGGCCTTCCTCTCGAGGCTCCCGTGGCTTTGGATACCGAATTCGAGCGGGTTTCCACGTTTTACCCCATCCCTGGTTTGGTTCAGCTTGGCGGTGCAGGCCAGTTGTGGTTAGTAGACCCGGAAGTGGCCGCTGGTTCCGATCAGTTTCGGGCCATGCTGAACGATCCAACTCGCCCAAAGCTGTTGTATGCAATGAGTGAGGATCTGGAGCTTTTCCGCCACTGGCTTGATCTGGAGCCCCGGGGAGTGATCGACCTTCAGGTCGGTGCAGCTTTGGCCGGTGCGGGTTTTTCAGTTGGTTATGCCCGCCTGGTCGAAACCCTGTTTGGTGAAGTGCTGGATAAGTCCGCAACACGTTCAGACTGGGTGTCACGCCCGCTCAGTGCCCAGCAAGAAAAGTACGCCATTGATGACATTCGGTTTCTTGAGCCGGTGTATCAATGGGTTGCACCGCGGTTGCAGGAGCGCGGCCTGTCGGCCGCCATGGCTGAGGAGTCGGAACGTTTTGCTGAGGAAGCAGCGGCTGCAGAAAATCCCGAAACCCATTACCTGAAACTTCGTGGTGGCTGGGGGCTGAACCCGGATCAGCAGGTGTTGCTCCAGGCTCTGGTGGCCTGGCGGGAGCGGGAATGCCGCCGGGTAGACAGGCCGAGGAGTCGGGTAATCAACGATGGGTTGCTGATTGCGATTGCCGAGCGCCAGCCTGAATCGCTGGAAGCACTGAGCGATGTGCAGGGCGTGGCGCCGGGTTTTGTTCGCCGCTATGGTGAATCTCTGCTGCAGTTAACCACGGCTGCGCCCGAACTTGACGGAGGGGATTTCGAGTTCATTCCCCGGCCGCTCACGAGGGATCAACAGGCTCTCTACAAAAAGGTTAAAAAGCACTTCAGGAATGCAGCGGAATCTATTGATATTCCTATTGAAATTCTGGCACCCAGAAAGCGTATCGAGGCTGTCATCCAGAGCCGGAACCTGACCGGAAGTCCGTTTTTTGAGGGCTGGAGGCGACAGGTAATCGCCCCGGTTGCGTCTGACATCGAGGAGTTGCTCCGACAATGACCGAGCGAGAGTTTGTAACCGTTTATCGTAGCAGCAAGAAAAGCGACACCTACCTGTTTGTCCGGCGCGGAAAGAACTGGGACGAATTGCCCGAGGCCCTGCGTGAAATCTTCGGTGCTCCGGTGCATGCCATGGATCTGCTGATGACTCCGGAAAAGAAACTGGCCAGAACCAACGGGCGGGATGTTCTGGCGGCCATCGCAGAAAAAGAGTTCTATCTGCAAATGCCGGAAGAGCAGGACACTTACATCGTCGATTTCAGGCGCAAGATTGAGCAACGCCGTAAATGATTGCCTCGATTCCCTTCTGGCAACGGAAACGCCTGGGCGAAATGACGCCTCAGGAATGGGAGTCGCTGTGCGATGGCTGTGGCAAATGTTGCCTGCACAAGCTGGAAGATGAGGATACCGGTGAGGTTTATCATACGGAACTTGCGTGCCGCTACCTTGATACCGACAGCTGTCGTTGCACAGACTATCAGCAGAGGCTGAAAAATGTGCCGGGCTGCACGGTGTTGAGTGCTGAAACGGTGCACCTCTACAGTTGGCTACCCTGGACCTGCGCCTATCGCACCCTGGCCGAGGGGCGACCGCTTTCATCCTGGCATCCTTTGCTAAGCGGAGATCCTGACTCCGTGCATGCCGCAGGTGAATCTGTTCGCGGCAAGGCTGTTTCGGAGGACACGGTGCCGGAAGAGGACTGGGAAGAACATATTATTCATTGGGTTTTATAAATGATGGATGCAGATACGTCTTTGGCCTATGGGATTTTCTGGGCCGCCTATGCGATTGCCTTTGTGGTGCTTTTTTTTATGATGAGGGCGCTTTTCCGGCTGCTGCCATTGTACGGGCTGCAAACCCTTCTGTTGTCAGTGCTGGTAGTGCTCCTGTTAACTCCGGTGGAGTCGCCGGATGTCGCAGGCTGGTGGATACCGGCCTGGCTATTTGCGGGGTACGAACTGATTCTGGGTGACACCAGCGCAGCAGCAACCGCATTGTTCAATTTTACCGTCGCGGGCATGGTAATGGCGCTGGTCTGGATTCTGGATCTGGTGCGTTACCGGTTAGTGAACAAGTAACAAAGACGCAGAACAAGAAAGCAAGGATACAGTAGCCATGGGTGGTTTCCGTCACGTTATTGTCGCAGTCATTACGGTGGTGATGTTCGGGCAGGCAGTTGCCGCCCAACCGCCGCTGGTTTTACCGGAAGATGCGGACGTTCGTATTATTGTCGACATTTCCGGCTCCATGAAAGAGACCGATCCGGACAATCTGCGTCGGCCTGCGGTGCGGTTGCTGGCGCGGATGTTGCCAGCGGGGTCAGACGCCGGACTTTGGACCTTCGGCCAGTATGTGAACATGCTTGTGCCTTACGGTGAGGTGGACGAAGCCTGGCGTGCGAACGCAATTGAGCGGTCGGAGCAGATCAACTCCGTGGCACTGCATACCAACCTCGGGCTGGCTCTGGAAAAAGCCGCAAACGACTGGTTGTCCGGTGGAACGCTTGAAAATACACATCTGATTGTTCTGAGTGACGGTAAAGTTGATATACCCGGTGGGGATCAGGCCAGCAGCGATGAAGAGCAACGTATCAGCAGCGACCTGCTACCCCGCCTGAAAGCCAAAGGCGCGACCATCCACACCGTTGGTTTGTCTGAGCGTGCCGATATCCGCTTTCTGCGACACCTTGCCCGGGAAACCGGTGGTAGTTTTCAGCTGGCACAGTCGGCCGCTGCGCTGAACCTTGCGTTCGCCAATGCCCTGAACACGGCAGTGCCCCAGGAGCAAGTGCCGATCGAGGGCGACGGATTCAGTGTCGACGAGGGTGTTTCAGAGTTTACTGCGCTGATCTTCTCCGGCAGTGATACGCCCCTTGCATTGGCTGAACCGGGCGCGGAGCCGTTCGGGGCCGATAACCTTCCTGACAATGTGCGTTGGGCATCAGAGCCCGGCTACGATCTGATTACGGTGACCAACCCCAAAGCAGGTCGATGGCAGATTGTGGGAGATCTGGGGCAGGGCAGCCGGGTAACCGTTGTCAGCGATCTTCGTATGGCGGTCAGCCCTGTGTCTCTGGAATTCTCTGAAGACGAACCTCTGGTGATAGAGGTAGCCTTCTACGAGCAGGCGGTGCAACTGCAAGATCCGGACTTTCTATCGGTGATGGATGTCAGTCTCTCGATTACCGCCAGTGATGGTCGCAAGGGCACCAAGTTGTTGTCGACGGAAACACCGCCTGAAGACGGGGTTTATCGTGACAAGGTAGCCAGGCTGCCCGCGCCGGGCAGGTACCAGATTGATGTAGTTGCCGACGCCAAAACGTTCTCCCGCAAGTTCAGCGCCATTAGCAGTTTTGTGGTGCCGGGGCAGGAGCCCCCGCTGGAAGTTGTTACCGAGCCGCTGGTACCGGATTTGTCCGAGCAGGCAGAAGCTCCACCGTTGATGGTGCCTGAAGAGGAGCCCGCCGCCAGTGATGAACAGGCAGCAGATGCGGTGCCTGTAACGGCTGAGTCAGAGGCAGAACCGGGCGCGAACGCCGATATCGCCGATGTGGAACCTGCCCCAACTGCGGAAAGCCCGGTGCCCAACACAGAGGCCGGGCCGTCGGCTGAACAATCGCCGGAAACCGACGACTCCGGTTCACTGTGGGGTATCCCACTGTGGGTGCTGGGTGCGGGTGGCGGTGTGCTTGTACTGATTCTGATGTTGGGGGTTATCGCTGCCCGCAAAAAGAAGGCAAGAGCCGCGGAAGAGGCCGCAGCCGGAGAGCGGGAGACAGTTGCAGATCTGCCTGAAGAAGCGCAGGAGCCGCCCGTTGTCGAGGCCGAAGCAGAACCCGAACTTGAGTTAGAGTCTGAACCGGAACCGGATGCAATTCCCGAAGTAACGGATACCCTGCCAGAAGAGCCAGAGCCAGAGCCAGAGCCAGAGCCAGAGCCAGAGCCAGAGCCAGAGCCAGAGCTGGGTATTGCTGAAGAGTTGCCGGAGGAATTCGACTTCAGCGAGGAGTCAGATGATCAGGCTATTCCCGAGTTGACCGAGATTGAAGATACCGCATCGGAAGAGTTGGACGTTCAGGACATTCCGCTGGCAGACGAGGTGGTGACCGATGATGAGCTTGCAGAGACTCAGGTGGCGGCCTTGGAAGACGGCCTGGTGGATGACGAAGACGAGGATGAATTTGGTCTTGAAGACTTTGATTTGTCAGAGTTTGATGATCTTCCGGATATCGACGATGATCCGTCCGAATCAGATAACGAAAAACAGAATACGAAAAAGTAACTCACAGGAAGCACAGACATGAAGTTTACCGGTACCGAAAAGTACGTAGCCACCGATGACCTGCAAATGGCCGTAAACGCCGCGATCTCGCTGCAGCGCCCCTTGTTGATCAAGGGCGAGCCGGGCACCGGGAAAACCTTGCTGGCGGAAGAAATGGCCGCTGCCCTGGGCATGAAGCTGATTCCCTGGCACATAAAATCCACCACTAAGGCCCAGCAGGGGCTGTATGAGTACGATGCGGTATCCCGCCTTCGTGATTCTCAGCTCGGCGATGAAAAGGTCAAGGACATCCGCAATTACATTGTCAAAGGCAAGCTCTGGGAAGCCTTCGAGGCCGATGAACAGGTGGTGCTGCTGATCGACGAAATCGACAAGGCGGACATCGAATTCCCCAACGATTTGCTGCTGGAACTGGACCGCATGGAGTTCTTTGTTTACGAAACCCAGGAGTTCGTAAAGGCCAGGAAACGCCCCATCGTGGTAATTACCAGTAATAACGAAAAAGAGCTGCCGGATGCCTTCCTGCGCCGCTGTTTCTTTCACTACATCAGCTTCCCGAACCACGACACCATGAAAGAAATCGTGGATGTGCACTTCCCGGGTATTCAGCAGCAGGTCGTCAGGGATGCGCTGGAGGTGTTTTTTGATGTTCGGAAAGTGCCAGGGTTGAAGAAAAAGCCCTCTACCTCGGAATTGATTGACTGGCTGAAGTTGCTGATGGCCGATGAGTTGTCCGCACGGGTGCTGCAGGAAAAGGATGCCAGCTCGGCGTTGCCGCCCTTGTACGGGGCTCTGGTGAAGAACGAGCAGGATGTGCACCTGCTGCAGAAGCTGGCGTTCATGGCCCGTCGCCGAAACTGATCTCTGACAAGAGCTCTGCGATATGTTAATCGACTTTTTTCTTGAGGTGCGGCGGGCGAAGGTGCCCGCCAGTCTTCGGGAGTTTCTGGATCTTCTCGAAGCCATCGAGAAGCGCCTGGCCTTTGCCGACATGGAAGAATTCTATTATCTGGCGAGGGTATGCCTGGTCAAGGATGAGCGGCATTTTGACAAGTTCGACCGGGCCTTCCAGGCCTATTTCGAAGGCATCAAGAATCTGGATGACCTGCTCGAAGCCTTGATTCCCGATGACTGGCTGCGCGCCGAATTCGAGAAGCATCTGACCGACGAAGAAAAGGCCAAAATTGATTCTCTGGGCGGCCTGGAAGAGTTGATCGAAACCTTCAAAAAGCGCATGGAAGAACAGCAGGAGCGCCATGCGGGTGGTAACAAGTGGATCGGAACCGGCGGAACATCGCCGTTCGGTGCGAATGGCTATAACCCTGAGGGATTCCGCATTGGCCAGAAGAACGGGCGCCATGGCCGGGCGGTAAAGGTCTGGGAAAAGCGGGAGTTCCGGGATCTGGATGACAGCGTTACGCTGGGCATCCGCAACATCAAGGTGGCGTTGCGCAGGTTGCGTAAATTTGCCCGACAGGGGGCCGCCGATCAGCTGGATATGGATGACACCATTCGTTCCACCGCTCGTAACGCAGGCTACCTGGACCTCAAAATGGTACCGGAACGCCATAATGCGGTGAAAGTGCTGATTTTCTTTGATGTGGGTGGGTCGATGGACCCCCACGTTCGGGTATGCGAAGAACTGTTCTCTGCCGCACGGCTGGAGTTCAAGCACATGGAGTACTTCTACTTCCATAACTTCGTCTATGAGAGCGTCTGGAAGAACAATATCCGGCGCATGAATGAAACCACCAGTACCTGGGATATCCTGCACAAGTACAGCCCGGACTATAAAGTGATTTTCGTCGGTGATGCCACCATGGCCCCTTATGAAATAACCCATCCCGGTGGCTCCATCGAGCACTGGAACGAAGAGGCCGGAGCAACCTGGTTCCAGCGTTTGTCGGAGCACTTCAGAAAGGTGGTGTGGCTGAACCCGTTGCCGGAAAGCTACTGGGGCAGCGGAGGTTCATTGGGCATTACCCGGCAATTGGTGAATAATCATATGTACCCGCTCAGTATCGAGGGGCTAGAGTCTGCGATGAAGCAGCTCAGTAAATAAAAAAAGCCGATGCGGTTGAGGGCATCGGCAAAGCTCGGCATATTCAAGCGGGGGTTGCCCATTCGGGCGCTCCCGCCATTGCACATCAGCAAGTTTTCCGCCATTTCACGTTTTCATCAAATAAATCCGTTAGTTACTTACTTTCCTGTCGCCGCCTGTCTATGCCTCCGATCGGGCAATCTTGACGACTTGTCAAATTAGTCGACGCTTCCTTCTTTTTAATCTACCGGTATGCAGCAAATGTTGATTTGGTGAATCAGGTACCGTTCTTGGCTGTGAGCGGGTGTTACGCTTTGTTTCCGCATGTAAGCCGCTGGCGCTACAGATGTTGGATTTTCAAAGGCAGGTAACCATGCCCGGTAGACAACAAAGACAAAAAGTCGCTGCTAACACCCGGAATCGGCCAATCCGGACTAGGTGTCATAGCCGGGGTGACCGCGGCTTGCACTTCCGGTTTTTCGGCGCGTTGCTCTTTGCCCTGCTCAGTGGGTTCGTTAAGGCCGACGATGAATTGGCGCGGCTGACCGCCGATGTGATGCGCCACAGCGCGAAGGTTCACGCATTGGAGCAGGAACTGCTCCATCCTGCAGACAGCCGTCTGGCGATCTTCCTTTCATTGGCGAGCAACGCCGAACTGGAGCTGGATTCGGTTGAGCTTTTTCTGAATCAACAGCCGGTAACGGCTCACCTCTACAACGCAACAGAGCGGGATTCGCTGGGGCAGGGCGGAATTCACCAGCTGTACCTGGGCAATGTGGCTGACGGAGAGCATCTGCTTAAAGCCGTCATCAGTGCCCGGGCGACCAACAACCGGTTTGTGCGCCGGGAACTTGTCCGCCGGATAGTCAAACAGGCGGGAACCCTGCGCCTGCAGATGGTTTTGAGTGCCCCCGCTCCGGAATTCGAGCCGGAACTCGCCATAAAGACCTGGGATTAGGTATCTGTGATGTGGCCTTGTCGATTGTCGTGCTTTCCAGTCGTGAGTAGGTGCCGGGCGGGTCTTGTCGTTTTGCTGCTCTGGTGCTCGCCGTTGCCCGCTGATGAACTAACCAGAGGGGTCATCCAGTTCGGGCTCGATACCGGAAGATCTGCAGAAGTGATGTCGCTTGTGGCATCACTTGGCAACGCCGAGGCCGATCTGTACCGGGCCCGACTGCTGCAGATAAGCGGCCAGGCTGAAAAAGCCGGTGAGGTCTATCGTACGCTTTTTGCCCGAGAGCAGTTTCGTGGCGAGTCGGCACTGGCGCTGGCGAATCTGGCACGGGCAGCGGGGGATATTGCCGAGGCCCGGCACTGGCTTCGTGGCGCCAGCCGGTTTGGGTTCGGGGATATTGCCGAGCAGGCGCGACTAGGCCTGGCCGAACTCGAACTTGCTTCCGGCAACACAGAGCAGGCGGGCAAAGAGCTGGCTGGTATGGTTGGCGGCTACTGGGCTGCGATTGGTTACATGAACCTGGCGTCGGCTTTCAGTGTGCAGGACAGCAATACCTCAAGAGCTCTGGTCGCTCTGAGAGTTGCCATAGCGATGGCTAAAGAGGATTCTGAGGAAAAACGACGTCAGTCGGTGCTCGACAGGCTGCATTTACAGGCCGGTTTTTTTGCGCTTCAGAACGGTGAGCAGGATAAGGCCATCGACTTTCTGGAAAAGGTCTCGCTTGATGGATACCAGACCCCCAGAGCGCTCTATTTGCATGGCGTAGCACTGGCAGAGAAAGGCAATTACCGTGCCGCCATGCAAAGCTGGCATCGGGCAAAAAAGTTTCCTTTGGCGTTTGCCGGGGTACCTGAAGCCTGGATCGGCATGGGGAGCGGATTTGATCTTGCCGGTTATCCCGGCCAGGCAGGGGAATACTGGCTGGCTGCCAATGCCGCGTTTGAATCCGAGCAGGCGACTCTCTCAGAGCTTGAGCGCAATATTCGCCAGCACGGGGCCTACAAGGCGTTGGTTCAGGATGCCCGTGGCAAGGGCATCGAGTGGTTTCTGGAGGACAGTCTCACTCTGACCCAGCCGAGACTGGGTTATCTGCTCCTGTTTCTGGAGCAGCCCGATGCTCAGGCAGCAATCCGGCGTATGGCCCGCTTTGACGCCCTCAAGCAGACACTGGAGCAACGCCAAAACGATCTGGAAATCTATACAGGCGCCATGCTCAAGCACCGAACCGGCAAGCAGGTGGAAGAAGTAAGCCAGCAAATTCTTGGCCTGCAGAATCAGCACAGCCAATTGCAATCACAAATAGAGAAATTGCTGGCCATGGGGCGGCCTGGGGCGCGGTCTGATCAACTCAAAGAGCTGCAGGAGATTCTTGCGTCTGCCAAGGCTCGCCGCGAAAGCCTTGAAAGCCGAAGCGCCCAATACAGGGGGGCTCGGAGTAATCAGTTGGCACGGGTGCGGGCGTTTACTGCGGAAAATGAAGCGCTGCGCCGGCAATTGGCGGATTCGCGGCAGGCGGCTGCGGCAGCTCTGGATCAGCAGGCGCTGGCTTTCGTGGCACAACAGAAGAACAGGCTGGCACGAGCGCGGAACCGCACCGGGCAACAAATTGCCCATCTGTACGAGGATCTGGCTCTGGAGCATTTGGAGGGTCAGCGGTGAAGCAGAGGGCGCGGCTGAAAAAACTGATATGTTCGATATTGATGGGCGTACCGCTGGCCAGTGCACCATTGATGGCACAAGAGTCTTTCCGTGTAGAGCTGGGGCGTGATGGAGAAACCCTGGGTGACATTCGGCCGGTGTTTCTCAAATTTGACAGTCGGCCCCTGCCAGCCATTGCGCCGGAGGAAGTCGTTCGTCGCTACCAACGCCTGTTTGAAATCTCTGAAGAGCCGGATGTACGTGTCGATGCGCTGAACCGCCTGCACCGTATTCGCAACCGGGCGGGAGAGGAACTGGGCTATTCCGCTGAGCAGGAGATCAGGGACTACCGGGAAATCATCGGAAGCTACGAAGCACTTCTGGGCGACAGCAGCTTTCCCGCTCAGGTTGACGATTTGCTCTATCAGCTGGCCAAGGCACACGCTATGGCTGGCCAGCCCGATCTCTCAATTCAGCGATTGACAGAACTTGTAGACCTCTATCCAGGTTCAGCGCTGGCACCGGAAGCCCGTTTCCGTATTGCTGAAGCGGCATTCTCGGCAGGCGAATTTGCCGAAGCGGAAGCCCGGTACCGGCGAGTGGTGGAGAGCGCCCAGCACCCTGAGCTGGTAAGCAAGGCCCGCTATATGCAGGGGTGGAGTCAGTTCAAGCAGGGCGCAGCGGCGTGGCCACGTGCTGCAGAAACCTTCATGGCCGTTCTGGATCTGGATATTCCGGGCGCCGCCGAACTTGATGGGCTGTCAGGCTCGGCTCAGGCCCGTGTCGGAGACAGCTTTCGCATACTTGCGCATATGGCAAGGAAAAGTGGCGGAACAGAGAGTCTGTCAAGCTGGCTTGGCAATCGCAGCCCCGGTGTCTGGCACTATCTTCTGTACGATCGGCAGGCAGACCTTCATGCTTTTGACGGGCGCTATCGCAAAGGCGTTCAGGTCAATCAGGCATTCCTTGCCCGCTATCCAGCCCACAGGGCGGCCGCTGACTTTGCGGAACAGTCGGTTTCTTTCTGGCTGCAGGCCGGGCAGGAAAGTCAGGCACGATCCGCCAGGGAAGACTACGTAGCCCGCTTTGCCAGTGAGGCCCGTTACCAGAGCCTGAACGATCATCACCAGGTGATCTGGGGCCAATACAGCCGCTCACTGGCTGATTACTATTACGCACAAGGGGTGAGCGCCACGGGGCCTGAAAACCGAACGCCCGCTCTGCTGAAGGCAGCGGATTACTTCGAGGCTTTAGCGCCCCGAGCCCCCGAGCCGGGGCCACTCCATTACCTCGCGGGTGATGCCAGTTTACTGGCTCAGGCGTATGAGCGGGCTCTTGCTCACTACCTTGCTGCGGCGTATGAATACCCCGGTGAGAAATCCCGCGATGCGGCCTGGGCGGCGATTCGAATCTACCATGACCGGCTTGAGGCCGCATCAACGCAGCAGTGGCAATCGCTGATGCAGACGCTGGTGGCTGAGGAGCGCCGTTATTCGAGCCTGTTTGGTAGCGATCACCGTATTTCGGGTCTGAGGGTAGACCTGGCCAATCGTTGGCAGCAGGGGGGGCACCATCAGAATGCACTGACGTTCGCAACCAGGGCTTTGTCATGGTCGGATATCTCGCCGACGGATCGCTATGGCGCATGGCTGGTCGCCGCCCGTGTTCATCAGAATCAGGGGGATTACGGGCAGGCGGAAAGTGCCTGGCGACAGGCCCTGGGCCTGGTAGATGAGGTGGGTGCCGAGGGTGCAGACAAGCCGGGGATATTGGAGCAATTGGCTACGGTCATATATCGCCAGGCGGAGCAGGCAGTTGCACGGCAGGAAACGGATCTTGCTGTCGCCCACTTCCAGCGTATCGAGAATGTTTTGCCGGGCACTGAGATTGCGATCAGGGCCCGCTTCGACGGCGCCAATACGCTTCTAGGCGCAAGCAGATGGCTTTCAGCAATCAACGAGTTGCATCGTTTTCAGGTGGATTACCCCCGGCACCAGCTTGTCAGTGCTATCGGTGAAAAGCTGATTCTGGCCTACCAGAAATCCGGTCAGCCCAGGAAAGCGGCCGCTGTTCTGCTTCAGGTGGCGGAGAAGGCTGACAACCCCTGGCCTGCCCGGTTGCGGGCAGCTGAAATCTACCACTCTATCGGGGATCTGGCATCCCGCAACGAGCTTTACAGCACCTGGCTGGTCGCGGTTCAGGAGCCCGGAACCGCGTCCGGGCATCTGGCCCGGCAGCAAATCCGGCATAGGCTAATTACATCTGTTGATGGCCCGGGTGCAGACCCATGGCGAAAACAGTTGTTGGATCAGGAGCGGGCAAGCGATTGGCACTCAGACGAGACTTTGCGCTGGGCTGCGGATGCCGCTTTCTACTTCGCCGACCAAGCGATTGCCGATTTTAATGATGTGGCGCTTGATCATCCCCTGGCGTCGTCATTGGCACGCAAGCGCCGCGCCATGGAGAGGGCTCGGGAGCTATTGCAGGATGCCGCGTCTTTCGGTGGCAATGAGGTACTTTCCCGGGTGGCGTTTCATCGGGCGGAGCTATACCGAGCGCTGGCGGCAGCGTTGATCGCTTCGGAGGTGCCGGATGAGCTAAATGAACTTGAAACCATGCAATATCGGATGCTGCTGGAAGAGCAGGCGTATCCTCTGGAGGAAAAAGCGCTGGAGTTGCACGCCCGAAATCATCAGCGAATTGTTGAGGCGGGAAGTGACCCCTGGGTGGAGCGCAGCCTCAAGGTGCTTGCAGATCTGTACCCGGCCCGCTACCAGCGCAGTTTGCGCTGGATGACCTGGACAACGGAGGACAGCACGGATGTGTGAGGCTATCGCCAGGATAAGAGCAGTCTCTCTGGCCATGCTGGTGGCGGTTCTGGCGGGCTGTGCGGCTACCGGCGAAGGCACCCGGATGCCGGCTCAGGACACCGCGGTGGTTGTCAGCCCTGCCCAGGTGGAACAATGGGTTTTACAGGGGCTGCGGGCCTATGAGGCGGGCCAGCCAGGCCAGGCCATCGCGGCCTGGCAGAAGGTGTTGCGGGCCGAGCCGGAGCGGGCGGCAGTGAGGAACAACCTTGCGCTTTTGCTCACCCGGGAGGCGCGCTTTCAGGAAGCTGCGGATCTACTCCGGCAGGGTATCGAGATGACGCCGGAAGTTGCCCATCTGCACTTCAACCTCGCGGTGATCTCTGAGCTTTACCTGCTGGATCTGAACAGGGCACTGAACCACTATCGCCGGTTTCAGGCTCTATCTGACCAGGCGGATGAGCAGGTTGCGTCCTGGATTGTTGATCTGGAACGGAGAGTGCAATGAGCGCGCGTATCGGCTGCCTACTGTTGCTGCTTCTGTTGGGGCTTGCCACAAATTCCTTAGCCCGTGCGGAGCAAGTCGTGAACACTCCGGAGTTACCATCCGGTGACCTGGTGGTGCGGGGCATCTCGATGGGAGCTGGCGATGATGAGCCGGCCATTCTTCACATCCTGCCCTGGCAGGAACCGGATCTGCCAAGGCGCCCTGTGACAACTCTGGATCGGCGAGCGCCCGAACTGCTGCAGCCGGTGTCTGCTGATGTGCTGGAAAATCATCGAACATTTCGTGAAACCCTGAATCCGCTGGTGCTTGAGCCGACCGCTCCGCCGCTATCCCGTATACACCATACGCAACCGAAAACACCGTAGTTGATGGAGAATAATTAAATGTTAGAGACCCTTGTTCGCTTTTTTCAGGAAGGTGGCCCTTTTATGTATCCGATCGCGGTGGTGCTGGCGTTCGGCCTGGCGATTGCGCTGGAAAGATTTCTCTACCTTGGAGCCATGAAACGCCGGAACCGGCTTGCTTTCGAGCGTGGCATTCTCCCTGCGTTGCAGAAGCGGGACTATTCCCGGGCCATGAAAGCAGCGGCAGGGTCTAAAAGCGCCATTGCAACGGTTCTGGGAGCAGGGCTTGCGCGGCTGCTGGCTAATCACCGCCGCGAGGACATCGAGTACGCGATGGAGGAAGGCCTGATGGAGGTACTGCCCCGGCTGGAGAAGCGCACCCAGTATCTTGCTACTCTGGCAAACATCGCTACCTTGCTTGGCCTGCTGGGTACCATTATTGGTTTGATTGCGGCCTTCACTGCCGTGGCCGCCGCAGACCCGGCCCAGAAAGCCTCCCTGCTATCCGAGAGTATATCTGTGGCCATGAATACCACGGCCTTCGGGTTGATCTCGGCTATTCCCCTGTTGCTGTTTCATGCTCTGTTGCAGACACAAACCAATGAGCTGGTCGACAGTTTCGAAATGGCGGGCGTCAAGCTCCTGAACCTGGTGTCTGAATCCACAAATCGTGAGCTGCCAGCCTGAGCCTCCGGCTCGGTGGCAGTTGTTCGGGGGCAATAAGTGATGAGACGTCGACACCGCAGGCTGACTGCGTCAGCGGAACTGGATATTACCGCCTTTCTGAATCTGATGATTGTACTGGTGCCGGTATTGCTGCTGGGCATGGTGTTCAGCCAGATACGAATGATTGAGCTGAATTTTCCCGGAATGGAAACGGGCGAGGCCCCCGACGCAGAGTCTTTTCAACTGGTTGTAACGCTATTGCCGGAGGGGCTGGAGGTTGCCGACAGTGAACGTGGTTTAATTGAGGCCTTTCCGGTGGCCGGGGGGCGGCAGAACTATGCCGCACTGAGCAGCCTGCTGCAGCGAATCAAGGGCCGCGTGCCAGAAAAAACAGACGTTACGTTGCAGGTTGGCCCGAACGTGGATTACCAGACTCTGGTAACGGCAATGGATACCCTGCGTTCTTACCCTGCGGTTGTTGCGGCAAGTGTGGTTGAGGCTGAACTGTTTCCTGATGTGGCACTTGTGAGTGCCGGCGAAACTCGCGCTCTGGCTGCCAACCCGGAAAACGGTGACAGGGAGGGAGCATGAAACTGTCAAGAAAGGCCCGTTACCGGCAGCGACACTACAGCCGTATGCACAGAGCGGGTGGCCTTAATCTGGTATCGCTGATGGATATCTTTACCATCCTGGTGTTCTTTCTGATGGTCAACTCGTCGGATGTAAAAGTAATGGAGAGCCCGGCCAACGTTACTCTTCCTGAATCTACCGCCAAACAGCAGGCTATCGAGAGCCTGACCGTACAGGTGACTGGCCAGTCGCTTCTTGTTCAGGGTCGGGAAGTGGCGAGGCTGGATAGTCTCGATGCCGCTGCGCCGGTTATCGCCGGGTTGTCAGAAGAGCTTGCATACCGACGGGCGCAGCAAAGCGAGATACCTGTTGAAGGATTGCAGGTAACCATTCTGGCAGGGCGTGAGGTTGAGTATCGATTGCTGGAGAAGATCATGCAAACCTGCGTAAACGAAGAGTTCCGGCAAGTTCGGCTGGCGGTAGAGCCTGAGGTGCGCAATGGCTGAGTTGGCGATGGCAGAAAGCCGGTTGCCCTGGGCGAGGGATCCCGCCGAGCGGCTGACTTTCGTGATGATTGTCTGTTTGATGCTGCTTGCTTTTGCTGTTCCGGCCTGGCTGATATCCGGCATGGATTTGCCGGAAAGGGATCGGGAGACGGCAGAAAAGCTGCCACCACAGCTTGCCAGGCTTATCCAAGCGAAAAAAGAGCCCAAGGTTGTTCCGGAGGTAGAACCAGCGCAGCCAGAGGTGCCTGCGGCACCGAAGCCTGAACCAGAGCCGGTTGCGAAGCCAGACCAGCCAGCGCCCGCTGCCCGGCCTGCCGAACCGGCCTGGAAACCTGCAGCAGTCGACAATCCGTCGTCTTCCCAAACGACTGAGCAGGCAAGGGAGTCTGCCTCCAGATCTGGGCTGTTTGCGATGCAGAGTCAATTGTCCGCATTAGCCGCCGTGGACGATGCACCGGCGGTGTCACGCAGAAAAGCCAATACCTCCAAAAATATAGCTGTACCGGCCGCAACGGCGAACCAGGAGGCGCGGGTTCTGGCGGGCAGTGGGGGTGTTTCAGACCAGCTTGCGCCGGTTCAGGACGTGGTACTGGCGGAACATCGGGCTCAGGCTGCCCGAATACCCGCTGAGCAGACAACGGCGATTGCCAGGAATGAGGGGCCGCCCCGCCACTCAGGGGGAGAGCGGGCTATGAGCAATATTCGTCAGGTTTTCGATGCCCAGAAGAGCGTTCTTTATTCGATCTACCAGCGGGAGTTGCGCCGAGACCCTACTCTGGAGGGCCAGTTGACGCTTGAGCTGGTTATTGAGCCGGATGGCAGTGTCTCGGAGTGCAGGGTTGTGGGCTCCGAGTTGGCCCATGCAATGCTTGAGCAGCGAATAGCGATGCGGGTGCAGATGTTCAACTTCGGCGCTGCCGATGTTGATACCCGGACGGTTAGGTTTCCGATCGACTTCCTTCCGGGCTAATGCAACGGCCCGGTTATCCGGCTGACACCGCATAACCGGGCGGCCAGCTTAGTCCGCAATGGTGATTTTTGGCAGGCGAGGCTTCTGTAACGACATCTTTTCGGTGGGGGCAATCACCTTGGCTTCACCGGCAACAACTTCCGCATCGTTTTGATTACGAACAACGCACGATAAGACCACGCGGTTTTTCGGCTCCTTGCGCAGCACGGCCAGGGTGACGGTTAGGGTGTCGTCCAGTTTTACCGGGCGCTTGAACGCAAGACTTTGCTCCAGATAAATGGTGCCGGGGCCGGGCATGACCGTTGCCAGTGCCGCTGAAATGAGTGACCCGCTCCACATGCCGTGGGCAATGCGTTCCTTGAACATCGAACCGGCGGCAAACTCGGAATCCAGGTGCACCGGGTTGACATCGCCGGAGACCGCCGCAAACAGCACCAGTTCGTCTTCCGTCAGTGTGCGTGTGAAGGTTGCGGAATCGCCCTCGTTCAGTTCGTCGTAGGTGATGTTCTCAAGGGTGTCGAGGGTGTCAGTCATCGGATGGCTCCAGTGAATCCTGCTGTAGTCTGGTTATATGATTTGCTGTTTTGAAAACTACCTCATTGCTGCCAAAACTGCTATTCTCTCCCCACTTTTTTCGGGCTGATACTTTTGTCGGGTTGTTTTTCCCGGTTTTTCAGTGTTGGTCGATTGTGGTAGAAAGGGGGCGCTGGGCACAGCTGGCGGGCCTCTGCACAGCATCAACCAGACAGGAGATGGTGATGGATTTCGAGCAGTTCTATCAAGACAAGTACCCGGCGGGCATTTCCCGGGAGGTGGATCTCGATAAATACAAGAACATGGTAGATGTCTTTGAACAGGCGGTGCAGAAATACGCAGATAAGCCCGCATTTACTGCGCTCGGTGCCACTCTGACCTACCGGGATCTTGATACCCAGAGCCGTAACTTCGCAGCCTGGCTACAGAACAAAACCGATCTCAAGCCCGGCGACCGCATTGCCGTGCAAATGCCAAACGTCACCCAGTACCCCGTGGTGGTGTTTGGTGCCATGCGTGCAGGGCTGATCGTGGTGAACACCAACCCCTTGTACACCACCCGGGAGATGGAGCACCAGTTTAACGATTCAGGTGCCCGCGCACTGGTGGTTCTGGCCAACATGGCTGACAACGCTGAGAAAGTGCTCCCGCATACCAGTATCGACCACGTGATCGTTACTGAAATTGCGGATATGCATTCACCCCTCAAGCGCACACTGATGAACGCGGTGGTTAAGCATATCAAGAAGATGGTACCGGCGTTCAGCATTCCCGGTGCGCACAAGTTGCCCGCAGTGCTCAGCGCAGGCGCGCGGGAGAAGTTTACCCCGGTGGATATCAAGCTTGATGACCTGGCGGTGCTGCAGTATACGGGCGGCACAACCGGGGTCGCCAAAGGCGCTATGCTTACCCACGCCAACCTGGTTGCCAACCTGACCCAGGTGCGGCCGATGCTTGAAGACCAGGTACAGGAAGGCAAAGAAGTCATTATCGCTCCGCTGCCTCTCTATCACATTTATTCGTTCACACTGAATTGCGGCATCATGCTTGAAGCCGGTGCCCACAATATTCTGATTCCGAACCCGAGGGACATTCCAGGCTTTGTGAAGGAGCTCCAGAAACAGCCGTTCTCGGGGTTCATTGGCCTTAACACACTGTTTGTTGCCCTGTGCAATAACGAGGATTTCAAGAAGCTGGACTTTTCACAGTTGAAGCTGACCGCTTCCGGGGGCATGGCGTTGACCAGCGATACCGCAAAGTTGTGGCAGCGGGTTACCGGTTGTGAAATCAGTGAGGGCTACGGCATGACAGAAACCTCGCCGGTGGTCACCTTTAATCCGCACAGCGCGGTTCAGATCGGCACCATCGGTTTGCCGATTCCGTCAACGGTGGTTAAAACCATTGATGATGAGGGTAATGAAACGCCAGTGGGTGAGCCGGGTGAACTCTGTGTGCAGGGACCGCAAGTGATGCGCGGCTACTGGCAGCGCCCGGACGATACCAAGAAGTCCTTCACTGACGATGGTTTCCTGAAGACCGGCGACGTCGCTCTTATTCAGGAAGATGGCTACATCCGCATTGTCGACCGGAAGAAAGACATGATTATCGTGTCCGGCTTCAATGTGTTCCCCAATGAAATCGAAGATGTTGTGACCAGCCATCCCAAGGTTGTGGAGTGCGCGGCGGTCGGTATCCCCGACGCCAAGAGCGGAGAGGCCGTCAAGGTATACGTGGTGCCAACCAAAGAGGGTGTTACCGCGAACGAGCTGAAGGAATTCTGCCGCGAGCGTTTGACGGCCTACAAAGTGCCCAAGCATTTTGAGTTCCGTGATGAGTTGCCCAAGAGCAACGTGGGTAAAATCCTGCGCCGGGAACTTCGTGACGAGGCAACCGCCGAGTAGGCCGACACCCCACCCGACGAAACAAAGACCCCGCTCCGGCGGGGTCTTTGTGTTTCTCGGCCGCGCTTTTCCCGATAGACTGTCTCGCCCTGATGCCCATTGATTGTTTTACGAGCCTGCTGTTTCATGACTGATCGTACACCTTCTGCCTCTGCCCCCACCGGAATGTCTGTTTCTGCGCTGACCGGACAGCTGGACACGTGTAACCAGCAAGAAGCGGCCCGCATTCTTCGGCGTCTTGGCCGGTGTAAGGGAAAACCTGGCCAGCAAGACCTGAAGAAAATGAGTGACTGGCTGACGGCCGGGCAGGAGAAGGTTCGAGCGCGCCAGTCTTTGCACAAACCCGCGACTTTTCCTGCAGGGCTGCCGGTCAGCGAGAGGGTTGAGGACATCAGCGTCGCTATCGACAATCATCAGGTTGTTATTATTGCCGGTGAGACCGGCTCCGGAAAGACGACACAGATCCCGAAGATTTGCCTGAACCTCGGGCGTGGTATTCGTGGCCTGATCGGCCACACCCAGCCCCGGCGAATTGCCGCCCGAAGTGTCTCCAGCCGCATTGCTGAAGAGCTTGGAGAGCAGGTTGGCCAGCAGGTTGGATATCAGGTGCGGTTTACCGACAACACCTCGGAATCGTCCCGGGTGAAAGTAATGACCGATGGCATTCTTCTGGCGGAAGTTCAGCATGACCGCTTTCTTGATCGTTACGATACGCTGATTATTGACGAGGCCCACGAGCGCAGCCTCAACATTGACTTCCTGCTCGGTTATCTGCGGCAACTGCTGCCCAAACGGCCGGATCTGAAGGTGATCATTACCTCGGCCACCATAGAAGTAGAGCGCTTCAGTTCATTCTTTAACGAAGCCCCGGTTATTGAAGTCAGCGGACGTACCTTTCCGGTGGATATCCGCTACCGGCCGTTAGCCGGTGATGAGGATGACCGGGATCAGGGCTGGACCGATGGTGTGCTGTCCGCCCTGGAAGAGATCGAGCAACACGAGCGCAACGAGAAAAAATCACCGGGCGATGTGCTGGTGTTTCTGCCGGGTGAACGGGAGATCCGTACCCTGAGCAAGGTACTGCGCCACGCGGACTTACGCCATACCGAGGTGTTGCCGCTCTATTCGCGCCTTAGCAACCAGGAGCAGAACCGGGTATTTCAGAGCCATCGGGGGCGCAGGCTGGTGCTTTCGACCAACGTGGCGGAAACCTCACTGACGGTGCCCGGCATCCGCTATGTTATCGACACAGGCGTGGCCCGGATTAGTCGCTACAGTGTCCGATCCAAGATTCAGCGGTTGCCGATCGAGCCGGTCTCTCAGGCCAGCGCCAACCAACGGGCCGGTCGTTGCGGCCGGGTTGCGCCGGGCATCTGCTTCCGTTTGTATGACGAAGCCGATTTTCTGAATCGGCCGGAATACACAGATCCGGAGATTCTCAGAACCAATCTGGCATCAGTCATTCTCCAGATGGCCACGTCTGGTCTTGGCGAGATCCGGCATTTTCCGTTTCTGGAAGCCCCGGATCGGCGCCAGATTAATGATGGCTACAAACTGCTGGAAGAGCTTAGCGCCGTGGACGACAAGCGGCGGGTTACCCGGCTAGGTCGAACCATGGCACGTTTGCCGCTGGATCCCAGGCTTGCTCGAATGCTGGTGACGTCCGCCGAACTTGGCAGCCTGGCCGAGGTATTGATTGTGATTGCCGGGCTGAGTATTCAGGACCCGAGGGAGCGGCCGCAGGATAAACAGCAGGCGGCGGATCAGGCCCATGCGCCATTCAACGACAAAGAGTCAGACTTCGCGACCCTGCTCAACATCTGGCGTTGGTATGAAGAGCAGCGTCAGGAACTGTCGCAGAACCAGCTCAAGAAACTGTGTCAGAAGAGTTTCCTCAGCTGGATGCGGATGCGAGAGTGGCGGGATATTCACCGACAGCTCACGTTGATTTGCCGGGAACAGAAGTTGGCCCTGAACGCGCAGCCAGCCAATTACGACGCCATACACAAGGCGATCCTGGCCGGGCTGTTGGGGCAGGTGGCGGTCAAGGTAGAAAAGCGGGAGTACCTGGCGACCCGAAATCGCAAAGTCATGATTTTTCCGGGCTCCCGGGTCGTGAAAACCTCGCCGAAATGGATTGTCGCTGCAGAAATTGTTGAAACCAGCAAGGTGTTTGCCCGGATGGTGGCGGCAATCCAGCCGGAGTGGGTGGAGCCGCTTGGGCAGCATGTGGTCAAACATCATTATTTTGAGCCCCATTGGGAGCAGAAGCGCGCCCAGGTAATGGGCTACGAAAAAGTCACGCTTTATGGCCTGGATGTCGTGTCCAGGCGCCGGATTCCGTATGCGAAAGTGGATCCGGCGGAATGTCGCACGCTGTTTATCCGCCGGGCGCTGGTAGAGGGCGACTATCGCTCCCGGGCACCCTTTTTGGCGCGTAACCGGGAAATGCTTGATACCGTCGAGAATCTGGAAAAGAAAACCCGGCGCCGCGATCTTCTGGTCGACGACGAAGTGTTGGTGGCGTTTTACGACGAGCGTTTGCCAGCGGATATCGTAAGCGGGCGGCATTTTGAAACCTGGTGGAAGAGCTTGTCCGCAGAACAGCTCAAGGAGCTTGAGTTGAGCGAATCGGACGTGTTGCAGCGCCCTGTTGACCAGGCCGCAGAGCAGCTGTATCCGGACTTCCTGGAATGGGAGGGGGTGAAGTACCCGCTGAGCTACGAGTTTGAGCCAACCAGCGAACGGGATGGCGTGACTCTGAACGTGCCCCTGATGGCACTGCGCCAGATTCCCGTGCGCCGCCTGGAGTGGCTGGTGCCGGGTTTGTTGAGGGAGAAGTGCATTGCCCTGGTGAAAGGCTTGCCCAAAGCACTTCGGCGCAACTTTGTGCCGGTGCCGGACTTTGTTGATGCCGCCATTGAAAACTTGCAACCGGGTAACGAGCCCCTGGCGATCAAGTTGGGTGAACAATTGCGCCGGATGACTGGCGTTCAGATTGACCCCGAGAACTGGCCCACAGAAGAGTTGCCCCGGCACCTGCGAATGAACCTGCGGGTAACCGGAGACAAAGGTAAGGTGATTGACGAAAGCCGGGATACCTCGGAATTGCAGGCGCGGCTTGAAGGGCAGGCAGAGCAAGCTCTGGCCTCGACTACCCGAAGCAATGAGGCTCCGGGTGAGGATCGGGATTTCAGTGACTGGCAATTCGGAAGGATTCCGGAGCAGGTTCAGACCGAAAAAGGCGGAATGCAGGTAACCGTCTATCCATCTCTGGAAGATCGCGGCCAGCAAGTGCGTGCTATTCGTTGTTTGGATCGCCTGACTGCGGAAGACAGCTTGCGCCGTGGGGTTGCCCGGCTCATTGTGAACCGCTTCGGCAATACGCTGGCAGGGCTTGACCGCAAGCTGCCAAGGTTCAAGCAGTCTGCGCTGATTTTCTCACCTGTCGGGCAGGCTCGAGCGCTGTTGGATGATCTGGTGATGTCGACGGTAATGGCGCACTTTCTTGCCGAGGGCCTGCCGCGAAACGAGCAGGCCTTCGACCAGTGCTTTGAACAGTATCGCGGCGACTTCATTCCGGCGCTGGAAGAAGCAGACGAACGGCTATTCCAGGCCATGAAGGGCTATCAGTCGGTGGCCCGTCAGCTTAAGGGAAAAATCAACCTTGCGCTCGCCAATAGTATGGCCGACCTGAAATTCCAGTTGCAGCACCTGGTGTATCCCGGCTTTCTGTCTGATACACCGGGCCAATGGCTTGCCCGGTTTTCGGTCTACTTTGAGGCCGCCGCGAACCGGCTGGAGAAGATGCCTCGGGAGATGGGCCGCGAACGGGAGTTCCTGCATACCATTGAGCCCCTCTGGGCACGTTATGAAAGTAAAAGAGACCAGCTTAAACGCCAGGGCATTCGCGACCCGGAACTTGAACTCTATCGCTGGATGCTGGAGGAGTTCCGGGTGTCATTTTTTGCCCAGCAACTGGGAACAGCCGTGACCGTGTCGTTGAAGCGACTTGAAAAACAGTGGCAACAGACCCGTACATAATTGAACAATGCTTCCACGGGCAAACCTGCAACACTGTGATAGTATTTCCGTAGACTCATTGTTTCTTCAGATATGACGTGGGGTTATCGTGATTAAAGCCGTCATCAGCGGAACCGGCCTCTATACGCCGCCTGCCACCATTGAAAACGACGAACTGGTCGAAGCGTTTAACCGGTATGTCGACTTGTACAACAGCGAACATGCTGGCGAGATTGAGCGGGGTGAGCTTGTCGCCCTGCAACCGTCATCCTCAGCCTTCATCGAAAAAGCATCGGGTATCAAGCGCCGGCATGTGATCGACCGGGAAGGCATTCTGGATCCGGAGCGAATGGCGCCACGGATTCCCGAGCGCAGTAACGATAAGCCCTCTGTGCAGTGCGATATGGCGGTTGCAGCCTGTCGCGAGGCATTGGAGCAGGCTGGCAAAACGGCTGACGATGTGGACGCAGTGATCGTGGCCTGCTCCAATATGCAACGGGCCTACCCGGCCGTCTCGATTGAAGTTCAGCAGGCATTGGGTATTGAAGGTTTTGCCTATGATATGAACGTGGCCTGCAGTTCGGCAACGTTTGGTTTGCAGGCGGCGGTCAATTCCGTTGAAAATGGTGCCGCTCGCTCGGTACTGGTGGTCAGCCCGGAAATTTGTTCCGGCCACCTGAACTTCAGAGACCGGGACAGCCATTTTATTTTCGGCGATGCCTGCACCGCCATACTGGTAGAACGGGAAGAAAACACCCGGGCCGGACAGGGTTTCGAGATACTGGGTACCCGCCTGAAGACCACGTTTTCCAATAACATCCGCAACAATTTCGGCTTCCTCAACCGGGGCGATGAATCCGGCATCGGTAAGCCGGACAAACTGTTTATCCAGCAAGGTCGCAAGGTGTTCAAGGAAGTCTCACCGCTGGTAGCGGCCACCATTCAGGAGCATCTGGAGTCTCTGTCGCTGGCGCCGGACAATCTGGCCAGAATGTGGCTGCATCAGGCGAACCTGAATATGAATCAGCTGATTTCCCGTAAGGTATTAGGCCGGGATGCAACCCTGGATGAAGCGCCGGTCATTCTGGACGAGTACGCCAACACCAGTTCGGCCGGTTCTATTATTGCCTTCCACAAACACAAGGCAGACCTGAAAACCGGCGACCTGGGTGTGATCTGCTCGTTCGGTGCCGGTTATTCTATCGGCAGCGTTGTGGTTCGTCACCGCTGACCCCCGGCGCTTGTCTATACCGCTGCCAGGGCTCTCAGGGCCTCTGGCAGGCGGGTAGATGAGCGAGTTTTCCAGTCCATCCAAACGATCTTCGCATAGCCCTCGGCATACACCGCGCCGCTGACTTCATCCTTAAGCAAATAGTAAGTATCCAGACTGGTATTTCCGGCTTTGTCGGCGTATGTTTCCACAACCACGCTGGCCGGGTGCATCAGCTCTTTCAGAAACGTGGCACTGGTTTTTATGATAACCGGGCCTGTGGATTGATCGATGTCTCCCATGTCCAGTCCGGCAAGCCATTGGATTCGGGCTTCCTCGAAGAAACGGAAGTAAACGGTATTGTTGGCATGGCCGTATGCATCCATATCGCCCCACCTGAGGTTCATGGTGAGGGTGCTGACTGGATTACCTGGTACTGACATCTGATTTCCTCCGGAACAGGGCAACAATAAAAAGCGCCGGTATTGTTGACGAATTCGAGCAGGTTAGACAACCCGAGAGATGGATATGAGAGAGTTTTGTGGCCGGAAGGCGTTGGGGAAAGCACTTCTGACGGCGTTTTTGCTGTGTGCGCCGGTGCTGGCGGCGAACGCCCAGAACCTGCAGGAGCCCGCAGATTCCAGAGCCATGCCTGTGAGCGCCGAGGACCCTTACGAAAGCTGGAATCGTAAAGTTTTCACTTTCAACGATACCATTGACCGCTGGGTGCTGCGCCCGGTGGCAAAGGGCTATCGCACAGTCACACCGGATATCGTCGATCGCGGTGTCAGCAATTTCTTCAACAACCTCTCTGAGATCCGGAATTTCACCAACAGTTTGTTGCAGCTCAAAGGTGAATCAGCCGTAGTCGCTTTCGGCCGGTTTACGTTTAATACCGTGTTCGGGCTGGGGGGCATTTTTGATGTCGCCAATGCATTCGACTTGCCCGAACGGCCGGAAGACTTCGGTCAGACATTAGCCACCTGGGGGGTGGATTCCGGTCCCTATCTGATGCTGCCATTGCTCGGGCCCTCAACACCCCGCAACTTCGGTGGCATGCTGACCGACGGATTTATGTTGCCGTCGGCCTGGAATACCGTGGACAGCCCCGAGTGGTATTACCTGCGAGCCCTGCAGATTGTCGACAAACGAGCAGATTTAATACCGGCCGAGAGCTTTATTTCCGGCGACCAGTACACGTTTATGCGCAATGCATTTCTCCAGCGTCGGGAATTTCTCATTAACGATGGTAAAATCAAGGATGATCCATTCGCGAGCGATGACGACGAACTGATGCTCGAAGATTTCTGAGGTGGTATGCCAGGAGGCGCCCGTTGATCACAGACCCGAGGATATCCCGGTTTCGCAAGATGCTGGCGCAGGCTGGCACCTACGAGCAATGGAAGGCGGCTGCGCTTGAGCTGGATTTCCTGGAGGGTAATGCCGACTGGAAAGAGGATTTCGCCTCAGATCTCTACCACTACGAGCTCATCTACGACCGCCTCAGTCACCTGAAACAGTATCGGCAGCAAAACGACTTTGATCGCCTGAAACGGGCGCTTCGTGAAGGCCTGCATCACGACCTGGGCAATATGGGCAACCCTGCGCTGTACACGCGTTCCCGGGTAGGTACCAAACACCTGATTGAAGAGTACATCACCCAGGTGTGTGAATCCCTGGACTTTATTTGCGATCACCCGGTGCCAGGGTTTCCGGTTTACGATAAGCTCCAGTTCTTCCGCGATACGCTCACCAGTTATGGCAGGCCTGCGCTGCTGCTCAGTGGCGGAGCCAGTCTCGGCATGTTCCATTTCGGAGTCATCAAAGCCCTGTGGGAAAAGGGGTTGTTGCCGCAGGTTATTGCCGGATCCAGCATTGGAGCCATTATTGCCGGTATTCTCGGGGTGCATACCGATGCCGAAGTGCCGGAAATGCTGGTGCCCGAAAACCATAACCTCAAGGCCTGGAAATGGCGTGGACTGCTTAGCGCTATGCGCGGTAAGGGGTTAATGGACCAGGACACCCTGCGCCGTTGCCTGCGCGAGAATATAGGCGACTACACGTTCGAAGAAGCGTATCAGCGCACAGGCCGGAGCATTAATATCAGTGTGTCGCCGGTGCAGGCGCACCAGAAGGCGCGCTTGCTATGCGGGTACACGTCACCGTATCTGCTGGTCTGGAGTGCAGCGCTGGCGAGTGCCGCAGTGCCAGGTATTTTTCCGCCGGTCACTCTGATGAAAAAAGACCTCGGGGGCAATACGCTTCCTTACATGCCGCGCCTCAGGTTTGTCGATGGTTCTGTGGTCAGCGACCTGCCGATTGAACGGCTGATGCACCTGTACGATGTCAATTTCACCATTGTCAGCCAGACCAACCCCCATGTAGTACCGTTTCTGACCGATCGGGGGCAGGACGAAAAGCTTTCCCTGGCCAACCTGCCGGGGCATCTGTTCAAATCGGAAGTCCAGTTTCATGGCCAGGGGTTGTTTGATTACCTGCGCAAACGGGTGCGTCCGGAGTTGCTAAGGCAGCTCTCCGGTCAGATGTACACCATTATGGCCCAGCGTTACTATGGCGATGTCACCATCGCCCCCCGCTATTCAATGAAGCATTTTCAGCGGATGCTGGCCAACCCAAGCCCGGAGTATGTCCGCGAGATGATTCTGGAGGGAGAGCGGGCAACCTGGCCCAAGATCTCCATGATCCGGTCTCACGCCCGGATTTCCAAAACATTGGAGCGGTGTGTGCGGCGTCTGAAACATCAGAACCGGCGGGCGGCAGAGTTGCGCCTGGTTCATGATGCTATGCCAGGCAGGCCCTGAGCACCATGTACTACGACTTCTTCGGCTTTCGGGAGCCGCCGTTCTCCATAGCGCCAGACCCGCGCTACCTGTACCTGAGCGACCGGCACAAAGAGGCTCTCGCCCACCTGATGTACGGAGTTCAGGGGCAGGGCGGATTTATCGTGATCACCGGTGAAGTCGGCACCGGCAAAACCACCGTGTGCCGCTGCTTTATTGATAACGCCCCCGGGCATGTCGATATTGCACTGGTGCTGAACCCGCGATTGTCTGCCCGTGAACTTCTGTCCGCCGTGTGTGACGAGTTGGGCATTCCACATCAGCCCGATGCCAGTATCAAGGTTCTGGTAGACGGCATTAACGAGAGTCTTCTGGCTGCCCATGCCGCGGGCCGCCACAAAGTGCTGATTATTGATGAGGCCCAGAATCTCTCAGCGGATGTGTTGGAGCAGTTACGCCTGCTGACGAACCTGGAAACCTCTGAGAAAAAGCTTCTGCAGATCGTTCTGCTGGGGCAGCCGGAGCTGAAACAGATACTGGCGTTGCCGGAATTACGTCAGCTGAACCAGCGCGTCACCGCCCGCTATCACCTGGATGCTATTGATCGGGATGAGTTGCCCGCCTACCTGCAGTACCGGCTGGGCGTAGCGGGCATGCGAGGCGAGGTGTTTACGCCGGGTGCCGTGCGCAGGCTCTATCGGGCCAGCCATGGTATTCCGCGGCTGATTAACCTGATCAGTGATCGGGCGTTGCTGGGCGCCTATGCCGAAGGTGAGCATCTGGTGTCGGCTGTTTTTGTGAAGCAGGCAGCAAAAGAAGTCGGACATCAGTCGTTGGCGGCCAGCCCGGTAAAAACTGCACCACTGACTGGCAATGGCTGGATAGTGGCGGCCCTGGTGGCGCTGGCGGTACTCGGTACGGTCTGGCTTTTCTCGCCGGAAATCGGGCAGAACAATGCAGAGGTGGTGGCCCGGAACGACAGCGTTGCGTTTGCCGGGCTTGTTGAGCGTGAGCCTTCGGGCAGTGACGCAGAGTCGCTGCCGGTGCAGGATGGCGCAGAGGGTGACGAGTTGGTCGCTGAGCCAGCGCCCGAGCCAGAGCCAGAACCTGCCCCGATGTTCCGGTTCGGTCAGCATACCCAGAGCCTTGCCGGGGCTTTCGAGCAGTTGTTTGGGCTCTGGCAGGTCGAATTCCAGCGTTCCGGCAATCCTATCGCCTGCGATTACGCCACTTCGGTGGGGCTGTCTTGCCTTGAACGCCAGGGCAGCCGCCGCAGTCTGGAGGCGATTAATCGCCCCGCCATTCTCGAATTGCGGAATTCGGAGGGGCAAACCGGGTATGCGGTGCTCGCAGGCATGCAGCAAGGGGAGGCGCTGTTGATGACGGGGCTCGGTAACCTGTCCGTGCCCTTCAGTGCTATCGAGCCTTTCTGGTACGGCGATTTCCGGGTGTTATGGCGCCTGCCGGAATACCAGACCGGAGAAGGCCTTTACGGCGACAGCTCGGGCGAGCAACTCTGGCTGGGCGCCAGAATGATGGCGCTTGCCGATCAACTGTCGGTATCCGGGCAGGAGGCCGAACGGGTGAAACGGCTGGAAATGACGGAGCAGGTTCGCTGGTACCAGCGGCAGCGGGGGTTGGTAGTAGACGGGATACCCGGCGCCATGACGATCATCCAGATTAATAACGACCTGGCAGCGGATATCCCGAAGTTACGTCCGGCCGTGGCCAAGGGTGACGGGTAGGCTATGTCGTATATTCTTGATGCGCTGAGGAAATCTGAGGCAGAGCGCCGGCAGGGCAAGGCCCCGGATCTCGGGCAGCAGATGCAGGTTGTCTATCGGCCAAAGAAAAAGCCGGTATCCGCGATGTTGTGGGTGGCACTTGCACTTCTGGTGAACGCAGCGGTTTTAGCCTATGTTTTCTGGCCGGGCCAGAACCGAGTGCCTGAGCCCGTGCCGTATGGGAATCTCGACAATCCGCAATCGGCATCCAGTGAAGCGGCACCGGTGAGTGATCCGGAGCTGGCGCTTACCGAACCATCGCCTGTTTCCGGCAGCCAGCGCGGTGTTGATGCGACGGATGCTGCAAAGTTAGCGGTTCGCGATACTGAGCCGTTCCCGGCTGAACCGATGGCTCAGGAGCCCGTGGTGGTTGCACCGGCTTTCGAGGCGCCTGCCGTTATTGTACCCAGCCGATCCGCAGCGACGCCTGAAAACACCCCGGGCTTGACGCCGGCGATGCCACAGGGCAGGGTGCCGCACCTGGTTGAGCTACCCCTATCCTTTCAAAAGAGTGTTCCGGATTTGACCTTCAACAGCCATATTTTTTCGTCCGACCCGTCAGCCAGTCGGGTCATGATCAATGGCCATTATCTCAGGCAGGGCGACCGCTTTGGTAATCTGGTTGTCGTCAGAATTACAGAAGACGGTGTTGTTCTGAGTAAAGACGGCCGCTATTTTCGCGTTGGCACGGTGCGTGACTGGGTGAGCCCGGGCTAATGGCGCTTACAGATGACGTAAAACAGAAAATCCAGCAGGCCTACCGGGATGTTCTTGCCGGAAAGGAGGTGCGTGCCCGCTATGGGCAACGCCTGATGATTGCAGAAATCGCCCGTTACATGGGCGAGATCACTGAAAGCGACGGACTACGTACGTCACCTCCGTCTGCCTGTGTGGTGGAGGCCGGAACCGGAACCGGTAAAACGCTGGCTTATCTGATTGCTGCGATTCCTGTCGCAAAGGCGCTGGGGAAAACACTGGTTATCTCAACGGCCACGGTGGCGCTTCAGGATCAGATCGTTCTGAAAGATCTGCCGGATTTGCGCAAGCACAGCAAACTCGATTTCACCTGGACACTGGCCAAAGGCCGTGGCCGTTATTTGTGCATGTCGAGGCTGGAAGCCCGGCTCCACGATGAGGGCCATGGTGACAGTGATACCATGCCCCTGTTCCTGCTGGATCAGCCGATAGACGATGAAGCACGCAGCCGGGCAACGTTCGAGAATATGCTGGCCAGCTATGGTTCACGCGAATGGGACGGCGACCGCGATCACTGGCCGGAACAGATTCCGGACGAAATCTGGCGGCAGGTGACCACGGATCATCGGCAGTGCACCAACCGCCACTGTGCCTACTTCGACAGCTGTGCGTTTTTTGATGCCCGCAAAGACCTGGATGATGCGGATGTGGTGGTTGCGAACCACGATCTGGTACTGGCGGACCTTGCCCTTGGCGGAGGTGCCATCCTGCCGGAGCCGGAAAACGCCCTGTTCATATTTGACGAGGCTCATCACTTACCTGATAAGGCGCTCAACCACTTTGCAGCCTCTGTACCGCTGAACTCCACACGGCAATGGTTGAAACAGCTGTCTCAGGCCCTGGTTAAAATGCAGCCCTGGCTGCCAGCAGGATCCCAGGCCAGTAAAGCCGTCGAGAAAATGAGTCTGGCGGGGCGGGATCTGGATCTGGCCCTGGCTCGCGTCTACGAGGAAGTTGAGCAGAACACCGGTTGGGATTTCAATGAGGAGCGCCGCAGCGCGCAGTGGCGGTATCCCGAGGGTGCTTTGCCCGAGGTGTTGGCAGAGCTCGCGGGCGAGACCCGCATCGCCACGGCAGGCTTGTGCCGGCACCTGGGTAGCCTGGTTGATGAACTCCAGAGTGCCTTCGATGAGCGAAAGGATCCTGAGCTGGACCGGGATACCGCAGATTCCTGGTACCCGGTGATTGGTGCTTTTCACGCCAGGGCTGAAGATCAGCTACGGTTGTGGGTTTCCTGGAGTGAGGGCCAGCCTTCACTGGAAGCGGATGACGCTAAACAAGAGCCGTCACCGGCGGCATCCGTTGCCCGGAAAAGTCCGCCAGCGGCCAGATGGGCCGTGCGCCAGCGTTGGGATCATGCCGAAGATATTACCCTCTACAGCTCTCCGGTGCTGGCCGATAACCTGCTGTATTCGCGTCTCTGGTCTCGGGCTTACGGTGCTGTACTCACCAGCGCTACGTTAACGGCACTGGGCCGCTTTGACCGGCTTCGGTCCCGGGCAGGTCTTCCCGAGGCCAGCCGCTATCTTGTGGTGCCCAGCTCGTTCCGTTACGCCGAGATGGCCACCGTTGAGGTGCCTGCCATGGGCGCTCTGCCTACCGATGACGGTTTTGCCGATGCACTGGTGCAGCGCCTGCCGGAGCTGTGGGCCGGGGAAAAGGCTACCTTGGTGCTGTTTACCTCGAGGCGGCAAATGCAGCAGGTGAGAGATGCGCTGGCCCCCAATTTCCCGGAATTGATCCTTACGCAGGACGACATGGCCAAGAACGAAGTTCTGCGTACACACTGCCTCCGGGTAGATGATGGCAAGCCGAGCGTCCTGTTCGGTGTTGCCAGCTTTGCCGAGGGCATTGACTTGCCCGGGCGGTACCTGCACCACGTTGTGATTACCCGCCTGCCGTTCTCGGTTCCGGACGACCCTATTGAGGCCAGCCTGGCTGAGTGGGTGACCCAGCGCGGTGGCAATCCGTTTATGGAAATCACGGTGCCAGATGCGTCGGTAAAGCTGGTTCAGGCCGTTGGGCGTTTGTTAAGAACCGAGCAGGATACTGGCCGGGTGACCATTCTGGACCGGCGTATAGTGGCTCGCAGATACGGTCAGCTATTGCTGGATGCGTTGCCACCGTTTCGACGGGTCATCGAGCACTGAGTTGTGGGGCAGGGTAAAAAAAAGAGCCAGCTTCGGGGAAGCGGCTCTTGTTGAAGGGCTCTTTCGAGCCTGGGCGTCATACGAACGCGGAACAAGAAGTCTGAAGGCCTGAAGTTCAGAGTTCCGGGCAAGGCCAGCGCCTCACCATGGTTTTATATTAGGGGCAACAGGGGCGTAGACGGATCGTCCAAAGGGCGTAGCGGCGGGGCGTAATAAGGCCTAATTGTGACGCAGATCACATCTATGCAGGGTTATCCAGTAGCTTCAGCTCCCTCGCCCTGGCCAGAGCCTCTGTTCGCCGGCCTACACCCAGCTTGCTGTAAAGATTGCGGATGTGTGCTTTCACCGTCGCGGGCGCTACGCTCATGCGCTCGGCGATGTCTTTATTTGCCAGCCCCTGATGGATCAACGACAGCACTTCCTGCTCTCGCTGGCTCAAAGGCTCGACCAGTGAGCTGCTGCTCCCGGCCTCACTGCGTCCAGTTTGCGCGGGCTCCATCAACGTGTTGTCTTCTGCCTGAGCTGCTTCGGCCCGGAGCATCGCAAGCAGCTCCCCGGACCATCGTCCGGACTGAAGGAGACCGGGCCGCTCGGCCAGCCTGGCCTGCAAACGCGGGCTTTCTTCAGCGAACAGTCTTAGAAAGCCCGCTTCCTCGGCCCTTTCAAGGGCCTCATCGAGGGCCTGATCCGCGCTGTCCTCCTGGTTATCTACCAGGTATGCCTCGGCCGTAACCAGCAGGATTTCGACGAGGTGACGGTGATGCGCATTTTTTTGAGTGTCTGCCCTCAGCGGGGAAAGCGTGTTGATGGCGGCTTTGCTGTTGTCTTCTGCAATTTGCACCCGCGCCAGCGAGATCAGGTTCTGTTCCCGGTTAAGCGGATTGCGGGCAGCAGGCTCCAGCGCGGGGGTCAGGCAGGCTCTGGCTTTGCGAGGGTGGCCACATGCCAGGTAACAACGTGCAAGCAGTGCAGCCGCCGCGGGAGGTTCGAAAACAATATGTTCCCGGCGGCGTTGCCCCGTCGCCAGGGCATCCTCCAGTGCCTCGATGGCCTCTTCGTAGCGGCCCTGACTGAACGCGAGATGCCCGCGGGCATACTGTATCACCACGTGCTGACCGGGCTCTGTTCCCTTGCTGACATGTTCGAGTAATGGGGCAAGATAGCTCCCGGCTGTGGTTAGCTGGTTTTTCTCCCGGTAGATTTCACACAAGGCACTGTTTTGCCAGCAGGAGATCAGCAGGGGGTGGCGGAAATCCGTGCAGTGCTCATCTACCCAGTCCCGCACCTGGCGGGTTGTCTCCAGCGCCACTGTAATATCGCCTCGGTTGTATTGTATCCAGGCCAGAAGTCCGCCGGATGACAATGCGGTGCTGGGTTTTCGTTCCAGCTTCCCGTAGTGAACCGCCGATTTAAGAGCCTCAATGGCATCGTCCAGAGCACCCTTACCGAAGTAATCGAGGCCCAGACCGTAAAAGGTGACAGACTTCAACGGAATACGAATCTGGTCGATATCCTTGAGCACTTGCCGGGTCAGGTCGGCGGCGTGCTTGTCATCATTGCGCGTGCGGGCCAGGTAGGAGCGGATCAGTGATATTTCACTCTGCAATGCAAGGGCGCCTTCAGCTTCCGGATGGGAGTCGGCGACCTGCCGATCCAGCAGATCCTCGGTATCGGTCAGCAGGGGCTCCAGCCCCTCAACCCGGTTGGCAAAAAACAAGGCCCAGACCCTGAGCATCTGTAACCGGGGGCTCCACTGCAACCGATCGGTGGGTATCAGATCCAGCCAGCTCAAGACCGGCAAATGATAACCGCCATGAATCAGGTTGTTGCCGTGTTCGCAGAGGGCCCTGGCCAGCATCTCGGCATCCTGGCGGTACACAATCAGCGAGAGCCCTTCGTGCACATATCCATGGTTCATGAACCATTCAATCGTGCGCAACTCGAGTGCTTTGGCGTGATCTGGTGCGGAAACCTGTATTCTTTGCAATAGTGCCTGGCGAAAAAGATCATGATATCGGAACCAGTGATTATCATTGTCCAGCGGCACCAGAAAAAGGTTCTGTGACAGCAGGTGCAGAAGCTGTTCCTGACTGTCGGCGGTCTGTCGAATAGCATCGCAGAGCTCGGCAGACAGTCTTGGACAACAGGCGGTTTCCAGCAGAAAGCCGACCTGATCGGCTGGCAGTTGCTGTAATACTTCTGTCAGCACGTAATCGGTAATCAATGGGTTGTCGGCTCTGACGACAGAGCCGGATGCCGAGGCGGCTGCCTGATTCTGGCCCGACAGGGCTGCCAGTTGCATGGCGGCCACCCATCCTTCAGTTTTCCGGAAGATGGTCTGGATATCGGAGTCTGATAACTCGAGCGCCATGGTGCCCTGAAAAAACGCCCTACACTCGTCTTCTGAGAAGGCCAGTAACCCCGGATGAATGTCCTGAACCTGTTGCCGCACCCGCCAGCGGGCCAGGGGCAGCGGTGGCTCGGTGCGGGAGGTGAGAGTAACCAGTACCTCCGGCGGCAGGTAATCTATAAACCAAGACAGTTGCCGGTGCAGTGCTGGCTTGCGGATAACATGGTAGTCGTCCAGCACCAGGCACCAGGCTTCGCCGGTGTCGGTCAAGCGGTTGAGCAGGGCCGTGATGAGAGGGGTGGCATCGTCGCCGTTCAATTGCGATAACTGGGCTTTGCATGCCTCAAGGCCAATCAGCCCGGAGTGTTCAAAGGCACCGATGACATATTGCCAGAACTGGTGAACCTGATTGTCCTGACCATCCAGAGACAGCCAGGCGGTGTGCGCACGATTGCCGGAACACCATTGGCTGACAAGCGTGGTTTTCCCATAACCGGCCGGTGCGACCACCAGGTTAAGACGTTTGGCCTGTTTTGGTTGCAACAGGGAGTCCAGCCGTGGACGCCGGACGGCCCGGGAATCCGGTGTTGGCCGTAGCAATTTTGTGGTTAGCAGCATGGCAGTCCGGGTGCTGGTTTTCTGGTGTATCGGATTGTCGGATTTGCGTGAAACAAGTCAAGTTCCGGAAACGCGAAAGCCGGGTTTTGGTCTACACTGAGGTAGAATGACACTGTATGCCAAAAAAGAATGAAAAAACTCCTTTTTATGCGTAAAATCCGGTATCAAGCATGTCAAGCAGACGACACAGGCCCGGGTGAGCCGAGCCAAGCCGGAAATTCAGGGAGCAACAGCGTTCATGAAATTACAACAACTTCGGTATATCTGGGAAGTGGCGCATCATGATCTTAATGTGTCTGCCACTGCTCAGAGTCTATTTACCTCACAACCGGGTATTTCCAAGCAGATCCGCCTTCTGGAAGATGAGCTGGGGCTGGAAGTGTTCGCCCGCAGCGGTAAACACCTTACCAGGATCACCCCCGGCGGCGAGATTATCATTCGCGAGGCAGGTGAGATCCTTCGCCGTGCGGAGGGGATCAAAAAAATCGCGCAAGAGTTCAGCAACCAGCGCAAGGGCGACCTGAGTATTGCCACCACGCATACCCAGGCCCGGTATGCCTTACCGCCGGTGATTAGTGGGTTTATTGAAGAATACCCGGATGTATCCCTGCACATGCACCAGGGAACGCCGATGCAGATCTCGGAAATGGCGGCCAATGGTGCGGTCGACTTTGCGATTGCTACCGAGGGCATGGATCTGTTTAACGATCTGATCATGATGCCCTGTTACCGCTGGAACCGGTGCGTGATTGTGCCCAAGGATCACCCGCTGGCCCAGGGGCAGGAGCTCACCCTGGAAGAGTTGGCTGAATACTCTCTGGTTACCTATGTATTCGGCTTTACCGGCCGCTCCAAGTTGGATGAGGCATTCCAGTCCCGCGGGCTGACTCCGAAAGTCGTGTTTACCGCGGCGGATGCCGACGTGATTAAAACCTATGTCCGCCTTGGCCTGGGTGTTGGCATTATTGCCACCATGGCCTTTGATCCCAAGGTGGATACGGATCTGGTTGCCCTCGATGCCAGCAAGCTTTTTCGTTCCTCTGTCACCCGTCTCGGTTTCCGTAAAGGTACCTTCCTGCGGGGTTACATGTATGATTTCATGCAGAGGTTTGCGCCCCATTTAACACGGGAAATGGTTGATCGGACAGTGGCCCATCAAGGCAGTCGTACCGAAATGCAGGCTTTGTACAAGGATATCGAACTGCCGGTTTACTGAGGCAGCCAGCGGAATCAAAAAAGCCCGCGTTGTCTGCGAGAGACAGGGCGGGCTTTTTTTAATACGAACACCAGGTTATCAGCCGGCTTTTCCGATCAGGTTGCCTGCGTGCAGGCCGCACTCCTTGTGGGTGGCCTCTTCCCACCACCAGCGGCCCTCACGTTCATGCTGGCCGGGGAGAACCGGGCGGGTGCAGGGCTGGCAGCCGATGCTGACAAAGCCTTGTTCGTGCAACCGGTTGTAGGGGGCTTCCGACATCCTGATGTAATCCCAGACCTCTTTTGAGCTCCAGTTGGCCAGGGGGTTGAATTTGATCAGAGGCTCGGTGCCGGTTGAAAATGCGGAATCAACTTGCACTACCGGTACATCGTTGCGGGTGCCCGGGCTCTGATCTTTGCGTTGTCCGGTTACCCAGGCGTCGAGCGTCTTCAGTTTCTTGCGCAGCGGGTTAACCTTGCGAATACCGCAGCATTCGCTGTGGCCATCTTCGTAAAAGCTGAACAGCCCTTTCCGGTTAACCAGTTCCTGCACTTCGGAAGCTTCCGGAAAAAGCACCTCGATGCTGATGCCATAGTGCTTGCGCACCCGGTCAATGAACTCGTAAGTCTCCGGGTGCAGTCGCCCGGTATCCAGGGTGAATACCTGCAGTCTCTCGGTCAGTTTGTGAGCCATTTCGATCAGGGCAACGTCTTCGGCGCCACTGAATGAAATGGCGATATTGCCGTAATGGGCCAGTGCGGCTTTCAGGATCGCCCGCGGGCTCTGATGTTCCAGCTCTGCTCTCAGGGAGTCGATGTCAGTCATAGCCATCCAGTCGGTGTGAATAACAGATGTCGCCAGCTTAACAGGAAACCTCTAATGCCATAAAGGAATGAGCATCTATATGTTTATTCCGGGAAGCATTGACTCAGCGCGATTCACGGTGCAATCAGGATCGGATTTTCATATCATACCCGGACTCTGGCGGGCGAACCTTTGCCCGAATCCAATCCAACCGTTCAGGAGACCGTTGTGGAACTCGCATGTCTTGACCTTGAGGGCGTACTTATCCCGGAAATCTGGATCGCCTTTGCAGAAAAAACCGGAATAGAAGAGCTCAAGGCTACCACCCGGGATATTCCTGACTACGATGTGCTGATGAAGCAGCGGCTTCGTATTCTGGATGAGCATGGTTATGGCTTGCCCGAGATTCAGGAAGTTATCGGCACACTGGATCCCCTGCCTGGTGCCCGAGAGTTCCTGGACTGGTTGCGTGAGCGCTTTCAGGTGGTAATCCTGTCGGATACCTTTTATGAATTTGCCATGCCGCTGATGAAGAAACTGGGCTATCCGGCGCTGCTTTGCCACAAGCTGGAAGTTGCAGAAAATGGCCAGATTACTAACTATCTATTGCGTCAGCGCGATCCCAAGCGCCAGTCGGTGCGGGCGTTCCAGTTGCTGAACTACCGGGTGATCGCAGCCGGTGATTCCTATAACGACACCACCATGCTGGGGCAGGCGGAAGCTGGCATTCTGTTCCATGCACCGCAGAACGTGATTGATGAATTCCCGCAGTTCCCGGCGGTGCACAACTTTGACGACCTGCGCCAGGAATTTCTCAAGGCCAGCGCTATTCATAGTGCCTGATTGATCGCGCCCTGCGGCCTGAACTACACAGGCCGCAGGGCGTTCAGTTAATCACCAACTCTTCCAGAAACCGCATCAGCGGCCCTACCTTGTCCAGGGTTTCCTGGTATTCGGAATCCGGATCTGAATCCGCCACTATGCCGCCGCCGCCCCAGCAGTGCACGGTGCCGTCATCACTGCAAAGCAGTGTCCGGATGGCAATGTTGCTGTCGAGTCGCCCGTCCAGCCCGTAGTAAAACACCGAGCCGCAGTAAGGCCCCCGCCAGTGGGGCTCCAGTTCTCTGATGATTTCCATAGCCCGGATTTTCGGTGCCCCGGTGATCGAGCCGCCGGGGAAGGCATCCAGAAACGCCTGAAAGGGTGACACTCCCGATTTCAGGCTTGCCCGGATGTGGCTGACCAGGTGGTGAACATTGCGATAGGACTCCAGAGCGAAGAGTTCATCAACGGTCACACTGCCGGGTCGGGCATTCAGCCCCAGGTCGTTTCGCAGCAGATCCACAATCATCAGGTTCTCGGCCCGGTCTTTCTCAGAAGACCGTAAGTCCCGGGCCAGGGCCAGGTCTGCATCAGGCGTATCGCCCCGGGGTCGGGTACCTTTGATGGGGCTGGTTTTCACTGTGCCGTTTTCTATCGCCAGAAAACGCTCGGGAGAGGCGGACAAAATCGAGTGTTTGCCCGCCCTTAGGAAGGCACCGTAGGGTGTGGGATGGCTCTCGGTAAGCGCTTGGTACGCAAGCCAGGGCGTGCCGCAATACTGCCCGGAGAAGGCCTGTGACAGGTTGGCCTGGTAGCAGTCGCCAGCGGTAATGTAAGCCTGCACCCGGTTCAGACTGGTTTTGAACTCCTCAGCACTTTGTCTTGCTGCAAACGGGGCGGTCATACGCCATTGCCGTGTCGGCGAGGGGAGCGGCTGTGCCAGCCATTGCACCAGCTTGTCAGTCACGGCTTCCGGGCACTTCGGGTGAACCCACAGGGTGCACGAACCCGTCTGCTGGTTTCGACTGGCGGTCCAGAGGTAGAGCCCGGCCTGAAACAGAGGCAGGGGGATCGGCTGGCGCAGTGCCTGCAGTCGCGATTCTTTCCAGTAGCCCAACTCGTAGCTGGCAAAGCCAATCCAGCCGCCTGCCAGAGCGCCCGGGGCAGCGCGCTGCGGGGCAAGGGAGGATCGATGCGCTTCTATTTGGTGGCCCAAGTGCTTCAGGCTTTCACGGTCGGAGACCTCCGTTGTCATTACGAGGCTCGAAACGGCTGCGCATGAAAAGCCGCTGAGGTTTCCTCTTCCCGGCCCGTCAGCGGTGCTTCCTAGAAATACAAAGTCAGGCTCTTGCGAGGCGTGCAGTTGGAGTTTCTTGTACTCGGAATGGGTTATCTGTCGGACGGTTGCCAACACCAGGGTAGCTCCGGAGATTTTTGGAGGAATGATAAACAGGGCACAAAACGGGCGTTGTCCTGCCCTTTGCTGCGCTGATCTAATAAAACGCGGCCTATTCAAAAGGCCATTTTAACCGAGTTCCGGGGGTACCCCCAGCGCAAATTAGATACGTAGGGTTGGCCCTGTTTGCCTACCGATAAAAAAAGGTGAAAGAAAATGACATTGACGAAAGCCTCTCTGATCTTGCTGGCCAGTTCAATCCTGTTCGGCCAGGCCCTTGCGCGGGAGCCCTCCGGCAACGGGGTACTCGATGACGGCAAACTTACCCGGGAAGAGTTGGCCGCCGCCATGCTCACAGCGGAACGGGATCTGTCCGGGATGCTGGAACAGGCGATAGACCAGGTTGAGGGTGATATGGCCAGTGCCGGTATCTTTGCACCGGCGGCCTGGATGGTGATGAAGGATCGGGAGTTGAAGAGCGTGAAGCTGTCGAGCGAGGCTGATCAGGCGCCGCCGTCAATCAAGGTTCAGATGTACCGGGCCAGTCTGAGATCCCTGGCCAGACATAACAGGATTGACGCGGTGCTCATTGTTTACCCGGGCACGATTACCAAAGACGGCGTTAAGGAGAGAGTTGTGGTTGTCGAGCATGAACATCGCCTGGGGGTTTCCGGCTTGAAGTTGATTCCGCTCAGTTACGAACAGTCCGAGGCTAGCTTTGGTGCTCCGATCGATCAGGACAAGGAGTTTCAGATTTTTTACGACGAAAAAGCGTGAGTGGACAGATTTGCCGGTTACTGCCGGAAGTGTGCGTTCATTCACGGACTAGGACTGTAAAACAATCTTAAATGGGGGTGTGAGGTTTACAGAACGTCACAAAAAATAAAACTCAGAAAATAATCACAACGAGTTTCCTCAAGGAGATAATAATGAAAGGCCTGAAAAAACTTGCACTTGCAACTGCCGTTGCTGCCGTTCCCTTCGCTGCGCAAGCAGACTTGAAAGCACTTGATGACTCCACCATGGGCAATGTCACCGGTCAGGCCGGTGTCACCATTGAGCTGGAAACTCGTGTTTCTATCGGCGAATTCACTTACACCGATGAAGGTACTTTCGCGGTAAGCGGCATCGAGCTTGGTGGTTCCACCGCCAGCGGCCTGGCGTCAGCAGCAGCTGCTCCAACCGCAGGCAACCTGCTTGACCGCCTGTCTATTGATATCGACGTTGAAGATGACGGCGATGCGATTATCCACGTTGCGTCCCTGGATGAAGACGCCAGCGGTAACCCGGTGCCGATTGACTGGGGTATCAGCGTTGATTCTATGTCGCTGCGCGGTAATGGCGGTGAGAACACAACTCTGGTTTCCGGTATGAAGGCCTGGGGTCTGCTAGGTGCGCTGGATATCCGTGTCGATACCGACGATGTTAGCGGATACGCCAATACCGGTACCTTGATGCTGGACGTGGCCTTCGATGTTCGCCAGATGGACTTCGAGGTTGATTTCCTTGCGGTGGGTATCACCGGCATGTCCATCACTGGTGCTGCGGCCGATGGTGATGCCATCGACTTTACGGTTCTGGACAAGGCGGATCCGGCCAACGCTTCTGAGGTTGCCCAGGACGCCCGGATGAGAGCTCTTGGCGCGGCAGGCTTTGCAATCGCTCGTCTGGATGTATACAAGGGTGATAGCCTCTACGCGTCTACTCAGGCCAATCCGAAGACTGAAGTACTTCGTGTAGATGTCAAGGATGTCCTGCTTGACGTTAACATTGCGGAGACCCGTATCGGTGGTACCAACATCGGTACTATCGGTATCGATAACCTGCACATCTCTGATACCCGCCTGGCAGTCTACGGTCACTAATCTGGCCTGATTGCTTGAACGGTTAATGCCCCGCTCTGCGGGGCGTTTTTCGTAGGGGAAGGCAGTCATCAGAGTCAGCCCAATAAAAAACGGCGGCCTTTACAGGTCCGCCGTTTTTTCAAATAATCAGAGTGCCTACTGATCGGGCACCTGAATCGACAGGTCAAATCCACCTCCGGGCCTGGGTATCAGGTTGACCGGCCCTTCATTGATGCCTTCCGGAACCTGTATCTGGTCAATGCCCGGTAGATTGCCAATGCTGAAATTCAGGTTCCGGCCATCAAACCCGATGCCTAGCTGATCATTCAGGAAAGTCTGGGCGAAGGGTTCGTCGGGTATCTCCGGTTGTTGTCCGAAGATGATGGGCAGGGTTCTTGGGGTAAAATCCGCTGGCGGCTGTACCCGGGCCAGCTCATCCACGGGCAGCAGAAGCGCCCTGCGGAGAAATTCTTCTTCCGCATCGGTCAGAGCATTCTGTTTGCCTTCTTCCAGATACCGCTGTAAAGCCTCACGATAGGCCTCTTCTTCAGCTTCTGTCAGAACGGGCTCTCCCGGTGAGATGGTTAACGACCGGATGACTTTTTCCCGCGCAGCCTGGGTAGCTTTCTGCTGCTGGCGTGGTACAACGATAACGGCAGAGTCTTTTACATAGGTGTCGACCATTTCATCGGATGTCATGGTTTGCACACCGGCAGCGACGGGAGTGATTACAGCGGTGCTGATGGCGAAAGCAAAGAGTTTGCGGCGCATTGTGGGTTACCTCATGCTAGACCTGTATGGAGTGGCGCAGCTGAAGGTACGGCGAAGGTCAGTACGCAATTTACTGAAGTATTCGGTTTGTCGGACATTATTTCAACAGTGATCTGGTCAGGGTGTGATCAGAATCCGCTGTCAGTGAGTAAAACCCGTTGATAAATGCCGCCCGGGCGGCCAGAGTCTTATGTTTTGTTGCACAAGCCGTTGTTCGGCTCCCAGAGGCAGGATGCGTAACCGTTTCAAACAGCGATGGAATACCTGGATCAATCGCAGGGTACCAAGGTCTGACAGCCAGACCCTCAGCCAGCGGAATATTTTTATTCTGCCGACAGCGGCGGGCGTGGTTTTTGGCATTTTGCTGCTGATCATGTTGATTACCGGCATCAACTATCAGAACAGCCTGATCTATCTGCTGACCTTTGGCCTGGGCGCACTGTTTGTCGGCGCCATGCATCAGACTCACCGCAACCTCTCAGGCCTGACGCTGGCCCTGGTCCGTGCGGGACAAGGGCAGGCGGGCGAAGAGATTCCTTTTGTGTTGCGGGTTACCGCAGCCAGAGAACCCGGGCTGGGGCTGGTTTTGTCGGTTCCGGACTCCCGGATAGCGGGTGTGCATGTGCCGCCCGGCGAGTTCCGCGATGTGGTTCTGCCGGTACCCTCGGCCCAACGGGGCTATTTGCGCCCCGAGCGTGTGCAGGTTGAAACCCGTTTTCCTTTCGGTTTGTTGCGGGCCTGGTCTTGGTTACGGCCCGCTACTGCCGGTGTTGCTTATCCACGGCCTGTTCCGGCCCCGGAAGCCTTTGGGCAACTGGAAGATGGCCAGCAGTTGGACGCCGCGAGGCCGGTTCAGGGGAGTGATCACGCCGATCTTCGCCCCTGGCGAGAGGGCGATCTTAGCCAGCGAGTGATGTGGAAGCGGTATGCCCGCTCCGGCCAGATGGTGGTAGCAGACTGGGAAGGTGAGCAAGGGAGCCCGCAGTGGCTGGATTTCAGTGCGTTCCCGGGCGTCGACACCGAGTTACGCCTGAGTTATCTGGCCTGGCTGGTGTGTGAGCGGGGGCAGCAATCGGCCCGCTTTGGGCTTGGTTTGCCCGGAGAAACCATTGAGCCCGATGCTGGCCCTGCCCACGTTGAGCGCTGCCTGCGAGCACTGGCGGTCTGGGGACAGCAGCCGCCACGGAGTTCCGGGAGTCTGGCACACGGTACCCGGAATACGGAGCTCACGGATCTGGCAGGAGATGCCCGATGAAGATCTGGCCAGTTCGTCAGCTTAGTGGCAACAGAAATCTCCCGCTTGGCGTCGATGCTTTGCCGGCTATCGCGCTTTTCTGGTTGCTGTGCAGTTTTGCCTTGCTGTTGATTCCGCAGTGGGATCGCCTGCCATTGTGGCTGTTGGGGGCCTGCGCGGTGCTTGCGGGGTGGCGCTGGTTTGCACAACAGGGTCGTGTCCGCCTGCCTGGACGACTGCTAAGAACCGCAATTATGCTTGGCCTTGTCGGGCTCTATATAGCTACGGTGCAGGGGCGTTTTACGGTAGAGACAGCGTCGTCTTTTTTTGTTCTTGCCGTTGGCTTGAAGTGGCTGGAAACCCGCACCAGCCGGGATTTCTATGTGTTGTTTTTTATTCAGGTGTACCTCGCCGCAGTCAATTTCCTTTTTAAGCAGGATATTTTGTGGGCGCTCGTCGTTTTCGCCGCCATTGGCTGTCTGTTGGTGGGGCTGCAAGTGCTTAATGCACCGGATTTGCCCCGGCAACTGCGCTCAGGCTGGAAGCGCCTTGGGCTTCTGCTGCTGAAGACCCTGCCGGTGGTGGTTCTGCTTTTTGTGTTCTTCCCCCGTTTGGCTCCGCTCTGGAGTGTGCCTTTGGTATCCGGGCAGGCCAGGAGCGGGATTTCTGATACCATGCGCCCGGGGGATATTTCCAATCTCGCACAAAGCAGTGCCCGCGCTTTCAGGGTTACATTTGGCGGCAGTCTGCCCGGCTATCCGGAGCGCTACTGGCGAGGGTTGATTCTGGATTACCTTGACGGAGAAACCTGGCGCCAGCGCGACCAGGATCCCATACGCCGGTTGGGTCGGGTGAATTTAGATGGTGGCGTGGGTGAGCTGGCGAGCGGTGAGTATGATGTGCTCATGGAGCCCACAGATCAGCGCTGGGCTTTTGCCCTGGATAACTCTGTCGCGGTCTCTGGTAACGTGTTCCGCACGCCGGAAAACCTGTTCCGTTTTGAGCGCCCAGCGGACAGTCCTATACGGTACCGGTTGGCACTCAGCAATGACACCAGCGTTGATCCGGGCAGTCTTTCAGAAGATGAACAGCGGCGTTACCTGCAGTTGCCCCGATCCGGTAACCCGAGGGCGCGGGACTATGCCCGGGAGCTGGCTTCCGGCAAGCGCCCTGTTGATGTGGTGAATACGCTGCTGAGCCGGTTTCGCACTCAGGCCTACTACTACACGCTGCGTCCGCCAGCCATGCCGCGGGATGGTATTGATGCGTTACTGTTCGATGAAATGCGGGGGTTTTGTGCTCACTATGCAGGCGCTGCAACCTTTGTCTTTCGCGCGGCGGGCATTCCTGCCCGTGTTGTGGTGGGGTATCAGGGAGGCGACCCCGGTGCGGGGGGGGAATACCTTATTGTTCGTCAATACGATGCCCACGCATGGGTTGAGGTATGGCTGCCCGGACAGGGGTGGGTGCGTGTAGACCCAACCGCGGCCATTGCACCCAGCCGGATCGAGTCCGGCTTGCGGGATGCGGTGGAAGAGGAGGGATCGTTTCTTGAAAACGAACTGACTTCTCCCCATCGTTACCGGGATTTCGCCGCCCTGCAATGGGCCGCGTTGCAGTTAGACAGAATCAACTATCAGTGGCAGCGGTGGGTTGTGGGATACCAGGGGCAAAGCCAGCTGGATCTGATGTCCCGGTTGCCGGGCGGTTTCGGCCTCAGGGAGCTCGGTTACCTCACTGCCGGTGTTATTGGGGCTGGCCTTCTGGTTGCGGGCCTTGTGTCGGCGCTGTCTTTGCGGAGGGGCGAAAAGAGGGATGCGTTTGGCCGGGTAATGCTGTCCTGGCAGCGCCTGTGCGAAGAGGCAGGAGTGCCGGTGAGAACGGGTGAGACGCCCTTTACTCTGGCACAGCGGCTGTCGGCAGCGCATCCGGAGCTTGGCAATACGCCGCAGCTTTTTGCCCGCGCAGCCAACTCCCATTACTATAGCGATCCACCATCAGGAACCCCTGGTGAGGATGTACAGCGACTCGCGAGACTATTAAAAACCATGAAACGACGTTTGCGCCGGGGTTCAGCCCGGGCTTCCGAGCATGACTGATATCGCAGCCACCATGCCCTGGCTTGAGCGGGCCTGGAGCAGGGTGCAGCACCGTCTTTCGCAGCAGCGGCTACCTCATGCCCTGCTGGTGATCGGTGAGCAGGGCGTTGGTAAGCGGGCCTGGGCCGACGCAGTTGCAGGATTGCTCCTGTGTGAGCGTCCTGTAAATGCGGTACCGGATCGACCGGTTGCCTGCGGCCAGTGCCGACAGTGTGAGTTGGTGGTCGCCGGGAGCCATCCGGATGTGAGAGTGTACGCGCCGGAAAAATCACGGGTGGTAAAAATTGATCAGATTCGTGCGCTCTCGTCGTTTGCTGTCGGATCGCCCCGGGTTGCGCATCATAAAGTGGCTATTGTTGACCGTGCGGATCAGTTGAATATCAATGCTGCAAACGCCTTGCTAAAGACTCTGGAAGAGCCTCAGGCAGACACCACTCTGTTGCTTTTGCAGGAAGCTGGCAGGCCGGTGCTGCCAACCATTCGCTCCCGTTGCCAATCACTGACAATTCCTGTTCCCGGGCCAGAGGAAGCTTCCGCATGGCTTACGGCGAGAGCTGGCTGTCTGGATGCAGCTGAACGGCCAGCATCCGCCGTGCTGGCAAAGAGTCTCTGGCTGGCGGGCAACGCGCCGAGGCTTGCGTTTGAATATGCAACCGGTGAGTATCCGGCGCTGCGGGATGAGGCGTTCGAGGCATTCCGGCAGTTCATGAAGGGGCAGGTGACCGTGGGTGATGCCGCAAAGCGCTTCAAAGCACTTGGGCTGGACGATACTCTCTGGTTGTTCGAGTCCTGGGCGGCGGATCTGGCCCGTTGCGGTGCCGGCGGTGAGGTATCAGACCCGGAGGCCGCTGATATGTTGGCCTATCTCGCCAGAACCAATCCACCCTGGCGGGCCCATGAGTTGCTCGATATGGTGAAAGAGAGCCGGAGCGCTGCCGTTTATAACGCCAGCCCGGAACTGGAGGCGAGCAGGCTGTTGATTGCCTGGCGGTCCTTGATGCCACGAAAGCAGCAGAGAACATGAGCGTTGATTTTCATCAGCTGCTATCATGTCGATATATCAGTAAATTAGCAGAAAAGGTGATCCATTATGGGGCTTGGATTCGGGGCTCGCAGCGGCATTCTGACCCTGACGATCAAAGACAAGGCGGTGCTCTATGCGGCTTACATGCCGTACATTCGCCAGGGTGGATTATTTATCCCGACCCAGAAGCAGTATCAGCTCGGGGATGAGGTATTTCTGTTGCTGAACCTGATGGACGAACCGGAAAAAATTCCAGTTGCGGGCAAAGTGATCTGGATCACGCCCAAAGGGGCTCAGGGAAACCGGGCTGCGGGGATCGGTGTGCAGTTCAACGGAGAAGATGAAACCGCCCGGACCAAGATTGAGTCTTATCTGGCGGGCTCTCTCAGTTCCGATCGCCCCACCCACACTATGTGAGGCCGCACAGGGATGGCGGATTCGTTGTTGTCAGGCAGTGTGCCAGGCGCTGATTCTCAATGTCGTGAGGCGCGCTGGCCATTGCAGCATATTACCCTTGCCGGCCTTGACTGGCCTGCCCGCCCTGAGGGCATTACCCGGCCACCGGTTCTGATGCTGCATGGCTGGCTGGATAATGCCATGACCTTTGCCAGGCTTGCGCCATTGCTTACCGGTGGGGCCGCATTGCATGCCATTGACATGGCCGGGCACGGTCACTCGGGCCACCGCCCGCCCGGCACCGGATATTGGTTGATGGACTATGTGGCGGATCTTTCGGAGTTGGTCGAGCGTCACTTCCCCGAAAGCGAGCGCTTTCCGTTGGATCTGGTTGGGCATTCCCTCGGGGGTATTATCTGTGCCCTGTATGCCGCGGCGTTTCCCGAGCGGGTGCGCAGGCTGGTCATGATTGACAGTCTGGGGGCGCTCAGTCGCCCCGCCCGTGAAACCATTCCTCAGCTCAGGCGCGCTCTGCTCAAGCGCCGTAACGGTTCCGCCCCGGCGGCCGTCTATCCCGACATACCCACAGCGGCGCGTATCCGTGAGGGTGGCCTCAGCCCGCTGACGCCTGAAGCCGCCACGACCCTGGTACCACGGAACATGAAGTCGTCCGGTGAAGGCTATGTGTGGCGCACGGATCCCCGGTTGCGCTATCCGACAGCGCTGATGATGACCGAGGAGCAGGTAAGGGCGTCTCTGGGGGCGCTAAAAGTTCCGTCCCTGTTTGTAAAAGCCAAAGAGGGCTTGCTGGCATCAAGAGACGGCACAGACTCACGGGCAGATCTCATCGAGAACCTGCTTACCATTCAAGTGCCCGGGGGGCATCACTGCCATCTTGATGGCGAGGTGGCTCCGGTGGCAGATGCCGTCAACAGGTTCCTGTTCCATGACTGAGCGCCGTATTTCAAAATGGTTATGGCCGGCATTGCTGGCTTTTGTTGTGTTCGTAACCCTGCCGGTGGTGGCCCGGGAGCTTCCATCCGGTCTGCCAGCCCCCTATCCGCAGTCGACCCTCGAAGTCTCGGTTGATATCCAATCTTCGGGGCACCTGGTGTTGTTCAGTCCGGTCAGGGAAATTCGCGATGAAATCCGCTCTGACGTCATGGCACGCCTGCCTGTGTCGGGGCAGGGCCAGTTGTTCGAACTCAACCGGGATGCATCACGGCAGGCTGCGAGGGCGCATTACCGTGATCAGCTCAGTGCTGCTGGCGCCTCGGTGCTGTTTGAGTGCACGGGTATCGCCTGTGGCCGGAGTAATGTCTGGGCAAACCAGATATTTCAACAGGCACGATTACTGGGGCGCGACGCCAACCAGGACTATCTGGTTACCGCCATCAGCGGATCAGATGGAAACAACTGGCTGACGCTGGTGTACACCGTCACCCGGGGCAACCTGAGAGAATATGTCTGGGTAGAGCATCTGGCGGTGCCTGAAAATGTCCCGATTCCCGGCTTTGCGGGTGGAGGCGGCCTGGTAAAGGGGCCGTTGGTTGTGCCCTGGCAGGGCGGTATTACCTATCGGTTTGATTGGTCGGCCAACGATCGCAGAACTTTGAACGACTGGGCGAATGGCAACGCCGACGTGATTATTGCCTCGTTCACCGGCGTGAACCCTGAAGAAAGTTTCGAAGCGGCACTGGAGCGTGCCCGGCGCGCCGCAGAGAGCCTGTCGGAGGTTCTGGCTAAAACCGGGGTCTCCCGCAGTCAGATCCGAATTGTGCCGGTGGGGCCTGCGGTAAAGGTCGGGGATGCAACCCGCCAGGGGGATCGCATTGAAGTACTGGTAATCAGGAGGTAGTGGGCATGGGTGATAAGGACAGCTCTCCGGAAAAGACGTCAGAGAATGCGCCGGTTCAGGATGGCGCAAGTGCCGTTTTGAGCAGTTCTGATGTGTCGCCGGCCAGTGCCCCTGAAAGCACCGATCCGGGCAGCCAAACGCGCTCGGGAGAAGGGAGGACTGTTGCTCTGACCCTCGGCAGTGGCGGTGCCCGGGGCTATGCCCATATTGGCGCGATTGAGGTTTTGCACGAACGCGGTTACAACATTGTCGCTATCTCCGGCTGTTCTATGGGCGCCCTGGTGGGCGGCATGTATGCAGCGGGCAAACTGAAAGATTACAAAGACTGGGTAACCGGTCTCGGCCAGTTTGATGTGTTGCGTTTGCTGGACGTTACCTTCAATGCTGGCGGCGCTATTCGCGGTGAGAAGGTTTTTTCTGTGGTGCGCGAGATACTCGGGGATACCCGCATTGAGGATTTGCCCATAGCCTACACTGCGGTGGCGACCGATCTTCTCGCCCACAAGGAAATCTGGTTTCAGGAAGGGCCTCTTCACAAGGCTATCCGCGCATCGGTTGCCATACCCAGTGTGGTTACGCCGCTGATCCTTGACGGCCGGGTACTGGTTGACGGCGCTCTGCTAAACCCCTTGCCCATTATCCCCACCATTTCAGCCCATGCGGATCTCGTGATGGCGGTCAACCTTAGTGGGGAGGATCAGCAAAAGCCCCAGAGGATTCCCGATGCTGCGTTCGCACCGGATGAAGAAGCTGGCAATGATGTGGAAGAGTGGGTTGATGCGATTCGGGATAAGGCATCACGATGGTTCGACTGGGATGCTCTGAGATCCCTCACCTCCCGGAAGGCAGACAATGGCGAGTCTCCGGAACAGAAAATAAGCCGTGAAATGGCTCGAAAGGCCGATCAGCAAAGTCATAGCAGTGACGCCGGTCGGGTGGGGGATGAGGCGGAAAAGTCCCGTCGTTCCAAAGACGAACATGACACTATCGACTGGGACAAGCTTGGTATTGGTAAATTCGATGTGATGAACCTTACCATCGAAACCATGCAGAGTGCTTTGGTGCAATACAAAATTGCGGGTTATCCGCCGGATTTGCTGGTAAATATTCCTAAAAATGCCTGTCGGAGTTACGACTACCATAAAGCGCCAGAGCTTATTCAGTTGGGCCGGGAGCGAATGATAGAGGCTTTGGATCGATTCGAGAGCAGTCGCAGCAGCTCGGGGCCGCTGGCGCTCTGAGGCCGGTTCGGGCGTTCGTTTTCAGATAACGGTAAGGGCTGCAGCTGGCCCGCCAACGTGCGTATAATGCGCGCTCTACTTTTTTCAGTGCAGGACTATTTTATTTTGACCAGCCCAGCCGATGATTTGTTGACCGTCCGCGACTTGCTGCGTTTTGCGGTTTCCCGCTTCGCGTCGTCGCCCCTGTATTACGGGCACGGAACCGATAACCTGTGGGACGAAGCCGTTCATCTGGTACTTCGGAGCGTTCATTTGCCACTGGAAAACAACAACGTATTCCTGGATGCCCGGCTGACCCGACCTGAACGGGAAATGATTCTGGGCCGTATCGAGCGTCGGATCAGCGAGCGCATCCCCGTGGCGTATCTGCTGGGCGAGGCCTGGTTCATGGGAATGCCTTTTCATGTGGATGAGCGGGTGCTGGTGCCGCGCTCCCCGCTGGGCGAGTTGCTTGAAAATGGGCTTCAGCCCTGGCTGGGCGATGCGCCCGTGGCGCGAGTGCTGGATTTGTGTACCGGCAGTGGCTGCATCGGTATCGGGGCGGCCACGGTCTTTGATCAGGCGGATGTCGATCTTTCTGATGTTTCACCGGAAGCGCTGGCCGTTGCCGAATCCAATATCGGATTGCATGGGCTTGAGGATCGTGTACAAACTCTGCAGTCTGATGTCTTTGACCAGATAGAAAGCCGCTATGATGTCATCCTGAGCAATCCTCCCTACGTGGATGCGGAAGACCTCGCAGATATGCCGGAAGAGTACCAACATGAGCCTGCACTGGGGTTGGCTGCAGGCGCTGATGGGCTGGACATTGCACATCGTATTATTGCCGGGGCGGCGAACCACCTGACTGAGAACGGTCTGTTGATTGTCGAGGTCGGCAACTCCTGGGGTGCCATGGATGAGGCCTACCCGGATCTGCCTCTCACCTGGCTGGAATTTGAAAACGGTGGTGACGGCGTGTTCCTGATTTCGGCGCCCGATTTGCGGGAATGGCAGTCGAAGAATAATTAAAGTCAGATCTTATAAACTTAATATAAAGTGCTGAAATATGTCTGGAAATACATTTGGAAAGCTGTTCACAGTAACCACTTTTGGTGAGAGCCATGGGGCGGCTCTCGGGTGCATTATCGACGGTTGCCCGCCCGGGCTTGAGCTATCCGAAGAAGACATGCAGCGGGATCTGGATCGCCGCAAGCCGGGTACTTCCCGGCACACCACTCAGCGCCGGGAAGCGGACGAGGTGCGTATACTGTCGGGTGTGTTTGAGGGCAAAACCACCGGCACCCCGATCGGCCTGATCATCGAGAATACCGACCAGCGCTCGAAAGACTATTCCAAAATTGCCTCCCAGTTTCGCCCGGCCCATGCTGATTACAGCTACCACCACAAGTACGGCGTGCGGGACTATCGGGGCGGCGGCCGTTCCTCGGCCCGCGAGACCGCAATGCGTGTGGCGGCAGGTGCCGTGGCCCGTAAATTCCTGGAGCAACGCCTGGGCATCCGGGTTCGCGGCTATCTCTCCCAATTGGGGCCTATCAAGGCAGAAAAGCTCGATTGGTCACAGGTTCATAAAAACCCGTTTTTCTGCCCGGATGCGGACAAGGTGGCAGAGATGGAAGCGTACATGGATGCGCTGCGCAAGGAAGGCGATAGCATCGGCGCTCGTATCAATGTGGTCGCAGAGGGCGTGCCGCCGGGGCTGGGTGAGCCGATTTTCGACCGGCTGGATGCGGATTTGGCCCATGCGCTGATGAGCATTAATGCGGTGAAGGGCGTGGAAATCGGCGCCGGGTTCGCGTGCATCGAACAAAAGGGCACCGAGCATCGGGATGAGATGACGCCGGAAGGATTTCTGTCCAACCAGGCGGGCGGTGTGCTGGGAGGCATTTCCTCCGGCCAGCCCATTGTGGCCAGTATTGCTCTGAAGCCCACCTCGAGTTTGCGGTTGCCGGGCAAGAGTATCGACGTGGATGGCCAACCGACAGAGATCATCACCACCGGCCGTCATGACCCCTGCGTGGGCATACGCGCCACCCCGATTGCCGAGGCGATGATGGCCATTGTGCTGATGGACCATTATCTGCGTAATCGTGGGCAGAACGGCGATGTTGAGGTAAACACGCCGGTTCTCGGCCAGCTGTGATCCGGGGGAGGCGCTACCATCTACTGGCGGCTGTCTAACCTCTATTTCTGGTTCTTCGCCCTCCTCGGAGGGCTGTTGCCTTACTGGTCCCTCTATCTTGAGGGGCAGGGCTACTCCTATCTTCAGATCGCCACGCTGATGGCGACGATCCAGCTTACCAAAATTGTTGCGCCCAGCGTCTGGGGGCATCTCGGTGACCGAACCGGCCAGCGGGTATGGCTGGTGCGCTTTGGCGCCATTTCCGGCTCGCTGTTCTTTACCGGGGTGTTTCTGGAGCCGGGGTTTTACGGCTTGCTGCTGGTAATGCTGATTTTTACCTTCTTCTGGAACGCCGTCCTTCCTCTGTACGAAGTGATCACGCTGCGCACATTAGGGCCGCACAGGGAACGTTACGGCAAGATCCGTCTTTGGGGATCTGTGGGCTTCATTGGTGCGGTGGCGTTGGTGGGCGGTTTGCTGGAATGGCTGCCCGTCGGCTACCTGCCTTATCTATTGTTACCGGTTTTCGCGGGCATTGCGATATCGGCGTTTTTACTGCCATCCGAGCGGGGGCAGCGGAAGCCACCGGCGCCGAGAGGAAGTTTGAAGGCGATTGTCACACACCCGGCGGTGTTGGCGTTTTTTGCCATGAATTTTCTGTTGCAGGTATCGCATGGCGCTTATTACACCTTCTTCAGCATTCATCTGGCACAGCATGGCTATGGAAAGCTTGCCATCGGACTACTGTGGTCACTTGGGGTGCTGGCGGAAATCGGCCTGTTTCTGGTGATGCACCGTTTGTCTCGTCGCTTTAGTGTGCGCCAGATTGTGCTCGGTGCACTCTTTCTCACCATGATCCGTTGGCTGCTTATTGCCGAGCTAACGTCTGTTCTGCCCATTCTGCTTTTGGCCCAGCTGCTCCACGCGGTTTCCTACGGAGCGCTTCACGCCGTGTCGGTGCAATACGTCCAGAGCTTTTTTGGCAAGCATCACCATGGCCAGGGGCAGGCGCTATACAGCGGCCTGACCTTTGGCGCTGGCGGCGCCTTGGGCGCCTGGCTGTCCGGATTTCTGGTAGATGGTTTCAGCACGTCAGCCGCTTTTTTGGGCGGCGCTGCGGCCATGGCTTTAGCCCTGATCATCAGTTGGAGAGGTCTCAAGGCGCCTCCCGAGCTTCCATTCGCGAAGTAGCATCGCTACTGACAAGCTTCTTCCTCTTGCACAACTTTCAACAGTGCCCCCGCAGCACTGCTCAGGTGCCTGCGCTCCAGCGCGACCGCGCCCAGTACCCGGCTGACAGTGTGCGGAACCGGGAGTACTTTCAGGCTGCTGTCAATCATATTGACTGGTAACACGCTCCAGCCCAGACCAACGCTGGTCATCATCTTGATGGTTTCGAGGTAGTTGGTGGGCATCAAGGGTTTCAAAGTGAGGTTGGCCTCCAGGAACAGGCGGCTGATGCCGCGATAAGTAGCGGTGCTGGTGTCTGGCAGCAGGGCGGGATGGGGTGCGAGATCGGCAAGGCTCGGGCAAGGCAATAAGGCGAGGGGGTGCTCCCGGCCAACCACGAAGGCCATGGGGTCTGGCCATTGGGCGAGTACGGTAAATTGCGGGTCCATGCTGTCACTGAGGGTGACAAAGGCCAGCTCGGCATTACGCTTGTTCATCTGGTGGTAGGCGGCATCGGATTCCATGAACTGCAGGTGCAGCTCTACCTGGGGGTACTCTTTGCGGTATCGGCGCAGCCAGTCGGGCAGGTGATGCAGGCCTATGTGGTGGCTGGCAATGAAGTGCAGTTGACCGTCGATGGTGTTGGTGTCGTGGGTCAGCGCGCTTTTGGCGTTATGGATTTCATCGAGGATTTTGCGGGCATGGGGCAGTAATCTGGCGCCGCTTTCGGTGAGGCGGATTTCGCGGTTGCTGCGGTCGATGAGTTTGGTGCCGAGTTGGCTTTCGAGGGTGGCCAGGCGTTTGCTGATGGCAGGTTGGGTAAGATGCAGGGCTTCGGCGGCTTCAGAGAACGAGCCCTGGTCGACGATGGTCAGGAAAGCTTTTAGTGCGTTTGAGTCCATGGAGTTGCCCGTTCAGTAGCCTGATCGCGTTGGTGTAAGAATCAGCTTCGGGGCCCCTTCCCAAAAACCGCTACAAGCACATCCCTGTGCGCTTCTCTCCGGCCATCCTTGGCCTCCGAAATTTTTGGGAAGGGGCCCCGAAGCTGATTCCCCAACATTTCACTTGTATCCGGCGATGATGGTGCTGCTATGCAGTACGCCTGGGGCATGATCGGATGGGGGGTGGCTTTTCAAAACCGTTGAGGGCCATGGACGGCCCGAAACGAGACCACATGGACGTGCTTGTAGGCGTGTTTTGAAAAGTCACCCCCCATCCGATCGTGACTCGCACCAAGGTATCGTCCTGATCATGTTCTCGAATAGCTGATTGGAATGCAATGAATAAAAAACATGAATTGAGGTTATTTAACCGAAGGGAGTATGATGAGCTCAGCTAAAGCAAAAACAGAAACCCCCGGAAAGTGAGAGAGAATCATGGCGGGCAAGACCTTATACGACAAGTTGTGGGACGACCACCTGGTCAAGCAGCGGGATGATGGTTCCGCGTTGATTTATATTGATCGTCAATTACTGCACGAAGTGACTTCACCCCAGGCCTTTGAAGGCCTTCGGTTGGCAGGGCGTAAGCCCTGGCGTATCGATGCCAACCTCGCCACGCCGGACCACAACGTGCCAACGACGGATCGCGATAAGGGCATCGATGGAATCGTCGATCCGGTATCCCGTACCCAGGTGGAAACACTCGACAAGAACTGCGACGAGTTTGGCATTCTTGAATTCAAGATCAAGGATCAGCGCCAGGGCATTGTGCATGTGATCGGGCCGGAGCAGGGTGCCACCTTGCCGGGTATGAGCATTGTGTGTGGTGATTCCCATACCTCTACCCATGGCGCTTTCGGTTGTCTGGCCCACGGCATCGGTACCTCGGAAGTCGAGCATGTTCTGGCCACTCAGTGTCTGGTTCAGAAGAAAATGAAGAACATGCTGGTGAAGGTGAATGGCAAGCTCGGGCCTGGCGTGACCGGTAAAGATGTTGTGCTCGCGATTATTGGCAAGATTGGCACTGCGGGCGGTACCGGTTATGCCATCGAGTTTGGCGGTGAGGCCATTCGTGGCCTGAGCATGGAAGGGCGGATGACCATCTGCAATATGTCCATCGAGGCAGGTGCCCGGGTGGGTATGGTGGCGGTTGATGACACCACCATCGATTATGTGAAAGGTCGTCCGTTTTCACCTAAAGGCGAAACCTGGGACAAGGCCGTAGCATACTGGCGCACCCTGCACAGCGATGACGATGCCGAGTTCGACAAGGTGGTCGAACTGGACGGCAGTGCCATTCAGCCCCAGGTGAGCTGGGGAACTTCTCCGGAAATGGTGGTTGGTGTGGACGGCAATGTGCCGGATCCCGAGCAGGAAGACGATCCGATCAAGCGTGAGGGCATTGTTCGTGCGCTGAAGTATATGGGTCTGGCGCCAAATCAGAAGATTACGGATATCAAGCTCGACCGGGTGTTCATTGGCTCTTGCACCAACAGCCGGATTGAAGATTTGCGCGAGGCGGCGGCGGTGGTGAAAGGCCGTAAAGTGGCAGCCAGCCTGAAGCAGGCGATGGTGGTGCCGGGTTCCGGGCTGGTTAAGGCTCAGGCCGAGCAGGAAGGCCTGGACAAGGTTTTCGTCGAAGCAGGCCTGGAGTGGCGTGATCCCGGTTGCTCCATGTGTCTGGCGATGAATGCCGACAAACTGGGCCAGGGTGAGCATTGTGCGTCTACGTCGAACCGTAACTTTGAAGGCCGTCAGGGCTTTGGTGGGCGCACTCACCTGGTCAGCCCGGCGATGGCAGCCGCAGCGGCGGTGACCGGCCATTTCGTTGATGTTCGTGACTTGCTGAACTGATCCACAGGAGAGAGACCATGCGCGCATTTACGCAACACAAGGGTATTGTTGCCCCCATGGACCGTTCCAATGTGGACACGGACATGATTATTCCCAAGCAGTTTCTGAAATCCATCAAGCGCACCGGCTTCGGGCCGAATCTGTTTGATGAGCTGCGTTACCTGGACGAAGGCAAACCAGATCAGGATTGCTCCCAGCGTCCAATCAATCCGGATTTCATGCTGAACCAGGAGCGCTACAAGAGTTCGAGCATTCTGCTGGCTCGCCGCAATTTTGGCTGTGGCTCCAGCCGCGAGCATGCCCCCTGGGCGCTGGATGACTTTGGTTTCCGGGTGGTCATTGCTCCCAGCTATGCCGATATTTTTTACAACAACTGCTTTAAGAATGGCTTGTTACCCATTGTTCTTGAAGAAGAAATTGTTGATCAGCTGTTCCGTGAGACAGAGGCTGAAAGCGGCTATGAGCTGAGTGTTGACCTGGAAGCCAAAACCGTAACCACGCCGTCCGGTCAATCTTTCAGTTTTGAGGTGGACGATTTCCGCCGTCACTGCCTGCTCAATGGTCTGGACGACATTGGCGTGACCCTGGAGGATGCGGATACCATTCGCGCCTATGAAGATGCGCGTCGCTCATCGGCACCCTGGCTGTTTAACGCTGGAAACTGAAAAGACAAGGAAACTGACTATGCCCCGTAATGTATTGTTGTTGCCCGGTGATGGAATCGGGCCGGAAATTGTCGCAGAAGCCGAGAAGGTGCTGAACAAGATCAATGAACAGTTCAGCCTTGGCCTGAGCTTTGACAAGGCACTGGTGGGCGGTGCCGCGATCGATGCCGAGGATACACCGCTGCCGGAAACTACTCTGAGCAAGGCGCGTGAAGCCGATGCGATTCTACTTGGTGCCGTGGGTGGCCCCCAGTGGGACAGCCTGCCTATGGCGAAGCGCCCGGAAAAGGGTCTGTTGGGGTTGCGCTCCAATCTGGAGCTGTTCGGGAACCTGCGTCCGGCCATTCTGTATCCGCAACTGGCTTCTGCGTCTTCCCTCAAGCCGGAGGTGGTTTCGGGGCTGGATATCCTGATCGTTCGCGAGCTCACCGGCGGGATTTACTTCGGGCAGCCGCGGGGTGTTCGTCAGCTTGAGAGCGGTGAGCGCCAAGGCTACAACACCTATCAGTACACCGAGTCTGAAATCCGCCGTATCGGCCGTGTGGCCTTCGAAGCCGCACAGCAGCGTGGTAAGAAACTGTGCTCTGTCGACAAGGCGAACGTGCTGGAAGTGACCGTGCTCTGGCGTGAAATCATGGAAGACCTCAAGCGGGAATATCCCGATGTCGAGCTCTCCCATATGTACGTGGATAACGCCGCAATGCAACTGGTTCGTGCGCCGAAACAGTTCGATGTGATTGTGACTGGCAATATGTTTGGTGATATTCTGTCTGACGAAGCTGCGATGCTGACAGGCTCCATTGGCATGTTGCCGTCGGCCTCCCTGAATGCAGACAAGCAGGGTATGTACGAGCCCTGTCACGGTTCCGCCCCGGATATCGCTGGCAAGGGTATCGCGAATCCGCTGGCCACCATTCTCAGCGCGGCGATGATGTTGCGCTACAGTCTGAATGAAGAAAAGGCGGCCCAGGCCATTGAGGCTGCGGTCAGCAAGGTGCTGGATCAGGGGCTGCGCACCGCCGACATTATGGCGGAAGGTGGCACGCAGGTGTCGACCCGGGAAATGGGTGAGGCCGTTCTGGCGGCCCTGTAACAGTCATCGGCTTCAGATATTAACGACCCGACAGTGGCGGGATGCAGCCACTGCGGGATCATCCATCCCGTCCTTGTCAGCGATAACGGCAGCGGGCGGGCATAGAGTTGGAAGTCCTGGCACATGAAACGAGTTGGACTTGTAGGTTGGCGCGGCATGGTAGGCTCGGTCCTGATGCAGCGCATGCGCGAAGAAAACGATTTCGCCGACATAGAGCCGGTGTTTTTTACCACTTCCCAGGCGGGAAAACCGGCACCGGATGTTGGCAAGGAAGACGTTCCGCCTTTGCAGGACGCGTTTGATATCGACATTCTCAAGAGCATGGATGTGGTGCTTACCTGTCAGGGTGGTGACTACACCTCCGAGGTTTACCAGAAGCTGCGCGACACCGGTTGGCAGGGTTACTGGATTGATGCAGCCTCTACGCTGAGAATGGCGGACCATTCAGTGATTGTGCTGGATCCGGTGAACCGCAATGTTATCGACGCAGCCCTCGAAAAGGGCGTGAAGGACTACATTGGCGGCAACTGCACGGTAAGCCTGATGATGCTGGCCCTGGGCGGCCTGCTGCAGGAAGATCTGGTGGAGTGGGTTACGCCCATGACATACCAGGCCGCTTCCGGGTCTGGCGCCAAGAATATGCGTGAGCTTCTGGAGCAGATGGGCGCACTCAATGAAAGCGTTGCATCTGAGTTGGCTGATCCCTTTTCGGCCATTCTGGATATCGACCAGAAGGTAACCGAAACCATGCGCTCCGGTGACTTTCCCACGGAACACTTTGGTGTGCCGCTGGCTGGCAGCCTGATTCCGTTTATCGACAAGCAGCTCGATAACGGCATGAGCAAAGAAGAATGGAAAGCCGGGGTTGAGACCAATAAAATCCTTGGTCGTTCCGGTAACCCGATTCCGATTGATGGCATCTGTGTGCGGATTGGCGCCATGCGCTCCCACAGTCAGGCTTTGACCATCAAGCTGAAAAAGGATCTGTCGGTTGCCGAGATCGAGAGCATTCTTGCCAAGGCAAACGACTGGGTGAAAGTGGTTCCGAATGATCGGGATGCCACAATGCAGGAACTGACACCGGCCAAGGTGACCGGAACCCTGAGTGTACCGATTGGCCGTATTCGCAAACTCGCGATGGGGCCGGAGTACATTTCTGCGTTCACGGTTGGTGATCAGTTGCTCTGGGGAGCGGCAGAGCCGTTGCGCCGGATGCTCCGGATCCTTCAGGAGCGTTAAGAAATGTTACGCAGAGGCAATTAATGCCAACTGCGTCCGGTTTTTTGACTGCCGGTCAGGGGCGGAGGCTGATTTCAGTGTCCGCCCCTGTTATTTTCAGTGCATCTAACAAGTTCCGCCAGACAGATCAAAAAATGGTGCAAGGAATCCGTCTGATTCATTGATTAAACGGGTTATATCAACAATACTTGCCCAACCGAGCGGTATTACTGCTAAAAAAAGAAGAATGAGAAATATTCAGGCGAAAGTCATCCAACCTCATCCGATTCTGTTGATAGACAGCAGTAACGAATAACGGAGACTGGAAAGGAAAAAGCATGAAGGTACGCAAGCTTGCGGTTGCCCTGGCGCTGGCGGGAGGGCTCGGCTCTGGAATGGCTCAGGCCTTGGGGTTGGGAGAGATTGAGCTCCAGTCCTGGCTGAATGAGCCCCTGGATGCAGACATATCATTAAATCAGAGTCGTGGCGTCGATCCCGGTGAGGTGTTCGTCAATGTGGCACCGGAAGCCGCGTATCAGCGCGTGGGTCTGGAGCGCCACCAGTTTCTGAGCCAGTTACGTTTTGAGGTTGTGACGGGAGCCGATGGCAACCTGTCGATCAGCGTGTCGTCCCGGGAACCGGTGCGGGAGCCCTATCTCAATTTTCTGCTAGAACTGACCTGGCCCAATGGCCGGTTGATGCGTGAATACGCGGTTCTGGTTGATCCTCCTGTTTATGCCGAAGAGTCCGGCATTCAGGAGCAGATAAGTGCGCCGGCGGTGGCTCGCCAGTCAGCGGCCGGTTCCGCCCGGTCGTCAGAGTCTATTCGCCGCCAGGAAACCGTTCAGGGTTCAACCGGTCGGGGTGCTTCTGCCGGTACGTTCGGGCCTACAGGTTCTTCCGATACCTTGTGGACAATTGCTCAACAAGTGCGCCCGAACGATTCTGTCTCCATGCAGCAAGTCATGCTGGCTCTGCAGGATCTCAACCCCGGTGCGTTTATCGGTGGCAATATCAACCGCCTCAAGCGCGGCGAAATATTGCGCATTCCATCGATCGAACAGATCAGTGATCGCAGCCGTGCGGAAGCGAATCAGATCGTCGCCCGCCAGAATCAGGAATTCCAGTCGCCGCGTGCTGTTGATGCAACCGACACCGCTTCGGCTGGGGGTGCTGGCGCCGGAACAGCAGCAGGCGGAGATGAGTTACGTTTGCTGGTTGCCGATGAGGCCGATACCCGCACATCAGAAGAAGGTGGCTCTGCCGGTGGGGACGGTGATTTACCAGGAGGGGCAGACGCAGGTTCGGCCATGGCCATGGAAGAGCTGGAGGCGGCACGGCGTGCGAATGAAGACCTGAATACCCGCGTTGAGGATCTTCAGGATCAGGTTGAGACATTGCAGCGCTTGCTGGAGCTCAAGAACAGTCAGTTGGCGGATCTTCAGGGTCTGTCGGCAGAGGCCGCTGAGGATGGCACGGAAGTTTCCGGTGACGCCCCGGGTGGCCCGGTTGGTGAGAGTTCAGGTTCAACAGTAGAAACGGCTGAAGAGCTCGATGCTGAGGTAACGACAGCCTCGGATGCCGGGCCTGAGATCGGGAACGACGGGCAACAGCCATCTGAAGAAGAGCTGACGCCTGCCGATGGCGAGAGTGTTGAACCGGAAGTTGTGTCTGATGAGGCTGGTGCCGCAGCGGCAACGCCCGAGCCAGAAGCCGCTATAGAGCAGGCAGGCGACGAGTCGGCTGCTTCGGAATTGGCTGAAGAGCCTGCTACTCCGCCAAAGGCGGAGCCTGCACCTGCACAGCCGCCGGTAGTCTCGCCGGAAAAGGCCTTCCCGGGGAATATCATTGACGGCATCCTCAACAATCCGATGTACCAGATTGCGCTTGGCGGCGGTCTCGTGTTGTTGCTGCTGTTGTTGCTGCTGGTCGCCCGCCGCAATGCGAGCCGGGAAAAAGAGTTTTACGAACAACTGAACAGTGATGATGGCGATGATAAGGACTCCTTTGACCTGAACCTTGATGATGGTGAAGAGCAAAGCGCCGGAGAGGGCGATGTATTGGCCGAGGCGGACACCTACATTGCTTATGGGCAATGGGAGCAGGCAAGTCAGGTTCTTGAGGCAGCAATTTCCCGAGAACCAAGCCGGGCAGATCTGCGCCTGAAGTTGCTCGCGGTATACGCCGAGAGTCAGGATCGGGGCGCGTTTGAGAAGCAGCATCAGGAAATTGCCGCTCTTGAAGATGAAGATGCCCTGGCGCAAGCGGATATCCTGCGCGAGAAGCTGGCGGAAGCCGAGGCCATGCCCAGCATTGACGACCTGGAATCCCAGTTGCGTACGGGGTCGTTTGGCAGTAGCCCGGATCTTGATGACGAGAGCAGAGGCGGGAACCTTGCCGATGCTGATCCGATGGTTTCCGATGAACTGCAAGTCGATGAGTTTGAAGCGACGGCTCCGGAAAACGATGAAAATGAGTTCGGTGAACTGGCATCTGATGTCGAGGCCGATAAAGACAGCCGGGACGATCTGATTGAGTATGACCTGTCTGTGCTCGACCAGAAGGCGGACGAAGACGTGTCGGAATCGGCTGATGAGCTGCCATCCGAAACGGACTTTGCATCTCTGGAGTTGGATGAGGAACTGGACAAACAGAAGGCGAAAGATCCTGACGATGAACTGGATCTTGATCTGGAGTTCGAATCTGCATTTGAGGATGTTTCTCTGGCGGAGGGTGATGACAAGTCGCTCGACTCCTCTGATCTGGAAGATGACCTGCCGGACACCGGTTTGGCGTCAAGTGCTGCCGACACCGGGGATGGCGCTGAGGAGATCGAACTGGCTGAGGAGTTCGACGCAGAACTCGATGACAGTCTTGACGAGTCTTTCCTCGACGAGCTGGATGCCGAGCTGGACAAGGTCGCAGACGAGGAAAAGCTCACAGGTGAGCTGGATATGGATGAGTCCGACCTGGATGATTTGGAGTTAGACGTTTCAGATGAAGATCTGGCCTTGATGGAAGAGTTTTCAGAATTTGCAGAACCTGTATCGGGCGCTGGTGATCAGCCGTCTCTTGATGATGAACTGAACCTGGAGGAAGCCCTCGCGGATATAGATCCGGATGAGAGTCGCCAAGAACAGCAGAATCCTGAAACGCTCGCAGAGGAAGCGGAGCTTTCTGAAGACGAGACACCTGAGGCGGATCTTGAGGACGACGCTGTTCCTGTTGCATCCGATGCACTTGATGCCGGTTTGGAGCAGAGTGAAACGGTTGCCGACATAGACGAAAATGATTTGGGTGAGGATGACGACTTCGACTTCCTGGCAGGAACCGACGAAGCGGCGACCAAACTTGATCTGGCCAGAGCCTACATCGAGATGGGTGATGGCGATGGTGCGCGCGACATTCTGGAAGAGGTTGCGCTGGAAGGAACAGAGGAGCAGAAGGCGGAAGCCAAGGAGCTTCTTAAAAATCTTTCCTGATTCGTTATAATCGGATCATCAGCGGCAAACGCCGGCCAGTTGGCCGGCGTTTGCGTTTTCTGCGTTTAAAGACCGGGTCTGCTCTTGTTTCTTACACCACAACCCCTGACTACAGACAACGCCATTGGCAACGGGCGTGTTGTTATCATTTTTGAATACGACGGGCAGGCCTTCCATGGCTGGCAATATCAGAAGAGCGGTGTCCGTTCGGTTGAAGGTGAGCTTGCCAAAGCCGCCAGCAGAGTGGCAGACCAGCCTGTGAACCTGGTGTGCGCCGGGCGAACCGATGCCGGAGTGCACGCCAGTTTTCAGGTGGCCCACTTCGACACCTCGGCCATTCGTAACCGGCGTTCCTGGGTGATGGGGATGAATACCGCCTTGCCAGCGGATATCTCTGTGCATTGGGCCGGCATGGGTGAGGGGGACTTTCATGCCCGCTTCTCAGCTGTCTACAGGCGCTACCGGTATGTCATATTCAACCACCCGGTGCGCCCGGGTATTCAGCGGGGTCAGGTAAGCTGGACCTTCCGCCCGCTTGACGAGCTCCGTATGCACAGAGCTGCCCAGGCTTTGGTCGGCGAGCATGATTTTTCGGCATTCCGGGCAGCTGGCTGCCAGTCACGAACACCTGTTCGCTTTCTTGAGCAGATTGCAGTAACCCGCCACGGTAATTTCGTCGTAATTGATGTGCAGGCCAATGCGTTTCTGCATCATATGGTTCGCAACATTGCCGGTGCCTTAATGGCGGTTGGTAACGGGCAGCAGCCGGAGAGCTGGATAAGTGGTATTCTGGCGGGCCGGGATCGGAAGCGGGCAGGCGTGACAGCGCCGCCAGACGGTTTGTACCTGGTGGATGTGGGTTATCCCTCTGGTTTCGGAGTGCCAAAGGCGTCCTGTGGTCCGGCATTTGTTAACGCCTGGTTTGATGACGCTCAAAATGCGCCCATTGAGCCTACTCACATACACCCGAAACAGGAGCGGTCGCAGCCATGACGGTGCGGGTAAAAATTTGTGGGTTAACGGTGGAAGCCGATGTCGATGCGGCCGTGGCAAGCGGTGCCGATGCCATTGGGCTGGTATTCTTTGCTGATAGTCCACGGTCGGTATCCATTGATCAGGCAGTCGCCCTGAGCCGGAGGATACCCGCGTTTGTCAGTGTGACCGGGCTGTTTGTAAATCCTGATCCGGACTACGTGCAGCGGTTGCTGGCCGAGGTGCCTCTGGATTTGTTGCAGTTCCATGGAGATGAAAAACCGGCATTTTGCCAATCGTTTCGCCGCCGTTGGATCAAGGCGGTGCGCGTGCGTGAGGCGGGGCAGATAGAGCAGGCGTTTTCTGATTACCATCAGGCATCCGGGCTTCTGGTGGACGCCTGGGACCCGCGAAAATATGGCGGTACCGGGCACTCCTTCAACTGGAGCCTGATACCGGAAAAGCGCCCGATGCCGCTGATACTGGCGGGCGGCTTATCGTCGGCCAACGTAGCAAGCGCAATTGAGCAGGTTCGCCCCTGGGCTGTGGATGTCAGCGGCGGAGTGGAAGAATACAAAGGTAAAAAAGACGCCACCAAATTGTCTCAATTTTTCAAAGAGGTTAATCGTGTCTGTAAAACTGACTGAGGATATGTTGAAGGCGCTGCCTGATTCCCGGGGCCATTTTGGCGCCTTCGGCGGGCGCTTTGTCTCTGAAACCCTGATGGACTCCCTGATGACGCTTGAGCGTGAATATCTGCGCCTCAAGGAGGATCCGGAGTTTCAGGCGACATTTGACAAAGATCTGGCAGACTATGTGGGGCGCCCGAGCCCGCTGTATTTTGCAGAACGGCTGACCCGTGAGGCGGGCGGGGCACAGATCTGGCTGAAGCGCGAAGATTTGAATCACACCGGTGCTCACAAAGTAAACAACACCATTGGCCAGGCCTTGTTGGCCAGCTTTCTGGGCAAGAAGCGGGTTATCGCTGAAACCGGTGCCGGGCAGCATGGTGTTGCCACTGCGACTGTGTGCGCGCGCCTGGGGCTGGAGTGCCACGTTTTCATGGGCTCCGAAGACGTCAAGCGTCAGTCGCTGAACGTTTACCGTATGAAACTTCTGGGGGCGACGGTGCATTCGGTTGAAAGTGGCACCAAGACCCTCAAAGATGCGATGAACGATGCGATGCGCGACTGGGTCGCCAACGTCGATGATACCTTCTATATCATCGGTACCGTAGCCGGGCCTCACCCTTATCCTTTGCTGGTTCGTGATTTTCAGTCGGTGATCGGTCGCGAACTGCGCGAGCAATCAGTGGCCCAGGCAGGCAGATTACCGGATGCCCTGGTCGCCTGTGTGGGCGGTGGTTCCAACGCAATCGGTATGTTTTATCCTTTTTTGGGGGACGAGTCAGTTCAACTTTACGGTGTCGAAGCGGGTGGTCTGGGCATCGACTCGGGTCAGCATGCTGCACCCTTATGCGCTGGACGTCCCGGTGTTCTGCACGGTAACAGAACCTATTTGATGGAAGACGAGAACGGGCAGATTGCTGGCACCCATTCGGTTAGTGCCGGTCTGGATTACCCGGGGGTCGGGCCCGAGCATGCCTGGTTGAAAGATATTGGCCGGGCTAATTACGTGTCTGTTACGGATGAGGAGGCGCTGGATGGCTTCCGTAAACTCACCCGGATTGAGGGTATTATGCCTGCCCTGGAAAGCGCTCATGCCGTTGCCTATGGCCTGAAACTGGCAGCAACCATGGATAAGGATCAGGTGCTGGTAATTAACGTGTCCGGGCGCGGTGATAAAGACATTCATACTATCGCGCAACTTGACGGAATCGAGATCTGAGGGAAGCAGGCATGAGCCGAATTGAAGGTGTTTTAAAGGCGTTGAAAAGCCAGGGGCGCAAGGCGCTTATCCCGTTTGTGACCGCTGGCGACCCCCACCCCGATGAGACCGTTGCGCTGATGCATGCGCTGGTGGCTGCGGGTTCCGATATCATTGAGTTAGGCGTTCCGTTTTCAGACCCCATGGCCGACGGTCCCGTTATCCAGTTGGCGTGTGAGCGCGCTTTGAAGCACGGTACCTCTTTGCGCCGGGTGATTGCCATGGTCAAGGAGTTCAGGGAAACCGATACCGAAACGCCGGTCGTTCTGATGGGGTATCTGAATCCCATGGAAGCCATGGGCTACGAAACGTTTGCCGATGCCGCTGCCGATGCGGGCATTGACGGTATTCTGACGGTGGATCTGCCGCCGGAAGAAGCTGATGAAGTGGCGCCTTTGTTTGCAGCACGAAATCTGGACCCGATCTTTTTGTTGGCGCCAACCACAACCGACGAGCGTATCCGGGCGATCAGTGAGCACTCTTCCGGCTATGTGTACTATGTTTCTATCAAGGGTGTGACCGGCTCAGCCAGTATTGATGTGGATGAAGTCGCCAGAAAAGTCGCTCACGTACATGAATTGACCGCTTTGCCGGTTGGTGTGGGCTTCGGTATCCGGGATGCGGAAACTGCCGCCGCTGTCGGCAGAGTATCCGATGGTGTAATTGTTGGCAGCGTGCTGGTCGATACAATAGCCCGACATCAGACCGATCCAAAAGCGCTGCATCAGGCCTTGACGGATCTTTTGAACCCTATGCGCAAAGCGCTGGATAGTCTGGCTCAGTAAGCCGGTCGTTTCCAGGCGCCAAAGGACAGGATGAAAGCATGAGTAACTGGCTGGACAAGATCATGCCGAGCAAAATCCGCTCGGAATCACGGCAACGTACCGGAGTACCGGAAGGTCTCTGGAAAAAGTGCCCGAAATGCAGTGCTTTTCTGTACAAGCCTGAGCTCGAAAAAAATCTGGATGTATGTCCCAAGTGCAACCACCACCTGAGGGTATCAGCCAGGCGGCGCCTCGAAATTTTCCTCGACACCGAGGATCGGGAAGAGATTGCCAACCACCTGGAGCCTTCGGATCGCCTCAAGTTTAAGGATAGCAAGCGTTACAAAGACCGCCTTGCCGCAGCCCAAAAGGCAACCGGCGAAAAAGATGCGCTGGTCGCCATGCGGGGTACTACCCTTGGCGTGCCTCTGGTGGCCTGTGCATTTGAGTTCAACTTCCTTGGCGGTTCCATGGGGCAGGTGGTGGGCGAAAAATTTGTCCAGGCAGCCAACGTTGCCCTGGAACACCGGATTCCGCTGGTATGCTTTTCGGCCAGTGGCGGTGCCCGTATGCAGGAAGCGATTCTGTCTTTGATGCAGATGTCGAAGACAGCGGCCGTGCTGGAGCGCATGAAGCAGGAAGGTATTCCCTATGTTTCGGTGATGACCGATCCGGTGTTTGGCGGTGTTTCTGCAAGTCTGGCGATGCTTGGCGATTTGAACATTGCCGAGCCCTTCGCGCTGATCGGCTTTGCTGGCCCGCGGGTGATCGAGCAGACGGTGCGGGAAAAGCTTCCTGAGGGGTTCCAGCGCAGTGAATTCCTGCTGGAGCATGGGGCAATCGATATGATCTTGCACCGGCATCAGATGCGCGAACGTATTGCGCACCTGCTGGCCAAGTTTACGGCTCAGGAAAAGCCGGGAACAGAAGCGCCCATCGAATTTGAAGTGACGGAAAAACCGGGTGTTGATGAACCAGATGAAGCCTGATTCCGAGGCGCTTGGCCAGGCTCCGGCGAGGGGAGCTACGGTTGATGAGTGGCTTCACTGGCTTGAGGCCATTCATCCCACCGAGATCGACCTGGGCCTGGATCGTGTGCTGTTGGTGCTCAGGCGACTGTTTCCCCGTAAACCCCGGGCCCGCATCACGACGGTGGCAGGTACCAATGGTAAAGGAACCACCGTTGCAGCGATTGAAGCGCTGCTTCTGGCGGCAGGGCGCACGGTCGGAGCCTATACGTCACCCCATCTTGTTCGCTACAACGAGCGGGTGCGCCTGGCCGGGCGTGAGATTTCCGATGGCGAGCTGGTAACCGCGTTTGAGCGGGTCGAATCAGCCCGAGGGGGAGTTTCATTAACCTATTTTGAATTCGGTACCCTCGCCGCATTTGTTGCTTTTGAGAATGCCGGTGTCGAGGACTGGATTCTCGAGGTGGGTCTTGGCGGCCGTCTTGATGCAGTCAACGTTCTGGATCCGGATGTGGCGGTAATCACCTCTGTCGACATCGACCATATCGGCTTTCTGGGCGATAACCGGGAGGTGATCGGTTTTGAAAAGGCTGGAATTCTCCGCCCGGGTATTTTTGCGGTATGCGCGGACCCTGAACCTCCGGCATCGGTATTGCAGCAAGCCAGCGCCCAGAAGGTTGCGCTCAGGCTGACCGGCCGTGATTATTCCCTTGAGTGCCGCGGAGCAGACGCAGTAACGCTGACAGTGGATGGCGTGCAGTTGGCCTTGCCCGCAGATCCCCTCCCCATACAAAGCCTGGCCGCGGCTGTGGTTGTCAGTCGCGCATTGGAACCCGGGTTGGGCCGTGATGTGATTGAGGAATGCCTGGCCGGCCTGTCCCTGCCCGCAAGGTTCGAAAGGTTGCAGTCAAAGCCCGCTGTGATCGCCGACGTAGGGCACAATCCCCACGCTGCGCGATGGCTGGCAGGCAAACTTGCGGTCTTCAAAGGGCAGGGGCAAAGGGTACATGCGGTGTACGGTGCCTTGATGGACAAGGACATTGAGGGTGTACTCAGCGCCATGATTACGACGGTCGATGACTGGTATCTGGGTGGGCTATCCGTGCCCCGCGGGCTGAGCCAGGGAGCGCTGGAGCAGCGGGCCGGAGCAGTCCTTTCCGCGAAGCCGGTTCGGTCTTTCGATTCCGTGCCGGATGCGGTGTCGGCCGCTTTGGCGCAAGCGGCCCCGGAAGACGTTATTATTGTGTTCGGGTCATTCTTTACTGTAGCCGAGGCACGTCAGCTTTTTCAGCCTTAAAGTTTGTCCATGGGTCTGGCGGGGCTTTGAGTTATGGTTGGGAGCCCGTTAGTATCGGGTTTTTGAGCATGCTTAACGGGAGTTTTGTCAGGTGGATGGACTGAAACAGCGGATTATCGGGGCATTGGTACTGGTATCACTGGCGGTGATTTTTGTACCCATGATCTTCGACGAGCCGCACTCCAGGCGTGAGTCCACGGCGATTACCATTCCCGAAGAGCCTCCTTTTCCGGAAGTGGACTTGCCGGATCAGTCCGGTGAACCGATAGCCACGCCGCCTGTGGCCACCGAACCATCGGAAACAGAACGCGCCGGTAGTGGCTACCGGATTATCGAAGAGCCTGCCGAAGAACCCCAAAATCGGGCGGAAGAGCCTGAAAAGGCTATAGTATCCGAGCCCGAGGCCGCCAAACCGGAGGAGGCGGTAAAGCGGGTGCTGGTTGGCGATGCGGAAATCGCCGACAAGGCCGAGTTCAGTGGATCCCTGGCGGGAGCCTGGGTGGTGCAGCTGGGCAGTTTCGGCAACGCCGACAACGCGCAGCGGCTTCGCGACAAAGTATTGGAAATGGGGTATGGCGCTCACCTTCAGCAGGTGTCCCGCGGTGACACCTCTCTGACCAGGGTATTCAGCGGCCCCTTTGTTAACAAGGATGATGCTGCCAGAGCCAAGGCCGAGCTTGATAAGGCATTCGGCCTTAACAGCCTTGTGACAACCGGCGATAAGTAGTTTTTCAGTCTCTGATAAATACCACGAATTTCCGGTTCCGCCGGTTTGGTGCGGGCAGGATTCCTGTTAGAATCCGCCTTTCGTTTTCTCCACCGGGTTTTCCATGGAAGCGCTGATCTGGATAGACTGGGTCATCATAGCCCTGATTGCCGTGTCCACGCTTATCAGTCTTAAGCGGGGTTTTGTGCGCGAGGCCTTATCGCTGGTTACCTGGGTCGGCGCCTTTATCCTTGCGCGTACCTTTCACCCGCAGATGCAGTCCCTGCTTGAGTCTACCGTTGAGACACCCTTGGTGAGGCTGATTGCGGCCTTCGCGATTTTGTTTTTCGGCACGCTGATTGTCGGTGCCATCATCAATAACATGATCGGTCATCTGGTGCGGGTCACCGGGCTATCGGCTACGGACAGGGTCCTGGGCATGGGTTTTGGTTTGCTCAGAGGCGTGGTTGTCGTGATTGTGGCGATCGCGTTTACCCGGTACACACCCCTGGCCCAGGATACCTGGTGGCGAAGCTCGGTAATGATCGAGCGTCTGGCCGTGGTCGAAGATTGGTCACGCCGGGTGCTCGGCGATGAGTTTGCCCGTTTCCTGGGCCCTGAAGCAGATGCGCAGGTAATGCCTGATGCACCTGAAAAGACATAAGGCGTAGCACCTGCGCCTGCATCCCGCTAACATTCAGTTTTAACACTCGGAGAGTTGTCCAGCCATGTGTGGCATTGTCGGTATCGTCAGTACTTCAAACGTCAATCAGCTTCTTTATGATGCGCTGACCGTTCTACAACATCGTGGCCAGGATGCAGCGGGTATTGTTACCTTTCAGGACGATCGGTTTTTTCTGCGCAAAGACAACGGGCTTGTGCGTGATGTCTTTCACACGCGCCACATGCGCAGGCTGGTGGGCAATGTGGGTATCGGCCATGTCCGGTATCCCACAGCTGGCAGTTCCAGCTCGGCCGAGGCGCAGCCGTTCTATGTCAACAGTCCCTATGGTATTACGCTGGCCCATAACGGTAATCTGACCAATGCCGACGAACTGAGCAGCGACCTGTTCCGCACCGACCTCCGCCATATCAACACCAACTCGGATTCCGAGGTGTTGCTGAACGTATTTGCCCACGAGTTACAGAAGCTTGGCAAGCTCAACCCCACCAAAGCGGAGATTTTCGCCGCCGTTCGGGCCGTACACAAGCGTTGCCGCGGAGCCTATGCGGTTATTGCCATGGTCACCGGCTACGGTATTGTCGGATTCCGCGATCCTAACGGCATTCGCCCTGCCTGTTATGGCGTTCGCGAAGCCGAAAATGGCCAGAAGGAGTACATGATTGCTTCCGAGACAGTGGCGCTGAATGCTGCCGGTTTCGAGGTGGTTCGTGATATCGCACCGGGAGAAGCGGTTTACATTGAGACCGACGGCACCCTCTATACAGAACAGTGTGCTGAGTCGCCCAAGCTGTATCCCTGTATTTTCGAACACGTTTACTTTGCCCGCCCCGATTCGATCATTGACCGCGTCTCTGTGTACAAGGCGCGCCTGAAAATGGGCGAGGTGCTGGCGGATAAAGTGCGCCGGGAACGCCCGGATCACGACATCGATGTGGTCATGCCGATCCCGGATACCAGCCGTACCTCGGCTATGGAAATGGCCAACCATCTTGGCGTGAAGTACCGGGAAGGCTTTATCAAGAATCGCTACATTGGCCGTACCTTTATTATGCCTGGCCAAAAAATGCGCAAAAAGTCCGTGCGTCAGAAGCTTAACCCGATCGACCTGGAATTCCGGGGCAAGAACGTGTTGCTGGTGGATGATTCCATCGTGCGCGGGACAACGTGCAAAGAGATTGTTGAAATGGCTCGGGATGCCGGAGCCCGCAAGGTCTATTTTGCTTCGGCTGCGCCCCCTGTGCGTTATCCGAACGTGTATGGTATTGATATGCCATCGGCAAGCGAGCTGATTGCCCACGACCGTACGGTGGACGAAGTGCGGGATCTGATTGGCGCCGACTGGCTGGTATACCAGGATCTGGATGATCTGATTACCTGTGTCAGCGAGGTGAATGAGGACATCGATGGCTGGGAATGTTCGGTGTTTACCGGCGATTATGTAACCGGTGATATTGATGACGCCTACCTGGCCAGGCTGGAAGGGCAGAGAAAGGACGAAATGCGGGCCTCTGCCGGTACGCCCGATGGTCAGGATAACGGCATTATCGATTTGCACAACGACGAAGACTGATCAAACACACCTACTGGAGACAGATATGACGCACGGTCGGGATGAGCATGTATGGATACCGGAGTCTGACCTGGACGGTATGTCTGTCGACACACTCGCGGTGAGGGCAGGGCAGATTCGCACCGGACAGCTTGAGCACAGCGATGCAATTTTCCCAACCTCCAGCTTTGTCTACGGCAGTGCTGCTCAGGCGGCTGCCCGGTTCGGAGGTGAAGAGCCGGGCAATATCTATTCCCGCTTTACCAACCCGACCGTGCAGGCGTTTGAGGCTCGCATTGCCGCTATGGAAGGTGGTGAAAAGGCCGTGGCGACGGCGTCCGGGATGGCGGCGATTCTCAGTACGTGTATGGCTTTGCTGCAGTCAGGAGATCATGTCGTCTGCTCCCGGGGCGTATTTGGCACCACCAACGTGCTATTTCAGAAATACATGGCGCGTTTTGGTGTGACAACATCTTTTGTGGATCTGACCGATATGGCAGCCTGGCGTGCCGCGACAAATGCGAACACCCGAATGCTGTTTTTGGAAACACCGTCCAACCCGTTGTGTGAGGTGGCAGATCTTGAAACGCTGTCAGATCTTGCCAGGGAAACTGAGGCTTTGCTGGTGGTCGACAACTGTTTCTGCACCCCGGTGCTGCAGCGGCCTCTGGAGTTCGGTGCGGATATCGTTATTCATAGCGCCACCAAATATCTCGATGGCCAGGGCCGGTGTGTCGGCGGTGTTGTAGTGGGGCCAGCCAGCTACCTGGACGAAATCTACGGCTTTATCCGGTCTGCCGGGCCCACCCTGAGTCCGTTCAATGCCTGGGTCTTCCAGAAGGGGCTGGAAACCTTACCGATTCGTATGCGCGCCCACTGCGACAATGCGTTAGAGTTGGCCCGTTGGCTGGAGCAGCAGGAGGCCGTCGAGCGGGTATATTACTCCGGGCTTGAAAGCCATCCTCAGCATGCGCTGGCAAAAAAGCAGCAAAGTGGCTTTGGTGGTGTTTTGTCGTTTGCCTTGCGTGGCGGCCGGGAGCAAGCCTGGGCATTGATTGATGCTACCCGGATGATCTCGATCACGGCCAATCTGGGTGATGTAAAGACAACCATTACTCACCCTGCAACCACCACCCATGGCCGTTTGCCGCCAGAGGACAAAGCGCGGGCAGGTATCACTGAAAACCTGATTCGCTTGTCCGTTGGAATTGAAGCCATCGACGACCTGAAAGCAGATCTTGCCAGAGGCTTTCAGGCGTTACGCGCGCAAACATCCTGACGGTTTGAGTATTCATGGCGGAATCCGCTAAAGCGAAGAAAGCAGTACCAACAGAACTGACCGAGAAGCAGCAGCGCTTTCGTCGTCTGGTGAGCCAGGGGGCCAGAGAGGGTGCTGTTATCGGGCTCATCGTTCTCTGTATCTATCTGAGTATGGCCCTGGTGACGTTCCACCCGGGGGACCCCGGATGGGCCAGTATCGGACATGACGTCCATGTGCAGAATCACGCGGGCCGAACCGGTGCCTGGCTGGCCAGTCTGTTGATGGATTTTTTTGGCCATGTGGCCTGGCTTTTTCCTGCAATGATAGCCGGTTACGCGTTTATGCTCATCCGGCTTCGCAATCAGCCCCTCGACATGCACTGGCCATTATTCATGGTTCGTTTTGGCGGATTTGTCCTGATCTTGCTGTCGGCCACAAGCCTGCTGTCGCTCTATTCTGTATTCGGGCTGGGCGCATCCTCTGGCGGTGTACTCGGCACTGCCGTATCCGAGTCCATGATCCGGTTTTTTAACCTCCCTGCCACGACGTTGCTACTGATTGCAATCTTTCTCTTTGCGCTGACCGTTACGACCGGGCTCTCCTGGTTCAGGTTGATGGATCACCTGGGCGGGTTCACTATCAAGTGCATCGAGTCGGTAAAAACACTGGTTTTCCAGCGCGGCCGGAACAAGGCTTCTGGCTCTGACCAGCCCGTGAAGCCGCAACCTGCGGCCCTGGCCTACCAGGAGCCGGAGTCAGAGCCACCTGTAAAAGCCAGGGAGGAAAAAAAGCCCAACGAGCAGAAGGCCTCCGGGGGTGTCGCCTGGTGGAAGCGGCTGTTTACCCGGCGCCCGAAACCAGCTTCGGAACAGCAAATCCGAGAAAGGCTTGAGCCGGAGATTGAAGGTCTGGCGGCGGTAGAGCATGAGCCTGAGCGTCTTGAAAGCTTCAGTTCCCGTGATTCGCAGGAGTCCGCAGAAGAACCCGGCGCCGGTGTTGCTGCCCGTCCGGAACCGGCCCCTCTGGCGAAAGCAAAAGAGGCGGCCCGTTCCCTGAAAATCTCTCCCTTCAAAAAAGACGATCAGGATGCTTCAGTCGGCAAGCAGAAAAAACAGCGGCAGGGCTCTCTGCTAGAGGACATCGAGAGCCCTGTTCCGGCGATTACATTGCTGGATCCGCCCGAGGAGCATAAAGAAACCGGATATTCCGAGGAGGCGCTGGAGCATATGTCGCGCCTGCTGGAAGAAAAACTGAGTGATTTCGGGGTGTCGGTTGAAGTGGTCGAGGTAAATCCGGGGCCGGTGATTACCCGTTTCGAGATTAAACCGGCGCCTGGCGTTAAAGTTAGTAAGATCTCGAATCTGGCGAAGGATCTTGCGAGATCGCTCGCGGTTCTGAGTGTCCGTGTTGTTGAGGTGATCCCGGGCAAGTCTGTGGTTGGTATCGAGATTCCCAACGAAAAACGGGAAATCGTTCGCCTGAGCGAGGTGCTCGGGGCGCGGGTGTTTTCTGATTCTTCCTCGCCGCTGACACTGGCCCTGGGCAATGATATCGGCGGCAACCCGATGGTGGCGAATCTGGCCAAGATGCCCCATTTGCTGGTGGCGGGCACAACAGGATCGGGTAAGTCTGTAGGCGTGAACGCCATGCTGTTGAGCATGTTGCTTAAGGCAACGCCTGATGAAGTCCGATTCATTATGGTAGACCCGAAGATGCTTGAGCTGAGCATCTACGATGGTATTCCCCACCTGCTGGCTCCCGTTGTCACCGACATGAAAGAAGCCGCCAATGCCTTGCGCTGGTGCGTCGCGGAAATGGAGCGACGCTACCGTCTGATGGCGAGCCTCGGTGTCCGAAATGTTGCTGGTTACAACAAGAAGGTGAAGGATGCCCGGGCAGAGGGCGAACCTTTGCTGGATCCTCTCTGGAAGCCTGACGACCATTTGGCAAATGACGAGCAGGAACGCCCCGAACTGGACACTCTGCCATTCATCGTTGTCGTGATTGATGAATTTGCTGACATGATGATGATTGTTGGCAAAAAAGTGGAAGAACTGATTGCCCGGATCGCCCAGAAGGCAAGGGCGGCAGGCATCCACCTTATTCTGGCCACCCAGCGCCCGTCGGTGGACGTGATCACCGGTCTGATCAAGGCCAATATCCCGACCCGTATCTCGTTCCAGGTGTCTTCGAAAATCGACTCCCGAACGGTACTGGATCAGGGCGGCGCGGAACAGCTGCTCGGGCACGGCGATATGCTCTATCTGCCACCGGGCTCCGGTTTGCCGGTACGCGTTCACGGCGCTTTTGTGGATGATGACGAGGTACACCGGGTGGTGAGTGCCTGGAAAGCGCGGGGTGAGCCCGAGTACGTGGATGATGTGCTCAACGGAGCCGAGGGTGAGCACCTGCCGGGCGTACCTACGCTCAGTGAAGGCGGTGGTGGCGACGAAGGAGACGCACTGTTCGATGAAGCGGTTGCGTTTGTGACCGAAAATCGCCGGGTATCCATTTCTTCCGTGCAGCGGAAGTTCAAGATTGGTTACAACCGCGCAGCCAACCTGGTAGATGCCATGGAAACCTCGGGAGTGGTTAGCCCGGCTGGCCACAACGGGGCCAGGGAAGTTCTTGCACCTCCGCCACCAAGAGATTAGGAGTATTATTAATGATCAGGTATATATCAGGTATTGTCCTGGCATTCTCAGTAATCATTGCAGGTGTTGCCCAGGCAGACGATCGATCCGCCTCGCAGGATGCGGCAGCCCGGCTAGCGAAGGTGCTGGGGAGCTATGAGACCTACCAGGCCAGCTTTATCCAGATCGTCGTGAATGAAAACGGCAGCCGTGTGCAGGAGTCCCGGGGTTTCCTGAAGGCAAAACGCCCGGGGTTATTTTACTGGGAAACCGGCGCGCCCCTTTCCCAGTTCATAGTCAGCGACGGGGAGCAGGTGGAGGTCTACGATCCCGACCTTGAACAGGTCACCATCCACTCGCTGGATGATCGCATCCAGACCACTCCCGCACTGTTGCTCAGTGGTGAGGTGGATAACCTGGCAGAAACCTATGAAGTCAGTGTCCGTGATCTGGGCGATCAGGTACTGGAGTACACGCTGATTCCTCGGGGTGCGGACTCGCTGTTTACCTCTCTGCGTTTGAGCCTGAGCAACGGTGAACTGCAGGAAATGCGCATGCATGATTCGCTGTCCCAGATGAGCATTCTGAGCTTTGATGACATCCGGCTGAATGAGAACATCGACCGCAGTGCGTTTCGCCTGGACTACCCGAAGGGCGTCGACGTCATTCGGGACGGCGCCTGATGCAGGACAGTCTGTTCCAGCCAGACAGTGGTGTACAACCGCTGGCGGCGCGGATGCGCCCGGGAACACTGGCGGACTACGTGGGGCAGGCCCATCTGGTTGGCCCGGGCAAGCCGCTACGCCGGGCGGTCGAGCAGGGGCAGCTCCACTCCATGATACTCTGGGGGCCTCCGGGGGTCGGCAAGACCACATTTGCCCGCTTGCTTGCCAATGTGGGCGACCTGGCCTTCGAAACACTCTCAGCGGTGCTCAGCGGTGTCAGAGACATTCGTGAAGTGGTTGAGCGCGCCCGCAATCGCAAGGTCACCGGCGGGCAGGGCACACTACTATTTGTGGATGAGGTTCACCGCTTCAATAAGAGCCAGCAAGACGCGTTTCTGCCTCACATCGAGGATGGCACGTTCATTTTTGTCGGCGCGACAACGGAAAACCCCTCTTTTGAGCTGAACAGCGCCTTGCTGTCACGCACTCGGGTGTATGTACTCAAGAACCTGGAAACTGCGGATATCCGGCAGTTACTGGAACGTGCGCTGTGTTCGGAGCAGGGGCTGAACGGAGCGCTGGCTGTTGACCCGGACGTGCTGGATACCATGGCCGAAGCATCCGGCGGAGACGCCCGCCGTGCACTGAACATTCTGGAAGTATCCGGTGATCTCGCGGAACCGGAAGCAGAGGGTGTGGGCAGGGTAACGGCACAAACCCTGGAGCAGGTTCTGCAAACCAGTCTCCGGCGTTTTGATAAAGGCGGTGACGTTTTTTATGATCAGATATCGGCCTTGCACAAATCGGTTCGTGGCTCCAGTGCCGACGGATCTCTCTATTGGTTGTGCCGCATGCTGGACGGTGGCTGCGATCCGCTCTACATCGCCCGCCGGTTGGTTCGGATCGCCAGTGAGGATATCGGTAATGCAGACCCGAGGGCCCTGCAGCTTAGCCTGCAGGCCTGGGATGCACAGGAGCGGCTAGGCACGCCGGAAGGCGAGCTGGCGCTGGCGCAGGCGGTTACTTATCTGGCCCTTGCGCCGAAAAGCAACGCCGTTTACAAGGCGTTCAACCAGTGCATGGCCGATGTGCGCAACGACCCGGACTACGAGGTGCCGGTGCATCTGCGCAATGCGCCCACCAAGCTGCTCAAAAGTATGGGGCATGGAGACGACTACCGTTATGCTCACGATGAGCCCGGGGCTTATGCAGCCGGTGAGTCTTATCTTCCCGAGGCGATTTACGCGCGCCGGTATTACCAGCCTGTTTCCCGTGGCCTGGAGATCAAACTGGCCGAAAAGCGACAGCGGCTTGAAATCCAGGATGCCGAAAGCCCGAAAAAACGGTATTGAGGTCATGGTTTCCCTTCCGTTGGTGGCGAGGGTTTTCTGGCGCGGTATAATGCCCGCAAATCTATTCATTCGTTAATTGCAAATCAGGAACAACATGCTCGATCCGAAACGTGTCCGTACCCAGACTGAAGAGATCGCCCGTCGACTGGCTATCAAGAATTTCGAGTTTGATATCGCCACCTTCGAGCAACTGGAAGAACGCCGGCGTGCCATTCAGGTTCGTACAGAAACCTTGCAGAGCGAGCAGAACAAACGTTCGAAATCTATTGGTAAAGCCAAGGCTGCCGGGGACGACATTGCGCCACTGTTGCAGGAAGTGGATGACCTGAAGCGTCAGCGTGGCGAGGCCGAGGATGAATTGCGGTCCGTCCAGGAATCGCTGAATGCCTTTTTTGCCGGTATTCCGAATCTGCCGGACGACGATGTACCCCCGGGCGAAAGTGAAGACGACAACGTCGAAACCCGGGTCTGGGGCAAACCGAAGACGTTTGATTTCGAGCCCAGAGACCACGTGACTCTGGGCGAGGCGATCAAGGGGCTGGATTTTGAGAAAGCAACACACCTGGCGCACTCCCGGTTCGCTGTCATGCGTGGTCAGCTGGCCCGTCTGCACCGTGCACTGGCCCAGTTCATGCTGGACCAGCATACCCTCAAGCATGGCTATACCGAAGCTTACGTGCCTTATCTGGTAAACGCCAACACCCTGTTCGGCACCGGCCAGCTACCAAAGTTCGAGGAGGATCTGTTCCGTACTGCAGGAGAAAACCCGCTGTACCTGATTCCCACTGCAGAGGTTCCAGCGACCAACCTGGTAGCCGATACCATTCTTGATGACGCCGAACTTCCGTTGCGTCTGGTCTGCCATACGCCCTGCTTCCGCAGTGAAGCCGGCTCCTACGGCCGGGATGTGCGCGGTATGATCAGACAGCACCAGTTTGACAAGGTGGAACTGGTTCATATTGTTCGCCCCAACGAGTCCGAGCAGGCACTGGAAGAGCTTACTGGCCACGCCGAGAAAATCCTGCAGCTGCTGAACCTTCCGTACCGTGTCGTAACGCTGTGCGGCGGGGACATCGGGTTCTCTGCTGCCAAAACCTACGATCTTGAGGTCTGGCTGCCGGGTCAGGGTAACTACCGTGAAATCTCTTCCTGTTCGAACACGCGGGATTTCCAGGCCCGGCGCATGCAGGCGCGCTGGCGCAACCCGGAAACCGGCAAGCCCGAGCCAGTGCATACCCTTAATGGCTCCGGCCTGGCTGTTGGGCGGGCCATGATTGCCGTGATGGAAAACTACCAGCTCGAAGACGGAAGCATCGAAGTACCCGAAGCGTTGCGGCCTTATATGGGCGGCATTGAGCGTATCCAATGAGCGATGGGCGCACGGAGGAGCCCGGTCGGGGCGTGCCCGTAGGAGCGGCACCTACCCGTTACCGGGTAAACCCGGTAACCGATAATCCCAATAACTCCGCGGGTGAGGTGGCGCTCGTTGGCGCAGGCCCGGGAGACCCTGAGCTGCTGACGCTGAAGGCCTGGCGATTGATTCGTTCAGCCGAAGTGGTACTTTACGACCGGCTGGTGTCTGCAGAGATCATGGCACTTATTCCGGACACGGCAGAAAAAATTCACGTTGGCAAACAACGCTCGAATCACACCTTGCCACAGGATCAGATCAATCAGCGACTGGTAGACCTGGCACGTCAGGGGCGCCGTGTCGTTCGCCTCAAAGGGGGAGACCCTTTTATTTTCGGGCGCGGCGGTGAGGAGATTGAGACGCTGGCCGGTGCCGGTGTTCGTTTTCAGGTGGTTCCGGGCATTACAGCAGCGTCGGGCTGTGCAGCTTATGCTGGGATTCCCTTGACCCACCGGGATTATGCCCAGTCGGTACGCTTTATCACCGGTCATCTCAAAAACGATACCTGCGATCTGCCTTGGAAGGATTTTGTCCAGAACAACCAGACTCTGGTGTTTTATATGGGGCTGGTAGGGCTGCCGATTATTTGTCGGGAACTGATCGCCAACGGTATGAGTGATGACATGCCCGTCGCGCTGGTGTCTCGGGGTACGACACCGGAGCAGGAGGTAATTACCGGCACATTGCAAAATATCGTCGAACGGGTGAACCAGCAGGGTGCCCAGGCACCAACACTGGTTATTATCGGTCAGGTGGTGTCTTTGCGTGATCGGCTGGACTGGATAGGCGCCGGGCGCTGAGGCCCGGCGGTTTCATTCTTTACCATTCAGGCAGTGCGCCCGGGCAGCACGTTCTTGAGCTTCTCGCGCATGTCGCGAATGGCCTTTTCGGTGGTATCCCAGTCAATACAGGCATCGGTGATGGAGACACCGTACTTGAGGTCGTCCAGGTTTTCCGGAATAGACTGATTACCCCATTCCAGGTGACTCTCTACCATCAGGCTCTGGATAGACGTGTTGCCCTCTACGATCTGGTGGGTAACGTCCTGCATGACCAGGGGCTGGATAGCGGGGTCCTTGCTGGAGTTGGCATGGCTGCAATCCACCATAATGGATTTTCTCAGGCTGGCCTTTTCCATGGCCTGCTCACACAACGCCACGCTCACGGAGTCGTAGTTCGGCTTGCCGCCACCACCGCGCAGAACCACGTGCCCGTAGTTGTTGCCCTTGGTACGGATAATAGCCACCTGGCCTTTCTGGTCAATTCCCAGGAAATTGTGGGAGTGTGACACCGACTTCATGGCGTTAACGGCAACGTCCAGACTGCCATCCGTGCCGTTCTTGAAACCGATGGCCATCGACAAGCCACTGCTCATCTCGCGATGGGTCTGGGACTCTGTAGTACGGGCGCCGATGGCAGACCAGGCAATGGTGTCTTGCAGGTACTGTGGTGAAATCGGATCCAGGGCTTCGGTAGCAACTGGCAGGCCCAGTTCGTTAATGTCGAGCAGAAGCCTGCGACCAATGTGCAGGCCTTGTTCAATGTCGAAAGTATCGTTAAGGTGTGGGTCGTTGATCAGCCCTTTCCAGCCAACGGTTGTGCGGGGTTTCTCGAAATAAACGCGCATTACCAGCAACAAGGTGTCACTGACTTCATCAGACAGTTTCTTCAGGCGACTGGCGTATTCCCTGGCGGCTTTCACATCGTGGATAGAGCAGGGGCCGACGACGATAAACAGGCGGTGATCCTTGCCATCCATGATGTCGTAAATCGCTTGCCGGCCGCTGGCCACCGTTTCCGCCGCCTGATCCGACAGCGGTAACTCTTGTTTGAGTGCTTCTGGAGTGATCAGCGGTTCCTGACTGGCCACGTTCAGGTTTTCCAGTATTTTGCCAGACATCTTGTTGTGTTTCCCCGAGTCTTTCGTTGCTTCATCCGGGAACCTGGTTAGCTGATTGCCGGATGATCAGAATTGCGAATGGCGCCGGAATCCCTTTGCGATAAAATCCGGCGAGTTCGTTATACTGCTTTATTTAAGGGCCCTTTTCAACGCATTCTCAATGGACAAGGACTACAGGTAAAGGATGTCGCTCTCAACGCCGAAGCCCCGTGCCGGAACTTCTTCAGAGAAGGCGGTTGCAAAAAGTATCGCCAGTATTCTGTCGGATATCCGTGTTCCGGAATTGCCGTATCCGGCTGGAAAACAGGCGCCCGTGAGCACGCCGGACTGGCGCCCATTGCTGCTTTCCTGCTGGACCGAACAGCGCGATGAACGGGTTACCCGGGTCTTGCAATCGGTGGAGGTGGAATGGACCATCCGCCAGGTGAATGCGGCCTATCTGTCCGATCGGATCATGGACGTTTACCTCAAGACCTCGGGCCTGCATCCCACCCTTGTAAGCCGTATTGCCCGGCTCCGTTTCTGGCTGGCCTGGCAACTGGCCTCGGCCGGTGCGGAGGTCTTCACCGGAGAGCTTCTGGGCTGGCTCGACAGCTTACAGGAGTGGCGGGGCTGGAGTGAAACCGGTGGGCGTTCGTCCCGCGCTCTGCTGGATCAGCTTGATAGTCTTGTGATCGCGGTATCCGGCAGTTTCGAGTCTGAGTCCCGTCGTCCGGTCGATGAGTATTGCCGGCAGTGGCTGGATGAGCTTGCCCGGCGCAATGCCCAGGTCGAGCGTTTGCGAGAGCGCCTGCTCGAGACTGAGCAGGGGGCAGCCCGACAACGATATGCCGATCAGGTGGCGCGAGCGCTTATCGGCAGAGCCCTGACCGGCCGACAGCTGCCACCGGCGATCTCCCGTTTTATCCTTGAAGACTGGTACCGGGTGCTGAAGCAGAGCGTCTGGGCAGACGGCATGGAGAGCGAACTGTTCAGGCATGCCAATAAGTTGCTGGAATGGCTGGTATGGATTGGGGATCCCCAGCTGTCGGATCGGGACCGAAACAAGCTTTATCAGGTTGGCGAACAGTTGGGTGACCGGGCCCGCGAAATCTGGTCGCGGGTTCTCGGTGATGAGGTTCCGGAAAGATCGCTGAACGAGGTGCAGCTGGAGATCGTCGCCCGTATCCGCGGCGGCGTACAGGATCTCGCCCCGGCATTGCCAGCTGGCAGTGGATTCAGCTGGGATGGCAGTTGGCTGAATCTCGCTGGGGTTACGGCGGAACTTGCAGCACCTCATGTCGGGCATTGGTTTGTGGAGGGTGAGGGGGTTCGTGAGCAGCGCCGGTTCTTTTTCAGCCTGCTGGAAGATACCGGAGAAGTGCTCTGGACCAATGGCGCGGGCGTCAAGCTCGGTATGCAACCCTGGCATGAGTTTCTGGAAGCTCTGGCCTCGGGCGGTATCGGGCCCCTTCCCAAAGCCACCGCTTTTGGCCAGGTGCTGACAGACACCCTGGAGGTATTGAACCGTGTTTGCACTCAGCAGATGGAGCAGCGCCAACAGGCAGCCCTGAAGGCCCAGGCCCGCGCCGATGCCTTGAGGCGACAGCGAGAGCAGGCGGAGCAGCGCCGGCGCGAAGAAGAGCTGGCCCGGCAGGAAGCGCTGGAGCAACAGCGTCGGGAGGCAGAACGCCAACGTCTTGAAGACGAGCGGGCGGAGCAGGCGCGGTTGCGGGCCGAGGCCGAACTTGCGGCTGGTCGCCAGATCGATTGTATGGGGTTGGGCGGCTGGATCCTTGTTAGCAGTACTGACCCAGAAGCCAATCCGGTTCGTCTGAAGCTAGCCGTGAAGATATCGGCTTCCCGAAAGTATGTTTTTGTCGACCGCCTGGGGCTTAACCGGCAGGAGTTTCTGGAAGACCAGCTGATCGAAGGCATCGTTGAGGGTAGAATTCGGGTTTTGGGAAGTTCTGCCGAGTTTGACGACACATTAAGCCGCGTCGTCGGCCGGATTCGGGTAGGCCGCAATTGAGGAGCGCTATGATCAACGACGACTATGATTTCGGATCGGACGAGCAGCTGCCACAGGGAAGGGATTTGCGGAAGGATTATCGGCTGACAGCCCGGGCAAGAGCCTGGATTGAGTTCGAATGCGACGAACCGGAAGGCGAAACCATGCGGAGCAACGGCCCCTCAGGCAGCTTTGAGTGTCAGGTGCGGGACATTTCAGCAGGCGGGTTCAGTTTTGTGACCGAACATGCATCCACGCCGGGTTCGATTCTTGCGGCGCAGGTTTGCCTGGGAGAGGGTGAGCGGGTGTTCCGGTTAATCGTTGAGGTGGTCTGGTGCCGCTCTGCGGACTACAGCTATCTTGTGGGAGTGCATTTGCTGGAATCGGATGAAACGGATTATCCAGACTGGATGGATGCTGTGGCCAGGGCGCTTGCGGCACCCTGACCAGCAGAACGGCTGCGGCGAATCAGTCTTCGAGTTCGCCCATGCCTGTAATGTTGAAGCCGCCGTCGACATACAGGATTTCGCCTGTGATGCCAGAGGCGAGATCAGAAGACATGAAGGCGGCTGCATTACCGACTTCCTCAGTGGTAACGTTACGGCGCAACGGCGCACGCCTGGCATTTTCGGCCAGCATTCTGCGGAAACTCTTGATTCCCGAAGCGGCCAGTGTCTTGATGGGGCCAGCGGAGATGCCGTTCACCCGGATGCCCTCTTTGCCAAGGCTGGCCGCCATATAGCGCACGTTGGCTTCCAGAGATGCCTTGGCCAGGCCCATTACGTTGTAGTTTTGCAAAACCTTCTCGGCGCCCAGATAACTCAGGGTTAGCAGACTGCTGCCCTCGTGCATCATCTTGCGGGCACCCTTGGCGAGGGCTACAAAGCTGTATGAGCTGATGTCGTGGGCGATCTTGAAACCATCCCGGGTGGTGATGTCGACGTAGTTGCCATCCAGTTCATGGGCCGGAGCGAAGCCAACGGCATGAATGATGATGTCAATGTTGTCCCAGTGCTTGCCCAGGTCTTCGAACACCTGCTCGATCTGCTCATCGCTGGCAACGTCGCAGGGAAATGTCAGCTTGCTGCCCCATTGCTCTGCAAACTTTTCCACGCGGGATTGCAGCTTTTCATTCTGGTAAGTGAAGGCCATTTCTGCGCCTTCACGGGCGAAAGCCTCGGCGATGCCGTAGGCGATGGAATGCTTGCTGGCAACACCAACAATCAGTGCCTTTTTGCCACTGAGAATTCCCATGGGTATGTGCTCCCTGTGTTCCTTGGTTTTCGTGTATTATCCCCGACTTGCGTTGCCCGGGTAACGCTCAATTGGTCGTAGACTGATAGAAGAACGCGGCGTTCAGCAACTCCCGGGTGTATGGCTGACGGGGGTTGCTGAACACAGTGTCGGCATCGCCATATTCGATCATCTGCCCCTGGCGAAGCACCAGCAGCTTGTGACTGAGCGCCCGAACCACGGCAAGGTCGTGGCTGATAAAAATGTAGCTTAGCCCATAACGGGCCTGTAGTTGCTGCAACAACTCGATTACCTGCTTCTGGACAGTGCGATCCAGCGCCGATGTGGGCTCGTCGAGGATGATCAGGTCGGGCTGCAGAACCAGTGCTCTCGCAATCGCAATCCGTTGCCGCTGGCCACCGGAAAACTCGTGGGGATATCGGTGTCTTGCGTTCGGATCCAGCCCTACATCGTTTAATGCCTGAATCACCCGTTGCTCGTGATCGCAGGCGTTTTCCGGCTCGTGAACGCCCAGGCCCTCACCAATAATTTCGGCAATCGACATCCGCGGGCTGAGGCTGCCGAAAGGATCCTGGAAGACAATCTGGATTCGCCGGCGCCAGGGGCGGAATGCTTTCTGGCTCAGTGGCGACAGATCTGCGCCTTCAAAGCGAAACGCTCCGGTGCTGGCGGTCAGTTTCAGCAAGGCGTGGCCGAGGGTGGTTTTTCCGCTGCCACTTTCACCGACAATCCCGAGAGTTTCACCGGCCTTCAGTTCAAAGCTGACGTGTTCGACGGCTGTGAAGCTCTCCAGCACTTTGCCGAACAGTGATTTCCGGGTCGGGAAATCGACGTTAAGCCGGTCGGCTTCCAGCAGCGTTCGGCCATCAGACACGGCTGGCATGGGGCGGGGAGGCGGCTCCGCCTCCAGCAATGTTCGGGTATAGGCTTCAGAGGGTGCCGCAAGCAGTGATTCCGCGGGTCCCTGCTCCACCAGTTTTCCCTTTTTCATCACCACCACATGGTCTGCATAACGCTGGACAATGCTCAAATCATGGGTAATCAGCAGAACCGCCATACCCAGTTTCTTTTGCAGAGTCTGGAGCAACTCCAGCACCTGTTTCTGGACGGTGACATCCAGCGCGGTGGTGGGTTCGTCTGCAATCAGGAGCTCTGGCTCATTGGCCAGTGCCATGGCGATCATAACCCGCTGCTTCTGGCCTCCCGACAGCTGGTGAGGGTAGCTCGTCAGTCGCGTTTCCGGGTCATGAATGCCAACCAGTTCCAGCAGTTCGATACATCGCGCCCTTGCCTGAGCCCCACGCAACCCTTTGTGGAGCGACAGGACTTCGCTGATCTGTTTTTCCACTGTATGCAGCGGATTGAGTGAGGTCATGGGCTCTTGAAAGATCATGCTGATGTGGCGGCCACGAATTTGCCGAAGGCGCTTTTCCGGGGCGTGCAGCAGGTCTTCTCCCCGGTAAAGGATGGATCCGGCGGGGTAGCGGGCGTGGCGTTCATCCAGCAACCTAAGGATGGACAGCGCCGAAACGGATTTTCCGGAGCCACTCTCACCCACCAGAGCCAGGGTCTGGCCCGATGCAATAGACAGGGACAAACGGTCGACGACCAGAGAGCCGTCGTCGAAGCAAATGGAAAGATCCGAGATGGTCAGCAATTCGCTCATATCAGTTTTTTCTCGGGTCAAAGGCATCGCGCACGGCTTCGCCTACAAAAACCAGCAATGTCAGCATGATGGCCAGGGAGGCGAAGGCTGACAGGCCCAGCCAGGGGGCATGAAGATTGGCCTTGCCCTGTGCGATCAGCTCGCCCAGTGACGGCGATCCGGCTGGCAGGCCAAATCCGAGAAAGTCCAGCGAAGTCAGGCCGGTAATGGCACCCGTTAAAATGAAGGGCAGGAAAGTCAGGGTGGCAACCATAGCGTTCGGCAGTATGTGCCGGAACATGATTTTTCGGTTATCCAGCCCCAGCGCTCTTGCCGCCTTTACGTACTCGAAATTCCGCGCCCTGAGGAACTCCGCCCGAACGACATCTACCAGCCCCATCCAGCTGAACAGCAGCATAATACCCAGCAACCACCAGAAGTTCGGCTGCACAATGGCAGATAGGATGATCAGAAGATAGAGCATCGGTAAGCCGGACCATATTTCGATAAAGCGCTGGCCGAGCAAGTCTACCTTGCCGCCATAGTAGCCCTGCAGTGCTCCCACAGCCACTCCGACAATAGAGCTGGCAATGGTGAGTGTAAGGCCAAACAGTACCGAAATCCGGAACCCGTAAAGCACGCGGGCTGCAACATCCCGCCCCTGGTCATCCGTTCCCAGCCAGTTTTCTGCGCTTGGGGGCGCAGGTGAGGGCACATCCAGCTCGTAGTTGATGGTGTTGTAGCTGAAACGGATCGGTGGCCAGAGCATCCAGCCATTAGCCTGGATTTCGCTGGCAATGAACGGGTCGCGGTAGTCTGCCTCGGTGGGTAGAAAGCCGCCGAAGGTTTCTTCGGGTATGCTCTGGAAAACCGGAACGTAAAGATCGCCCTGGTAAGAGACCAGCAGCGGTTTGTCATTGGCGATCAGTTCGGCTACCAGGGATAATCCGAAAAGCGCAAGAAACAACCAAAGGCTCCAGACGCCCCTGCGGTTCGCACGGAAATTGGCCAGTCTGCGACGCTGGATAGGGGAGAGTGTGCGCCTCATTCAGGCACCCTCCCGGCTTTCGAAATCAATACGAGGGTCTACCAGTACGTAAGTCAGGTCGCTGATCAGCTTCATGATCAGTCCCATCAGGGTGAGTATGTAAAGAGTACCAAAGATAACCGGGTAATCACGGTTCAGCGCTGCTTCAAAGCCAAGCAGTCCAAGGCCGTCCAGGGAGAAGATAACCTCAATCAGCAGTGAGCCGGTAAAGAACAGTGACACCAGAACCCCGGGCATGCTGGCAATGACAATCAGCATGGCGTTGCGGAACACATGGCCGTACAACACCTGTTTCTCTTCAAGCCCCTTGGCCCTGGCGGTGACCACATACTGCTTGCTGATTTCATCCAGAAACGAGTTTTTGGTCAGTAGAGTCAGCGTTGCAAAGCCGCCAATCACATTGGCGGTCACCGGAAGGGCAAGATGCCAGAAATAGTCTCCGATCTTCTGGTACCAGGTCATCTGGTCAAAGTCCGGCGATGTCAGCCCCCGCAGCGGGAACCAGTCGAGATAGCTGCCACCGGCAAACAGAACGATCAGCAAAATGGCAAACAGGAAACCCGGTATGGCATAGCCGACTACGATAGCGGAACTGGACCAGACATCGAAACGGGAGCCGTCAGCCACCGCTTTTTTGATGCCCAGGGGAATAGATACCAGGTAAATGATGAGGGTAGACCAGAGCCCAAGTGATATGGATACCGGCATCTTTTCGAGGATCAGTTCGATCACACTCCGGTCACGAAAAAACGAATTACCGAAGTCGAATGTTGCGTAGTCGCCAAGCATCTTCAGGAAGCGTTCGTGAGCCGGTTGATCGAAGCCATACATGGCTTCCAGATCCTGCAGCAGTTCCGGCGGCAGGCCTCTGGACGCTCGACTATCGCCGGAACTGGTGGCAACTTCGCTGCCGGTATCGCCACCACCGGCGCGGGCCAGAGCGCTGCCACCGTGGCCCTCCATCTGGGCCAGGATCTGTTCAATCGGCCCTCCGGGTGCGGCCTGAACGATGACGAAGTTCAACAGCATAATTCCCACCAGCGTGGGAACAATCAGGGCGAGCCTGCGAAGAATATAGATGCCCATTCAGGGAGGAATCCTTCCTTATTTTGAGCCCGGGGAACCGGGCTTCAGGGTTCTATCCACCAGTTATTCAGATCAACGCCGTCTTTGGGCGTGAGTTCCGGGCGTTTGAGCTGATGCCAATAGGCGATGCGGTCTTTGCGCAGGTGCCAGTGGGGAATCACGTAATGGCCATGCAGCAGAACGCGATCCAGAGCGTGGGTGCGATGCAGCAGAGACTCGCGATCCGGAGCCTGAATAACCAACTCGACGAGGCTATCGACCACAGGGTCGGAAACCCCCATAAAGTTGCGTGAACCTGCCACACCGGCGTTGCTTGAATGCCAGTAGTCCCGCTGCTCGTTGCCGGGGGAGTCGGACTGTGGCAACACCTGGGAAATCATATCGAAATCGAAGTTGCGTACCCGCTGAACGTACTGGTTGCTGTCGACCATACGCACGGTTACGTCAATCCCCAGTTTTTCCAGATTCTGTTTAAATGGCAGCACCACCCGTTCAAAACTTTTCTGGAACAGCAAAATTTCGAAAGCCAGAGGCTTACCGGTTTCGCTATGTACCATTTTGCCGTCCCGGATCTGGTAACCGGCGTTGGTCAGCAGTTTCAGTGCGGTGCGAAGATTGCCTCGCAGGGTGTTTTCACCCACGGTGTCTGGCGGTGAGTAGGCCTCGGTGAATACGGCGGGGCTCAGCTGATCCCGGTAGTTGTCAAGAATGGCCAGTTCCCGACCGTCGGGAAGGCCGGATGACGCCAGATCGCTGTTCTCGAAATAGCTGCTTGTGCGGGTGTACTGATCGAAAAACAGGTTGCGGTTGGCCCACTCGAAATCAAAACCGTAGGCCAGTGCCTTGCGCACCAGTGGATCCCGGAATACGGGCTTGCGGGTATTGAACAGGAACCCCTGCATACCGGTGGGTCGGTGGTGCTCTACCGCAGCTTTAACAATATCGCCGTTCTCGAACTGACGGCCGGTGTACGCCGTGGCCCAGTTTTTGGCCGAGGTTTCCAGCCGGAAATCAAAGTTGCCCGCTTTAAATGCCTCAAGGGCGACCGTATCGTCGTTGTAGTACTCGTAAGAAACTCTGTCGAAGTTGAACCTGCCCCTGCGGGTGCCCAGATCTTCCGCCCAGTAGTTATCTACCCGTTCGTAGGTAACAGACCGGCCTGCCTCGAAGGAGGCGATGCGATAGGGGCCGCTGCCGACCGGGATGGTCAGCCCGCTGCTCTGAAAATCCCGGTCTTTCCAGAAATGTTCCGGCAGTATCGGCATCTGCCCGAGGATCAGTGGCAATTCCCGGTTATCCGCGTCGCCAAAATCGAAACGAACCCGGTGACGGTTCTCAATAGTGACGGATTCGACGTCGGCATAGTAGTTCTTGTAGAAAGGGTGCCCTTCCGTGGTAAGAATTTTGAACGAAAAGGCGACATCGTTGGCGGTAATGGCTTTGCCATCATGGAATCGCGCCTGCTTGTTCAGATTAAAAATAACGAAACTACGATCTTCCGGAACCTCAACGGTTTCAGCGATCACGCCATACTCTGAAAAGGCTTCGTCTGCAGACGACTCCAGAAGTGTGTCGTAAACGTAGGTGTTGATTCCGGCTGCTGCGATGCCTCGAATAACGAACGGATTGAAGCTGTCAAAGCCGTTGGTAACCACAGACAACTTGAGCTCACCACCCTTTGGGGCATCAGGGTTTACATACTCGAAATGCCGGAAACCCTCGGGGTATTTCAGCGCTCCATGCATCGCAATGCCATGCAGGGGGGCAGTTGCCCGGGCTTCCGGCTCAGCCTCTGCCGTTAACGCTGTGCTGGCGAGCAGTAGGCTGGCGGTGAAAATGCATAATGAGGCTTTTGGTATTTTTATCATGGATCTCGTACGTTACGGGCTGTTTCTTATGTCCACGTAGAGTACCAGACTTTGACCGGGTTGCAGATAACGCTTGGTGTTAAGATCGTTCCATGATGCGATATCCCGCACATTCACCGAGAATCGGCTCGCGATAGCAGACAGCGAATCACCGCTGCGCACACGATAACCAACTTTGCGCACCATGGACTTTCCGCGTGCCGTGTTACTGGCGGACGAAGCCTGGGCAGTTTTGGACCAGATCACCAATTCTTTGCCGGGAATCAGCGGATCGCCAGGTGCCATGCCGTTCCAGGCAGCAACCTGGCGCACGCTTACCCGGTGTTCACGGGCTATGTCCCAAAAAGTATCGCCCCGGCGAACGGTGTAGCGGAGTTTGTTGCCACTGCGTGTGCGCTGTTGCTTCTTTTCCAGGCGCTGGGGCTGGCTTAGCGCATAGCTGTTGGAATTTTTGGTGGCAGACGGAATCAGCAGTTGCTGGCCAATGCGGATCAGATCGCTGTTGAGTTTGTTGACTTGCCGGATTACCGCAGGCGTTGTGGCATACTTTCGGGAAATGGTGTTCAGACTATCGCCCTTGCGCACTTTGTAGTTGCGCCAGCGAACCCGCTGTGATTCAGGAAAGCTGGCCAGGGCGCTCTGGAAGTCCGCGGCTTTATCCCGCGGAATCAACAACCGGTGAGGGCCATCAGGGTTCGTGGCCCAGCGATTGTAGGACGGGTTCAACAGATAAATTTCGTCGATGTCGACTTTCGCAAGTTCCGCCGCCTGGGCAAGATCCAGTTGTGAGCCGGTATCAACCACTTCAAAGTAAGGAGCATCTTCCACGGTTGGCAATGTCAGCCCATAGGCTCCAGGATCATCAAAGATTTTTGCCAGTGCAATAAGCTTGGGTACGTAATGCCGGGTTTCTGTGGGCAGTGACAACGACCAGTAGTCGGTGGGTTTGCCGGCGTTGCGGTTCCGGCGCATGGCGCTGGACACAGTGCCACCGCCAGAGTTGTAGGCAGCCAGCGCCAGCATGTAGTCACCATCAAAGCGGTTCGCCAGCCGCTCCAGATAGTTGAGCGCGGCGTCTGTTGCGGCGATCACGTCGCGCCGGTCGTCATGCCACCAGCTCTGGGTCAGGCCGAAGTACTTGCCGGTCGAGGGAATGAACTGCCACAAACCGGCAGCTCGGCCATGGGAATAGGCAAAGGGGTCAAAGGCGCTTTCCACAATGGGCAACAAGGCAAGTTCAGCAGGCAAGCCCCGCTTTTCAGTCTCTTCAATAATGTAGTGAAGGTAGCGGGTACCGCGCTCAACTACCCGGTTAATATACTTCGGATGTCGGACGTACCAGTCCAGTTGTGCCTGAACGCGATCGTTGTCGACCGAGTGATCCATGACAAAACCGGAGCGAAGGCGGCTCCAGAGATCAGCGTTGTCAAGGCCGTCGCCCGCCTGGCGCTGCGGGTTATCGAGTTTTTCCCGGGCGTCCCGGGCCTGGGCCTGAAGTTCCGGAGATATTGCGTCATCAAGTGGTGACTGCTCTTCGGTTTCCGTGCCTGTAGCAACATCGGCTTTCAGGTCTTCATCGCCTTTGGCGACAACGACTTGTTCAGACTCAAGTGGATTCGATGATGATTCGTTCTGGTCATCAGAAAACCACATGGAGGGCGAGTGCCAGTTTTCGGCAATATGTTGGGTGCTGCAGCCTGTAAAAAATGTAGACGCGAGCAGTAAGCAGGAGATGCGTTTGGCTGGCATAGATATTCGATTCCGGTTGTTGGCGGCATATGTAAAAAAAGCCGCTATATTTAATTAGTTGCGAATCAAAACTGCTCCGGATTCTATGGGAGCGGGGGTAACAGGGCAAGCTGGGCCCTGTTACGGCTTTGAGATAAATTGTTAAGCTTTTGTTCAGAAGTGATCTTTGCCGTGCCTGACCGCTGCGAAAACGGAAGCAGGACTGTTATCAGCGGAGAGCCCCGCAGCGTTCGCGTAGTCCCTTGCGGCAGCGATCACCTCCGGATCGTCCCAACGCAGAAAGAGGTTCAGTTTTTTCTCCTGGCCCAGAGTGCCGGGAACTGTTGGCTGGCCCTGATTGCGTAGCGCCTGACAGTCTGCTTCAAATTCTGCCAGTGCGGCATCACCCGGTAGCCAGTGGCGGGCAAACTTCAGGTTGGCCAGGGTGTATTCATGGGCACAGTAGACGGCTGTGGTATCTGGTAGAGCCCGCAGTTGTGCCAGAGACTTTTGCATTTGCCCGGCTGTGCCTTCGAACAGACGGCCGCAACCACCCACAAACAGGGTGTCGCCACTGAAAAGAACCGGTTGGCCTTCAACGGGCGTATCGCTGAAATAAGCAACGTGATCCAGTGTGTGCCCAGGCACTGCATACACCCGGAAGCGGATATCCTGCCACACAACCTCACTGCCGGAGGTGACGGTTTCGGTGCATTTCTTGAACGGGGAGTTGTCCGGCCCAATAATTCGAAGATCGGGAAACTGCTCGATCAAATCCCGCACGCCACCTACGTGATCCGGGTGATGGTGGGTGATCAGCAGGGTGTCTGCCGCCAGATTATTTGCGCTGAGGAACTCCAGAACCGGTCTCGCCTGGCCCGGATCAACAATCAGTGCCTTGCCGCTGTCGGTGTCGCAAAGACACCAGATGTAGTTGTCAGAAAACGCGGGTATCGGATGAATTCGAAACATGGTCGCCCACTGTGTTTAAAAAGTGTGCTTGATATGATAAAGCAATCAGTGGGGCATCCCAAGGGTAGCGCCCGATAACGGTGAACGTGCAGTTTAACCAAACAGGAGAAGTGCGGTGGCAGATTCCGGTGCGCCTGATTTTGTTTCCCGTCACGAGAGCTTTGAGCGCTGGTTTCAGACGCCTCTTGGCCGTGCTTTGCTGGCCAGTCAGCGTGCCGTTCTGGATCGGGAGCTCAAAGCTGTAACCGGTGCACGGCAACTGCAGGTAGGCCTGAGCCACCGGCTGCCGCTGGCGACGGGCACCGATTTTGCCCAGCGAATCATCGGGTGCCCGGCGTGGCATGCGCACATGCCAGAAGGTGTTGCTGTGTGTGATGCGGCCGAACTGCCGTTCCCCGGCAGCTCCATGGATCTTGTGATTCTGCACCATACTGCTGATTTTTCAACAGACCCGCATCAGGTATTGCGGGAGTCTTGCCGAGTCTTGCGTGGTGAAGGAACCATCGCTTTGATCGGCTTCAACCCCCTGAGCTTCTGGGGGGTGCGGAGGTTGCTTGCGCGGCAGCGCCTGGGCCCTTGGGGTGGCAGGTTCCTGATGCGCGCACGGATGGAAGACTGGCTGAGGTTGCTGGGCTTTGAGCTGGAGAACAGTGCAACCTATTTTTGTACGCTTCCTCTACAGCGGAAAAAGGGTGGGGATCGCCGCTACCGGGTAGCGTCGCAAGGTAAGCCTCACATGCTGCCCGTGGGCGCCTATTACTGTATCCTTGCGCGCAAACGGGAGTATGCACGTATCCGGCCCAAGCTGGCCTGGCACCAGAAAAAGGTAATTACCCTGCCGGGAGCCGTAAGCGCATCCGGGGGCTGCGCCAGCAAGTCCTCTACTTCCATATCGGAATGTCAAATCAAACAGGAGCAGTGATGTCGGGCAAGGTTGTGATGTACACCGATGGTGCCTGCAAAGGAAATCCCGGGCCTGGTGGTTGGGGGGTGGTACTGCAATACGGCGATGCATCGAAAACCCTTCACGGTGGCGAAAACCAGACTACAAACAACCGCATGGAACTGATGGCGGCGATTTGCGGATTGAGAGCTCTGAAGAGAGCCTGCGAAGTGGAGCTTTATACCGACTCTCAGTACGTTCGCAAAGGTATCACGGAATGGCTGGCGGGCTGGAAGCGTAATGGCTGGAAAACGGCTGCCAAAAAGCCCGTGAAAAATGCCGATCTCTGGCAGGAACTGGACGCAGAAACCCGGCGTCACACCGTGAACTGGCACTGGGTAAAAGGCCATGCCGGAAACCCGGGGAACGAGTTGGCCGATGAACTGGCCAACCGTGGTGTAGCGGAGCTTGCAGGCGGATAGGGGGCTGCGCGGCTGAGCACAATTTTTACCGCGCAGACTCCCGACCCTGAATGCACATCGATCAAGCAATCAAAGCAGGTTAGTGATGAGACAGATTGTACTGGACACCGAAACCACGGGTATCGACCCGAATGATGGCCACCGGATTATCGAAATCGGTTGCGTGGAGGTGATCGAGCGCAAACTCACGGGACGCAATTATCACGTTTACATCAATCCAGAGCGGGAGGTCGAAGCCGAAGCCATCACTGTGCATGGCATTACCAACGAATTTCTGGCCGACAAACCCCGTTTTGCGGAAGTTGCCGAAGAGTTTTTCAGTTTTATTGAGGGTGCGGAGTTGGTAATCCACAACGCGGCGTTTGACGTGGGCTTTATGGATTCCGAGTTTGCCCGCCTGAAACCAGTGCGTAAAACCGCAGATCATTGCGGTATTGTCGACACCCTGGCAATTGCCCGGGCCAAGCATCCGGGCCAGAAGAATAATCTGGATGCGTTATGCAAGCGCTACGGCGTTGATAACTCCAACCGTGAACTGCACGGCGCTTTGCTCGATGCCGAGATTCTGGCCGATGTCTATTTGCTGATGACCGGCGGGCAAACGGCTTTGTCGCTGGATGCAGACTCGGGCGAGGGAGGCGCTATTGGCGGTATCCGGCGGCTTGCAGCGGGTCGGAAGCCGCTGCGGGTCGTTCGCGCCACAGACGAAGAGGCCAGCGCCCATGAAGAATTGCTTGGTGTGATGGAAAAGCAGGCAGGGCAGACAGTGTGGGCGAAACTGCAGGGCGCAGAATGAGAACCAGGTCCTGCTGTACCAAATGTTACACGCCGGTTTTGTTGAGCAACTTGAGTTTTGTGTTATAAGTAATGGTTAGTTCGCGCGTTTTGCGGCTTTTTCCCGGTGGAACCGAGGGAACTTCCATCAGGATCCGGATTTCCTGCACCTGCGGCAGGCTGCAGTTTACGAACAGGATGCGGTAGTCTCCGCAAGTTAACAGGAAGCGTTTATGGTTCAATCGTCTCTGGCGACGAAATCGCAGTCGTTTGATCTGGTCAAAAATGAAATTGAGCAGACCATCAAGCAGGCCGAGTCCAGCCTTGAACGCTTTCAGGAAAACCGTGAAAGCGGCGAAGATCTGCAGAACTGCGTCGATTACCTGAACCAGCTTCGCGGCATCTTCATTCTGGTGGAACTGCGGGGTGGGACACTGCTGTGCCAGGAGGCCGTTACGTTGGCCAACGACGTGCCTGTCGGGGCTAACGATGACAAGAACATCCTTCTGACATCGCTAAACAGCGCCCTGTTCATTTTGCGTCGCTACGTTGAGTACTACCAGCAGCAGCGGGAAGATCATCCTGAACTGTTACTGCCGGTTATTAACGAACTGCGCGAAGCGCGCCGGGAAAAACCCTACCCGGAGTCCTGCTTCTTCGAACTTACCCACCACGACCACCCCGAATTCTGTGAAGGACTCGGGCTGAAGCCGCCACAAGAAAACGATTCCGGCTACGATGTTCTCGCCCGCCGGATGCGTCTGACTTATCAGGTGGCTCTGCTGGGGGTTTTGCGGGAGCGCAACGAGGTGGTCAGTAAAAAACTGTTTGCCCGATCTGCCCGGGGGTTTGCCCGACTGTGTGAGGGCCAGCCCATGGGGCAGTTGTGGTGCTTGCTGGCACTTGTATCCGATACGATGCTGGACCGTGCCATGGGGTTTAGCAAGGCCCGAAAGCGGCTGCTGATGTCGGTCGAAAAGTATACCCGTGACTTTGTCTATGTGGGCGAGGCAGCGGCAGCCAAAGAAGTCCCCGACGACCTGATCAAGGATCTCATCTACCTGCTTTATCGTAGTGGCTCAGCCAACCCGGAGATCACCCGGGTACTCTCGGCATATCAACTGGCACCAGCCGAATTCCCCGATGCCATACTTGAAGCGCACTCCCGCCGCCTATACGGTCCGGGTACCGATGTGCTCAGGTCGCTGTCGGAGGCCTTGCAAGAAGAGCTTAACCAGCTAAAAGATAAGCTCGATATTATTGAAAGGGGGATTGAGCCCGATCTTGCCGAGCTTGCCTCGATTGCAGATGCTCTTGATCGTCTTGCCAACACACTGCAAATGCTTGACCTCAATCGTCTGGCGGGCATTTCCAGAGAGGAGGCTGGCAAGCTACGGCAATGGGAGGAAGAGAACCGCCTGCCAGAGGAAGACGAACTGTACCGTCTTGCAGACTCCGTGCTTGGAGTTGAGGATGCGGTTATGCAGATCGTTACCCGTGGTATTACGTCTGAAACCGATGCGCTGCTGGGGAGCGAGCGCAAGCGTGAAGAATCAATATACCTTCAGGAAGCCATCTGGGTTGTTGCAGACGAGGCCCGTAGTGCGCTTACACTGGCCAAGCGCGCAATCACCGCGTTTATCGAGTCTGATTACGACAAGCTCCACCTGGCAAACCTTCCTGCCACGCTTCGCAGTATCTGGGGTGGCCTGCAGATGATTAACGATCCGGTTGCGGCAGAGGTGATTGCCCGGGTGGCAGGCTCCATCCAGGATCGCCTTCTGGATGCCCGCGAAGCGCCCGCAATGCAGGTTCTCGAAGCACTGGCCGACGCCCTTACATCACTGGAATACTACATCGAAGGGGTGGGCCACCACGAGGATCGCAATCTGGATCTGTTGAAGCTGGCTCAGACATCACTGGATGATGTGGGCCTGTAGCGGAGGGGTGCAGCACAGACATAAAAAAACCTGCGATTGCGCAGGTTTTTTTTGAGCTGTCGAAACGGGCTTAGCCCATGTTGAACAGTTCGCCCAGCTTGGTTGCCAGCATCATGTCGCCTTCGGCGCGCAGCTGACCGGCCATGAATGCCTGCATGCCGTCAGTCTCACCAGACACGATGCCCTGCAGGGTTTCAGAGTTCATGATCAGGGTAACAGAAGGGTCGTCGTGGGCGCCTTCATGCAGTTTGCAGGAGCCGTCGTTGATCACCAGGTGGTAGGTCTTGTCGTCTTCGATATCGAACTGAAACACCAGATCCAGGCCCTGGGCGGCGTCTGCGTTGAAGTTCTGTTCGAGTTTTTCAAATACCTGAGCTACGGACATTGTTTTACCCTTTTTGATGGTTGTCTTGTCATGGTGACGACTAGTGATCCCTGGCGGAGGACGCCGATTCAGCGGCCCGGGTAGCGCCAACCTCGCAATCCGACTTTATGGTGAGTGTGGGGCTCTGTCAAGCTTGATCGAACGCTTGTTTTAATTTTTGGCGGGCTTATCACGCACAAGACAAGCCGGTACACTGCAGGGTTTACAAAACCCTTGGAGAAAGCACTTTGGAATTTCTGACCGAATACGGCCTTTTTCTTGCCAAGGTCGCTACCTTTCTGGTGGCTGCCGTGATTTTTGTATCGATTATCGTGTCCGCGACCCAAAGGGATCATGATGATCACGAGGGCGACGGTGAACTGAAAATACGAAAACTGAATGATCAGTACAAACGATTGAAAGAGTCGATTCAGGCCCGGTTGATGACCGATGACGAGCACAAAGCCTGGGTGAAGAAAAAGAAAAAGGAAAACAAGGCCGAAAAGAAGAGTGCTAAGAAACAGAAGCCGGAGGCTGATGCCGGGAAATCTGAAAAACGTCGTATTTACGTTATCGATTTTGACGGAGATATCAAAGCCAGCGATACCGATACGCTGCGCCGCTCGGTTTCGGCGGTTCTGAGTGTGGCAGACCCGGAGAAGGATGAGGTGGTGGTTCGCCTGGAAAGCGGCGGAGGCCTGGTGCATGCGTACGGGCTGGCAGCCGCTCAGCTTGACCGGATTCGCGCAAAGGGTGTGCCATTGACCGCCTGTGTCGACAAGGTGGCCGCCAGTGGTGGCTACATGATGGCGTGTGTCGCCGACCGGATTGTTGCGTCGCCATTCGCGATTCTCGGCTCCATCGGGGTGGTGGCCCAACTGCCGAACTTCCATCGCCTGCTGAAGAAAAACGATGTGGATTTTGAAGTGCTCACGGCGGGCGAGCACAAGCGTACCCTGACCGTGTTTGGCGAGAATACCGAAAAAGGCCGCCAGAAATTCCTCGATGATCTGGAAGACACTCATGTGTTGTTCAAGGAATATGTCAGCGAACGCCGGCCGGATCTTGATATCCAGGCGGTGGCCAATGGCGATATCTGGTTCGGGCGCAGGGCGTTGGAGGTCAAGCTGATCGACGAGATCAAGACCTCAGACGAGTACCTGATTGAAGCCTGTGAGCGTGGAGAGGTGGTGTCGGTCTCTTTCCAGCGTAAGCGCACGCTCCCGGAAAAACTCGGCCTGGCAACCAGCAGCGCTCTGGAACACAGTGTCTGGAAACTGTTAAGTGCATTCCGCAACCAGAAAATGCAGTGAGCCAATGAAAAACGCCAGCGATGTTCGGTCGCTGGCGTTTGTGTTTCAGGAGGCTCTTCGGCGGAACAGTGGTTGATCCGTGTCGGTAGCGGCCTGATAAGTCTGGCTAAAGAAGTTCAGGCACCGGGCAGCCTTGGTAATGTCCTTGTCAGCCCGCAGTACAAACGCATCGAAACCACAGCGCTTCATGAACTGCAGCTGATCCAGCAGCACATCGCCAATGGCCCGCAGCTCGCCCCGGTAGCCAAATCGCTCCCGCAGCAGGCGGCCAATGCTGTAGCCCCGGCCATCGACAAAGCGAGGAAAGTTGACGGCGATCAGTGGCAATTCCTGGGCTTTGCCAGCGAGCAGTTCCGGTTCATCGTGGCTATCGAACCAGACACCGATATCCTCCCGCCCGGCAAACTGATCGTACCCGGCCAGCCAGAGATCCGCTGGAATCAGCGCGGCCTGACCCTCAGGAATAGTCAGAGACTCACCCTCGGCAGGGCGCTCGACTACCACCCAGCGATTTTCAAATAGTGCTCCGTCGGCGGCAATTACCTCAGGCATATACCTTCTCCTTGAATGGGGCCAGCCCGACCCGGCGGTAAGTGTCCAGGAAGGTCTCTTCTTCAGTGCGATGATCCACGTACACGTTGATCAGCCGTGAAATCACCTCGGGCATTTCCTCCTGGGCAAACGACGGCCCCAGAATCTTGCCGATGCTGGCGTCGTGGTGGGATGAGCCACCCAGGCTGACCTGGTAGAACTCTTCGCCACGTTTGTCGACACCGAGTACGCCGATATTACCCACATGGTGGTGTCCGCAGGCGTTCATGCAACCGGATATATTCAGGTCGATAGGCCCCAGATCGTACAAATAGTCCAGGTCGTCGAAACGATCCTGAATGGCCTGGGCCACGGGAATGGATTTGGCATTGGCCAGGGCGCAGAAGTCACCGCCAGGGCAGCAGATGATGTCTGTTAGCGTGTTCAGGTTAGCGGTGGCAAAGCCAAGGGGTACAAGGCGCTGCCACAACTCGAACAGCTGATCCTGGCGCACATCCGCCAGAACGATGTTCTGTTCATGGGTTGCCCGGGCTTCACCGAAGCTGAACTCGTCGGCCAGGTCGGCAATCTGTTCCAGCTGGTAGTCGGTCACATCACCCGGGGGTGTACCGGTTTTTTTCAAAGTCAGGGTGACGATCGCGTAGCCGGGCTTTTTGTGGCTGGCCACGTTGTGAGTCAGCCACTGGTCAAACTGACGGTTGTCGAAGCGCAGGCTCGCGAGGGTGTCCGTTGCATTTTCCAGAACCTGATAGTCCGGCTCGGTAAAGTACTGCTGGAAGTGAGAGACCACATCCGGAGTCAGGCGGGTTGGGGAGTCCTTCACCTGTTGCCATTCGGCTTCGACTTTTTCCGCAAAGCCTTCCGGGCTCAGCGCCTTCACCAGTATCTTGATGCGGGCTTTGAACTTGTTATCCCGGCGGCCATAACGGTTGTACACCCGGACAATGGATTCCAGGTAGGTTAGCAGATCCAGTTCCGGCAGGAATTCCCGGATTACCGGCCCGACCATCGGGGTACGACCCAGGCCGCCGCCAACGTGTACCCGGAAGCCAAGTTCACCGGCGCTGTTGCGAACCATTTGCAGGCCAATGTCGTGTACCCGGATGGCAGCACGGTCGGTATGCTCGGAGGCATTGACTGCAATCTTGAATTTCCGGGGCAGGAAGGCAAACTCCGGATGGAACGTAGACCACTGGCGAATGATTTCGCAGTACGGCCGCGGATCGGCGATCTCATCCAGATGCGCGCCGGAGAACGGATCGGTGGTGGTGTTCCGGATGCAGTTGCCGCTGGTCTGGTTGGCGTGCATTTCCACCTCGGCCAACTCGGCCAGAATATCGGGCACGTCTTCCAGGTTCGGCCAGTTCAGCTGAATATTGGTGCGGGTGGTTACGTGGGCATAGCCCTTGTCGTAATCCCGGGTAATTCGGGCCAGGCGGCGCAGCTGTTCAGAGCGAAGCATGCCGTAAGGCACGCAGATTCTCAGCATAGGCGCCAGCCGCTGCACATACAGGCCGTTCTGCAGGCGCAATGGCAGAAATTCCTCTTCGGAAAGCTCTCCCGCCAAGGCGCGCTCGGTTTGATCCCTGAACTGGGCAACACGCTCCCGGGCGATTTGCCGGTCGTGCTCGTCATAAACATACATACTGGAACGTCCTGCCTTCTACATCAGAATGCTTAATTATATGGCGCACAAGTATCTGGATAGCGCCTTATTCCGGGAGAGAAGGATACCACTACGTTTTTATTCTCAAAATGATTATTTCAACATAACATTATCGATTCAGGTGATAAGCGCTCCGTCACTGGCTGGACGAATATCAAATTCCTGCTTTACTTGAGCCTGACGGAGAGCTGATAAACAGTGTGCGACGGGAGATGTGCCATGAAAAAATCTGTGCGAACCGACAGCCAGGTGGATGCGGTAGCGGCGGTGTTGCTGGTATTGCTGGCGGTAGCGTTTGCGGTGGTGTGGGTGGCGGGCCAGTAAGTTACTTTACTGGTTGGCAAGCACCAGTTTCACCACCACAACCAGCACAGCGATGAACCCGGCTGTGAACAGTAGGCCAGCGACTATAAAGGGCAGGGGGCTGTGGTGTGCAAAATCCTCCCGGCGACGCCGGTCCGACTGCACACCGAAAGCACCCGCCAGAATGCTCTGCATGATTCTGAGAACGCCCGGGCGGTTTGCCGGGCGTTCCTCATTGCCAGTGTTGGAGCGGTTGCCGTTGTTGTGATTGTTGTCGGCGTCAGTCATGATTTCCTCAGTGTTATTCAGCCGGGTCGTAGGCCAGGCTCGGCATCAGCCAGCGTTCGGCCTCGGCCTTGGATAGCCCTTTGCGTTTAGCATAGTCCTCAACCTGATCCACGCCAATCTTGCCTACCGAGAAATACTTGGATTCGGGGTGGGCAAAGTACCACCCCGACACTGCAGCCGCCGGGAACATAGCAAAATGCTCGGTCAGTTCGATGCCGGCGTTGTCGGTGGCTTTCAGCAACTCGAACAGGGTGGTTTTCTCGGTGTGATCCGGACAGGCCGGATAGCCAGGCGCCGGGCGAATACCGCGATAGCGCTCCCTGATGAGGTCTTCGTTGGCCAAGGTTTCGTCGCCCGCGTAACTCCAGAACTCTTTGCGGACGCGTTCATGCATGCGCTCGGCGAAGGCTTCGGCCAGGCGATCGGCCAGAGCCTTCACCATAATGGCGTTATAGTCGTCGTGTTTTTCTTTGAACTCTGTCGCGAATTCTTCGGCGCCAATACCGGTGGTGACGGCGAAGCCGCCAACATAGTCCAGCTTGCCGGAACCTTCCGGCGCCACGAAGTCGGACAGTGCCATCATCGCTTTGCCGGGGGCTTTTTCATCCTGTTGGCGAAGATGGTGCAGCACGGTCAACTCTTCAGAGCAGGTTTCGTCGGTGTACACAACGATGTCGTCGCCGCGCCGGCTGGCGGGCCAGAAACCAATCACACCCCGGGCCGTGACCCGTTTGTTCTGCACCATGTCCTTGAGGATCGCCTGGGCATCGTCGTACAGGTTTCGAGCGGCTTCACCCCGCTTCGGATCGTCGAAAATGGCCGGGTACTTACCGGCGATGTCCCAAGAGATGAAGAATGGCGTCCAGTCGATGTAATCGATCAGTTCTTCCAGGTTGTAGTTATCGAACACCTGCACGCCGGTGAAGGCCGGGCGGGGCGGCTCATAACCGTCAAAACTGATCTCCGGCGCCCGATCTCGGGCTTCTTTCAGCGTGACCAGCTTGGTGCGCTCACCGCGGTTTTTACGGCGTTCGCGGATTTCGTGGTATTCCGTTTTGGCGGCATCGACAAACGCGGGTTTGGCGGTTTTGCTTAACAGTTGAGAGGCCACGTTCACACAGCGGGAGGCATCAGAAACGTACAGAGCGATGTCGTTCTTGTACTGGGGCTCGATTTTCACCGCGGTGTGCGCCTTGGAAGTAGTGGCGCCGCCAATCATCAGCGGAATCTGGAAGTCCAGCCTCTGCATTTCCCGGGCTACGTGCACCATTTCGTCCAGAGACGGCGTAATCAGGCCGCTCAGGCCAATGATGTCGACGTTTTCTTCCCGGGCCTTCTCCAGAATCTTCTCGCAGGGCACCATAACGCCCATGTCGATCACCTCGTAGTTGTTGCACTGCAACACCACGCCGACAATGTTTTTGCCGATATCGTGTACGTCGCCTTTCACCGTCGCCATCAGGATTTTGCCCTTGGCTTGCTGTTCCGAGGTTTTTTCAGCTTCGATGTACGGTATCAGGTGGGCAACCGCCTGCTTCATAACCCGGGCACTTTTCACCACCTGGGGCAGGAACATCTTGCCGTCGCCGAACAGATCGCCCACCACGTTCATGCCGTCCATCAGCGGCCCTTCAATCACCTCGATGGGGTGGCTGGCGTTCAGGCGACAGGCTTCGGTGTCTTCGATGATGTAGTTGGTGATGCCTTTGACCAGCGCATGTTCCAGGCGTTTCTCAACGGCCCATTCGCGCCAGCTGAGGTCCTCTTCCTGGGTCTTTCCGGCTTTGCCCTTGAACTTCTCGGCCGCTTCCAGCAAACGGTCGGTGGCGTCGTCGCGGCGGTTGAGCACCACATCCTCGACCAACTCTTTCAAACTTGGTTCGATTTCATCGTAAATCACCAGCTGGCCCGGGTTAACAATACCCATGTTCATGCCGGCTTTGATGGCGTGGTAGAGGAATACCGAATGGATGGCTTCCCGTACCGCGTCGTTACCCCGGAGCGAGAAGGACACGTTACTCACGCCCCCGGAGATCGATGCGTAGGGCAGGTTCTTCTTGATCCAGCGGGTGGCGTTGATGAAATCCACCGCGTAGTTGTTGTGCTCCTCAATGCCGGTGGCGATGGCAAAGATGTTGGGGTCGAAAATAATGTCACCCGGGTTGAAACCAATGCCGGTGAGCACGTCGTAGGAGCGCTTACAGATTTCGGTCTTGCGCTCGAAAGTGTCTGCCTGGCCATCTTCATCAAAGGCCATAACCACCACCGCCGCACCGTAACGCATGCAGTCTTTGGCGCGCTTGATGAATTCATCTTCGCCTTCTTTCAGACTGATGGAGTTGACCACCGCTTTACCCTGGATGCAGCGCAGCCCCGCTTCGATCACTTCCCATTTGGAGGAGTCGATCATGATGGGCACCCGGGAGATGTCCGGTTCCGAGGCCACCAGATTCAGGAAGGTGACCATGACATCTTTGGAGTCCAGCATCCCTTCATCCATGTTGATGTCGATGATCTGGGCGCCGTTTTCCACCTGATCCCGGGCTACACTGAGGGCTTCCTCGTACTGCTCTTCCTTGATCAACCGCAGGAATCGCTTGGAGCCGGTAACGTTGGTGCGTTCGCCCACGTTGATGAACAGAGTGTTTTCGTCACCGGTAAAAGGCTCAAGGCCTGACAGCCGCAAGGCCTTCGGGCGTTCAGGGATTTGTCTCGGCGGATATTTGGCAACCGCTTTGGCAACGGCTTCGATGTGTTCGGGCCGGGAGCCGCAGCAACCGCCAATGATGTTCAGGAAGCCGTCTCTGGCAAAGCCTTCCACGATCTCTGCCATTTCTTCCGGGGTCTGGTCGTATTCACCGAATTCGTTGGGCAGGCCCGCGTTCGGATGCGCAGATACGTAGGACTCTGCCTTGGCCGACAGCTCTTCAACGTAAGGGCGCAGAGCGTCAGCACCCAGAGCGCAGTTCAGGCCCACCGAAATTGGCCGGGCGTGGGCGATGGAGTTATAAAAGGCCTCGGTGGTCTGCCCGGACAGCGTGCGCCCGGAGGCGTCGGTAATAGTACCGGAGATCATGATCGGCAGTTCGACGCCGCTATCAATAAAATACTGCTGGGTGGCGTAGATTGCCGCCTTGGCGTTCAGGGTATCGAAGATGGTTTCGATCAGGATCAGATCCGAACCGCCCTCAACCAGGCCGGAAACCGCCTCGTAATAATTGTCGACCAGCGTCTGGAAGTCGACGTTGCGGAAACCCGGGTTGTTCACGTCGGGTGACAGCGAGGCGGTGCGAGAGGTTGGCCCGACGGCGCCCGCCACAAAGCGTGGCTTGTCCGGGTTGCGGGCCGTGAACTCATCGGCTATCGATCTGGCCAGGCGAGCCGATGCTACGTTCAGCTCCCGGGCAATATCCTCCAGTCCGTAATCCGCCTGCGATAGCCGGGTGGAGTTAAACGTATTGGTTTCGATAATGTCTGCACCTGCATCCAGATAATCCGCGTGGATGTTGCGGAGCAGAGCAGGTTGGGTCAGGTTCAGCAGATCGTTGTTGCCTTTGACTTCCCGTTCGTAATCCTTGAATCGGTCGCCCCGGAATGCGGCCTCGTCCAGTTTCTGGTTCTGGATCATGGTGCCCATGCCGCCGTCAAGGATCACGATTCGCTCCTTGAGGGCTTGCTGCAACTGTGCCAGGCGGGTGTTGAGGTCGGTCATAGAGAGTCTTCCGGGGTCGTGTTTTACATCAGTTTTCGTTATGGCGCGGGATCATAGCAAAAACGTGGAGTGTCGTCTTAGTACGGATGATCATTATCAAGTAACTGTCGTCAACGCCGGGAACCAGTGTTCAGTGGGATGTAGGGGAAACTGATTATCCGTTTAATGCCCGACCATTTTACTTGGTCTTTTATGTTTGTGCGATCTCTCCTAAAATGATCGGTAAACTCGAAAACAGGTAGGAAGCATGGCTTTGGTAACAGTGACTGATTCCGCAAGAGACTATCTTGCGCAACTGATTGAAAAGCAAGATGTTGAGGGGATGGGGGTTCGGATATTTGTAACCCAGCCAGGCACTCGTAACGCGGAAACCTGTCTGGCCTACTGCCCGCCCAACGAGGTGGTGCCCACCGACGAACAAGTCGATCTTGAAAAGTTTACCCTGTATCTTGACCACAACTCTGTACCTTTCCTGGAAGAAGCCTACGTAGACTACTCCAAGGATCAGATGGGCGGGCAGCTGACCATCAAGGCGCCCAATGCCAAGGTGCCCCAGGTAGCCGATGATGCGCCGCTGCCGGATCGGGTGAATTATGTGCTGGCCTCTGAGATCAATCCCAACCTGGCCGCCCACGGTGGTGATGTGTCGCTGGTTGAAATTGTTGAAGAGTCGGTTGCGGTGCTGCGTTTCGGCGGCGGTTGTCAGGGCTGTTCTGCGGTCAGTCTTACCCTCAAGCAAGGCGTTGAGAAGACCTTGAAGGAGCGTGTGCCCGAGATTTCTGCCGTGCGGGATGTAACCGATCACTCCAACACCGAAAACGCCTACTATCAGTAGACGTTCTGGCAGTAGAAGTTCTGGTGTCTTTCCGGGCGTATTGTCCGGCCAGGTTTGCAGTACGGCCACCTTTGGGTGGCCGTCGTCATTTTCGGTTCAGAGGCAGTTTGTCGGTCGCGGCAGGCCGGCGATCCTGCAAGCGGTTTTTGCCGGTGTGCCGGGAAACAGCGTCATCAGATAGATGCTGTCTCCCCGAGCGTCTCCCAGCGTTTCCTTCACCGCTTTCACAAACAGTCGGTTCGAGGGTGGCGCTACTTCATGTGCTTTATAAAAGTCCCTCAAAAACTCTATGATTTCCCAGTGCTTTTCAGTGAGTTCAATGTCTGACTCCTGAGCGATAGCCTGGGCAACCGCCGGTGACCAGTCGGCCGGATTCTCCAGGAAACCTTCGTTATTGCGTGGCGGGAATGGTGTGGCGTTCATGTTCTACCAGTTGATGATGCGTGTGTGTTCTTCGGTTAAGGCTACGAAGCCTGCATAGTCCACGTGTTTTTCGGCGGTCGAGCCTACCCCCCGGGCCTGGGCGTCTGCCTGCAAGGCATGGGTACCCATGGGCAGCGAAATCTGCTGATCCAAGAGTGCGATCACGGCATCTTCAATCAGCAGCAGGGTATCACCATCTGCCTGGGCGGCCAGGCACAGAGCAAATCGGGAATGATCCGGTGCTTTGTTAAGGATGTGCAGAGTTTTTGGGGTATCGGTAGAGTCAGGCACGGTTGCTCCATTGGCTGTCAGTTGGCAAAGACCACACGGTCAAATTGCTTGAGCGTGGCCTGGGAGGATTCCACAAGCGTGCAGCCAGCTATCAGTTGCTCTTTGGTCAGCCCAAAGCGTTCGCAGGAGGTGGCGTCTACCTGAAGCGATTCGACGCCGAACAGACCCGCGGCCGACAGGTTCTTCGCAACCGTCTTCTGACCAATAGCCGTGGCATCCTGGTCTCTTTTCGCCCAGTGGACACCCGCGCCCGTCAATAACAGGCTCACCGGCTGATCGAAGGCAGCCAGGGAGAACGCCATGTCCAGACCCTCCCGGCCAGCCCAGGAGCCATAGGGTGCGCGGTCGATCACAATTAGAGTGTTCATGGTCAGGATGTCCCGTGGAAATAAATGACTCGATCCGAGTGGCTGTTGCTTTCCACCCAGTCTCCGAGCCCCGCCACCTCGAAGGGTGGCAGAAGATTGCTGGCAGCCAACTGGTACCTGGCCTGTTCCGCTTCATCGATAATGCCCCGGCGCAACGCCGACGCAATGCAGGCTGTGGCCGGTATCAGCTGTTCTTGCAGCAGCTCTACCCAGAGTGCAGGCCAGTGTTGTTCGTCGGAAGGGGGCGTGGCCAGCGCTGAGGCCAGATGCACGCCGTCGCCATACAGAAAGACCCGGTCAATGCGGTGCCCGGCGCTGAGCAGGGCTTTGGCAAAGTTGAGCGCACTCTGGGGCGCCTGGGATGTCCAGGGGGCACCGGTGATCACTAGCGTGTAATTCAAGGCCATGGCATTGGTCATCGGGACAAATGGGGAAATCAAGTGTACCTAAAGCAAAAACCCCAGCAAAGGCCGGGGTTTTCGGGTTGTGCCGTACGCTGGTCTCAGTCGTTACCGCTGAACGCTGAGATCAGGTGCAGCAGGGCAACGAACAGGTTATAGATGTTCAGGTATAGGCCTGTGGTTGCCATGATGTAGTTCTGCTCACCACCGTTAATGATGCGGCTGGTGTCGTAAAGAATGAAGCCGGACATCAGGAACACGATGGCCGCACTGATCGCCAGGCTGAAGGCGCTGATTTCAACGCCGAACATGCCAGCAACCACGGCGCCCAGGGCCGCAACCAGCACCACCACCAGGCCAGCAACCAGTACCCCACGCATGAAGCTGAAGTCTTTCTTGGTGGTCAGCACGTAACCGGACAGGGCGAAGAAGACCAGTGCGGTACCGCCCAGAGCCTGCATGACGATCTGGCCGCCATTAGCGAGCTGCAGGTAGTAACTAAGGGTTGGCCCCAATGAGAGGCCCAGCAAGCCGGTGAAGCCAAACACAACACCGATACCCGCACTGCTGTTGGCGGTGCGCGGCAGAACAAACCAGACCAGCGCCAGTGCGCCCAGGCTACAGATCAGGCTGGCGCCCTGGCCGAGCCCCATTGCCATGGAAATGCCAGCCATCACGGCGCTGAAGGCCAGAGTCATCGCCAGTAGAGTGTAGGTGTTACGCAATACCTTGGTCGCCTCCGGCCGAATGGCTTCGGTAGCGGACCCGCGGGCAATCATGCCGCCTTGGTTCTGCGAATAGTTATACTGTCTGTTCTCCATGGTGCTCTCCGTTTGTGATCACCCGAATGATGACCGAATATTGTTCGGTGTCTGGGGCATTCCAGATTCGTACTTCAGATAATAATGCCCGTTACAGAACTTTCAATTGCTTAGGACAAAATTCCACGCCAGGAATTTCATTAAAATGAGGTAATGTTGAAAATTTTCACTATCTGCTTTTCGGGCGTTGACACGAAAATCAGTTCCGGTATTATGCACACCGCTGTCGCCAAGGCGGCAGACAAATGGTTCTGGAAGGTGCTCTGTTACTTTCAGGATTATTCGCAGTAACGGTGGGCTGGCAGAGTGGCTGAATGCAGCGGTCTTGAAAACCGCCGACGGTTAATAGCCGTCCCGGGGTTCGAATCCCTGGCCCACCGCCATTTATTAATTATGCGCAGTATCCAACCGGATAGAGTCACGATTTTCTATTCAGGCAATCAAGACGCTTATAAGCAAGTTCACAACCGTGGCCCGACCACTCGGCACGCCGCCTCAGATCGCCTATGTCAGCCTCATCAGCGAACTCATCCGCCTGAGGTTAAGCGACAGGCAGACCAGATCCCATTCGCCTTGCACGGCATTAAGCCCCCTCAGGCTGAACTGCCGGAAGCCCAGAATATGCTTGATCCAGCCATTAACCGCCCCAACCAGATGCTTGCGCCGGGCGTAAACCGATCGCCCCGTCGCGGTGGCCAGCTTCTCGGC
>NZ_PXNP01000109.1:0-1338 GCF_003007675.1 Marinobacter fuscus | reverse complement strand
GCCTATGTCAGCCTCATCAGCGAACTCATCCGCCTGAGGTTAAGCGACAGGCAGACCAGATCCCATTCGCCTTGCACGGCATTAAGCCCCCTCAGGCTGAACTGCCGGAAGCCCAGAATATGCTTGATCCAGCCATTAACCGCCTCAATCAGATGCTTGCGCCGGGCGTAAATCGATCGCCCCGTCGCGGTGGCCAGCTTCTCGGCCATCCGTGACGTGGCGGGATAACTGCTCGCGTCTATATCTGCGCTCTTTTTCCCTTCCCGACGCAGCGAAACATAACCGTCGATCCTTTTGTTCTCCAGGGACTGTAAGTCGTCTTCTTTACGGTAACCGGCATCGGCCAGGCATTGTTGCGGATAGGTTTTCAGGATGTCTTTCACGTCATCCAGTAGCGGTATCAGGCGACCCTGATCACTGGCATTGCTGCCCAGATGATTAGCGACAATCAGTTGGAATTCACCATCCACGGCCAACTGGCCGTTGTAGCATTGCTGGAACCCATCCGCCGTTTTCATTATCCGGCTTTGCGGGTCGGTAAAGTTGCTTTGATCTTTGTCGTCCGGCACCCCGTAATCTCGCTTGAAGTTCCGGCCACCGCGGGGTGGGCGGCGATCATCGTCCGGGTGCCGGCCTTTGGCTGTATCCCGCGCTTTCTGATCCGCTTCCAACTTCTCCTTGGCAGCGCGGATCTTGTCCAGTCGCGCCTGTCGGTACTGCAACTCCTCAGGTAGCTCATCACCCCGCTGATCCGGGCCGAACTGCCGATCTTCCGACTCGTCCGTTCGACGGGCCTGACGACATAGCCCATCGATCTCTTTCGATAAACGATCTTCTTCCTCGCCCATGCGGCCATAGCTCATGGCCTTGTGCTTACTGGCATTCGCCCGAATCTTTGTGCCATCAATCGCCAGTGTTCCCAGCGTGATCAGCTCCGCCTCCCGAGCAATCCGTACGACTTGAATGAAGATAGCCTTGAAGGCGACCAGATGGTGTTTGCGGAAATCACAGATCGTGCGGTGCTTGGGAAAATTACCCGCAGCCAGAACCCGAAAGGCGACATCTTCCTCCAACTTCCGGGCAATCTTGCGTGAGGAGAATACGCCGACGGCGTAGGCGTAAATAAGAACCTTCAGCATCATCCGCGGATCGAACGGCGAGTTACGCCGACCGCTGCCTTCGTAGCGGGCGTAAAACGCACTCAAATCCAGCTCCTCGACAACATCACTGACAAAATAGGCCAGGTGGCCATCAGGCAGCCACTCGTTCAGGCTTGGGGGAAGGAGCAATTCCTGGTCGGGCGAGTACGGGCGGAAAGTGGTTCCCATCAGACGTCCT
>NZ_PXNP01000108.1 GCF_003007675.1 Marinobacter fuscus | reverse complement strand
AGAAATAGCCGCCTTAACCAAATCCGCGGAGACATTTAACAAAAAGTCCTGCCACCCGAAGGATTCATCAAATATCCACGCATAGGAGTTAACACTCATCGACACCACCAGTGTCACATATACCCCACCTTTGGCAGCACCTTTCAAACCATCAGTGCCAATGCCCATTTTGATAATGGTCGGGTTAGATAACCTGTAACGTGTACCGCGAATTACCTGTCGAAGCCGATATCAGCCTGATTGTCAGACCACTCTTTGGAGAGCCGGGAGGAAAGCTGTCTTTCACGCGCAGTGCGGCGTGCACGATCATTCATGCAGGAAGCAATCATCACATAATCCTTGTGTTGTGGAATCCATTAATGCCGAGAGATTTTAAGAGAACGGCCTCCGGGGCACAAGGTACTTGGTTCGGCTGCTTGGAGATGTGGGGGCTGACAGCGGGTGCCAGACCCGGGGGGGCGTGGTTGGTGATATGGGGTCTGACAGCGAGTGTCAGACCCCTGATTCGGGGCTAGGCGCAAGGGGTCTGACACTCGCTGTCAGACCCCATATCTCCAAGGTTTAACGTGGCAGCCTTATGGGGGGCAGACTCCACACTGGGTATTGAGAGTCAGTCCCGGCATTTGGTATATCAACTCGATCCCGGAATCGGATTCAGTGCCTTACTTGAGAGCGAAGTACACTCACCTCGTTCACCGTTAGTCCGGCGATCTCCGCAATCAACTGATCGTCCATTTCTGTGCGACTGATAAGATTTCTCGCCATATCCCGCTTTGCCTCACGGCGCCCTTCCTGCCGCCCTTCCTGCCGTCCTTCCTGCCGACCTTGCTCCAACCCCTTCTGCAGCCCTATCTGCTGCTCTTTCTTCACCAGGTTTTCGAGGTTCTCTGCCAGCATATCTCTGTCCTCCGTTAAACTATCGAGACGCTCCAGTTGAAGCTCTGCACCCAACTTACTCAGATGACGCTTGATCCAGCGGGTGATGATGCGGTCTGTCCGTTCCTTATCAGGATCCGCTTCAATGATGCCAACCACTCGATCCACGGCCTGTTGCAAAGCTTCCCAGCTATGGCCTGCGTTCTCGATACCAAATACGCCACTCAGAGGCGTGTAGTTGTCGCTCAATTGTTCATCCGTGAAGTGCCCTTCGTCAATCAGATAATAGCGAAGGTGTGGCTGATACGCTCTCAGGAATTCCGGGGGCTCCGGCTGCACCATGTCGTAAATATCTTGCCGGGCTGACCATCGCTGGGAGCCATTATACAAAACCACCGGAAAGATCGGCGGCAAGCCCTGCCGCGCCGTGGCCGCCCGGTTCTTCAACAGGTGATCATAGAAGCAAGCCACATAGTGCATCAGACGCAGCGGCATGGTGTTATCTACTTTCGATTGAAATTCCAGCAAAATGTAAAGAAACACATCCTGCGTGATCCCGTTCCAGGTAACCTCTACCGACCACACCACATCTTCGAACTTCTCCTCAAACAACGGCGTGATGTAGTTGCCGCTGTGCTGTTTGAGCGTGGCAAAATTCATAAGGCTTGCGATCTCATTCGGCGCAAAGCCCTCGATCAACTGCTGGACAAACTCCGGATGGCTGAATAGCTCTTTATAACCGGTATCGTGGTGGTTGCTGGACATCCATTTCCTTCCTGTTCCCTCCTGTTTCCAGCGTTTCAGTGTACCACTTAACCGCTTTTCAGGCATTTTAGGGGCTGTTCATTGGTTTGTTTTGCAGGGCGGTATGGGGTCTGGGGTTGGTGATATGGGGCCTGACAGCAAGCGTCAGACCCCATATCTCCGAGGTTTAACCTGGGTGCCTTGCGGCGGCAGCCTCCACAATTAGGCATCACAGGCCAGCCCCGGGGTTGTGCACGGCCTCGCGACTCTGAAGAAACTGATGCTTTTTCTCCAGATAACGGGCACCTTTTTCAAACCCTCTCTTGCCATGATCCTCGTGGAGAATTTGCTTTAAGCCCCGGTCGTAGCAGTCGGCAGGCTCCAACACCCAGGCATCGTTGAAGAACTGCTTGTTGGCTCGTACGATAACCGTGTTACAGCGTGAATAGCCTGCTTCTTTGAAGGTGTATGCCCAAATAGGATTCACCAGCAAACCACCGAAGACGGCAAGCCCTATGCCAAGAAACATCACCCAGGCTGCCCACTTCTGAACCTTTGCCAGTATCGATGGTACAGACCTTCTCAATAGCCTTACGAAAATAATCTCGATATTCATTGCTACGCATATACTTAATACAGATATCCAGCCAAATAGCAAAGCAGTCTGCTGTTTCTGAAACACCAACAAGGGCCTTTGCAAATCTATGATATCCAACAAATACTCTGAGTAACTACTATAGCTCCATATTGATCCAGCCCCGGCTAATAAAAGAATAAAATTCAGAACTAAGCCACCAATTAAAAAGTCAGACCGCGTGGTAGGTTTGTATAGGGACATAAAAACTCTATCTGACGTTGAGCGGCGACAGGCGCCGTAAAATGTCTGTCACCTTTGCCTCAATCTCGCGCTGCACAGCGGTAATAACCACAGAACCTGCAGCGTCTAAAGCACAGTACGCAAAGTCTCCCAACTTGTGTTTCTGAGCATCTATAAAGCCAGAGGGATTAGATATAGCATCAATGGCCTTTTGATAAGAACGTACCGTCTCTTCAGCAAACAGAGCTACATCAGACCAACCAATACTTGCAATATGAACCCCAAAACCAAGCCCTACTATAAAACCAGCGCCATTTGCAAAAACAACCGCCCCCGTATATAGAGAAAACAGCTTAGCCACAAAATACCCAAGCGCTATAGAAATAGCCGCCTTAACCAAATCCGCGGAGACATTTAACAAAAAGTCCTGCCACCCGAAGGATTCATCAAATATCCACGCATAGGAGTTAACACTCATCGACACCACCAGTGTCACATATACCCCACCTTTGGCAGCACCTTTCAAACCATCAGTGCCAATGCCCATTTTGATAATGGTCGGGTTAGATAACCTGTAACGTGTACCGCGAATTACCTGTCGAAGCCGATATCAGCCTGATTGTCAGACCACTCTTTGGAGAGCCGGGAGGAAAGCTGTCTTTCACGCGCAGTGCGGCGTGCACGATCATTCATGCAGGAAGCAATCATCACATAATCCTTGTGTTGTGGAATCCATTAA
>NZ_PXNP01000107.1:1206-3252 GCF_003007675.1 Marinobacter fuscus | reverse complement strand
CTTCATTTTTGGCGGGCTCAGTGCAAGGGCCTTGGCATCGGACTTGGCTGCAAAGCCGCCTTTGTTGGTGATGGCCAAGGCCGGAAAAGTTGCTGTCGAGGGTGGTTGCCAGCATCATCGGCAGCATGGTTATTCATGGCGTGCCCTAGTCGCGGGGCCGTCCAGTTCAGATGGTAATCGGATTGGCGTTGTTTGCGCTCTGGTTCCTTTCGCCATCCGTTGGGTTGGTGCAAGCTGTTCGGGAGAGGGCATTCAGCGTTGGTTGCCAGGGGAGACCTTGGTGGTGACCGGCCACTAACCAGGCGGTCAACCGGACGCCAAAAGCTTACAGCTTTTGGTTCCCTCCGCTGCGCTCCGGCGCCGGTTACCTTCGCGTTAAAGGCCTTGCTCCGGTGTTCTTTGGTTTGGTGTTTTACCGCCGCTTGGCAGATTGCCGGCAGGCAGAAAACAGCCCTAAGTTTGGCAACGGCTTCGGCGCGTAATTTGGAGTTCAGGTCGCGGGGCAATCCGGCGTAATCGTCGGGTAATTTCCGCTCATTCGGTGGCCTGGTTCCTGGCGCAATGGGTCAAGCTGGCACACAGTATCGGGAGTTGGCATTCAGCATTGGGTGCCCAATAAAAACCAAGGGTGAACAGGCCCTTAACAAGTCGCAGCAGTACGCGGCCGGTGGCCGCCGGACGCCCTTTCCATGGCTCCTTCGTCGCCATTCCAAGGTCGCCGCTGTGCTCAGCGTTATGAGGAATAGGGATGTTCTTACCTCTGAGAGGTCGGCCAGAACTCAACGTGTGCCGCGACGGTGGAAGTATCACCGCGAGTTACACTGACTTCTGGGGGAACGACTACCTTCTGACCTTGCCAGTTAGATTGACCGGAACGTCAAAAGATGACGTAAAAATGGTTGGGTATAAGTCACCCATTCTTGAGAAGGTCGTCAAATCCAAAAGGATCTCCAAAGGTAACGGAGCCCGCTATACGTTAAGTTCAATGGTCGAAGTTGCTGTGGATAAAGAGCATGCTTTAAAGATAGCGCGTAAAATTCAGCGTTCGGTGTCAGGCCGTGAAAACCTAGACATAGCGACTGACCTGGTACTTGGAATCTAGTCTTGTGTTCGGGCGAAGATCTCATAACCATTCACAGCACCGGACGCCACGTGCGTGGCGCCGGTGTGCTCCGCGTTAAAGCTGAAAAGTCGAGTCGTGGCACCTGGTACCCATCCGTGTCAAAATTGGGTGATACGTGAACAAGAGGTTTTGTCCATGAATCTCCAGAAAATTGAAGACGAGGCGCTGCACCTCCCTAAAGAGGAGCGAGCCCAATTGATCCAGAGACTGGTATTGAGTCTGGAGTCTCCTTCAGAAGAAGAGCTCAGATCCGATTGGCTACTTGAGGCCCGACGTAGAGGCGAAGAGCTGGACAATGGCACAGTTCAGGCTGTGTCTAGTGAGGATGTCATGAGGAAGGCTAGAGCACTGATCAAATGACCTATTCTTTTCACCCGGCAGCGGAAGCCGAGTTCCTGGAGTCAGTTGGTTATTACGAATCAAAAGTTCCGGGATTGGGTGGTGCCTTCATAGAGGAATTTGAGGCCTTGGCCAATTTAGTTGGCGAGTCACCAAAAGCCTGGCAAGTCGAGTTGCCACCAGATATTCGTAGAGCGCCCCTTCACAGATTTCCCTTGTCCATCGTTTACCGAGAGAGGCCTGATGGTTTTCAGGTTCTGGCCGTTGCCCATGATCGGCGGCGCCCGCAGTACTGGCTGGGCAGGCTTTAACAATCCGCTGCACAGCGACCGATTTTCCGCCGCTCCGCGGCTCCAAACCGGCGCGTGAGCCGGGCGTTAATGGCCCAGGCCGTCTTCATTTTTGGCGGGCTCAGTGCAAGGGCCTTGGCATCGGACTTGGCTGCAAAGCCGCCTGTGTTGGTGATGGCCAAGGCCGGAAAAGTTGCTGTCGGGGTTGGTTGCCAAAGTCACCCGCAGCATGATTATTCATGGCGTGCCCCAGTCGCGGGGCCGTCCAGTTCAAACAGTAATCGGGTTGGTGCG
>NZ_PXNP01000107.1:0-1156 GCF_003007675.1 Marinobacter fuscus | reverse complement strand
GGTGATGGCCAAGGCCGGAAAAGTTGCTGTCGGGGTTGGTTGCCAAAGTCACCCGCAGCATAGTTATGCATGGCGTGCCCCAGTCGCAGGGCCGTCCAGTTCAAACAGTAATCGGGTTGGTGCGGTTTGCGTTCTGGTTCCTTTCGCCATCCGTCTGGTTGGTGCAAGCTGTTCGGGAGAGGGCATGCAGCGCTGGGTGCCAAGGGAGACCTTGGTGGTGACCGGCCACTAACCCAAGGCGGTCAACCGGACGCCAAAAGCGTACAGCTTTTGGTTCCCTCCGCTGCGCTCCGGCGCCGGTTACCTCAGCGTTAGGGCCAAAAACAAGGAGAGTCTGCTTGGCAACAAACTATGTCCTGATAGATTTTGAGAACGTGCAGCCGAGTAACTTGGAGGTTCTCAAGCAGCATCCTTTCAAGGTGGTGGTTTTCGTTGGTGCCAACCAAGTAAAGATACCGTTTGATCTGGCCGCAGCGATGCAGAGCCTTGGAGATGCTGCGCGGTATATCAAAATTACGGGCACCGGCAAAAACGCTCTCGATTTTCACATTGCCTATTACATTGGTGAGTTGGCCGCCAAGGACTCAGGTGCCTACTTCCACATCATTTCCCGCGATACTGGTTTTGACACGCTGATAAAGCATCTGAAATCGCGTGGCATCAAAATCCAGCGTGAGCGAGACTTGGCGGAAATTCCCGTAGTAAGAATGTCCACGGCTACCTCTACCGACGATATGGTGTCGGCGATCGTGAAGAACCTAGCGGGCCGGGGACAATCCCGGCCTCGCAAGGTAAAGACGCTTTCCAACACCATCAATTCGCTGTTCACAGAGAAGCTGTCGGAACAGCAGCTAAACTCAATCGTTAGAGACCTTGAGCAGCGCAAGTATATAAAGGTGAATAACGGCAATGTTTCGTACCAATTGCCGCACTAGGAGTCTGCGCGGCAGAAGCTCGTTTCTGGCATAATAAACCGAAAATTTTTCGGCAACAGGACGTCTGATGGGAACCACTTTCCGCCCGTACTCGCCCGACCAGGAATTGCTCCTTCCCCCAAGCCTGAACGAGTGGCTGCCTGATGGCCACCTGGCCTATTTTGTCAGTGATGTTGTCGAGGAGCTGGATTTGAGTGCGTTTTACGCCCGCTACGAAGGCA
>NZ_PXNP01000106.1:416-1082 GCF_003007675.1 Marinobacter fuscus | reverse complement strand
GTTGAACGAAGCCGCTACGCGGCAGAGGCGCAAATCGTCTGTACTTTCCTGACCCCTTCTATTTCGGAAGGGCCTGTCAGGAGACGCGTCATGAACACCCACGACCACGCTCGTTTTCAAGTTCTGCATCAACGCTACCATAACGAACTCACCCTGCGGGGCAAAAGCGCCAAGACCATCGACCTCTACACCCGCTGCCTGCGACAGGTGAGCGACCATTTCGATACCTGTCCCGACCAGCTTAGCACCCAGCAGCTCCAGCAGTATTTCATTCACCTGGTCGAGCATCGCTCCTGGAGCCTGGTCAAAATTGCCCGCAATGCTATGCAGCGTTTCTATCAGTATGTCCTCGACAAACCCTGGGAGTATGTTCCCATCGTCAAGCCGCCCAAGGTTCAGACCCTGCAGGATGTACTCTCCCTGGATGAGATCGGGCGCCTGATCAGCCACACCCGCAAACTCAGCTACCAGGTCTACTTCCTCACCACCTACAGCCTGGGACTGCGGCTGAGCGAATCCCTGAGCCTGACCATCGCCGATGTCGACAGTCACCTGATGCGCGTCCACGTGCGCTGCGGCAAAGGCAAGAAGGATCGGTTCGTGCCTTTACCTCTGATGACGCTCAAGGCCTTGCGACGTTACTGGGCCACACATCGTCATCCGGAT
>NZ_PXNP01000106.1:0-366 GCF_003007675.1 Marinobacter fuscus | reverse complement strand
CTTCCAAACGGTGGTTGCTCCGGGGGAGGCCCGGATCATGGCCCGGGCCAGCGTTCAGAAAGCCATCAAGCAGGTCGCCCTGGACTGCGGCATTCGCAAGCGTGTCCACATTCACTCTCTACGCCACAGCTTTGCCACCCACTTGCTGGAGAATGGCGTCAATCTTCGCTCCATCCAGACCCTGCTCGGGCATGCCAGCCCGGTGACCACCGCACGTTATACCCGAATGACCCAGGAGGCCCAACAAAACAGTGCCCTGATGATCAACGCCCTGGTGGAGCGCCTGCAGGTCGACTGGGTGAACGAATGATCACGCTGGCGCAAATCCTGCGCGATCATCAGACCAGCCTGCAGCTCCGTTATGGC
>NZ_PXNP01000105.1 GCF_003007675.1 Marinobacter fuscus | reverse complement strand
CGGGAAACCCAGAATGGCAGTGATTACCTGCAAGCTGATGAAACGCGGATCCAGGTGCTCAAAGAAGACGGCAAGAAAGCCCAGTCGGATAAATGGATGTGGGTGACCCGGGGCGGCCCGCCCGGAAAGCCCTCGGTTCTGTTCGAGTACGATCCCTCTCGCGGTGGCCAGGTACCGGTGCGCCTGCTGGATGACTTCCAGGGCATCCTGCAAGCCGATGGCTATTCCGGCTATGGACAGGTATGCCGCGAGAACAAACTGACCCGCATCGGTTGTTGGGATCATGCCCGGCGCAAGTTCGTGGACGCGTCCCGGGCAGCGCCAGCCAAGGGCAAAAAAGGCCCGCCCTCAAAAGCCGACGTGGCCCTGAGCCACATCCGGAAACTGTACGCTGTCGAGAAAGCCGCGAACGAACTGAGTGACGCCGAGCGCTATCGGGTGCGTCAGGAAAAAAGCCTGCCGTTGCTGAACGCCTTCAAGGCCTGGCTGGAGAAAAACGCCAGCAAAGTGCTGAAAGGCTCGCTCACCCGCAAGGCGATGGACTATACCCTGAGTCAGTGGGATACCCTGGTGGGCTACTGCGAACGCGGCGATTTACAGATCAGCAACGTGCTGGCCGAAAACGCCATCCGGCCCTTCGCCGTTGGCCGTATGGCCTGGCTGTTCGCCGATACCACCCAAGGCGCGAATGCCAGTGCCACCTGTTACTCGCTGATCGAAACGGCCAAGGCGAACAATCTGGAGCCCTCCGCTTACATCCACCATGTGCTGAAGCACATTGCCGAAGCGGATACCCTCGAAAAACTGGAAACATTGTTGCCCTGGAATGCTGCGTTGCCAGCTTCAAAAAAAGTGGCTCAGTACGATTAGGGCAAGTGGGTCGGTTTAACGGCGCTTACCAACAACCGTCTTGGCTTCTCCAATATCGGTCGGGGTACTGGTTCCGAGACGCACTCGTGATTGACGGGCATGCGCTCTCAAAGAGCTATCACCATCCTCTACGGATGTATCGAGAACACTCGGGTCATGCAAGTCACCGACATCCTGGTCTGTGTCGTAAATCATATCCAATTTTACGTAACCACCAATCGTAACCGAAGTGTTAGTGCCGGGCAGCAGCCACCCCTTGGAATCATTGGTCGCCGACATCTGATCCACCTGACTGCGCAAGTCGTTGATCTGCTTCTGAAGTTCCGCAGTTGATTGCGCCAAAGCAGATGGGGCCACCAGGCCCATGGTTGAAATCGCAAGTGTTGCTCTTATCGCTAACCTGAGTTTTTTAGTTTGCATTATAAATCAGTCTCCGTGAGCTTTCGTTATAAGATCCCCTACTGGCGATCGACACCTCACAAACCAAACGCGATGGCGGTTCGGTTAAGGCCACCGCCGGTAAGTTGCTGGTTATGCCGGCACTTTCAGCCAGAACAACGCACAGCCATTGATAGCAGATGAACTTGAAACGAAATTGAAAAAATACCCCCCCCTTAATACCTTTGTATTAACGACCCAATCGCAACCGTTCTTCCACCAGTGCCCTCTTTTCATCATTTAATTTTATTTTTTCAAGCTGAGTTAAAGTTCATCTGTTTCCATCAGGGTTCAGATCATTCAACTTAAAGGTGACTCTTATGAAAAAGCATCTCTTGCTCACATCTTTAGTATTAACCTTGGCGGCAGGAAACCTCCATGCCACTGAGGCCAAAAACGATAAGCTAGCACAAGGCATGCTCTCCAAAAGCAGCATTCAGGATATGAAGAGACAACATAGGGTAATGACACAGGCGGCGTTATCTGAAATGGGCATGGAGGCACGCCGAAAATTGATGTTATCGAATAAGGACGATATCTATCACGAGATGATCAAATCGGGAGATGTCAATCTATCTGAATTAGACCAATTTTCAAAAGATCAGTTTAGTCATTAGAAATAATGTCGCACCAATAGCTTTTTCGATTGAATAATAGAAACTTGTCGATACACGACATTCTAAAACCAGTTGCATCGTGAATGGTCTCCACCATTCCGTCTTGCCGCACTACTTTTGTAGTGCTGCTTTTTTAGGCCTAGATTTAGTCGATAACAAATTCTAACCACCTGCTTGGCAGACAACATGCCCAGAAAACAACAACGCCCTTCAATAAAACGGAAACTGCTTACTTTCCTGACGCTAACGGGTTTCGCGTGTACCGGGCTGATATTCTTCTCACACACCCTTTTAATCGACTATATCCATGACGAGCTTCACAGGCAGCAGCTAGAGGCTGCAGCTAACCGACTCTCAAAGATGCTAACAAATGATAAAGAAGAAATTACAAAATCCTCTCTCAGAAATTTTTCATTGTCTCAATATTCAGTTCACATCGAAGACAGTCAAGGTCGGAGTTTTACAAGCGAGAACATTAAACCGAAATTACAGGTGGTAGAATCGTTCAGAAAGCCTGGAATTTTTCACATATCGGATGATGATCGCTCAATCCTTGGCTACTACAGAATATTTAATAACAGACAAGATAAACTAAGCGTTACTATAATTGAAAAAAGCTCCTACTCACCAAACACGCTTGACAAAATCCACGTTCTTATATGGATAATATCTTTTACAATTCTCGTTACGATATCATTGATCATATTTATTGGGGTAACTATCGCACTAAAACCCTTAAAAATGATGAGTGCCCAATTAACGTCGCTTAAAAAGGGTCAGCGTAATAGACTGGATGAGAACGTACCTGAAGAATTCAATGAACTTGTCAAACATCTTAATCGTCTATTAGAGTCGTACGACAAAAAACTTACCCGTTCACGCCACCTAGCCGCAGATATTTCTCATAGCTTAAAAACCCCCCTTGCCGTCATAAACTCCATGATCAATGACGAAGCCATTCCCACCACAATCGCGAGTCAAATTAAGTCTCAACTGTCTGAAATGCACGAGCTGATCGACACTCAAATGAGAAAAACCGAAATGTCCGGTCAGTACATTGGAAAGGCGACACCGATCATTGAGAGAACTCTGGCACTGGTGGACGTAGTCAGTCGAATCTATCCTTACAAACAGATCCATCTTCAAGAAACATTACCCAGAGAGCTTGTCTGGCCAATTGATGAGCGTGATTTTAATGAGATCTTGGGTAATGTGCTTGATAACGCAAGCAAATGGTGCTCTCAGGAAGTTCATCTACACTTGAAACTTCACGATGACACTTTGACCATTCTTGTTGAAGATGACGGCCCCGGAGTAGCGTCACACCAACTCGCCGATCTTACCAAGCGCCAGAAAAGACTGGACGAAAAAACCCCTGGCTATGGCCTTGGCCTATCAATCGTTGAGGAAATCATCAATGACTACGGTGGTGCCATGCATTTTTCTTTATCACCCAAAGGTGGTCTTCGGGTTCTAATCGAGCTTCCCAGAAGCATTTGACGACTACAAGGGCAACTTATCCAGCTTTAGTCAGCGACCAGTAGGCATAGCAGCCCGATACACCAACGTCTCAACGTCAAAACTGTCACTTTGAACTGAGTTTTCATCCGGCGACATAAAGAATAACTCTGTATTGCCTGATACGGGGGACACCGGAACCGACGTTAGAAGACTTGTTGACTGCGTTTTGGGAGATTTCCCGGATCTCAGCGTCAACCAATCAACTCGAGTATCATAAACACCTATCATATCTTCGGCTGCACTGGATTCCTGTGGAATCCCGATATTAACTGCGTCCCCACCGGAGCGTACGAGCAGGTTCGGCAAAAATAGTGTTTGCCTCGGACTAAACACCAACTCAGGCGACACGTCGTAAGTCATACTCGTGCCTGCCACCCGGCTTCCAATCTCATAGTCCAGATGTGGGCCCTCGGTGCCAGCAGGGAAAAATGAAACCTTCCCTTGGGAGACGGTCACCATATTCAAAGGTCTCGGTTCGTTCTGAACAACGGCACCGATTACCCGGAACACTGGCGTGTACTGGCTTAATTCTTCATGAACGGCCTTCTCAAGATCAGGCCCGTTCGGTGAGATTGATATTTTATAGATCTCTGAACCAAACCCCTGCTCTGAGTAGAAAGACTGCCCGAGAATAGTTTCCCGGCGACCGTCAGCGTCCAAATCCTGCAATCCCAAGATTAAGGGAATGAAACCGATGGTTTCAGCCTTCCCCTCGGCCAACTGGATCAAAGAACTTGAAACACTACGGCCATTCCACTGATTCAAAATGAGGTAATATGAGTTCTCTGAAACGTACCAGTCCATTCGGATGACTTTCTCCCGACGGGGCACCTCAATGGACGCCAGGCTCTGAACAGCCCCGCTGGAATCAACAAGGAAAAAGCTGAGTTTGTTTCCATGCTCCGCCGCAAAATAGTAATCGCTGCCAGAACGAAACGCGGACAACGACTTTGCATTGATTGGCAGCTTCGCATATGGAGACGATGAAGCCTCCCCCTCAACTGAACCTACCCGATGTGCTTCAGCATCGGTCTGTACGATGCCGACCAACCAGGTGTTATTGTAGGTCGCAACGGCTTGACCTCTCCCGGTAACTTGAAAGCGCACCAATGGCACATCGTTTGACGCCTCTGGCTCGTCCCGCCACAAAAGATCAGGAAATCGGGCTTTCAACGCCGGCGTTACCGGCGTGGGATCGCCGACTCTGTCAGTAAACACCGCCGGAATACCGTAGAAGCGTTTCGATACAGCGCCAACGGAGGGCATCGTTCCAAACAGCACTTTCCCTACTGCTTGATCCTTTCCGATACTCTCGATACCGATGACTGCAAGGTTTTTCTCCGGGATGCCTGCATGATCAGGCTCCCGCAACACAACAAACAAATCACCTACCTCAACAGTGGCATCGTCGACTGTGAGGGAAAGCACTTTTTGATCACGATCTACCTGAATGACCTTTGCCTTTGCTGGATGCTCACGCTCAACCGCCTGTACCGCACCAGCTAGTAGTAGCATCAGGAACACAAATACTGCAGAACGAGTCATCATAGGAAAAAGTCACTTAATGCGGATTCATTTCGTATAACAAAAGCGGGGTGGCGCTCCCACCACCCCGTTCTTGTTAGAACTTGTACCTTACCCGACCGGCAACATGAACAATGTCCTGATCGCTTTTGCCGTCCTGTAAGGCAGTTTCCTCCAGCGCATCCATGGCATCGCCTGATGCCAGGTATGCAGCTTCTGCCGACAGCTCAAGCGAAGGGTATGGGAAGTACGAGACCTTGGAGCCAAATTCCAGTCCGAGATCTTTTGAGGACGATCCATCGGCAAGTGCAATGTCCTCAGCCAAGCGGTTGTAGACAATCATTCCGCTGACCGTAATATTGGCCGCTACTTTATGATCGAGCTGTAGCTTGTTCATGAAATACCCTTTGTCGAGGATATAGGGCGTTTCGGCGAAGTAGTCATCGCTCGTCATGTTTTCCTGAAAAATCATACTGTCGCTGAAGTCGACATCCGTGGCGATGAAGGCGTCGAAGTCCCCGTCTTGCTCATTGCCATCGCCCGATGCGTAGAGCACGGTGTACGTCAGTTGGTTTGGTCCAAATTGCAGCCCGAGCTCGCCGCGTCCCAGAACGGTCGAAAGGTCATAGTTCGTATTGGGATTCGTAGCACCATTCAATGGGACGAAATTTACACCTTCTATTGTTCCGCTTTGGCCAATCACCGTACCCTTCACGAACATGCGGCCTAGCGACGTCTCTTGACCATAATCCATCTCCACCCCAAAGCTGGAAACGGAATATTTGGAGTTATCAGCGATACTCTTCAGTTCATACTCCCTGCTATTTACCGTACCTACTCCCTCAGCAATTTGATCATTCATCTGATAGAGATAGAATAGGCCCGCGCTCAGGTTCGGTGAGTAACGCTTGTTCAGGTTGATCGCGAAGTTGTCCGCGCCATCCCAGCCTTCGTCCTGTTCTGAGTCGACGCCGCTCTCATTGGAAGAGTCACCTCGCCCCCATAACAACTGATAGTCAAATCCAGAGCCCAGTGAGCCTTTCCAAACAGCGGCTGTGGCGGTTTCAGTCCAGACATGTCGGTTCACTGACACTGGCTGCAAGCCCAGCGAGACGCGCTGGTCTAGCGTGTTGGGCACCAAGAAATCCACATAAGCCCACCGTGTTTCGATGTTCACACCATCACCGGAATAGTCGCCACCCGACCCCTCACCGTAGCGGATGCCACCAATCTCCGTCGCGAATACACCGGTAACTTTCTTGTCGTCGGAAGTTGCCTTCGCCCAGAAGCGATATTTGACCTCGCCGAAGCTCTCGGTCGGCTCGTCATCTTTCAGCGTACCGCCACCTGAGTTACCACCAGCAAACCAGTCTCTTTGATTGGTGTAGGCCTGAAAGCGGTTATCCATATCACCGTGGAATTCAACCTCCGCTGCCGTCGCGGCCCAACTTCCCGACAGTGTTGTCATCCCTGCAATCGCAGTGGCCAGAATGTTGCGCTTCAACGTATTCCCCTCCAGTTTCTTTCTTAATTGTTTGTGATATCCGATTCGTACGGATCGTGGCGCAAATCTTAAAACCAGCTAGCCCGGATTTCTCATAGGTCCCCGGCAAGTCTCGCAGACTGAACTGGTTACCGCTATGGCCGGTCGGTTTCGGCCATGCCTGCCCAATAAGTGATCAATTCCCTTGTCCGGACACACGGCCCCCTTACCCCCATTGAGTCGGGCCGGGGGAGCCCGGGCTTCTATCCCGGAACCAGACGGCGTACCAGGCCAGAGAGTTCGTCTTTGTAAGGATAGGCATCACTCATCAACACCCGTATGCGCCGAGTGTTGCGAATGATGACCGCGCCCACCTTGATCAGCTTCAGCCGCAGGTTACTGGCGCTCATGCGCTCGAAGGGCGTTTTCTTCAGGTGAGCGCGTAATCGCTCGAACAACGTGTAGGCAAAGCCCGACAGGAGCAACCGCCACTGATTGGTCCACCACCGCGTGCTGGAGGTACGATCTGCGAACAGACACAACTGCTGATCCTTGATCCGGTTTTCCATGTCGCCCCGGGCACAGTATTGCTCGTAGTAGAGTTTAACGCCGTCGTCGTAACGGGAACTGATGATGAACCTGGGGTTGGCACCCAGTTCGCCTTCTTCCAGCCGGGCGACCACCCAGCGGGGGTGTTTCCAGGTGCGGGCCTGGTATTGGAACCGGTAGGTGGCGGAGACTTTTTCACCCAGTTCGTTGTGAGCCTTGCGAACAAGCATTGAGGGTGCGTCTACCTCCTTGAGCAGTCGGCTGTTCTTACTGATACCGACCAGATAATCCACCTGATTCCGGTCGCACCAGCTCAGCAATCGGGGACGGTAGAAGCCGCTGTCACCCCGGAATACGATGCGGGTATCCGGCCAGTACTGGCGGATGAACTTCACCAGCAGGGCCAGAATGGCCCAGCTGTGGCGGCTGTCGCTTCGATTGCTGGTGCGCAGGTAGCTCACCAGCAGATGGCGACCGCAGAACACGTACAGCGGGAAGTAACAATGGTGATCGTAGTAGGCGTTAAAGAACTTGCCGGGCTGGTCGCCATGCACCGGAACGTCGGTGCCATCAAAATCCAGCACAATTTCCTTGGGTGGAGTCTCGTGCTGTTCAATGAAGTGATGCCACAGCAGTTCGTGGGCTTTGACCACCGCCTGCCGGTCCACGCGCTGTTCCATCCGGCACAAGGTCGATTTGCCCGCCAGAATGGCATATTCGCCGGTTGCGGTCTGAAGTGCCTGATCAGCGCGTAGCGCCTCGTGATCGTTCAGGTCTTCGTACCCGGCGGCCACGCCAAAGACCCGCTGCCGGACCATGGTTTGAAGCTTGTGACGAACCAGCACGGGATTACGGGCATCGTCCAGCACCGTAGCCAGGCGCTGAGTGAGCTGGTGTTGATTGTCGACTTCCCGAAGCAAAAGCAGTCCGGCATCGGAGGTGATGTGGCCACCGGAGAAGTCGGCTTCAATTTGACGGCGAGAGAGTGGCGAGAAGGTCAGTTTTTCAGGTACCATTTTGGATAGCGGCTGTTGGTGCTTGGTGAACGGTGTAAGGTCCTGAAACTATAGCACTTTCAGCCGCTTTCTTTTATCCCGTCATGAGAAATCCGGGCTAGAACAACGAACTAAAGGTCAAAAAAAAGGCGAGAATGAAGCATTCCCGCCATTAAATAACCTGAGTTAACTCACAAGTAGACTCTCACACGAACCTTAAATGAGCTTGAAATCCGGAAAAGATTTCAGATACGTCGGTCCCCCTGTATTCAGCGATCACGCTCGACTCTACATGGAAAACTTATGCTCGAAGCCCACACCAAATGTGGAGTCCTCAGAGTCGGCCAAGTCCGCCTCCACCTGAGACACATACGCATAGACCTTACTCTTGCTCGCCAGTTTATAATCGAGCCCCAAGGCCAGCAGGGTTAGCTCCTCGTTTGTTGTCTCGGCTTCGGTCAGTCCGTACTGTGCCTTGATCTTCCAACGCTCAAGATTAACGGCACCACCAACCAGATAAGACGTATCTTCTCCAGGGCCATCGCTTTCTTCTGCCAACTGGTAAACTGCGCCGATCTCGAAGTTGCTTAATCGGACCTTCCCTACGGTTCGCAGGATATTAAGACGACTATCGCCACTTGAATCGGCTTCCAGTGAATCTTCGATATCAGAATCGTAGGCAATACTTCCGTAAAAACGATCATTCTCAAACGTAAAAGAGCTGGAAACTGCATCCGCAGGTCCGTCGTTCTCTGCCCCAGCTGACTGCTCTTCACCCGGGATGACGGCAACACTAACGCCCACAGCATCAAACAGACGTGGAGAACTGTATTGAACAATGTTGCTGGTCCGATTTTCACCAGCCATGATATTTTTTATATCCGCCTGTAAGTCGTTGAACTGGTCAACCTTGCCCTGCGCTGACTTTAAAGGTGTGTCAAATTTTCCCGCAATCAGTGCACCGAGGTTCGCCTGCTTGAAGCCACCGTAAATATTACGCTGCGAGAAAGTCTGGCCATCCTTATCTCCATCATCAATCGATATTTCAAATTCTGCCTTGTAGATCGCCTCCAAGCCTTCGAGGTCGGTATTGAGCGCCCCTTTTACCCCCAGACGGGACGCATTACTCTGGAGCTTCCAGGTATCGCTATTACCGTCGTCCTGGTTTTCATACGAAACATTGGCTTTGCCGTACAGGATAGGACCTTCCCCCGCTAGTGCATTCATTGAAGTTACTGCAACCCCACCAAACACCAACATTGATAGACACTTTTTCATGGACACCTCTTCAGATTAGATAGATTCAAAATGACACTTGAAGTCTTTCAAATGCTGAGTAGATGGTGCTTTGCACTTATTGCAGAGTTGTTACATTTTTAAATTTTTTCTTTGTATTTCAACAACCTAAAACCAAAACCTTTTATTATATCCTTTGACACTGAATTGAACTTGAATATAAGCGGCTGTCTTCGTACATCGCGTCGTGGGCACGGAAGCGCTTTCCGTCTGACGCCAGGTCATTCACTAAATTCTTCTGTTCGCTCCCTGTGGTGGCCCCCGCTAAACCGGACACCACCTTGTTAATTTGATGCCAGCTCTGCCCGGTATTCCCCGGGCGATCTAATTGTTCCGCCCGTTCACGCCCTTTTTCCAGCGACCGGCCTGCCAAGACAATGTCGCTGTCGATCCGTTGCCCAAGAGTGTTGCAATAGCCGCCCCTGCAGCTCCGTAGCTACCAAGGATTAGTACGCTCTTGTTGCCCTGCCTCATCGTTGCTCAAACTCCTTTTAATGTACTCCAGTTCAACTCTTTAGTTACTACAGGGTCATACCGCAAGTCGTCGAATCGCGGTGGGTTCACCAGTGTCGTCAAAAACTAACAACTTAACGTTGACCCTGTAGTGACTACAGGGTTTTAAATAACGGAACTTGTGTGAGAACCGGAGCCGCGAAAATGAGCAAACCCTGCGATGGACAGTGTGGCAGCGAAGATTCTGTCGTTAACAATGAGCTTCAGAGCCCCGTCACCGCCGAAACAGACAGCCAGCTCAGCACCTACAGCGTGCCGAAAATGGATTGCCCCTCAGAAGAGCGAATGATTCGAATGGCGCTCACGGGTTTTGACAACATTCAGTCACTCTCATTCGACCTATCGAATCGAAAGCTGGAAATTATCCATCAAGGCGAAGTCGGACCTATTACCAGCAAACTGGAAACCCTGGGTCTGGGCGCTTCCTTGCAGAGGACAGAAGACGCCAGCGCTGAATCCGTCAGAGCGGCTGAATCTTCTAAGGCCAACGAAAGCGAAGAGTCCGGCACTTTATGGATACTGCTGGCAATCAACGCACTGATGTTTCTGGTCGAGATGACGATGGGCCTGATCGCCCAGTCCGCTGGCCTGATTGCAGACTCGCTAGACATGCTTGCCGATGCCGCCGTCTACGGTCTCGCGCTTTACGCCGTTGGGCACGGCATCAAAATGCAGGTCAGAGCGGCGCATGTGGCTGGCATACTCCAGCTTATCCTTGCCGCTGGGGTACTGGTTGAAGTTGGCAGGCGCTTTCTGTTTGGCAGTGATCCCCAGTCGTCAATGATGATGGCCGTCGCATCTGTGGCCCTTATTGCCAACATCAGTTGCCTGCTCCTGATCGCCAAACACCGTGACGGCGGTGCTCACATGAAAGCCAGCTGGATATTTTCGGCCAATGATGTGGTTATCAATCTGGGAGTTATCCTTGCAGCCCTTCTTGTTGCCTGGACCGGCTCCAACTACCCGGATCTGGTTATTGGCGGTATTGTGGGAGGCATTGTACTCATTGGTGCCAAGCGCATCCTTGCGCTAAAAGGATAATTCGATGTCTGAAGACCGTTCTCGCTTTTTTACGCTCACTTTTCTCGGCTTTTCGGCACTTATAGCTCTGGCCGACCAACTTATTAAATGGCTCGTCCAGCAATCCATGGCTTACGGACAATCGGTTGAGATCACCCCTTTCTTTAATTGGGTGCACGTATGGAATAAAGGCGCTGCCTTCAGTCTCTTTGCCGATGGCGGTGGCTGGCAGCGATATTTTTTTATTGCGATAGCCATTGTCGTCTCGGCTGTTCTGGTCAAATTGATTCGGGACAGCCATAAGCGAACCGAAGCACTAGCCTATTCGATGGTACTTGGCGGTGCATTTGGAAATGTCATCGACCGAGTTTTTCGAGGCTATGTTGTCGATTACCTGGATTTTCATTGGCAATCCCGGCACTGGCCGGCGTTCAACCTTGCCGACGTGTTCATCGTCCTGGGCGTGGCCATGATTTTGGTCACGAGCTTCACAGCCGAGAAAGGTGCCGGGAATAACATGGAAAATCGCCAGAATGGCTAGTTTTCGCGCGGTCGCAACACTCGCTAAGCCCTCTGAGCCAGGCTTAGCGAGTGTTGCGACTACGTTTAATTGAACAGCAACGACCAAGGAGAAAACAATGGGCCACGAGCATGCTCACATGTCACCGGATACTAAGGATAAGAGAGTTGCAGTAGCTATCTGGGCGAACGGTATCCTAACCTTGGCTCAGATCGCTGGAGGGATCTTCGCTGGCAGCTTGGCGCTGATAGCCGACGCTATACACAACTTTTCGGATATGGCGTCACTATTTATCGCATTTGCGGCGCGGAAGATTGCACGCCGCCCGGCCGACTCGAAGATGACCTTTGGCTACGGGAGAATTGAGGTTGTTGCGGCACTCATAAATTACACCACTTTGATAATGATCGGGGCATATTTGATCTACGAAGGTGGCATGCGATTCATAGATCCCCCGGAAATCAAGGGGTGGTGGGTAGTTTGGCTTGGCATTATCGCATTGGTAGTGGATGGTTTGACCGCGCTGCTTACTTACTCCATGCAAAAGGACAGCGTCAACATCCGTGCGCTGTTTCTACACAACTTGTCTGATGCGTTTGCGTCAATTGCAGTCGTTGTAGGCGGCGCCCTGATTCTCCTGTACGACATGCGTTGGGTTGATCCCGCGATCACAATTGGTATCGCAAGCTATATTCTCTACCTGGGTCTAACGGAAATCGGCGGAACCATCCGGACACTCATGCTGGGTAGTCCATTGGATATCGACACAGATTCTGTCATCGAGGCTTTATCAAACGTAGAAGGCGTTTTAGACCTTCACCACGTACATTTCTGGCAGATGGGTGAGCATGATGCCTCCCTCGACGCCCATGTGGTGGTCGAAATAAGTGCCTGGAATGAACTTGAAAAAGTCAAGGGTGGGATAAAACGAACTTTGGAAAACGAGTTCGGCATCACTCATTCAACATTGGAGTTTGAACATCCTGATCACAGTCACAAAGATGCCCATACTTATGGCCATGGCTAGCAGGGCTGCTGAAAAGGGTACCGTGTGGCAGATATGCTGCGAATGGCCGACATTCCACTCGGTTACGAGCACGCCATGCGAGACGTAATTGAACGCCACCAGGTCTGGGCCTACCTCATCGCTGTTGTTTTCGGACTGTCTGTGGATTGGACATCGTCCCTCGGTGACAGTGTGCCGGATTACTTAATCTGGGGGTTGCTCGGAGTTCTGCTCTACGCCACATTTACTCAAACACCGTTGACCCACCTGTCTGATATGTTCCGGGACCGTCGGTTCATGGGTGCCTTGCTCACCGGAAATTTTCTGGTCATGCCGGCGATCACTGCCTTGCTGATATTGGCGCTGCCGGACAATGACGCGCTGAAGTTGGGAGTGCTTCTGGTATTGCTGATGCCCTGTACCGACTGGTTTGTCACCTTCACTCACCTAGGCAAGGGGGACAGCACCCGAGCCATTGCGGCAACACCGGTTCTGCTGATTGCTCAACTGGGTCTTCTTCCACTTTACCTCTGGCTTTTCATGGGTAATCAGTTCGACGTGAATCTTGAGCTTGGGCGGCACCTCCTGCCGGCCTTTGGCGGGCTGATTATTGTCCCGCTTATCCTGGCATTTCTGACTGAAAAATGGGCCGAAAACTCCAGAAAAGCCATCGGGTTCATTCGCTTCATGGGTCTGATGCCGGTCCCTCTGCTGACAGTCGTACTGTTCATCATCTCAATGACACAGGTCAGCCAGATCGACAGTACCGGCTCACTTATCTGGCCCTTGATGATTCTGTTTCCGGCCTATCTTCTAGCTGCGGCTCTGGTTGGAAAGGCTCTGCGCCGGGTCTTTCGATTACCGGTAGAAACCGGTCGCACCGTCATCTTCAGCCTAGGAACACGCAACTCCTTCGTGGTTTTACCTTTGGCACTGTCAATGCCAGAGGCCTGGGCTGTGGCCGTCGTGGTGATTGTCGTCCAGTCTTTGTTGGAACTGTTTGGAATGATGCTTTATCTGCGGTGGGTGCCTAGTCGGCTGCTACCGGACACCTGAATAATCTGAAACCCGTAAACTCATTTAAAATAGGAAGATCTCCCGTGCAAACCCGAACCCTGGTCATCAGTCTCCTTCTTTTTTGTCTGGTTGTCTTTGCTGGTGCTTTTGTTATTTACGATCGCTCCCAGGGCACTAATGAACCCGCCGTTGTTGAAAAAACGCCACTGGTGAGGGATTACTCTCCCGTTATTGGCCCTGAGGACGCGCCGGTAACCATTGTCGAGTTCTTCGACCCATCCTGCGAAGGTTGTCGCGCCATGCATCCCTATGTGAAACAGATTCAGGCTGCCTACCCGGACAACGTGCGTCTGGTACTGCGCTACGTATTGTTTCACAAAGGCTCGGAAGAGGCCGTCAGAATCCTGGAAACCGCCCGTGAACAGGGGGTCTATGAGCCGGTACTGGACGCTGTTATGGAAGCACAACCGAAATGGCACGATGATCCAAAGGTCGCCGCAGCATGGGATGCGGCGGAGTCAGCCGGACTTGATGTCGAAGCCGCTCGGGCCGGTATGAACTCACCCGAGATTGACGGCATTATTCAACAGGATGCTGCGGACGTTAAGGCGGTTGGAATTTCCGGAACCCCAACATTCTACGTTAACGGAGACACCTTGAGCCGCCTGGGGCCTCAGGAACTGTACGACCTGGTGACATCCAAGGTAGGGTCACTGAAATAACAACAAAACAACCGGCAACGCTATGTCACTGCTTGACTACCTTTTACCCTACGATTTCTCGCCGCTGACCATACTCAGCTACATGCTCGTGATGGGATTCTATGGCGTCGGGCTAATTCGGATGCCGGAACAGGACCGGCCAGGCTCACTGCGGATCTTTGCGTTCACCCTGGGGGTACTGATCTGTTATGCGGTGATGCAGACCCGCTTCGATTACTACGCACAATACATGTTCTTCGTCCATCGGGGTCAGCACCTGATTCTTCATCATATCGGTCCGATCCTGATCGCCCTGTCCAACCCTTTACCGGTCATGCGGTTCTGGTTCGCAAAAATCAGCCCGGGCTGGAGGCATACATTGAGGCCTCTGGGCTGGGTCTATAACGTTCTGCAACAGCCTTTTATCGCCCTTTTCCTGTTTGTCGGGCTTATCTATTTCTGGCTGTGGCCATCAATCCATTTTGACGCCATGCTCAGCCGGGATCTGTATTGGGTCATGAACTGGAGCATGTTGCTGGATGGCCTGCTGTTCTGGTGGTTGATCTTTGATCCAAGACCGCCGGCGATCACCTCATCGCTGGGGTATGGCAGACGCATGTTGGTTCTGGCCGCCGCAGGTGTGCTTCAGATGTTTCTTGGGGCGTGGATCGTGTTTTCACGTGACATGGTCTATGACGTTTACGAAGTCTGTGGCAGGGCCTGGCCGCTGGACCCGGAAGTCGACCAGCTACTGGGAGGCATGCTGACCTATATTCCTCCGGCCATGATGAGCATTCTTGGCATTCTTCTGATGCTCCGGCGAGCCATGCATCAGGACGGAAAATATACCAACCAATCCAAACAACTTGAGGAAACAGCGTCATGAGAACTCGCTTCTGGCGACAGCGCACCAACATCATATCGGCGACCTTAACGCTGATAGCAGCCCTATTGCTGACTGGTTGCTTTGGCAATGACGAGGAAGACTGGAACGGTAAAAACATCAGTGGCTTGATGCCTGAGCTGGAATTCGACCTGATCAATAGCCAGGGCAAGTCTGTATCTGGCGATGATTACAGTGGCCGCGTGAGAATGCTGTTTTTCGGGTTCACCTCGTGCCCCGATGTTTGCCCGACCGCCCTGCAAAAACTCAATCAGGCAACCAGTGGCCTGGACCCCGCGCTTCAGGATGAAGTACTCACTTTGTTCGTGAGTGTCGATCCGAAACGTGACACGCCTGAGCGTCTCGCAAAATACGTGGATTTCTTCGGCGACAATATTGTAGGACTCACTGGAAAAGAACCCCAGCTTCGTGAACTGGCAAAACGATATAGAACAACCTTCGGTTATGACGAACCTGCCGCTGATGGAAATTATGCGGTGTCACACAGCAGCGCGATTTATGTATTTGATCGCGAAGGTAACCCCCGCCTCTTAATGCGGCCCGATCTGAGTAGAGAAGAAATTCGGCATGACCTCGTTGCTCTTATTCAGGAGGATGCCTGACTGAATAGACTGTCCCAACTCAAATTGAGACAGTCCTGGTTGGCGGGCACATACAAAGTGGTTAAGCAGAGCCGGAGAGTGTCTCGATAATTCGGCAGTCCATAATAACTCCGCCGTCACAACACGCACTCAGTCTTTCCAACTCGTGTTCCATTGCATGTAGATCTTTCAGTCGAGAGCGCACTTGAACCAGTTGTTGTTCAACTTTGGCGTCCACACCCGCACAGGACTCCTGCTGACGATCCGCCAGTGAAAGCAGTTCACGAATATCGTCAAGGCTAAATCCGAGCCCGCGGCTTCGTCGAATAAACAGCAGCCGCGAATGATCCTCTTCGGAGTAGAGACGATAGCCCGACTCCGAGCGGGTCGCTTTCGGCAACAGTCCAATTTTTTCGTAATAACGGATGGTCACGGGCTTAACGCCCGTATCATCAGCTAGCCGACCGACCGTGTTCCTTTTTTCGCTCATCGCTATTGACCTTATAGTTACTATAACCACCAGTGTATCGATGTATTGCACGTTTTAGGAGGGTTCGTCGTGGACAGCTGCTGTGAAAACAAGGCCGGTGAACTGGCACAATTGCGAGCGAGCCAAAGCCGGGTGCTTTACATTGCGCTTGCCATCAACGCAGTGATGTTTGTGGTGGAATTCAGCGCCGGCTGGATTGCAAGCTCTACCGCGTTGCTGGGCGATTCGCTGGATATGTTTGGCGACGCGTCTGTCTATGCACTGACACTGTTCGTGCTGGACCGAAGCCGTCGCGCGCGTGCCGGAGCGGCTTTGTTCAAAGGCGGCTTTATGCTGTTGTTCGGGCTTGTTGTTGTCGCCGATGCCATCCGCAAGCTGGTGATACAGGAAGTGCCCGCCGCCGAGTGGATGGGCGCTGTCGGCGCTCTTGCCCTGTTTGCAAACGGCGTTTGTTTTGTGTTGCTCTACCGTCATCGTGCGGACGATCTCAATATGCGTTCCACCTGGATGTGTTCCAGGAACGATCTGTTCGCCAATAGCAGTGTAATCATTGCGGCAGGATTGGTCGCCCTCACCAATACCCTCTGGCCGGACATCATTGTGGGCCTCGCCATTGCTGCGCTATTCCTGCACTCCGCTTGGCAGGTCATCCGTGAGGGTATGGAGGAATGGCGTGCCGGTGGGGCTGAAACCGCCGATAAATCGAGCAAAGATGAAGGCGATACCGCTGGAAACAGCTGCTGCTCTTCTTCGCAAAGCACTTGTGCCAATGAATCCAGAGAGCCATCCCGGTGACCACCAATAACCGGGTGATTCCATGGGGGCTGCTGCTGTCAGCCTGGCTACTGGCGGCGGGGTCCTCGCTTTCAGCCATCTACATCGGGGAAGTTCTCGGGCAGGCTCCGTGCGTTCTGTGCTGGTTTCAGCGCGCCTTCATGTTTCCGTTGGCGGTGATTCTCGCAGTCGCCTGCTACTACTCGGATTTTAACGTTTGGCGCTACGCTATGCCGCTGTCTGTCATTGGCTCCCTGTTCGCTCTAGCCCACTCACTGCTTTATGTGGGGCTCATTCCACAACCCATTCAGCCCTGCACGGCCACTGGCCCGTCCTGCTCGGGTGACGGAATGACGATATTTGGTGGGCTGCCGCTTCCGTTTCTATCGCTGGCCATTTTTGTTGCCATCATCATTCTGCTCTTGCTTATCCGTCGGAGAGTTCATACATGAATCGTCGTGCCATCTTTGTTGTCGTGTGTCTCGTGCTGATCGCAGCCTTTTCAGCCGCCGTCCTATTCAAGCCACAGCCCCAGCAGCCTCAAAAAACGGCCACCACCGGCGAAAAGTCTGTTGCCGCTGCCGAACCGATCGCGAACCAACAAGCATTGGTACGCTTCCATTCGCCCACATTCGGGCCTGCCGACGCACCGGTGATCATCGTTGAGTTTTTCGACCCCTCCTGCGAAGCCTGCCGGGCGTTCTACCCGATCGTGAAACAGATACTTGCTGAGTATCCAGGCCAGGTGCGGCTTGTTTTGCGGTACACAATGTTCCATCAGGGTTCCGAGGAAGTCTCCAGAATTCTGGAAGCAGCTCGCCTGCAAGATGTCTATGAACCGGTGCTGGAAGCTGTGTTGGAGGTGCAGCCGGCCTGGCACGACGACCCGAAGGTTGCCAAGGCATGGGGAGCGGCCGAGGCAGCCGGTCTGGACCTGTCCCAAGCCCGTGAGGATATGCAATCCGAACGGATAAGCGCCATCCTTGATCAGGACATGCAGGACGTCAAAACCATCGGTGTTCGGGGCACCCCGACTTTTTTCGTGAATGGCCGCCAACTCACGGAGTTTGGTCCCAAACCGCTACTTCGTCTTGTTCAGGAGTCGCTCCCAGACGCACAGAAATAGTCGACCGGTGTCGAACAAAACACGGATGGGCTTGATGCCCTCCACCGTCAACTGAACTCAGAAAATTGAGGACTCACGGAAATGCCAGATCTTGCGACATGGGGAATGCTGGCTGCTTTTTTTGGCGGCCTGGTGTCATTTTTCTCACCCTGCACTCTGCCGCTGGTTCCGGGGTATCTATCGGTCGTTACGGGCGGCACTGTCACAGACCGTTCGAGTCGACTGCAATCTCTGTGGCTCAGTATCTGTTTTGTCCTTGGGTTCAGTGTAGTGTTCATCGCTTTTGGTGCCAGCGCTAGTCTGCTCGGTCAGTGGCTGATGGCCTACCGGCAGGAAGCCAATCTGGTGGCGGGCATTCTGATTGTGCTGATGGGGCTATTTATGCTGGGCTGGTGGAGCATGCCCGCGTTACAGCGCGACTGGCGCTTTGGGCAAACCCTTGAGGGTGGACGGCCCACGGCAGCGTTCCTTCTCGGCTTGGCCTTTGCCGTCGGGTGGACACCGTGTATTGGCCCGATATTGGGCGCTATCCTGGCTCTCAGTTCCACCCATGCGAATGCTGAAACCGGCATGCTGTACCTGGCCGTTTATTCGCTGGGGTTGGCAATTCCATTTTTGGCAACGGCTTTATTTATTAAGCACTTTCGGGCGCGAGTGCGCTGGATGAGCCGCTGGAGTCAGTCACTGAGAATCCTGGCAGGGCTGGTTCTGGTTGTTATGGGGGTAATGGTGCTGACGGGACAGATGACCCGGTTTGCATCATGGATGTTATCCGCATTTCCGGTACTCGGAAGACTCGGTTGATCCCGGGCAAATCTTTGCCCACAACTTAGCTGGCCGATAAGGCAGGAGAACTGAGCAGTGAACAGTGAACTCAAGACGTTCTATCTGACAGAACCGGCAGCAGCCGCTGATGCTGACAATCAGGGCGATGTCGCTACAGCGTTCAGACATCTTGAACGGGCTCATATTCTGAGCCAGAAGTTCGCGTTAGCGCACACGACAACACATTTGCGCATGCTCCGGCTTGGCTGGCACGCGCGCGATGCTCGCGAGGTTCTCGGTCAGCTGGCTCGGGCCTTCGCTGCGTTGCTGGTTTCACGAATCCGGGTTCCTGTCGGCAATACGGGACTTGCCAACGTCAGCGCATTTGAACCGATGGCGGTGCCGGAAGACTTGGCGATTGTTCTGGGACACCAGAATCCTTCCAACACGTAATTGAAGGACACCACTTGATGATCAAACCCTGCTTCCAACACCACGCAAAGCGCTTTGCATCCATTGCAATGATGATGCTGGCAATCCTCCTTGTTGGCTGCATGGGCGATGATCCGCCGGATTGGCACGGGACAGAAATCAGCGGCGTGATGCCCAAGCTTGAATTCGATTTGATCGACAGTCAGGGAACACGGGTTTCAGGCGATGATTACAGTGGTCAGGTACGAATGCTGTTTTTCGGATTTACCTCTTGCCCTGATGTTTGCCCCACTGCTCTGCAAAAACTCAGCCAGGCCGTCAGCGGGCTGAGCACGGAAAATCAGGAGGAAGTACTTACGTTGTTCGTCAGTGTCGATCCTCAGCGCGACACACCCGAACGCCTGGCGGAGTACGTCAATTTTTTTGGTGACAAAATCATCGGGCTGACCGGCAACGCCTCTGACCTCCGCACGCTTACCCAGCGATACCGGTAGACGTTCGGGCATGAAGAACCGGACGCAGAAGGTGACTATGCCGTTACTCACAGCGGTGCAGTCTATGTGTTTGATCGTGATGGTAATCCTCGCCTGCTTATCCGGCCGGAAGATTTAAGCGCTCAATCCATTCGGCAGGACCTTGTTGGCCTGCTTGAAGAGGATTACTGAATGACTGGAGGCTCTGGAGGAAAGCTCTGACTCGAATGTTCGCTTTTGTTTAAAACCCAACCTCCTTTTGACTGCTCAAAAGTCTCGAATGCTCATATTCATGAGACAGAGCCCTCGGTAAGACCCCAATCCCAAATCTGTGCGTTTGTCGCCGACCGTTATCCTCAATATCCAGGAGCGCGCCAATAGCCTCTGTGGTCGACAATACAAACACAAACTCTTCACGCCACCCAGGGACGTTGTGCCGGACTTCGAAAACGCTTGGGCTCGCGGTAACGAACATATCCTTGCCCGGCCTTTTCTGTTGCTGTGTATTTGCCAGAAGCTATTGAGCTCTATCAATCCAACGTCCAGTTGGTGGCAAAGGCTCTCTGAATTACTGGCAGAATTTCCCGAAAACGAATCACTTGGGATTGGCTGGGGTGCCTTTGGCGTGTCAGATGAATGGAGAGGCTGGGAGTGTTTCCCGAAAAGCAGGTAATAAAAAACCCTGCAGCAGCTTCACTGCAGAGCAGATCCACCGATTGGGGCCGTGTTGCAACAAATAATAGACACGAGTGGTGCATTACTCAAGTGTGGCTTACCACTAATTACAAAAAACCCCCACGTAAGCTCCTTCCGGTGCCAAGGGGCAGGGGTCGTGTTAGCGGAAAGATTAATGGCACAGAGGCACAGCAAGCAAGCAGTAATCCCGGAAAATTGGAGAGCTAATGAAAAACGGCTGGATGATTCGCGCCGGAAACGGCGGCCGCTACTTTGACGACTTCAAAGACAGCGACTGCGTAGCCCACAAACCAGCACCCCACACTCAGGCAACACAAACCCGGTTCCGCCCCCCGGTTTTCGCCGCATACAGCGCCTTATCCGCCCGATTTAGGGCCGCCTCTATCGATTCCTTTGCCGTATCCACCTGCGCCACCCCCAGGCTAACCGTCACCCGGACCCTCACCTCATCTCCAGCTTGTACAGCATCGCTTTCAACACCCCGGCGAATACGTTCAGCACAACCCTCGGCTTCGGTATGGTCGGCACCGGGTAACAGAATCACAAACTCTTCCCCGCCGAAGCGGGCAACCAGGTCCCGGTCCCGGCTGAATTTCTGGAGATTGCGGGCTACAGCCTTTAGCACCAGGTCACCGGCATGGTGCCCGTAGGTGTCGTTTACCGCTTTGAAGTGATCGATATCCAGAGTCATCACCGACAGCGGCGCCCCCAGAGTTTTCGCCTGCTCCGCCAGCGCTTCGCTTTGTGCCATGAAATACCGGCGATTGTAGAGCTGGGTGAGTGGATCGGTAGCGGCTTGCCGTTTGAGCTCATCCTGCTGGGTGCGAATGTCTTCAAGCACCTTGATCCGATAGGAAATGATGAACGCCAGGGTGATGGCTTCCAGCACAATGCCAATGCCGACCCCATGGCTGTTGAGGTAGCTGGGCTCGATCAGGCCTTTGTAAAACAGTACGGCCACGCCGTTAAACACGATAAAAAAGCTGTGCCCCACCAGAAAGAACTTCACCAGCGGGTGGCCCTTGCGCAATATCGAAACGCTTACCGACGAGGTAACCACCATCATCAATGCCGCAAGACTGCTTGCGGGGACGAGTGCTCCCTCAATATCAAAAAATCCGTAGCACAAGCCCGCAACCAGAAGAGCCAGCAAACCCTGAAGAATTCTGTGTTCGGTAACGTAAAACTCGCGGGTTTCAAAAATCACCATCATGAACAACACAAGAAAGATCGGCATGGTAAAGACCGACAGGTTCAACATGAACACGGCATCGCCGTAGGCGTTGAACGCTTGTGCAATCAGTCCATAAGAGAGCGCTATCCAGATAACCCCGGAAATGAGGTAGAGGGAGTAGAGCAGGTTCTCTTTCCTGCTGGTGGCGAAATACAGCAGACCGTTGTAGAACACCAGCGCCAGCATCATCCCGACCAGCAATGCGATGTCCAGATGCGCCCCTGTTGCCAGCGCCTGGCGGGAGTGTTTGTCGTCGTATATTTCGGCTTCAAACCACTGGTGCGAGTACAACTGGCTGCGCACATACAGCACCGTGGTTTTCCCTGCCGGAACCGAGAACGGGTACACAATCGTGCCCCGGTGCATCAGGGGGTTGTCGCTGGCGTTATTCAGATCCACCCTGGCCTGCCCGACCAGGCGCCGGGACTGCTCCTCGTAGATAGCGATTGCACGCACCTGAAACGCCGCAGGCAGGTGCAGAAACAGGGCCTTTGTCTCGGCCCCGGGATTGTTCAGCGCAATCCGGTGCCAGGTAACCGAGGCACCCGTTCCAAGGTTTGGAGTGCTATCTGTGAGCGCGTAGGTTTGCTCTCTGGCCGCCGGGTAATCCAGCGATTGGGCATTGTCGATAAGGACGCCGACCGGAAAGTCCCTTAACTGAACCTCGTCACCAGTCACATCCAGGGTTGGCGCTGCCTGCGCGGTTAAGCTCACAGCCCACAGCAGAAGCACGCACACAGCCGCCATTAACGACGCCCGGCAATGTGCGCTGGAAGAAGTTACCGGCAACGGCATGAAAAACGTCCTTGTGTTTGCAAACACTTGATGGGAGCCGCTCCGGAATCCGGTGGAAGGGAATACGCCACGCGGCAACTCAAATCCTGCCGCAGAATGGCCCGTTGCTCTGCTCACTGGTTAGTAACGTTCATTATATCTTACGGCAATCGCCTCGCCACACCGCTCTTCCCTACTCCGTTAAACTCGCGTACCATCAAACACTGTATATAAATACAGATACTCGACTGCGAGGAAGCTCCATGGCAGTACAAGCACTCTACTACTCGGATAAGGACGGCCTGGAAATGGCGCTGAAAAATCCCGGAACGCTGCTCTTTCAATCCAAAGCCGAGGCCGACGCCCGGGACAAGGTTCTCGAGTTGGCCGAGAACATCCAGTTGTTTCTACAGGCCCGGGTAGAGGGCATCGATGAAGCACTGGCTGAGCAATGCGCTATGGCCATTGCTGAAGAGAAAGACCTGTTTCAGAAGGCCCTGAAAAAGCCCGAGCTGCTGGCGCAGGCAGATTCAGACCAACAAGCCTGATTATCAGGCATTTCTTTCGATAACATCCGCCCGCAGCACAGACTGATCCGCCAACAGGTCAGGCTCCGGCAACCACCCCGCCAGCCCCATAAAGTGGAACACAATGGTCAGCACACCGAACACCAGCACCAGCACAATGGCCAGCTGGCCACCCGGCGCCATAAAACCACGGCGCCCGCCGCTGAGGGTGCGAGACTTGCGGGCAAGCAGCGCCGGAACGATGCAGGCCCAGACCGCCGCAGCGGCACCGGCATAGCCAATGGCCAGCACGAAGCCGAACGGGAAGAACAGTGAAAGCAGCAGCGGCGGAATAAAGGTAAGCGCCCAGGTTTTAGTGCGACCTTTGCGGTCGTTGCTGAACCCCAGCAAGTCGGCCATGTAATCAAAGGTGCCCAGGCCAACGCCGACAAACGACGACAAGATCGCCGCCGTCGAGAAGGCACTGATGGTGGTGGCCACCCGCTCCGAATCGATAGCAAAACCCAGGGCCGCCAGCAGAACGTCCACATCACCACCCTGGGCAACCACGGGGCCAAAATCCGCCCTCGGCAGATTGCCAAAGATACTGAGCAGCCATAACAGATAGAAGCTCAAAGCCACCAGAGTCCCCCCTAAAATGGCCTTCTGTGCCTTTCGTTCTTCGCCGTAATAGGCGCGCATCGATGCCACCGAATGGTGATAACCGAAAGACGTCAGCGCCACCGGTAACATCGCCATGGCGTAAGGCGCGTACTGGCCACCAATATTTGCAGAATCAAACAAGATCGCCAGATCGATGCGAACCGCCAGGCCAGAAACACCGAGCACAAAGCTCACCAGCATGAAGGTAACCAGCACCACCGACAGCCGGTCTACCGCCCGGGTGGAATGCCAGACCACCAGGGAAAACAACAAAACAAAAACAATCGAGGCCAGCTTGCTGTCGACGCCGGTCATGCTCTGCAGGATCAACCCGGACGACGTGATATAGGCATACAGCAGGATGCCACCGACAAAGTACACGGTCAGATTACTGAACGCGTTCACCCGGGAACCCAGCAGGGATTTGGTGACGGTATTAAACGACGCCCGCAAATCAAAGTGCTTGAAGGCCTCCAGCAGCATCCAGCCAGACAACGTCATCACCACCATGGTGAGCACCAGCGCCAGGCTGGACCATAACGTCCAGGCACCGGCACCGGAGCTGGGCAAACCCAGCATTCCGGCCCCCACGCACACACTGGCGATGATACTTGCGCCACCAATCAAGGACGGCATGGGTCTGGATTCTGCGTGGTTGGTCACTGGGCCCCCGGGGTTAAATAGCAAGCTCTGGTTGTCACGGGGGCTGAATCATACAGAATTGCGTTTAGCGGCTCTATGGCGTGAAGACCGGGTGCACGCAACGCGCGCTTTGAAATGATTAAGAGGAGAGTTTTATTGGTGAAGCCGCAAGCTCTTCGGGCGCGACCGGTCGACTGAACAGAAACCCCTGAAACAGTTGGCACCCATTTTCAACCAGCCACTTCATCTGCTCTGGAGTTTCAACGCCTTCAGCCACAACACCGATTTCAAGGCTCTGGGCAAGCGCAACAATGGTTCTGGCGATCGCCGCATCGCAGGAATCTTCGAAGATGTCATCAATAAACGACTTGTCGACTTTTAACTGCTCAAGCGGTAGCCGCTTCAAATAGCTGAGCGACGAATACCCGGTACCAAAATCATCCAGAGAAAACCGAACCCCCAGTTCACAGAGTTCGTTCATTTTGGCAATGGTGCTTTCAACGTTGTCCTGCAGAACGCTCTCTGTCAGTTCCAGCCGCAGTCGGTTTGCCGGGGCTCCAGTTTTCTGAAGCACACGTCGAAGAAGGCCAACAAATGAGGTCTGATTCAGTTGGCGACCACTGACATTGACAGCAATTGTCCATTCTTTACGCTGCATATCCTGCTGCCAAGCTGCCAACTGTGCACAGGCCGTTTCCAAAACCCATTGCCCAATCGGCAGAATCAGCCCTGTTTGTTCTGCCAACGGGATAAAACGGTCTGGCGGCACCATGCCATGCTTCGGGTGAAACCAGCGAAGCAAGGCTTCAACCCCTTTAACCTCTCTATGTGTGTCGACAATCGGCTGATAGAACAGCTTGAACTCGTCATTGTCGACTGCCTGTCTCAAGTCCCTCACCAGTAAGGCACGCTCGACTGTCTCCGCCTGCAACGCCGGATCGAAGAAACACAATTGGTTGCGCCCCGCCCCTTTTGCTTCATAAAGGGCGATATCCGCCTGTTTGATCAACTCGCCCGGCTCGTCATTTTCTGAATTGAAAAGCACGGCTCCCTGGCTCGGGGTGATCTCAATCTGGCGACCTGCCAATTGATAGGGTTCCGCCAAGGCCATGCGGAGTGTTTCGGCAACACGGCGCACGCTGTCTACAGCACCGGCGCAGTCAATACCCAAGTTATCCAGGATGATGACAAACTCATCGCCACCGAAGCGCGCAACGGTATCCATTTTTCGGACGCTTCTGGTCAACCTTTCACTGACCTGCTGAAGCAGCTCATCGCCAACGGCATGACCAAGGGTATCGTTCACTTCCTTGAATTGATCAAGATCCATCAATATCAGTGCACCGAATCCTGGCTGGCGCGCCTTGCCGGAAACCGCCATCGCCAGGCGATCCTTCATCAACCGGCGATTGGGTAATCCCGTCAAGGTGTCGTGCAATGCCATTTTCTGTGTTTTGGCTTCGGCCTCTTTTCTCGCCGTGATATCCGCCCGAATCGCAATGTACTGCACGGGTCTTTTATCCTTGCCCAGCAACGGCACAACGGTTGATTGCACCCAGTACAAAGAACCATCCTTCGCGCGATTGCAAACGTCTCCGGCCCATACCTCACCCCGGGATATGGTTGCCCAGAGATCCTGGAAAAATGAACGGGGATGATGCCTGGAGTTGATGACCCGGTGGGTCTGCCCGACCAACTCCTCACGGCTGTACTGGGAGATCTCGCAGAACTTATCGTTCACCTCGGTAATTACACCCCGGGTGTCCGTCATGGCGACAATCGCGTGCGCATCCAGAGCCTTTTTCAGATCATGATTTTCCTGCTGCAGAGCCCTCAATTGCCGCCGGCTCTTCCGACACTCCCGACGAAAGCCAAAGGTGAGAGCCATGACAAGCCCAGCCATCAAAACCCCTGCAAGCAAACAAGCCAATGTGAAATTCACGTTCTGCCACTCTCCGCCGTCAGTTACCAGGGAACCCCGGCAACATCACAACAAACCACTGATTTTGTTTACATACTTCCACGCGAGCATCTGCACTTTTCCGGCATTGATACGCGCCGAAGAAAGGCACGCCAGGTAACCCTTCCCGTTAATCGGAAACAACGTAACGGCGCCATTACGGGAGCGAATGAATATCTCTGACACTCCATCGCAATCCAGCTCGGCGATGATTTTTTCGCAAACGACTTTTAACTCGAAAAAATAGGCGCCGAATAAGTCCGGTTCGCTAACACTACCATGATGAGCAATCACCAACCCATCAGAGGATACGACCATGCACAACAAAAGGTCTTCTGACACGTTGCACAATTGTTCCAGTTGCTGCTCAATTTCGATAGCTGACACGAATCGCTATTCCTGTTGGTGTCCGTGGCATCCGGCGCAGTAAACCTGCCCGGTTCGCAAATTGTAGAGAACCTCTTCTCCGGCCTGAACTTCACCCTCACAAGCATCACACAGGGTTCCGGAATCCAGAACTTCCCGATCAAAACCACCCGCTGGCTGCGAAAAAACGCCAACCTTCCGCCCCTGAGGCCGGGCTTTGACAATATCGCTGCGGTAATACTCCTCGAACCGGAGCCAACGCTGGACTATCCCGTCCGCCAATCCCTGTCGCCGCATACACGCAGCCAACAACGATAATCGGTAATCGAAGACTTCATCGGTGATCACCATCCAGGCATGAGCGTTTTTCGGGCGATCGCCAAAAAATACCCGCTCACCGGTAAACAGCTGCCGGTAGAAACTGAACACCTTCTCTTTAGAGCGCTGTTTGGTGAAATGCTGAAAGTACGGAGACAGCACCGGGTCTTCGTAAACGCGGTCGTAGAATTCATCCAGTACGGCTTTCAGCAGAGTCCCTTGGTCAAGGGCCTGCCATAGCTCGGGATCGGTTTCCGGATAGGCAAGCTCTGGTTGCGCCCAGGCCTCGTCTGCCAGCCCTGCTGGGGGCCTGGCCGCCAAATCGGCCACATCAGGCTCATCAAAACAGGCGCCCCCGTGAGCCACCGTTTTGCAGGGTAAAAAATAGCCTTTGGCCACAAGCTCCGGCGACAAACTTCCGGCGTAAAGCTTTTCCGAAACCTCGGTTGCCTTGCTTTTACAGGCATGACAGATCCCACGCTTGCAAGAGTGATTGATGTCTACCCCATGGCGCAGCAAACATTCAAGAAAGGTCTCGCCATCCCGGGCAGTAAAGTGCTTTCCCTGATAGCTAAACGCACTCACTCATCACCCTCGAGTATCCGGCGAATCTCCCTTGCCGCACGCTTGGATTCCATCAGAACCCGCCCCTGAATCGCTTTTGGCGAGGTAGTCAGCGCCAACACGCTATTCTGCCCGGCATAGGTCAGTACGCTGATGCCATTCGAGCCCATCACCATCACCTGCTGCATCTCGCCGATGTCCACTTCGGTAAGCATCTGCCTGGCCAGCGCAAGCAAAGAGGCGCACATCGACGAAAACCGGTCTCCGTCAATTTCAGTGCTCATTTGCGACGCCATCAAATAGCCATCGGTAGACACCACGCAGGCGCCGATGATGTCACTCTGGGTCGACGTTTTCAGAAGGCGAAGAATTGAACGAATTTCATCCTGACATGTGGTGCTCATAAGCCTCGACTCCTTGAAAAGGAGGCTGCAGCCGAAACGAGTTTCGGCCGAACCTGTTTCATTCCGAGCCGGTCAGACCAACCGGCTCGCCATCAGATTGCGGCTTCCAGAATCGGCATCTGAGCGCGCGCTTTAGTAAGCACCATGCCAAGGTTGGCGGACAGTCGGCACACAAACGTGGTCACATACTGCGGGTTCTGTTTGCCGCGGATGAATACGTGAATCAGGTTCTCGGAATTGACGATGATTTCCTTGAAGTAATGGAAGTCGTCCAGGTCCAGGCCCCGCGCCTTCTTAAACATATTCTCAATGGTAACCACGTTGGGCCCCTGGAACAGGTCGTGGGTTGCGGCAGAGAGCATATCCAGGACTTCCTGAGGGTGAGAGTCCACGGTTTTCACACCCACCAGCATGCCGCTGTCCATATCCACAACACCACCTGCCAAACACTCGGGAATACTGGCAACGGCTTTGGCCATCAGATCATCGAATTCAGACACTGTTAATTTCTCCTGTTCTACTTCATTGGTTTCTAAAAGGATTTCAGACCCTAACGGTCTGCTTTCGACAGAACCCGATGCTGGCGTAACAGCCTCGGGCTCTGCATCAGTGGTGCCTTCGGCCTCAGGAAGCGAATCACCATCGCTACCAAAGTCGTCGACAAAATAGACCTGCTCGGTCGCCATGGCGTCATCGAACAGTTGTTCATCGTCGCCCGCAAAGTCGTCACTTTCGTCTGCGAGAGTCAGCCACTCTTCGTCAGTCACAATGCCGTCTCCTTCTGTCTCTGTTGCACCTCACTCTCGAAGGCCTCGAGAAAGGTCACCTGAGCCTCCGACTGCACCCACCGGGGCTCGATATTGCGGGCACGCTCCAGCGCGCCAATTGCGCCTTCACCTTTCCAGATCAGGTAGGTACAAAGAATGGTTCCGGTTCGCCCCATACCGGCTTTGCAGTGCACCGCCACGTTCTCGCCCTGTTGCAATAGTCGGTCGAGAGCGTCGCAGATGGCGAACGCCTGGGTCATGCTTGGCGCGCCCATGTCTGGCACCGGAAAGCAGGTGTTGCCAATGCCATACGTCTGGAGCAACGCGGTGTCTACCGCCAGTTCCCTGGGCGGCGGCTCCGTCAGTGTGATCAAATGGGTTATTCGCACCTGTTTCAGACAACGAATGTCGTATTCCTCGTCGTGGAAGACACCCGGTCGAGGCGTACCCGCCAGCCGCCCCTTCAACAACCAGAGAAATCCACGGGGGCCAAAGCTATCGCTCACGTAGTTCTTTGCCTGCTCTGGTAACGGACGAGGGGCAGGCGTGCCGGGCTCAAGGCTGTCCGGCGACGCATCCGGCGCAGGCGCGCTGCACGAACCGGTTTTTGCGAAGGTGGCGCCCAATTCGGTTTTGGGACAACGAAAAAAACTGCTGGCTTCACCTTCTTCCTGAACATAGCCACCGGCAGTCAACACCGTATGGCCGCCCAGATATTCAGCCTGGGACTGGTTGTGAAGGGTAACCAGTACGCTACGTTTTTCCGCCTGCAGTCTGATGGCGTCCAGCACCCGCCGGGCACCCGCCTCATCAAGGCCTGCCGTAGGTTCATCCAGGCAGATCATGCGGGGATTGGGTGCACAGATGCGCATGATGGAAAGGCACCGACTGATGGCAAGATCCAGTTGAATGACCGGCTCGTAGAGCCTGTCGACTAACTCTGGCAGCTGCCAATCCGTCAACAACCGTTCCGCCAGTGCCCGCTGCTGGGGAAGCCCCAACGTGTGGCGTTCGGGGATCTCATGCAGGACATTTTGCAGAATATTCGCCGCCATCAGCCGGGCGCTTTGCACCAACATGCTCGGCCGATCGCCACCCGCGAGAGCCCGGCCAGAGTATACCGCTTCCCCCCAGGTGCGAAGGTTGGGGCTGGAATCGTTCAGCCCTGCCAGTGTTCGAAGCAATGTCGATTTTCCGGTACCGCTGGGGCCAAATAGAGAGACGACCCCACGCTCCGGCACCTCCAGGTTAATGGCCCCCAGAATGGTGCGTTCGCCAAACCCGACGCCGAACTCCCTCAAAGACAGTAAGCTCTTCACTCAACCGCCCATCGCAATGGTGTACAACAAGCTACGCACCAGCGTTTTCACATCATTGCTTTTACGCGCATCCACTTCATAAATGGGCGCACGAATTCCCAACTCAGCCAGCTTTTTGTTGTAATCACTCAATCTGGGAGCAGGAGCAAGATCCATCCGGGTAACACCCACACACAGGGGCTTTTCTGCGAGAAATGTTTTGAAACTTTCAATGTAGAATTCGAGATCAGCCAATGGGTCGTCGCTGGCGTTATCGATCAGTATTGCCAGCCCCAGCCCGCCATTAACCAGAATCTCCCACATGTAGTCGAAACGTTGTTGACCAGGCGTGCCGTAAAGGTGGACATTGGTGCCGTCGTCCAGTTTCAGAACACCAAAATCCATCGCCACGGTGGTGGTTGCTTTACGCTCTTTTACCGCGTCCGATGCCTCGGCTTCTGTTGTCACCACAGGTTTATCACTGATGGTGTTGATGGCAGTGGTTTTACCTGCCCCTACCGGCCCCGCAAAAATGATCTTGTGATTCATCGGCTCAACTCCTCCTTAATTTCTGCAACAGAGAAGCGATAATCCCCGGCGTTTTCACGGGCACAGCCTTCCCGTCTTCTGCTGTCGAACGATGAGGTGTGCTGGTATAGCCCGCTTGCGCCGCCGCCACATAGAACTGGCGTACCTGCTCAATGGGAATCTTCAGAATTTGCGATACCAACGTAACCGAAGTTGCCCTGCGAATTAACAGGGCCGTCATTCGCAAACAGTTGTCGGTGTGCGGCAACCGGGTAAAGTTCGGCCAGCGATCCAGCTTGAACAGATCGGTATCCTGACCACCAAACAGCATTCGGCCACGGGACATTTCATACGCCAACATCCACTGTAATTCGCTCAGCTCACGCCCTTTTTCCCGCGTTCCGGTAACCGCTGCGGCGCTATCAGGCAACCGCTTGATTTTGGTGTTCGCGGGCGTTGCCGCCAACAAGCTCGCCAGACTGCAACGGGATTGACGAAAAAGCTGCTCCCTGCCCAGCACGATCATCTGGCCGCCATCCTTGAAACGAAGCAGTAGATTCACCTGTTCCTCGCCAGCCCGGCTGATCAGAACCAGTAACGAATTGTGCTCATCGTATTCCACGTATCAGCCTCAACTTGCAACAACAATTTCTGGAATGCCTGCCAGATTCACTCCATGGTTATAGGGCGCGTAGTATGCAGTATTCGGATATTGCGTTCAGCAGCGAAAACGTAACGAAATTTTGCCTGGCAACGCATAAGAGCATTCCCCTACAGAACCAATCCGTTCAGAACCGGTAATTAACAGCCATGCTTCCAAGCCACTGATTGGCATCACCTACGTCTGCAACAATCGGACTATCGGCCGCATCGCCGGTCAGGCGGGTGTACCGGGTTACGGCAGAAACACTGAGTTTGGGGGTCAGCAGATAGGTCAGGCGGGCGTTCATGCTGCCTGCGAAGTAACTGCCGTCGGTCTGGTACTGACTAAGGCCGGAACGGGTGGCGTCTTTGGCGCTGACGTTAAATAGCATCTCGTTCCAGTCCTTGTTACCCCAGGTGAAGGATGGGCCGAAGGCGTACACCCACTGCTGACTGAGTGCTCCCCGGTAACGCAGGTAGCCGCGCACTCTTACGCCTTCCAGGTCGCCGGAGACCGGTGCGCCGATATCACCCGTTAGCTGCCAGGAGCCTGGCTTCCAGCTGAACAGGGCGCCGGCCATCACACTGCCATCAACGTCTTCAAACTCAGCCAGCGCTGCGGTGTTGTCGCGGCCCCGGGCATAGGACACTGCTGCGGCCACACTCCAGTTCTGACCGGTCAGCATATCCACCCGCAAACCTTGAACAGGGTCAATGGCCACGCGGCCTTTGCGGGCCTCTACCCAGGGGATGGCTTTGCCTTCGTAGGAATCGGCACCGCGGTATTCCGGCGTCAAACCACCGCCAATACCCAGGCCGACCGACAGGTCATCAGAATCGGCCGCCTGGGCACCCAGAGGTGCCAGTGCCATGGCAGCCACCAGTACCGGTGCCGTGAATGAGAAGAGTGTTGGATTGCGTACTTCGTGCATAAATGCCCTCGCTTTCGCGTTGGTTCGAAAGCGAGGCAATATACATACATGCGCGAATGTATGTAATAAATGTAAAACGTGACATCTACTTATTGTTTTGCAGCGCCAATTCCCCGGCTCGAGGCTGAGCAAGCTCCGGCACTTTGCGCCAGTTGGTCAGTGCGTCCAACAGCGCGACCAGAAAGGCCGCAGACAACGCACCGCCCACCGTCAGCACCAGCCGGGTAAAGGTGGCGTAACCGGCATCTTGGGTAGACAGAGCGCCGGCAATCAGGGCCAGAGCCACAGACAACGCATACTGGTACACCATGCTCGGGTGCTTGCCATTCAGCATTCGGCTACCCAGTAACAGGCCCCCCCAGAAAAATCGTGCCAAGTACCACGGTGAGGTATTCCAAGTAGGTAAACAGCACCAGAATCACCAGCGCCATGAACCCGCCGTAAACGGTGGCCAGTATCCGCTGCATGGCCTCGAAATACACTGCCCGGCGGCTCGGAAAAACCAGCACCATAGCGGCAATCACCGCCATCATCATGTCGGATGGCTGCATCACTGCGTACAGCCAGAAACTCAGCAGCAGCAGGACTGTCGCGCGGACAATGGCACCGGTCACCACCCCGCCCTCTGTGGGGGTGGGCTCGTCTACGTGTTGTTCGGTGGTTCGGGGCGGGAACAGCGCATACACCAGAGGGCCGAGCACCAGCGCCACCAGAGAGGCCTGGGTAAAGCCGTCCCGCAGGGTTTCCACCGTGGCGTTGCCGTTCATCCCCATCACCGAGACCAGCACCGCCACAATAATAATCAGCATGCCGGTCTGGGCCCCGCTCTGGAGGATCATCCGGAAGCCGATAAAGTAGGTCCACCACATCACCAGCACGTAAACCATGGGCATGGGGCGCAGCAGCTCGATCAGCGCGGTCATCAGCCAGACCAGCACGATCATCACGATCGGGCCACCTATGGCCTTACCCAGATTGAAGGCTTTGCGCTGCGAGGCCACCAGGCCAACGGGTAAGGCGGCGATGATCGGCGGCAGGGCCGGGTCCAGCAAGGGAATAGCGGCGTAGGAGAGCATCGCCGTAGCGCCCAACCGAACGGCATAGAGCGGGTCGTCGCTGACCCGCGGAGCCGGAGTTACATACATGGCAAACTCCTAGGAGTCTGCGCGGCAGAAGTGTTTTGAGCAATTGCCTCCGCCGCGCCGAATCACGGTTGTGCCCGAGAGTATATGCGCAGTATCCAACCGGATAGAGTCACGATTTTCTGTCTAGGCAATCAAGACGGTTATAGGCAAGTTCACAACCGTAGCCCGACCACTCAGCACGGCCCGGCACGCCGCCTCAGATTGCCTATGTCAGCCTCATCAGCGAACTCATCCGCCTGAGGTTAAGCGACAGGCAGACCAGAT
>NZ_PXNP01000104.1 GCF_003007675.1 Marinobacter fuscus | reverse complement strand
TGCCTTCGTAGCGGGCGTAAAACGCACTCAAATCCAGCTCCTCGACAACATCACTGACAAAATAGGCCAGGTGGCCATCAGGCAGCCACTCGTTCAGGCTTGGGGGAAGGAGCAATTCCTGGTCGGGCGAGTACGGGCGGAAAGTGGTTCCCATCAGACGTCCTCTTGCCGAAAAAATTTCGGTCTATTATGCCAGAAACGGGCTTCTGCCGCGCAGACTCCTAGGGCAAGTTTCCCACTCTACCGGGGCGGCCAGGTGCCGCCCTTTCTTTTTTACCCACTGCGCCACCGGAACCTGACAAATCTCAAAGCTTTTCTATACTAATTCCCGAACAAGCAACACTTAGCACACTATTTGTAGCATCAGCGTACAGATTTTCGGGAGAATTTGTCCGATGGCACTCAGCCCTGCCCGCAAACCTGCTGCCCGGCACCGGGCCAGCGCCGCACATGAAGCACTCGCGGGCCCTGCACCCACCGGCAAGCCGGGCCGTGAGCCCTACAACCATGAGCGCTGGCTGATTGCCAAAATGATGCGGGTAGCCGGTCACCCGCCCGTCCGGTTCCGGCTATGGAACGATGATGTGGTAGAGCCCGAGGGCCGGGAAGCCCGTTTTACCCTTTGGCTGATGGACCCCAGAGCCCTCTATGCACTTGTGGCAAATCCAAACCTGGCGTTCCGGGATCTGTACATTTCCGGGCAACTGGTGGTGGAGGGTGATCTGGCACAATTGACAGAAACCCTCTGCCAGTCCATTCGTACCGCGCGCCAACGCTGGCCGCGTTGGCTGGGGGCGTTATGGCGCACCCAAAGCCAGAGGCCGGGCCATGTTGATGGGGAACGGGCAAGCCTTGATCACCATGCCAGCCCGGGCAGCCGGTTCTATGAGCTGTGGCTGGATCAGGCAGCCATGCAATTCACCTGTGCCTACTACGAGAGGCCAGAGAATAGCCTGGAGCAAGCACAACTGGCGAAACTGGAACATATCTGCCGCAAGCTCAGACTCAAACCCGGCATGTCTGTTGTGGAGGCTGGCTGTGGCTGGGGCGGACTGTCCAGATACATGGCGCGCCACTACGGAGCAAGGGTCTATGCCTATAGCCGTTCCCGGGAGCAGACCCAATACGCCCGAGCCGAAGCTCGGAAACAGGGGCTGGATCACCTCATAACCTACGTTAACGACGACTATCTGAACATTCACGGCCATTACGACGCTTTCGTGTCGGTCGGCCTGCTGGAACAGCTCGGCCAGAATCATTATGCTCAGCTGTCGGATCTTATCAAGTGTTGCCTGAACCCGCGTGGCCTTGCCCTTTTACACAGCATTGGCCGCAACCGCCCCATGGCCATGAATACCTGGATAGAGGATCGGATCTTTTCCGGCGCCTGCCCCCCAAGCATCGGTCAGTTTATTGAAATTTGTGAACACAATGACTTCTCGGTACTGGATGTTGAAAATCTGCGACTGCACTACGCACAGACGCTCGGCCACTGGCTCGAGCGATTTGACCGCCACAGAGAGACGATAACGGCCATGTACAACGAGCAGGTTACCCGCTCCTGGCAACTGTACCTCGCGGGCTTGATTGCAGGCTTTCGCTCCGGATCACTGCAGCTGTTTCAGGTGGTCTTCAGCCACAGCAACAATAACGACATTCCGTATAGTCGTCAGGATCTGTATGTTTTTCCAGCCACCCCCGAAGGCCTATGAACCCCGTGGCGGCTTACTCACCAACGAGCCCATATCGGCATTGTCTTCGTCGGTATCGGCAACTTCAGCGAACACACTAACGTTCTTGGCAGTCGGGAACTTGTAAGTCACGTTCGCGTACCAGGCCGTCACATCATCGCTGTTGTCCTGCTCCTGATTTTGCATACCGAGCGCCACGGCAGTGGTACTGGTAACGTCTATGGTTGCAGCAACGTTGTACAGGGTAGTTTCAAGGTCGGTATTGCTGTCATCGGTCACACTGTAGTCTGCGGCCAGGCCAAACAGGCCAAAATCGTAGCCCGCACTAACACCCCAGGTATTTCTTTCATCCTGCCCCAGCGGCGTATTGCGCTGGAAAGCTGCAGCCAGCTCCAGGCCGGCAATGCCAGTGGACGCAAACAGATCGAAGAACTCTCCGGTAATCCCGTTCTTGTCTTCAGCCTCCAGCTCATAGGAAGCAGCGAGGTATACCTTCTCAAGTTCCACATCAACGCGGAAAGTATCGTCACCGTCCGTTTTCACAGAATCAAACTGATCGTCATCCAGCGGTGTTTCGTAGGCCTCGACAACGCCGAACTCGTCCGATGCAAAATTCTGTTTGCCGAGAGTAAAGGTTGCCACCCCGTAGCCGATGCCCACGTAAGCCTCCTCAATAGGCTCATCCACGTCTTTGCCATTGGCGTGATCCTTGAAGTCGAAATCCAGACGACCGAAAGCTTTCATACTGTTGCCCAGGTCATAGCTGACGTAGTTTTTCAGCTCCAGATCGTCATAATCCACATATTCACTGGTGTCATCGCCAATTTTTTACGCAGCTGCACCTGGAAATCGCCGTTTAGCTTGTAGGTAAAACCGTCTTTTTCATAGACAGTCGCAGCATTCACAGAACCTGCGGCAACGGCAGACGCAACAACAGCCAGAAGAAGCTTCTTCATTTTTACAACTCCACGCTCAGTTTGTATTGATATTCAACGGTTACTGGAACCAATCCGGCAATCCCGCGTTTTCGCCAACGCACCAAAAAGGCCGGGGCATACCCGGCACAGGCGTTAACTCAATCGAGAGGACACTATGGGCGAGAGGTGTGACAGGTCTATGACAAGTCATTGTCAAAACGAGACTTTTTCACCTGTGGGCAAACAAAAAATAAAGCCGCACCCAAGGTGCGGCTTCAAGGGTGAGAGAATGCCGCCTATCAGCGAACCGGACGACTCACCACATCAATACCGTAAAGCGTTGTGGTGCCGCTTACCTCGTTACCCACGGCAAGCATCGGCTGTCCATTGGGGCTGTCCGCGGCAGAGATAAAGGCCAGGCCTTCAGGACCAAGATCCCCCGCCTTGCCAGGCTCAACGGCCTCTTGGTCGGCATGGAAATCCCGGTTATTCAGATACTGAACAAACTGCGGGTTCTGGGGGTTTGTCACGTTATACACCATGATGCCACCAACACGTTCCAGGCCGATAAATGCGAAGTTCTGGCCGTTAATTTCACCAACAACCACGGCCTCCGGCTCCGGCCCCTTGTCGTCTGAACGGTCATCGACACCGTTTTCATCGTTCGTGGCGTTAAAACCCTCCGGAATCAGGCTGCCGGTAATACGCTCGAAGTCGTTCCCGGAATCAAATACACGCTGCCCCTGATCGTTCCAGATAGAGAAAGACCGGGCACCGTAACTGAAAAGCTCGCCGTACAGACAGTCCTGCTCTACGCGGGTGGTGGTGACAGGGTCACAATCGTTGACTACCCCAAGGGTGGAAGTCACTTTCAGGCGCCCCAGATTGGCGTCAAGCTGCAAGGCTTTACGCTGGGCCGGAGTTCCGAACGCCTCGCTCAACTTCAGGTCTTTGACCCGGTATTCTTCACTGAAACCGCTGTAATCCCGCGCATCCCCCTCATTGGCAGTAATGTAGTAAGTTCTTCCGTTATAGCTGTAGCTGGCCATGGCGTCAGGCATATACATGCCTTTAACCGGCCAATTGCGAAGATGAATACCGCCATCCCGGTTACTGGCATCCAGTTCATTGCCGAGCATACCGTGGTCTTTGAAGCCCAATGGCAGCACATCCAGAATACGGGCATTCTCGATGTCGAGTACGGCAACGGCATTGTTTTCCTGAAGAGCTACCCAGGCACGGGTGTTGTCGGCTGAAATCGCAATGAACTCCGGCTCAAAGTCCTGCGCGGCCGATGCTCCGGGGCCAAAGATACGAACCCCTGCCTCGCGCAGGGCTGATTCACGGCCGTTAAAAGCGCGAAAGTCTGCTGTTCTGACGGTTGCTCGCTGCATGCCATCGGCCAGGTCAATCACACTGACAGAGCCCTCCGGGTCGCGTGTGTAGTCGTCGCTCGGTTCGCCTTCGTTGGCAACCAGCAGTTTCCTGCCATCCCGGGTGAAGGTGACCATATCCGGCAGAGCGCCCACAGTAACCTCACCGGCTTTGGTCAGAAAGGGGCCCGGCAACACTGTTTGGTTGGCCGGAACCGGGGCCGGTGGCGCAGGCGGCCAGACCAGCCGCGGCGGAAAAAAGTAAAGATCCAAGAAGTGTACGCTGAAAATTCATGTTTACCTCGGGTTGCGTCATCAGAGTAACCGTGACGCCCAACGCTATGGCAAACAGATGACAGGGCAGCGTCAGAAAAACGACAGCCCCGTTACACAGATAAAACAATGGCGGCAAAAATGCCGCCATTGTAAATGGTCTTTGTGTCAGGTTTTCTGAAAACCGGAATTATTGCCCCAGGTAGCTACGGTACATCCAAACCGTCTTTTCCTGTTCAGAGATGTAGTCACTCATCAGGGCTGCGGTGCCCTCGTCTTCTGCGTCTCCCGCCAGGTTCAACAAGCTACGCTGTTTGGCGATCAGTTTGCCGAAGCTCTCGACAATGTTGGCCACCGCCTCCTTACCATCGGAAACGTCTTTGCGCTCCGGAATGTCAGAGGACTCGATGTAGCTGCTGTAGGCGTGGGCTGGCCGATGCCCCAGGGTCAGAACCCGCTCTGCCACTTCGTCGATTTTCAGCAGCAGGTCGTCGTACAGCTCTTCAAATTTGGCGTGCAACTCAAAGAAATTCTCGCCTTTGATGTTCCAGTGATAGCCGCGCACGTTCATGTAGAAAATCTGGTAGTTCGACAGCAGTTCGTTAAGCGCGCCCGCCAGAGCTTGTGTTTTTTCCGTATCGAGACCGATAAAGTTCTTACCCATGTCATCCTCCTGGATTGATTTTGGACTGACTACCGAACACTTTAGGCCGCTCGTTCAAACGGGGCCAGTTTGTTTATTTAATGCTCGCGATAGCAATTTCAAAACTTAACTGAAAGATTCAATAAACAAAACCTATAAAAGGCAACACTAAACTCTATTTGTTAATGACTCTCACTTACGTTTCAATCATCTCAAAGGCCTCGGCCATCCCTCGGAGACAGCTATGAGTGCATTGAAAGTATTCGTTCATAACCACGGCGCCCACGGCGACCAATCACTTCTAAAAACAATCACTTTTGCGATCACCCACTTTACGGTGGCCTTTACCGTCGCTTACCTGCTGACCGGTGATCTGTTAATCGGTAGCCTGATTGCCATGGTGGAGCCCGCCATCAACACGGTTGCCTACTTTTTCCATGAAAAAATATGGGCCCGAAGACAACGTTCTTCAACCCGTAAAAACATTAACTTACAGCAAAACTCCAGGTTTCATCCTGCGATCAATCAATAAAACCCGCGCAAAGCCTGGCCCGGGGGATAACTCCCCGGTCAACCTCCCGGGCCACAATCGAAACAACCGTCACCGGGCACCGGCCCGATCGACAGCTGATTGTTCAGTTCTTTTAACGCGGTTCTCAGACCTTCCTCAATCACCGGGTGGTAAAAGGGCATCGCCAGCATATCGCTGACCGTCATCCGTTTTTCGATGCTCCAGGCCAGCAAATGCGCAAGATGTTCCGCCGCCGGCCCAAAGATCTGGGCACCCAGTAACAGCCCCGAACCATGCTCACCATACACCCGCAACAGGCCTTGATTGCGGGCGATCACCTTGCTGCGCCCCTGATCCTCAAACGACACATGGCCCACCGCGACACAACCCTGGCCCCGGGTCGCCAGCTGCTGGAGATCCTGGCCGACACTGGCAATCTGAGGGTCGGTAAAAACCACCGACATGGGTGTTTTTCTGGCCCCGGCCGTCACCTCTGGCCAGGCGGCGGCATTGTCGCCCGCAATGCGGCCTTCATCTGCCGCCTCATGCAGCAACGGCCGATGATTGTTGGCATCACCGGCAATGAAAATGTGGCTATCACCACAGCGCAAAGTGTGTGGGTCAAACAAAGGGACGCCCCGGTAATCCAACTCAATGCCCGCGTTCTGGATATCCAGATGATCAACGTTGGGTTTTCGGCCGGTGGCCGCCAGCAGGCAATCAAAGGTCTGCTCGTGCTGCTGGCCATCTTCAAGCCAGACTACCCGCACCCCTTGTTCGGTGCGCTCAATCTGTCGGGTTTCCGCCCGGGGGCTGAACGGAAATTCCCGCTGGAATGTCTGTAAGGCATAGTCCCGAACCACCTCATCACGGATACTGCCGATACCACCGCTGACCCCGAACAGGCGGATATCGACACCCAGGCGGCTCAGTGCCTGGCCCAACTCCAGGCCAATCACGCCCGGCCCGAATACCGCCACCGACGAGGGTAAATCCTGCCAGTCAAACACATCATCGTTCACCACCAGGCGATCCCGTGCATCTTTCAGGGGGCCGGGAATGACGGGCCGTGAGCCTGTCGCAATCACAATGCGATCGGCCCGGACTTCTGTATGCTCGCCGACAATCAGGCGATGGCTATCTATAAACCGGGCATGCCCCACCAACCGATGGGCCGATGGCACCGATTCGATGGAGCGAACCACCGACTGAACAAAACGATCCCGCTGTTGCCTCACCCGGGCCATCACCTGAAGGCCGTCAATACGGGTGGACTCTGCCCGAACACCAAACTGACCGGCCTCCGCCAGGGTATGGGCGACCTCGGCTGCCGCAATCAACAGTTTGCTGGGCATACAGCCTACCCGCGCGCAGGTGGTGCCGTACTGCGCACCCTCTATCAACACCACCCGGTCAGTCATCTTGCGTACCCGTTGATAAGCCACCATGCCAGCGGTGCCGGCACCGATAATGGCCACATCCACTTCACGCTTGTCCATGCTGCCTCCTGAATAAACTACCCGCAGCAACGTCCACCCGCGGACGGGGCTACGATGGTCGCAATGTCTTCAACTGAAATTATAGAAAGCTTATTATGCGCTGACAGGCAAACCCCGGAAAAAATCCCCACCCCGGCAGGTAAGGCCCTGAGAGATTTACGACCAATCGCCCCAGCGGCTCTGGAGTATGACCGTGCAAAATTACTGGCTGGAATTTATGACCGTGGCCCTGGTTCATCTGTTGGCGGTTGCCAGCCCGGGCCCGGACTTCGCCGTCATGATCCGTCAGGCGCTGACCCAGACCCGGCGCAACGCCATGATGACCACCGCCGGTATCGGTATCGGCATTCTGTTGCACGTGGGCTACTCACTGCTTGGAATCGGGCTGATCATTCAGCAGTCGGTGATGTTGTTCACTGTGCTGAAAGTGATCGGGGCGCTCTACCTGCTCTGGATTGCCTGGCACTGTCTACGCGCCAAACCCGGCGGCATTCATGTGGAAACCCGGGAAGCGAGGATCCAAACCGGCTGGGCTGCGTTCCGGCTGGGCTTTCTGACCAACGCCCTGAACCCGAAAGCCACCCTGTTCTTTGTCTCGTTGTTTTCGGTCATTATCAACCCGGGCACGCCGATACTTCTGCAGGCTGGCTATGGCCTTTACATGGCTCTGGCCACCGGACTGTGGTTCACGCTGGTGACCCTGTTCTTTACCCAACCCCGTGTCCGTCGCGGCTTCAACCGTTTCGGACACTGGCTGGACCGGGCCATGGGGGGTATTCTGGTGTTGCTGGCGGGGCAACTGCTGCTGTCTACAGTGAGCGGATCAGAGCCTCTGTCTGGCTCCAGCCCAGGCACGGATCGGTGATGGAACAGCCGTAACGCAGGCTCGCGCCATCGTCCTGGCGGCCGGGTTCCAAGAAGCTCTCCAGCATCAGGCCTTTGATCCGGCGATTACCGTGGCGCTTCTGTGCCATCACTTCCCGCGCGATTTCCAGCTGGCGCTCGGCCTGCTTGCAGGCGTTGTCATGGCTGCAATCCACCATCACCGAGGTTGAGACGCCCGCTTTCTCAAGCTCGGCAATCGCCTTGGCGATACTGACTTCATCGTAGTTGGTCACCCCTCGGCCGCCGCGCAGCACCAGATGCGTATCCGGATTGCCCGGCGTGGAAATCATCGCTGGCGCGCCCTGGCTGGACATGCCCATGTGGTGATGGGGGTGAGCCGCCGATTTCATGGCGTTGGTGGCCACGCCAATTCCGCCATCGGTACCGTTTTTGAAGCCGGTGGGCATGGGCAGCCCGCTAACCATTTCCCGGTGAATCTGGGATTCTGTGGTACGGGCGCCAATGGCCGTCCAGCTGATCAGATCCCCCAGGTAATCCATTACAAACGGACTCAGGGCCTCGGTGGCCAGAGGCAATCCCAATTCCGACAATGCCAGCAACAGCTTGCGGGAACGCTCAAGCCCCAGTTTGAGATCACCTCGGCCATTGCGCTCCGGATCGTACAACAGCCCTTTCCAGCCAACCGTGGTGCGGGGCTTTTCAAGGTACGCCCGCATCACAATCAGGAAGCGGTCACTTACCTGGTCTGACAGGGCTTTCAATCGAGTCGCATAATCCAGCGCCGCCTGCTCGTCGTGAATAGAGCAAGGCCCCATAACGATCAGAGTGCGCTGATCCTCGCCGTGCAGAATGCCACGAACCTGGTCACGATAACCGGCAATCGCCCGAACCAGATGTTGCTCAGCGGGAAACTGCGCCCGCAATTCAGTGGCGGTCGGCAATACGGTTTCCTGGCGGTGCTGGCTGGTGCTCGCGCTGGCGGCATAAAGAGCGTCTGTTCGTAGTGGCATATTCATGTCGGTGTTCCGTTTCCCTGTATCAGAATCAAAAAAGCCCCGGCTGGGCTACCAGTCGGGGCTTTTTGAGTCCGGTGGCAGCCTGGGTTGCTTGCCGGGCTGCCTTCCTCGTTGTGTTCGGTCGATGAAGATCTTACGGGCGGCCCGGGCTCTGGCTAAAATAAAAGCCATAACCAAACCACCAAAAATACACAGCAGAGCCTGCGGCTTTCAGTTTTTCACCAAAAGTTTTCAGAACATTCAATTGACAGGCTGCGTGTAAGGTCTTCATGCTTTTTACTATATACCCATGGTTTTCATGCTGACAACCCGAAAACCGTATTTATTTGTCGACGTTGTTTTGATCTGGGCTCGGGAGGGCTGGTATGGGATCGATTCTGAGCAGGTTTGACTGGCGCACCGCGGCCATTCTGGCGCTCATGCTGGCACTTTTGTCCGGCCCGGCACTGGCGCAGCGGGAAGTCAGGATCTATCCGCTGCACAACCGCACCGCGCAGGATATGGCCAGCCAGGTACAGGCCCTTTATCAGCAGTCACCGGTGACCATCAGCGCCCAAGGTCAGCAACTGGTGGCCAGAGGCGAGCCAACATTGCTGGATGAAATCGGTCGCCTGGTGCAAACCCTGGACGTGGCTCCAATACAGATGCGTATTTCAGTGCGCTATCAGCAAGACATCGGCGGTAAACAATCCGGTGCCGGGATTAACATCAATAACCAGTCGGTGCGTGGCAGCGTGCAGCAGAAAACCATCAGCACCAACCGTTCGCGCCAGCGCCAACTGATCGTGCAAAGCGGGCAATCCGCCCACATTACCTCTGGCACGGTTCGCACCCTGCCTTTCGCCATTCAGGGCGGGCGCAATCCCGCTGCCATACTGCAGCAAGTAGAAACCCACAGCGGCTTTGTCGTAAGTCCCCATGCCATTTCCGACCAGTCGGTGGAGTTGAATATTGTCTCTTTTGAGGCAGATCCGGCGGCCATCCCCGGCTACGATACCGAAGCCCTGATGACCGTGCGCCGGGTTCAGCCCGGCCAGTGGGTCAGCCTTGGAGGCATTCAGCGTTCGGAAGAGCGCAGCAGCCAGGGCATCGTCTATCGGGTGGCGGGCAATCGTTCAGAAAACCAGAACATCGAGGTGAAAGTCGATATTGTCCCTTAACCCGCCCTGCTTCCAAGCAACCGATCCCGGGCCTGGTTAAGCTTGGCGGCCAGATAGTCATTGCCACCGCGATCCGGGTGAACTTTCAGCATCAGCCGCCGATGCGCCGCTATGATTTGTTCCCGGGTTGCGTCGGGTGCTACGCCCAGCAGATCGCAGGCCTCCCGCACCGACATGGCGCTATTGCCTGGCGACGATTCCGTATCGGCGGAACCTTGCTGACTGCCAGACTGTTCGGTCTTGCCCGTGGCCTGGCGAATCATCGGAATGTATTTCAATAACAGAGGCAACTTTCTCAGCAGCGGAATCAGGGCCGCAACCGCGGCCGTAATGACATGCACCCGGCCGGTCAGCACCATAAACAGCAGCAAGGCACCACCAGCCACCAGAACAATCTTCCAGACCGCCGCTTTCTGGCGTTCAGGCGACAGCGCGCCCCACTTCTTCAGAATCACAAAAACGGCCGCCGCCAGGGCAAGCCCCAGTATCAGTTGCATCACATCGTCCTGTTCGCCCTGTGGGCAGATACACTCCCGGAATAGTAACCTGCCCGGTATTTCACGCAACCCAGATCCGGACATAAGATTACATCGTAAAAATCTTGCAAATCGCCTCGATATTAGGAAGCGAACTGATGACAAAAAGAACCAGCTTTTGTAGCATCCTATCCGACAAAGGGGCCACTTGCTTTTTGTACCGGCATTCGGCAAAGCAACATCACCAAGATCGGCAGACAGGGACTGAAAAGGACGTCACCCAGACTTCTCACATTCCTCTGACTGCTCCAGGACATTCACTCCCAGGAACAGATTTATGCGCACTGCTTCCCGTTTCGTCATTGTTCTTATTTTCCTCGGCCTCGTGCTGGGTGGAATCTTTGGCTACAAGTTCTACCAGTTCGGCCAGCTGAAACAAATGTTATCCCAGCCCCAGCCTCCGGCCATGATTTCCGTCACCACCGCCGAAATCGAGAACTGGCAGCCGTCCATCAAGGCCGTGGGCAGCATTACCGCCGTCAACGGCATCGAAGTGGCGAACGAGTTGCCCGGGGTGATTACCCAGATCAACTTTGAATCGGGCAAGACCGTTCAAAAAGGCGACGTTCTGGTTCGCCTGGATGCCGCCATCGACGAGGCAGCACTGCGCACACGGCGGGCAGAAGCCCAGCTGGCCGAGCAGGAATTCAAGCGGGTTTCGGATCTGCTGCCGAAGCGGGCCGTGTCCCAGTCCCAGTATGATGAAGCCAAGGCCAATTTCGATGCTGCCCGCGCCCGGGTGAACGAGGCCGAAGCTCAGCTCAACAAGAAGGTGATCCGCGCGCCCTTTGACGGCAAGCTGGGTATCCGCATGGTGGATCAGGGCCAGTACATTGCCACCGGCACACCGATTGTCGAGATCAACATGCTGAATCCTATCTATGTCGATTACACCCTGTCCGAGAAATTCCTGCCGGATGTGGATCAGGGGTACCCGGTATCCGTGACGGTCGCTGCTGTGCCGGACCAGTCCTTCGAGGGTGAGGTGAGCGCTATCAACACCTCGGTAAACCCGGAAACCCGTACCGTGCGTATACGCGCCACCCTGGATAATGAAGAAAACCTGCTGCGCCCGGGCATGTTTGCCACCATCCAGACCGGCCAGCCCCGGGACAACGAAGTGGTTACCCTGCCGCGCACCGCCATTTCCTACAACACCTACGGCAATTTCGTGTACGTGGTGGAAGAAAACGACACGGGCGAGCTGATTGTCAGCCGCCGCACCGTCACCACGGGCGAAGTCCGCGATGGCCGGGCCGCCGTACTGTCTGGTCTCGAAGAGGGTGATACCGTGGTGGCCAAGGGTCTGCTGAGGCTGCGTGCGGGCCAGCATGTTGACATCCAGGACGAGTCCGGCCAGGAGGCGTCTGAGTAATGAAATTTACCGACATTTTTGTCCACCGGCCGGTTCTGGCCACGGTGGTCAGCCTGCTGATCCTGTTGATCGGTGCACGGGCCGCCATGGAAATGGAAATCCGGCAGTATCCGGAACTGGAAAGCACCACGGTGACCGTCTCCACGGCCTACCCCGGCGCCAGTTCTGATCTGATCAAGGGCTTTATCACGACCCCGCTGCAGCAGGCCATTGCTGAAGCCAGCGGCATTGATTACCTGACCTCCACCAGTTCCCAGAGCGTATCGACCATTCAGGCCAAGATGATCCTGAACTACGACGCCAACGATGCCCTGGCGGAGATCCAGGCCAAAGTAGCCAGTCAGCGTAACGTGTTACCGGCGGAAGCCGAGGACCCGGTGATTACCTCGACTACCGGCGACAGCACGGCACTGATGTACATTGCCTTTTACAGCACCGAGCTGGATGTGCCCCAGATTACCGATTATCTGACCCGGGTGGTACAGCCCAAGCTGCAGGCGCTGGCCGGCGTGGGCAAGGCTGAACTGCTGGGTCGCACCTTTGCCTTGCGTATCTGGCTGGACCCGGAACGTCTCGCCGCCGTGGATATGACTCCGGTAGAAGTAGCCGCCAAACTGCGGGCCAACAACTATCAGGCCGCAGTGGGCAAAACCCGCGGCAAATACACCGAGGTCAGCCTGACCAGCGACACCGATATCGCCGATCCGGACGCCTTCCGGAACCTGGTGGTCAAACAGTCAAACGGCACTCTGATCCGCCTGCAGGATATTGCCCGTGTGGAGCTGGGGTCCCAGACCTATGACAGCCTGGCTCTGTACAAGGGCCAGCCGGCCACCTATGTGGCCATTGAGTTGGCACCGGGGGCCAACCCGCTAACCGTGGCCGACCTGGTCAAGGCCGAACTGCCGGATATCGAAAGTCAGTTGCCCAGCGGCCTGAATGTGCGCCTGGCCTACGATGCCTCTGACTTTATCGAGGATTCCATTAACGAGGTTATCCAGACCTTGCTGGAAGCCATGATCATCGTCCTGGTGGTGGTGTTCCTGTGCCTGGGTTCGGTTCGAGCCTCGGTGGTGCCCTCGGTGGCGGTACCGCTGTCCCTGATTGGTGGCGCCTTTGTCATGCTGATGTTCGGCTTCTCCCTGAACCTGCTGACGCTGCTGTCCATGGTGCTGGCCATCGGCCTGGTGGTGGATGACGCCATCATTATGGTGGAAAACGTACACCGACACATCGAGGCGGGCGAATCCCGATTCGACGCCGCTATTAACGGTGCCCGGGAAATGGCAACGCCCATCATCGCCATGACCACCACGCTGGTGGCGGTTTATGCCCCCATCGGCTTTATGGGTGGCCTGGTCGGCTCGCTGTTCACCGAATTCGCCTTTACCCTGGCCGGCACGGTGGTGATCTCCGGTATAGTCGCCCTGACCCTGTCGCCCATGCTCTCTGGCAAGGTTCTCAAGCCCCACGGCAACCCCGGCCGGTTCGAGCAGCTAGTGGAAAAAACCTTCAACGGCCTGGCCAATGCCTACAAGGCTGCACTGTCATCGTTGATGCAGACCAAGTCGGTCGTGGTGTTCTTCGCCTTTGTGGTGCTTGGCTCCATCTACTTCATGGTGATGATGAGCCAGAACGAACTGGCCCCCACCGAAGATCAGGGCATTCTGTTCTATCAGGGCCTTGGCCCGGAAACCTCCACCCTGGACTACCTGTACGACCACGGTCAGGAAGTACAGAACCGGATGTCAGAGGTGCCGGGTTACAGCGAAGACTTCATGATTCTGGGCATCACCAGCCCCAATGCTGTCTTCGGCGGGTTCAAGCTGGCGCCCTGGAGTGAGCGGGAGATTAGCCAGTTCGAAGTTCAACCCATGCTGGATGCCGAACTGAAAAAGGTCACCGGGCTGCAGACGGCTGTCTTCCCGGCACCATCTCTGCCTGGTTCGGGCGGCGGCCTGCCGTTCCAGTTTGTCATCACCACTGGTGGCAGCTATGAACAGCTGGATCAGGTGGCCGATGAAATGCTGGGCAAGGCCATGCAGAGTGGCAACTTCATGTTCCTGAAGAAGTCCATCAACTTCGACAAGCCGGTTACCCGCATCAATGTCGATCGTGATCGCGTGGCTGATCTGGGCCTGTCGATGCAGGATGTTGGGCAGTCCCTGGCCAGCATGCTCAGTGGCGGCTACATCAACCGCTTCAACATGGAAGGCCGCTCCTACCAGGTGATCCCCCAGGTGGACAATCAGTTCCGGCCCAGCAAGGAAGCCTTGCAGGATTACTACATCCGTGCCGGCAATGGCGAGCTGGTGCCCCTGTCCAGCGTGGTGAGCTTTACCGAAGAGGTGGAGCCATCCAACCGCACCCAGTTCAACCAGCAGAACTCGCTGACTCTGGAAGGCGTCATCATGCCAGGTGTGGCTGCGGGCACCGCCATGGAGTTTATGGAGCAGACCGCCAGCGAGGTGTTCCCGCAGGGCTTTAGCTTCGACTACACCGGCGAAACCCGTCAGCTGGCCAACCAGGGCAGCGCGCTGGTGGTCACTTTCTTCCTGTCGCTGCTGGTGATCTACCTGGTGCTGGCTGCGCAGTTTGAAAGCTGGCGGGATCCCTTCATCATCCTGGTGTCGGTGCCCATGTCGGTGGCAGGGGCCATGGCGTTTATCGTGCTCGGCTTTGCCTCCATGAACATCTATACCCAGGTGGGGCTAATCACCCTGATTGGCGTAGTCTCCAAAAACGGCATCCTGATTGTGGAGTTCGCCAACCTGCTGCAGAGAGAACAGGGGCTGAGCAAGGTGGACGCAGTGATTGAGGCGGCGGCCATACGGCTACGCCCCATCATCATGACCTCGCTGGCGCTGATCTTCGCCATGGTGCCGCTGCTGATTGCGATTGGCCCGGGTGCGGAAAGCCGGTTTGCGATTGGTCTGACCATCAGCGCAGGCCTGGGCATCGGCACCCTGTTTACGGTGTTTGTGCTGCCCGCCTTCTACATTTTGCTGGCGCGGGATCACAATGCCACGGCAGAGGCGGACAGCCATACGGCCGAAAAAGCGGCCAGCAGTCACTAACCTGAAAATGCAAAGCCCGGCAGCGATACAGCCGGGCTTTTTCTTTGAAGGCTCAGCAGATTGAAGCGTTCACCAGGGCTAGTTTGCCGCAAGCAAGCGCTCGGATTGGGCGTTCTGGCAACGCCTGCGCCACTGCACAGTTTCACTGGGCAGCTCTCCCAGGTGCTCCCGATAGAGTGCCGCAAACCGCCCCAGATGCGAGAAACCTTCATCGGCCGCAATCCAGGAAATCTGTGGCAGACCCTGATGGCAATCAGCCAGTCTGCGCCGGATACGCACCAGGCGATGGCGCTGGTAGAGCCGGTATGGCGTAATGCCGGTCTCCCGCTTCATCAGGTAATAAAGGTTGCGCTCGCTGACACCGGAATGGCTGGCCAGGTCGGGCAGGCTGAACGCCCAGTCCTCATCACTGCGAATTTTCTCAATGGCCCGAACCAACCGTCGATCCAGTTCCGGCAAGGCATGCTCCGCCATTTCTGCACCCAACTCCAACAACCCTGCCAGTACCTGGAACAGCCTGCCAAGGGCCTCACACGCTCGCTGGTGGTTCTGGAAGAACATCATTCGCACCAGAAACTGATGAATCTGTTCAGCCATGGCCGACAGACGCCCAGCACCTGGTCGGGCATGGTGACTCCAGGATGACGGGCTTAGCAGAGCGATCCGGGCACCGGTGCCTGCACGAATTCCCACCTCACTGCCCGGATTAACGATGGCCAGAGGAAAGGCGGACTGCCAGCATTCGTGGCCAAAAACCAGGTCACAATGCCCCGCCAGAGGCATCACCAGAAGGGTACCCGTCAACTCACCCAGCCTCAGCTCACCGGCATTGGCAAAATCAATCACGCAGACCCCGCCGGACGACACGGTAAACGCCGCCAGGCACCCGATCTCGGCCCGACTGCCGGACTGCAACAATTCGGGTTCTGCACAGGGCAGCAGCACGCCAAGTGTATTCAGCCACACAGTTTCGGGGGCTTTAAACAGGCGTAGGTAGGCATCGAGATCCGGCTTATCGATCAATGTGCGCATACAGCATAAGCAGACAATGGGTGAGCCTGTAGTTCTAATACAGGTACCGGTAGGTCTCTAGCCAATTCTTGCAAAATGGCAAGAACCGCGGCCTAAGTGCTTGAGAAATTGACGATGGTCAATCGAATGACAACTGCCCGATGGGCGCAGGGCGGGCCAGCAGATAACCCTGCCCCCGATGGCAACGCAAGGTCTGAAGCTGGCTCTTCTGGGCTTCCGTTTCGATACCCTCGGCCACCACTTCAAGATTCAGCGCTTCGGCAATGGCAAGAATGGCAGAAACAATGCCCGCGTCATCACCAATCTGACCGATTCGCTGGACAAACTGACGATCAATCTTTAACACATGCACGGGCAGGCGGTGCAGATACGCCAGCGACGAATAGCCGGTACCAAAATCATCAATGGCCACAATAACGTTTTTCTCGCCGTATTCGGCCAGCTTGGCAAGGCAACCCCGGGACAGATTCATCATGTGGGTCTCGGTAATCTCAATCTCGGGTTGCCAGTGCGCCCGGCGCAGACGCTCGAAAAAAGGCTCGAGCAGCGATTCCAGGCGGTTGTCGGTGATCTGGCGGGCCGAGATATTAATGGCCAGCCGCCGGCCTTTTCCGTCCTTCAGAGCCGTCTGTTGCAAATCCGCGTCGATACAGGCAATCAGCCGCTCGGTTAACTCATGGATGTAACCGCGCTGCTCGGCAACCGGAACAAAGCGGGCCGGCGACACCATCCCCAGCTCGGGGTGATGCCAGCGCAACAGAGCCTCAAGGCCCAGCACTTTGCCGGTCGCGAGGTCATACTGCGGCTGATACACCACAGAGAACTCGCCCGGAGCCACCTTCAGCGAGGTTACAAGCGCCTCCGACAACCGATGCTCCTGGCGCCCTGATGAGTCCTCGTCGGCACTGTAGACACGGTAACAGGCGCGCCCGTCCGCTTTCGCCGTGTGCATGGCACGATCCGCATTCTGCAGCAACTCCGAGGCGGTTTCTCCGTCCCGGTGGAACATGGCCGCCCCCACCGATGCCGAGAGAAAATACTCCCGGTGCCCCACCAGAAGAGGCGCCCGGAACATCGCCATCAACCGGTCACAGACAACGTCCAGATCCTGCGGGCGTTCCAACTCAACAATGGCTGCAAACTCATCGCCGGAAAGGCGTGCCAGAACATCGCTTTGTCTCAGTACGTCCCGGATACAGGCCGCCACCTGCCGAAGCACCTTGTCGCCATGGTCATGACCATGCAATTCATTAATTGCCTTGAAAAAATCAAGATCAATAAAAAGCACGGCAAAGGTATTGGAGCCCCTTGGCCTCTGACCGGTGCGGGCTTTGAGAAACTCCCGGAACAGGGAGCGGTTGGGCAGCTCGGTCAACGGGTCGTAGTAGGCCAGGGAGGCAACGCGCTCATCAATCGAAGCACGATCTCCCACATCCATAAACACACCGGCATAGAATTCCGAACCGCCTGCGTTCACGGAATAGATCGTCAGCCACTGGGGGTATTTATCGCCGTTTTTCCGGCGGTTCCAGATCAGCCCCTCCCAGCGCCCTGCCCGGGTCAGGCTGCGCCACATTTTCTGATAGAAGTCCGGCGTATGCAGGCCAGAGCTCAGCATTGACGGTGACTGGCCAATAACTTCATCGTGGCTGTAACCGGTCACGGTATGGAACATTTCATTCACATACACAATACGCGCATCCCGGGTGGCCAGCATAACGGCGCGCGGATGCCTGTCCACCAGAGCTTTGAAGCTACCATCTGTTAATGCCTGGGCGAGGGGCAAACCCATTCCACCGGACTCCTGCAGCTGAACGAAAAATCATGAGCTAGCTCGATACGTACTTTCACTTATTACATTTTTGCAATAGTAAAATAAATCTGCGCCGGGGTCTTCAAGCCCGCAGCAAGTTTTGCAATATCCGGATACCTTTACTATCACGACAGGTCAATAGTGTGACAAAGAACGGAAGCTGATCCGCCATACAGCGCAGCAATTTCCCGAAGCGGCCCAATAGGGTAAGCTGAGGGCTTCCCGCAGTGCATCCACGCTCGGGCCACAAACCGTTACGGGACAACGTTCGCCTTGACACTCAGCACCCTCATCTGGCTGTTTATTGCCGGTTTCGCCATCTGGTACTGGTGGCGTGCCAAGGCAATCAAGGATTTTGTTCTGCAGGCGGCAAAGCGCTACTGCGATTCCATGGATGTTCTGCTGCTCGACGATGCTGTCTATCTGCGGGGGCTCTGGTTCAAGCGTGACCAAAACGGCAGCCTGCGGGTCTGGCGCCGATTCCTGTTCGACTTCACCACCACTGGCGAAGAACGCTACACCGGCCGTATTGTGATGCTGGGGCAACACATCATCCACTCGGAACTTGAGCCCCACCGTTTCTGATCCTCTGTCACCAGAACCGCCTCACCCAAACGGGCGATTACAGCCGCTGCACCACCCTGTTCATACTTGTACCTGCATGTCGACAACCAACAAAAACAACAGGAGTCCTGTATGCGTTCAGCCATGCCCGTCCGGCTTTGTGCCGGTATTCTCATGCTGGCGTTCTCGGTACTGAGTCACGCCAATTATACCCAGACCCGGTATCCGATAGTGCTGGTGCACGGTGTCACCGGTTTCAACACACTCGGTGGTCTGATCAACTACTTTCACACCATTCCCTGGAATCTGGAGCGCAGTGGAGCAAGGGTCTATACCGCCAGCGTGTCCTTCGTGAACAGCAGCGAACAGCGGGGCCAGCAACTCGCCCACTACATCAACAGCCTTGGACACAGCAAAGTGAACCTGATGGCCCACAGCCAGGGTGCACCCACCTCCCGTGTAGCGGCAGCGCTTATACCCGGGCGCATTGCCTCGGTAACATCCATTGACGGAGTCAACAAGGGCTCGAAAGTGGCGGATGTCATTCGTGGTGTTATCCCTCCGGGCAGCCCTGTGGAGGGCGGTGCAGACGCTATTGCCAACGCTCTGGGCGGGCTGGTCAATGCGCTTTCGGGCGCCAGCAATCCACAGAACGGCATTGCGGCCCTAGAAACTCTGACCACACCGGGCACCACCGCTCTGAACGATGCTCTGGGTTGGAAGGGTGTCAACCGGAATGCCTGCGCCGGCACCGGAGAGGACGTATGGATAGACGGCCACAAAGTGAAGTTTTTCTCCTGGACCGGCCGGGGCATCTGGACGAACCTTTTCGACATTACCGACCCCTTCCTCGGCATTACCTCACTGGCCTTTGGCAGCGAGCCGAACGACGGCCTGGTGGGCGTGTGCTCAACCATGATGGGCAATGTTATCGGCACACACTACGACATGAACCACGTCGATGCCATCAATCATCTGCTTGGCGCACGGTCGCTTTGGACTAACCCGGTATCACTGTACCGGAGCCAGGCAAACCGGCTGAAAAACCGGGGCTTGTGAGGTCATCATGAAGCACCCATTCAGCGCTAATCTTCGCTGGCTGCTTCCCGTCGCCCTGCTGGCCACAATGGCCGGCGGTGGCCTCTGGCTCTGGTCGAAACCTATATCAGAGCCGTCGCGGCCTGCGGCCAGCGTGCCTGCCGCACCTCCCGAAACCATCACGTCTGCCAAGGCACCAGAGCGCCCAATCGCACCGATAAGCCACCGGACACCGGCAGCACTGCCCGGCCCGCCACTGGCAAGCTCACTTGCGGGTACCGACATCGATGGCGCACTGAAAGCGGATAGCAGTGGCCAACTGATCGTCGACCCCGGGGTGCGCGACTTCTTCGATTACTTCCTCAGTGCCGTTGGGGAAATAACACCAGAAGCCGCAATCGGTCGCATCCGGATACTTGCCCAAGAATACCTTCCGGCAAGCGCAGCCCATGAGACCATGGTTTTGCTGGATCAGTACCTGGCCTACAAACAGACCGCACTGCAGGTGATGCAGACGGAACTCGACCCCGACCGCCTGCACCAGCCCGACTACCAACTGACCACCCTGGGCCATGCGTTGGGCGAGCTGAAGCAGCTGCGTCGTACCACCTTCACGCCAGATGCCCACCAGGCCTTCTTCGGTGCAGAAGAGGCCTACAGCGAGTACACACTGGCCACCATGGGTATTCAGATGAACCCGAAGCTCTCCGCGCAGGGCAAGCAGACGCTGATCGAATGGCATCGAAGCCAGTTACCGGAAGGCCTTCGACAAAGTGAGCAACGGCTGCACCGGGAAAACCGGACACACCAGGCACGGCTGGCGGTTCTGGAACAGAGCCGGTCAGCGCAGGATGCAGGCCGCAAACTGATCGAACTGGGCATGGGTGCCGACACGGTTGCCGGTATTGTGGATCATCTGGAGGATCGGCAGGCCTTCGCCCGGCAATTCTCGGCTTTCCAGCAGGCTATTGGCAGTGAACAGCCCCAGGGGCTCGCTGCTGCAGATCAGCGATCGTATCAGGAGGCGCTGCTGAAGCAGCACTTTCCCGACCCGCAAAGCCGCACCTGGGCCAGGCTGAGGATGCTAGACGCAAACTAATCACAAGGCACCCGCCCTGCCATAAAGCACAACGCTGAGCGGTCGATCAAGGAAATAGTCCGCCGGATCTCTAGAATTAGGTTTTCCGCTGCTTCGGACATGCCGATAATGACGGCCGATGAAATCCAACAACAAAAGGCCACAGGGTTTCGGACACTGCGTTTCGCTCCCCCCCTTGAAGCCGCTTATCAACGGGCCAGCGATGCGCTGATCCGCCACCGGGCGCGGCTTGCAGCCACGGCGGGCCTGTCGCTGTTTCTGGCCTACGCCGTGGTGGATCTGGTCACTCTGCCCGCCGAACTGGCGCACATCACCGCCACTATCCGCCTTGTGGTCACCTGCCCGGTCATCGCCCTGACCCTCTGGCTTGCGCACCGGAACACGCCGGACGACCAAACTTTTCAGCACTGGTATCTGCTGGCCTACCTGGTTGGGGGGCTGAGCGTTGTTGCCATTATTCTAGCCGCCCGCTGGCACTCCTACCCCCTGCCCTACGAAGGCATGATCCTGGTTTTAATGTTCGGTTACTTCGCCATGGGCCTGCCCTTTTTTGCCGCCTCCTCTGCCTCTGCCGTTCTGGTATCCGCCTACCTCCTGGCTGAGATTCTGGCCGACCAGCCGCCAGCAAGCATCCTCAGCAACCTGTTTTTTCTGATGTCTGCCAACATCATCGGTATGGTTGGCGCCTGGGTCAGCGAATACCGTCATCGCGCGCATTTCCTCGATCGCCGACTACTGGAGCTGATGCACCAATCTGCACGGGATGAAAGCCAGAGGAAAACAGAACTGATAACCGCCGCCAGCCATGACCTCCGCCAGCCCCTGAATGTCATCGACCTGACGCTGGCATCTCTGCCGCCGGACCCCCGGCAACCTGCGCTGCGTTCCCGGCTCCGGGACACGGTGGATCAGCTGCGCAACCTGCTGGGTACCGTACTCGACAGTGCAAGGTTGCATGAGGGTATGATCCGGCCGGAGCTACAGCACTTTGAACTGGCACACACACTGAACGAATTACAGGATACCTGGTCTGAGATCCTGTTCCGGCGGGGCATGCACCTCCACATCGTAAACTCTGAGCCACACCTGGCCGTTGTTGCCGACCCGATCCTGTTATTACGGGTATTGCAGAATCTGCTGGCCAATGCCGCAAACCACAGCGGCGGCCGGCACATCCGGATTAGCGCCTCCCGCGAAGGGCACCAGATCCGTATCCAGGTATGCGATGATGGCATTGGGCTTCCTGAAGATCAGCGCGAGCGGATATTCGAGCCTTATATCCGCACCCGCAGTGGTCATCAAGCCGGGTTGGGACTGGGGTTGACCATTGTTCGCCAGTTCACGCAGCTGATGAACGGAGAATGCGGCACCGGGCCATCAGCCCCCCAGGGAGCAACTTTCTGGATAACACTGCCAGCCGCCATTACAGCCAGCCCTGAGCACGGGCACGAGCCACACATTCCGTGCGATTATGAGCACCCAGGTGGCTGAAAATCGCTTTCAGATGCGTTTTCACCGTATGCTCGGTTAACCCCAGGCTCTGGCAGATCCGCTTGTTGGGGAACCCCTGAGCCAGGAGCGACAGCACCTCTGCCTGCCGTGGAGTCAAGGCCGAACCCGGCACCAGAGGCGAAACACCGCCGGGAAAATAGCCTTTCCCCTGCCGGATAGACTTCATCATCCGGACCAGCGCAGACCGCCCGGCAGACTTTGCCAGATAGCCCGTGGCGCCAGCAGTTCGTGCTGCACGCACCGCGCTCTCGTCTTCACTGCTGGAAATGATCACCACCGGTGGCACCGTCTTCAGCCCCGCCAGGCGGGGCAGCAAAGCCAAACCGGCCTCACCATCCAACACGAGATCCAGCAACACCAGATCAACGTCACTGCCCTGGTTCAAGTGGCTTTCAGCGGCATCCAGTGAACCCACCGTAACCACAGACAACGCCAACTTCTCGTGCTTGATCAATCCTGCTAACGCCTGGGCAACCAGAGCGTGATCATCCACCAGCAGAACTTCCCGAAAGGCCCACGCTCGACTTTCCTCAACCCGGGTATGGCCCGGAGGCAAATAAATATCCATCACAGAACCCCGCCAACGCTTTTTTTATTGTTCCAGGGGAAACGCCACTATAGGCCAACATGCCCGCTTACTCAGCGGTCTGTTTAACACTTCGCAACAAAAGAACGGGCGCTTTTCAACGCCATCGTCTTACCTGCAACACTAGTGTCATATTCCTGAAGCATCCTGTCGGCAAGACAACCACCTGTTATCGATAGGTTTTCAGAATCATGTTTCAATCTGGAAAGAGTACCCCTTACCACTGGCTTTCCCTTCTGGCTCTGATCAGTGTTTCCCCGGCAACCTTCGCACACGATCTGGAGATACACGGTTCCAACACGATCGGTGCCACCCTCGCCCCCATGCTGGTGACCGGCTACCTCGAACAAAAAACCGCCGGTGCGGTTCAATTACAGCAAACCGATGCAGCCAATGAGCACCTGCTGACCACAACGGATCGCGACAATCCCGTGCAAATCCTGGTTGCAGCCCATGGCTCAAGCACCGGCTTTCGGGCGCTGGCGAGCGGACAAGCGCAGATATGGGCCTCTTCACGCCCCGCCAGAACCACTGAAATCGAGCAGTTGCGGCCGACCGCCGATCTGACCACGCTTGAAAGCGAGCATGTGATTGCCATCGACGGCCTGGCCATCCTGGTTCATCCCGACAACCCGGTAAATGCCATGTCCCTCGAAACCCTCGGGCGTGTGTTTAGCGGCCAGATCAACAACTGGGCACAGTTAGGCGGGCCGAATCGCCCTATCACGCTCTACGCCAGAGATGATCGCTCGGGCACCTGGGATACGTTCAAGTCGCTGGTACTTGGCAAGACCTATACCCTGGATAATTCCGCAGCCCGCTACGAATCAAACGATCAGTTGTCTGATGATGTAGCGTCCGACCCCGGCGGGATTGGCTTCTCTGGCCTGGCCTCGGTACGCAACAGCAAACTGTTGGCGATCTCGGACGGCAACGCACCGGCCCTGAAGCCGGATCAGCTCACGGTAGCCAGCGAAGACTACCCGTTATCCCGACGCCTGTTTATGTATACCCTGGGGCAGCGCGCGCCTGTGCAGGCCAGAGAATTGATCGATTTCACCCTGAGCAGCAGCGGGCAGGCCCTGGTGGCCCAATCAGGCTTTGTTTCACAGGCTCCGGTCGCGGTAAAACCCCAGTTCGACAGTTCGGTACCTGAGAGTTTCAGAAAGCTGACCAGCCAGTATCAGCGGTTAACCGTCAATTTTCGCTTTACTGAAGGCCGGACGAAACTCGACAACAAGGCCCGGCGTGATTTGTTGCGGGTTCGGGACTACTTGTCACAGGAGCAACGCCGCCCGGACGATCTGCTGCTGATCGGCTTTGCCGATACCCAGGCCCATGAGTTACGCGCACAGATGATTTCAGAACTGCGGGCCCTGTCCGTTCGCAAAGCGCTGGGTGCCGTCGGCGTTGCACAGGTTGCCTACACCGGCTACGGCCACTATATGCCCGTCGGTGGCCGCGGAAGCCAGCGCAATGGCCGGGTGGAGGTCTGGATCAAGTCCCGGTGACAACCGGGAGGCAAGTACACCACCCTGTGTTTCGGCATTCCCTTATCCGCGCCACCACCACAAATATGTTTGGGCTTCCTATACTGCCAGAGCATCCTCAACCAACAGACCGGGACCATGGACATCAAACACGACCACCGTTACGCCATTAACCTGAACGTTCGCGGCATCCAGCCCTCCGCCACCCTGCGCATCAACGAACTGAGCAATCAGCTGCGGGCGGAAGGCAAAGACATCATCAAACTCGGACTGGGACAATCCCCGTTCCCGGTGCCCGAGCGTGTGGTAGACGCCCTGAAAGAGCACGCCCACGAAAAGGACTACCTGCCGGTCAAAGGCCTGAAGGGCCTGCGTGAAGCCATTGCCGGTTACATTAACCGCAGCGAACGCATGCGCTGCAGTTGGGAAGACGTACTGATCGGCCCGGGCTCCAAGGAACTGCTGTTCATGCTGCAGCTGGCCTACTATGGCGACCTGCTGATTCCGCGCCCCAGCTGGGTCTCCTATGCGCCCCAGGCCCGAATCATCGGCCGTTCGGTACACTGGCTGCCGACCCACGCCGAAAACAACTGGCAGCTGACCGCCGAGGAGCTGGACATCATCTGCCGGGACGACCCGTCGCGCCCGCGCATCCTGATTCTGAACTACCCGTCCAACCCCACCGGCTGTACCTACACCGACGATCAGTTGCTGGCCATCGCCAATGTGGCCCGCAAATACAAGCTGATTCTACTGTCCGACGAGATCTACGGCGAAGTCCACTTTGAAGGCAAGCACAAGTCCATCGCCCGCTACTACCCGGAAGGCACCATCATCAGCACCGGGCTATCCAAATGGGCCGGTGCTGGCGGCTGGCGCCTGGGCACCTTCATCTTCCCGCCGGAGCTGCGGCCGCTGCAGGACGCCATGGCCATTATCGCCAGCGAAACCTACACCGCCACCAGCGCCCCCATCCAGCACGCGGCCATCACCGCGTTTAACGGTGGTGAGGACATCGAGGAATACCTGGTGCAGTCGCGCCGGGTGCTGAAGGTGGTCGGCGAATACATGCACCGCCGCCTGAGCGAAATGGGGGCCGTAGTACAGAAGCCCGAAGGTGCCTTCTACCTGTTCCCGGACTTCTCTGATTTCCGCGACAAGCTGGCCCGAAAAGACATCAAAACCTCACAGGCCCTGTGCACCGCGCTGCTGGAGAACACCGGCGTGGCCATCCTGCCCGCCAGTGACTTCGGCTTCGTACCGGACCACCTGGGCGCCCGCCTGGCCTTTGTCGACTTCGACGGCGCCGCCGCTCTGGCCCTCGCTGGAGGTGACCACGTCAACCAGGAACTGGGTGAGGACTTCATCCAGAAAGCCTGCCCGCGCCTGGTGCAGGCCATGGACAAGATGGAAACCTGGCTGACCAGCCTATAAATCCACAGCCGTGCTAGACTGGCGCCCTCACTGTTTCTGAAACCGCGAGGGTGCCATGTCTGATTCTGTATCGCTCCAGGAAATAACCGATTTTGCGGAAGCACTGGCCCGGGAGGCCGGAGAACTGATCCGCCACGAACGCGACCAGAACACCCTGCGCACCGACTTCAAACACCAGACCGAACTGGTCACCCACGCCGACGTGATGGCCGACGAATTCATCACCGGCGCCATCCGACAGCGTTTTCCGCACCACCGCATTCTCTCTGAAGAAACCATGCCGGATTTGACCCAGGCAGAACAACTGGACACCCCGCTGTGGGTCATCGACCCCATCGACGGCACCGTCAACTACGCCTACGGCCACCCCCAGGTGGCGATATCCATCGCCTATGCCGAACGCGGCCGGGTGCGGGCAGGCGTTGTACATGCACCCTTCGCGGGCGAAACCTTCCGGGCCACCGAAGGTGACGGCGCCACGCTGAACCAGGCCCCCATCCGCCACAGCGGCGCCACCGACCCCAGGCAATCCCTGTTCGCCACCGGCTTCCCCTACACCAAAGACAATCTGGAGCCCCTGGTGAACCGGCTGAACGCCATGGTTCACCAGTGCCGGGACCTGCGCCGCATCGGCTCGGCGGCACTGGATATCTGCTGGGTAGCCTGCGGGCGACTGGACATCTACTATGAAAACGTCAGCCCCTGGGACTTCGCCGCCGCCCGCCTGATTGCCAAAGAGGCCGGTGCTAAGGTAGGTCACTTCGGGGAAGTACCGGAGGGCTACCCGGCGGACCTGTACGGAAGAGATATTCTGATCTCGGCGCCAGCCGTCTGGGCGCCGGTACGTTCAATACTGCGGACTGCCTCTGGTTACGATTAAGTTTTCAGGCGATTACACCAAGGCTGGAAAGGCGCGGTCTGGTGGCCCTTTCCCGAAATTTCGGAGGCCATGGATGGCCGGAGAGAAGCGCACAGGGATGTGCTTGTAGCGGTTTCGGGAAAGGGCCACCAGATCGTGCCATACCCCAAAGCCACCAGGCTAGTGCCGAGCACTCCGCCAACACTTAACCCCAAACCGACTCGGCAACCAGCCCCCACGCCTCGTCAAAATCACTCGTCGGCAAGCGCGAAAAAGACGACCGCACAAAGCGCTGAATACGCCCTTCCACAAACACCATCACGAAATCCGCCCCCCGGGCCGCCGACGTTCTCGGCCGCAGCCCCTGGCGGATTTCACCTTCCTTCAAAGCCTGACGAACCTGAGTTTCCAGCCGCTCAAAAAACTGCGAGGCCCGCTTGCGCAGCGACTCATCCTCGCCCATTAGCGCATCCCCCGTCAGCACACAGCACAGCCCCGGATTACGCTCGGCAAACACCAGCACCAGATGCGTCAACTGCTGCAAACGCATGCGCACATCCTCCTGCTCCTGCAAAATCACCTGACAGCGGGAAAACACCGCCTCCTCGGCAAACTCAATCAACGCCTCGAACATCTTCCGCTTACTGGGAAAATGCCGGTACAGGGCCGCCTCAGTCACGCCCACGGTTTTAGCCAAGCCCGCTGTGGTAATACGGGCCCCGGGATCAGCTTGCAAAAGCTCGACAAGCGCCTGGAGAATCGACTCCCGGCGGCTGGGTTTCTGGTTGGTCATATCAGGACTACAGCGCTCTGTTTTTTTTGACCCGTGACCGCCCGGAAACAGCCTTTACAAGGATGTCCGGGCCGTCTCGGGCCGGTATTTTATGTTTTTCTGAACCAGGAACTTCTTAAAAGAAGGTGCCGTCGATCGGTGACGACGCACTGGCGTACAGCTTCTTTGGCATACGACCAGCCAGATAGGCTTCCCGCCCGGACTCAATGGCCAGGCGCATGGCATTGGCCATACGGATCGGATCTTTCGCCTGGGCAATGGCGGTATTCATCAACACACCATCGCAACCCAACTCCATGGCAATGGTGGCATCGGAGGCGGTACCCACGCCCGCATCCACCAGCACCGGCACCTTGGCATTCTCGATAATCAGCCGGATGTTGTAGCGATTCTGGATACCCAGACCAGAGCCAATGGGTGCGCCCAGGGGCATAATGGCAACACAGCCCATTTCTTCCAGGCGCATGGCCAGCAGCGGATCATCAGAGCAATACACCATCACCTTGAAGCCGTCCTTGATCAGCTCTTCGGCGGCTGCCAGCGTTTCCGGCATATTCGGGTACAGGGTTTTGTGTTCGCCCAGTACTTCCAGCTTCACCAGATCGTGGCCATCCAGCAGCTCCCGCGCCAGGCGGCAGGTGCGTACCGCATCCTTGGCGGTGTAGCAGCCCGCCGTATTAGGCAGGATGGTGTAGGTTTCCGGAGAAATCACATCCAGCAGGTTCGGCTCATCCGGGTTTTGGCCCAGGTTGGTGCGGCGGACGGCGACCGTCACGATTTCCGCGCCACTGGCTTCAATGGCGTGGCCGGTTTCCATCAGGTCGTGATATTTGCCAGTGCCCACCAGCAAACGGGACTGATAAACACGGCCAGCGATCTCGAGGGGCCTGTCTTCGGGTAACTGGATTTGCGATTGTTCGGTCATAAGGTTCCTGAGTTGTTATAAGAAGGAGCTGGAAAACGGTAGAGGGCGCGGGATACTCAGCCACCGCCGATGGCGTGCACCACCTCCACCCGATCGCCGTCGTTAAGCTGATAACCGGCATGCTGGCTGCGCGGAACAATGTCCTCGTTGACCTCCACTGCCACCCGCTTGCCCGCCAGGGCAAGCTGTTCTAGCAGGGTCGACAGGGTGGTCGCCTGTGACAGTTGCATGGAATCACCATTTACCTGAACGTGAATCACCGGAACACCTCCGTTATTTTTTCAAGGCTGCGGTGGCCAGCAGGCCCCAGCCAATCATGAAACAGACACCGCCGACGGGCGTAACCGGCCCCAGCCAGTGAATGCCGGACAGCGCCAGCAAATACAAACTGCCGCTGAACAGCACAGTTCCCAGTAGCCAGAACCCGCAAGCTACGGCCAGTAGCCGAGGCCGCAAGCCTAGTGCGGGCATCAGTGCAGCCGCAATCAGCGCCAGCGCGTGGTACATCTGGTAGGTCGCGGCTGTCTGGAAAACCTCCAGGGCACGCTCGCTGACCATGGCGCGTAAACCGTGGGCTCCAAAGGCACCAGCCATCACCGCCAGCAGGGCCGCCAGCGCCCCGGCTACCAACGCCCAGCGCAGCACAGGTGTGCTCTGGTCAGGCGCAGTCACAGTGTATTTTCTCCCCGGAATCCAGGTTCATCATGGTCAACAGGCCACCCCAGACACAGCCCGTGTCCAGGCCAACAAACTGTTTGTCGCCGGTTTGGCCTTCAAGGGCAGCCCAGTGGCCAAAAATCACCGTCACGTCATCGTTGCGCGGGTAAGTAAACCAGGGAGCAAAGCCATCCGGGGCGTGGTCTGCGGATTCCTTGGTGGCCAGTTCCAATTGGCCATCCGGGGCGATAAAGCGCATGCGGGTGAAGTAGTTGGTAATCACCCGCCACCGATCCATGCCTTCCAGCCTATCACACCAACCTTCCGGCCAGTTGCCATACATGCCCTGAAAGTATTCGTCAGCATCGCGGCCACGGATGACCTGCTCCACTTCCCGGGCAAACTCGGTGGCCTGCGACACCGTCCAGATATGAGGCAAGCCGGCATGAGCCATGACCAGATTGCGTTCCGGGTCGTGCACGCACAGGTGCTGCTGGCGCAACCAGTGAATCAACCGGTTGTGGTCCGGGGCATCCAGTATCTCGTGCAGGGTATCCTTGCGCTTGGGGCTGTGACCACCCAACGCAACCGCCAGCAGGTGCAGGTCATGGTTGCCCAGCACCACCACCGCCGAACTGCCCAGGCTTTCGATATAGCGCAGGGTTTCCAGGGAAGACGGCCCGCGATTGATCAGGTCACCCGCCACCCAGAGCCTGTCCCGGGACGGCGAAAAATCCACCTTGGCCAGTACATCCCGTAGCCGGTCGTAGCAGCCCTGAATGTCGCCAATGGCGTAGTCAGTCATTACTTACCTCATTACCGCCTTCGGTATTGCCCGCGCTTTCGACCAGCAGATCGGCAACCTTTACGTAGTCCGCCAGGCTCAGGTTTTCCGGCCGCAATCCGTCGTTGATCTCAAGGCTGTGCAGCTGCTCAACCGTCACCAAGCTGGCCAGTGCTTTACGCAGGGTTTTACGCCGGGCATTGAACGCGGTACGTACCACCGACTGCAGGGTTTTCAGATCTTTGGCGGGGTGCGGCAGCGTCTGATGGGGTACCAGGCGGACAATGGCCGAATCCACTTTCGGCGCAGGCCGGAAGGCGCCGGGGCCCACTTCAAATAACGGCTGAACCTTGCAGAAATACTGGGCCATGATGCCCAGACGACCGTAGTTGTTATCGCCAGGCCCTGCCGCCAGCCGCAACACGACTTCTTTCTGCAGCATGAAGTGCATGTCCTGTACCACACCGCTCTGCTCCAACAGATGAAAAATCAGTGGCGTGGAAATGTTGTACGGCAGGTTTCCGATAATGCGCAGCGGCCGATCAGTCATCAACTGGCGAAAATCGAAGTTCAGCGCGTCGGCTTCGTGAATGCAAAAATCCGGATAATTGAAGAACTTGGTCCGCAGCACCGGAATCAGATCCCGGTCCAGCTCCACCACCTGCAGGCGGGGGTTCAGCGCCAGAATTTCCTCGGTCAGGGCGCCCAGTCCCGGGCCAATCTCCACCAGGGCGTCTTCCGGCTTCGGGTTGATCGAACGCACGATCTTTTCAATCACCCCCGGATCGTGCAGAAAATTCTGACCAAAGCGCTTTCTGGCCTGGTGGCCGTGTTTATTACTCATATAGATTCTCCGGCCTGTGCGGCCTTGCGGCAGCGAGCCATGTGTTCGCCCATCCGAATGGCGGTGCGGAGGCTGCCTGCATCGGCGGTACCGGTACCGGCCAGATCCAAAGCGGTGCCATGGTCGACCGAGGTGCGGACGATCGGCAACCCCAGCGTAATGTTGACGGCCCGCCCGAAGCCCTGAAACTTCAATACCGGCAGACCCTGATCGTGGTACATGGCCAGGGCCGCATCGGCGTTATCCAGCCAGTGAGGCGTAAACAGAGTATCCGCGGGCAGGGGCCCGATCAGTTGCAAGCCTTCGCCGCGCAGCTCCGCCAGGGTCGGTTCGATCACCTCGATCTCTTCCCGCCCCAGATGGCCACCTTCCCCGGCGTGGGGGTTCAGCCCGGCCACCAGAATCCGGGGCTGCTCAATGCCAAAGAAGGTGCGCAGATCTGCCGCCAGTATCCGGGTAACCTGGCGCAATCGCTCAGGCGTGATCGCCGCCGACACGTCTTTCAGAGGTAAGTGGGTGGTTACCAGCGCAACCCGGAGTTCCTCGGTGGCGAGCATCATCACCACCCGCTCAACGCCGCACAGAGCCTGCAGGAACTCGGTGTGACCACTGAAGGCAATGCCGGCCTCGTTAATGACACCCTTGTGTACCGGGGCCGTGACCATGCCGTCAAACTCGCCTGCCAGGCAGCCCCGGGCCGCAATACTCAGGGTATCCAGTACGTACTGACTGTTAGCGGTGTCCAGTTTTCCAGGTTCGGTTGACAGGCACCCGGATACATCCCGAACCGACAGGTGGCCCGCCCGGCTTTCAGCAGGCATGCCCGGCTGCCAATCGTGCAGGCATGTCGCCAGGCCGAGCTGTCTCGCCCGATCTTGCATCAGCTCCCGGCTGGCCACAAGAACCAGGCCACAGCTGCGTTCTTCTCCGGCCAGTTGCAGGCACAGCTCCGGGCCGATACCCGCAGGCTCGCCAGCGGTCACCGCCAAAACCAGCTGTGCACTCATGATGCGCCCGCTTCCTCGGGCTGTGGATTCAACTCCGCATAGGCGCCCTTGAACTCGATAAAGGCTTCATCCCGGATTTCACGAAGCCAGTTCTGCAGTTCGGTATCAAACTTACGCATATAGATGGCCTGTCGCGCCTGAGACTGCCGGTTTTCACGGGTGACATCCTGCTGCCGCCGCTCTTCTACCTGCAGGATGTGCCATCCGAACTGCGACCGGAAAGGGCCGACAAACTCGCCCACCTCTGCCTGCAACATCGCCTGCTCAAACTCAGGCACCATCTGCCCCGGGCTTACCCAGCCCAGGCTGCCGCCGTCAGAGCCTGAAACCGTATCATCCGAGCGCTCCCGGGCCAGTTCGGCAAACTCTGCGCCGTCTTGCAGCTGCTGGTAGATATCGCGAATGCGCTGCTCTGCCTGCGTATCGGTGACCGCCTCAGACGGGCGAACCAGAATATGACGGGTACGATGCTGGCGCACAAACTCCTTCTGCTCGCCACCGCGCTTGTCCATCACCATCACCAGGTGAAAGCCGCTGTTGTTTTCCAGAACCTGTGAAGGCTCGCCCACGGCAAGACCGGGCACAACCGGTGCCACCAGAGACGGCAGCTGGCTTTCAGAACGCCAACCCATGTCACCGCCTTCCAGGGCATTGCTCGCATCTGACTCGGCAACCGCCACTTCCCGGAAATCCCGGCCACTGACAATCTGCTCCCGCAGATTCTCCGCCTTGTCCCGAGCCCCGGCAACAGAGGCATCACTGCCCGGGTCATCCACTTCAACGAAAATGTAGGCCAGGCGATACTCTGGGTCGGTGGCACCGCGCGCATCCTCAGCCTGCAGATAGTTATCCACCTCACGCTCGGTAATCCGCACCCGGCTGCCAACCCGGCGCTGCTGAACCCGGCTGGTCAGCATTTCGTTACGGATCTGCTCCCGCGCCTGCTGGTAACTGACACCTTCCTGAGCCAGCTGCGCCTCGAATTCACCCAGTGTCAGACCATTGCTGCGGGCAATACCGGCCAGGGTTTCGTTCAGCTCGTTGTCACTGATACGCATACCCATTCGATCTGCCATTTGTAACTGCAGGGATTCTGAAATCAGCTGCTCCAGTACCCGCTGCTCCAGCAGCTCCCTGGGCGGCAAACCGGTTCCCTGTGCGCTCAGGCGGCCAACGATGGTATTTACCCGGGCATCCAGTTCGGTCTGCAGAATGACACTGTCATCAACAATCGCAACCACGCGATCCAACAGTTTGCGTTCAGCCTGCACGGTTACCGACACAGCCAGCATGGCCATGGTTAACAGCAGGGTCAGCCCGTGGCGGACAGTCGCCTTCATAATCACCTCTTGATTGGTAAAACGGCCGCCACCGGGGAGACCGCCTCTGGTTCAGTTAGCGTCGAGCGGTGCCGAACCGCCGGCGTTCGCGCTCGTCATAGCCGTAGATGGCATCTGCAATATTGTCAGACGCCCCTCCGCTGCCCCCCAGGCCCTTCAGCTCGACCCGGAACAACAGCCGTGTATCCAGTTGTTGATCATCGGTTAGATAGTTCTGATGAACCACCTGCACACTCCAGCAACAGTTATTGTATTCCAGGCCCGCCAGAGTACCGACGGTGCGATCCAGCCCCGAGTCCCAGACCCAGCGACCGATGGCGCTTAACCGGTCGGTTACCGGAAACACCGTGCCCATATCAGTCTGCTCCAGATCATCCGCCCGGCTGTAGGTGTGCCCCAGGCTGGCCAGGTAGCGATAATCGCCGGTATGGAAGAGCAACTCGCTGCGGCCCTCTTCGGTTTCCCGTGTTTCGTGATCCCAGAGCCCGGAGGAGCGGATTTCCAGGTAATCAATCGGATTGAGAACAAGCTCTGCAGCCAGGGGGGAGCGGCTGCGCCCGGCTGCACCGGCCCCAAACAGGCTGACGTCCTGATCATCAAAATAGCGTACCTGGCCAACGCTGACGCGCGCCCGTTCCGCGCCGGTCAGCAGATCATTGAAACGGCTGGTCAGGGCCACCGTCAACTGGTTTGCATCCCCCACACGATCGCCGCCGGTAAAGCGGTCGCGCCGGAACAGTTGCTCGAAACGGAAACTGCGGATGCCCGTGTCGAAATCCGGAATATGATTCTGATCCGCCTCGGCATCTGCCCAGGCATAGTAGAGCCGGGGCTCCAGTGTCTGGTTATACGGAATCTCAAGGAACTGTGAGCGACGGTCGAAATAAAGGCCGTTGTCCCATTCAAACACCGGTACCGTGCGGTCGAAATGCGCCTTGCCGAGCGAGTAATCTTCCAGTTGGTAACGGGTGTAATCCAGGCTCACCGATGGGCGACTAAAGCCCCAGAGTGCATGCATGGGCAATGCCACTTCGGGAATCGCCCGCCAGCGATGGCCGTTGGCCCGATCCAGACCGGCCAGCGTCTCGTTGTCGCGATAAAACCAGGTGTACTGGCTGTCCAGACTCGCCTCCAGCCAACCGGTATCCAGAGTACCGGCATAAACAATCTCCGGTAACTGGGCATAAGGCTTGCTCTCTTCTGCAATCCGCTCCTTGATTGTCTGATAGCCATTCAGATAAGCATCGAAATAATGGTCTTCTGACTGGTAACGAATGCCACCGCGGCGCTGCAGGTGTGTCGCCTGATCAATACCGAGGCTGAGATTCAGGTCGCTCAGATAGTCCTCGTCGGAGACCACAGAATAATCACCGTAGCCACGCCAGCCGGCACCAAAACTCGCGCGCGTGCTGAAATCCAGTGCCCAGCGCTCACCATCGGCCCCGGGGGTTTCCGCGCGGAAATCGGAATCCCGACGGATATACCCCAGCTGCAGCACCGATTCTCCGAAATGGCTCAGGTAGCGCCCTTCCGCTTCCGTGAACAAGCCACGACCATGGATGTACTGGGGCGTGAGCGTAGCATCGTAATGGGGGGCCAGGTTCAGGTAGTACGGCAATGCCAGGTAGGCACCACTGCCCGCGCTGGAGGAGCCGAACCGCGGGTACAGAAAACCGGTTTTCCTGCGGTCATCAATCGGAAAGGTAATATAGGGCCAGTAGAGCACCGGAGTGTCCAGTACCTCAAGGCGTACATGGCGGGCGCTGCCAAAGCCTTCGGCACGATCCAGCTCGATATCCGAGGCAACCACCGCCCAGTCGTTGCTGGCAGGGCCGCAGGAGGTAATTAGGCCGTCGGTAATCAGAACCTGGTTGTCACCGACTCGCGACAGAGATGCCGCCCGCCCCCGCAGCTCCGGCCCGTGTAACAAAAAGGTGGCGGTGTTGATATCCATCTGGCCGGAACCGGTGGCATAGAGCGCACTTTCGCCGGTCAGCAAAAAACCATTGCCTCGGCTCACCAGAGGCCCCTGCAAGAGCAGCTCGCCGGACTGCTGGTTGAATCGTGCCGCCGAACCAGAGGCCTGAAATGTTCCCTGGCGCAAACGGACATCCCCCTCCAGGAAGAGCTCGGTGTCCAGTTGGTAGCGGGCGTTCAGTGCACTGGCCTGCAGCGGCGCAGAGTCGGTCTCCGGCTGTTCTGTCAGGGGCATATCACCAACCGAACTGACACCGGGCAGATAGCCGCCGTCACAGAAAACCGGCAGCGCGGCCTGGGCCGCCGCCGGCAGTTCGCTGCGGGGGTGCCAGTCCATTTCCGCAGCACTGGGCGCGCGGGTATTCGCCATTTCTGCCCGGCCAGCCGCTGGCAACAGTGCCAGAGACAACACAATGCCAGTCAGCCCTGACTTCAGGGCCGGTGAAAAGGGAAAAAGGCTGAGCACGCGGGCGACATTCCTGTTTCATGCAAATGGAGGCTGGGATGACATCTGGCCAGCCGGCTCTCTAGTTTACACGCGCCTCGCAGGCTTGTTAACGGAAAGCCCGCTGCAATTCCTGTTTAGCCTCTTTATACTCCGTGTGAGAAAGGCCCGGTTCAGCGACAGGGAATAATCAACCGATCCAGGAACGACGCCCCGACCATGGACAACCGCTTAGATGCACTGACCCGCTGGGTTCGAACACTGCCCGGTTTTACCGCCGCCACACCGGTGCCGGTTTCCGGCGATGCGAGTTTCCGCCGTTACTTTCGAGTATTCCGGCAGGAGGATGACAAAAGCGTAACCCCCTTCATCGTGATGGATGCCCCACCCGCCCGGGAAGACTGCGGCCCGTTCCTCGCCATTGCCCGGCACTGGCGCAAACAGGGCATACGGGTACCCGACATACTGGCCGAAGATACCGGCCTGGGCTTCCTGCTGCTCGAAGATTTCGGCGACCGGCTGATGCTGCCCGCTGTGCAGCAAGGCAACCCGGAGGCAGCCTACCTCCCGGCCATGGACGAGTTGGTTCGCATTGCCCGTCTCGGCCAGCCGGAAGACTATACCCTGCCTGCCTATAGCCAGGCTTTGCTGGATCGGGAAATGGCCCTGTTTCCAGACTGGCTGCTAGAGCAATACCTGCAGCTGAGCCTGGACAATCAGGAGTGGGCACTGCTTGAGACCGCCTTCGGCCTGTTGCGCGAAAGCGCGTTGGCCCAACCGGAGGTAACGGTGCACCGGGACTACCACTCCCGCAACCTGCTAATGTTTGAAAACACCACCGCTCCCGGCGTGATCGATTTCCAGGACGCCGTTCGCGGCCCGATAACCTACGATATCGTCTCACTGCTGAAAGACTGCTATGTGCGCTGGCCCGAATCACAGACTAGCAAATGGCTGGAATACTTCCGCCAGGCCAGCCTGACAGCCGGGCTGCACCGGGCCGACCCGGACAGCTTCCGACAATGGTTCGAGCTGATGGGCATGCAGCGTCATCTGAAAGCGGCGGGCATTTTTGCGCGGCTGGCCATCCGCGACGGCAAGACCGGTTATCTGGCAGATATTCCCCGTACGGTCAGTTACATCCGCGATGCCAGCGCCCGGCAACCGGCCTTCCGGCACTTTCATGAATGGCTATGCAGCAAGGTGATACCCGCCATCGAGCAGAAAATCGGCCCCTTACCACAACCCGAAGCTCAGCCAGTATGAAGACCATGATCCTCGCTGCCGGCAAAGGTGAGCGTATGCGACCACTCACTCTGAGCACACCCAAACCCCTGCTTCGGGCCGGTGGCAAGGCGCTGATCGAGCATCATCTGGAACGCTTGCACAACGCCGGTTTCCATCACGTCATCATTAACCTTGCCTGGCTCGGGGAACAGATCGAGCAAACCCTGGGCGATGGCGCAGACTACGGCCTGTCGATCCGCTACTCCCGCGAAGGCGAGCCCCTGGAAACCGCCGGTGGTATTATCCGTGCTCTGCCGAAACTTACCGGCCCCGAAAGCGACTGGTTTCTGGTGGTGAACGCTGACATCTGGACCGACTTTGATTTTGCCTGCCTGCAGCCTCCTCTCACGCCAGCCACCGATGCCTTGCTTGTTATGGTGGACAACCCGCCCCATCATCCGGGCGGAGATTTTCACCTGGACAGCAACGGCATTCTGGCAGTCACAGGAGCACCGTCACTCACCTTCTCCGGCATCAGCCTGCTTCATGCCCGCCTGTTCGATGGCCTGAAGGACGATGCTGGCAAACTGGGCCCGATACTGCGCAGTGCCATGTCGAAAGGTCGGGTAAGAGGCCAGTATCATTCCGGCCACTGGATTGATGTCGGTACGCCGGAGCGGCTGGCGGAACTGGACGCCCGGTTGTCGCTGGGGTCTGCCCGCTTATGAGCCAGTCAACACCTGCTTCTCTGCCTGCCCGAATGGAATCTGCTTTCCAGGAGCTGCTGCGGGAACTTGGCAGCTGTGGCCATCAGGCCCACACCCTGCTGGAGCGTGCTCACCTGCCGGGCTGGTGTCGCACTCCGCTGTTTTTCGCCCTGGGCAGCATTGCCAAAGCCGACGGCCGGGTGCTGGAGCCGGACATTCGCTATGCCGAGGCTTTGATGAAAGCGCTTCGCCTGTCACCCCGGCAACGTCGCAAAGCCATTCGTCAGTTTCATGAAGGCAAAAACGCAGGCAAACTCCCGCTTCGACTGGCACTCCGGTTTCGCCTCGCCAGCCTGTTCTGGCCCACCCCCGCCTTGAAAACCGCCATCTGCCTGTGCCACGGCGCCCAGGTGCTTGGCCAACCCGGCAAGGCGCGCCGCTATCGCTGTGAAGACAGCATTACCCAGATCGGCCTGCCCGTAGCGGTGAGCGACGACATATTCGACAGCTACGCCAGCAAGATCTGGATAAGAAATGCCGCACCGCCCGAGAAACCAACCTCCTACGAACAGGCGTGCCTGATACTGGGCGTTACCCGCCGGGATTCACTCGAAACCATCAAAAGGGCCTACCGGAAACAGATTTCCGCCTGCCACCCCGACAAGCTGGCCCAGCAGACACTGACCCCGTCTGAAATCGCCAGCGCCAAGGATCGCCTGTTGCGTTACCAGCAAGCCTGGGAGCTGATTCGCAAGCGACATCGGATGCTCTGATTGAGTACTTTAAGTCGCTTTTTATATCGGACGAGGCACCCTGGCCAATCCCAAGCCAGTTTAATTTGGCGCCCACATTCACTTTACCTGTTATGCATTCATAAGCAGCTAAACCTGAACTCATCATCTAGTTTTAGCGGCAACACCAAGGTACTAAATAGATTATTTATCGATTCAGTGCAAAGAGCCTCTCTTTCTGACTTATTCTCCACATACTTTCTCAGATACTCAGCATTTAAAACCGGCTTATCATCGCTTATAAAAGGCAACAAGGCATCACACTCACCAAGTTGAAAACACTCTTCATTAACTGCAAAGTCATAATAGTCCAAAAGCTCATTAACTTGAGAAAGATCATTTTTCAAACCTACCGACAACTCTCTCTTATGAGACTCATTAGCAATGAACTTATTATATGCCAACTGATCAGCTGCCGTTAATTTAAAACCAGTTTTGTTAATATGACCATCTACATTATCGGGCTCAACTCCGTCACATCCTTTTTCTTTTGCCAAATCCAGACGAGACTCCATAACACGATGAACATTGGGAGAACGAACATCCAGCCACCGCTCTTTTTCCCAGCCCCCAACAGTATTCCCCAGATCTTCGGGTAAAAATTTGTCTTTGTCATCTCGATACTCTTCATAAGTACCAGCAGAGAAATAACATATTACTTTCTTACCGGACGACTGAATCTTCTGAATTATCTCAGATGAAGCACTAAAAAGATCAATGTCATATATCTCAACCGCATACGAGGTATTAATATTTCCTGAAAGCTGCCATTGCCATGTTACGAACACCCCGGGGCGATACCAGTTACCTTCCGTAATTGGCGCAACGTCTGGATCCAATCCATTTTCATTGCCATTGAGTGAATTACCATTTCCGCCGCAGCCACCAAATAGCGACATGATCAGAACAGAAACCAAAGCAAAACGAGCTTTCATTAAAACCCCTTCTTATACCTGAAACCATAATCTCATTCAGAAAAACCCAGATCCAAAACCTGAAATAACAAAACTACTGTGGATCCAGAATCCCGATGGTCTCAGGGACAACCAAACTGCCTTGATCGGCGACCAGGTTCACCTGCATCAGCTGCTTACCAGACAGTTGCTCCAGGCGATCGACCTGCTCCAGGAACCGGTTGCGCTCGGCATCACTGACCAGGCCTGCGGTGTAATCCTCAAGCTTGGCGATGTATTCCGGGCGCTGCCATGGGGTATCGCCTCCAGGGTGGGCGTTGGCACGGTTTTTTTCGTCTGTAATCGTATCGCCACCGTTGATTGTAATTGTCATGCGGCCACCGTACGCCTGAATATTGGGATCCTGATCGTGATAGAGGTCTTCCCAGTGCTGATCAAACCGGGTCTCGATCTTCATCATCAGGCTGCGCAGAGCAAGCTTCTCACCTGCTGTCATCTGATAGGCGCGATCCTTGTGGAATTCCCCGGTCTGAATACAGCGTGCTATGGCGAACATAATGCTGTGATCAAGCGTACCGCGCGGGGAATCCGGGTCGATCTTCTGTGGATCATTGGCACCTGTACCAATCACATGATGCGTATGGTGGCTGGTTTGCAGCACGATTTTTTCGATTTGCGCCATGTCGACCTTACCACTGGCATCCCGCGGCAGTTGCTCACGCATTTGCAGTGCCAGGTCAATGATCGCCTGCCCCTGATATTCGAAGGCGTGCTGTTTGGGGTAGGTTTTGAGAATATTGCGCATCGGGGCCTGCACGGAGTCGTTCAGCTCAATCCTGTACTCGGCCCCGGGGTTGTCCCGACCATCCAGGAAGCGCCGGATGATGCTATCCACACCCTCATAAACCGGGTTCGGGCCTTTGAGATTGTGCATGGCATGATGCACGGCCTTGAGCGCGATTTCAGCGGAAAAGCCCGGTACGAATTCTTTCTGGGCCCCGATATCCCCCTTGCGCGACTGGCGTGAGGAAATGGCGTTGTGCACAGCGAAGTTGATAGCGTGATACGCCTGCTCCGTGGAGAGCCCCAGCATGGATGCAATACCGGCCGCTGTGCCCGCCGCGATATGCGTCATGTGATCAACCTTGTGCTTGTGCAGACAGATGCCAGTGCCGTTTCCGGTACCGACAAGGGCAACGTGCACCTCATACGCCACGATGATGCCACGAAGCAAGTCCTCGCCGGACACACCTGTTTGCTGAGCCGCCGCGATAACAGGCGAGATATTGTCGTCTGGATGGGAGTATTCCGCCGCCAGATACGTGTCATCATTATCCAGATAGCGAACCGCCACGGCATTGGCAAAGGCCGCCGCCAACGGGTGGAACCCGCCTTTCAGGCCCCAGATCGTGGCATTGCCGGTACCGGCAACCAGCCGCCCCTGGCCACGAGCTACCACAACGGCTCGCTCGTTGGCGGCACCCAGGGCAATGGCGGCATTGTCAATAATGCGGTTCTTCGCCATGCCGACAGACGCCGCATCAAGCGGTCGTGACCTGGCCTGGGTGGCCAGTTCGGCCAGCTTCCACGCCAGTTGATCGTGGCGTGCAAGGTCGCCGCTCTGGTGTTCTGCTCTTACGCTGTGAATCGTCGTCGCCATGGAAACCTCTCCTTTGTTGAAAGGAACAATAACGCCATTGCGCCCATTTGGCTGAAGCGCCGATGCGTTTAACATTACCTGGATAGGCAACTACCTCGAGGCAGGCGACAGCCTGCGCTGCAGCCAGGCACTGATACGGCTGGCCACACGTTCCGCATCTACGGCCCTGGGGGGCTCGGCCATAACCACAGACTGGCGCTGGTAGCTGGCAATGCCTGCCCGGGCAAACGCCCCCGCCCGGGCCTTGCCGGAGGCTCTGGCCTGTGGCGGCTGCAGATCCAGAACCGGAACCGCGCCGTCGTTATTTTCCGTCTTCAGCAAAGACGGCAATTCTGCCTCGCGGGCCAGTGCGAACTGCGGTGCAATCCAGACAACGCCAGACACACTGGCATTACCGCTGGCCCAGCTGGCCACATAATCGGCCGACCAGCCCACGCCCGACAGGCCCGGGCGCTCATAGCCGCGCCGTTGCAGTTCGGCAAAACCGGCCGCAAGCAGGGCATTCACCCGGTTGCGATAGGCCGATACCGCATCATCCAGCGCTCCACTTGCCGCCACATCAATTGTGGCCGCCGCTCCTGCCGTATCTTGCATAGGACTGGCTAGGGCTTCGGGTTCAGGCTCAGCAATCCGGGGCAGCAAACGTTGCCTGCGCACCGCTTCCGGCGGCAGGCCCGCGGCCACCGTCATCACGGCAAATCCGCGCTCTGCCAGAGCCTGCCGCAAAGCCCCCGCCAGCCCCTCATCGGCGGTTTGCCCTTCGTCCACCAGCAGCAACAAGGCTCCATGGCCCGGGCTGGATAGTTCCGGTTGAAACAGCGCCAGTGCGGGCCCATCCTGCTCAAGGTCCAGCCACACAGCATGTTGCAGATAACGCCCTGCCAGAGCCGCCTGCCCAAGCCCGCTCCAGGCACCGGTGCGCGCAACCGCCGCAGCTTCAGGCACGGCCTCCGATTCCAGCGCGGGCTCCGGTTCAGAGGTGGGCTCCTGGGCCAGCGCCCAACCCGCCCAGCCGGTCAGCAACCACAAATACGCAAACATCACTGCCCCATATCCCAATGCTCGCCCTCCATCTCCGGCTGCGAAAAACGCTGGCAAGCTGATAGACTAGCAGCATTGCCGCAAGGCCGATAATTCACAACCCCGAGAGAGCCCCGATGAACCCATATCTGATTGCCCCATCCATCCTCTCCGCCGATTTTGCCCGCCTGGGTGAAGAAGTCGACAATGTGCTGGCCGCCGGTGCCGATGTGGTGCACTTCGATGTGATGGACAATCACTATGTCCCCAATCTGACCATCGGCCCGATGGTCTGTGAAGCTCTGCGTAAGCACGGCGTTTCAGCCCCCATCGACGTTCACCTGATGGTCTCGCCGGTGGACGACCTGATTCGCATGTTCATCGACGCTGGTGCCAGCTACATCACCTTTCACCCGGAAGCCAGCAATCACATCGACCGCTCCCTGCAACTGATCCGCGAAGGTGGCTGCAAGGCCGGGCTGGTATTCAACCCGGCCACCCCACTGAGCTACATGGATTATGTGATGGACAAGCTCGACATGGTGTTGCTGATGTCGGTCAACCCGGGCTTTGGTGGCCAGAAGTTCATTCCCGGAACCCTCGACAAACTGCGCGAAGCCCGTAAAAAGATTGATGCCAGCAATTACAACATCCGCCTGGAGATCGATGGCGGCGTGAAAGTCGATAATATCCGTGAAATCGCCGAAGCCGGAGCCGACACCTTCGTGGCCGGCTCCGCCATTTTCAACACGCCGGATTACCGGGCCACTATCGAGGCCATGCGCGAAGAACTGGAGCAGGCCCGTAGGACGGCAGGCGCATGAGCCTGGCCGGATTGTTCAACAGCCGCTGGCCGGGCACGGCCCTGTTCGACCTGGACGGCACCCTGGTGGACAGCGCGCCGGATCTGGCGGCCGCGGTCGACCAGATGCTGGAACACCTGGGGCGCACCCCGGCAGGGCTCGACAAAGTTCGCAACTGGGTGGGCAATGGCGCCGCCATTCTGGTGCGCCGGGCGCTGGCCGGTGATAGCAACTGGGAACCGGCCAAGCCGAAAGACGACGCCCTGTTCGAAGATGCCCTGGCGATCTTTTATCTGGCCTACGGACAAATTAACGGCCGCCATGCGGTGGTCTTCGACGGTGTCCAGGAATGCCTGGAGCACCTGAAGCAACAGGGCTGCCGACTAGCCATTGTTACCAACAAGCCCGACCAGTTTGTCGCGCCCTTGTTACGCCACACCGGTCTCGACCGCTGGTTCGAACTGACCGTAGGCGGCGACACCCTGGCGGTGAAAAAGCCGGATCCCGCGCCTCTGCTGCACGCAATGGAACACCTGGGCGGCACACCCGGCACCACAGTGATGGTGGGCGACTCGGCGGCCGATATTAACGCTGCCCGGGCCGCAGGCATTCCCTGCGTGGCGGTGCGCTACGGCTACAACTTTGGCAGCCCGGTGGACAGCCTCGGTGCCGATGCAGTTGTTGATTCCCTGGCCGAGCTTTTGTAACCTCTGTAAAAATACTGACAAATCACCTTTTTATTCGGGAGATTCCTGCCGTGCAGGGACTGAATCTGACTGCAGCGCGAGGCATCCTGACAACCCGCGCAACACGATGGTGGCGATGGCGCACCGGCTGAGCAAGCCACCGGGCCGCCAGCGCTGTCTGCCTGCCCGCTTCGGTCACCGCGATGTCGCATCGCCGTGACACAACGCAGATCAGAATTCAGGAATCCGAACCATGACACCCGAGCAATTCTCCGGGCTTGCCCAGGAAGGCTATAACCGTATCCCCGTGTACCGTGAAGTACTGGCCGATATGGACACCCCGTTAAGCACCTATCTTAAACTGGCCAGCGGCCCCTATTCCTACCTGTTCGAATCGGTGCAGGGCGGTGAAAAGTGGGGCCGTTACTCGATCATCGGCCTGCCCAGCCGGGAAGTACTCAAGGTGTTCGACCATCGCATCGAAGTCAGCCGAGGCGGGCAGATTGTCGAGCAGGCCGAGGTGGACGACCCACTGGCCTTTGTTGACGAATACCAGCAGCGTTTCAACGCACCCGATCTGCCCGAGTTACCGCGTTTCAACGGCGGCCTGGTGGGCTATTTTGGCTACGACACCGTGCGCTACATTGAAAAGCGCCTGCGCCAGAGCTGCCCGCCCGACAAAATCGGCACCCCGGACATCCTGCTGATGGTGTCCGACGAAATCGTGGTGTTCGATAACCTGCGCGGCAAGCTGCATCTGATCGTGCACGTTGATCCCGCCACCGACGGTGCTTACGCCCAGGCCCAGGCCCGCATCGACGAATTGGAACGCCAGTTGCACCGGCAAACCGCCAACGCACCGCGGACACCAGAGCACCTGCGCGGCAAGGTGGTGGACGAAACCGATTTTGTCTCCGGCTTCAGCCAGGACAAATTCGAAGCCGCCGTCGACAAGATCAAAGGCTACGTGCTGGACGGCGACGTGATGCAAACGGTCATTTCCCAACGTATGTCGATTCCGTTCGAAGCACCGCCGCTGAACCTGTACCGCTCACTTCGGGTGCTCAACCCCTCGCCCTACATGTACTTTCTGGATCTGGACGACTTCCACATTGTCGGCTCGTCGCCGGAAATTCTGGCCCGGGTGGAAGATGAGGAAGTGACCGTGCGGCCCATTGCGGGCACCCGCAAGCGCGGCGCCACCGACGCCGAAGACAAAGCGCTGGAAAAAGAGCTGCTGGCAGATCCGAAAGAAATTGCCGAACACCTGATGCTCATTGATCTCGGCCGTAACGACGCAGGCCGCGTGTCCGAAACCGGCACCGTAAGGCTGACCGACAAGATGATTGTCGAGCGCTACTCCCACGTGATGCACATCGTCTCCAACGTCACCGGCCGCCTGAAAGAAGGCACCAGCTGCCTGGACGTGCTGCGCGCCACCCTGCCCGCCGGCACCCTGAGCGGTGCCCCGAAGATCCGCGCCATGGAAGTCATCGACGAACTGGAGCCGGTAAAACGGGGTGTATACGGCGGGGCTGTGGGCTATCTGTCGTTCAACGGCAACATGGACACCGCCATTGCCATCCGCACCGCCGTGATCAAAGACAACACCCTGCACATCCAGGCCGGTGCCGGTGTGGTGGCCGATTCGATTCCCCGCCTTGAATGGAAAGAAACCATGAATAAAGGTCGCGCCATCTTCAAGGCCGTCGCCATGACCTACAACGACTACGACCACTGAGGCGGAGGAACGAGTTATGTTACTGATGATCGACAACTACGATTCCTTCACCTACAACGTGGTGCAATACCTCGCAGAACTGGGGGCGGAGGTTCAGGTTCACCGCAACGACGAGATCACCCTCGAGCAGATTGAAGCCCTGAACCCGGAGCGGCTGGTGATTTCCCCCGGCCCCTGCACACCGAACGAAGCGGGCATCTCCATGGCGGCCATCCGCCACTTCGCCGGCAAGCTGCCGATCCTGGGCATCTGCCTGGGCCACCAGTCCATCGGCCAGGTGTACGGTGGTGACATCATTCGGGCAGGCCGGGTGATGCACGGCAAGGTGTCACCGGTTTTCCATAAAGACACCGGTGTGTTCCGGGGCCTGAACAATCCGCTGCAGGCCACCCGCTACCACAGCCTGGTGATCGACCAGAACACCCTGCCGGACTGCCTGGAAATCACCGCCTGGACCCGCAACGAAGACGGCTCCATTGAGGAAATCATGGGCGTGCGCCACAAAACCATGCCCATCGAAGGCGTGCAGTTCCACCCCGAATCCATCATGACCGAACAGGGCCATGAACTGCTGCGCAACTTCCTGCGAACATAACAAGAGGCCAAGCCCATGGACATGAAACAAGCCCTCAACCGCATTGCCTCTAACCTGGACCTGTCCCGGGAAGAAATGAAAAGCGTGATGCGCATTGTGATGAACGGCGAAGCCACCGACGCCCAGATTGGCGCCTTCCTGATGGGGCTTCGCCTGAAGAGCGAAACCATCGACGAGATTACCGGTGCCACCGAAGTCATGCGCGAACTGGCTACTGGCGTTACCGTGAACGCCAGCCCTCTGGTAGACATTGTCGGCACCGGCGGCGACGGCGCTAACCTGTTCAACGTGTCCTCGGCTGCCTCATTCGTGGTGGCCGCCGCCGGTGGTTACGTGGCCAAACACGGCAACCGGGGCGTATCGTCGAAAAGCGGCAGCGCCGACCTGATCGAAAAGGCCGGGATCAACCTGGACATGACCCCGGAGCAGGTGGCCCGCTGCATCGAACAGATCGGCGTCGGCTTCATGTTTGCACCGGCCCACCACGGCGCCATGAAACACGCCATCGGCCCGCGCCGGGAGCTGGGTTGCCGCACCCTTTTCAATATCTTGGGCCCCATGACCAACCCGGCCGGTGTCACTCGCCAGCTGATCGGTGTCTTCACCCAGGAGCTTTGCCGTCCCATGGCAGAAGTTCTGCAACGGCTGGGCGCCGAGCACATTCTGGTGGTGCACTCCAAAGACGGCCTGGATGAAATCAGCCTTGCCTCGAATACCTATGTGGCAGAGCTGAAGAATGGCGCCATTACCGAATACGAGCTGACCCCGGAAGAGCTGGGCATCAAGAGCCAGTCGCTGGTTGGTCTGACGGTGGGCTCCTCTGAAGAATCTCTGGCGCTGATCAAGGCCGCTTTCGGTCGCAGCCACGACGAAATCACCGAAAAAGCCCGGGATATGATCGCCCTGAACGCTGGCGCGGCTATCTATGTGGCCGGGCTGGCAAGAACCGCCAAAGAAGGCGTGGATATGGCGCTGGACGCCATGGGTTCCGGGCTGGCGGCGGGTAAAATGTCCGAGCTGGCAGATTTTTCGCAGTGCTTCTAAAGGCCACTAACTCCAGAAGGCCCTGACCAAGTTTGAAGAGCCGGTGATGGGGGCCTTTCCAAAACTGTCTGTAGCCATGGATGGCTACAGTCAAGCCCTACAGGGACGTACTTGTGGGCGTGTTTTGGAAAGGCCCCCATCACCGGCTCCAGCACCCAATTCAGCAGGCACGAGATGACTGAACGACATTTAGACAAAACTCCCACCATCCTTCGGAAAATCGTTGACCGGAAGTGGGAAGAAATCGACGAGCGCAAACCGAAGATTTCGATGGCGGACCTGAAAGCCATGGCCGGTGATCAGCCACCGGCACGAGGGTTTGCCAACGCGCTTCGGACACGGATCGAGGCGCAAAACCCTGCGGTGATCGCCGAGATCAAAAAGGCCTCACCCAGCAAAGGCATCCTGCGCGATCCGTTTGAACCGGAACGCATCGCCGAAAGCTACCAGCAAGGCGGCGCGGCCTGTTTGTCGGTACTGACCGACAGAGACTTCTTCCAGGGCCACGAGGACTACCTGAAAGCCGCTCGCGCGGCCTGTAGCCTGCCGGTGATTCGCAAGGACTTCATGGTGGCGCCGTATCAGGTGTACGAAAGCCGGGCCATTGGCGCCGACTGCATTCTGCTGATTGCCGCCTGCCTGACCAAAGACCAGATGCAGGAGCTTGAGGGCATTGCCCATGAGATCGGGCTGGATGTCTTGGTGGAAGTACACGATGGCGAGGAACTGGACGATGCCCTAACCCTGACCACACCGCTGGTTGGCATCAACAACCGGAACCTGCACAACTTCGAAGTGTCGCTGGACACCACCTTCAACCTGCACCAGCGCATCGGCGCCGACCGCCTGAGCATTACCGAAAGCGGCATCATGACCCGCGAGGATGTGCAGGCCATGACCAGCCGGGGCATCTACGGGTTCCTGATTGGCGAATCCTTCATGCGGGCACCGGAGCCTGGCGAGAAACTGCAGGAGTTGTTCAGCTGAGTCGCTCGCCCGACGCGCCGCCTGTGAGCAGTAATTCAGACAATCCGGTTCTTTCGGGCCCCTGCTGGCCGGTTTTTTTCCGGTACGCGCTACCCTCGGTGGCCGGGTTGCTGGCATTAACCACCGCCAGTATTGTCGACGGACTGTTTATCGGCAACTTCGTTGGCGCCGATGCCCTGGCGGCGCTGAATCTGCTCATCCCCTGGTTTACCCTGCTGTTCGGCGTTGCCCTGGCACTGGCCATTGGTGGCACGGTGCGTGCCGGGCGTTATCTGGGCGAAGGCCGTACCGATCTGGCTTCGGCCATGTTCAGCAAATGTCTTCTGGCCACACTGGCGCTGGCGCTGGCCGGTGTTCTCGTTGGCGCCTGCTTCGAGCACAGTATCTATCGCCTGCTCGGCGCATCCCCGGCTCTGTTTCCACTGATGTCCGAATACTACCTGGTTATCATCTGGGTTCTGGTGCTGCAACTGGGCACCATGGTGCTCTACTATTTTGTGCGTCTTGACGGGTTCCCCGAGCGGGCTACCGCCGCGCTGCTCACGGGTGCTGCAGGCAACATTCTGCTGGATGCGCTGATGGTTGGCTATCTGGATTACGGGCTGCGCGGGGCGGCCATCGCCACAGGGCTGGCGCAACTGCTGCAGCTGGGCGTGCTGATGGGCTATTTCAGAAAGCCCGCCCGGAAACTGAGGTTTCACTGGCGACAACAGAACTGGCAGGAGCTCGGCCGGGCCTTCGGTAATGGCGTCTCTGAATGGATCAACGAGTTGTCGGTGGGGCTGGTGATGCTGCTGATAAACTGGCTGCTGATGTTGACCGAAGGCGTCGCTGGCGTGGCAGCATTTACCGTTGTGAACTATCTGATCTTTCTCAGCCTGATGGTGTTCTATGGCATTGCCGACGCCATGCATGTGCTGGTCAGCCAGAACCTGGGCGCGGGCAATGCTGACCGAATCCGCCGTTTTATGCGCTGCGCTGCTCTGGTCATTGTCTTGCTCGGCCTGTGCCTGGTAGCAGGCACCCGCGTAGCCGGTTCCGCGCTGGTGGCGCTGTTTCTGGACACCCAGGCCGACCTGGGCACGGCCGCACTCGCTGGCAGTTACCTGGGCATACTCTGGCCGCTGTTTCTTATTAACGGCATCAACGTTCTGCTTTCGGTGTACCTGACTGCGATGCACCGGCCGGTACCGTCCGCCATCATTGCGCTGGCACGCAGCCTGGTGCTGCCCGCAGTGCTTTTGCTGGCGCTGTCACGCCTTGCCCCGGAATGGCCGCTGCTGCTGGCCCTGCCCCTGGCTGAATGGCTCAGCTTTACCCTGGCGCTGGCACTGTTCTGGCGTTACCGCCCGGGCCGGGAAATACCTGCAACCTGAAGGCCGGGCAAGTCTCAGGCCCTGACCGGTTACTCAGACTGCCAGGTAACCTGCTCCACTTCCCCTCCCGCAAAGCGCACCAGATGTGTGGCAACAATGTCGCCTACCTGATCACGCTCCGCTTCTGAGCCTGCCTGACAGGACATTTCCAGGGTGGAGTCCCTGGCGGTCAGTTTGCAGCTGCCCATGGCGAAGGTCAGAAAACCTTCCGTTTCATCCCACCGGGCATCAATCTTGTGCCGAAAATGTTTGCACAGGCGGTTGATCAGGCGACTGGCGTCGACGGTACTCACCTCGGCATGCATAACGGGCATCGTATAGTCCTCTTCAAGTCAGAAATAGTCGCTGGCAGTCACTGCGTTGTCTGCCAATACAATGGGATAGCCGTGAGAACAGCGTTCAACACGGGCTTCAATACCGTAAGTGCGCGCAAGCATGGCCGGGGTCAGAACTACCTCTGGCCTACCTAGCTCTGCGCCACCATCCGGTGTCAGTACCAGCACCTGATCACAGAACCTTAACGACAGGTTCAGGTCGTGGCTGGCTACCAGAGCTATAACTCCGTCACAGTCCGAGGCCGCCCGCACCGCATTCAGCACATTAAGCTGCCAGTGCAGATCCAGGGCACTGGTTGGTTCGTCCAGCAACAACAGGGGTGTGCGGCGCACCAGCACCTGCGCCAGGCCCACCATCTGGCGCTGACCACCCGACATTTCGTCGAGCCTGCGCAACGCCAGTTTATGAATCCCCAGGGTTTTGAACGTAGCCTCGATCGCCCTTTCGATATGCGCCCGCGACCAGTCCGGACGGGCCGACCGGCAGGCACTGAAAACAATTTCGTACGCGATCAACGGCACCGGTTGCGGCAGTGTCTGGGGCAGATAGCCAACCTGACGCACCCGCTGATCCACCCGGCCCTGCGCCAGCGGCTCTTCGTGGAGCATCATGCTGCCAGACGCTGGCTGAACCCCGGCAAGAGATTTTAGCAGGGTGGATTTGCCAACGGCGTTCGGCCCGATCACCGCCACCAGAGTACCTCTGGGTATCTCGGGTAACGTGAGATTACGAAATACCAGCCGCCGCCGGTATCCGGCATCCACACCGTTTAACCTCAGGCTCATAACGGTGACCTCCGGCCCCGGCCAATGATCAGTGTAATGAACAGGGGTATACCAACCAGCGCAGTGACGATCCCCACCGGAAGCACAACGCCGGGGATCAACATCTTACTGGCGATGGAGGACAGCGACAGCAACACGGCCCCCGCCAGTGCGCTGCCCGGCAGCAGAAATCGATGGTCTTCACCAAGCATCAGCCGGGCAATATGCGGAGCGACCAGGCCGATAAAACCGATTTCACCGACAAAAGCCATGGCAACTGCCGTCAGCAAGCTAACCCGCATCAATACAATCAGGCGCAGCCGTTCAACGGCTATGCCAAGGCTTCGGGCCTGTTCTTCGCCACTTCTCAGCAAGGTCATCGCCCAGGCCTGACGCAGGGAAAACGGAAGGCATACCACCAGTACCAAACCGACGATCAACACTTTATCGAGGGAGGCCCGGGCCAGGCTCCCCATGGTCCAGAACACGATCTGCTGGACGGATTCGGCATCGGCCACAAACTGGATCAGGCCTACCACGGCATTGATACCAAATAGCAGGGCAATACCAAACAGAACCACAGAGTGAACCGACGCGCCGAGGGTTTTGGACAATAACAGAATTAACATCGACGCCAGTGCCGCGAATACAAACGCCGATAAGGGCAGCAGCAGATCCGCCGCCAACCCGAGGAACGAAATATTGAACACAATAACCAGCGAGGCACCCAGGGTTGCCGCTGCGCCGACTCCCAGGGTGAACGGGCTGGCCAGAGGATTATTAAGGACGGTCTGCATTTCTGCACCGGCCAGGCCAAGGCAGGCACCAACCACAACCGCCATCAGCGCGTAGGGCAGCCGGATATCTTCAATGATTACCCGGGTGGCGGGGTTCAGCTGCTCCGGATACCACAAGCCGTGCAGCACCTCGGCCAATCCCAGAAACGACGGCCCTGAGGCAATATCCACCAGCAGCGCGGCGATAACTGCCGCAATCAGCCCCCCGAGGCAGAGACTCCTGCGCAACACAAAGCGCCGATAGCCACGGGCAAGCTCTGTGCCCGCCTCACCGACAACCGGGGGCGGGCTTACGGACAGCTCACTCATTCCGGCAGCTCCTGCTGATCAATCCAGTAAACCCCATCCAGAGCCACTGGCTGGAAGCGCTCGTAAAACTCGCGCAGGGTGGCCCCGGGGTCCAAATCCGGCCACTGGCCGGGATGAAACCAGGTAGCCAGGGCTTGCACCGCCACCAGGTTCATCGGGGAGTTATAGAAGTGATGCCACAATGCCTTCGCCCTGCCCTCCCGAACCGGCTGCAGGCTGCGCAGTCCGGGCCGATCCGTGGCCCGACGCAACGACGCCCGGGCGTCGGTTTCGCTCACACCGGCGCCCAGCATCACATAGGGCACTTCGGCATCCGACACCCGGTAGGTCGGGGTACCAATGGCCGTGGCAATATAGATGTCGGGCGGTTCGGTCAGCAGGTGCTCCAGACTGACCACGCCGGACACGCCCGGAAGCAGCTCCAGCGCGACATTGCGGCCACCGGCCGCCGCCACCAGTTCACCAATCATCCCGGCCGCCATGGTTTCGCAGCATCCGGCCTCGCGGCCCAGGCGGCTGTGCAGAAAGACCGACGGCCACTGCTCCCGGGGTATCCGGGCTACCTGTTCGGTCACCCTTGCCAGTTCCCGCTGATAGAAGTCGTTAAACTCCCGGGCACGGGCCTGCCGGCCGAGCACCTCGCCCAGCAGGGCCATGCTCTTCGGGGTGTTCTCCAAAGGATTCTGCCTGAAATCGATGAACACCACGGCCACGCCAGCCTTTTCGAGCTGACCGATCAGTGCCCGGTTACGGGCGCCCGGGCCATGGCCTTCGAGGCTGAATATGGCCAAATCGGCGCCCATTGCCAGCACGCTCTCCAGGCTGAAGCTGTCGGCCGAGGTATGGCCAACACGAGGCACCCTGGCCAGCGCAGGGAAACGATCCCGGTACAAAGCATAGCCCGCCGGATCGGTCAGTTCGAAGTCTGGCAGCATACCCGCCAGCCGATCCGCCAGAGCCTCGCCCTCCAGGATCGCCAGTGCCGGAATGTAACGGCTCTCGCCCAACACCACCCGGTTAACCGCGTCGGGTACCGAAACCTGGCGACCGGCAAGATCGGTGACCACCTGCGCGGCAGAGGCCAGCCCCGACAGTGCCACAAAAAGACCGCCCGACAGGGCGGCCAAAAACCTGAGATACGACATGAAAAGCCTCAGAAACGCAGGGCCAGGCCCAGCCGGATGTCACGGCCCGGCGCCATGTTGCCGACAATACCCTCATAGTCTTCAATATGCTGGAAGTCAGCCTGGCTGGCATGATCCAGGTATTGCTTGTCGGCGACGTTTTTTACGGTCAGGGTCAGGCGCAGGTCTTCACTGCCGGTGGGCAGCCAGTGCGCATACAGGTCGTGCACGCCATAGCCGGGTTTGGCGATGGTACCCACCGAGGTCTCCAGGCGATCAATGCCCTGCACAAAGCGGCCCTGCCAGCCAAACTCCAGCTGCGGGTTCAGCTGATAGGCCAGATCCGCCACCCAGGTATCACCAATGGAGTTACCCAGCAGGTTGTGTTCGTACACGGTCAGCGGCGTGCCATTCACTTCCGCTTCATTGCTGTGGAAGCTCAGGCCCGCAGACAGCCCCTGCCAGCGGTATCCCGTGCTAATCAGAAAGCCCTCGGTCTCCAGGTCGCCCACATTGGTATAGATGGTTTGCTTCCAGGGTATCAGCGGGTCGCTGATGGCATCACGAACGTCAGAGCGGTAGACCTCGCCGGAAAGCGAGAAAGCTCCGTTTACATAGTCAAAACCCAGCTCGGTGTTAACACCTCGCTCACCTTTCAGCTCAGGATCATTCTCGGCGCCGTAGAGTTTGAACGTGTCGTGGGTAACCGGGCCGCGAAAGGCTTCCGCGTATCCTGCATTGAGCGTCAGGCCGCTGAGTACTTCCCAGGACAGGTTAACGTTCGGGCTCACACCGTCGTCGGAAAAACTCTGCTTGCGGGTGTCTTTCATAGCGTAGTCATCGTAGCGAACCCCGGTGCTGAGCAGCAGCGCCCGTGTCAGCCAGATATCCGCCTGCAGGTAAGTGCCAAATACCTCACCCGACTCCTGGTAGAACTCCCCTTCTCCCCGGGCCTGGCCCTTATCTTCACGATACTCGACGCCGTAGGTCATGCTGTGGTCACCAAACCGGCTGGTATTGCGCAAATCACCGCCAACACTGCGCACGGCACCGCGATAATTTCGCCCGTCCCTGTTCTCCGGATCCCGTTCGATTTCCGAATCCGTGTAGTACACCGTAGCATCCACCGCCACCAGAGGATTACCGGAAGGCGTAAAGCCGTAGTTCAGGGTAGTCGTGTCTCGACGGCTATCCAGGGCAAAGGTTTTATTGAACGGGCTGGCGCCCCACTGGGGTCGCAGATTACGGTCGCCATCATCGGTGCGGATTTCATGACTGACGCGTACCGTCTGATTCCCCGGCAGATGACCGACCAGCTTGGCATACCCTAACTGCTGACGGGCCTTGGTACCGGCAATGTCGTTGCCATCGCCATCCTGGTACTCGTCATGATCGCTCCGGCTGGCAGAGAACATGGCACTCCAGCGGTCGTCCAGCCGACCGAACAGCGTCGTGCTGGCTTTATAGCCATCGGTGTTGGAAAACGAGCCGAGTTTCACCAGGGCACCGGCAGTTTCACCGGAGCGCAACAGATCTTCCGGATCTTTGGTGACAAACTTGATGGCGCCACCAACCGCTCCGGAGCCAGAGGTAGCCTTGCCCGCACCGGCATCTACCTCGACCTGCTTGATCAGTTCCGGCTCAATGCGCAAACGACCGGCATGATGAAACAAAGCGCCAGCCTGTACCGCGCCATCCACCGACACATTCAGCATCGAATCCTCAAGACCGCGCACATAAACCTTTTCGCCAACACCCACCGGGCCACCCACGCTGACATCGGGCTGACCGGCAAACACGTCAGCAAGATCTTCAGCCTGGAAGTTGTCCAGGGTTTGCCGGGAAACCACGGCATCGGCTCCGCTCTGACGCTCGGCTGTTACCTGGATCGGCTCCAGCGATACCGTTTCCGCACTGGCCAGAGGCGTAGCCAGCAGCGCTAACCACAGCGCATTGCGTTTGAATCTTCTGGAAGGGCAGGATGAAGTGGTTATAGTCACGGCAGCTTTGGCTCCAAAATGAAATAAATTCCTATTTGCGGAGCATTCTCGTCAAACCGTGTCGCAAAGTGAACCGGTTTTACAATTGTTACAACCGGGCCTCTGGCAACCACAACTCCATCTCCAGGCCACCGCCCGGCCGGTTACGGGCGCGTATCCGGCCACCAATGGCCTCCAGCTGCCGGCGTGCGAGGGCAAGCCCCAGACCATGGCCCGCCGGAGCATTTTCGCGATCCCGGCAAGCCCGGAAGAACGGCTTAAATATCAGTTCTGTCTGCTCCGGCGGTACCCCCGGGCCCTGGTCGGCAACCGTCAGCCGGTAAGCCCCGTTGTCCGCGGCCAGCACAACCCGGATAATCCCTCCGGCGGGCGTGTAATTGCAGGCATTGCGAATGACATTTTCAATGGCCTGTGCCAGCGCACGCTGGCTGGTGTTCTGAATCAGAGCCGTGTCCGGGGCTTCCAGAGACAATTGATGATCGGGGTATTCGTAGCGGGCATCGCTGACGATGCTGTCGACCAGATCGGTCAGATCAAGCGCCTCAGCATCCAGCGCAGGCTGTTCGTTTTCCAGCCAGGCCAGAGTCAGGGTATCCTCAACCAGCGACTGCATCAGATCACACTCCCTCCGCAGGCGCGGAATAAAGTGCTGAGTATTGATGCCTTCCTCAACACAACTGATCGCCATATCGATACGGGTCAGTGGCGTTCGCAGCTCATGGGAAAGATCCGCTATCAATCGCCGCTGAGACAGGATCAGATCGCCAATGCGCTCGGCCATCCGGTCAAAGGTATCCGCCAGCGACGCCAGTTCATCGTTACGGCCACCCAGCAATGAACGCACCCGTGCCCCGAGATGCCCTTCACTGAATTGCCGGGTCGCGGTTTCGAGCTGCCGGATGGGGTTCATCACATGGCGGTAAATCACCAGACAAAATATCAGCAATACCGTCAGCGGCAGCACCACCTTCAGAACCAGGCGCACCTCTGGCAGATAGGTGCCCGGGCGCATGCGCTGCGGCAAGGTCACCAGAAAGTGGGTAACCCCGTCTGCGAAGGTGATCTCCATAGTGGGGTTTTCGACAAAATACAGGTGAATCTTCCATTCGACATCCCGCCCGAGACGAAACCGATCCATGAAATCCTCTTGCAGCCTGCTTCCAGCCAATGGCTCCAGACGTGACCGCACCACCGCTGCCCAGGTATTTTCCCGGGCCTGCAGGGCCTCCAGCCATTTGGCCAACGCCTGCTCATTGCCGGAGTTGTACAGGCGCTCGGCGGTCTCACCCCATGCCCGAAGCGTTTCCTGATGATGGCGAGCAATAAAACTCATCTGCTGTTCGGTTGTTGCCCCCAGCAGCGAGATCAACCAGAACAACGCCAGAGTACCCACTGCCAGCAAACCGCAGAGCTTCCACCACAAGCGCCGGTTCACTGGAAAACGTACCCCTTGCCATGAACCGTCTGAAGCCGGTCTGCAGCCATACCGGCCCCGGTCAGTTTGCGCCGGACACGACTCAGATGCATGTCCAGGCTACGGTCATAGCGGCTGAACTCTTTCTCGAGAACCAGCGGATACAGGTAGGGTTTGCTCAGAACCTCGCCCTGATGCAAAACAAGAATCCAGAGCAAGCGGAACTGTATCGGGGTTAGCTCAACGGGCTGCCCGGCAAAAAGCACCGACAGGCAGTTTCGGTCAAGTGCCAGATCCCCCATGGTGAGGCATGGCGGATCGCTTCTCTGATCCCCGGCCCCGATGGTGCGCCTGAGCAACGCCTCGATGCGCAGGATCAGTTCCGTAAAGCTGAAAGGCTTTGGCAGATAATCGTCCGCTCCCTGCTGAAAGCCGGTGATTCGGTCTTGCTCGGCGCCACAGGCGGTTAACATCATGACCGGTGTCCGGCGCATTTTGCGCAGCCTCTCCAGCACCTGAAAACCATTCAGGTTGGGCAGCAGCACATCCAGCAGAATCAGATCCAGCTTCTGCCCCAACGCCGCAACCAGCGCCTGATCCCCCTCGAAACTCTGCTCTACCTGGTAACCACGGGCCTCCAGCAACCCGGACAACTGTTCATTCAGCGCCCGGTCGTCTTCGACAATCAGGATTCTGGGTTTCTGGCAGGCCAACACACTCATGAATGATACTCGATATCAAATGATAACAAGCATCATATTGCCGCAGGCGGCTCACCTCAAGCCTGATTAATGAGCGTCTTCACCGGCCAGCGCTTCCTGCAGCAACGCCAGCAAGTGCTCAGGCATGCCCTCGGCCAGTTTCAGCGCTGTCGCGTGGCCTCGGGGGGTCATCTTGGCCCAGGTGCGGCGCACGATGCGCAGCCATTTCTCTTTGTCGTAGTCCGGGTTTTCGGCATAGAAGCCAGCAAAATACTTCTCCAGAAACACCATGCAGGCAACATCTTCCAGCAACTGGGTATCCTCATCTTCCCTCAGTTTGCGTTTGGTCAGGATGATTTCCACCCGCTCACACTCGCTCTGTGGATAACCACAGTCGGCCATGATTTCTGCAGCACGGCGTCCGTGCATTCGGCCACAGGCCTGGCGCCACTGGTAATAGTTTGCCCGGCCTTCACCATACTCACTGCGGGGCATGGTCCAGCGCTCCAGGTGCTGGGCCCGGCAAGCGATCTGCATGGCCTCGGAGGGCGCCGCCTCCAGCGCGAACAGCCAGCGTGTCATGTGCAGGCTATAGGCATACTCTCTGGGCAACAGTTCACTGCCTACCGGTTCCTGATTCGGGTCGGCCTGATTGGCGGTATCGATGGCGGCGATGGCGCACTCAAGCCGGTTGGGCTGATTCATAGAGGCATCCTTGGTCTTGATCAAACGAGAACGCCCCCGGTATCCGCTACCGGAGGCGCTGGGGTTATTGCCCGTTATTATACTCGCAAAGACTCTCAGGCCTGAGCCGAGGGCCGGGCCTTGATGCGGTCATACCACGCCTGCAAATGGCTGTGCTCAGGCTTGATCCGCAGGTTGACTACCCGGGCAAAAGCCACGGTGGTGAAGGCGTTGATGTCGGCAGCGGTATAGCGGTTGGCGCAGATATATTCCTGGCCATCCAGAGCGTCGTTAAGGAAGTGCATGAACTGCTCAACACTCTTTCCGCACTCCTCACCCCATGCCTGAACCGGCGTCATGCGATCTTTGAAATAACCCGTCGTGTGTTGGAAACACATGCCCGTGGGCATCATGAAATAGAAATCGATCCAGCGCAGCCATTGCTCGATCTGAGCCTTTTCCAGCGCGGTTTCACCCAGCAGGCATGGGCTGTCGGGAAAAGCCTCTTCGAAGTACCGGCAAATCGCCATGGTTTCGGCCACGCAGTTGCCGTCATCCAACTCCAGAACCGGTACTTTTTTCATCGGGTTTCTGGCAACGAATTCCGGGGTCAGGTTCTCGCCTTGCTGAATATCCACCTGCTCAAACTGAACCTGCTCAAGCAGGCCTTTTTCCGCCAGAAACATGCGAACCCGGCGAGGGTTGGGGGCGGTTCGGGTTTCGAAGATTTTCATTTTATTATTTGCTCCGCAGACACGATAACGTTGGAGAGTTGAGAGTGACCCGCCGCAACAAGAAATTCAAGCTCATAAAAAAGGCGCGACAGTGAACCGTCACGCCTTTTGAAAAAACCTGAAAGCCGGGTTTACTCAGCCTTTCCCGATGCCACTGCCGTAATGGTCATGCCCTCGGATGTCTCCAGCATCAGGCGGCCATCACCGGCAACCTGGTAGCGGGCAACGTCGTTCAGCACTTGTAGAAAGCGGGTTTCCTGTTGCATCAGGCTGTCCGGGCATGCCATGCGGGTTGAGGCCATATGGGTAAACTCGAGTTCCTGCCCCTGGATGTGCCAGCCACCGTTGTAGCGGTTACAGGAGGACGAGCCGTAAACCCGACCTTCTTCAGCAAAGCTTATGGTGATTTCGCTGTCGGTCAGAACCGGCTTGCCATCGATGGACTCAACCAACCAGTTACTGCCTGCCAGAGACCCTGGCTGCCCCTCTTTTTGTGACTGGTTCAGGGAACAACCCCAGAGTGAACCAGTCACCAGAAGCATGGCGAAAATGTTCTTTGCAAGACTCATATAACCCCCTGAAACAATACGATACGAAGCTAACATTTTACGCTTTCGGACGTGGGAATTCCCTGAAAGAAAGGTTAATCTTGCGTCACCAGACATAGGGAGTTATACCATGGCCATCACCCTCTACCAGTTCTGCATCTCCCATTATTCCGAAAAAGTCAGATGGGCACTGGATCATAAAGGCCTTGCCTGGCAACCCGCCAACCTGCTGCCGGGCCAGCACATAAAAACCATCCGGAAACTGACTGGCGGTGCGTCGTCCGTGCCGGTTCTGGAACACGATGGTGAAATCATCCAGGGCTCATCGGCTATTCTGGACTATCTGGACAACACCTTTCCCGAACACCCGCTGACGCCGGAGCATCCCGATGAACGGGCCAGCGCGATCGCCTGGGAGAACAAACTGGACGAACTTGCCGGGCCCGCCATCAGAACCTGGGTCTACCATTACTTTCTGCAACGCCCGAAAGAGGTGGTGCCAATGCTGGCCGCGGGTACGCCCTTCTATAACCGCATCATTCTCAGTCTTGCCTTCAGCCGGGTTGATGAAACTATGCGCAACTGGATGAAAATCAACCAGAAAACTGCAGACCAGGCACAAGCCACCCTGGAAGCCCTGGTTACCGAACTGGCGGATCACTACCGGCAACAGGACTTTCTGGTGGGCGGCCGGTTTTCCCGGGCGGATCTCACCGCTGCATCATTGCTGGCGCCCCTGTTCCAGCCCGCGCAGTATCCGGTGCCATGGCCAAAGCCATCCAAAATACCCGGCCCGGTGCAGGCCTGGCTTTCAGAATGGCAAAGCGCCATCCAGCCCATCGCCAAGATGTATCAGCAACACCGTTGAGTTGGTGGTAAATCACCGGTTGATGACTCGTTCCTGACGATAATCCGGATCCACAAATATGTGGACATGTTCCGCGACATGGTAGGGCCGGGCAGCTTATTGTCCCGTCTCCAGCACGCATGGAGTCCCCGCCGGAGTGGCAGCGCCCGGCGCCTGAAAACGACAACAAGCACAGGCCCTGAACATGACCGAGCAACCTCTGACGCTGACTGCCCCGGACGGCCACACGATCAACGGCAGGCAATACCTGCCAGATGTTCCCTCAGGCACTCTGGTGATCAGTCACGGCATGGCTGAACACGGCGACCGATACCGGGAACTGGCACGCTGGCTGATGGCCCGGCAAATCCTGGTCATCACCTTTCATCATCGCGGCCACGGCCCTGACTGCCCTGAACAGCGCCAGGGGCATTATGCCGATGCCGACGGCTGGTCAAAGGTTGTCGGCGATCTGCAGCAGGTTATTGAAGCAACGCGCACCACCTACCCCGAACTGCCGGTCAATTTGCTGGGCCATAGCATGGGGTCATTTATTGCTCAGAGCTGTGCCCAGCAAGACAGCCACCATATCGATAATCTGATCCTCAGCGCCACCAACCGGATCAACCGGGGCCAGCTGGGTATTTTCCGGCTGGTGGTTCAGCTGCTGGCTGCCCTGCTGGGGCATCGCCGCCACAGCCGCTTGCCCGGAAGGCTGACCTTCGGCCAGTTCAATCGCGCCTTTCGCCCCAACCGAACCACCGGCGACTGGCTCAGCCGGGATCCGGACCAGGTGGACCATTACCAGAGCGATCCTGCATGCGGGTTCGATTGCACGCTGGGGCTCTGGCGGGATTTTATTGGCGGCATGTTGAGTATTCGCCCTGACCGCTGGCGTCGGGATTTGCCCGTGCATCTGTTCTCCGGCACTGAAGACGCGGTCGGTGAAATGGGCAAAGGCGTTCGCAAGCACTTTCAGACCATTCGGGAATCCGGCGTTGAGCAGGTAACCCTGAGATTATTTGCCGGGGGCCGTCATGAGATGCTGAACGAGACCAACCGGCTTGAGGTATGGCAGTATCTTCTGTCACTGTGCCATACCCGAACCGCAACAGAAGCCATGTCGAACCACGCTCATGACCAACAGCAAACACTCCCCTTCGCCACAGAGGCTAACCCCCCGGCTCCGGCTCAAAGCCGGTGATGACATCGCCTTCGGGCCCGGCAAGGCACAATTACTGGAGCTGATCGACCAGCACCGTTCCATCTCCGGGGCCGCCCGGGCTATGGGCCTGAGTTATCGCCGGGCCTGGTTGCTGGTGGAAACCATGAACCGCTGCGCCAACACCCCGCTGGTTGTTACCGCCACCGGTGGCCGCAAAGGCGGGGGGGCCGAGCTGTCATCTCTCGGACTGCATGTGCTGACGGAGTTTCGGCAGCTGGAGCAGGAAATACTGCAATCGCCGGCATATCAGTCTCTGGCCGGTGTATTCCAGTCACCACCACTCGATCAAGCCTGATCCGCGCCCGGTATCATCCCGCAAAGCTTGCACCTGCCGCCGGGCAGCTCTACTATGCGCCTATCGCTATATACGGAAGAACATAAAGAAAATGATCATGGCGCACATCCCGAAAAAAACCAGAGGCTGGTTACTGGCCGCTCTGGTGGCGTTGAGCCCGACCGTGTCGGCCGGTGAGGTAGCCGTGGCCGTCGCAGCCAACTTTACCGATACCACCAAGAGCCTCGCCGAACTCTTCCGGAAGGAAACCGGCCACACCCTGTCGGCAAGCTTTGGCTCTACTGGCAAACTCTATGCCCAGATCAAGAATGGCGCTCCCTTCGACGTGTTCATGGCCGCCGATGTAAGGCGCCCCGAACTCGTCGAAAGTGAGGGCGATGGGGTTGCCGCTACCCGGTTCACCTACGCCCGGGGCAAGCTTGTGCTCTGGAATCCCCGGCCCAATGCCTTCGACAAGGGCGCAGACTATCTGCAGCAGCAACCCTTCGCCCGCCTGGCCATGGCCAACCCGAAAACAGCACCCTATGGCCTTGCTGCTCAGCAAGTAATAGAGCATGTTGGCCTGCTTGGGGAACTTCAGCCGAAACTTGTGCGTGGCGACTCCATTGCCCAAACCTTCCAGTTTGTCGCCAGTGGCAATGCCCAGGCCGGATTCGTCGCACTTTCCCAAGTCAAAGCCTGGCCGGAGGGTAAAGGCACCTTGTGGTCGATCCCCCAGGATTTCTACCAGCCCATCGACCAGCAGGCGATTCTGCTCAAACGGGGTCAAAACAATGAAGCTGCTGCCGCCTGGCTGGATTTCCTGAAATCACCGGCAGCCATCAGGATTATCCGGGATTACGGATACGACACGGCGGACTGATCTTGGAGACCTACTGGGAACCTGTCTGGCTCACTCTGAAACTGGCGCTGCTAACCACTTCGGTTCTGCTGGTGGTGGGCACGCCTGTGGCCTGGTGGCTGGCCCGCTCCCGGCATTGGGCCAGGCAACCCATCGCGGCCATTGTGGCCTTGCCGCTGGTGCTTCCACCCACAGTGCTCGGGTTTTATCTGTTACTGCTGCTTGGCCCTAACGGCTGGGTTGGCCAGTTCACCCAGTCTCTTGGCCTGGGCCTGCTACCCTTCACTTTCGAAGGCCTGGTGGTGGCCTCAGTAATTTACTCCCTGCCCTTTACCGTACAGCCTCTACATAACGCGTTTGACGCCATCGGCGAGGGCTTTTTGGAAACTGCCGCAACTCTGCGGGCAGGCCCCTGGGATCGGTTCTTTTTTGTGGTTCTGCCACTGGCAAGAAACGGTTTTATTACCGCCAGCGTCCTCACCTTTGCCCATACCATCGGTGAGTTCGGCGTTATTCTGATGATTGGCGGCAATATACCCGGAGAGACCAAGGTTCTGTCTGTAGCTATCTACGACCACGTAGAATCCCTCGAATATACCCAGGCCCACTGGCTATCGGCGGGCATGGTGGCCTTCTCCTTTGTGGTTCTGGTCACCCTGTACACACTCAATGGCCGTGCCAGGGCCGGAGCCTTCCGATGACCTCAGCCAATATCCGGGCCCGTTTCGACTGCCGCTTTCCAGGCTTTCACCTTAACGTCGACCTTGCACTGCCAGGCACCGGTATTACCGCCCTGTTTGGCCACTCCGGCTGCGGTAAAACCACCCTTCTAAGGTGCATGGCGGGGCTGCAGCAAGCCACTGGGGAGCTGACGGTTTTCGGTGATGCCTGGCAAACCGCGCATACCTTCAAGCCGGTGCACCGGCGCCCCCTGGCCTACGTTTTCCAGGAAACCCATTTATTTCCCCATCTGTCGGTTAGCAAAAACCTGACCTTCGGGCAACGGCGGGTGCCCGCAAATCAGCGCAAAATCGATTTTGACGACGCCGTAGCCTGGCTCGGCCTGGCGCACCTGCTGGACCGGATGCCCGCCCGGCTCTCCGGCGGCGAGCGGCAGCGGGTGGCCATTGCCAGAGCTATTCTTACCAGCCCGAACCTGCTTTTGATGGACGAACCCCTGTCTGCCCTGGACCAGGGCTCGAAGCAGGACATACTGCCGTATCTGGAGCGACTGCGGGATCATCTGGCCATGCCCATTGTCTATGTCTCCCATTCCACCAGCGAAGTCGCCCGGCTGGCGAACCATATTGTGATGATGGATCAGGGTAAGGTGGTTGCCCAGGGGCCGCTTCAGGAGACGCTAGCGAGGATTGACCACCCGTTCCGGCTGGAGGAAGACGCTGGCATCATCGTGGAAGGGCGCCTTGAAGAGCTGGACGAGCACTGGCATCTGGCCCGGTTCAGGTTTGACGGAGGCAGCCTGTGGCTGCGCCAGGATGAAAAACTCCAGCCCGGAGACACGGCCCGTATCCAGGTGCTGGCCAAAGATGTGAGTATTGCCCTGTCGGAACACCGGGATCAGAGCATACAAAATTTGCTGGAGGCCCGTGTGGATCAGATCGAGACAGACATCAGCCCGGGCACCACACTGGTCCGGCTGATGTCTGGCGAAACGCCCTTTCTGTCACGGCTGACAAGCCGATCAGCGGCTCAGCTGGCCCTGGAGCCGGGCCAGCAGGTGTGGATACAAATCAAATCGGTGGCGTTGGTGGAGTAAAGCGGCAACTGACTGTCACCGGCTACCGGTTGCCCCCTATCGGGTGCCGTAAACCACCATGGTCTTGCCCTTGACCCGCACCAAACCCTGATCTTCCAGGGTTTTCAGTACACGGCCAACCATTTCCCGGGAGCAGCCAACGATACGGCCGATTTCCTGGCGGGTAATCTTGATCTGCATGCCATCCGGGTGGGTCATGGCATCCGGCTCCTTGCACAGGTCGAGCAGAGTTCGGGCAACACGCCCGGTCACGTCGAGGAAGGCCAGGTCGCCCACCTTGCGGGTGGTCTGACGCAGGCGTGACGCCATTTGCTCGCCGATAAAGTACAGCACCCGAGGATCCTGCTGGGCAATTTCCCGGAACTTGGTGTAGCTGATTTCCGCCACCTCGCACTCGATTTTGGCCTTCACCCAGGCGCTCCGGGAGTCCATGTTGTCGAACAACCCCATTTCGCCAAAAAAGTCGCCAGAATTCAGGTAGGCCATGATCATCTCTCGGCCATCGTCATCTTCAATAATGACGGTAACCGAGCCTTTCACGATGTAGAACAGAGAGTCGCTCTTGTCGCCAGCGTAGATGATGGTGCTTTTCGCGGGGTAACGCCTACGATGGCATTGGGAAAGAAAGTAGTCCAGGTGCTTGGTTTTCTGCTCAACCGGCTTGACGATAGTAGCCATAATGCGAGACGTGCCTCCTCAGAGTCTGGCGATGCCTGATCTTTTTATAATCCCGCCTGTCCCGGCAGGTTAGGTTTTTACTGTTTTGCCACGCAACTTATAACAAGAAGGCAGGGAATGGGCAACTTGAAACGGCATACAGGATGCCTCGGATAGCAATGCTTCTTTGGTCGAATGACATCATGAGCTTGGTTCGCGCTTATGCTAGCATCGCACCAACACCCATAGGACGTTGCTGACCCGGGTCAAAAAACGCCGTCATCAGAGGAATATTCAATGAAAGCAACCGTTGACTGGACTGGCAACGCCAGTTTCCGCGCCACCAGTGGCACCGGCCACAGCGTGCAACTGGACGGCCCGCCCGACCGCGGTGGTGAAGATCTCGGCCCCCGCCCCATGGAAATGCTGCTGATGGGCGTTGGCGGCTGCTCATCCTTCGATGTGGTCAGCATACTGCAAAAGAGCCGACAAGACGTTACCGCCTGCCATTGCGAACTGCAGGCGGAACGGGCCGATGCGGTGCCGTCGGTGTTTACCAGCATTCATCTGCATTTTGTTGTTACCGGCCGCAACCTCAAGGAAAAACAGGTGGAACGGGCGGTCAGCCTGTCAGCCGACAAATACTGCTCGGCCTCCATCATGCTAGCCGCAGGAGGCGTAAAAATCAGTCACAGCCATGAAATCCGGGCCGAAGACTGAGTTCAATCGGGCGGGCCGGACAGCGCTATTTCAGGTCGGCCCCGGCCGGCCACAAAAATGTCATTGTGAATACTATTCAAGGCAACCGGCGGTATGCATAATACGCAACTTTCTCCGCCGGTCTGTGCAAAAGGTGAACACAACAATCACCCGGTCAATCATCGGTGGCGGCCTCGGCAGGGGCGATATACGGCCCTGCGAACATTCATCTCCATAATCCGGAGGGGCTGAACATGGAAACCAAACTCCAATTACACGGTTTCAACAATCTGACCAAATCCCTGAGCTTCAATATCTACGATATCTGTTACGCACAGACCGAAGAGCAACGGGAAGCCTACATCGACTACATCGATGAAATGTATAACGCCGAACGGCTTACCCAGATTCTGACCGACGTGGTCAAAATCATCGGCGCCAATGTGCTGAACATTGCCCGCCAGGATTACGAGCCCCACGGTGCGTCGGTGACCATGCTGATTGCCGAGCATGAACTGACCAGCGAACAGGCCGACAACGAGGAGTCTCCCGGGCCTCTGCCAGACACCATTGTCGCCCATCTCGACAAGAGCCACGTGACCGTACATACCTATCCGGAGAGCCATCCCCACGATGGCGTAAGCACCTTCCGGGCGGACATCGATGTTTCTACCTGTGGCCTGATCTCACCGCTGAAGGTACTGAACTACCTGATTCACAGCTTCGACTCGGATGTGGTTACCGTGGACTACCGGGTGCGCGGCTTTACCCGCGATGTCGACGGCACCAAGCATTACATTGACCACGACATCAACTCGATCCAGAACTATCTGACCGAGGATACCCAGAACGCCTACCAGATGATCGATGTGAACGTGTACCAGGAAAACCTGTTCCACACCAAGATGATGCTCAAGGAGTTCAACCTCGACAACTACGTGTTCGGGGTAAACGCCAGCGACCTGGACCCGGCAGAAGCCCAGTCCATAGAGGATCGCCTGCGCCGGGAGATGCTGGAAATCTTCTACTCCAGGAACGTTCAGTAATTGCCTTCGGGGGCAGCACCACTCGCCGGGTTGCTGCCCTTCATGCTTATTCAGTTTTTTTGAACTGACTCGCCAGAATTCTACGGTTTGATCCCCGAGCCGCCCACGCTTTAATAGCCGTACCGTCGTTTTTCAGGAGACTCCGGCTATGCTTCGTTCTGTGCAAACCATCATCCCGTCCATGGCGACTTCCGACGGTGCGGGCGTCCGTATCCGCCGCTCACTGGGCCAGAAGTCTTCACTACGCATGGATCCATTCCTAATGCTAGACGAGTTCGGCTCAGATCAACCCGAAGACTACATCGCCGGCTTTCCGGCCCACCCACACCGAGGTTTCGAAACCGTAACCTACATGATCGAGGGCCATATGCTGCACGAGGATCATCTGGGTAACCGGGGCAACCTGCGCAACGGCGGCGTACAATGGATGACCGCTGGCCGCGGTATCATCCACTCGGAAATGCCGCAACAGGAATCGGGTCAGATGCGCGGATTCCAGCTCTGGCTTAACCTGCCCGCCAGTGAGAAAATGAAGCCTGCAGGGTATCGAGATATCCAACCGGAGGACATTCCGCTATTGCAGGTGGAGGGGGCTGATATCCGCCTGATTGCCGGGGAGCTGACCCTCGCGGGCATCTCTGCCATCGGCGCGGTGTCTGGCGGCCAGACGGCTCCGCTTTATGCCGACATCCACCTGGCGCCAGAGGCCCGGCTGAACCTGCCCGTTTCCGCAAAACTGAACGGACTGCTTTATCTGTATGATGGCACCGCAAACCTGCAAACGGAGCAGCAGCACCAACGCCTGACGCTTTCCTGTGCCAGCATTCTTGGGCCGGGCGATGAGGTACGGCTTTGCGCTGGCATGGCGGGTGCGAAATTACTGTTGATCGCCGGGCTGCCACTGGCAGAACCAATTGTTCAGTATGGCCCCTTTGTCATGAACACCCGGGAGCAGATTGAACAGGCACTGGCCGACTACCGGAGCGGCACGCTTACCAACAACCCGGGCGCCTGACGCTTTGTCTGGCGTTACGCAAAGGCCTTGGCGACCATCAACTGCTGCACCATGGGCCGCAGGATCAGATCCATGGCCAGGGCCAGCTTCGGGCCCGGAATCACCAGCGTGTCGTGACGGGAAAGGCTACTTTGGGGAATGGCCTGAAGCAGCCAGCGGAAATCCACTTCCCGGGTATTCCGGAAGTGGATTACCACCATGCTTTCATCTTCGCTGGGTACATCACGGGCAATAAACGGGTTTGAGGTGTCGACCAGCGGAATGCGCTGGAAGTTGATGTGAGTGTGGGAAAACTGGGGCACGATATCGCGCACATAGTCGTCCATGCGATTAAGAATCGTCTCAACGACCGCTTCCTGGCTGTAGCCCCGCTGATGGGTATCCCGGTGGATCTTCTGGATCCACTCCAGGTTCACGATCGGCACCACCCCGATCAGCAAATCAACGTACTCGGCGATGTTGAAGTCGTCACAGACCACACCACCGTGCAGCCCCTCATAAAACAGCAAATCCGTATCGGGCGGCAGCGAGCTCCAGGGAGTAAAGGTGCCGGGCTTGTAGCCAGCGTTCACCAGCTCCAGATCCTCATCGTGCACATACTGCCGGCAGCGGCCGTTACCTGCCTGGCTGTAGTCGTAGAAGAGCGCTTCAAGGCGGTCGATATGATTGGCAGCCAGGGCAAAGTGGTTGCGCTCACCAAACTGGCCCTTGGCGGCCAGCCGTGCCATCTGCTCACGGGTGTAGCGATGAAAACTGTCTCCCCGCACCATAGCCGCACGAATACCTTCACTGGCAAAGGTACGGCTGAATGTCTGGCTGACGGTGGTTGTGCCCGCTCCCGAGGAACCGGTGACCGCAATGATCGGATGGCGCTTCGACATAAAGCAAGGGCTCCCGCAGCTAGCCGACCAGACTGTTCAGCAGCCTGGGCTTTTCAATAACAAAACCCTGTGCATAGTCCACGCCAAGCTGCCGGAGAGCATCAAGAACATCACGGGATTCAACCTGGCAGGCAATCACTTCGCGCTTCATGTAGTGAGCCATATCCACCATGGATCGAACCATTGCCTGATCGGTCTGGCTGGTAGGCAGCTGCGCAGTCAGCGCGCTGTCGATCTTGATCAGATCCACCGGCAAAGAACGCATGTACTGGAACGAGTTAGGCCCGCTGCCAAAATTGCCCAGACAGAAGCGGCAGCCAAGCTCTTTCATCTCCAGCATGAAATCCGCCACCGACTGCACGTCGTGGATGGCAGAGGCTTCCGTCAACTCAAACCAGAGCCGCTCAATCGGCGCATCTTTTTTACTGAGTTTTTCGTAGATAAACTCCAGCAACGCCTGATCATTCAACGAGTGCCCGGACAAGTTAATACAGACACCGCCAACGTCCCGTGGATCCGGTGCCCGATCCCGCAACCAGTCGAGCATTTGGCCGACGACCCAGCGATCCACTGCCTGCATCCGGTCATAGCGCTCGGCCATGCGCACAAAATCCTGGCCGGTAATCAGCTCGCCGCTTTCATCGTACATACTGATCAGTATCTCGTACTGGGCCGCCATGACCGTGTCGCCGTGCAGCGGAATTATTTTCTGGCAACGCAGCAGCATGCGTTCGTCATCCGGGCTGCTTAATTCGGCAACTCGGGCCGCAATCCGTTCCTGGCGTGCCTGGCCTGAGGCGTCAAGAGCATAGATAACACACTGCCCGGAGCCTTTTGCCCGCGCCGAATTCAACGCCTGCTCAGACGCCCTCAGCCATTTTTCAGAACTGATCAGCCCGGACGACTCGGGGGCGAGCCCGGCATTGGCGCCGAGCTGATAGCTGCGACCATCAAAGTTGAAAGCCTCTTGCTCAATCGCGGACAACAGGGTTTCTGCTACGGTTTCGCCACTTTCCTCCGGCACCAGCATGGCAAACTCGGTACCGGACATTCGAGCAACCGGCATTCCGCCGTCCACGTGCTCGCAGATCAACCCGGCGATGCGTTTCAGGGCTTCGTCTCCGGCCTGGTAACCCGCCGTATCGTTCAGCAACCGGAACCCTCTGAGGTCCAGCTGCAACAGTGTCCGGCTGTCTTCACGGCGCACCAGGTGCTGGTCGAGCATACGCTCAAACTCCCGGCGGTTGAGCAGGTGGGTGAGCTCATCGTGAGTCGACGCCCAGGAAAGCTGGTCGTAAACGTTGCGCACCATGCGATCAATGCTTTCATCCACCAGTGGACGATCGTACTGGTTGTCCGGCACGATGATGCCTTTGCGCATCTGCCTGGCCAGAGCCTCCAGCTCCAGCTCCACCACGCGCATACCCTGATGGTTTACAAAAACAAAGCGGCTGAAACCCCGCGCAACCCACACCAGGCGAATGTACTGAGGCTGCTCCGGACGTGTCTGATCTTTTAGCCAGTCGCCGGTGCGCAACTGCTGCGCCCGGTTCACCCAGCGCTGCAGGCTACGCTGTTCCCGTTCGCTGAGAACCGCCTTGTCGGGTTTTGCAACAGCCGGGGGCACTTTCACCATCTCAGGCGCATGATCGGGGCGACGCACCAGAAACTGCTTGAGTTCGTCACGGATCTGCGAGGAAGGCAGATGATTACTGGAAATCGACGCCAGCCCATCCTGAATCAGCCGGAGCAACTCGGGAAGATTGATATTGCTTTGCGGATCGTCGGCAAAGGCCAACAACAGATCGACCACCGCCAGGTAATCCTGCCACAGCTGGCTGTCGGGCCCCTGCCGTATCCAGGTCAACGACAGCAGGTCTCGCCACCCACCATCCAGCAGGCTCATCAGAGCCCGGGGAACACTCCGGCCCGCCAGTTTCTGATCCAGCGCCTCGGCCACCGCTGCTTTCGAGTCCGCGACTTTCTGCGCACCTTCCGCTGCGGCGGTTACCCGCTCAACGTTGCGGCGATAAACCAGGTTCTGCCGGTCGATCAGGCTGTCGAATTCACCCACCGCCTGCTCGAAGACACCGGTATCCTGCTCAAACTCGGTAGCGATACGCTGAACCAGTTCATCCACCCGCCGCTGAACCACCGGATTCAGCCGCCCCCCTCTCACTCCGAGCTGGGCAAGCCGGTTCATGACGCCGCGAACCGGGCTGTTCTGGTCTTCAAAAAACTCCGGATCCCGCATGACAACCTTCAGAACCGGCACCTCAAGCTGACGCATTCGGCTCTGGGCATAGTCGCTGAGTTTCGGGCTTTCCACCACGCTGTGGAAAAACCGGTCGACAACATCCAGGGTCTGCTGATGATCCGCATTCAGCCCTGAATCCCCGGACTCACGGATTTTCTCGACCACCCGTTCCTTCAGCGTGCCAGGGCTGTCATTGTCTGGCGCCGCAGCCTGCAACTGCAACTCCTGCAACTCTTTTTGCAGCTCGCCGCCGGACAGTGGCCGGGCTGTTGCCGGAAACGGGTTCGTGGCCGGTTCACCTGTTGCCACCCGGCTGGCATGCAGAGTACTCAACAGGTTCTTGACCGTCGCGAACGCCGTTTGTGCCGCCTGGGCGTAACCCCGGAACTCTCCCGCTACCCGGCCACGAACGCGACCTTTAGCCGACGTTTCCGGCGCCGGCGCAGTTTCAGCGGTGGCCCCCGGGCTGCCCGCCAACGTCTCCGGGACATCCGGCGGCACCGGTTTCTTCGCGGGCTCCTCTTTCACCATGGCCTGATCACTGAGGTATCTCGACAAATCAAGATCCGGCAGAACCCCGTGGCGAATCAGGATATTGTTCAGCTCCCGGTATAACGGCTCCAGCTGCCTGACCACGGCCTGCTCAAACACTTTCAGGCAGATCTTCTCAACTTCCCGGCCCACTTTTACCTGAGCCAGAGCAGTGTGGTACGCCTCGCAAACCAGCGCTGGCCCCAACGGATTGTGATGGCCGGTGCGATTGGCAATACCCAGGTGATCCAGGCGCAGTTTCAGCTGTAACAGATCCCCCCGGTACTGGGTATCGGCCCGGGTGACCATCACCCGTATGGCCAGCCAATCTTCAAATTCATTTTTATCGACCACCGAAAGGACGGAGCCCGGCACACCTTTGGGTTCAGGCTTCAGCGGCGACTCCAGGCTGCGGCCCATGTAGTGCCAGAGCACCCGCTGCCGCCCCTCAATCTGGCCGGCCGAGTCCATGAATTCGTTGGCCAGCTGATCATTGGCTGCCTTCTGGGCAGCCTCCCGCAAAGCCTGAACTGTCTGTACCAGACAAGCATCCATTAATGGCTCAATAAACTGGGTAACCGTGCGGGCACACTGATGCAGCACAAACTGGACGCGTTCACTGGGCGCCTTGAGGGAGGATCGCTCCTGGGTGCCAGTACTGCCGCAAAGCTGCAGCATGGCGTTGATGGCGCCCGGGTCTGCCCGGGTAAAATTGACACCCATAGCGCCCTCGATCCGGCGAACCGGGAGAACATGCAGGTCAAACCGGCGATTGCCTTCGAGCCCGCGAAACCGGACAACCAGCTCCGGAGTAACACCCGTGTCGAGCACCCGGTCGACTTTGGCGGAGGTTTCTGCGGAATAACGGATAAACAGCCCCTCGGCACAGAAGTCTGCGATCTGGCAGGGCCATGCCTCACCATTACCTGCATCTATCTGAGCTGCCAGTTTAATTGGCTGTCGGGGGCTGCTACGACGTTCTCTCGAATCCATGAATACCTGACCAGGTTGCAAAGCCGGTTTGTTACCGGTGAAAGGTGACCGGTAAACGTCCCTGAAACTCTCTGAGTACCAACTGCTATGATAAAGCCTTCGGGCCCGGGATAACATCAGTAAGCCTTCAGAACAGCGAAGGTTTTTCTCCCGACGGAGTATTAACCACAACAAGATGCCCCATGAAACAGCTTAGTCAGATATATCTGCTTTTGCTACTGTTCCTGCTGCTCAGTGGCTGCTCAACCGTCAGCTACTACAGCCAGGCGGTTAGCGGCCACCTGTCTCTGATGTGGTCCGGAAAATCGGTTACCCACCTTATTCAGCGTAGCGATACCCGCCCGGAACTCAAGCACAAACTGCAGCTGAGCCAGGCCGCCAGAAGGTTCGCCGAGGAACGCCTTTCCCTGCCGGTGGGTGGCGCCTTCAGCGACTATGTTGCACTGGATCGCCCCTGGGTTCTGGTCAACCTGATTGCGGTACCAGAGTTTTCACTGCAACCCAACCGCTGGTGCTACCCCGTGGTCGGCTGCCAGGCCTATCGGGGCTACTTCAGCCTGGAGGACGCCAGGGCAGAAGCAGCGGATTTTCAGGCCCGGGGCTACGATACTTTCATTGGCGGTGTAACCGCTTACTCCACCCTGGGCTGGTTCGACGACCCACTGCATTCCGGTTTTACTGCACTGCCAGAGGACCGAATGGTGGCATTGATGTTCCACGAACTGGCTCACCGGGTGCTCTACATCGACGAGGACACGGCGTTCAACGAAAGTTTTGCCACGGCGGTGGAACTGGAAGGCCTGAAGCTCTGGCTGGAACTCAGGGGGGAGTCCGTGCTGTTTAACCGGGCGCTGACGCGGCTGGAGCACCGGCGCAAGACCCTGGAACTGGTGGAGCAGACCAATGCCCGCCTGAACCGACTGTACCGTGAACAAAATGCCCTCGGCACGGAACTTGTGCGCAACCGTAAAGCCCAGTTGCTGACACAGCTGGCACAGGCCTACGCGGATCTTTCAAAACACTTCCCGGAACCGGGGCCCTTTGGCTCGCCGCCGGTTACCCTGAACAACGCCAATCTGGCCCTGTTCCGGCAATACAACCAGCATGTTCCGGCATTCCGCCAGCTGTTGCGTGATGCAGGCGGAGATTTCCCCCGCTTTTACCGTCAGGTGGCGGCGCTCGCCGAAGCCCCGGAGGCGGTTCGCAACCAGCGCCTGGCCAGCCTGTCACAGCGGTTTGTAGAAGACCTTTGAGTTGCGCTGGGTGTTGTAGGCTGCCAGCTTGGGCCCGGGCAATTCCTGCACGGCGGTAGGCACAAAGCCCCGCTCCCGGAACCAGTGCTCGGTCTGGGTAGTCAGCACAAACAGCCGCTGGATACCCTGGCCCCGGGCCAGTTTCTCAACCATGGCCAGGATATCGTCGCCCCGCCCGGCCCTGCGGTAAGAAGGATCTACAGCAAAACAGGACAACTCACCGGCGTTTTCTTCCGGGTAATGATACAGCGCCGCGCAGCCAACGATGGTGCCATCCCGCTCGGCCACCACAAACCGGTTGATTTCGGTTTCCAGCATTTCCCGGGATCGGCGCACCAGTACCCCCTGCTCTTCCAGAGGTTGGATCAGTTCCAGTATGCCGCCGATGTCTTCCACCCGGGCCTGGCGTATCTGCTCGTAATTGTCACCGCTGACCAGAGTGCCGGAACCATCCCGGGTAAACAGCTCTTCCAGCAGTGCGCCGTCCTCAGCATAGCTGATGATGTGAGCCCGCCGAACGCCTTTCACGCAGGCGTCACAGGCCGCTTTCAACAGGGCCGCGTCGTGCCCGGTTACGGTGTTGTCCTGCAGTCGGTCGGCTGCCTGGCGGGCAGACAGCTCTCGGATCAGCGCGCCGTCTTCTTCCAGCAGACCTTCGTCATCAATAAAAACGATCAGCTTTTCCGCCTGCAGGGCCGCCGCCACCTGGCTGCCCACGTCTTCGTAAGACAAATTAAAACTGTCACCCGTAGGGGAGTAGCCCATAGGCGGAAGCAGCACAATATGGCCAAGCTCCAGCATCTGCTCGATACCCCGGGCATCAACCCTGCGCACCCGCCCGGTGTAGCCAAAGTCGGTACCGTCCAGCACGCCTACAGGTTTAGCGGTAACGTAGTTGCCGCTGGTTACCCGGATGCGGGCGTTGTGCATGGGGGAGTTGACCAGGCCCATGGAAAGCTGGCTTTCGAGGTAAGCCCGTAGGCCACCGATGGCTTCCATCACCAGCGGCAGGTGGTCGTCTGGGGTAATGCGCAGGCCGCGGGAGAAGGCGGATTCCAGGCCAGCGTCGTCGAGCCGGGACTGGATCTGGGGGCGGCCTCCAAAGGCAACCACCAGGCGCACGCCGAGGCTGCTGAGCAGGGCGATGTCGTGGATGATATTAATGAAGTTGCGGTGCTCGATGGCATCGCCGGGCATGGTAAGAACGACGGTTCGGCCCCGGTGGGCGTTGATGTACGGGGAGGAGTGACGGAATCCGTGTAACCAGTCGTTCGATTTCAAATCTCGTGTTCCTTATGTCTCAAGGCCTCGGTATCAGTGCTTGAGTATGCCAAGTAATGCGTATGCGCTCAAAGTCGGTAATCGCCGAGGTTGGCCTGGATGTTCTTCCAAAACACGCCCATGAACCCGTCCCTGGGGGGCTCGATTCGCGCCATCCCTGGCGCTCAACGGTTTTAGAAGAGCATCCAGGCCAACCTCTCGTGCAACCTGTTTCTGACTTCAAATACTAAAGACAAAACTCCTTGATCAGGCCTTTAAGAATATCCACAGTGGGCTGCAGTTGATCCAGCGCCAGATATTCATCGGGCTGATGGGCCTGGTCGATAGATCCCGGGCCCATCACCAGGGTTTCCAGCCCGAGCTTTTGCAACCAGGGGGCTTCAGTGGCGAAGGCCACGGCGTGGGCGGTGTGGCCGGTGAGTTTTTCACAGGCTTTGACCAGAGCCGCGTCGGCCGGTGTCTCGAACGGGGGGACGCCATCAAACAGCGGCTCGAAAGTCAGTTTCAGCTCGCGCTGGTCGGCCAGTGGCTGCATCCGGTTGAGAATGGCCTGGCGCAGGCTGGCCATGTCCATGCCGGGCAAGGGGCGCAAGTCGAAATGCAGCTCGCACTGGGCGCAAATGCGGTTGGGGTTGTCGCCGCCGTGGATACAGCCCAGGTTCAGGGTGGGCACCTGCACTTCGAAGTTGGGGTTGCGGTATTTCTGCTGCCATTCGCTACGCAGTGCCAGCAACTCACCAAGCGCCTGGTGCATGCCTTCCAGGGCGTTGTTACCAAGCGCCGGGTTGGAGGAGTGGCCGGATTGGCCGTCGAACCGGAGCCGCTCCATCATGATGCCCTTGTGCATCCGCACCGGTTTCAGACCGGTGGGTTCTCCGATGACGGCATACCGGGCTTTGGGTTTACCGGCCTCGGCCAACGCCCGAGCACCGTTCATGGAGCTTTCTTCATCGGCGGTGGCGAGGATGATCAGGGGCTTTTGCAGGGGTTGGCCCACAAAGGCTCGGGCGGCTTCAATGGCCAGTGGAAAAAAGCCTTTCATATCGCAGGTGCCCAGGCCATACCAGCGATTGTCTTTTTCCGTCAGGGTGAAAGGATCGCTTTGCCAGCGTTTGTCGTCGAAGGGAACCGTATCGGTGTGGCCGGAGAGCACCAGACCACCCGGGCCACTGCCGAGGGTGGCGATCAGGTTGCATTTGCCGGGCATGCCCGGCACTTCCAGGATTTCCACGGTAAACCCAAGAGGTTCAAGCCACTCCGCGAGAGTTCGCACCACCGCTTCGTTGCTGTGATCCCAGTCCGGCGATGCGCTGCTGATCGACGGCAGCGAGATCAATTTGGTGAGCATCTCCCGGATGCCCGGATTCTGCGAGCTTCTGCCTGAATTTGCTATCACCTGCGCCTCCTGTGCTGGCGCTATTCCGGGCGGCCCCGGCGCCAGACTTCAAAGTGTGTAATGGCCCGTTTCAGAATCGGATAGGCAACTTCTCCGCCAGCCACGGTGCGGGCGATTTCCAGATCCCGCTCCCCCACGCTGGCCAATCGGCCTTCTACCTGGTTGTCGTTGGACAGCGTTACCCGCACCCGACGGTTCAGCCAGTCATTGGCGGTCTCAAGGCTCTGAGCGTACCACTGCTCCACGCCCGGGTCTTCCGGTGGCGCCACCGGGGTAAGGGCCCTGGGCAGAGGCTCAGGTGCCTCGGGCTGTATTTCCGTCAGATAGACATCAGGTACCCGGGCGCCGTTGTAAAGCAAGTCCGCGCCTGGTGCGTTGCCAGCGCTACTGTGTACGGGAATGCCCAGGGTCGGGCTGGCTGGCCGGAAACTTCCCGACAGCTCGCCGCCTTCCGTTAGCCACTGGCGGTATAGCGCCAGCAGCTGGGGGCTGGCCTGCCAGCCGCGTTCCCGCAGCCCGCGATCCAGTACGGCCACGGCCTTGCCTGCCCAGCTACTGACATCCTGCCCTGTCTCCCGGGCACAGTAGGCAGACAGGCGGCGCATCAACCCGGCATCCCGGAGTGTCAGCTGCACCGGCCGGGAGCTGATACCGGAAAGCGATAGCGGGTTGTTTACCCTCAGCCGGGCATCCGGCCAGACCAGTTCGAGACTGCCGGTTTCCCGGGTATTGAGTTCCAGACGCAGGGTTTCAGGGCTTTGGTGCAGAGTGAAATCACCACGAATACCGGCAATCCCCATGCGCATGAGGTCACCGCTACCCAGCTGCTGCCGGGGATCCGGCGCGCAAGCCAGGCCGACCAGCGGGCCCCGTGTAGTCTCGTCCGGCCCGGCGGTTACCCAGTTGCGGAACATGGTAGGTTCAAGCTCAAGGCTTACACCCTCAGCGGCCAGATTCCAGGTTGCAGGCAACCGGCCCGGCTCCAACAGCGTGGTAAGCAGTGTCACCGGCGAGCCTGCATCAAACTCAAGCAGCCGGAAGGCCACCGGCTGGGTCAGGCGGAAGTCCTGCCAGTTGGGTTGCTCCAGGAAAATTCGGCCATCCAGAGACGAGCCGATGCTGCCCCGGTTCAGAACACCATATTCAGACAACCCGGCTCTCGCCCCGGCCAGGCGCTGATCCAGCAACCACCAGGCGCTGGCTTTGTAGGCGGCAAACGCCACCAGGCCGGTGATAACGAGGAAAGACAACAGGCGCTTCATCCGGCAACTCCCGGCCAGGTGGATCAGTTACGGGAAATCAGGGTACCGACACCCTCGTCGGTAAAGATTTCCAGCAGGCAGGCATGGGCCACCCGTCCGTCGATAATGTGAGCAGTGCGCACACCGTTTTCGACAGCGCTCAGGGCACAACGGATTTTTGGCAACATGCCGCCGTGGATGGTGCCATCCTCAATCAGCCCGTTGACTTGCTGGGTAGTCAGACCCGTGAGCACCTTGTCCTCTTTACTCTTTAATCCGGACACGTTAGTCAGCAGAATCAACTTTTCCGCTTTCATGGCTTCTGCCACCTTGCCCGCCACCAGGTCTGCGTTGATGTTGTAGGAGGCGCCATCCGGTCCTACCCCAATGGGCGCGATCACCGGAATCACGTTGCTGCGGGTCAGCATATCAATCACGTCGACATTCACACTGGCTACATCACCGACATGGCCAATATCAACAATTTCGGTACGTTCGACTTCCGGTGAGCGATTCACCACTTCCAGCTTGCGGGCCCGGATCAGGTTGGCGTCTTTGCCGGTCAGGCCCACAGCGGTGCCGCCATGGGCGTTGATCAGCGAGACAATTTCTTTATTCACCTGGCCTCCGAGCACCATTTCAACCACATCCATGGTTTCGGCGTCGGTCACTCGCATACCATTTACGAATCGGGACTGGATATTCAACCGCTCCAGCAATTCACCAATCTGAGGGCCACCACCATGAACCACGATGGGATTCAGGCCCACCAGTTTCATCAACACCACATCCCGGGCGAAACTGCTTTTCAGGTCTTCATTCTCCATGGCGTTACCGCCATATTTGATGACCACGGTTTTTCCGGTAAAGCGTTGGATATAGGGCAGCCCCCGGCTCAGTACCGAGGCCACCTGCATTGCAGTTTCACGATCCAGGGCCATGATGTTCTGTCAGTCCTTGCATTGAAAAAGTGGGTCAGAAGGTAGCAACCAGATCCGGTGCTACTTTCTGGAGTTGCTCCCGGAACACGGCTTTTATCCGTTCCAGGGCGGCTTCGTTCTCGGCTTCAAAACGCAGCACCAGTACCGGCGTGGTGTTGGATGCACGGCACAACCCCCAGCCATCCGCGTAATCTACGCGGATGCCGTCGATGGTGCTGATGCTGCCGTCACCAAATTCGGCCTGCTCACCGAGCTGCTCAATAATGGCGAACTTCTCTTTCTCGGTCACCTCCACATTCAGTTCAGGCGTGCTGATGTCTTCCGGAAAATCTTCGAAGACCTCGTCGGCATGGCGATCTTCAATACCGAGAATTTCCAGCAGGCGAGCGGCAGAATAGAGGCCATCGTCGAAGCCGTACCAGCGTTCGCCGAAGAAGATATGGCCACTCATCTCGCCAGCCAGCAAAGCGCCGGTTTCTTTCATCTTGGCCTTCATCAGCGAGTGACCGGTTTTCCACATGATCGGCCGCCCGCCAGCCTCGGAAATCACGCTGGCCAGCCTGCGGCTGCATTTGACGTCGTACAGCACGTCGGCACCCGGATTGCGTGAAACCACATCCCGGGCGAAGAGCATCATCAAACGGTCTGGCCAGATAATCTTGCCAGTGTTAGTCACCACACCCAGGCGGTCGCCGTCTCCGTCAAACGCCAGGCCGATATCGGCTCCGGTTTCCTGCACTCGGGCAATCAGATCGCGCAGGTTGTCCGGTTTGCCAGGGTCCGGGTGGTGATTGGGGAAGTTGCCGTCAATGTCACAATACAGCGGAGTCACATCGCAGCCCAGCTCTTCCACCAGCATCGGGCCAAGCTCACCGGCAATGCCGTTACCGGCATCCAGCACCACTTTCAGCGGAGCCGCCACTGCAATATCGCCGACAATCCTGTCCAGGTAGGCACGACGCACATCGTCCCGACTCTGGCTACCCTGGCCGGATGTAAAGTCGGCATTCTGAATGCGTTGATACAACTTCTGAATGGCGTCACCGGACAGCGTCTCGCCACCAAGCATGATTTTCAGGCCATTATAATCCGCCGGGTTGTGGCTGCCGGTTACCATAACACCGGAGCCGGTCTGCAGATGGTGGGTGGCAAAGTAGAGCACCGGTGTTGGAATGGCGCCGAGATATATAACATTGCAACCCGTGGCCATAATGCCACGCCCAAGGGCCTCTGACAGCTCCGGGCTCGAATGGCGGCCATCGTAGCCGATGCACAGATCGGTAATACCAAGACTCGCCGCCTCGGAACCAATCGCTCGGCCGATGACTTCCACCACGTCGCGGGACAGGGTCTGCCCGACAATGCCCCGTATATCGTAGGCACGGAAGATTTCCGGCTCCACCGTCACACTGGGCATGACGGTTTCCTGCACGTCGGGGATATCCCCCTCAAACAGAGAGTCGTCGGAGCTGCCGAAACCCAGGACATCCTCATCGCCATCCAGCATGTCGATATCAAGCACGTCTTTGTCCTGAAACAGAGGCTCGTCGGCAGCCGCCGCTGGTTTGCCCGGAGTTGGCGCAGCCCTGGGCGCCGGTGCTGCTGTTGCCGATACTTTTGAAACCCGCTTTTCCACTGCCTGAGACATCCGGAACAGCACCTCGCCCGTGGAGGCAACGAGATCCCAATGCATGGTGGGCAGCTTCATCTTTTCGCCACTGAACACCTTATGCGCCCACTGCACCAGCGCGGCGACATCTTTGCGAATGCTCCGTTGGGCACCACTCAGCAGGAACCAGACAACAATCGCGGCAATCAGCAGGGGAAAACCAACCAGCAAACCCAGCAGCACCGTGTTCACCGGGGGCTCGGGCACTCTGGCTGGCTGGTAACTCACCGTCCAGTCGGGGTTCAGCAGGGTACGGGTTTGCACATCGCCACTGCCGCTACCCGAACTGACAACCGTTCTGCTGGTGCCGGCGACGGTCTGCACCAACGCAAGCTGTCCGCCAAGCTGCGGGTTATTAACGCTCAGCAGGGGGCGGATATGAGAGGCGTCAAACACCACCAGTACGCTGCCAACAACTGCGTTGCTGACCGGATGCCGAACTGCGCCGGCGAACTGAAGGTACCATTGGTTGTCTCTGGGGAAGGCGTCAGGCAGCAACGACTGGCCACTCTCCGCACGCCGGGCCAGCTCCAGCCCGGCAAAACCGAGCAAACTGCCCTCGGCACCGGTTCTGGGAATTTCCCGGTACGGGAAGACAAACACCCGAGCTGCGCCGGGTATCGCCGCCTGCAGTTGCTCGGCCAGTGATTCTACCCCCGCCCGCTGTTGCAGGGCGTTGGCAATGTAGCGCTGACTCGCCATCGCCTGCACCTGAGCCTGCAAGGCGCCAAGCGACTGATCCAGGCGCGTTTTGGCACTGTCTGCCTCTACCTTTACGGCTTCACGGAAACTGGCCTGAGCCGCAGGCTGCAGCGCAAGAAAATAAGCCAGAGCAACCGCCGCAGCTGTCGCCAGAATCACAACCAGAGCCTGATTGACAGCCACGCTGCCGAGCTTTTTCAGACCGGAGGCGCCGGGCTCTTTGTCGGCCTTGGCCGGTTTGCGCTTCTTACCCGATTTTTTTTCCGGCAGTTCCTCACCAGACGCCGCGTTGGTTTTTTTCTTGGCGAATTTCATAGTACATCCCGCAAATATGTAGAACCCGGATTATTCGTTATCCGCTGAGTATAGACGCCCGTGCGCCGACGAGCGCTGTTAATGACTTCCGGTCGACCCGAAACCACCGGCGCCACGGTCACTGGCTGCGAACTCGGAAACCACCTCGAAGTCGGCCTGAACCACCGGCACCAAAACCATCTGCGCAATACGCTCACCGATTTCAACCGTGAACTCTGTCTGGCCGCGGTTCCAGCAAGACACCATCAGCTCACCCTGGTAATCGGAATCAATCAGCCCCACCAGATTGCCGAGGACGATCCCGTGCTTATGGCCCAGCCCACTGCGGGGGAGAATCATCGCGGCCAGATTCGAATCGGCAAGGTGGACAGACAGGCCGGTGGGTATCAGAAAGGTTTCTCCCGGCTTCAGTGTCAGGGGTTCTTTCAGAGCGGCTCGCAGATCCAGGCCAGCTGAACCCTCGGTGGCATAGGCCGGAAATGGAATATCGGTGCCAATCCGGTCATCCAGAACGCGCACTTGAAACTGTCGCTTACTCATACTGTTGCTGTCCTGCTGATATGTTCTGCAATCAACGCCATCAGGCGGTTCGCAATGGTTTGCTTGCTGTCTGGCCCTATCGATTCACTGCCGCCCGGCCAGAATACGGTGACCGCATTCCGGTCACTGCTGAAACCAAGGCCCGGTATCGACACATCGTTGGCAACGATCATATTGAGCTTCTTGCGTTTCATCTTGTCGGCGGCATACCTGGCCACGTCGGTGGTTTCCGCGGCAAAGCCTACGGTGAAAGGCGGCTTGTCCCGGGCAGCGATAGTCGCCAGGGTATCCGGATTACGCACCAGGGACAGGCTCATGGTGTCACTGGCCTTTTTGATCTTCTGGTCGACGAACTGTTCCGGCCGATAGTCAGCCACCGCAGCGCTGGCAATGAAGATGTCGCAGCCTTCGTCTACGGCGGCACTTGCGGTATTCAGCATCTCCTGCGCGGTGGTCACGCCTCGCACCTGCACCCCCCGGGGAGCTGGCAAAGACACTGGCCCACTGACAAGGACAACCTCGGCACCGGCCAACGCGGCAGCCATCGCCACGGCATAGCCCATTTTTCCGGAGCTGTGATTGGTAATGTAGCGCACCGGGTCAATCGGCTCCCGGGTGGGGCCAGCGGTGATCACAACACGCCTTCCCGCCAGCACTCCGCCCGCAGCCTGTGGACTGGCACCCAGAACCCGTTCTGCCAGCGCCTCCGGCTCCAGCATGCGCCCCGGCCCGTTATCACCACAGGCCTGTTCACCACGATCAGGCCCCCAGATACTGATCTGCGGGTCGTCCTGCAGCAGTTGGATGTTCCTTTGGGTGCGGGCGTTGCTCCACATGGCCTGGTTCATGGCGGGCGCTACCGCAATCGGAACTTCGGTGGCACAACACACCGTTGTTAACAGGTCGTCAGCCATACCATGGGTCAACCGGGCCAGGAAATCCGCCGACGCCGGCGCTATAACCACCTGATCCGCCCACTTGGCCAACTCGATGTGCCCCATGCCCGCTTCGGCTTCCGGATCCAGCAACGACGTACGCACAGGCTCACCGCTGAGCGCCTGGAAGGTCAGCGGGGTGACAAAGGCTTCAGCACCCGCTGTCATCACCACGCGAACTTCACAACCGGCCTTCTTCAGCAACCGAACCAGCTCGGCACTTTTGTAAGCCGCAATGCCACCGGTAATCCCCAACAATATTCGTCTGGCCGCCATGCAGGCTCCGTTATCCACTGAAAAAAAAGAGTTATAAGATAGCATGCCCGGGGCACACGGGCAGCCTGCAGGCATCGACATTCGTTTACCGAATGTTACCTTTTGGAGTAACCTTTGTAATTTCGAGAACCCGATGCCGGAAGCATCGTTCCCTAATTTGCTTGATCGCAAGGAAGCATACTATGACCACTGACCCCTGGCCCTCAGACGAGCGGCCCAGAGAGCGCTTACTCGCCCACGGCGCCCAATCCCTGTCAGACGCCGAGCTGCTCGCTATCTTTCTGCGCACCGGCACCACCGGAATGCCGGTAATGGCACTATCCCGTTATCTGATCGAAGAATTTTCCGGCTTGCGGGGGCTGATGACCGCCTCGCAGGGAAAGTTCTGCCGGGTAAAAGGGCTTGGCTCGGCGAAATATGCCCAGGTTCAGGCGGCCATGGAAATGGCCCGGAGGGTGATGGATGAGCCCCTGCGCCAGGGCGACCCGCTGCGTTCTCCCGAGGACACCCGGCGATTTCTGACCAGTCGCCTGGGCACCTACCCCCATGAAGTTTTTGCCGGGCTGTTCCTGGACAACCGGCATCGGGTAATCCAGTACCGAGAACTGTTCCGGGGCACCATCGATGGCGCTGCCGTCTATCCCCGGGAAGTCGTGCGCCAGGCTCTGGAGGACAACGCTGCAGCGGTCATTTTTGCCCACAACCACCCGTCCGGCGTGGCCGAACCCAGCCAGGCAGACATTTCTCTGACCCGAAGACTGAAAGAAGCACTCGGCCTGGTGGATATCAGGGTTCTTGACCATATGGTAGTGGGCCACGGTGAGGTAATATCCCTGGCTGAAAGAGGGTTGATGTAGTTATTTTCCGGGGACGCCCCCAAAACTGGCCAAATTCCCAACAATTTTTTGCGTTGGCCCGTCAGTTCTGGTATAAAAGCGTCCCTTTCTGGCGGCGTCTGGCGAGCAGCGTTCTGTTTCAGAAGCGCACACCGGCAGCAGGTATGGCTCCGGAGCAACCAGAGACGCATTTAAAACGAATTCGTATTGATAGAGACCATTGCTCAGGTCGGAGGCAAGTATGTCCAGAGTTTGTCAGGTTACCGGTAAGCGCCCGATAACCGGTAATAATGTATCCCACGCGATGAACCACACTCGTCGTCGTTTTCTGCCGAATCTGCAGAACCACCGCTTCTGGGTTGAGTCCGAGAAGCGCTTCGTGAAGCTGCGCGTATCCACCAAGGGTATGCGCATCATCGACAAAAAAGGCATTGACGCTGTGCTGGCCGATCTTCGTGCCCGCGGCGAGAAAGTTTAAGGAGCCGCATCATGCGCGAGAAAATCAAGCTGGTATCTTCAGCAGGCACTGGTCACTTCTACACGACCAACAAAAACAAGCGTAACACCCCGGAAAAGATTGCAATCAAGAAGTACGATCCGGTGGTTCGCAAGCACGTTGAGTACAAGGAAGCCAAGATCAAGTAATTGATCCGGTTTCACACAAAAAACCCGGCCTGGCCGGGTTTTTTTGTATCTGGCGCGCACTACCGACTTATATTCACCCAGCTTCACACAGGGCATGGACCGTTGTTGAAGCGCCCGCCCACCCGCTCGGGGTTCGCCATAACGCCTCACGAACCAGGCCAGGCGATTTGATCGCCCACCAGAATCCATAGACTTCTAAGCATACGTCTCAGGCATGAAGCTACAAGCGCCATAGCCAAAAGCTTAGCGCATTAAGACAGGTGATAAAGGCAGGAACCGTTAGAAGGTCTCGAGGTAGCCTCTGGGCAAGGCAATATCCAGCGCAATTGGAAGGTGATCAGACACCGGATAGCTCACCACGCCAGATTGGCGAATCTCCAGAGAGGGGCTGACCAGTATATGATCCAACGCCTTTTCGGGGCGCCAGCTGGGAAAACTATGGGCGGTGTCCGGGAGGGGCACCAGGTCACTGTTACGCAGCGGTGTCCGCGTTAACAATTGTTCCGCATGAGCATTCATATCCCCCATCAGCACCACATGTCGATACTCGCTGATCAACTCCTGGATAAAACCCAACTGCCGCTGCTGGGCCGTTTTGCTGAGTGACAGGTGCATCAGCACCAACACCAGAGGATCTTCTTTCAGGCCATAGCGGGCCACAATGGCGCCACGGCCCGGTATCAGCCCGGGCAACTTGTGCTCGGTCACATCCAGCGGCCGAAAGCGGCTGAGCAGACCATTGCTATGCTGGGCAATTTGCCCAAGATTACGATTAAGCTGCTGATACCAGTAAGGAATCCCGGCAGCCTCGGCAAGATACTGAACCTGGTTGATGTAGCCACTGCGCAGACTGCCGCCATCACACTCCTGCAAGGCAACCACATCGTACTGGCTGAGCAGGGTAGCGATCCGATCCAGGTTTTCAAACCGTCGCCGATGCGGCAGCACATGCTGCCAACTGCGGGTGAAGTAGTGACGGTACGACGAAGTGTTGATGCCGACCTGAATGTTGAACGTCAGCAAACGGATGTGTCGGTGGGGCTCGAAGTCCGGAACATGTTCGCTGCCCGAACAGGAGCCCCGGGAATTCTCCCGGGCTTTGAGAATGCCGTCCAGCTGATTACGGATTCGCTTATACATGGCCTGAGGCTTCCTGTTCAGCAATGTATGGCGCCATTACCCGGGGCCGGATTTACCGGGCAGTCTCGAGCTCTTTTTCTGCCAGGTACTCAACAACTTTCAGAACATTTTCGTGGCTGCCGGTCATGGACGCGCTCACCACGTACTTGCCATTTACCAGCATAGCCGGTGTTCCGGTGATGCGCGCACCCCTGATTTTCGCTTGGGCCTGCTGCACTTTAGCGCGCACACCAAAACTCTTGTAGGCCTCCAGGAACTGGTCGGCATCGACACCATAGCCCGCCACGAAGTCTGCCAGCGCCTCCGGACTGTTCAGCGGCCGACGCTCACCGGCCAGCGCCTCGAACAGGGCGTCGTGCACCTTGTCCAGTTCTCCCATGGCATCCAGTGCATAGAATGCGTAAGCATGCGGCTCCCAACTCTTACCCAGAGCCGCCGGAAGATGAACATACTGGATATAGTCCGGCGCCTGCGCCTTCCAGGCCTCGGCAATGGGTTTGAAACTGTAACAATGGGGGCAGCCATACCAGAACACTTCCGCCACTTCCACACCGGTGTCCGAGGCGGTACGTACCGGGGTGTCCAGCACCTTATAGTGTGTACCGGCCACCCAGGTCTGGGCAAAGGCACCGGCCGAAAACAGTGACAACAACAGCAGAGCACTAGCCAAAACAGGTCTGATCATCGAAGATCTCCGAGGCGTAAATGGATTTTAGACAAAGTATGACCCGAGCAAGGCAAAAAGTTCCACTGCGGGACATCAGCAAAGAATTACCGATAAGTAAGACAGCCAAAGCGCAAAAACCCCGCCGAGGCGGGGTTTTCAGAGACCAGCAGGGTCGGATCAGTTCAATCCAGACGCGTAGCTGGCCACCGCTTCGATTTCCGCATCGGTCAGCTTGGAGGCTACGTCCATCATGATGGCAGCGTTACTGCCAACCGCCCGCTCACCGGCACGGTAGGCCTTCAGCTGCTTGGCCAGGTATTCCGCTGTCTGGCCACCCAGTGCCGGATAACCTGCTGGCTCGTTGCCGATACCTTTCGGGTTATGACAACCCGCACAAGCCGGAACGCCCGAGGCCATGTTGCCACCGCGATACAGTGCCTGCCCCGCCTCAACCAGATCAGGGTTAGCCTGACCAACCACCATGTCCTTGCTGTTGTAATAGGCCGCCAGGTTCTGCAGATCCTGATCCGACATGGCCGTCAGCAGACCGGTCATTTCCGGAATCGCGCGGTCACCCGACTTGATGTCAACCAGCTGGTTGTACAAATATTTCTCACCCAGCCCGGACAGCTTGGGGTAAGTCCCCATAATGGGCTTGGCACCGTCCTGGCCATGACAGCCAGCACATACTGCTGCGTTCTGTTCACCTGCTGCCGGATCCCCTGCCCCGTGAGCCATAGCTGTAAGGCCTACTCCGAGAACAACTCCTGCGATCAGTCTTTTCATGCTCGCTCCGCTTCTCTCATCTTTGCATCTTGAAAGTATTCTTCGTTGTGCAGCCGGCCAGGCACTGAGTGAACAGGCGCACAACCGGGGCTGACAGCGGTAACGCGCAGCGTCCCGCCGGAAATTGGTGTAGCATTATACATTAATCGCCGATAACTGAAATCCAAAGGAAAGCCTACCGTCGTGGACTCTGATCTGACTCAAAAAAGCATCTCCTTCAATAGTGCACGATTCCTGATCAGTGCATCCCGGCTCGACGAATGCCTGCCGGACCATGGCGCGGAAGTCGCCTTCGCGGGCCGTTCCAACGCTGGCAAATCCAGTGCGTTGAACGCCATCACCGCCAATGGAAAGCTGGCCCGAACCAGTAAAACCCCGGGGCGAACCCGGCTGATCAATTTCTTCAGCCTGAACCGCGAGAATGCCCGGCTGGTGGATCTTCCCGGCTACGGCTACGCCAAAGTCTCCCGCGACATGAAAGACGACTGGCAACAGCATCTGGGCCACTACCTGAACGACCGGCGCTGCCTGCGGGGCCTGGTGCTGGTGATGGATATCCGGCATCCACTGACCGAGTTCGACCAAATGATGGTGGAATGGTGCGAACATAACCAGTTGCCGCTGATGATTCTTGCCACCAAGGCCGACAAACTGAAATTTGGACAAGCCAAAACCAGCATGTTGGAAATCGCGAAAAAGCTTAAGGACTATCAGTGCGTGGAGCATCTGATCATGTTCTCGTCGACTGCCAAGCGGGGCGTCGACGACTGCAGACAGGCACTGGCCAACTGGCTGGACGCACCCGAAAACTAAGCAAAAAAGCCAGCCGTGAACGAATCCGGCTGGCAAATCGTCAGGGTTTGCGACGTGCAAAAGCCTCTGCATGGCAGAGGCCGAAAACCCGAGATTACTCTCAGGAGATGCAAGGAATGTCCGATGTTCCCGCACCTTACAGCTTTGACGTAATCTCTCCGAAAAAGTTCACAGGGCGATCATAATTTGACCAGCGAAGCTGTCATCACCCATTCTGGCACGCCAGTGCCGGCCGGTACTTCTCCCGCAAGGTCAGCACCCGCTCCCGATACTCGGGCGTCAGATAGGGCAGCTCCAGTGTCAGCACCTGATAGATGCCCTGCTTGAGTTCCCTCAACGACAGCTCCGGGGCCTGCCCGGAGGCATGGGCAGTTTTAAGGAATGCCATCCAGTTGGTAATCACCAACCAGACGTTCAGTGACATGGCAGACCGCAGCGCGTCGGGCTGAGCCTCGATAATGCCCGCCTCCGCCAGTTTGCTGAATATCCGCCCAATCGACACCAAACAACGATCAGTGAACGCCCGATACCCCAAGCGCAGGCGGGGATCGCTATCCAGCAACGATTCCAGATCACGATGAAAAAACCGGTAACTCCACAACCCGTCAAAAACAGATTCCAGATAAAAAGCCAGATCATCCAGAGTCATGGGCCGGTCTTCCGGAATATCCAGATAATAATCAACAAGCTTTTCATATTCCTGAAAAATTTCGTAAACGATGTCGGACTTGTTGCGGAAATGGTAATAAAGGTTGCCGGGGGAAATCGCCAGGTGCGCCGCGATGTGATTGGTGGTGATATTACGCTCACCCCTTTCGTTGAACAGCTCCAGGCTGCTGAGCAGGATCTTGTCTCGGGTTTTCATGGTAGTGCAGACACGTGTTGATATCTGGATCACAGATGGCCCGAAGAGCCATCCCGGGTTTCTTGACTGCCTAGAGTATATACTCTAATAATGATGGTCAGTGCAAATACCGGGGAATTACTCCCCGATAACCAGCGTCTCAGACAACAACAGACCACTGCGGCCCGGGGCTGGCAGTGAGGAGGATTACGATGGCTGCCACGGTCGTCCAGCTCACCGAGAGCAAAAAGCAGATCCAGCATACGCACCAGGTTTTCGATACCCAGAAGCAGGCCTTCCGGAATAACCCCATGCCCTCACTGCTTGAGCGCAAGGAAAACCTCAATCGCCTGAAACGGGCACTGCTGGCCAACAAGGATCGCCTGGTAGACGCCATTGACCGCGACTTCACCTGCCGCTCGAAAGACGAATCCCTGATTGCCGAGATCATGCCATCCATTCAGGGCATCAACTACACCCTGAAACATCTGAGCGGCTGGATGAAACCCTCCAAACGCCATGTATCCATACTGTTTCAGCCTGCCAGCAACAAAGTGTCGTATCAGCCCAAGGGAGTGGTGGGCGTGATCGTACCCTGGAACTATCCACTGTATCTGGCGGTGGGGCCGCTGGTGGCATCGCTGGCCGCTGGCAACCGCACCATGATCAAGATGTCGGAATTTACGCCGCACACGTCCGCATTGTTCAAAGAGATCATCGACTCGATCTTTGCCGAAGACCTTGTTTCTGTGATTACCGGCGAAGCCGACGTAGCCGCCGATTTTTCCGAGCGCCCCTTCGACCACCTGCTGTTTACCGGCTCCACCTCCGTGGGCAAACTGGTGATGAGTGCCGCCGCCCGCAACCTGACACCGGTTACGCTTGAGCTTGGCGGCAAGTCTCCCGCAATCATCTCGCCAGACGTTCCTATGGCGGATGCCGCCGAGCGAATCGCCTTCGGCAAGGCATTTAATGCCGGGCAAACCTGCGTGGCACCGGACTACGTGCTTTGCCCGACCGACCGGATACAGGCCTTTGTAGACGATTTCCGCGCCCGTTTTACTGAAATGTATCCGGGCCTGAAAGACAACAACGATTACACGGCAATTATCAACGAACGGCAATATGAACGCCTGCAGAGCTATCTGGAGGATGCGCTAGCCAAGGGGGCAGAGCTGATTGAGCTCAATACCGCCAATGAAAACATGAAAGACAGCACCCGCAAACTACCGCTGACACTGGTACTGAATACCACCCCGGATATGAAAGTAATGCAGGATGAAATCTTCGGCCCCATTCTGCCGGTGGTCGGCTACAACAGCCTCGACGAGGCAATCCACTACATCAACGACCGTGCCCGGCCGCTGGCGCTGTATTTCTTCGGCTACGACAAGGATCAGCAACAGCACGTGGTCAACAATACCCACTCCGGGGGCATGTGCATTAACGACTCCCTGATGCATGTGGCTCAGGACGACCTGCCCTTCGGCGGTGTAGGTGATTCCGGGATGGGGCATTACCACGGTAAGGAAGGGTTCCTGACGTTCTCTCACCACCGGGCGATCTTCGCCAAGCAAAAATTCAACAGCGGCAAGCTGGTTTACGCACCTTACGGCAAAGCCGTGCATAAGCTGGTGTACAAACTATTCATTCGCTGACCCGGCAACAAGCACGTACCCGGCCCGGGTGACGACCCTCGTTGCCCGGCCTATCGCCGTGTAAAACCAGAAACGGCGCGGACTACAGCAACGCGAACGATCCTGCTATCCTACGCTCCATCAGAACAAGGAGCAGACCATGCCCAAAGTTATCTATCCCGGTACCTTCGATCCCATCACCAATGGCCACACCGACTTGATTGAACGTGCCGGGCGAATGTTCGGGGAAGTGGTTGTGGCGGTCGCGTATAACCCGAAAAAACAACCGCTGCTGAATCTTGAAGAGCGCTGCGACCTGGTTCGCAAGGCAACCGCCCACGTGCCCAATGTTACTGTGACCGGTTTCAGCAACCTGCTGGCCGATTTTGTTCGGGAGCAAAACGCCACGGTCATTCTCCGGGGCCTGCGGGCCGTCTCCGATTTCGAGTTCGAGTTCCAGCTTGCAGACATGAACCGTCGACTGGCACCGGAAGTGGAAAGCGTATTTCTGACCCCCGCCAACCACCTGTCCTACATCTCATCCACCCTGATTCGGGAAATAGCTTCCCTCGGTGGTGACATCTCGGAATTTGTCGATCCGGCAGTGGCTGATGCCCTGCGCAAAAAATTCAGCCAGCAAAGCTGATACGCAGGAGCAGCCCTGATAGCCAGCGACTGCTCCGATCACCACTACAACAGCGGCGGTAGCGGGATATCCTGGCCATTGATCGTCAGCATCAGGTCTTCCATGCTGCCGTCCAGCACCAGCCGATCGCCTTCCTGAATCAGCAGCCCCTGCTTGACCAGCGGCGCCACCTGCATCCGGATTGCCGGATAGTCTTCCGCCAGGGACACCGGCAGGCTCAGGTTAACCTCACCCGTCAGCCCCTGCATCACCATCAGCATCTGCCCCTGCTCAGCCGCCGACAGGCGGGGATGGGAGATATCCAGATGGCCGCGAATACTGCCTTCGGGGGTCTCTAGCTTCAGCTCCCGAATACCTGCCGAAAAGCCATTCATGGCAATCCCCCGGGCAGCCTGATTAAGCCCCTGCACCATAGCCATCTGCTGCTCGAACGCAACGCGGGGGTCAGTATCCGCGGTGCTGGCCATGGCTTGTGCCTGCATTTCGGTCAGCACAGTATTCAACCGGTTCCAGCTTTCCACATCCAGATCGCTGAACGCGATTTCAAGGCGGTGCGGCCCTATGGCCTCTTCGCCCACGTCCACCGACTCGACCTCCAGAGTCGCCTGGGAATCCAGCCGGCTGTCATCATCACGTGCCTGGGTGTCCCCCTGAAGGCTCAGGCCCGCCACCGAAACCGGTGGGGTATCCACATCCTGCAGTCGCACTTCACTGATGGTCGCAACCCCTCCACCGGTCCAGATGTCGCCGGTCAGCCAGGTCATACTCTGCTCTACCTGAACATCGACAATGCGGGCTTCCAGCACCGGGCTTGCAATCGCCACTTCGGGCACCACAACCAGCAGATCTGCGGCCTTGCCATACCGGCCGAAATCGAGGCGCAGCAAACCGCCACTGCTGCTGATCACCTCGCCATGCTCCGGGTTTTCGATGCGCATTGCCGGTGCCACCAGCTCCAGTATCGCGCTGCCCCACAAACGGGTCTCAAGGGTCAGATCCGGCTCACCCTCCGAAAACCAGTCAGCACCCTCAGGCTGCCAGCCCCCGCTGGGCCGAAAGCTCATCAGGCTCCCGGTAATACCATGGGATACCTGTACATCCATGTTCACCACATGAGTTTCGGCTGTCTCCGGATTTTTCACGGTTACCGTCAGCGCGGCCTCGGCACCAAACAGGCCCCGCCGATATTCATCGGTCTCCAGTTGCAAGAACGGCTGGCCAAGATTTACCTCCCTGGCAGCCTCCTGCCACTGCTGCTCCGTCATATAACCCACAGCCCAGGGCGCGGCCCCGGCTACCACCAATACGGCCAGGCCGCCTGCAATCCATTTTTTTTTGATCAAAGTGTCTTCCTGTCGCTTATTGAATACTCAGCACGAATCACGCCCCGCGCCGGATGGGGTTCCGCCCGGTTAACCGGTCTTGGCGGTCAGTCGCTCCAGCAGCAGCAACTGGGCCGCCAACCGCTCTTCCTGGTCGGCGGGCTGATTTTGCAGATAACTGCCATCCGCCTGCAACACCCAGGACTGGCAATTGTCCGCTAGATACACTTCCAGATCGTCCCTGAGGCGGGCAACCAGCATCGGCTCTTCAATAGGAAAGGCAACCTCGACACGGCTCAACAGGTTACGCTCCATGGCATCGGCACTGGCACAGTAAACATCGGGTTTGCCGTCATTGCCGAAATAGTAGACCCGGGTGTGCTCGAGAAAACGCCCGACAATGGAGCGTACCCGGATATTCTCTGACAGCCTTGGTACCTGCGGCCGCAAACAGCAAATACCCCGAATAATCAGATCAATACTGACCCCGGCCTGGGAAGCCCGGTACAGTGCCTTGATGATCTGGGGCTCGGTCAGCGCATTAAACTTGAAGATGATGCGCCCGTTGCTACCGTGGGCGGCTTCCCGCTCAATCAGGCTGATCAGGCGGTTGTGCAGGGTGAAGGGCGCATGAAACAGCTTCTTGATTTTCAGAGCTTTGCCCATACCGGTCAGTTGCTGGAACAGCTTGTTAACGTCGTCGCCGATGGACTCGTCGCAAGTCATGAAACTGTAGTCTGTGTAGATCCTAGCGTTACCGGCATGGTAGTTACCCGTGCCCAGATGCACGTAACGGCGCAAGCGGCCTTCCTCCCGGCGCACAATCAGGATCATCTTGGCGTGGGTTTTATAACCCACCACACCGTACACCACAATCACACCGGCTTCCTGCAAGCGGCTGGCCAGCTCCAGGTTTTCCGCTTCGCTGAACCGGGCCCGCAACTCGATTACCGCGGTTACTTCCTTGCCCCGGCGGGCCGCATCTGCCAGTGCTTCCACCACTTCGGAGTTGGCGCCGGTGCGGTACAAGGTCTGCCGGATCGCCAGCACCTGCGGGTCTTTCGCCGCCTGGCGCAACAGGTCCACCACCGGGCTGAAGTTCTCATAGGGGTGCAGCAGCAACAACGGGCGCTTACGGATGGCGTCGAACATCGAGTCCTTGCTGCGGATCTGGCGCGGAATCGAGGGCGAAAAATGGGAATAGGACAGGTCCGGCCGATCCACCAGTTCACCCACCGCCATAATCCGGGTCAGGTTCACCGGGCCGTTCACCTGATACAGGTCCCGCTCGGTCAACCCGAATTCCCGCAACAGAAACTGCACCATTTCATCCGGGCAGTTGTCCGCCACTTCCAGCCGAACACCGTCACCGAACCGTCGGCTCAGCAGCTCGCCGCGCAACGCAGAGGCCAGGTCTTCCAGGTCGTCCTCCAGCTCCAGGTCGGCATTGCGGGTGAGCCGGAACTGGTAGCAGCCTTTTACCTCCATGCCTGGAAACAGCTCATCGGCATGAGCGTGAATCATCGACGACAGGAACACCAGGTTATCGCCACCGCTGCAGACGTTATCCGGCAGCCGCACCAACCGTGGCAACGATCGGGGCGCAGGCACAATCGCCATGCCGGTTTCCCGGCCAAACGCATCCTTGCCGTCGAGCTCAACAATAAAGTTCAGGCTTTTGTTCACCAGCCGGGGGAATGGATGAGAAGGATCCAGCCCGATGGGGCTGACCACCGGCAGAATTTCCTCGTCAAAATACGTCCGTACCCAGTCAGCCTGGGCCGGTGTCCATTCCCGGCGCCGGACAAAGTGAATGTTCTCTTTTTCCAATTCCGGAATCAGAACATTATTGAGAATATCGTACTGCTCATGAATATAGTCGTGGGCCACACGACTGATTTCCGCCAGCAACTGCTCCGGCAACATCCCGTCGACACCGACCGTCTCGCGTCCATACTTGAGCTGCTGGCGCAAACCGGCCACCCGGATTTCGAAGAATTCATCCAGGTTGCTGCTGAAAATGCAGCAATAGGTCAGACGGTTGATCAGCGGGTGCGCCGGATCCAGCGCCTGCTTCAGCACCCGGTAATTGAACTGGAGCTGGCTGAGTTCGCGATTGAAATAGTTTTCGCTGGCCTCAAGCTGCACCGTTTCGCCCACCGGCGCCACCTCTAGCGGTGCCGGAACACTTTGGTCACTGTCTGCCACGCTCAAAAACTCAGTTTTCATCGCTGGATGCATCCTTGGTTCATGGGTTGGGGCGGCAAAGCGCCCCCGGATCAGGCGCGCTCCCGCTCCCGAATCAGCCGGGCAGCCCGCACGGCAAAGTAGGTCAGTATGCCATCGGCACCGGCCCGGCGCATGGCCATCAGGCTCTCCATCATCACGGCATCACCATCAAGCCAGCCGTTCTGTGCCGCCGCCATGTGCATGGCGTACTCACCGCTGACCTGATACACAAAAGTGGGCACCTGCAACTCGGTTTTTACCCGGCGGACAATGTCCAGATACGGCATGCCCGGCTTGACCATGACCATATCCGCACCTTCCGCCAGATCCATTGCGGTTTCATGAATCGCTTCATCACTGTTGGCAGGATCCATCTGATACGTGGCCTTGTTGCTCTTGCCAAGATTGGCAGCCGACCCCACCGCATCCCGGAACGGGCCATAGTAGCTGGATGCATATTTTGCGGAGTAAGCCAGTATCTGGGTATTGATGTGCCCGGCCTTCTCCAGCGCTTCACGGATGGCGCCGATACGGCCGTCCATCATATCCGAGGGCGCCACCACGTCCGCACCGGCATCGGCATGAGACAACGCCTGGTTGACCAAGGCTTCAACCGTAACATCGTTCAGCACGTAACCCTCGTTATCGATGATTCCATCCTGACCATGGGTGGTGAAGGGATCCAGCGCCACATCGGTAATTACACCCAACTCCGAGTGCGCCTGTTTCAGCGCCCGAACCGCCCGCTGTGCCAGCCCGTCCGGATCCCAGGCACCGGAGCCGGATAGATTCTTTTTCTCGGCAGGCACCACCGGGAACAGAGCCACTGCGGGAATGCCCAGCTCCACCAACTCTGCCGCCTGCTCCACCAGCAGATCAATACTTACCCGCTCAACGCCTGGCATCGAAGGCACCGCTTCACGCTGGCCCTCGCCCTCCAGCACAAAAACCGGAAAAATCAGGTTATCCGGTCGCAACTGGTTCTCCCGCACCAGGCGACGGGAAAAGTCATGGGCTCGGGTTCGACGCAGGCGGGTAAGGGGAAAGGCTCGGCTTGAGTGCGCAGGACGCGATTTTGACACGGGTAACCTCCTGAATATGAAAAGCCCTGAATACCGGCTACATCATACACGTCGGAGACCGTTCAGTGCAGGCCCGGTACCGAACGCCCGGGCCAGTATACAAAGCAGAGGCCGGGCCTGAGCCCGACCTACTGTTTCAGGCAGTTCGGCCGTTGAAGCCCGTGCCCACCTTGCGCAACGGATCGGCCTGAAAGGCAGTACCAACCTCCTGGATCGTGCCGCCCCCCTGCAAAAAAGCCTCGATATCTGACTGCAACTGGGCCCTCACACGAGCACGCCCTGCAACAGAATGGTTATCGCCGCTGTCGCCCGTCCAGTTACCGGACTGCTCCAGATTGCTTTCGTCGAATTCACCCATCGCTTTTCTCCATCAACGAAAACAGAACCACGGGAGCGAAAATCAGCCTGAAACCCGCACCCAATCTCGACAAGCGGCCCTCATGGTCGCCTGCCTTGGCGTCTTTATAATCTGCTTTTCATAACCGCGCTATTTCCTGACAACAATTTTTTTGTAATTTTTTGTAAACATAAGCAAGTGGTTGATTTTAAAGAGCCCATAATGAGTCTTCAAAGGCACAACAAATTGACACAAAAAATGAATAATGATTCACTTATTTTGAGGAGCCACTATGGCCTATCGCGAAACAGAAAAGATGCGCCAACGTAAAGCCGAGGCGCGCCAGCGGATTATCGACTGTACCTGGGAGTGTGTCGCAGAAGGCGGTTTTCGCAGTGCCAGAATCACCCGCATCGCAGGCCTGGCTGGCGTGGCTACCGGCACGATTTACCGGCACTTTGAATCCCGGGAACATTTGTTCGCCGAAATTTTCCGGCTGGCGACGCAGCGGGAAGTCGACAAGGTGGCCGAAGCACTGGGCATATCCGGCAACGCCGTTGAACGGCTGGAGAGCGCCCTCCGACAATTTGCCGGGCGCGCTTTGAAAGGGCCGATGAAAGCCTGGGCCCTGATCGCCGAGCCCGTCGACCCGACCGTTGAGGAAGAACGCCTGGCGTACCGGAAGGCGTACGCCGACCTGTTCGAACGGGCCATTAACGAAGGCATCAAAGAAGGCTGCATTCCGGAACAGAACGCCCGACTCGCCAGCACCTGCCTGGTAGGCGCCATCTCCGAATCCCTGATAGGGCCGCTGTCACCCACCCAGACACGCAGCCTCCAGGATACCGACAATCGCAACAATACGCTGGTCGACGCCATCGTTTGCTTCTGCATACAGGGGTTAACCGGCACCAGGAGCTAAGCATGAGCCAAACGCCGCGTGATTCCGCAAACCACCCGGTGGCCGGGCAACACCTGGCCAGTACCCACGAGGTCATCAACCAGCCGCTGCCGCTGGCAAACTACAACCTCTACCAGCAGGACATCGCGCTGCGGGAAGCCGTTCAACGGGAAGGTGCCAACCATGCCGACAACGACCTGAGCCGCTTTGGCGACTGGGCGGGCAAAGCCGACACCATTGAACTGGGCAACCTTGCCAACCGCCACAAGCCCGAGTTTCGCACCCACGACCGCTACGGCCACCGGATCGATGAAGTCAGCTTTCACCCGGCCTATCACGAGCTGATGACCGTTGCCTTTGAAAACGGCCTGCACAGTGCGCCCTGGCGCAACCCCGGAACCGGTGCCCACGTAGCCCGGGCCGCCAAATACTACCTGCACTCCCAGGTCGAGGCGGCCCATTGCTGCCCGGTGACCATGACCTTCGCCGCCATTCCCAGCCTTCACAATCAACCAGAACTGGCCAACACCTGGATACCGAAAATCCTCGCCAACCGCTACGACCGCCGAAACTGCCCGGATACCGACAAAACCGCCGTCACCATCGGCATGGCCATGACCGAAAAACAGGGCGGCAGCGACGTCCGCACCAACACCACCCTTGCCCACCCGATGGGCACTGAAGGCCCCGGACAGCCCTACGAACTGGTGGGCCACAAGTGGTTCGTGTCCGCCCCCATGTGCGACGCCTTTCTGGTACTGGCCCAAACCCGTAACGGCCTGTCCTGCTTCCTGATGCCCCGCTGGCGCCCGGACGGGAGTAAAAATCCCTGGCAGGTACAGCAACTGAAAAACAAGATGGGCAACGTCGCCAACGCCTCCAGCGAAGTCGAACTGCGCGGCGCCCTGGCCTGGATGGTGGGTGACGAAGGACGTGGGGTGCGCACCATTATCGACATGGTCGCCATGACCCGCTTCGACTGCATGATCGGCAGCGCCGCTGGCATGCGCCAGGCCTTCGCCCAGGCCAGCCACCACTGCCGCCACCGAAGCGCCTTTGGCGCCCGCCTGAGCGACCAGCCGCTGATGCAGAACGTCCTCGCCGACCTGGCCCTTGAAAGCGAAGCCGCCCTCGCCTACACCCTGCGGGTGGCCCGGGCCATGGACAACCAGGCCAACGAACACGAACGCCTGCTGGCCCGCCTGGCTACCCCCGTTGGCAAATACTGGATCTGCAAACGCACCCCCAACCACGCCTACGAAGCCATGGAATGCATCGGCGGCAGCGGCGTGATGGAAGACTGCATCATGCCCCGGCTGTTCCGGGAATCCCCGATCAACGCTATCTGGGAAGGCAGCGGCAACGTCCAGTGCCTCGACACCTTGCGCGCCCTGCAAAAAGAACCCGAAACCCTCGACGCCTTCTTAAAAGAAGCCGCCGAAGCCAAGGGCAGCGACCGGCGCTTCGACCAGTTCCTGGCCCAACTCCAACACGACTTCGCCGACACCAGCGACCTCCAGTACCGCGCCCGCAACCTGGTAGATCGCCTGGCCATGGTTATGCAGGCCTCCCTGCTGCTGCGCCACAGCGACAAACACCTGGCCGACGCCTACTGCGCCGCCCGTCTGCAAAGCCACGGCGGCCTGAACTACGGCAACCTGCCCTCCGGCACCAATCCGGCAGAGATTATCAAACGGGGTACGCCTGTAGTAGGCTAAAGCCCATCCCCGCTTGCTCCTGCACCCCAACTGGAACCCGCAATGTCAGAAACCCTGAGAAAGCTGCTGAAAGAAGGCAAAGCCCCGCAACAGCAACACAACATCACCCCCCACGTGGGCCTGCTCACCCTGCATTTCCAACTCTACGGCTGTGAAGACCTCAAAGCCAAACGCAAAGCCTTCACCGCCATGAAAGCCATCTGGGGCCGCGAACCCGATCTGGCGGTCAGCGAAACCGCCGACCACGACGCCCTCGACTGCGCCACCTGGACCATCGCTGCCCTCGGTACCTCTTCGCAAAAAATCACTCAACGTCTGGATCAGGTAGAAAAGGCCATCGAAGAAAAAATCGATGCTGCGATACTCGATATACATCGGGAAATAATTTGATTTCACTACTTGGACCCAGAGCTCGAAGGCAAGGCCGAAATAGTCGCCACTCGTAATAAAAGAGAAATAGCTCTCAGCAGCCGAAACCGACAACCGAGGGAGTGTCAACCCTTCCCAAACATATGACCAAAAACCTCTCGGCCTGTAGATTCTTAGTGACGGCTTTCCTCAATAATTCTATTGATGTCCGAAACACGCTTGCCAGCACCAAACATCTTCAGAACTCGTCTGTCATTGCATAAGGGTATCGAATCAACCCATACTGCTTTGAACCATTTGCTGGTCATTCTGAATGGCTGTGAGCATTCTACATAGCCCTGATTCTCGAAATGTTCAGCCCACAGTTTATTGGCGATATGAGAGCCAAAGAACATCCCGAAAAGGCCGGTAATGACTAATAACGCTACTGCTTTGTTTAACTTTCCACCGATGGATTTTGTGAACCCCTTACCTCGGATCGCAACAATAATCCCACACATACCCAATAGTGCGAGGCCTAAATAGGTGATCGGTGCAAGATATAGGACTGTAATTCCCGTATCTTCCAAAAAAATAGGCGCGCCCGTTTGTATAGCTTGAGTATAGTCCCTATGATTTAACCAAAGAATCCAAATAGATAAGGCTGTCAGCCCAACACCCATAGCTGACAGAACCATTCCGGTCCATAATGCCACGGGGCGATTTATGGGAGGTCTTGATGAGTCATTAGTCGTAGCCATCACCAGCCTGATAATTGATCAATTTCTGTTGTCCGATAAAACGTAGCCCCGCATCACCTATCCTGAGCCATATGGTGACGACGGTATTCACATATTTTTCGGTAGTACTCCACGCATTCAGCGTGGGCACTGGCTCTATACAACCAGTAGGCGATTAAAGAGAAGAAAAGACCGGAGGCACACGTCGTGGCCATGCTAGAGTCGCCTACAATCAGAGATATGGCGCCAGCAACGATAAGTATTCCTACGACGAAAAGGTTGAACCGCTTCAGGAAGCTGTGCCATTTGGCGCTGCCTCTGGTGAGCAGGAAGGTGGGTGTCACCAGTAAAAAAACGGCCAGCACAAAGAGACAAAGCCCAATAACAAGCACCGTCTGGGTGCTGAACCACGGAGAGGTCAACAGGGCTATCAGCACCAACACAATGGCTAGCGAGGTGGCCATACACACTACTGCGCCAACGACATGCCACATTCCTCGGGGGAATATCTGGATTTCGACTGCCCCGTCATCAAGTCCATCAGAATCCCTTGTCGACACAGGTCATTCCTCCGCTACGACCGCTACGGCAATCGATCGGATCGATCCACCCAGTGCGCTGCCAGCAAACGTAAGGCTGGCTCCGATCGCGTCTTTAAGTTGACGCAATGTTGTGGTTCGTATGGCCTGATTGGACCAGCGTTTCTCAATCTGGCCAGCCCGTTCGAAAAACTTGATCATAGTATTGGAAATGCCAGGTGCATTAGACCGTGCAATCTCTTTGGACAGTCGCTTCCTTTGCTGGCGATTCAGACCTTTTAGTGCCTCTTTGACCGTAATTCCCTGAGCATTCAGCAATTTAATGCCTCGAATCGTCATCAGTCCTGCGGCGCTTGCTCCACCAATGGACACCACATCAATAGCCAATGTGGCATTCTGGTACCACTCTTGGCTATCTAGCATGTCGTTCCATTCGGGGTTATTCGCCTCAATGGCTGTTCGAGCCACCCCATTAATACATTGAGCGGTGCTAGCTGACGCCGCCCCATAAGCTATTACCGTCAGAACGGAGCTGGCTCCGCCGCTGAAGGAAATAGCGGCTCCAGATGTCAGGACAACGACCCACCCCAGAACCATCGCTCCGCATGACAATGCAGCCCCAGCGGCCTCCAGCACCATTTCACTCTCACGCTGGTTCGCTTTGACCTCACTCACATACTCGGTAGCTGGCACGTCGCGCGGCGGTCTCAATGACGGTTGCCAGCTTTGCTTCTGCTGACCACTGGTCTGACTTGGCTTTTGAACCGGGCACCGGGCGTCCTTCTTTTCTGGCTTGTGTCCGCCAATTGTAAAGGGTTTGCTCCGAAATGCCTTCTTCCCGCGAAAGGGCGGATATCGTCATGCTCTGTGGCGGCGATAACTTTGCCAGTACTGCGGCTTTACGTTCTTCGGAATAACGAGGCACTATCAACACCTGAACCGCCCAACTGGTTAAAAATTAAGTAGTGCCAACTATCCTGCCAGAGGGGGAAGCTGTCAGGCCAACACCCATACCTAATACAAGCACCCCTCCCCAAAATGCAATGGGGCGATTGATGGGTGGCAATGAATCATTACTCGCACCCATCACAAACCACCAAAACGACGAATAAAATCGAGGTTACCTCGCGTGCTACCGAAATAGTAATTGGCTTCTCTCCTGACCAGCTCAACACTTTTTTTATTTTCTTTCATAGCCGTAGCCCATGACTCTTTATGTTGAACCAGCGCATCGACAAGCTTCTCTGTTAACCCCAACTTGTCATCCACCAAGCTAAGGAGCATGCCTGCAGCAATGGCTACAAACCAAGAATGTCGAAAATTCCAACTGAACTCCGTATCGAATATCGTTCTTATAAGCTGGCGCGCATCAGCAAAAACTTCAGAGTGAGCCTATCACCAATCGAGGGCTCCGATGGACATACCAGCGGGCGAACGGATAGCCCTCGTCTGTGGATTCAAGACAGCGGTAGTCAATATTCAGCACCCGCCAAGCCGCCATACCCAGAAGGCATGGCATCCTGCCCCTGACCCGACTTATACTACGCACCCTCAGGGAATATAAGGCCCGCCCAGACGGCAGGCCGACACAAATGCAACCGGGCCAGGCCCGGCTTCGTCCGAAGGGTTTCCGGACCCGACCCCTCGGATACCGCTGAACGTGCGTGGTGTTATGACCGGAAAGAAAAAAACTGCCAAGGCCTCGCTGGAAGCCATGTATCGCGTATTCACGGTGCCCGAGGCGCCGGAATCCACGTTGAGCCGCATCGACAAAGACATCTCCAGCAACCTCGCAGGCTTCCTCCAGAACCACATCGTTGCCATCGAGCGCGATCTGGCCGAAGTGGAGAAAGACTTCGCCGAGTCTGCGATACCGGAAAAACCCATCTTCGTCTCAGAGCAGACCCAGTTCCTGCTCGATAAACTGGTGGCCAACTCGGTACACACGGCTGCGCCCTCGTTCATCGGCCACATGACCTCGGCCCTGCCGTACTTCATGTTGCCGCTGTCGAAAATCATGATCGCACTGAACCAGAACCTGGTAAAAACCGAAACCTCCAAGGCCTTCACGCCCATGGAGCGCCAGGTACTGGGCCAGATTCACCGCCTGGTATACCAGCAGGACAGTGCCTTCTACCGGAAATGGATGCACGACCCCCGGCACGCCCTGGGCGCCATGTGCTCCGGCGGCACCGTCGCCAACCTGACCGCACTCTGGGTTGCCCGCAACCGGGCCTTCCCGCCAGAGGGCAGTTTCCGGGGCCTGCATGAAGAAGGCCTGTTCCGGGCTCTGAAATATTATGGTCAGGAAGGCGCCGCCATCGTCGTCTCCAAACGCGGCCACTACTCCCTGCGCAAGGCCGCCGACGTACTTGGCCTGGGCCGCGACGCCCTGGTGGCGGTAGACACTGACGAATACAACCGCATCAACACCGACGCCCTGCGCGACAAATGCCTGGAACTGCAGAAGCAGAAAATCAAGATCATGGCCATCTGCGGGGTTGCGGGCACCACCGAAACCGGCAACGTTGACCCGCTGGACGCCATGGCCGACATCGCCCGCGAGTTTGGCGCCCACTTCCACGTCGACGCCGCCTGGGGCGGGCCAACCCTGTTCTCCCGCACCTACAAACACCTGCTGCGAGGCATCGAAGAAGCCGACTCGGTCACCTTCGATGCCCACAAACAGCTCTACGTGCCCATGGGCGCCGGGCTGGTGGTGTTCAAAGAACCCGGGCTGGCCAGCGCCGTTGAGCATCACGCCCAGTACATCATCCGCAAAGGCTCCCGGGACCTGGGCAGCACCACGCTGGAAGGCTCCCGGCCGGGCATGTCCATGCTGATCCATTCCGGCCTGAAAATCCTGGCCCGGGAAGGCTACGAACTGCTGATCGACCAAGGCATCGAAAAAGCCCGGATCTTCGCCCGGCTGATCAACGAACAAGCCGACTTCGAACTGGTCACCCGCCCGGAACTGAATATCCTGACCTACCGCTACTGCCCGGCACAGGTTCGCGATGCACTGGCGGTCGCCGATGAACTGCAGGCCGAGAAAATGAACGCCTGCCTGAACCGCATCACCAAGTTCATCCAGAAAACCCAGCGGGAACGGGGCAAAGCCTTTGTCTCCAGAACCCGACTGGAACCGGCCCGCTACTACCACTTCCCCTGCATCGTCTTCCGGGTGGTACTGGCCAACCCTCTGACCACGCCGGAAATTCTGGAAGATATCTTGCGGGAACAGCGCGAGCTGTCAAAAGAAGAAGACATTGCAGACGAAATGTCGATTCTGCAGCAGATGGCAGACGCCGTGCTCAAACAGAATCAGCAAGCGGCTCGACGAGCCTGATCAGGAAGCCCTGGCCAGGCTTGAGGAAGGGAACGGGGACGTACACCTACCAAGCTCAAAACTCAGTAAAGCGCCTCTTCGTCATCCAGCACCTCGTGCAGGATCTCCAGAAACATCTTGTCGGCCTCGCTCCAGGCCTCCGGAATCCGGATTGTGGTATTGGCACTGATCTCCCGTGCCATCGCCTCATCCGCATCCGACTGCCCACGGTACTTGCGGGCAATTTCCATCGACTTGACCGCAATAGTCGGATCACTCATCACCTTCTTGATGAACACCCGAAGCTCATCAATCATCTTTGCCTGACGGCTCTCAACCGGTGAACTCATACAACATACCCCGAAAATGGATGGCGGCCTGCAATCAGCAGCCGGACTTGAACAATAGTATGGCCAAACCGCAACAACAGAGCCAGCCCCGACGCCCGATCAGACCATCATGCCGCGCAGCGCGAAGAACAGAAACGCCGCCATGAACGCCGATGCCGGCACCGTGATGATCCAGGCCGCGGCAATACGCACCAGATGCGAACGCTTGACCATCTCTTCCCGGTAAATTTTCTTCAGGCGCTTGCGTTCAGCCTTTTTCAACGGCACCTGCTTCTTCTTTTTCTTGGCCTGCTTGAGCAGCTTCTCCATCTCCTCCACAGAGGCATTGCGGAAATCATCCAGGAATGGCTTCAGACGCTCCTGATCCGCCTCCTCATAGTCTTCGACAATTTTGTGCAGTTGCGTTGCGTAGTTCGACTTGAGGTACTCTCGTAGAAAGCCAACTCCGAAGACTCCGCCAATGGCGATGTGCGTAGAGCTGACCGGCAGCCCCAATTGCGAGGCCAGGATTACCGTCAGTGCCGCGGACAGCGCAATACAGAAGGCCCGGGTTTTATCCAGCTCGGTGATCTCGCTGCCCACCGTCTTGATCAGCCTGGGCCCGAATAACATCAGTCCGACCGCCAGCCCCAGGGCACCAATCAGCATCACCCAGAGCGGAATACTGGCGGCCGTAACCACACCGCCACCGGCCTGAATCGCGTCATTAATCGCCGCCAGCGGACCAATGGCGTTGGCCACATCGTTCGCGCCATGGGCAAAACTTAACAGCGCCGCAGCAAAAATCAGCGGCCAGGTAAACAGCGTATTCACGCCCTGCGCACTGTTCTCCATGGTGGCAGCCCGACGGCCTACCAGCGTGCGCATCAGGAAAAACACCACCGCCGCAACGCCAAGCCCGATCAGCGACGCGGACAGCATATCCACTTTCACAATCTGCTTGACGCCCTTGATCATCAGGTAGGTGGTAAAGGCCCAGGCCATAATCGCCACCAGCCAGGGCACAAAGGTACGGGCCGCAGACACCAGATTCCGGCGATACAGTACGGTTTTCTTGATCAACAGCAGAAACAGGGCCGCCAGAGCACCACCGAGGACCGGCGAAATCACCCAGCTGGCGGCGATTTTCCCCATCACCGCCCAGTCTGCAATACCCCAGCCACCAGCGGCAATGCCGGCACCCAGCACCCCACCGACGATGGAATGAGTGGTGGACACCGGCGCGCCCATCCAGGTGGCAAGGTTGAGCCAGAGCGCGCCAGCCAGCAGGGCCGCCGTCATCAGCCAGACAAACGCTCGCGGGTCTTCAAGGGAGGTAGGGTCAATAATGCCGCCCTTGATGGTGGAGACCACATCCCCACCGGCAATCAACGCACCGGCCGCCTCGAACAGCGCCGCCAGCAGCACGGCCGCGCCCAGGGAAAGCGCGCCCGAGCCCACCGCAGGCCCGACATTATTGGCAACATCGTTGGCACCGATATTGATCGCCATATAGCCACCGATCACCGCCGCCGCCATCAGCAACATTCCGTTGGGCAGCTCATGGCTGAACGAGCCAACGACCACCCAGACGCCGATCAGAAAAAGGACACTGAGGCCGACCCTGTACCGTTCCGTGGTGGGGCTGGTGAGAATACTATCCAGAAAGCTGCTGGAACGGGCCATACCGATAAGTTCTCTTGTCTTGTGGACATCAGGAATTTGCACAAAGCTAAGCGGGGCAAACTATAAATTTTTTGCCATGAAATTGGAACAAAGGCAGGACATCAGGAGTGGATCACAGTACGGGAATCAGACACTGCAATTGTGCGTACATTTGACGCATAATCCGGGCAAATCTGTCAAAAAGAACAACAGGTCATGACGGACACCGAAACACAAAGCCGAAGTTTTCTCAGTGCGCAGGAAACGATACAGATGTCCCGACTGCTGAGCGGGTTGTCTGCCATGGCGGTTCTGTTTCTGACCGGCATCGGCGCCAAAGCCTGGTACGCCGACCACACCTTTCATGCCTGGGTGCTCTGGTTGTTCAACATACCGGTCATTGCCAACGTTCTCTGGTATACCTGGAGCCGTAATCAACAGGTTCTGGTTCGGGGGCTGCTGATCACCGTCGGTGTACTGTTCACCTACCTGATTGCTTCCGGAGGCGAAGGCAACACGGGGCCTTTATGGTTTTATGTATTCCCTCCCCTGCTTTTTTTTCTGACCGGCCTGAAAGCTGGCACGGCGATTCTGCTGTTTTGCTATTTGCTCGCCGTTCTCGTGTTCCAGTTTCCGGATCTTCCAGGCGTGACCGCAAGCTACACGGCAGATTTCAAAATCCGCTTCTTTGCCACGCTCACCTTTGTATCGATCTTTTGTTTTGTACTTGAAGCAGGGCGGCTGCACGCCCGCAATCGCCTGGTAGAGCTGGCTCAGCTGCACGAGCAGGCCGCCCGGACAGATGATCTGACTCAACTGGCCAACCGCAGGGACATGCAAGCCCGCCTGAATAAAGAGCTGTCCCGATACCAGCGCTCGGGCCATCATTTTTCTATTGTGCTGATCGATCTGGATCTGTTCAAACGCATTAACGACGACTTCGGCCACGATGCGGGTGACGAAGTGCTGCGGCAGTTTTCCGCCCTGGTACAAGAAGTCATACGCCAGTCCGATGTGGCCGCACGGTGGGGGGGAGAGGAATTCCTGCTACTGCTGCCGGATACCACTCTGCTGCAGGCTCTGAGCCTGGCCGAGCGCCTGCGAAGCGAAGTTGCCGTCACCGAATTCTACCATCAAGGGCGACAGCTCCCGGTGACCATCAGCGCTGGCGTCTGCTCCATTTCCTCGGCAGGCTCAGTAAACGAGCTGCTGAAACAGGCTGACATCCAGCTATACAACGCCAAGGAACAAGGCCGGAACCGCATTGCACCCAGGGTTCGCACCCAAACTGCAGCCACGCCAAATCCATCTTCGGCTTGAGCCGGAACCACCGCATAATTATCATCCGACCTTCCATTTACACCATTCTCGGGAAAAGGCACCTGTTATGGCATCCATCCGCATTCTCACCGGCAGCGTATACGGCGGCGCCCTGCTGACCGCCCGACACCTGAAACAGGTGCTGGAACCCATGGGGCACCAGATAACGGTTATTGAAGAAGCCACTCTGGGCGACATACAGGGCAATGACGACGCCTTGCTGGTATGCACGTCCACCACCGGCGAGGGCGAAGTGCCGGGCAACCTGCTGCCGTTCTATCTGGATTTGCGGGATCAGCTACCACAGCAACCGGGGCGTCCGTTCGGCGTGATTGTGCTGGGTGACTCTTCTTACGGCGACACCTTTTGTGGTGCCGGCGACCTGATGGAGGAAGCCCTGCTGGAGACCGGAGCCCGGAAAGTGGGCGAGACCCTCCGCATTGACGCCCTCGAGACCATGGAACCAGAAGCGGATGCCCTTACCTGGGCAAAACAGTGGGTAAACCAGCTGCAGTAAAAGCTGAACATTCGATCCAGGGACGGATATCCGGCGCTTGTGTGGTTCGTTGTCAGGGGCCATACTCTGGCAATAACGACAATAACGGTATCCGTCACTATCCATGCATCTGGCCCGTATTCTGGCAGGGCTGTTATGCCTGCTGCTGTTATCGACTCCCGCCATGGCCTACGACAACGGCCAGACACCCGCTATGGAGTTTCTGCGCACGCCCCCCGGGCAGCCGCTCTCTCCGGCTCAGGCTTTGAACAGCAACAACTGGCAACCGCTGCAGGAACAGACCGCGAACTTCGGTTATACCTTCGATCATATCTGGCTGCGCATTCCGGTCACCGGCCCCAGGCTTGCCGACACGCGCCCGGTCAACCTCCTGGAAATTGCTTACCCGCAACTGGATACTATTGATTTCTACCTGGTGTCCGGGCAAACCATCACCCAGAGTTATCATACCGGAGACCATCTGCCGTTTGCCGAGCGCCCGGTCGAATACCCGTATTTTCTATTCCCGTTCCCGGCAGCCCAAAATGACAACACACTGATTCTGCTGCGGATCGAAACCACCGGCGCCATGCAAATTCCCGTTAAACTCTGGAACAATCGGAGCTTTTTTGAGCACACCTCTATTGAAAGCCAGATCCACGCCCTTTACTACGGCATCTTGCTGGCCGCCATCTGGTTCAACCTGTTCGTCTTCCTGGCCCTGAGAGAGCGCCTCTATTTGCTCTATGTGCTCTCCACCCTGGGCTATCTCCTGCTGGTTGGAAACCTCAACGGCATTACCTATCAGCTGCTTTGGCCCTCCCTGCCTGCAGTTCAGAACAGCGCCATGTTGATCTCCATTCCTCTGGCGATGGTTTTCACTCTGTTGTTCTCTCGGGATTTTCTCAAACTGAAACGGTACAGCCCACTGGCAGACCGCCTGATGCTGGCGACCACCGGGCTGAATGCCCTGCTGGCTGTTGCCACGTTCTTCATCGACTACAGCTCCAGCATCCGGCTCACGGTTGCCCTGGCTATTCCCACCTGCCTGCTGCTGACGGTCATTGGCCCCTTGCAATGGGCCCGGCGAAACCCTCAGGCGGTTTATTACACCCTGGCCTGGGGCGCAGTCACACTCGGCAGCGCCATTACTGCAGCGAACAAATACGGCCTTATCCCATCCAGCTTCATCACGGTGTATGGCATGCAGATCGGCTCGGCTCTGCAGGTCGTGCTGCTCAGCCTTGCTCTGGCCCTGCGTATCTACTATGAACGCCAGAGCAAGGTGCTAGCCCAGGAAGCCGAGATCAAAGCACTGGCGGATCGGCGCACAGCCGAACTGAAACTGATGGATCAGGCTCTGCACAATCCCCTGACCGGCCTGCCCAACCGCAACAGCTTTGAACTGCGGGTCAACGAACTGGTACGCCAAAGCCCGGGCCGGCAGTTAGGGGTTGTGATCGTTCACCTGAATAACCTGTATCCGATTACCAAAACTTTGGGGCACCGCAACACAGATCGAATACTGGAACTGGCCGCGAAACACTTCAACGCAGTCATCAAGGACGTCGCTGGCGCCCTGCCGATCGAAGTAACGGAACAACGTCGATTTTTCCTGGCAAGCCTGGATCCGCAGACTTTCGCGTTCGTAGTGGAGGCCGACCGGGCTCTGGCATCACCGCGCACCATCATGCGCAGCATCGACGAGTTGCGCTACCCGGTGGATTTTCTGGGAATGCAGGTGCCGCTGGCACCACAACTCGGCGTAGCCTTCTATCCGAACCACGGCAAAGATGCCAACACACTGATCCGCCGAGCCATTATTGCCGAGGAATCGGACAGGGCCCGGGACCGCGGCATCGCGTATTACAAGTCATCCCGGGATTCCTATAGCGCCGAGCGCCTGACGCTGGTCTCGGACCTTCGCTCAGCCATCGAAAACCATGAGCTGACGCTGTTCCTTCAACCCAAACTCTGCCTGAAAAGCCACCGGATCACCGGGTTTGAAGCCCTGATTCGCTGGCCCCGGCGTCAACAGCCGGTACGCCCGGATGAAATCATCAGCATTGCCGAACAAACCGGCCTGATCAAACCACTCACCCGCTGGGTATTGCAGGAAGCCCTGGAATTGCGCACGCGGTTAATGAAACAGGGCCGGGAAGCCAATGTGGCAGTCAACATATCACCGAACAACCTTCGGGAGCCGGACTTTGCGCTCTTTGTCCAGCGCTTGATGCAAAGCTACCCAGCCCACGCCGGCGGCATTACCTTTGAAGTGACCGAGACCTCCATGATGCAGGATCCGGGCAACTCCCTGAGAGCCCTGAACGCCCTCCATGCGGCCGGTATTCCGCTGTCTATTGACGACTTTGGCTCGGGCTATTCCTCACTCTCGTACATCAAGCGGCTACCTGCGGGTGAAATCAAGATTGACCGCTCTCTGGTCACCGATCTGCCGGAACGGGAACAGGATAGAGTGATCGTGCGTACCACTATCGAGATGTGTCACAGCCTGGGATACACCGTGGTGGCAGAGGGCGTTGAAGACCAGCAGACTCTGGCCCTGCTGGAAAGCATGGGGTGCGACCTGATTCAAGGGTACTACCTGACTCCACCCCTGGCGTTCACAGCGATGATGCAATGGCTCGACGAGCACTACCCCGCATGCAGGGCGAGGGCTGCCATAGACAACGCCCCCGGCCTGGGCGGGCAGTCATAAACCTTCAGCGCTGGCGAATTAACGCTTCCTGAGTCGTGGAAGCCACCAGCACACCGTCACGATTGAAGAAGTTGCCGCGATTGAAACCGCGCCCGCCCGACGAACTCGGGCTGTCCTTGTCGTACAGCAGCCAGTCATCCATGCGAAAATCCCGATGGAACCAGATAGCGTGATCAAGGCTTGCTACCTGAAGTCGCCTGTCCATGAAGCTCAGCCCGTGCGGCACCATGGATGTTTCCAGAAAGCTGAAGTCCGATGCGTAAGTCAGCAGACAGCGATGCAGCACCGGATCATCGGGCAAGGGCCCCAGAGCACGAAGCCAGTTCTGCCTTTGCGGAGAGCGTTTTTCCGGCTGGATCGGGTTTAACGGATCCACTGGGCGAATCTCGATGGGGCGCTCCCGGGTTAGCATTTCCTGTACCGCCGCTGGCAACTGGCTGGCAATTTCTTTGCCCAACTCAAGTTCAGACTTGAGACTCTCAGGCTCTGGCGCTGGCGGCATGGCAACCTGATGCGCTAGGCCGGGCTCTGTGGTCTGGAACGACATGGCTCCGGTCAGTATTTCTTTGCCATCCTGGCGGGCAATGACCCGGCGCACAGAAAAGCTTCCGCCGTCCCGCACTCTCTGGACTTCATAATCTATCGGCATACTGTGATTGCCCGGACGCAGAAAATAGGCGTGCAGTGAATGGCACAAGCGATCCTCTACGGTTCTGCTGGCAGCCATAAGAGCCTGCCCCAGCACCTGCCCGCCAAAAACGTTGGGAAACCCCAGGTCTTCGCTATCCCCCTGGAAATGGTCGTCACCGATGGGTGACAGATCCAAAAGCTCCAGTAATCTTCGGGTTACTTCCAGCATGCCTGCTCCTGTTTTTATTAGCTCACGAACGGATTTTCTACCCCAGACAACTGCTTTTGGCAACGCAAAGTTGCCCGAGACGTGACAATCACCAGCAACGGGATCACCCACTCAGCGATCATGAATCGGCGGAACTTCCCGCGCCAGAGCCTGCTTTTCCATGGCAAAACGCCCGGTAACCGCAAAGCCAAGGGTCTCACCTGCCGCCGATAGAAACAGGGCCTTCACATGACTACCATCCCGCTCAATCTGCCAGCTTCCATCCGCACCCACCGGTGGCGGGCAGACCGCTGTCGGGCAGCAGGGAGTTTTTACCATCACCGGCATGGTGCCATAAGCCACCTCTGTGCGCTCACCGGCCAGTGTCTTTGCCAAAGCCCTTGCACACGCCATCAAAGGCAACACGTACAGCAAAACCTGGCCATCCACTTCAGCACAGTCGCCCAAGGCATAAACGTCGGGCGCCGAGGTTTCCAACGCCCGATTCACACAAATGCCGCGCGCAGTCTCCAGCCCGGCCGCTCTCGCCAACTCGGTGCGCGGCCGCAAGCCCACGGCTGAAACCACCAGATCTGCCGCAAGCTGCTCGCCGTTGTCCAGCGCAACCGTCACACCCTGCTCGGCATGATTGACCGACGTGACCACCGTGCCAAGATGAAAGCGCACGCCCAGTGCTTCCAGCTCTTGCTGCACCGCCGCCGCTGCAGGCTCTGGCAGCAGGGAGGGCATCAATGCTGTGTCTGGCGCGATTACGTCGACCTCATACCCGCCATTGCGCAGATCGTTGGCAAATTCACAACCGATCAGCCCGGCCCCCATAATGGCGATACGCTTACCACCTGCGAGCGTCTTGCGAAAGGCCCGATAATCCATCAGGTCGTTGATGGAAAACACACGATCCAGCCCGTTACCCGCCAGGCTCAGGCGAATCACATCAGCCCCCCAGGCCAAAACCAGCTTGCCATACCGCAAACTCCGGTCACCCAGTCGCAGCTCCCGGGCTTCGGTATCAATGCCGGTCACCACGGACCAGGGGCGAATTTCTACCCCCAGTTGTTCTGCCATGGTGTCGGGGTCTGCCTGTGCCAGGCCGTCTGCATCCTTATTCCTGGTGAACCCGGTGGACAGCATTGGCTTGGAATAACTGATGCCGTCGTCGGCGGTCACCAGAACCACCGGCACATCCCGGTTCAGCTTGCGAAATTCTCTGGCCAGTGAGTAGCCGGACAACCCGGTGCCCACGATAACAATAGGGGCCTGTTCGCTCATGCCTGTACTCCGTCAGCCAATCTCGATCATCTCAAAATCTTCCTTGCCCACACCGCAGTCCGGGCATTCCCAGTCCTCGGGCACATCTTCCCACTTGGTTCCGGGCTCAATGCCGTCTTCCGGCCAGCCTTCGGCTTCATCGTAAATCAGGCCACACACCACACACTGCCACTTCTTCATGCGCACTCTCCGAATAAATGTCTGATTCCATTTACGAACCAGCTGCCTTGCGGATGCCTGCGGTATCCGCGCAGGCTCCCAGTCCGCCAGCTCCGGTTCGCGACAGGAATTAACCAACATGATAACTGCCCCCCGAGCGATGACCAATGCCAGCGGGCCGGAAGTCCCGGAGTTTTTCTGCCAATAGCAGAAACTACAGACCCGACCAATGCGCCCTGCCTCTCCCCTCACCGGCCTCACTTCGGTATAATCCGCGCTTTTGGACAGGACCCTATCGTTATGACCGATACCGTCGCCGAAATGAACCAGGTTATGGCAGAAGCAGACTGCCTGGTGACCGAAGAGCAGGTGTATTCCGCCATCGACACCATGGCCAGAGCCATCACCGAACGCCTGAAAAACAGCAATCCTTTGCTGTTCTGCGTCATGAACGGCGGCCTGATAGTGACCGGTCAACTGCTGCCCAAGCTGAAGTTCCCGGTGCAGGCCGAGTACCTGCATGCAACACGGTACCGCCAGGAAACCACGGGCGGTATTCTGGAGTGGAAACTGCAGCCGGAAGCCGAAATGAAAGGCCGTACCGTTCTGATCATCGACGACATTCTCGATGAAGGCACCACCTTGTGCGCCATCGCCGACTATTGCCGGGCTCACGGAGCCAGTGAGGTGCTGACCGCGGTTCTGGTAGACAAGCAGCACGACCGCAAAGCCGCCCCGGGCCTTGCCGCTGACTTTACAGGGTTGCGAGTGGAAGATCGCTTTCTGTTCGGGTTTGGCATGGACTACAAGGGATACTGGCGTAATGCGCCGGGCATCTATGCTGTTAAAGGACTCTGAGCAAACCTTCGGGCAGAGTATTCCACCGACCACCTGGTACCGGTCACTCGCCGCAGCCGGGCTTCGTTGTCCGGACGTCCACGGTTCGGCCCGCTACTGGCTGACCGTGGAAGGGTCTTTTACCCGGGCACTGCAACAGGAATGCCGGGAAGGCTTTCACGTTGAAGTCGTTCGTGAAGGTTTCGCCTTACCCAGCGCCGAAGAGGCCCGCCGCCTAGCACTGCCACCCCGGCAACTGGCCTGGATTCGTGAAGTGCGGCTCTGCGGCGATGGTCAACCTTGGGTTCTTGCCCGCACTGTCATTCCGCAAAACTGTCTGACCGGCCACGGCAAACGCCTGTCCGGCCTCGGCAGCAAGCCGCTCGGCGCCTACCTGTTCAGCAATCCCGAATGGCAACGCGGCCCCCTCGAAACCGGCCTGTGTCAGCCGGCCAACCCTGCGCAGCCACAACTGGCCAGGCGCTCCCTGTTTCACCGCGGGCCGGATGCGCTGATGGTCGCCGAATATCTGCTGCCGATTCTTTATCAACACTGACACCGGGTTTATGGGCCCCTTTCCGGTGGCTATAATCGGAATCCCTAAACCCATCATTGCTCGTGGACGATCAACGCTATGCTGCAGAATGCCTTGCCTGCCCATGTTCAGGCGCGCCTGACAGACTATGCCCGACTACTGCGCATCGACCGTCCCATCGGCACCCTGCTCCTGCTCTGGCCAACTTACTGGGCGCTGTGGCTGGCCGCAGACGGCGTGCCATCCCTGGCTAACCTGCTGATATTCACACTGGGAGTATTTTTTATGCGGGCGGCCGGCTGCGCCATCAACGATTTTGCCGACCGGGACTGGGATCGCCATGTAAAACGCACCAAAGACCGGCCACTTACCTCCGGGCGCATCCAACCCTGGGAAGCGGTGGCGCTATTTGCCGGGCTTTGCGCCATCTCGTTCTTGATGGTGGTGCTGTTCACCAACCGCTTCACGTTGTACCTGTCATTCGGTGGCGCCGTGCTGGCGTTCATCTACCCCTTCACAAAACGCTACACCCACCTGCCCCAGCTGTTTCTGGGCGCGGCCTTCTCGTGGGCAATACCCATGGCCTGGGCCGCCGAAGCGAACGAGGTAAACCAGATGACCTGGCTGCTATTTACTGCCAACGTACTCTGGACGGTCGCTTACGATACCTTCTATGCCATGGTAGACCGTGACGACGACCTGAAGGTCGGCATCAAATCGACGGCAGTTCTGTTCGGCGACGCCGACCGAACCATCATCGGCATCCTGCAGGCGCTGGTGGTGATCATTCTGGTAATGCTGGGCCGCCAGGCTGAACTTGGCAGTTTCTTCTATCTCGGTGTCGTGGGTATGGCCACGCTCTTTGTGTTCCAGCAATTTCTGACACGGGAACGGGCCCGAGACGGCTGCTTCAAAGCCTTCCTGAACAACAACTGGGCTGGTTTTTCGGTATTTCTCGGGTTGGCCCTTGATCTGCTGCTGTGACCTTTGGAGATGTCACACGCTTGTCATAAAGACAGGTTGTAATAGCCCTGCAATATGACATGGAGGCCTTAACAGGTTGGAAGCTATGAATGAAAAAAGGGTCCTGATCGTCGATGACGAGTCCGCCATTCGGGAAATGATTGCGGTAGCATTGGAGATGGCAGATTTTGACTACATGGAAGCGGAAGACGCCCTGCAAGCCCACTCGATGATCGTCGACCAGCGGCCGGATCTGATCCTGCTCGACTGGATGCTGCCCGGCACCAGTGGTGTCGAGCTGGCCCGCAGGCTGAAAAAAGACGCCACCACTGCCGATATTCCCATCATCATGCTCACAGCCAAAGGTGAAGAGGACAACAAAATCCAGGGCCTTGAGGTAGGTGCAGACGATTACATCACCAAGCCTTTCAGCCCACGGGAGCTGGTTGCCCGGCTAAAAGCAGTGCTGCGTCGTGCAACACCTCCCGGTGTGGATAGCCCCATTGACGTCGAGGGGCTGGTACTGGATCCGGTCGGACACCGGGTCAGCAATGCTGGAGGCGCAATCTCGATAGGGCCCACCGAATATCGTCTGCTACAGTTTTTCATGACCCACCAGGATCGGGTATACACCCGGGCCCAGTTACTGGACCAGGTTTGGGGCGGTAATGTTTACGTTGAAGAGCGCACAGTTGACGTTCATATCCGGCGGTTACGCAAAGCCCTTGGACCAGACCATGACTACCTGGTGCAAACCGTGCGGGGAGCAGGCTACCGTTTCTCGACCCGGGTTGGCTGATGCGGCATAGCTGGCCTCGCTATCTGCGCCTGATTCTTGCGGGTATTACCGGTACCACCGTCATCGGCCTGTATTTCGGATACCCTCTGCAGGGCCTGCTGGCTGGCCTCTCGGCCTACCTCTGGTGGACGCTGGTTCAGGCCCGGCGCCTGTACCTGTGGCTTGATCACCCCGACTCCGACGCCGACGCACCGGAGAGCCTTGGCCTTTGGGGCGATCTCTTTGATCGACTGAACAAGCTCCATCGCAGCCACCGCCAGCGGCAACAGCAACTGCTGGCCACTCTGGATCGGATACAGGAATCCACCAACGCCATGCGCGACGGCGTCATCATGACCGATGCCCGGGGCACTCTGGAGTGGTGGAACGACGCCGCCGAGCGCTTACTCGGCTTTCGCCGCCACTCCGATCAGGGCCAGTACATTCATAACCTGATCCGAACGCCCGCCTTCAAGGCCTATTTTGACAGCCGGGATTACCAGGAGCCGCTGGCTATTCACGCACCCGCCAAACCCCACATCCATCTGCAAGTACAGATCAGCCTGTTCGGTGAAGACGATCGCCTGATCGTTGCCCGGGACGTGACCCGCATCCATCAACTGGAACTGATGCGAAGGGACTTTGTCGGTAACGTCTCCCACGAGATGCGAACTCCGCTTACCGTGATACGGGGTTACCTGGAAACCTTGCTGGAACACAGCGGGGAGTTGCCGAAAAAATGGCAACGGCCGCTGCAAGCCATGATGACCCAGAGCAACCGCATGGAGGCATTGATTACCGATCTGATCCTGCTGTCCCGGATCGAGACCGGCAACGCAACACCGGATCACAGCCCAATCAATGTGCCGGTTCTGATGGAACAGATTTGCGCCGATGCCCGGGCGCTCAGCGGTGATGCGCAACACCAGATCCGGTTCACCGCCAGCACCGACCATGGCGTAATAGGCGATGAAAGCCAGCTACGCAGTGCCTTCTCCAACCTGGTCTTCAATGCTGTCAAATACACGCCACCCGGTGGCGTCATTACAGTTGAATGGTGCGAGAGTATCGAGGGCGCCTGGTTGTCGGTATGCGATTCCGGTGTCGGCATCGACCCGGTGCATATTCCGAGGCTGACCGAGAGATTTTACCGGGCCGACCCCAGTCGCCACAAAGACACAGGGGGCACCGGCCTTGGACTGGCGATCGTCAAGCACGCCTTGCTGAACCATGACGCCACCCTCGCCATCCACAGCCAGCCCGGGGAAGGCAGCGAATTTATCTGTCAATTTCCGGAAGAGCGCCTGACCAGCCCTCAGCAATGACTCCTAGCGGCCGCCAGCACGGAACCTGGCAACAAAGCGAGAGAGATCCTCCAGTTTTTTCGGATCTTCATCCACAAAACGGACGGTCACACTGACGAAATCGGTATCCTGGCGCTTATCAACGGCCTGCAACTGGTGCACATAGCCATTCAACCTTGCCATCTGACCATCCCCGAGATCAATATCCACCACAGCCTGATCCAGAATGCCGGGAAACAGCTGATCCCGTTTGGCGATCACCCGGACTTCAGTCAGGTTGATATCCTTGACCACCGACGCCAGGGTGCTCTCCGAAAACCGGACAGAGGCCATGCTCATAGCACCTTTGTTTCCGCTCCTGGAGGAAAACTTTGCAGAGGAAGAACCGGCAGCTGCTGACGGTTTGGGTGCTTGCGGCTGCAGCAGCGGGCTCTGCGGTTCTGGCTGAGGATTACGGGCCGGAGCTTCCCGCTTCTGGGTCAGCAGGGCCGCGGACTCTTTGAACGCATCAGCTGGCCCGCTCAGAGAACGCCCACCGCGATCCATCGCCTCTTTCAACTGCCGCCCCATCACCTTGATGATCTTCTTACTCAGGCCATCCGGGCTGAACGGTTTGCCCAGATACTCCGACACTCCTTCCCGTACGGCCTCGATAACGTGATCCTTGTCGCCCCGGCTGGTGATCATGATAAACGGAACAGACTGGTATTTTGGCTGCTGGCGCATCCACTGCAGCAGTTCAAGGCCGGTCATTTCCGGCATTTCCCAATCGCAAAGTACCAAATCAAAACTGCTAGCCGTCATCAGCGACTGGGCACGGCGGCCATTAGGCGCATCGGTTGTCTCGATAACCGGAAATCGCTGGCGCACCGTACGCTTCACAAGATCCCTCACAAAACTGGCGTCATCCACCACCAGCGCCTTCAGAATTGCCATATTACTGCTCGCCTCAGCTCTGTGCGTTTTCACCACTATAGAACATTCACCCCCTGCAGGTACGCCGTTTTTTCACGCAGCAATGCCGAAACAGAGACTCACGGCTGCCACTGTCGACTCTGACGGTATTTTCCCGCCGGGAAAAAAGGCTAAGATGACCGGATGGCTTCATTGACTGTTTTGCGAGGTTTTCCGTGCCTTACCCGATCATCCGTGTTGTTCGATATTCTTTCCTGGGGCTCGCTCTGGGCATGCTCCCCCTGGCGGTATCCGCCGAGGCCAACACCAACCTCAGCCCGGAGGCCTTCGAACAGTGCAAACTCCAGTTGCAGGAAAAGGCCGTACAGGCTGGCGTCAGCGCTGAAACAGCCCGAAATGTCATGGCTGGCGTTAGCCATCTGGACAAGGTCATCGAGCTTGATCGACGGCAACCCGAATTCACCACAACCTTTGCCGATTACCTGAACCGCCGGGTGAATGACGCCCGGGTAACCAGAGGCCGCGAACTGATCAGGGAGCACCACAAGCTCCTGCATCGGGTCACCGAGGCAACCGGCGTTCCCGCACCCTACCTGGTAGCATTCTGGGGCCTGGAAACCAACTTCGGTAGCTATTTCGGCAAGATGTCGGTCCCGGATTCACTCACCACCCTGGCCTGTGATGCACGCCGAAGCACGTTCTTTACCGAACAACTGATCGCCGCGCTGCAAATTATCGATGAGGGCGCCATTCCGGTTGAACAAATGGAGGGCTCCTGGGCGGGCGCCATGGGGCATGTGCAATTCATGCCCACGGTATTCCTAAAACATGCGGTCGATGCTGACGGCGATGGTCGCCGGGATCTCTGGAACAGCCTGCCAGACGCGATGATGTCGGCTGGCCGGTTTCTCCAGTCCATGAACTGGGACGGAGATTATCGCTGGGGGCGGGAAGTGCTACTTCCAGACAACTTCGACTACTCGTTTTCCGATGGCCGCCGCCTGGCATTGGGCAAGTGGCGTGAACTGGGCATCACAGACGCTTTTGGAAAACCTCTTGCCAGGGAGGACATCCAGGCAGCACTGATTGTACCTGCGGGCCACAAGGGCCCTGCCTTTCTCGCCTATCATAATTTCAAGGTCATCATGGGCTGGAATCGCTCAGAGTTTTACGCGATTGCCGTTGGTCATCTGGCAGACCGTATTGCAGGCGCAGGCGGCTTGCAAAACCCACCACCGGAAGACACACCGGCACTATCCAGAAAAACCATCATGCAGTTGCAGACAGCCCTGAACAAGAAGGGGTACGGTGCAGGTAAACCAGACGGCATTGCAGGGCCCGCAACCCGCGCAGCAATTCGCAGCTATCAGCAGGATCAGGGGCTCACGGCCGATGGCTTTCCAGCCAGAGGGCTATTAGAGCAACTCAAGATAAATATATGACCACTGTCGACATAGTTTACACGTCGCAAATATTGAAAACATAACTCTCTGTTTTTTATATATTTTTTTAAGTGGCACGAAAATCGCTTTAAGTATGCCGACCGCAACACGGGTGCGTTGTGTTGCGCTACAGACCAAGCGAGGAGTAGTGCCATGGAATTCTTGGCGAAAGTTTCTTTAAGCGCCTTTTTACTCACTGCAGCCACGGGTGTCGCGGCATATCCGGTAACGGTCACGTCAATAGACGGGGCATTCGAGAACACACAAAAGGCCGATGGCAGCAGCGCTTCAGGCGACGGAACAAGTCGTATTGAGTGGGGTGACACCGGCATATTCAAACAACAGAGCAGCCTCGAATTTTCAGGAGCCAGCCCACTGCCGATCCTCTATGACGACAGTGCTTTTTCTCTTGGAACCCTCACTCACACCAACAACAAAATCACGGGCCCAACCCTCTTGTCCACCGATCTTGCGGTGACACTCGGGTTCTCCGGCTCAGGGGATCTGGGCACTGCGGCTGGCAACTTTCTGTTCTCACACGATGAGACACCCAACAATGCCTGCATTGCGGGATTCTTCGGAATCTGCTTTCTACCCATCGGCAACGTCGATGATACGCTTACCCTGCTCGACAAAACGGTTTCAAGCTCAAGCTTCACGCTTGGCAGCTTCGAATACTCCCTGGAGCTGATTGGGTTTAGCAGCACAAACGTTGCGAGCACTCCGGAAAATGAAGTTCGAGACTTCAATCTGTTTGCCAAGCTGAATGCCGCCGCGGTTCCAGTCCCCGAACCTGGCACTCTTGCTCTTCTGGGGCTGGGCTTGTTTGGGCTTGGCATGACTCGTCTGCGCAGAAGCTGAGCTGTCAATGTATCACTGGATACAGGCCTGAACTCCGGCTCTGCAACGAGGTAAAAACGACACCTCGAAGCACTCGCAGTGCTCGAGGTGCCGGTATTTTTAACACCTACCCCTGAGATATTTGAAGTCTTCCGTGATCTGAGGTTTCATTCCCCGCATACTACTAGGAACTACCAACAATACGTTGCGGAACTCATGGACTCCATCACCCAGGCTGCTCTTGGCGCCTCCATTGCTGGCTCGATTGCCGGAAAAACGTTAGGGCGCTCGGCACTGTTAACCGGCGCTTTGTTAGGTACCTTGCCGGATCTCGACGTCATCATTGACTACGGTAGTGCCGTGGCAAACTTCACCCAGCACCGGGGCTTCAGCCATTCGCTGCTGGTTCTTATGCCGGTTTCGTTCCTTATCGCCTGGGGTTTGTGGCGCTGGAAGCCGCTGCTCGGGTACGGTCGGTGGCTGGCACTGGTAGGCCTTATTCTGGTTACCCACCCTTTACTCGATGCCTTCACCACCTACGGCACCCAGCTATTCTGGCCGTTCGGGCAACCGGTGGCTGTCAGCAGTATCTTTATCATCGATCCGCTCTACACGCTGCCACTGCTTGCAGGCTGCATTGCGTTTCTCTACCAGCCTCCGGCAGCTCGGGTGATCAATGCAGGGCTGACTCTATCCACACTGTATCTCGCCTGGACGCTGGCGGCACAACAGACAGTCATGGAACGAATCCGGCCGGTACTCGCTCAGGCAGGGCTTGAGCAGGCACAGCTTCTGGTGCAGCCCATGCCGTTCAACACCCTGCTCTGGCGGGTGACAGCGGTGACCCCCGAGCAGCGGGCAGAAGCGGTTGTCGGGCTGCTGGATGGCGACACCGGCCCGTCACTGGAGTATTTCCCGCGACGACCCGACCTGGCCCAGGCTGTCACCGGTTTTCCGGAAGCCGAACGTCTAGCCTGGTTTACCCACGGATTTGTGCAATACCAGCAGGCTGGCCAGCACATTCTGGCAACCGACATCCGGCTTGGCATTCCCGGCGCCCATCCCTTTACCTTTACCCTTGCCCAGGACAGCGGGCAAGGCTGGCAACCGGTGACCAGCGCCCGGGCACCCCGGCCACCACTTAACCGGGAAGCCTTACCACTGCTGTGGCAGCGCATCACCGGCGAGACCCCGGTTTTATGCCTGGCCACACTGTCGGTACCGCCGCAGGGAGGCAGCTGCTAATGCGCCTGGATCAGTTTCTCGCCAACGGCACCTCGCTGTCCCGCAAAGAAGCCAAGAAAGCCATTACCTCAGGCCGGGTTCAGGTAGACAAGGCCGTCTGCAAACAGGCCAACCTTCAGCTGGCGCCCACCCAGTCGGTGCACTTTGACGGGCAGCCGGTAGCCTTGCCGGGGGAGTTGTACCTGATGATGCACAAGCCCGCAGGCATTCTGAGCGCCACCACCGACAGCAGCCAGCCAACTGCGGTCGACCTGCTACCGGCGGAGCTGGCGGGACGGGTTCACATCGCCGGACGCCTGGACAAAGACACCACCGGCCTGTTGCTGCTCACCAGTGACGGCCAGTGGTCCCATAGTGTGACCTCGCCCAGGCGCCAATGCCAAAAGTGCTACCGGGTAACCTTGGCGGAAGCGATTTCCGAGGGCGCCATTGAAGCGCTTGAGACCGGCGTCAGCCTGCACGGAGAGGACATGCCTACCCGACCGGCCGACGTCCGGGTGATGGGTGAACGGGAGATAGCGCTGACTATCAGTGAAGGCCGTTACCATCAGGTCAAACGTATGCTGGCGGCGGTGGGCAACCATGTGGTGGCGTTACACCGGCACAGCATCGGCGGTATCGAACTGGATAGCAATCTGGCCCCGGGCGGCTTTCGCCCACTGACCCCCGAAGAGCGCCTGTCGGTGTCCCCGGAGGGCCAGAGGACACCCGACGGAATCACCAATTAACCTGCAGTACCGGCTCAGGCCCGCTCGAACTTCTGGGCCTGCAGGTTCTTGCGTACAGCTCCGGCCTCGAACACTTCGCCGTTCATGGCAATGTAGACACCGGCGGGTAACAGCGAGACCGCTGCCCAGGCAAAGCCAATGTTGAACACGGCATCACTGCTGCGCATACGGGCAGGCTGCATGGCACCGGTCAGAACAATGGTTTTATCCGTTACCGCTTTCAACACCTGGGCGGTCTGGGCCATGGTATCGGTGCCGTGGGTGATCAGAATACGATCAGATTGCGATCCCTCGACCGCCGCCAGTACCTCCGCGCGATCGGCATCCGTCATCTCGAGGCTGTCTTTGCGCAATAACGACCGCATTTCGTAACCTTCGTGAATATTGGATTCCGCCAGCAACTCCGGCAGCAGGCTGTCACCGATTTCAAAGGCACTGTTGGCGTCGAAGTAAACTTTGTCGATGGTTCCGCCGGTGGTCAGTATCTCGATCATGGGTCTGTCTTATCCTGTCAGTGAAGTTGCGCCGCCTGGGTGGCCTGCCCGGCAGGCGAGCTGAGTGCCTGATTTTTTTCTTCGGCATAGCGCCGGGCCGCCGCGGCCACACTGCCCGGCTGGCCCGTCGCCAGCCAGCGTTTGATGCGGCCAGCATCGCCCAGAGGAGAGTGGGTGCCGAGAGAATCGAGCAGCACCGTCACCACAGGCTTGCCGTTCATCTTCGAGACCATCACCAGGCACCGTCCGGCTGCGTTCAGATAGCCGGTCTTGCTGAGCGTGACGCCCCAACTGTCCTGGTGAACCAGCGCATTGGTATTGCCGAATGACAGGCTGTATCGCGGCCCCCGAAACCAGGCCCGATGATAGCCGGTGGTAGAGGCCTCCCGAATCTCCGGGTATTGCAAAGCCGCATTGGCCAGTTTGACCAGATCCGCGGCAGTAGACACATTGTCGGTGGACAGTCCGGTGGGATCGACAAAATGTGTACCACTCATGCCCAACGCTTTTGCCTTGGCATTCATGGCGGTGACAAAGGCCTCAAAGCCACCGGGAAAGGTGCGCGCCAATGTGTAGGCAGCAAAATTCTCAGAAGACATCAGGGCAATTTTCATCACCTCGCCCCGGGGTAATTCAGAACCTACCCGAATACGACTCCAGGCGTTGGCAGACGCCTCCACATGACGCTTTTCGAATGTCAGCCACTCTTTCAGATCCAGGCCGGATTCCATGATCACCAGAGCCGTCATCAGTTTGGTCAGCGACGCAATCGGCACCTGTCGCCGGGCATTCTTTGACACCAGCAACTCGCTGGCACCAACCTCGGCGGCCGCCGCCTGAACCGACGCCAGTGAAGGCTGGGAAGATGCACCTGCGGCCGCAAGCATCGACACCGACATCAGCCACAGAGTGCCCAGAAGAGTACAAAAATAACGCATAAAACCTACCAGCCCTGAAGCAAATCAACACCATCAATAAGGGCCGCAACTATAGCAGCACCAGGCACCCGAACGCAGGCCCGGGATGAGTGAATGGCGAAAAAAGATGCAGACCCGACTGACCTGCATCAAAGGTACAGGTGGTCGCAAGCCCTACACTATCCGAACACATTAAATGCCATGGAGGCCTGGATGTCATCGCCCGCTGAATCAACGCACACACTCTGCGGATCGCCAGACGGTTCCCTGTTCGAGTGCTGGCAAAAAGGCTATGGCGTAATCCGGCACACGCCTCAAACGATTACCCGGGTAGAAGCTCTGGCAAGCGCCCTGGTCTGCGCGGGCCATCAACCGGATACGGACTCAGTCTACCGCAAACTCATCGCCCTGGACCGGCTCACCAGTGCTGGCCTATGGCTGGTCGTACACATGACTTACTGCCACCGGGTGGATGTCGGTGGCGCGCCACTGAAGGCCCAGGACTTCAAACCTGCCCCGGAAGGCCATACCGGCGGCGCACTGAATATGGTGACTGCCTATGCGGCTTATCTGGCCCTGAACAACCTGACAGGAAAGACCCGGAGCTGGCTGATGGGACAGGGCCACTGCGTTGCCGCTGTGGATGCGCTGAACGTGCTGACCGGCAACCTGCACCCGGAACAGCAGGCCCGCTACCAGACACCGGACGGACTATCGCGACTTGTGGCCGACTTCTACAGTTATCAGCAGAACCCAGATGGCTCGATGGCTGCCCCTCTGGGCAGCCATGTAAACCCTCACACGGCAGGAGGCATCCTTGAAGGCGGCTACCTGGGCTTTGCCGAACTGCAATACGCCCATATGCCCTTGCCTGGCGAGTCTCTGGTGGCATTTCTTTCTGACGGCGCCGCCGAAGAGCAACGGGGCAGCGACTGGACACCCAGGTGGTGGCGGGCCGAAGACTGTGGCACCGTGCTGCCCGTCATGATCGCCAATGGCCGCCGTATCGAGCAGCGCACCGAACTCGGAACCCGGGAAGGGCTGGAGCGTTTTGAAGAACACCTCCGCCTCCACGGCTTTGATCCGATCCGCTTCGATGGCCGGGACCCGGCGGCATTTGTGTGTGCTCTCTATGATATGGAAACCGCTCTGGCGCATCACGGCGATGCCGCCAGGCAGGGGCAAAGCGCGTATCCGGTGCGGATGCCCTACGGCATTGCAGAGACTGTCAAAGGCTTCGGCTTCTACGGTGCCGGAGAAAACCCGGCGCACAATCTGCCCCTGCCGGACAACCCCCGCCTGGACGCACACTCTCGGGCTCTGTTCAACGAACATTGCCAACCTCTGTGGGTAGCACCCCGTGAGTTGCAGTCGGCGGTGTCTGAATTGGCCGGTCACCGGGCCCAGAACCGCGCTCTTGAGCGGGATCACCCACTGGCACTAAGGCGTCCTGACAAGCCCCGTATTCCGCGCTTGCCCTGGCACCAGGGAAGCAGCTCCCCCATGTCGGCGGTGGACGAGTTTTTTCAGGCGCTTGTGGCACAGAACCCTGAGCTAAGGCCCCGGGTCGGAAACCCCGACGAGCTTGCCAGCAACCGCCTGACGGGCGTGTTGAGCAGCCTGAAACACCGGGTGAATGACCCGGAAAACGACTGTGAGTCGGTACAAGGCAAAATCATTACCGCACTCAATGAAGAAGCTGTTGTGTCTGCCTGCCTGGCCAATAAGGCCGGGCTCAACCTGGTGGCCAGCTACGAAGCCTTTTGCGTAAAAATGCTTGGTGCCATCCGCCAGGAACTGATTTTTGCCAGGCACCAGAAGGCCGTGGGCCGGCCCGCGCAATGGCTGGGTTTGCCAGTAGTTGCCACGTCCCATACCTGGGAAAACGGCAAAAACGAACAATCCCACCAGGACACCGGTTTCTGTGAGGCTTTGCTGGGCGAGATGAACGATGTGTCGCGGGTGCTATTCCCTGCCGACTACAACAGCACCCTGGCAGTGCTGCCATCGGTCTATCAGGAGCGTGGCCAGATCAGCTGCCTGGTGATTCCAAAACGAGAGCGTCCCTGCGTCTTCAACCAGAGTGAGGCCGAAACCCTGGCACAGCATGGCGCACTGGTCGTCGACGAGGATACCTCAAGTGGCGAAGAGCCCGTGTTGCTGATTGCCAGTGGCGCCTATCAGCTGTCAGAGGCCATCCGGGCCTGCGAGCGCCTTAGAGACACCGACACGCCGTTCCGCCTTGTCTATATCCAGGAGCCAGGCCGATTCCGGCAGCCCAGAGACGCCATGGAAGCTGCCATTTGTCTGTCGGAGTTCGAGCAGGAGCGCCTGCTTCCGCACCGGATGAACCGCCGCGTGGCCCTCACCCATATGCGCCCGGAAGTGTTTCGCGGACACCTGCACAACCTGTTCCCGCAACCGGCCCATTCCCGGGTTCTGGGCTACACTAACCGCGGCGGTACCCTGAACGAGGCGGGCATGCTGTTCGCCAACGGCTGTTCCTGGGGGCACGCACTGGCGGCCTGCGCCCAGGTTCTCGACAAGCCTCCGGGAGAATGGCTCAACAGCGCTGAACTCGCAGCCGTCGAAGGCCGGGGTGATCCATCAGTGATTACCCGAGGGCTATCCTAGGGCTGTTTACGGAAGCCGCTCTACCTTGCGATAACCGGCTCCCGGCCTGACCCGACGGGAAGCGCTTCTGGAGGTGTCCACCTGGTAGTCCCGGCTTTTGACGGTATCAACAAAGTGCCAGTCGGCCGTTGCCTGCTCCGGAGTAAAGGTGGCCACAAGATAGCCTCTCTGGCTGATGTTCAGGAAATCCAGATCATCCACCAGCAGGCCGATACCCTGTTCAGCTCCGGCAATCAGTTCATCGGGTAGCTCCAGATAATCCTCAAGCCCTGGCGAAGACACCGAAGCAGTCGCGAATTCCACCCCGATCTGATTGCCTTCAAAGTCTCTCAGGTTATTCGCCCAGGCATTGTGGGTATCACCGGCCAGAACCACCAGGTTCTTGTTTAGCTGGCGCGCGGTGCCCAGCACTACTTCCCGCTCGTACTGATAGCCATCCCAGGCATCCAGATTATAGGGTGCCACGGTTTCAAGGCGCGCCAACTCCGCTGCCGACAGGCTGCCACCCTGCAACTGCCGGGCTTTCAATGCCGCAAGTGCCTGCAGCGACTGAGGCAAGTTGCTGAAATCCTCGGTGGCAATCGCCAGCAGCAGCTCCGCCGGAAGATTCATCCGGCCCATCAACACCTGCTGCCCGAGCACCTGCCACTGACCTGTGGAATACGCCATCTTGGCCTGTAGCCACAACAACTGTTCAGCCCCCAACAGGGTGCGGTTGGCGTCTGACACATCCGCCCGGAAGCGGGCAGCATCCAGCCCCGATGCCGTCAGATAGTCGGCATAATCGAGCTGCTGATCCCGGCCAATAATGCGGGTATCGAGCATATGCAAATCCACCAGATTGCCGAAGCGGAAGCTGCGGAATATGGCCTCGTCACTGCCCTCCACCATGGGGCGAATCGGCATCCATTCAAAAAATGCCTGCAGAGCCATGAGTTTGCGTTCGCGGAAATCGCCTTCATCTGCGTTGTGGTTGTCGGCGCCTTCACGCCAGGTATCATTCGCCACCTCATGGTCGTCCCACACCACGATAAAGGGCAAACGCTGATGCGCCAGTTGCAGGTCTTCATCCCGCCGGTAAATACCGTAGCGGCCACGATAGTCCGCCAGGGTAAGCAGCTCCCTGTCGTTGTCTGGCGGGAAGCGGCGGCCTATAGCATCGGCATCTCCGGCGGCGTAACTTTCGGTCTCGCTGCTGTACTCGTAGATATAATCGCCAAGGTGCACCACGGCATCCAGATCATCCCGGCTCGCGATCTCTCTGTAAACATTAAAAAAACCTGCCGGATAATGAGCGCAGGACACGACGGCCAGCCGAACCTGATCTACATTGCCTTCGGGCAGAGTCCGGGTTATGCCCGTGGCTGATACCTGGCTTGCAGAGCGGAACCGGTAATAATAACGCTGGCCCGGCAACAGCCCGCGGGCATCCACCTTGATGGTGAAATCGTGCTCTGCCGAAGCCTCGGCTGTACCCGACTGCACCAGAGACTCGAAGGAAGCATCCGTAGCCACCTCCCACCCCACGCTAACTGCTCCGCCGGAATCCGGCACCGCCCGGGTCCACAGAATCACACCGTCTTGCAATGGATCGCCGCTGGCGACACCATGGGTAAACCGGACGTTACGTTTGTCGTTACTGTCCAGAACACACCCGGCAAGGCCGGTTGAGACCACCACGGCCCCCATTCCCAGTGCCGAGGCTTTCAGAAAGTCTCTGCGCGTCCATCGAGTCATGCTCTCACTCTCCGTTGGTCATTATTGTGTCGGGCAAAAACCCTTGTCCGCGGCGATCGCGGAATATGCCTCAGGCTAGGCCAGGATCGTGAAGAATGCGCTGCTGAATTGCGACAAATCTGTGGCAAATTCCGACATGACTGCAGGAGTCTGGGAGCGAAGGCTGTATGACGTGGAGTTGCATTAGAAACCAGAACGGGAGCCGAAGCTCCCGCAGACAATGAGGAAGGCCTGAAGAATCAACTGCTGATAAAAACCGGCCCCAAACCCATGTTCCAGAGAATCACCGACCCAGCCCGTGTGGACACCAGAATCACCAGGGCGACCGTCAGTAAAGCACCACCGTACATGACGGCACGCTCCTTTTCGATGCCCATAACAATCGGCAGACCGTCATACATCAGCCAGGCACCGTAGCCAGCCGCCGCCAGAAAGACGAGCGCATTAAGCCAGGGTACCGGGTACAGCAGGGCAAAACCGGCCAGGAACAGGGGGGTGCAGGAATATGCCGCCAAAGCGACGCCGTTTGAAGGAACATACTCTTCCTTGGCCCCATAGGTACGGGCCATCCAGTTGATTGCATAGCCCAGGGCAAAAACCCCGACCAGCATAGCAGCGTAAGTTAGCACGCTCAGTTGCACCGCGCTGATTTCCGTCAGCTTGATCAACCGATCGTTCCCCACGGACCATCCGAAGTGGGCTGTGGAAATGTAGGCACAGACCGGCGCAATGGCCGCCAGAATCAACACATAGGCCACGTAGAGCCGGGTTGGATGTTCGTGTTCACGCCTGATGGAATCCCACTCTTGCCCTGGATGGGTGAAGAGACCGAATGCATGGGACAGAAGCATAAGCCACCCCTTTTCTCGCTGTTGTTGGTATGGGTGGATACGGCGCCCGATGAAATTCGGACTTAAAACCGTTCCTGAACTTAACTATAGTCAAGAACGAACGCCGGGGAAGGCCCGTTGGCGGCATATTTATTCATCAGAAACCAGCGTTAAGACCATTTTGTTCTGAGTCAGTCCGGGCACCCGGCAGCGGGCGACAGCTTCGTTCATGCCCGCCCATCCAGCCAAAGGAGCATCAGAGATCATGAACCGATTGCGCTCTACCCCAACAGCAATAATCATTGCCACCCTTCTGACTAGCACACAGGTATCCGCACAAATGCAGACAGAAACACTCGAATACGTCGTGGACGGTGAAACCTTTACCGGCTATCTGGCCTGGGATGACCAGCTCGAAAGGCGCAGGCCCGGTATTCTGGTTGTGCATGAATGGTGGGGGCACAATGAGTTTGCCCGGGAGCAGGCCCGCAAACTGGCCAAAGAAGGCTATACCGCCTTTGCACTGGACATGTACGGCTCTGGCAAGCAGGCGGAACACCCGGACACAGCCCAGAAGTTCATGCGCGAAGCCACCGCTGACATGGATCGGGTAGAGGCGCGGTTCACCAAGGCCATGGCTCTGCTGCAACACCATGAAAGCGTGGATCCCGAACGTATCGCCGCCCAGGGCTACTGCTTCGGTGGCGCTGTTGTACTGAACATGGCCCGCCTTGGGCTGGATCTGGATGGCGTAGTGAGCTACCACGGAGCTCTGGCCAGCCCGATTCAGGCCAACCCGGAAACCCTCAGGGCAAAAGTACAGGTTTATACCGGCGGCGCTGATGCCATGGTGCCATCAGATCAGGTGGCAGGGCTGGTAAGAGAAATGCAGAACGCGGGGGCAGACTTAACGCTGGTGAGCTTCCCGGGAGTGAAACACTCGTTCACCAACCCGAATGCCGACCGGATTGCCGAACAGTTCGGTATGCCGGTGGCCTATGATCAGGAAGCAGCGACACGCGCCTGGCGGGGTACCCTGCAATTTTACCGGGAACTTTTCGAAGATCAGTAGTACCCGGAAACAAAAAAGGCAGCTTTCGCTGCCTTTTTTCGGTTATTGCTGAATCCGGTAAGGATTACAGAGCAACAACGTTCTCCGCCTGAGGACCTTTCTGGCCCTGAGTTACGGTGAACTCAACCTGCTGGCCTTCGGCCAGGGTCTTGAAACCTGAACCCTGAATGGCGCTGTAGTGAACAAATACGTCCGGGCCGCCTTCACGAGTGATAAAGCCAAAGCCTTTTGCTTCGTTGAAGAACTTAACAGTACCGGTAGTAGTAGACATACTTAAACTTCCTGAAATCAATCGTTTATCTGCCGCCTCACCTGAATGGTCAAGGTCAGCGTGTTACGGAAAAACAGAACTCGCGGGATCAAAAACAGGACGGTCACTACTAACTTCTGAGGTACGTCTTATTCATGAACTGCTTTGCTGATTCTTTCCTACCGAGTCACTGTACTCTGGAAACCCGTCGTTGCCAAGCGTATTTTCAAGAATTTGTATAGGTAGTGATACCCAGCGGTCAATTTCTCCGCACCCCCTCATCCACGAAGCATCGAAAAGGTGGCAAAGCCCGCTGCGGTCATTGCAAGGGAGCCGATGACGTGGGCCGCCACCCCCATGGCCGCCACACCCCACCGGCCCGCCTGCAGCGCGGCAAACATTTCCAGCGAAAAGGTTGAGAAGGTGGTCAGGGCACCGCACAGGCCAGTGACTGCAAACAGGCGCCATTCCGGCGCGAGCGACGTAGACTGACTGAAAAACGCCATCAGCAAGCCCACCAGCCACCCGCCAGCAAGGTTGGCCACCAGCGTCCCCCAGGGAATGGCATGGTAACTGCTGTTCAGCCAGAGCCCCAGCAACCAGCGCAGATTGGCGCCAATGATGGCGCCAACACTGACCGCGGCCACAGACAGCCACATATCAGCCGCTACCTCACGCTGGCGTATGTTCGATCAGGGTGTCCCGATCCCGTGCAAACGCATCGAACGGAAAATCATCGACCGTCAGCATTTCCAGCACCACGGCTTCATACTGACGCATGAACTCGGCTTCCTCTGCCGTAAACACCCCGGCCTCCAATGCCGCTTCGAATCGCTCTTCCGGATGCAGCGCGGTTGTGGGCAAATCGCCTTTGGCATACGCCTTGGAAGCCTTGCGATACAGCTGCTCAGCTTTATCGTAATCCTGCAACAGCGCGTTGTAGCGCGCGACCGGGTTATCAACGCCATTGTCACCGTCTGTCGTCCAGGCCCCGGCCATCAGTTTCGCCCGTACAGGCGTGTCGGTACTGATTGCACGTGCCAGATTACGGGACAGGTCATCCCGCGGCGCCGCCCAGCGGCACCCCAGCGGCAGAGTGATCGCGCGCAACGCCAGAGCCACAGGGCGGTTCGGCAGATTCTGCAGAAACTCGTTCAGCGCCTGCTCCGTGCGGTGCAACAGATAGCTCAGGCTGTACTGCATAAGCTCTTTCTCGCCTTCCACCGGCTGGGTCTCATGCCAGTTCTTCAGAACCATCGACGCGAGATACAGGTTGGAAAGCATGTCGCCCAGCCGCGCGGAAATCAGCTCTCTCATCTTAAGCTCGCCACCGAGCGTGGTCATGGCCGCATCCGCACACAAGCCGAATGCGGAACTGAAGCGCGCAAGCGCCTGGGCATACTGGCGTGACGCATTATCAAAAGGCACATCCGCCTTGCCCAGACCCAACGCCTGGGTGAACGCCCGGGCAGCATTACCGAAAATCAGCCCCGCATGGCCAAAGAACGCTTCATCGAACGCCTGGATATCATCATTGTCCTTGGCGGCCAGCTCTTTCAACACATAGGGGTGACAGCGAATAGCACCCTGACCGAAGATCATCAGGCTGCGGGTCATGATGTTGGCCCCCTCCACCGTTATCGATACCGCCGCGCCACTGGCACCGATACCGAGGTAATTGCGCGGCCCCAGGGTCACGGTCTTACCGCCATGAACATCCATGGCATCGGTCAGCACATCCCGCTGAAACTCGGTAAGGTGGTATTTGAGGATGGCAGAGGGCACCGCGGGTTTCTCGCCACGGTCAATCATGTTTGCGGTATGGTTAACCGCAGACTGGGCGATGTAGGTTTTCGCGGCAATCCGCGCCAGCGGCGCCTGTACGCCCTCCATCTCGGCGACAGGCGTATTGAACTGGCGGCGCACCCGGGTAAAGCCACCGGCCGTTCCCACCGAGTAGGCCGCTGCGCCAGCGGCACCGGACGGCAGAGTAATGCAGCGCCCGACCGACAGGCACTCGACCAGCATACGCCAGCCCTGACCGGCCATTTCCTGGCCACCGATAATATAGTCCAGCGGAATAAACACATCCTTGCCGCGAATCGGGCCATTCATAAACGGCGTGCCGATCGGGCAGTGACGGCGGCCAATTTCCATACCGTCGGTGTTTCTGGGAATCAGCGCGCAGGTAATGCCGTAGTCCTCTGTGTCGCCCAGCAACCCGTCGGGATCAAACATGCGGAACGCCAGGCCAACCACCGTCGCTACCGGCGCCAGGGTAATCCAGCGTTTTTCAAAATTTAGCCGGATACCAATCACTTCTTCTCCTTCTACCTGCTGCTTGCAGACGATGCCCGTGTCTGGCAACGAGGTGGCATCGGATCCGGCACGAGGCCCGGTCAGGCCAAAACAGGGGATTTCCCGACCATCAGCCAACCTTGGCAGGTAGTGTTGTTTCTGTTCTTCGGTGCCGTATTTAACCAGTAACTCGCCCGGCCCAAGGGAGTTGGGGACACCCACCGTGACCATCAGCATTTCGTTGGCCGCCAGCTTCTGCAGAACCGCAGTTTGCGCCTTGGCAGAAAAGCCGAGCCCCCCATACTCCTTGGGGATGATCATGCCAAAGAATTTTTCTTTCTTGAGCAAATCCCAGAGCTCTGCCGGCAAATCCGCACGCTCCACAGCCAGATCCCAGGCATTACACATAGAAATTGCCTGAGTACACTGGTTGTCCACAAACGCCTGCTCTTCCTCGCTCAGGCCGGTATGGCGGTTGATCAGCAGATTGTGCCAATCCGGGCGACCGGTAAACAGCTCGCCGTCCCAGCCCACGGTGCCAGCCTCCAGCGCCACCTTTTCGGTGTCCGACACCTTGGGCGCCACCTTCTTGAACATGGCGAAGACGCGGGGGGTCAGCCAGCTCTGACGGAACTGCGGCAGGCCCGCCGCCGCGGTTATCGCAGCGCCAGCCAGCAGAACGAACGCCAGCCCGCCGGAGCCAGCAAACAGTGAAATCAGTCCAACCACCAGCATCACGCCAATGGCAGGCTTGGCTCCGGACTCGCGACGCATCACATACAGCAAGCCAGCCAGTGCAACCAGAAACAAAATCAAAGTCATCTCAGGATCTCTCTGTCTTCCATGGATTGGAGCCCCCGGCCTTCGCCGGGGCCCTTTGACTACACTTCGTTACGTTCAACTTACCCCAACAGATGGTCAGGCGCCACACAGGCTTGCACACAACGCGGTCGCACTATGAGGTCACAATCACACGAATACCCTCAAGTGCCAGCGACGCATGTTCTACGGCACTGCGAGCCGCTGCCAGTTGGCCGGAAAGAAAGGCAATCTCCTCGTCTCGGATTGTCGGATTTACCTTTTGCAACGCCTCAAGGCGTCGTATTTCCGGCAAGAAACCCTCTTCCACTCTGGCCAGTGCCTGCGCCTTCAGCGGTGAAAGGCTGGGCTCCGCCAACCGCTCGGCATGATCCACCATGGTGTCTACCTCGGCGCGGATTTTCGGGACAATAGCCTGAGCAGTGCGCCGCCGGATATTCGAACACAGGTCGTTCAGGCGATCATGGGGCAACGCCTTCGACAGGTCCCGGCCGTTCACATCCACCACCAGTCGCAGTGGTGATACCGGCAGATAGCGAGTCAGTTGCAGAGACTCCGGTGCCGGGCAATGCACAGCAAACACCGCTTCCAGCAAGAGAGTGCCCGGTGGTAACGCCTTCACCGACAGGTTCGCCAGTGCAGCCTTGCCCAGACCAGAACTGGTTACCGAATCCATGACACCGGTCACCAGCGGATGCTCCCAGCTGATAAAAGCCATGTCCTCTCGCTGCAGGGCCTGCTGTCGATCCCAGGTGACAGTCAGGCCATCCTCCGGGAGCCCCGAAACCATCCCGGCCTGGAACTGCTCTCCCGGCTTCAGGATATCCGCATGTTCGCTATGGTCTTCGATATCCACACCAAGAATGTCAAACGCCTGCACCATATAATCGTTCACCGCGGCCGCATTTTCTTCCTGCTCGATGCTCTCGATAAGCGCCTGAGCTTCTGCCCTTCGGCACGAATTCAGCTCGATCAGTGCATCCCGGCCATTGTGCAGCAGAATTTTCAGTCGACTGCTTTCTTCAATACTTTCTGCCACCAGGCTTTCCAGTGCCGCAGTATCACCCTCCAGCGCCTGCTGCCAGTGCGGTTTTACCGTTTCCTGTACCGCCACACCCACAGCGCAGCTTTCAGCAAAGGCATTCAGTCCTTCCTGGAACCACCGGAACTGAACCTCCTGACTGGAGCCCTGCAGGTACGGAATGTGGATGCGCACCGTCTCGGCCTGGCCTATCCGATCCAGTCGGCCGATGCGCTGTTCCAGCAAATCCGGGTTCGCGGGCAGGTCAAACAGAACCAGGTGGTGGGCAAACTGGAAATTACGGCCTTCGCTGCCAATCTCAGAGCAGATCAGTGCCTGGGCACCCTGCTCGGTGTCTGCAAAATAAGCCGCAGCACGATCTCGCTCAATCAGACTCAGGTGCTCATGAAACGCCGCACTGCGGATACCCGCCCGCAGCTGAAGATAATGTTCCAGCGCCATGGCGGTGCTGGCACTGGCGCAAATCACCACCACCTTCGCCGGGCGCAGGCTGGCCAGAGTCTTCTCCAGCCAGGCCACACGGGGGTCACCGGCCAGCCAGTCTTCCTCGGGCACCGACACTTCCGGTGCCAGGCCAGGCAAGCCCCGACAGACATCCTGATAGAGATCCGGACACGGCAGAGGCACCGGCAGCGGCTGCCGCTCCGGGAAGCCTTGGATTGCCGCCCGGGTATTACGGAACAGCACCCGGCCGGTACCGTGGCGATCCAGCAAGGCATCGATAACGGCCTGACGGGCATCGTCTCTGGCCAGTAACTCTGGCAACTGGTCTCCCAACCAGTTTTCCAGCGCTCCGCGATCCTCTGAGGACAGGCTGGCAGGGTCTGCAGGCAGGCGGCGAACCACGGTGTTGATGGCTTCGTAATGCTGCTCTTCCTGCCTGAACGCCTCCAGATCGTGGAAACGGGCGGGATCAAGCAAGCGCAGACGGGCGAAGTGACTGGCTACACCAATCTGTTCCGGCGTAGCGGTCAGCAACAGCAGGCCCTGGCTGGCGGCTGACAACTGCTCCACCACCTGATATTCCTCACTGGCCTGCTCCGGCGACCAGGCAAGATGGTGAGCCTCATCCACCACCATCAGATCCCAGCCAGCAGCGAACGCGTCTTTCCGGGCCTGCTTGCTGGCCATCAGAAAATCAAGGCTGCACAGCACCAGCTGCTCAGACTCGAATGGGTTGATCGCGCTGTCGTCTCCGAAAATATGATTCACCAGTGCATCGACATCGCCTTCATCGGCCTTCAGATCGTCGTACCGGATCTGATCGATAATGGAAAAGCGCAAATTGAACCGCCTGAGCATTTCCACCAGCCACTGGTGAACCAGCGAATCCGGCACCACAATCAGGGCGCGGCGTGCCCGGCCAGTCTGTAACTGGTAGTGCAGGATCAGCCCGGCTTCAATAGTTTTGCCCAGGCCAACTTCATCTGCCAGCAGTACCCGGGGCGCATGGCGGCGTGCCACCTCATGGGCGATGTACAGCTGGTGCGGCAAATGCTGGGTTCGGGCGCCAATCAGTCCCTGGGCCGGGGATGCCCGCAACCGATCCAGATGTTCCAGCGTTGCAACCCGCAAACGAAACGCGCCGTTGCGGTCAAACTGACCGGCGAACAGGCGCTGATGAGGCGCCGAAAAGTTGACCGACCCCGCCAGCTTGACCTCTGACACCGGATGCAGGTTTTCCCCGTCATCCGCGTGGTACATCAAAACGCCATCGATATCCTCGACCGCACGCACGATATACGTCTCGCCATCAAAGGTCTCGATTTCCTCTCCCTGCTGATAGATGATCCGCGACAAGGGCGCGTTATCAATGGCGTAAGTGCGTTCCTCGTCAGCGGCCGGGAACCCAAGGGTCACTCTGCGGCCGGAGATATCCGTAACAATCCCCAGGCCCAGAGAGGTATCGCTGTGGCTGACCCAACGCTGGCCGATGACAAATTCCGATGTTTCCAAGAAACCTCCAGTGAGTGTTTAGCGTGTTAAAGCAGGTGACTGTATTGCAGACCGGTTCTCCCGAACCCAGTAGACCGTGGCCCCGCAGACCGCCGCAGGCACCACCACCAGATTCAATATGGGCACCATGGCTGCCAGTGCCACCGGCAGCCCGAATCCCAGCGCCGAGAGCCGGGTATCCGCCAGCAGTTGGCGCAACGCGGGAAAACTGACCTTGTGGTTGTCCGCTGGATAGTCCACATATTGCAGCGCCATCATCCAACTGTTAAAGCCGAACCACAGCACCGCAGCGATCAGATTGACCACAGGAATCAACCCGATGACAACCAGCACCAAAGCCCTGGGCAGGTAATACAGAATTTTCTGCACCTCGCGCCAGAACGCCCGGGGGATATCTTTGAGGATCGCCGCCCAGCTGTCATCGGTCGTCACCTCCTGCCCGGTCAGATGCTTTTCAGTCAATTCCGCCAGATAGCCATAAAAAGGCGAGCCGATCAGGTTGGCAACAATCACAAAGCCGTAAGCCAGCAGAAGCAGAATAAACACGCCATAGAGCAGCCAGAACAACCAGTCCAGCGCCTGCAACCAGGCCCAGTCTGGCAGCCAGGCCATGGCAGTGGCGATCATTACGGTGAAACCTTCGGCAAGGAAATAGAACAGCAGGCCAAACAGCAGAACGTTAATAACCAGCGGAATAACCACAAACAGCCGGAGACCGGGCTGGCGTATCAGCCCGAAACCATCACCCAGATAGCCCAGCCCTCGAAAAAAGTTACCCTTGAGCATTACCGGTGATCCTCCGTGCCATGACAAATACGGGGCGCAAAGCATATCATGACCGGATGATTCCCACAGCCCACAAGGATCGCCGGATTTCACCATGCCCCGTATCCGAGACCTGATCATCAACCTGCTGGCCAAGCGCAGGCTCTGGCAGGCCATGGTGCTGGTCTCCGTCGCTGCTGTGCTGTTCCTGGCCACCACCAGCAACACCTACCCTGTTCCGGCGTCGGCCAACGACAAAATCAATCACGTGATTGCCTTTCTGGAGCTGACCCTGGTAACACGACTGGCCTGGCCCAGACTCCCTGCGCTCTGGTATGCACCTGCTTTGCTCGCGTTTGGCTTCAGCCTTGAAGTGGTGCAGGCAACCCTGCCCTACAGGGATTTCGCCCTTAGCGACGTGGCCGCAGATGCTCTCGGCATCGGGCTGGGCCTGCTGCCTTGGCCGGGCATCAAAACCGTAGTCGACGCCCACTTGCGAAAATCGCCAGACAACGTGTAGGAAATATCGCACAAGATCGTGAGAACTCGCGGTATCGTCCCGTGCGCAAACACGAAAAACACGCATTAACCCCGAGTATTCTTCTGATTCTTAAAGAATTTCTATTGATGCGATAAAAATCCGTGATCACTGGCGTGATCAGGTCACACGCCAGCAACAAAGTTATTGGTATTATATTTGTCGTCAAGGATGACAGGGAAAAGGACGACGCACCGGATGCACCCCGGCAAGGACAGCGGGGAGAAGCAGGGATAGATGGATTTCTGGCTTAAGGGATAACGAATCGGATCGCCGGCCAGGATGCTGGCACCAGGGAATGGCAGCATGGACTGGTAACATGGCTGTTGCCCTTTGCGCATGGAGGCGCCTACCTGTTCCGAATCTGATCTGCTCAGGACGGCGGATCAGTACTTGAGGGCGGCCTGCGGGCTGCCCTTTATTTTTTCTGCTTTTCAGGCGCCCGCCCGATAAATCCGCACCTGATTAAACTCCTCGAATTCGTGCAAATCCGGCCAGGTTCTGGCCTCGATTCTGCCCTGCAGTCGGTAATCCGGATTGCCCAGATCTCTTACCCGGGAATCCGCCAGCAACACCTGCCGTGCTGCAGACCGGAATACCCCCAGCAGCGACCTGTTCTCCGGATCGTAGAGCACATCTGCTGCGGTAATCAGGTCAATCTCCGGTGGCCGTTGATGCCAGTCCTCGCAAAGTTCCACCGCCACCCCGTTCAGCCGGGCATTTGCAGACACAGCATCCAGCGCCGCCGGATCACTATCGCAGGCAATAGAGCGGGCGGCACCGGCCAGCGCCGAGGCCACCGCCACGACACCGGAGCCGCTGCCAAAATCGAACACCGTTTTGCCCGCCACCTGCTCCGGATGATCCAGTATCCACTGGGCCAGTACCTGGCCACTGGCCCAGCAGAAGGACCAGTATGCAGGCTCCGCCACCACAGCCTGGGCCTCATCATGGCTCAACGGCCCCTCCAGCACACCCGGATCAAACAGGTACAGCGCCAACCCCGGACATCCGGCTGGCCTCGATACCGCCACTCGCCCGCGACTCAGGGTTTTCTGCAAGTGGCGATCCAGATTGTCAGAAGACATGGGGGTTCCTTACGGTTGCAAAATCCGGCGGCATTGTACCTGCCTTCAGGATGTCGCGGTATCGCCCGTCCGGTATACTGCCCGCACATCCGGAACGACAGCGACCCGATAGCATGGCCAGCAGACCCGACACAGACAACTACCTTGATCTGTTCCTGAACGACACCCCGCTCATGGACGTGCGCGCTCCGGTGGAGTTTGCCAAAGGCAGCTTTCCCACGGCAGAAAATGCGCCCCTGATGAACGACGAAGAGCGCCACCGGATCGGTATCTGTTACAAGGAAAAGGGTCAGGAAAAGGCCATCGAACTGGGCCACCAACTGGTCTCGGGTGACATCAAAGCCCAGCGCATCGAAGCCTGGAAACGGTTTACCACCCGGCATCCCAGCGGCTACCTGTACTGTTTTCGCGGCGGTTTGCGCTCCCACCTCACGCAACAGTGGATAAAAGAATCCGGCATCGACTATCCGCTGGTAAAGGGTGGTTACAAGGCCCTTCGCCGATTTCTGATCGACAGCCTGGATCAACAGATCGAAAGCGGGCATTTCCGGATTCTCAGCGGCCGAACCGGCACCGGAAAAACCCGGGTATTGCTGGAGCTTCCCAACCCTGTGGATCTCGAAGGCCTTGCAAACCATCGGGGCTCCAGCTTTGGCCGCCAGGTAACGCCGCAGCCCTCTCAGATAGACTTCGAGAACCGCCTGGCAGTGGCCATGCTCAAAGCCCACCATCAGGTTGGCGGGCCGGTGTATCTGGAAGACGAGAGCCGGCTGATCGGCCGCTGTGCTCTGCCGGAAGCCATGAAGGAGAAAATGGCGCAAGCGCCCCTGATGATTCTTGAGCGGCCCATGGCAGAGCGCATTGCCATCATTCGGGCCGACTACGTTGAAGACATGCTGGCCAGTTATGTGGCCCGCGATGGCGAATCTGCGGGCTGGCTGAACTTCCGGGACTACCTTCTCAGCGCGGTCGACCGCATTCGCAAACGCCTGGGCGGCGATCGCTACAGGCAACTCCGGCAAAAAATGCTCGACGCCCTGGATGAACAGGAAGCAAAAGGTAGCCTGGCGGGACACCACCTCTGGATTGAAGCACTTCTCAACGACTACTACGACCCGATGTATGATTATCAACTCAGCCAGAAACAGGGCCGGATTCTGGTTCGGGGCGAGCCGGGCGCCATTCTGCAATGGGCCAGAGTACACACCGCAACCTGATCCCGACAATACAACCCATGGCAATCTCTGCTATAACAGGGTGTCAGGCCGCATCCGCTGCCACCTGACTTATATCAATGACACAAAACCTCAAAAACACCAACGAGAAAGGAGTTTTCTCTGATGGATGAACTCTTCGGCGCTAATGGCCGCGCCTCCGAATGGGTAGACCAGGGGATCGCAATGGTCATGACCTACGCGCCCAAGGTACTGCTGGCAATCATCACCCTTGTTATCGGCCTCTGGCTGATCAACCGTTTCGTCAACGTGCTTGACGCCAAGCTGGGCAAAAAAGACCCAACGTTGAACAAATTTCTGTGCGGACTGATCAGCGCCATACTGAAAATCCTGCTGCTGATCTCCGTGGCGTCCATGGTGGGCATTGCCACCACCTCCTTTGTCGCCATCATCGGTGCCGCCGGTCTGGCCGTAGGCCTGGCCCTGCAAGGCAGCCTGGCCAACTTCGCCGGGGGTGTGCTGATCCTGATATTCAAACCATTCAAAGTGGGCGATGCCATCGAAGCCCAGGGGTACCTGGGCTCGGTGCGGGAAATCAGCATTCTCTACACCATCATCGACACCTTTGATAACCGCCGCATCGTTATCCCCAACGGCAGCCTCTCGAACGCCAGCCTGACCAACCTGAGTGCCTACGAAACCCGCCGTTGTGACATGAAGTTTGGCATCGGCTACGGCGATGACATCGACAAAGCCAAGGCCATCTGCAAGCGCCTGATCGAAGAGGACGAGCGTGCCCTGAAAGACCCTGCGCCATTGATTGTTGTTGGCGGCCTGGGTGACAGCTCGGTAGATCTGACCGTGCGCGCCTGGACCAAGAGCGGCGACCTCTGGCCCTTCTACTGGGACATGCAGGAGCGCGTGAAGAAAGCCTTTGACGCCGAGGGCATTTCCATTCCCTTCCCGCAACGGGATGTTCATATGTACAAAGCTGACTGACCGAACGCCGGTCACAATCGCTACAAGCCGGTCACAATCGCTACAAACAGTTACTCGCAAACTGATCAGGCTGGGCTAAGCTGTCGACAAGGTGAGGGATAATCTCCTCACCTGCCAACGGGGCCCGGCCCGTTTACGGCGTATGGCTCCACGCCACTGTTAGTGCTGTCAGGAGGTTGTGACATGCCCGCGAAGCAGCTGAAAACCTTTCTGGACGAGGCCAAGGTCGAGTACATGCGCCTTACTCATCCACCGGCCTATACCGCTCAACAACTCGCCCACCACGTCAGGATTGCCGGAGACCGAGTGGTCAAAACCGTTGTTATTGAACTGGATGGCAAAATGGCCATGCTGGTGATGCCTGCCACCTGGCGTGTTCGCTGGGATCGCCTGAGCAGCGTGCTGGATACCGACTTTGTCGATCTGGCGGATGAACAGGAATTCCAGGATCGCTTTCCCGATTGCGAAGTGGGTGCCATGCCCCCGTTCGGCAGCCTGTTTGGCATGACCGTGTACTGCGCCGAAGCGCTCACCGAGCAACCCGAACTGGCCTTTGCCGCTGGCAGTCACAGCGAATCCATTCACATGAAAACCCGGGATTTCCTGAATCTGGTGCAGCCGGTAGTGCTGACCCAGGGCTTTAACCGGCCCGGAGCCCGCAAGCCTGCGTGGCTTATCCGCACCAGCCGCCGCACCGAGCGGCGAAAAGAAACCTCGTCTCCATCCCTCGCCGGATACTGAGCCTGCCACACCTCAAGCCGTTCCCTTGTCTAACCTGGTGCATCGCGTAAACTGGGGCCAGCAGACAGGGAACGGATATGATACAAGCATTTGACACCATTGTTGTTGGCGCGGGCATGGTCGGCGCCGCCCTCGCGCTTGGCCTCGGCCAGCAGGGCTTTAATGTCGCTCTGGTCGACCGGGCCTCTCCCCGCGAATTTCAGCCCGGTGCTGCTCCGGATATCCGGGTATCGGCCCTGAGCGCGGGCAGCGAGCGCTACCTCGCAAGCCTGGGCGCCTGGCCCGGCATTCTCGCCATGCGCGCTACGCCCTATCAGCGGCTGGCCGTCTGGGATGAAGCCAGCAGCCCGCTGAGACGGCTCCTGCCCTCCCGGCTCACTGAAGTGGAATTCGATGCCCGCCGGCTTGGTGCCAGCCACCTGGGGCACATTGTCGAAAACAGCATCACTCAGCGTGCGCTCTGGCAGGCCGCAGAAGCCGAGCCCGGCGTCACGCTGATCACCGGCCACAGCGTGCGTGATCTCAGCCAGGATCACCGTGGTGCCAGAGTCACGCTGGACGACGACCGGACTCTGGAGGCACAACTGGTGGTGGGGGCCGATGGCGCCCAGTCGCGGATACGGGAACTGGCCGGGATCGGCGTTACCCGGGATCAGTACCAACAGCAGGCCATGGTGATCTCGGTACGCTATCGCGGCGCCGTTGAGGACATTACCTGGCAAGGTTTTTATCCAACCGGCCCCAGAGCCTTTCTGCCACTGCGCCCGGCGGGCGACGCCTACCCCGGAGAATGCTGGGGCTCCCTGGTCTGGTACGACCAGCCGGAGCGACTTGCGCAACTCAAGGCCATGAACAACGCGGACCTGATCGCCGAACTGCACAGGCAGTTCCCGGAACGATTACCGGAACTGACGCATATCGATGCCAAAGCAAGCTTTCCGATCGCCCGCCAGCACGCCAGGCACTACTCTCAGGAGCGGGTGGTTCTGGTGGGCGATGCCGCCCACACCATTAACCCGCTGGCAGGTCAGGGCGTTAATCTGGGGTTCCAGGATGCCCAGTGCCTGCAGCAATTACTGGTTGAAGCCAGGGCCGAGCAGCAAGACATTGCCGGGCTGGCGCTGCGGCAGGCCTATGAACAGCGCCGACGACCGGCCAACCAGCGCATGATGCTGGCCATGGACTTGTTCTATCACCTGTTCAGCAACCGGATTCCCCCCCTGCATCTGGCTCGCAATCTTGGCCTCGGGGCCGCCCGGGCACTGCCGTTTGCCCGTAATCAGGTTGCCCGCTACGCCATGGGGCTGGACGAACAGTTACCCGCCCCGATTCAGGGCATACTCAATCGCTTACCCCGTCTGGGTGGCCTGTAGTGGCTTGTCAACGCCGCTCTCAGTTAATGCACAGGAGCTTTTATGTCTGAGACCATCTTCACCAAAATCATCAACCGGGAAATTCCGGCGGACATTGTCTACGAAGACGACATCAGCCTCGCCTTCAGGGACATCAATCCCCAGGCCCCGGTACATCTGCTGATCATTCCGAAGAAGCCGATTGCCACCATCAACGACATCGAAGAAGACGACCGGGAACTGTTCGGGCATCTGTACTGGGTGGCGGCCAAGCTGGCCAAAGAGATGGGCTTTGCTGAAGACGGCTATCGCGTGGTGATGAACTGCGGTGAAAACTCAGGCCAGACGGTGTTTCACATTCACCTGCACCTGTTGGCAGGCAAACCCCTGGGCTGGCCGCCCTACACCGATAAAATGAAGCAGGCCTGAACCGGCGGCCTTGGGCCCGGGCGGCATCCATGCTGCCCGGGCCGGATGACCGGCTCAGCCGCCGACGACCCGCTCCGCCTCTTCCATGGAGGTGTGGCGCACATCCTCGCCCTTAACCATGAAAATCACGTTCTCGGCAATATTGCAGGCGTGATCCCCCACCCGCTCCAGCGCCCTCAGCACCCACATCACCGACATGCACCGTGAGATATTGCGGGTGTCTTCCATCATAAAGGTGAGCAGGGCCCGGGCGGCCGCCTGGTATTCCTCATCCACCTGCTTGTCGGCTTTCATAATCCGCAGTGCCTGCTCTGAATCCAGCCGGGCGAAGGCATCCAGCGCATCGTGCAACATGCCCTGCACATGGCTGGCAATGTGGCGGATTTCCACATAGCCCCGGGGCGCCTGGCCTTCCTCGATCAGCTTGATGGCCATCTTGGCGATTTTCTTGGCTTCATCGCCCACCCGTTCCAGATCCGCCACCATCTTGATCACTGAAATCACCAGCCGTAAATCCCGGGCAGCGGGCTGACGCCGGGCAATGATCAGAATGGCCTCTTCATCCAGATCCATTTCCATGCGATCAACAGTGCGGTCATTCGCCCGCACCTCATCGGCCACCTGACTGTCACCATCCACCAGCGACTGGATCGCCCGTTCAATCTGGGTTTCCACCATGCCGCCCATTTCAAGAAACCGGGATTTCAACTCGGTCAATTCATCGTTAAAGCGATGGGAAATGTGATCGCCGTAAACGTCATCCTGCTTTCTGGGCATTGTTTCTGCCTCCTGTTATCGCCAAAACCGCTCAGCCGAACCGGCCGGTAATATAGGATTCGGTCAGTGAGTGTTCCGGTGCGGTGAACACCTTGTCGGTCTGGTTTACTTCCACCAGATGGCCCAGATGGAAATAGGCCGTGCGATGGGATACCCGGGCCGCCTGCTGCATGGAATGGGTAACAATCACAATGGTGTAGCTCTCCGACAACTCGGCAATCAGCTCTTCCACCCGGGCGGTGGCAATGGGGTCCAGCGCCGAACAGGGCTCGTCCATCAGCACCACCTCCGGGCTCACCGCAATCGCCCGGGCAATACACAGGCGCTGCTGCTGGCCGCCGGACATGCCGGTGGCAACCGCGTCCAAACGGTCTTTAACCTCGTTCCACAAGCCCGCCTTGCGCAAACTGTTTTCGACAATATCGTCGAGGTCTGATTTGCGGTTGGCCAGGCCATGGATTCTGGGGCCGTAGGCCACGTTGTCGTAGATCGATTTCGGAAAGGGGTTGGGCTTCTGGAACACCATCCCAACCCGGGCCCGCAACTCCACCACATCACGTTTGGGGTCGTACAGATCCAGGTCGTCCAACTGCAGAGACCCTTTCACCCGGCAGATATCGATGCTGTCGTTCATCCGGTTCAGGCAGCGCAGAAAGGTGGATTTGCCGCAGCCAGACGGGCCGATAAAGGCAATCACCTCGTTGCGGGCAATATCCAGGCTGATGTTCTTGATGGCGCGATCCACGCCATAGAACACCTCAACGTTGCGCAGCCGAAACTTGGGATCATCGGCAAAGGGCATGCCCACGGTTACGCCTTCGCGCACCGCCGTATCCTCCCGCGCCGGTTGGGGAGCGGTAGCCGTTTGCCGCTCACTGACACCGGCGGTACCGGCAGTCACTGTGGTATTCATCTGCACTCCTTACCACCGGCGCTCAAGCCGCTTGCGCAGCCAGATCGCCAATGCGTTCATGGTAATCATAAAGGCCAGCAGGATCATGATTCCTGCCGACGCCAATTCAATAAAGCCCTGCTCGGCACTGCTGGCCCACAGGTAAATCTGTACCGGAAGCACCGTGGCGGAACTGAAAAAGCCGTCCGGCACCTCCACTATAAAGGCCACCATACCGATCAGCAGCAGTGGTGCCGTCTCACCCAGCGCCTGGGCCATGCCGATGATGGAACCGGTCATCATGCCAGGCATGGCCAGGGGCACCAAATGATGCAGCACCACCTGCATCCGGGAGGCACCAATACCTTCCGCCGCCTCGCGAATGGATGGCGGCACACTCTTGATGGCGGCCCGGCTGGAAATAATGATAGTGGGCAGAGTCATCAACGCCAGCACCAGGCCACCCACCACCGGTACCGACCGGGGCATCCCGAATAACCCGATAAACACTGCCAGGCCAAGCAGGCCAAAGATGATCGAAGGCACCGCTGCCAGATTGTTGATGTTCACCTCGATAAAGTCGGTCAACCGGTTCTGGGGTGCGAACTCCTCCAAGTACACGGCCGCTGCAACCCCCACAGGGAAGGCAATCACCAGGGTGACTACCATAGTCAGCAACGAACCCACAATCGCGCCCAGAATACCGGCGTTAGACGGCTCCCGGGACGCCCCCCGGCTGAACAGCACATCGTTGAAGCTGGTCTGAATGGCGCCTTCGGCCACCAGTTGATCCACCCACCGGCGTTGTTGTTCCGACAAGCGGATGCTGTAGGCGGGATTATCGGCATGCTTGACGTACACCGACACCGTATCGTGCACCAGAAACTCCAGGGTCTTGGTACTGCCCAGCAGAGCAGGCTGGGTTTTCAGCAAATCCCGCACTTGATTAGCGGCGTAACTGCCCACCAGACGATTGAGTTCGCGCTGATCTTGGCGACTGCTGGCCTCCGGGAAATGCTGCTGCAAGGCCGCCAGAATTGGCGCCTGAAAGTCGGCCATGGCAAGCTGTTCCGAATCACCCGGATCCTGCAGGTACATCAGTTCGCCATCCAATGGCACCTCCAGGGTAATGGTGGTTTTGATAAACCCGGTGTAGCCCTTGGAGATGATGTCGGTAAACAGAATCAACAGAGATCCCAGCGCCACCGCGATGGCCAGCATGCCATAGAGCCGGAAACGTTTTTCCTTGCGGTACCGCTTCTTCAGCGACTGGCGGATCAGTTCCGCCTGTGGGGTTTGATCACTCATACTGTTCCCTATACTTACGGACAATCTTCAAAGCCACCATGTTGAAGGTGAGTGTGACCAGGAACAGCATCATACCCAGGGCAAAGGCCGCCAGCGTTTTGGCGCTGTCGAACTCCTGGTCGCCGGTCAGCAGGGTCACAATCTGCACGGTCACGGTGGTCACCGAGTTCAATGGATTGGCCGTCAGATGCGCCGCCAGCCCCGCCGCCATCACCACAATCATGGTCTCACCAATGGCCCGGGAGGCCGCCAGCAGAATACCGCCCATGATGCCGGGCAGCGCGGCCGGAAACAGCACCTTCTGCATGGTTTCCGATTGGGTGGCCCCAAGCGCCAGTGAGCCGTCCCGCAGGCTTTTCGGCACAGCATTGATGACGTCGTCTGACAGCGACGACACAAAGGGAATGATCATGATGCCCATCACCAGGCCAGCCGCCAGGGCACTCTGGGAAGACGCCTGCAACCCCAGAGCTTCCGCCAGATCCCGGATAAACGGCGCCACGGTCAGGGCGGCAAAGAAGCCGTACACTACGGTCGGCACCCCGGCCAGCATTTCCAGCATGGGTTTGAGCACATTACGCACCGGCCGGGAGGCATACTCCGACAGATACACCGCCGAGAGCAGACCCGTGGGCACCGCCACCAGCATGGCAATCGCCGAAATCAGCAGGGTGCCGGTAAACAGCGGAATCATGCCAAAGGCACCATCAGAGCCCACCTGATCCACCCGCAATGCGGTTTGCGGGCTCCAGGAGCTACCGAACAGGAACTCGGTGACCGGTACCCGGCCGAAAAACCGCAGGGTTTCAAAGATCACCGAGAACACAATGCCCACCGTGGTCAGTATGGCCACCGCTGCACAACTGAAAAACAGCCAGCGCAGGGTACGTTCCACGTTTTCCCGGGCGTTGATCCGGGGCTGCACCCGGGTCCAGGCGAAAGTGGCCCCCAGCACCGCAATCAGCACCACCAGAATCGACTTGAATTGCTGGCTCTGAGCCCGTAACTGGCCCAGCAGCTCGGCGGCACCGACGATTTCGGCCGGTACCCGCGCCGCATCCAGCTTACCCGCCGACAGGTTACTGATCTGGGAAAGCACCAGACTGGCCTCGCCGGCGTTGTCCGGCGCCAGGTGCGCTGGCAGTGAGGACACCACCAGCGACTGGATCACCCGGCCTTCAAACCCCACCCATGCCGCCAGTACCGCCAGTGCCGGCAGGCTGCACCAGAGCGCAGCCCGGGCGGCGTAGTAGAACGGCAGAGACTTGAGGTGACGAATGCCGCCCAGGGGCTCGGCCACCGAGCGCGATCTCATGTAGGCCAGCCCATAGGCGACAGCAGTCATCACCAAAACCAGGGGTAACAGATTGGCTGTTTGCATACTCATTTCTCTCTAATCAGCCTGTGCGTTTCCGTCATCCCTGGCTGTATTGTATTGCTCAGAGCTCATTACCGGTCATCGACTCCAGGCTACGCACCTTGCGAGCAACGTCCATCCGGGTTGAGCGCGGATTGGGAATCAGGCCCACATCCACCAGATAGCCATTGTCGCCCCAGGCACCCTCGCTGGTAAATTCCTCGGCATACTCCTGCACACCCGGCACCACACCAACGTGGGCGTTCTTGATGTAGAAATACAGGGAACGGGCCACCGGATAGTCTTCGTCGGCAATGGTATCCGGAGTCGGGGTGACACCGTTAATGGTCGTAGCCTGAATCCGGCTGCTGTTTTCCATCAGGAAGCTGTAGCCGAAAATACCCAAAGTATCCTTATCCTGCGCCAGACGCTGGACAATCAGGTTATCGTTTTCACCGGCTTCAACAAACAGGCCGTCTTCACGCATGCTGTGGCAGATGCTCTTGTATCGGCCCTTGTCCTGCTTTTTGATGGCGGCAATCCAGTCGTACTGCTTACAGCCACCTTCCATCGCAATCTCGACGAACGCATCCCGGGTACCCGAGGTCGGCGGCGGCCCCATGACGCTGATTTCCACCGCGGGCAGACTGGCGTCTATATCGCTCCACTTCTGGTAGGGGTTGGGTACCAGCGTTTCACCACCGTTCGGATCCGGCACCTCTTTGGCCAGCGCCAGGAACACCTGCTTCAGGCTCAGATCCATCGGGTCGGCCTCTTTGGAGTTGGCGATGACAATGCCATCACTACCAATCTTGACCTCGGTGATGTCTTTCACGCCATTACTCTGGCACATGTCGAATTCACTTTTCTTCATCCGGCGGGATGCGTTAGTGATATCCGGGTGCTGGGTACCGATACCGGCACAGAACAGCTTCAGACCACCACCGGAGCCGGTAGACTCCAGTTTCGGGGTGCGAAAGTCGGTGTTACGGCCAAACCGCTCGGCCACCACCGTGGCGAACGGATAAACCGTAGACGAACCTACAATATTCACCGTATCCCGAGCCATGGCCGGTGCCGAGACTGCCAGTGCGCTGCCAGTGAGAACCAGCGAGCTGATAACCGCTTTCAATTTCATCAGATTCCGTCTCCATCAAAATGAACTCTTTTCAAGCCAGCCGACTGCGCGTCTTACTGCGCCGATTGCTGATACCTGTTCGATAGCTGCATCCTAGAAGGACTCTGTGACAGCTTTGTGACACCCGATTAAATCTTTCTCCGGGCTGAGCATGCTATGAAATATGCTTGCACCGCCGATAAAGCCCGTTACCATGCACAGAAAACAACTCTCAAGGCGATGTACCCCATGACCGCATACGAAGACGACAAACCCGCCCCCCGTGGCGAAATGATGCTCCAGGTAATCCCCCTGCCCGCCGACACCAACGCCAATGGCGATGTCTTTGCCGGCTGGCTGGTCAAGCAGATGGATATTGCCGCCGCCACCATGGCCGGGCGCATTTCCCAGGGCCGCAACGCCACCGTTGCCATGGATCGGATGGAGTTTTTATCACCACTGCGGGTGGGCTCACAGGTGGGTTGTTACTGCGATCTGGTGGATATCGGGCGCAGTTCGATGAAGATTCAGGTGGAAGTCTGGACCCTGGACCGCGCTTCAAAAACCCCGCGCAAGGTAACCGAAGGCCTGTTCGTCTATGTGGCCATTGATGAACACGGGCGTATTCGAGAGGTGCCCGCACAGAATTACTGAGCGCCCAGCAACCGGTCGATAACCTGCCAGTAGTGCTGGCTCAGGTTGCTGGTTCGCCAGGCATCGGGCAGGCAGGCGGGCAAATCGGCCGCCAGCAAGCGCTGCAGGCAGTCTGCCGCAGCCTCTGCCTCCGGCGCAGGATCAGCCTCGTGGCTGGCATGGCGGCAGGGCGCCGGAACATATTCGCGATAGGCCAGGCGATCCGGCGCCAGCGGCGTGCAACCGGCCGCCATGGCTTCGAGCATCGCCAATCCCTGAAAGTCATGCAGGGCGGTCGAGACCACAATATCGGCTCGGCCCAGCAGCTGCTGATAATCCGTCCTCGAGGGCAGATAACCCCAACATTCAAGCTGGTCACGAAATTCGTGGCGAATCTGCTCGAACACCCTGGGTGCGCGTCGGAACCGCTCGCCCACCACACTCAGCCGAAACGGCTGCTGCCTGTTTCTGAGCACCTGCAACAGCCCCAGAAGACGGTCGGGCGCCTTGTCGTATTCCCAGCGATGATTCCACACCAGGTGGGGACAGGCCCGGTTAAACGCCCTGGGCGTCGCCGCAAATAACCGGTCGTCAATGGGCACAGGAACCACCTCGCAGCGCTTCCGGAGTTCGTCCACCACCCCCTCGGGCACCGCATCCGGCATTTTGCCCAACAACACCTCCACACCCTGCAAAAAACTGTCCCGGTTCCAGGCGCTGTTAAACACCACCGCATCCGCAGCCAGGGCGCTGTATAAATTCACCATCATGGGTTCGAGGCGTGCGGTATTGCGCTCATTGGCCGGAAACGCAAACTGGTTTTCGTGCATGTAGAGCAACGACGGCACCCGCGCCAGAGCCGGTTGCAGCCCTTTCAGGGTGGCCAGATCCACCATCGATGTGGCGATCAGCAAATCCCAGTGTTCTCGCAGCAAGGGCTCTCGCAACCAGCTGATGGCATTGCCCCGGATACGCCACTGGAAAAATCTGGGGGGCAATGCCAGCACCTCCACCTGGCAATGGCTACCCAATACCTGCTGTAACTGCGAGCGCCAATGGCGATGGCTGCCCGCATCGTAGGCGGATAGCATCAGCACCCGGGCTTGCCTGCCTGGCTCGGTCACCAGGGCAGTTCCTCACCGTTGCTGTGCCAGAACGACCCGGTGTTGTCCAGGTTCAGTTGAGCAATCCGCTCCGCCAACCCCCGGGCAGACTCTTCCGGGGTAATCAGGCCGCCAAAGTTGACCATGCGGGTCTTCACATAACCCGGGTGCAGCTGGGCCACGGCGATACCCTCCGGTTTCAGGTCCACCGCCAGGGATTTACCGAAAGCATTCAGCGCCGCTTTGGACGCCCGATAGCCGTAGCGACCACCGGAGTCGTTGTCGGCGATGGAACCCATGCGACTGGTGATGTTGGCAATCTTGCTGCCCTGCGCCATCTGCGGCACCAGCGCTTCCGTCACCCGCAGGGGCGCGTAGGCATTGATTTCCATCTGGGTGCGGATGGAATCGAAATCGATACTGCCCAGCTGCCCATCCTGCAACAGGCCCGAGTTGTTGATCAGCAAGCCAATCCGCTTGCCAGCGAGGCCCGTTTTCATCTTCTCAATGCCCGCTCCGGTGGTGACGTCCACTCCGTCGATCACCTGCCCGGCCACGGCGGCCAGTTCTTCCGACGACTGTCGGCACACCCCGATCACCTGACGGCCTTCGGCGGCATAGAGTCGGGCCAGTTCCAGGCCAATTCCTCGATTAGCGCCGGTAATCACCACCACATTGGCATCAGACATAGCCTTGTTCTCCTGTCGGTTTGCGTGTTGATTCCGGCAACCATAACGAGAACAGGGCGGCCATGGCTACCAGTACGGCAGAAATCCACAGGCAGGCTTCCAGGCCATAAACCTGATAGACCCACCCGGACAGAATCGTTCCCAACAAACGACCGGCGGCGTTGGACATGTAATAAAAGCCCACATCCAGAGACACCCCGTCACTGCGGGCATAGCTGACGATCAGATAGCTGTGCAGGGACGAATTGACGGCAAACACCACGCCGAACACCAGCAAGCCGCCGATCACCACCGCCTGAGCTGGCCAGCCCGCTGCCAACGCTCCGGCTATGGCTGCCGGGACAATAGCCAGTAATGCCGCCCAGGTGATGGCGCCGGACTTGCCGTTGCCGTGGCCGGTCATGCGCGGCGCAATGGTCTGTACCAGGCCGTAACCGACAATCCAGCTGGCCATGAAACCACCCACCTGCCAATGATCCCAGCCAAACACCGTGGCCATATACACCGGCAGCGCCACCACAAACCACACATCCCGGGCCCCGAACAGGAGCATCCGGGCGGCCGACAACACGTTGATGGCCTGGCTTTTGGACAAAATCTCTCGGAACCTGGGTTTGGCCTTGCTCTTGCCTAGATCCTGCCCTAACAGGAACAGGCTGGCCAGCCACACCAGCGTAAGGGCAACGGCCATCGCCGCCACCGCGCCGGTAAAACCCGCCGCCATCAGCAACACACCGCCCAGAAAGAACCCGAGGCCTTTCAGGGCATTCTTGGAGCCGGTGAGCAGCGCTACCCAGGCGTACAACCTGCCCTGCTGCTCGTCCGGCACCAGCAACTTGATGCCGCTTTTGGCCGACATCTTGTTGAGATCCTTGGCAATGCCCGATAGCGCCTGGGCTGCCATCACCCAGGGCACCGTGAGCAGGGCCGCCGGCACCGCCAGCATGACCAGCGCCACAATCTGCAGGAACAGCCCGATGTTCATGGTTCGGTTCAGGCCCATGCGCGCCCCCAGATACCCCCCCACCAGATTGGTCACCACCCCGAAGAACTCGTAAAAAACAAACAACAGGGCAATGCTCAGGGGCGAATAGCCCAGCTGGTGGAAATGCAGCACCACCAGCATCCGCAGGGCGGCATCGGTCAGCGTGAAGGCCCAGTAGTTGCCTGTGATCACCAGGTACTGGCGGATGGCCGCGCTCATATCAGGCCAGCCCTACCTTGCGGGCCAGTTCCGCCGTGCGGTTGGCGTAGCCCCATTCGTTGTCGTACCAGGCGTAGATTTTCACATGGGTGCCGTTGACCACCAGGGTGGACAGGGCGTCGACGATGGAAGAACGGGGATCGGTCTTGTAGTCGATGGACACCAGCGGGCGTTCTTCGTAGCCCAGGATGTCTTTCAGCTCGCCCTCCGCCGCGTCTTGCAGCAACCGGTTCACCGTATCTTTGTCGGTGGGCGTTTCCACCTCGAACACGCAGTCGGTCAGCGACGCGTTGATGAGCGGAATCCGCACCGCGTGGCCGTCCAACTTGCCCTTGAGCTCCGGGAAGATCTCAATGATCGCCGTGGCCGAGCCGGTGCTGGTGGGAATCAGCGAGCTGCCACAGGCCCGGGCCCGGCGCAGGTCCTTGTGGGGCGCATCGATGATGGTCTGGGTGTTGGTCAGGCTGTGGATGGTGGTCAGCGAGCCGTGCTTGATGCCCAGCTTTTCATGAATCACCTTGACCACCGGCGCCAGGCAGTTGGTGGTGCAGGACGCCGCGGTGAGGATGCGGTCCGTGGCCGGGTCAAAGGTGTGGTCATTCACTCCCATGACAATGTTCTTCGCTCCCGCTTCCTTGACCGGCGCGGAGACCACCACCTGCTTCACCCCCTGGTCCAGGTAGGCCTGCAACACCGCCACGGTTTTATTCACGCCGCTGGCTTCAATCACCAGGTCACAGCCGGACCAGTCAGTGTCAGCAATGGCCTTGTTGTGAGTGACGGCAATGCGCCGGCCGTCAATTACCAGTTCATCGCCATCGGCAACCGCTTCACGGCTCCAGGTGCCGTGCACGCTGTCGAAATTCAGCAGGTGAGCCAGTGTGTGGGCGTCTGCACCCGGGTCGTTGACGGCAACGAACTCCAGTTCCGGCCAGCCCCAGGCCGCCCGCAATGCCAGCCGGCCAATCCGGCCAAAGCCATTGATACCGACTTTAATCGTGTTCATAAAAATCTCCTTGTCAGAACAGCCTTCAGCCACCATTACCGAATCAGGAACAACTGGCCACCGGCCGATCCGCCATGGCCTGCAACCGGGCAAGAGGCCCGGTCAGCAGATCCGGGTTATTGCCACGGGTTTGCTCCAGAGTCTGAATCACCCACTCCGGCAACTCCGGGTCAAGGTAATAATAGACCCATTGGCCCCGGCGCTCAGTGCTCAACACGCGAGCCTCCCGCAACGCCGCCAGGTGACGGCTGACTTTCGATTGGGGCGCAGCGAAAGCTTCCATCAACTCACACACACACAGCTCGCCCTGCTGATGAATCAACAGCGTCGCGCATAACCGGAGCTCATCCCCCAACGCCTTGAACAGCGAAGCCGGTGAGTAAAACCCTTGACCTTTCATCTGAATTCACCAATATATATGCTTATCCGAATATGCAGTTTTTCGCATATTAGTGTGACATTGTAATGACGTAAAGGATCCACTAGCCCTCATGCCCATCAACAACCTCCCCAACCTGAGCACTGAGCTGTTCACCGCACCCGACTCCGACAGACTTTTCAGCACACCGGCATCGTCCCACCCAGCGCGCATTCTGCTGCTGTACGGCTCCCTGCGAGAGCGCTCGTTCAGCCGCCTGGCGGTGGAAGAAGCGGCCCGATTGTTGGAGGCCATGGGCGCGGAAACCCGCATCTTTAACCCCCGGGGCCTGCCCCTGGCGGATGCCGAAGACGCCAGCCATCCCAAGGTGCAGGAACTGCGAGACCTGGTGCAATGGAGCGAGGGTATGGTGTGGTGCTCGCCTGAACGCCACGGCGCCATGACCGGCATCATGAAAACCCAGATCGACTGGATTCCCCTGTCTCTGGGCGCCGTGCGCCCCACCCAGGGCAAGACCCTGGCCGTGATGCAGGTGTGCGGGGGTTCCCAATCGCTCAACGCCGTGAACCAGCTGCGGGTGCTGGGCCGCTGGATGCGCATGGTGACCATTCCGAACCAGTCGTCAGTGCCCAAGGCGTTCATGGAATTCGACGGCAACGATCGCATGAAGCCTTCGGCTTATTACGACCGCATCGTGGATGTCATGGAGGAGCTGGTAAAGTTCACCCTGCTGGTGCGGGACCGCAGCGATTACCTCACCGACCGCTATTCCGAGCGCAAGGAAAGCGCCGAAGAACTGTCGAAACGAGTGAACCAACGTTCCATTTAAGGGTGTGCGATGAGCCGTAACAGCGATGTGAACACGGTTGAAGCCAATGACGGCGGAATGGATCTGTTCGGGCGTTACCTGTCGGTGTGGGTGGCGCTGGCCATTATGGCCGGTATCACCCTCGGGCAGCTGGCCCCCTCTGTCCCCGAGACCCTGGCGCGGTTCGAATACGCCCAGGTGTCCATCCCCACCGCCATCCTGATCTGGGCGATGATTTTTCCGATGATGGCGCAGATTGATTTCAGCGCCGTGGTCGGAGTGCGCAAGGAACCCAAGGGACTGGCCATCACCACCATCGTGAACTGGCTGATCAAGCCGTTCACCATGTTTGCCATTGCCTGGTTCTTTTTGATGGTGGTGTTCGCGCCCCTGATTGCACCGGAACTGGCCAGCGAATACCTGGCCGGTGCCATCCTGCTGGGGGCGGCGCCCTGCACCGCCATGGTGTTTGTCTGGAGCTACCTGACCCGGGGCGATGCCGCCTATACCCTGGTGCAGGTGTCCCTGAACGACCTCATCATGCTGTTCGCCTTCGCCCCGATCGTGGTCTTGCTACTGGGCATTTCCGACATTCAGGTGCCCTGGGATACGGTGCTTCTGTCGGTGGTGCTGTATATCGTGATTCCGCTCACCGCCGGTTACCTGACCCGCCGCACCCTGATCGCCCGGCGCGGTGAACAATGGTACGACCAGGTCTTTATGAAGCGGCTGGGGCCCGTGACACCGGTAGCGCTCATCATCACGCTGATACTGCTGTTTGCCTTCCAGGGTGACGTCATTCTGCAAAATCCGTTGCATATAGTGCTGATTGCCGTGCCGCTGATTATCCAGACGGTCTTTATCTTCCTGCTGGCCTACGGCTGGGCCCGGTTGTGGAAAGTGCGCCACTGCATTGCCGCCCCCGGCGCCATGATCGGTGCCAGCAATTTCTTCGAACTGGCGGTGGCCGCGGCCATTGGCCTGTTCGGCCTGCAGTCCGGGGCGGCTCTGGCAACGGTGGTGGGGGTGCTGGTGGAAGTGCCACTGATGCTGGCGCTGGTACGCATCGCCAACAACACACGGGACAGATTTCCAGCCTGAATGATTATCCACGACTAACCGCACAGGCAGCGGAGGAACCCTTTGGTAATACCACTGTAACCTTCGCTGCCTGTTCAGCCGGGAATCACCTTGGTACCATCCACCACCCTGACACTATCCCGCACGGCCCAAGAAAAGCGGAAACCTGACTCACCGCTGCAACCGGAAACCATCAAAATGGACGTATTCCAAGCCCTTTTCCTTGGCCTACTGCAGGGGCTGACCGAATTCCTGCCCATCTCCAGCTCCGCGCACTTAATACTCACACCCGCATTCTTTGGCTGGGACGACCAGGGCGTCGGTTTCGATCTGTCGGTTCATGTGGGCACATTGCTGGCGGTGGTGCTGTACTTCCGTCGGGATGTCTTCGGCATCGCCCGGGATGGCCTGATCTCCATCGGCCAGCGCAAAATCGTCGGCCAGGGCGCCCTGGCCTGGTACCTGGTGATCGGCACCATCCCGGCGGGCCTGGCTGGCCTGGCGCTGCTGGACATGATCGACAACGAACTACGCGGTGCCTCGGTGATCTTCTTCACCACCCTGATCTTCGGCCTGCTTCTCGGCCTCGCCGACTGGCTGCCCAAACGCCAGCGCACCCTGGACAGCCTTAACTGGAAAGACGCCGTCATCGTCGGCATCGCCCAGGCCATGGCGTTGGTGCCCGGCACCTCCCGCTCCGGCGTCACCATCACCGCTGGCCTGTTCCTGGGCATGACCCGGGAAACAGCCTCCCGGTTCTCCTTCCTGCTGGCGATTCCCATTATTGTGCTGGCATCGGCGGTAAAACTGCTGGAAGTGGCCACATCCGACGTGATCGTGGACTGGAACGGTTTTCTGATTGGCGGCGTCACCTCGTTTCTGATGGCCATCACCGCCATCCACTTCTTCCTGAAGTGGCTCAACAAAGTGGGTATGTGGCCGTATGTGATCTACCGGATTGTGTTGGCGGGTGTGATTTACGCTGTCTTGATGTAACTCTCAAAGCGCATAAATATGAACCTTGGAGATAGCGTTCTGTTTCGGATTGCAGAAACGTCAAAGCGTGGCGGTGGGAACGTCTTTCCAAAAATTTGTGGAGCCAGGGATGGCGGAACACAAGCGCCCATGGACGGCTCGAGCGCTTTTTGGAAAGACGTTCCCACCGCCATGCCACCTCCGTGCTCGAAGGCTGCATGAGGCTAGCTCAACCGCTCAACAAGCCTCCAACGGCGCATACGCCAACACCAGCCACTTCGCCCCCTCATCAAAGTTCACCTGCACCCGGGTATGATGCCCCGAACCCTCACAGTTCATCACAACCCCCTCACCAAACTTCGGATGCCGAACCCGCTGCCCCAGACTGAACCCCGCCTGCTGCGCTGAATCCTGACTGAACAGGCTCTCATTCGGCCGCTCCACCATCGCCGGCCGGGTCACCGTATTGCGCAGCCGAACCTCCTGCAGACAATCCCCCGGAATCTCCCGCACAAACCGAGACAGCGCATGAAACTTCTCCTGCCCGTATAACCGGCGGGACTCCGCGTACGTCAGCACCAACTTCTTCATGGCCCGGGTGATACCGACATAGGCCAGACGGCGCTCCTCCTCCATCCGCCCCGGTTCCTCCAGCGACATGCTGTGCGGGAACAAGCCCTCCTCAACACCGGCCAGAAACACCATCGGAAACTCCAGCCCTTTCGCGGAGTGCAGGGTCATCAACTGGACACTGTCTTCATGAGCGTCGGCCTGGGATTCCCCGGCATCCAGCGCCGCCTGGGCGATGAACTCCGCCAGCGGGTCCACGCCTTCTTCCACATCGTAATCCGCCAACGCACTGACCAGTTCCTCCAGGTTCTCCACCCGGGCCTGCCCCTTCTCACCTTTCTCGCTCGCGTGGTAATCCTTCAGCCCGCTGGACTCGATGGCCTGCTTCATCAGCCCCTGCAAAGACGCATGCCCCGCCATCTCCGACAGGCCGTTCACAATCTCCATAAACTGCTGCAGCCCGGTTTTGGCCCGGCCTTTTACCTGCCCGGCCGCCAACAGCCGCTCGGCCGACTCCCACAGCGAAATGCCCTGCCCGGTGGCGTACTCGCGAATCTCCCCGAGACTCTTCGCACCAATGCCCCGGGTGGGAATATTCACCACCCGCTCAAAGGCTGCGTCGTCCCGGTGGTAATGCACCAGGCGCAGGTACGCCAGGGCGTTGCGGATTTCCTGGCGATCGTAGAACCGCAGGCCGCCATACACCCGGTACGGAATGCCCTGGCGCATCAGGGCCTCCTCCAGCACCCGGGACTGGGCGTTAGAGCGGTACAAAATGGCGCACTCGCTGCGCAGATTGCCCTCGCTGACCCAGGCCGAGATGGAATCGGCGATGTAGTTGGCTTCGTCCTGTTCGTTGAAGGCGGCGTACAGACTGATCGGCTCGCCCTCCACGCCGTCCGTCCACAACTCCTTGCCCAACCGCCCCTGGTTATTGGCGATCACCGAGTTGGCGGCTTTCAGAATCAGCTTGGTGGAGCGGTAGTTCTGCTCCAGCCGCACCAGCCGTGAATTCGGGAAATCGCGCTGATACTGTTGGATGTTCTCGATCTTCGCGCCCCGCCAGCCGTAAATGGACTGGTCGTCGTCGCCCACTACCGTCAGTGGCACGCGGTTGCTGGCCAGCACCTGCAGCCAGGCGTATTGGATGGTGTTGGTGTCCTGGAACTCGTCCACCAAAATGTGCTGGAACCGCTGCTGGTAGTGGCTCAACAGCTCCGGCCGGTGCAGCCAGAGTTCGTGGGAACGCAGCAGCAATTCACCGAAATCCACCAGACCACCTTGTTGACAGAGCTTTTCGTACTGGCGGTAAATTTTCAGCATCACCGTGGTGAAGTGATCACCTGGATTCTCCTGAATGTGGTCTGCCCGCAGCCCTTCGTCTTTCTGGCTGTTGATGAACCACTGGGCCTGTTTGGGCGGCCACTGGCTCTCATCAATCTGGTTCTCCCGCATCACCCGCTTCACCAGCCGCAACTGGTCATCGCTGTCCAGCACCTGAAAGTTCTCCGGCAAGCCCGCGTCTTTCCAGTGCGACCGCAACAGCCGATGGGCAATCCCGTGAAAGGTGCCAATCCACAACCCCCGGGTTGGGATGTTCATCATCTGTTCTACCCGATAACGCATTTCCTTCGCGGCCTTGTTGGTAAAGGTCACGGCCAGAATGGAGGTGGGCGGCACCCGGTCGACCGACATCAGCCAGGCCATGCGGTGCACCAGCACCCGGGTTTTGCCACTGCCCGCACCGGCCAGCACCAGCAAGTGATCGTTCTGGGCGGTGACGGCCTCTCGCTGGGCGTCGTTCAGGGAATCGATAATGTGGGAGACATCCATAGAGTAGAGCTTCACTACTGGTTAAATTTACAGGGCATTATATCAGCACAACGCAAAGACTTCCTTTCTGCCAGCCGCCCGACTGCCGGAAAAATTTGATGCATTTTACATCCACCTTGGTTCAGATCTCCTGCCGTCAGCCGATACACGCCTTAACACACTGACACATGAATTCTGTGTCATACGTTCAAAAAACGACCTAGAATCGCCCACGACTAAAGTCTTAGGCCGGGCTGACAAGGACTACAACATGCTCTCATCACTTAAGATCTCTCACAAACTGGCATTGCTGGTCACCGTTGCCATTGTTGCCTTTGTGGTCAGCCAGGCCTTTTCCATTGTCACCGAGCGCAATAACTCCGAACGCCTCAGCGAAGTTCGCGACCAGCTCTATCCCTCCCTGGAACTGTCCACGATCAACCGCGGTTTGCTGCAACTGATTGAAAACCAGATCAACACTGCCGTCACCACCGGTGACGATCAACAGATTGCCGCCACCAGGGAACAACTGGCAGAAATATCCGCCAACCTGGACCGCATCGCCACCCTGAACCCGGCTCTGCATGATCAGGTGAAGGCCTTGAAATCCGAGCTGAACGGTTACTACAACACCGCCACCCGAATCGCCACCGCAATCATAGAAGGTACGGCGGATTTCAATCGCATTGGCCAGGAAGCCTCCGCCAACGCCGAGCGGCTGGCCGGACTGCGCTCTGATCTGGACGAGATGCGCAACGCGATGGAAAGCCGCCTGACCCAGGCCATCGACGACACCACCGCTGCCAGCAGTGAAGCCGCCACCGTCTCCGTCACCATTGTGGTGGTCGCGCTGGTGGTGCTGATTGCGCTCAGCCTGATCATTGGCCGGTCGGTATCGGGCAGCCTGCAACAGATCATTACCTCCCTACGGGACATGGCTTCCGGTGAGGGTGATCTGACCTCCCGCATTGACTACACCGGCAAGGATGAACTTCGGGACCTGGTGGACCAGTTCAACCGGTTTGTTGAAAAACTGCACAAGTCCTTTGCCACCATCCAGCAGGATATTGGCGAGCTCAACGGCGTCGCCTCACATCTGGGTAGCACCAGCCGCACCAATCTTGAACGCATCAGCCAGCAGGCCCAGGCGATTTCATCTACCCGTAATTCCGTGGAAGAACTGGTCAAGAGCGTCGAAGAAGTCGCAGGCTTCGCCTCAAGCGCCTCAGACCAGACCCAGGATGCCTCCAAGTTCGCGACCACCGGGCAGCAGAAGGTTGAAGGCAACATACAGACCATCCAGCGACTGATGGCAGAAATCGAGAACACCGCCAGCCTGGTCAACCAGTTTGATGAGTTCTCCGTGAAAGTGGGCGGCCTGCTGGAAACCATCCAGACTGTCGCCGAACAAACCAACCTGCTGGCCCTGAATGCCGCCATCGAAGCCGCCCGCGCCGGTGAACACGGACGTGGCTTTGCCGTGGTCGCCGATGAAGTTCGCGGCCTGGCTGTGCGCACCCACAAGGCCACCGAAGAAATCCAGCAGGTGATTTCCGAGTTGTCGAAAGCCTCCGGTGCTGCCGTGCATTCCATGCAGGGCAGCGTGGATATGGCCCGACAGGGCGTGGATGCCACCACCGAATCTGGCGAGGTCCTGCGCAAGATTCTCGAGAATGTTCAGCAGATCAGCGAACTGAACGAGCAGATTGCCGCGGCCACCTATGAGCAAAGCACCACCTTCAGCGAAGTCACCGGCCACATGGGCGACATGCATCGCAACGCCGAAGCCGTGATGGAAAGCACCGACGAGCTGGATACGGTCAGCCGCAAGATCCAGGACGTCAGTAATGGCTTGCAGAGCGTGGCCGGGCAGTTCCGCGTTTAAGTAAAACCCCAGAAAAAGGAAACTCCTGATGAAAAAACTGTTTACTGCAGCGCCCCTGGCGCTCGCCATTGCCGCGACCCCGGCTCTGGCACAGAGTACCGAGGAAACCCTCGAGCGCATGCAGCAGCAGCTGAATGCCATGCAACAACAGCTGAACTCCGCGAAAGACACCGGCATTCGCTTCAACGGCTTTTTCAGCACCGGTTTCGCCCGGGCCAGCAACGATGCCGGTTACGCCGGAATCACCGACGAATCCGAAGTGGCGGATCTGAGCCTGTTCGCCCTGCAGGGCACCTTTGACGTCACACAGAAGAGCCAGATTGTGATGCAACTGGTCGGCCGGGGCGAAGATGACTGGGAACCCCAGGTGGAGTGGGCCTATCTGAGCCACCGCCCCACCAACAACCTGCAGATTCGGGCCGGCAAGATGCGGATTCCGTTCTTCATGTACTCCGACTCCTTGGAAGTCGGCTACGCCCAGCCGTGGGCACGCCCGCCCCAGAGCGTGTATGGCCCGATTGCCGTGACCAGCTATGTTGGTGCGGATGCCAGCTACAACCTGAATTTCGACAACTCCTCGCTGACCGCAACCGGCTTCACCGGCTTTACCGATGAAGATGGCAACTCCGGCGACGTACAGCTGCGCAACATCGCAGGCATGAACCTGACCTGGACCGACTACGTGTGGACTGTGCGTGGTGTGGCGGCGACCGCCGAGGCGGATATTGATGGGACCCGGCTTGGCGCACTAGCAGCCCAAAGCGGCATTACCCTTCCGCCCGGCATTACTCAACTTGCCGACGGTGATCGCGGTAACTTCTTCGGCCTGGGCGCCAGCTATGATGACGGCAGCTGGCAGATTATCGGCGAAGTTACCCGCGTTGAGGTTGATGGCAAGTTTGCCGATACCGACTCCGCCTACCTTTCCGTAGGCCACCGCTTCGGAAGCTGGACGCCTTACCTTGCCGCTGGCTGGACCGAAAGCCAGGACGACGATGAACGTACCGGCTTCTTCATTCCGGGCGCCGTTCCCGAGTCTATCCTGAACTATCAGCGCCACGAATACAGTATTGGCACCCGCTGGGATATCACGCCGGGCGTTGCTATTAAAGCCGACGTTACCCACGTTCGCGGTCTGGACAAAGGCTATGGCAACCTGAATACCGGCTACATGCTGGCTGAAAACCCGGAAAGCACCAACGTCTACACCCTCAAACTCGACTCGGCATTCTGAAGGAGGCCCCTATGAAAAAGCTTAGCCTGTTGTTTGCGGCCAGCTTGCTGGTAAGCCCCTTCACCCTGGCCGAAGTCGTGGTGATTGGCAACCCGGCTGGCCCGGACAGCATCAGCGCCAACGAGGTTCGGGATCTTTATCTGAACCGCAGCAAGGCATTACCAAACGGCGACAGCGCCAAGCCTTTCGAGCTGCCTGAGGGCAACGCTACCCGCGCCGAGTTCCACGACAAGGTAACCGGCCGCAACGACGCCCAACTGAAAGCCTTCTGGTCCCAGCAGGTGTTCACTGGTCGCGGCCAGCCGCCCGCCGAAGCGGGCAGTGCTTCTGGCATGAAGGCCCAGGTCGCCTCCACGCCCGGCGCCATCGGCTACATTGATTCGGCGGAAGTGGACAGCAGCGTGAAGGTCATCCTCACACCCTGATGCCACTGCGCAACGCACAAAAAGGCGAGCCCAGGCTCGCCTTTTTGCTGCTTACCCATCCGGTTGTTCAGAATCCGCGCGGCACCGTTTGCGCCTCCACAAATTCAAACAAACCTTCCAGCCCGCCTTCCCGGCCAATCCCCGACGCCTTCATGCCGCCAAACGGTGCCTCCGGCGTGGGGCCGGTGCCGGTGTTCCAGCCTACGTGGCCGAACCGCAAACCAGCCGCCACCCGCTGGGCGCGCCCGGCATCGGCGGTAAACACGTAAGAGGCCAGGCCAAACTCGGTGTCGTTGCCGGCGTCGATCACTTCCTCTTCGGTGCGGAACAGCGCCATGGGCACCAGCGGGCCGAAGGTCTCTTCCTTGTAGCAGGCCATGTTGCGGGTCACACCCTGCACCACGGTGGGCGGGAAGAACAGGCCATCACCGAGGTCGGCGGGCTGCTTACCGGCTACCAGGGTAGCGCCCTGGGCCAGCGCATCTTCCAGGTGCCGTTTCACCTTGTCGAAACCTGCCTTGTTGATCAGTGGGCCTATGTCGATGCCATCCTGCATACCGTCACCAACAGTCATCCTGTTCACCCGCTCTGCCAGTTTCTGGCCAAACGCATCGGCAACGTTTTCATGAACAAAGATGCGGTTGGCACACACACAGGTCTGGCCACCGCCACGGAATTTGTTGGCCATCAGGTTGTCGGCAGCGGCATCCAGGTCCGCATCCTCGAAGACAATAAAGGGGGCGTTGCCACCCAGCTCCAGCGCCAGCTTTTTGACCTGTTCGGCGGTATCGACAATCAGTTTACGCCCCACTTCTGTGGAGCCGGTAAAGCTGAGCATGGGTACGTCTTTGTGCTCGCACAGCACCTTGCCGATCACACTGGCCTTGCCCATCACCAGATTCACCATGCCGTCCGGCAGATCCAAGCCGTCCATCACCTTGAAAAAGGCAACCATGGTCAGCGGGGTCTCACTGGCTGGCTTGATCACCGACGGGCAACCGGCAGCCAGCGCCGCAGACAGCTTCTTGGCAATCATGCCAATGGGAAAGTTCCAGGGCACGATCAGGCCGGTTACTCCTACGGGGCGATAGTGTACCGTCCAGGTGCAGCCCCGGGGCTTACCGGGAAGCGCATGGGCGTCAAGGGCATCCAGGTTTTGCGCACAGTAGTCGAAGAAGCCCGCTGCGTAATCCACTTCGCCCTGAGCTTCTTTCAGGGGTTTGCCGTGCTCCAGGCACAGCACCCGGCCAATTTCCTCCCGGTTGGCTTTCAGGCCATCACGGATGGCTTGCAGCCACTGGCGTCGGGTTTCGATCGGATAGGGGTTACTCAGGCGAAGCGCCGATTGCGCGGCATCGACCGCCGCCAGCACATCCTGTTCCGGCATCGACGGCACCTTGGCAATAACAGCGCCGGTGGCCGGGTTGTAAACATCGAAGGTGGCCCCGTTCGACGAATCCGTCCAGCGCCCACCAATGTAACCGGTAAGGTTGTCCAGTAAGGGTGACTCGATCATCTCGGCTCCTTTTCCATGACCGTGGCGGCGCCCCGTTCTCCGGAGTGCCTGAAAACAAGAATTCGCCCTTCATAGTGGATGCTGATCTGCAACCTGTAAAGTCAACGAAAGTTAGCGCAACGTTAAAATCGCTCCCGGCGATTTTTTATGACCTGCCTTCCCTGGCGGCCTCCCTTCGGGCCGTTGCTGGCGCAACGTTAAAAATCGCTCCCGGCGATTTTTTATGGCCTGCCTTCCCTGGCGGCCTCCCTTCGGGCCGTTGCTGGCGCAACGTTAAAAATCGCTCCCGGCGATTTTTTGACCCATGGGGTTGGGTGCCTATACTCGGGGGGAGAGTTTTATCAGGCTCCCAGACACACCCAAGGAGATGGATTCATGAAGGCATTCTTTCATCCCACGCAGGATCTGCATATTCCGAAGACGTACTTTACCCGGGGCCAGATGCGTCAGCCCCAGGAGGTGCCGGATCGCACCAGCCAGATGCTGGAGGGGTTGAAAGCCCGGGGGATTCCGGTGCTGCAACCGGCAGACCAGGGCTCCGCCGCTATTGCCAGGGTGCATGACCTGGGCTATCTGCGGTTTTTGGAGTCGGCCCACCGGCGCTGGATGGAGATGGAAGACTGGGGTGACGAGGTGATGTCGAACATCTTCGTGCGCTCGCCCAACGCCATGCGGGGCGTTCTGGCCGAAGCGGCCTGCTATCTGGCGGACGGAAGTTGCCCGATCGGTGAAAACACCTGGAAGGCCGCCTACTGGTCTGTCCAGACCGCTCTGGGCGCGGCAGATGCCCTGATGGCCGGTGAGCGCACCGCCTATGCGGTGTGTCGGCCACCGGGCCATCACGCCCGCAAGGATGCCGCCGGTGGATTCTGCTACCTGAACAACGCCGCCATCGCGGCCGAGCACTTGAAGAGCCGGTTCCCGCGAACGGTCATCCTGGACACCGACATGCATCATGGCCAGGGCATTCAGGAGATCTTCTACGACCGCAGCGACGTGCTGTACGTTTCCATTCACGGTGATCCCACCAACTTCTATCCGGTAGTCAGTGGTTTTGAGAACGAACGGGGCGAAGGGGAAGGCTATGGCTATAACATCAACCTGCCCATGCCCCACGGCTCCAGCGAGGACGATTTCTTCGCCAAACTGGATGAAGCCCTGGCGGCCATTCGGCTGTACCAGCCCGACGTGCTGATCCTGACCCTGGGGTTCGATATCTACAAGAACGACCCGCAGGCGAAAGTATCGGTGACTTCCGAAGGCTTCTGCCGGCTGAGCACGCACCTTCGTCAGCTGGGCTTACCCACACTGGTGGTGCAGGAAGGTGGGTATGATCTGGACGCCCTCAGCGAGAACGTCCAGCAGTTTTTCAAGGGGTTGGAGGGCTAATCGGTGGCTCAGACCACCGGAGCATAAACCTTGATGTTCGCATGCCCCTCGGCTTTCAGGTGCCCGGCGTGTACCCGGCTCATCGAACCGCGATCGCAATAGAGCAGGTATTGGCGATCGGCTGGCAAGCCGGGCACCTGCTGGTTGAGCTCGTAGAACGGAATCTTCAGCACATCGTTGTTGGTCAGGCGCAGCGGTGAGCGTTCTTCTTCCGACGGGTGGCGTACGTCGATGATGACGTCGGCCACCGCAGGCGTCTGAATAAGCTCCACCTCTTCCGGCGTTTGCGTGCTTTCCAGCAACTGGCTGACCATGGTATCGGTGCGGTTGGCGATGGCCTCAGCCAGCGCTGCGGGGTTCATACCGGCTTCTTCCTGCTCCACCCGGTGCAACTTGGCCCGGGTAACCGGCTTGCTGGAAATCACGCCGCAATATTCCGGCATATTGCGGGCAAACGGCTCAGTGCCGATTTCCCGGGCAATACGGATGATTTCCTGTTTGTCCATGGCAATCAGTGGGCGCAGCACCACTTCATCGCTGGCCCTATCCACCACGTTCAGGTTGGTCAGAGTCTGGCTCGACACCTGGGCCACCGCATCGCCCATCACCAGGCCAGCCGCGTTATAATCCCGGGCAATGTCAGCGGCCGCCTTCAACATCATGCGCTTGAGTACCACGCCCCAGTGCCGATGGTTGACCGAACGCATGATCTCGGCCACGACGCCCTCAAAGGGCACCGAAATAAATTTCACGTTGTGGGAGGAACCGTACCTGTCCCACAGGTAGTGCGCCACCTGCCGCACGCCAACCTCGTGGGCCGTGCCCCCCAGGTTGAAAAACAGGTAATGGCTGCGCATGCCCCGGCGCATCATCAGGTAGGCCGCCACCGAGGAATCGTAGCCTCCGGACACCAGAGTCATCACCGTCTCGACCGTGCCCAGCGGGTAACCACCCAGCCCTTCGTGTCGGCGATGGGCAATGTGGAAGGTGTCGTCACGAACCTCAATCCGCACTTCCTGCTCCGGTTGTTTCAGATCCACACCCCGGGCATCCGAGGCCTGCAGCAGGGCGGCGCCCACGCTGCGCTCCAGGTCAATGGAACGGAAATCATGATCGCCATTACGCCGTACCCGCACCGCAAAGGTCTTACCCGCCAGCCGTTCAGCCCAGGCCTGCACCGTCTTATCCGCGACATCGTCAAGATCGATGAACGGGAACACCCCGATTTCCTGAATCGTGGAAATACCGGGAATCCGCACCATTTCATCAATCACCGGCCCGGCCAGGCCACGGCCTTCAGGCACCTCCACATCTACCCGATCCCAGCTGCCATCCACCTGGATGTCCGGGTCCAGCCGGGCCAGCAGCTTGCGGATGTTCTGGCGTAACTGGCGCATCTGCTGGCGGCGGACAGGCTTGCTTTTAATGGCAACTTCAGGGGCGGGGCGAATCAGTAATTTCATATAAACAGGCTTTGATCGGAATAACGTCGGGTAGCGTAAACGCAGGAAAGGCCTTAGTGTACTCTTTCATCAGAGCGGCACAAAATCCGTCATTGCCGAAACAATCAGGAGCTCCACCACCGATGACCGAACCCGAATCCACCATGAATGCCCTGGTTTCTCCGGAGGGCAGCCTGGAAATACTTTCCAATTTCGAGGTCAACCGCCTCAAGGACCGAAGCGAAGGGGGGTTGTACCGGCTCTTCCGGCAATGTGCTCTGGCGGTGCTCAATACGGGTATCGAGCTTGATGACTGCAAGGAGCTGCTGGAAATCCACGCCGATTTTGATGTCCGGCTGGTGCCGCAACCCCGCGGTTTGAAACTGGAACTGATTAATGCCCCCGGCCATGCCTTTGTTGACGGAGAAATGCTCCGGGCGATGCGCGAGCACCTGTTCTCTGTGCTACGGGACATTGTGTACACCCACTCTCTGCCCGGCTCCGTGGCGGGGTTCCGCAAGGATGACCCGGAAGACCTCACCAACCTGGTGTTCCATATCCTGCGTAACGCCCGGGTGCTGCAGGCCGGTCGCCAGCCGGATCTGGTGGTGTGCTGGGGCGGGCACTCCATCAGCCATGACGAATACCAGTACAGCAAAGATGTCGGCCACCAGCTGGGCCTGCGGGCGCTGAGCATCTGCACCGGCTGCGGGCCGGGTGCCATGAAGGGTCCGATGAAAGGCGCCACCATTGGCCATGCCAAACAACGGGTGAAAAACGGCCGCTACATTGGCATCACCGAGCCGGGCATCATCGGCGCCGAAGCGCCCAACCCGATTGTGAACGAGCTGGTGATCATGCCGGACATCGAGAAACGACTGGAGGCCTTCGTACGCTGTGGCCACGGCGTTATCGTGTTCCCCGGCGGCGTGGGTACCGCTGAGGAAATCCTCTACCTGCTGGGCATTCTGCTGCACCCGGACAATGCCGATCTGCCCTTCCCAGTGGTGTTTACCGGGCGCCAGGAGAACGCCGAATACTTCGAGATGATCGACAAGTTCATTCGCAATGCCCTGGGCGACGAGGCCGCCAGCAAGTACGAGATCATCATCGATGACCCGGTGCGGGTCGCCCAGACCATGAAAGACGGCATGAAGGAAGTGGAAACTTTCCGCCGGGCCATGCAGGACGCCTACTACTTCAACTGGATGCTAAAAATTGACCCGGTGTTCCAGCTACCGTTCGAGCCGGATCACGACAATATGCGCGCCCTGGAATTACATCGGGAGCAGCCTGCGCACCTGATTGCAGCCAACCTGCGCAAAGCCTTCAGCGGCATTGTGGCGGGGAACGTCAAGGAAAGCGGAATTCGACAGATACAGCAGAAGGGGCCGTTCGAAATTGCCGGAGACCCGACGCTGATCAAGCCTCTGGAAGCCATGCTGGAGCAGTTTGTTGCCCAGAACCGGATGAAACTGCCCGGCAGCGCAGCCTATCGGCCCTGCTACCGGATCGTCAGCGGTGCAGCCTGAGCTGCACCTCAATACGCCAGCTTACTTACCGTCAGCCGGAAGGCTGGCGTAGTAGGCTGCCAGATTGGCAATATCGGCATCGCTCAGAGCCGTTGCCTGGCCCTGCATCACCGGAGCCTGGCCGCCCTGGCGCTGGCCAGCTTTGTAGGCCTTCATAGACGCAACCAGGTACTGCTCTTTCTGGCCCGCCAGGTTCGGGTAGATGGGTACCTGAGAAATACCGTTCTGGCCATGGCAAGCAGCGCAAACGGCGGCTTTGGCCTTACCTGCGGCAATATCACCTGCGGCCATGGAGGCAACCGGTACCATGGCGCCAGCGGCGAACAGACCTGCTACTGCGAGATGCTTCAGATTCATTGTGTTTACCCTCTCATCGTTTTAACGTTTACATTCCGGCATGAAACCAGTCAGTAAGTCAGATGTCACTTATAGCACACGTGGGTGCGAGCTCAAATGTGATAGATCAAGGACTTTCGTGCGACGATAGTCCCCTTTTACTCCTGGCCATTGTGGAAGACAGTACGAATAAACCACAAGATCCGACCGATTAAATCCCTGAAATACCGGAGAACCGAAGCATGTCAGTAGAGGTACGGGAACTGCCCTGCCGGGAAGGACATATCGGCCTGCTGACGCTGAATGCGCCAGGCACCCTGAATGCGCTGACCGAAACCATGGTCGAGCAGGCACAGCAGGCGCTGGAGCAGTGGGCAGCAGACCCGAAAGTGTGCCTGGTGGTGTTGCAGGCAGAGGGCGACCGGGCATTCTGTGCCGGTGGCAACATCCGGGCGCTTTACGGCGCATTAACCGGCGAAGGCGACCAGGATGCCCCGGGGCGCTTTTTTACCGCGGAATATCGCCTGGACTACACCCTGCACCGATTCCCGAAACCGGTGGTGGGCCTAGCCCATGGCATCGTTATGGGCGGCGGCCTCGGCCTGCTGTCGGCCTGCCGCTACCGGCTGGTGACTCCGGACGTCACCATGGCCATGCCGGAAATCAGCATCGGCCTGTTCCCGGATGTGGGTGCCAGCTGGTTTCTGAACCGGCTACCCGGCCGACTCGGGCTGTTCATGGGGCTGACCGGCGCCCGGCTGAACGTGACCGATGCCTTGCGGGTAGGCCTGGCAGATATGGTGATTGACCCCAACCAGAAGGCCAACCTGTTAACCAGCCTGCAGGATCAGCGCTGGACCGGAGAAACCGCCGCCGACGACAACCGTCTGTTCCGCCTGCTAAACCAGACCGAGGCATTGGACTATCGGGCGCTGGCGCCGGGGCATCTGGAGCAGCACGAGCAGACCATTGCCCGGCTAAGTTCCGGCGATGCCCTGCCCGGAGTGGTGGATCAACTGCTGGGTTCCGGCAGCACCGACCCCTGGTGGCAGGCCTGTATCGATACCCTGAGAAACGGCTGCCCGGTCACCGCCTGGCTGATCTGGAACCAGTTGCAGAAAGGCCAGCAAATGTCGCTGAAAGATGTGTTCCGGATGGAACTGGCCATGGCCCGGGAATGCACCCGCAGGGCGGATCTGGCCGAGGGCATTCGTGCCCTGCTGGTGGACAAGGATCGAACCCCAAAGTGGTCCTACGCTACCGTGGCAGAGGTACCCGAAGACGTGGTGCAGCGGCACTTCCCGCCGCTGTGGGACGACGCCACCGACCCGATGGCACTGGACAGGCTCTGATTCAGCGCCCCGCACCTGCCTGTCTCAGCAACATTTCCAGTTCCTGGAAGCCGCGGGTGCGGGCAATATCCAGTGCGGTCACGCCCTGACCGCCCCGATAGTGCACATCCGCTCCAGCGGCCAAGAGCATTTCAGCCGTCAGCAGGTCTCCGCTGCCCACCACTTTCATCAGCAGAGATTCGCCATCCTGGCTGACATTAACGTTGGCACCAGCCGCCAATAACGCCCGCACCACCGACAAATGCCCTTGCGCCGCAGCATGCATCACCGGCGAATACCCATCTTTGTCCACCGCATTAACCTTAGCGCCCGCAGCCAGCAGCAAACGTACGATGCGACGATTGCCACTGGCCGCCGCCAGCATCAGCGGCGTTTCGCCAGAGGCTCCAGGCTGATCCGGCGCAACCCCTGCTGACAAGAGGCTCAGCACCTGACGATCCCGGTTGGCGACCACCGCCGTGAGCAAATCTCCCGTGACCTGCGTTGCCTGTTGCTTCTGCTGGCTCGGCATTGAACCAGTCGTGCCACACCCTGCCAACAGCGCCAGAACCACACTGAATACTAACGCTATTGGTTTGTTCGCGTCCCTGCTCATGATCCAAAACCTCTTGCTTGCAGTCTGCAGCTATTCTGCTCAGGACATGACCAGAATTAAATCGAACCGGTCACAACTGTCACAACTCCGGATTCTGCTGAATCAGTGCCCGAACCATGGCCCGCAGGCGCTGCTCGCCATCACGCTGGCCAAGACAAAGCCCGGCATGTTGCACGCGGGCCCAGGACCAGCCCTGCAGCACAGCGCGACACCAGAGAGCAGCATCTGCCTGTAAAGACAATTGCTCATAAACAGACGGACAAGCGGATACATCCTGAAGCACCGGCAAGGTCAGCTGATAACCCCGGAAGCCGTGGCCAAAACGGTGCAAATCCTGACAGTCCTGATGATCCAGCGCTTTTCGCCCGGGTAGGGATCGGGCCATGGCCAACAGCAGCTCCGGCTCCAGCGTCGACCAGTGTACGGGCATCAGCCGCAGCCAATGGCGGGCAAAACGCTGGCTCAACGCCTGCTGCAATTGCTCGCCTTCGGCACTGATGCCCGCCAGCAGCTGCAGAGGAAACTCTCCGGTCGATGCTTCCTGACGCAACCCCATGCGCACCACCTGAAGGCCACACCCTTGCCAGAACCTCAGCAGCCCGACTTCGCCACCAAAACTGGTGCCCAAAGTGTCAATTCCCTCAGCCTGGCAGGCTATTCGTGCCGCCTGCACCAGTTGCCGCCCCAGCCCCCGGCGACGTTGTGATTCCGATACAGCAATGCGCACCACCCGCAGGGTTCTCAGCCGGGCGGCGTCGGCAAAACCACCGTGGTTGGCCAGCGACTGGGCCAGCAGGTGCCCCCGCACCCGTCGTTTTCCGGCCGTCACGTCCTCCGCCAGCTCCGGTGACAAGCCACCTTCCCGGGTCGCCCAGAGCACGCCGACCGTTCGCCCGTTCAGGGTCGCCCGCCAGCTCATCGCGCGCGGATCGTCCAGCCACTGGCGCAAATCGGCTGGCGTGGTGCGGTAGTGGGCGTTTACCAGCAGGCCAAAGGCCTCTGTCAGTTCCGTCTCAGGGGCGCACTCGGGTGACCAGTGTTCAATCTGAACCTGCGCATCCGCCGCCGGCATGTTCTCGGGTGCATCCGCCGATAACAGAAACAGGCGTGAGATCAGTTGTTCCAGCGGATCGCCACTGGCCCAGCGAATCGGCTGACTCAAATTAAGCTGCTGCCAATGCGGTGTTTCCCGATCCAAAACCTGGCGAAACCGCAGCGCGAAGCCACGCCCGGTGCCCTCATAGCCGTGCACCGTGGTGGCAAAAATCACCCGGGGCCAGCCCAGTAGCATCTCCCGCAGCCACTGTGCCGGTATCCCGGCCGCCTCATCCACCATGACCACCTCAGCAGGGAGCTTTTGATCCAGCAACTCGGCGGGTGGCGAATAACACACTTCCTGCCCGGTAGTCGTGGTCAGGCCCGTAGCAGACTGCTGCGCCAGGTGCGCTCCCAGTTCATCGGCCGCATGACGCAACAGGGTGGCGACGTTATCCGCTGACGGCGCGGTCACCAGCACCCGCTCCCGCCCGGACTGCAACAACCGGGCAGCGGCAATCCCCAGCGCAGCCGACTTGCCACGGCCACGATCGGCGGTCACCACCAGCGGTCGCCGCCGCCGGCCTAACCCGGTGCGCACCAGGCGCTCAATCAGTTGCTGCTGCTCCGGTGTCGTTTGAACTCGAAAAGCCGTTGGCGACTTGCTACCCGAGAGTTCGGCCAAGGCATCTTTCGAACACGTTGAATCCTCACCGAACTGCAACACCCATGCATCACCACTCAGCACTGCCGCCAGGCGAGCGGCAAACGGATGATGATCCGCCTGATCCAGCCCGGTGCGGGCATAATCCGGGTCTGCAAAGCCGCCCCATCGTGCCCGTGGTGGCATCAGCCAGATCAACAGGCCGCCAGCGCGCAGGGCGCCGGATAACGCTGCAAAGGCATTCGGGGGTGTGCCTTTCCAGCCATCCCAAACCAGCACCGACAGTTCCTGGCCAAGATAAGCCCGGTGCTTGCGCGCACTCGTACAGGCAAGACCGGCGCGCTCAGCATCTACAGTTTCGCCCACCCAGAGCCCATCTGTTTCCGCCAGCGTCTGTACCAGCCGGACAGCCCGGGTACGGCACCTTTCAGGCTCGCCTTCCACCAGCACCAACCGGCGCTGGCCGCTCTTAGCCAGAGCAACCACCAGACTGCGCAGATCAGTAAGTTCAGATAATTCCATATGCCGTCTTAAGTTCTGTCCATGCCCGGGCACCACCGGGTTCCTGCTCGGATTATGCGCGAGCGCTATCCGCGCTGCCAGTTGGCCAGTACAATACCGGCCATGCCAACCAGACCCCAGACTCCAGACACTCTGCCCCTGCCCGACTACCTCACCGAGGAACAGCGCGCCATCATTACCGCGGGTTACGAGCACGCGGTCATTACCGCCGTGGCGGGCAGCGGCAAAACTTCCACTCTGGCCTGGCGCATTCGTTATCTGCTGACCCAGGGTCACGACCCCGACCGTATGCTGGTGCTGATGTTCAACCGCAGCGCAAAGGTAGACTTCGAACGTAAACTGCATTCGGTATGTGATCAATCCGGGCTGGCGCTGCCGGAAATCCGCACCTACCACGCCATGGGGCTGCGGTTATACAAACGCTTTGTCCGGGAAGGCTATTTGCCGGGGTTCTCCGAGAAGATTCTGACCGATCAGGAAATCGGCTACCAGGCCTGGCTGCTCACCCGTCGGCTGGCACCAGAGGAGCTGGCGGGGGAAATCCGCCGCAACAAGAAAGAGTTTGTCGAGACCGCCACCGGTTTCATCGACCGGGTAAAAACCGGGCTGGCGCCCGCCGAGGTGGTTTTCGAGGAACTGGGGTTTTCCGACAAACACCGCTACCTGATCGACCTGTTCCACAGCTTTGAACAATGGCGCAAAGGCCACAGCCGCATCAGCTATGCCGATATGCTGTATGAGCCGGTCATGGCCATCCACCAGAACCCACCCCTGCAACGACTGGTGGGTAACAAGATGGATCTGATTCTGGTGGATGAATACCAGGACACCAACGAAATCCAGCACCTGTTGTTGCGTTACGTGGCGGGCGACCGGGCCCGGGTAACCGTGGTGGGCGACCCCGACCAGACCATCTACGAATTTCGGGGTGCCCGGCCGGAGTTCATCCTGCGCAAATTCAGCGACGAATTCGAAAGCCCGCTGGAGCAGACTCTGAGCTACACCTTCCGTTATGGCCACAGGGTGGCGCTGCTGGCCAACCATCTGATCAGCCATAACACCGGCCGCCGGGACGTTATGTGCCACGCCCATCCGGGCACACCGGCCACCAACATCGAACTGCACCGCAGTAACAACGACGGCGACCAGGTGCTCCGGATACTGGCGCAGCAGCCAGAGGCCATGCGCCAACAGGGCGCCATCCTGTTCCGGGTCTGGAGTCAAAGCGTGCCGATCGAACTGAAACTGCTGGCCGAGCAGATTCCCTACCGTATTGACTCCGGCAAGGGTGCCCTGTTCAGCCGGGAAGTCCAGGCCATTACCGGCCTGCTGCTGGTGGTCACCGGGCGTTTACCAACGCTGGCCGATACCGACCGGCTGGACATCGCACGGCAGCTGCTACGATTCCCCCACGTCGGGCTGAAAGAACCGGAACTGGAGAATCTGGCGCAATTTCTCGCCGCCTCGGATCACGGCTGGCACCAACGGCTGCTCGGCCTGGAGTTCGATGCCCTGGCGCCAATGGCGGCCAAGAAACTGAAAAAACTGGGCGAAGTGCTGCAGCAACTGGCGGGCCATCAGGGCCCGGTGGCTGGCCTGCTGACCGTCTATGCCGAGCACACCGATCTCTATGAGGGCCTGCGCAGCCTGGCCCTGACCCACGATTCGGCCGAAGAACGCATTGATACCATTCAGGGCTTCCGGGACTACCTCAAGGGCCTGGGGCTGAATGCCGACGCCACGCTGGATCACCTGGCCAACCTCAAGCAACAGGCCGGTGCACAGCAGGATGAAGGCGTACTGCTATCTACTATTCACCGTACCAAGGGCCTGGAGTGGCCACTGGTGATCATCCCGGGCCTGCAGGAGAAATATCTGCCGTACAGCCCCCGCCCCCAGGACAATGCCCGGGCACTGCTGGAGAGCGAACGCCGCCTGCTATACGTGGGTATGACCCGAACCCGCCACAGTCTGCACCTGATCACCCGGCCTGCCCCGGCCACCCCTCACCTGGCTGGTGAACAGGGCCCGAGCCGTTTCGTCAGTGAACTGTGTTTCGAGCTTTGTCGCGAACTCGGGCAACACATGGACAGCCGTCATGCCCTGGCGGGCCAAGCCCTCAAGCTAGACAGCCCGATTACCCCGATCAGCCAGCGTTATGCCCGGCGTGCCGGGCTCACCCTGCAGGGTGAGGTTCCGCAGACCACGACTGAAACACAACTAATCTGGCAACAAACCCGTGTCGTACATGCTATTTTTGGTATAGGCACCGTGGTTTCCGAAGACGAAAGCGCATTTGAAGTTTGCTTCGCCAATGGCGATACCCTGAGCTTCAGTAAAAAAAGCGCTCACCTGTATTTCTCGGCAGAAACCCGGTAACCCGGTCACGCCATCAAAAACGTGATCTGATTCCGAACAAGGACAGTTGTATTTGACACTTGTGTTTCCCGATCGGCACACATAGATTGCCCGTAACCTGATGTTTCGCCAAATTAATAGAGTATTTTACAGGCAGCTTCAGGAGATAACAACCAGACAGGAGGTTAGGCATGAAAATCATGCGCCCGGTGGCTCTGGCCGCCCTTACGACGACCCTTACACTTCCCGCGCTCGCCGAGCGCCAGGAAACCATCTATCTGAATCCATTTGCAGGCTTTCAGCTGTTCGACGACAAGCGAGATCTGAGCGAAACCGGCACTTTCGGAATTGGCATCGAGTACCGTTTCCGGCCGCACTGGGCGCTAGAGGCAGTTTACTCACGGGCTGACGCGGATCGCAAATACGTGGCGGGAGAGTCCGAATTTGAAGAGATCCGCCTTGATGGCACCTACTACTTCGCCGGTCCTGAAGCCGCTTGGAACCCTTACGTTTCATTGGGTGGCGGCCATGCGAAGTTCGGCCTGGGCGACACTATCTCCTACACCACCGCTGGAACCGATCACGATGAGACCCGGGTAAACCTCGGGGCAGGGTTCCGGTACAACGTCAGCGACGGCATCTCGATTCGGGCAGACCTGCGTGAATTCCACGGCATTGATGAAAGCACCTTTGACACCATGGTGTCGCTGGGGCTGAGCTGGGCCTTCGCCCGCACCGTTGCCGGACCCGCCCCCAAAACGCCGCCACCGCCTGCCGATAGCGACGGTGACAGCGTACCGGACAACCGGGATCAATGCCCGGGAACATCTGCGGGCACCCGCGTTGACAACACCGGCTGTGAACCCGACGGCGATCGTGACGGCGTCGCCGATAGCCGTGACCAGTGCCCGGATACAGTATCCGGTGCCGAGGTAGACCGCCGTGGCTGTGAACTCGACAGCGACAACGATGGCGTTGTAAACAGTCAGGATCGTTGCCCGGACACTGCCGCCGGAGCCAAAGTTGATGCCGAAGGCTGTGAAGGCGTAACCGAGACCGTGGAAACCATTGAACTCCGGGTTCAGTTCCCCAACAACAGCTCGGTAATCGACCATGCCTACGACACTGAAATCCGCCAGGTGGCCGATTTCATGCAGAAATACCCGGACACCCGTGTTGAGATTGCCGGCCACGCCGACAGTTCCGGCAAAGCCGCTTACAACAAGTCACTGTCACAACGACGGGCAGAGGCAGTTGCGGCCCGCCTGACCGGCCCATTGGGGGTTGACCCTGCGCGCGTAAGTGCTGTGGGCTATGGTGAGGCTGAGCCGATCGCCAGCAACGATACGCCTGCAGGCCGTGCACAGAACCGCCGGGTTGAAGCCCGCATTCAGGTGCGCCGATAATCCTGCCAGCTGATCTGACGAGGCGCCTTCGGGCGCCTCTTCTGGTTCTCGCGGCAAGGCTCGTTCAACCGCGCACGGCATCCAGCAGCAGATTACGGGGGGTCAGGCTTCGATCACAAAACCGGCCCAGGGTTACCCGGTAGCCCTGCTCCTCAAGATACACCGCGTAATCCAGTACCATCCAGAGCTCCAGCGGGCGACGAAACACATGGCGCAGCAATTCATGGCGGCGTACCTGCCTGTGGCGCTGATAACCCCGATGCTCCCAATGCGCCCAATCGACCGACGCCGGTAAAGCCAGCTGTTTCCGCTCTGCGGCCCAGCGACAAAAAGCCTCGAACCCTTCAGCATTTAGCCGCACCGGATGCGAAGGTACGGGCAGATAGGTTTGGTTGCCGGTCAACGCCCTCTGCAAGACATCGAACCCCAGGCGCCAGGCACTGGCCTGGCCGGTCTGCAAACGCACCCGCGCCGGGGCGGTCACGGTTTCCTGAACCGCCAGCCGCAACTCATTCTGGCTAACCTCCAGGCGCCCCGGATACGCCCGGGTTCGTGCCGCCATCGGCGTATATTTTCCGGCTGCAGTCAGGTGGTAGCAGCAGGGCGAAAAGCTTAATCTGGGCGCACCTGCGGCACTGCCCAGCGCCATCAACCGCCGGTGCAGGTCACCACAGGCGTGCAGGGCTACCCCCTGCCGACCTTTCGGCCATATCAGCTCCGGTGCCATCACATCCTGCGTACAAAGGCGCACGGAATCCTGAAAGCGCCCGGCCAGACGGTTGCCGTCGTCAACCAGCGCCGGGTCCCACTCCCACCCGAGCACGCCGATATCACCTTGCCGGGCCAGCGTGCGTGACAAATGCCCTTTACCGCAACACCAGTCCAGCACCGGGTGTGTCAGGGGGGCAACTGCTGCCAAGAAGGCCCCGGCCTGCAACCGTTTGCGCCCGGGCATATCCACCGCCGCCACCTCGGGCAGAGCGGCATCCCTGCAAGCTTCAGCACTGGCCAGCCCGGGCAGGGCCACCAGTTCCCGATAGCGGTTAAGCCCCGGCAGCCAGCGGGACAAGACGTCGGCCAGTTGCGGAAGCTGTTGCTGGTAGGTTTCACAGTCTTGCTCAGACAGATTTTCCAGCCAGTCCGCCAGCTCCGGATAAGTCAGACTCCAGACCGGATTCGGCTCCATAAACGGTGCCGGGCGCCAGAAACCCGCCTTTGCCAGCAGCCAGTCATTCACCGATTGCCAGCGCGAGTAAAAACAATCCGGGGCCTGGTGTAAACTCGCCGTCGGAGGTAACGTCATGAAACTGGCCTTTGTTCTGGTTGAACCCAAAGTTCCTGAAAACGTCGGCGCTGCAGCCCGTGCACTCTGCACCATGGGCTTCGCCGACCTGTGGCTGGTCAATTCCGACCTGCACACCCGCCCCGAGGCCCACTGGCTGGCCCACGGCAGCGATCATATTCTGGATAACGCGCGCATTTTCCCTGATCTGGCCGCGGTTAGGAACTCCGCGGAACTGCTGATGGGCACCTCAGCCAAACCCCGCCATCAACGGCAGGACTGGCACGAGCCAGCCGCGCTGGCACAGGCACTGGAGAACAAGGGTCGATCCGTCGCCACGGCCGCCCTGGTATTCGGGCGCGAGGACAGGGGACTGGCGAACGAGGAACTGGCCCTGTGCGATTTGCTGACCGGTTTTCCCATGGCGGTGCCCTACCCGTCACTGAATCTGTCACAGGCCGTCATGCTTTACGCCTGGGAGCTCTCAGGACTGAAGCCTGCGGTGCGGGCGGCCAGGCCAGCGGCACCCGACAGTAGTCTGGGGGCGTTGCGCACCCGGCTGGAGACCCTGCTTCCGGCACTGGAGGCGCCCGCAGACGAGAAGCTGTCGCAGTGGGTGTTCGAGCGACTTCCACTGTTGCCGGAACGGGACATTGGTTTTATACACACCCTGTGCGGCAACATCGAACGCAAACTACGCAATCCGTGAGCCGCCCAGGGGTAAGACCAGCCTACTCCTGAAACCGGCCCGGGCGGAAAGCATCCAGCGGCACGGATGGCTCCTCGCCATCAATCAGCTGGGCAATCACCGAGGCACTGCCTGCAGACAATGTCCAGCCAAAGGTTCCGTGGCCGGTATTCAGGAACAGGTTCTCCCGGGGCCCCCGGCCAATAATGGCAGGGCCATCGGGCGTCATTGGCCGGAATCCGGTCCAGGTCTCAGCCATGGTGAGATCGGCACAGCCCGGGAACCGGGAGCGAACTGACTTTTTGATGGTCTCGATCCGGGCTTCGGGAATGTCACGATTGAAGCCCGCCAACTCAACAAACCCTGTTGCCCGAAGCCGGCTTCCCAGGCGGGTCGAAACCACTTTCAGATGGTCATCATGCACCGTACTGACGGGAGCTTTTGCAGTGTCGGTAAGCGTTGCTGTAATGCTGTAGCCCTTGATGGGGTATATCGGCAGGTTCAAACCCAGCGGGCGAACCAGCCCGGGTGACCAGCACCCGGCACAGATTACAAAGGCATCGGCAGCCAGGCTCTGGCGCTTGCCATCGGCCGCCCGGTACTCCACCGCCTGAACTGTGTCCGCATCAAACGCCAGCCGTTCCACTTCAACACCATAGTGAAAACTGACCCCCAGGCCTTCACACACCCTAGCGAGTTCCCGCGAAAACAGGTGGCAGTCGCCGGTACCGTCAGTGTCATAACTGATGGCGCCAAACAGCGGGCCGTCGCCGGTCATACCCGGCTCGGCTTCCCGTACCTGTTCCGCCGTCAGCAACCGGGAGGCAATGCCCAGCTCGCCCAGCAACCCATGGATCTCCCGGTACTCTTCCATGGCTTCCGGCGTACTGGCCAGGTGGAGCAGTCCCTTGTGGTCGCCATCGAAAGCCAGGTCATGCTCCTGCTCCAGGGCCAGAAACCGCTCCCGGCTGTGGATACCCAGGCGTAACATGGCCCGTTTGTTTAACCCGAACATCCCCGGGCTCCAGGCGTAACGCAGGGTCGCAAACATAAAGCGAATAGCATCCACCGACGGTGGCACCCGCAGCTTCAGCGGGCCATCGGTCTGAAACAACCAGGGAACGGCCTTGAACACCATGGCTGGATCCGCCCAGGGGTAAACCACACCGTAAGAACGCTGGGCGGCGTTGCCCTTGCTGGTCTCGTTTCCCGCCATCTGGTGGCGTTCCAGAAGCGTGACCCGGTGCCCCCGGCGAACCAGTTCCCAGGCTGTCGTCACCCCCACCACGCCACCACCGACTATTGCTATATGCATACTGCCTCCCTCAGCTCGTGTCCGATGACTGGCCCCACCCCAGTTAATACGGGCGGGCAGACCAGCCATTGCCGGAGATGTTAAACTGAACCCATTCTGTTGCCAGAATAGCATTCATACATCTGCCTTGATGGAGTCTAGTAGCCGCGCATGAGCAAGAAACGTCGTGAGATTCCCGTATTTGATCATCCGATCATCGAGACCCACTGCCACCTGGACTATCTGAAAGATAGGCCTCTGGAAGAGACTCTGGCACAGAGCAGGCAGGTAAATATCGAAAAGGTGATCACCATTGCCGTCTCCCCCAACAATCTGGCGGCGGTTCGGGAACTGGCCGCGAACACAAGCTGTGTGTACGGCACCCAGGGTATCCACCCGCACGAGGCAGAAAGCTACAACGACGCCGTCGATCAGGAAATCCGCCAGCACGCAACCGATGAGAAGATTGTCGCCGTGGGTGAGATTGGCCTGGATTTCTTCTACGACAATGCCGACAGGGATGTGCAGAGAGAGGTATTCCGACGCCAACTACAGATTGCCTGCGACACAGACCGGCCTGTCGTTATTCACAGCCGGGATGCAGACGACGACACCATCGCGATTCTCAAAGAGTTCGAAAACTCATTGGCACGACGGGGCGTTATCCACAGTTTCACCTCCGGCCCCGGCCTTGCCCGCTACGTGCTTGACCAGGGCTGGTGTCTTGGCTTCAATGGTATTACCACCTTCAATAAGGCCGAGAATGTGAGGGATATCGTGCGCATGACGCCGATCGACCAGATCTTGCTGGAAACAGACGCGCCCTTTCTAACGCCGGTTCCCTATCGCGGCCGCGAAAACGCGCCCTGCTACCTGCCGTTCATTGCGGAAAAAATCGCAGAGATAAAAAATCTGCCACTGGATCAGGTACTCAGCCAAACATACCAGAACAGCCTGCGAACGTTTTTCCCGCAACGATGATCAAACGGATCCCCGTAGACGCCCTGGCGGTCGGCATGTACATCACCGACCTGAACAACGACTGGATTCCCCACAACAGCCAGCGCAAGCGGGGGGTTATCCGTCGTGAAGAAACCATCGAAAAGATTCGCACGCTGGGCGTAAAGTACGTTTACATTGACATCAGTCGGGGCAAGGATTCCCAGGACGCAGAGCCTGCTATCGATGTCGACAGGCGTAACGAAGCGAGGCTGCAAAAGGCAGGTGCCCAGGCTCCGGCGATGTTACCCAAGGTGGCGCTTGCCGATGAAATGGAAGTGGCCACCGCAGTCCACAGCCAGGCACAAAGCCTGGTCAGCAGTTTCATGAACAATGCCAAGGTTGGAGCTGCCATAGATGTTGCACCGATCCATCAACTGGCCGATGAGTTGCAGAGTTCGGTGCTTCGCAACGCCAACGCCTTGAGCTGTCTCGGCCGGATACGCGAAAAAGACAACTATCTGCTTGAGCACTCGGTGAACGTGAGCGTGCTGATGTCGCTTTTCGGCAATCACCGTAAACTGTCAGCCGACATCCTGCACCAAACCATTGTCGGTGCTCTTCTGCACGATCTCGGTAAAATCCTGACCCCTGAAGAAATACTGCACAAGCCTGCACGCTTGAGCCCCGAAGAGTTTGAAGTGATGCGCCATCACGCCCGCAATTCAAGAGACATTTTGGCGGCCACCGAAGGGATTGGTGAAATCACGTTGATCACGGCTGCCCAACACCACGAAAAACTCGACGGCAGCGGCTACCCCGAGGGCTTGAAAGGCGAGGAAATTTCCGAATACGGGCGCATGGTGGCGATTACCGATGTCTACGATGCGATCACTGCCGATCGGGTCTATCACAAAGGCATGACGCCCACCCAGGGCCTCAAGAAGCTTCTGGAATGGTCCGGCGATCACCTTGACCCGCTGCTGGTTCGGGAATTCATACGCTGCGTAGGTCTGTACCCGGTAGGAACACTCACGCTGCTGGAAAGCGGACGGCTTGGCGTTGTGGTAGAAACCAACGAATCGGATCAACGCCTGCCAAAGGTTCGGGTGATGTACCACACCCGCTTTAGAATGCCGATCACCGTAGAAACCATCGACCTGGCAAAGCCGGGCAATCAGGATCGCATCCTCCGCGCCGTCGACCCTGGTGACTACAAACTCGATATTCGCAAGTTCCTTGTTTAAGGGCCAAAGTCACACCAACATTCGCCGAGTGGTTACTGAATGCACTCAGTGCCGTGCGCCGGCTCACAGACCAGTGGAACAAGGCCCTGCAGTGGCAGGCTGGGATGGCCATCCTGAACCATCCGGAGGCTCAACCGGCTGAATCCTGAAACCGGCAGTAACGGTTCTTGCCCTCGCGTTTGGCCTGATACATGGCCCTGTCCGCCTGGCGCAGCAGCTGGTCTCCATCGATATCCCCGGCCTGGGGAAACAGCGTGTAGCCCATACTGGCGGAAACCTCGACACTGTGATTTACCACCCACACCGGTTCAGCAATACGCACCAGCAATCGATCCAGTAGCAGCTCCAGGCTGCCTGCATCCGGTACGTTCATAACCACGGCAGCAAACTCATCGCCCCCAAGCCGGGCCAGAGTGTCTTCCTCCCGCAGGATCGACCTCATGCGGCGGGCAACCTCCAGCAACAGACCATCTCCGGCATCATGGCCAAACGCATCGTTCACCGGCTTGAACTGATCCAGGTCGATGTAGACCACCGCCAGCTGAAAGTCATGTCGCCGGGCCTGGGCCATGGCCTGCTGCAAACGGTCGGCAAACAACACTCGGTTCGGCAGCCGGGTGAGGGCATCGAAGTGTGCCATAAAGCGCAGCTGCTTCTCGGCTTCTTTCTGCCGCGTTATGTCGCTGAACACACCGACAAAGTGGGACGGCTCACCCTGGTCATCCAGCACGCTGCTCAGTGTCAGGTTAATCACCCGCTGCTGCCCGTCGCGGCGTTGACTGGCAAACTCCCCGCTCCACACGCCTCTGTGGCGCGCAACAATCAGAACCGAGCTGCCTTCATCCACCGGCAAAGGCGGCAACTGACCAACCGCCTGTTCATAACTGCGCCCGGTAATCTGGCTGTAGGCATCGTTGATATCCATCACCAGACCTTGCGCATCGGTGATAAAAATGGCCTCCCGGGCATTCTTGAAGACCGTCAGCGCCAGCTTGTTCTGCTCTTCAAACAATTTCTGGCGGGTAATGTCGTGCCAGGCACACAGCACTGCGGGTGTCTGCATACCCCGCTGGTAAACGGGTGCAAGGGTCATGGCCACCCAGATCCGGCGGCCATCCGCCCGGGTCAGCATCCAGTCGGCCTGCACCACGTCACCCGCCAGAGCCCGCCGCCGAAGCTCGTCAACCCGGCGCGATGATGGCTGGTTTTCCGGTTGGTAGGCAGGCGACAGACTCACCAGAGACTTGCCGAACAATGAGGTAACAGAGGGGTATCCCACCAGGTCAGCAGCCGCTCGATTGCACCGCATTAGCCGGCCATCCCGGAATATCAGCATGGGCTCAGGCCACTGATCCACCATCTGCCGAAGGCGCCTCTCTTCCCGCGCCAGCGCCCGGCGGCTTTGCCACAGCCAGAGACTGCACACCGCAAGGCAGGCCAGGAGTGCGGCATAGGCAACCACCCAGACATGACTGTCATTCATAGAGAATACCGGGGCAAGACCATGTTTTTACGGGGCACCGACGACAGGGCATTGGCTTTTCAGGCCACCCACATGTACACAAACGATACAATAGCGGCGTACGATATCGAAAAAACGCGCATCTGCACAGTAGCAAAACGGCCAAACCGGTGCATAGGAATTTGCGCGGTAGAAATCGTGCCAAGCTATTCCAAGCTACGTGCCAAATTATTCGAAGGAGAGGAAGATCCCCATCAACACCGGAGACAGGAAAGACAAAAGAAACCCGGAGGCAATAGCAACCGGCACACAGGCAAGACCACCGCTACTACGGATGACCGGCAGAGTGAAATCCATGGAGGTGGCTCCACCGTAGCCGATTGCCACCGCTGGCCGCGCGTGAATCACCAGAGGAATCAGCGCCAGGGCGATAATCTCGCGCAGCACATCGTTTAGAAACGCAACACCACCCCAGGCCGGGCCCAGCGCATCGCCGATCATGATGCCGGAGAGCGAATACCAGCCAAATCCCGAGGCCAGCGCAAGGGCCTGATGCCAGGGCACCCCCAACCAGGGAATCAGGGCCAGCCCGGCCACCAGTGAGCTGAGCACAAGCGCGGTGGCGATACCCAGCCCCTGACGATTCATCAGCAGTTTGCGCAGCGAGAGCCCGGCGTTACGCAATTGAAGGCCGATCAGAAACAACAGTAACATCAACGACCAGGTTGCCAGATCCTCCACCATGGGCAGCGCCGGGAAGACAAACAGGCCCAGCAGAGCCCCCAGAAAAACCGCCACCAGCGGCTTCAGGCCTGCCAGAAACAGACGGCCGTAGCCGGGCCGGTTACCCTGGTCGGCTGTGCCGGTATCCATAGGCTGCCAGCGGTGAAACAGCCAGAGCCCGGCCAGATTCGCCAGCAGCAAGGCAAAGACCAGCCCGCCTACCTGCCCTGCCATGGTACCCAACTGATTCAGCAAGCCGTCCATCTGCCCGAGCCCCAGCCCCAACAGAGCCAGAATGAAATACACCAACGCCTCAACCAGATAATGGATCACCGTCATCAGCCTGCGGTCAGACAGGGCGAAGGCGAAACCGAGAAACAACGGAGCAAGGATCAGCAGCGCGCTGGTGAACATGACAACCTCAAAAACAAAAGGGAGACAAGGAAGCGCCGGCAGAGCAGCGGCGCACTGGCTCAGTGCAGGGCATTACCCGAGCGATCCTGCACCAACACCCAGGGTGCGATCACCACCGCCCAAAGCTCTGCATTACGGTCGTACCAGGCACGGGCAAGGTCGGCAGAGACTTCCCCCACCAGGCCGCTGGCCATCCAGCCCTCGAACCGGGCTTTGTTATCCGCCGCCAGTTCAGCGGCAACCGTTAACAGATCCAGCTCTGCCGACACCCGAACCACCTGCCCACGGGCATAGTAAGTCTGCAGCTCATGCCAGTGGATACGGGAAGTTTCCAGGTTGAGTTTGGCTTTCAGCTGTTCCGGAGACTCAGGGGATGACATGCTAACCTCGGCAATCGGTCAAAATTCGACGGGCAAGCCTACCTGAAAAGCCCTGGCGCTGCATCCGGCTCACGACGCTCCCGCGGCTGCCAGGCGGCGAATCTCATCCGCCAGAGTCATGGGGTCGAAGGGCTTGGGAATCACACCGATGGCCCCAAGGGCCAGGTATTCCTCAATCTCGGCCGGTTGCAAACGTGCGGTCATGAACACCACCGGCACCGGCAGGCCTTGCGGGCGCGACTGCAAGGCTTTCAGGGTTTGCGGGCCGTCCATACCAGGCATCATCACATCAAGCAGCACCAGATCCGGTTGGAAGTCGTCGATCACCGCCAAGGCTTCGGCTCCGGATTCACACAGGCAGGCCGTGAACCCCCCAACGTCTCTCAACGCCAGTTCGGCAATACTGCGGATATCAGGGTCGTCCTCTACGTACAGCACTTTTTCCGGCATTCGGGCGTCATTGCTCATAACGGACCCACCTCCTGTTGTGTTGAGTCGTCCAACCCCAGCCTGCGCATCAGGCGCTGGCATTCTTCCGCGCTCGCCTGCCCTTCGGCTTCCAGCGCGGCCGCCCGCATCAGCAATGAACCTTCCCGAGTGCTGTTACTCGGCAGGACATACACCGCCCCGATCAGCTCCCGAAGCCCCAGAGGCAAACGCCATTGCACCTTCAGCCGGTTACCGAAGGGCTGCGCCCATTGCTGGATCAGGCGCTCGGGCTGCCCATCCTGCAACTGGCCACCCAGCGCCAGGTAATCGTCCAGTACCTTGATCGCCGCCATTTCACCCAGGCGGCTGAGCAAGCCCGCCTGCTGATACAGCACCGGCGTTTTCTTCATTTTCAGCGCCAGTGACTGTGCCGCCTTGGCCAGAGTCAGCGCCTTGTCATGATACTGCCTTGCCAGCCCTGCCAGTTCGGCATGCTGTACCCGGCCGGAGACATCGAGGGCCAGCGCCAGCGCCTGATTGAGCGCCATAGCAACCCCTAGTGAGCTGACCGCATCCCGAAGGTGCTCAACCGCCTCGCCGGAGCGACGGAACGACGTGCTGTTAGCCACATCCAGCAGCCGGGCAGACAACCCGGGCAACTCACGCCAACGCTCCGCCAGCTGAGCTGCCGATAAATCGGCCTGTCGTTCCTGGAGCTGGAAAATCTCGGCGGCATCCACTTCCGTTGGCAACTGCACAACATGCTCAAGGGCGGCAGACAGAAAATCTTCCACCGATGGCAGCACCTCATCCACATCCGCCAGCAACTCCGACAAGCGCTTATGCAACAACCGGACATCGAGCGGTTTGGTAATATAGCCATTGATCCCGTAGTGGGCCGCCCGCAATACCGACTCCCGATCCGCCCGCCCGGACACGATCACTATCGGCAGCTGCATATCCTCCGCCCGTATCTGCTTCACCAGATCCAGCCCGGAACCGTCTGGCAGGTTCCAGTCGGTAACCACCAGGTTAAAGCTCTGTTCCCGCACCAACCGGGCGGCCTCCTGAAAGCCACTCGCCACTGTCACCCGGATACCCGGGCGCAAACCGGCAATCACGGTTTCCAGTAGTTCGGCAAAAAGATCATCGTCTTCCAGAATCAGCGCGTTCAATTCGGCTCCTTAAAACCCATCGGCTGGCGACAATGACCGCCCTGCCATTGATTGGTCATAGATCATTACGCCATTCCGGCCCGCGCGTTTGCGTGCATACAATGCCCGGTCGGCGGCCTCTATGGCCTGGTCACCCTCTGCAAACTGATTGATCAGCGCAATGCCTGCACTGAAAGTAACCTGAAAGGCCTGTTCACCAACGGCAAATTCCAGCTCAGAAAAATTCTGCAGGATACGGCCCACCAGATGTTCTGCCGCCGGGGCATCGCAATTGGACAAGACCACCAGAAATTCCTCGCCGCCATAGCGGCCGATGGCATCCGACTCCCGCAACCGGTTACGCAACAGGTTCGCCAGCGCCCGGATCACCACATCTCCCTGAGCATGGCCCCAGGTATCATTAACCTGCTTGAAATGGTCGATATCCAGCAAGACCGCACAGGAGGGATAATCACCGCGCATGGATCGCAAACGCTCTCGCTCCACTTCCTGCTTGATGATCGAGTGCTTCAGCAGCCGGGTAAGGCTGTCTCGGTTCATCAGCTCCGACAGTTGGCGCGCCCGCTGGCAGCGCATCTGCACCGACCGGATCAGATAGTCGTCCGAAATCGGTTTAACCAGAAACTCATCGGCACCACCCGAAAGCGCCTGCAACTGGCTTTCCAGATCGTCCTCGGCGGACAGGTAGATGATCGGTAGGCTCAACCAGCGGGCGTGGAAACGGATCATACCGGCCAGGGTGACGCCGGAATAATGGCCCAGCTCTATGTCCATCAACACCAGATCCGGCTCGAAACCATGCAGCGCCTCGAGTAACTGCGCCGGATCGTTCACCACCCGGGGCTCTATTCCGGCCGCCGCCAGCACCAGGCTGTAGTGCTCGGCCAGCTCGCGGTCATCGTCGATGATCATCACCCGGCCACGCACCCGGCTGGTTTTTTCTTCAACGAACGTTTCCACCCGCTCAACAAGTTCCGGAACATCCACCGGCTCGGGAAAAAACGCCCGGGCACCGGCACTGGCAACGCGGTAACGTTGTTCAAATTGGCCGGTCTCACCGATACAGACCAGGGGCATCAGATATGGCCAGGCGTCTGCGTGGTGGCCTGACACCTGTCTGGCGACACGCTCAACCATACCGTGCCAACAAATAGCCGTTGCCACGTTATCCAGTAACGCGGCGCGATTCGTCTCTGAAAAACGGTCGTCAGAGAGCCCGAGCACCAGAACATTAAACCCGTATCGGGATAGTTCCTTAACCAGGTCATCCAGCTCCGACAATCCATCCGACACCACCAGCAAACGCACCTGCTGACCGTGCAACGACGCCTCATCAATCACGGTGGTGGCAGCCTGATCACGATCAGGCACCGGCTCGGCCGATTCCGTTTTCATTCGCGCGACAAGAGCCCGGAACTGAACCGCCAGACCGGTGCAGGCCTCTGCTCCCGGGTGCCCGGCCCCGGCATTATCAGGCCAGTGTTCAACCTCGGTTTTGAGGCGCTTTTCCAGCTCCCGCGCAAGCTCACCCACTTCCGGAAAACCGAAAGTGCCTGCAGAGCCCGCCAGCTGGTGCAGCCGCTGAACACAGTTGCGCATAGACTCCAGTTCCACGTCCTGCTGCTCAAGCTTCTGCCCGTATGCCTCAAGGCTGACCAGCTCAACCTTCAGGCGCTCAACAAAGCGCTGCTTCAAGGCGTGCAGGCGGTCAGCAAGCGGATCTTGCAATGGACTGTTCAACAATTCCCCCCGGACTCCGGTGTTTCCCTGCTTGGAAATACTCTACGCTCTATGTAAGCATGTTTTATCGTTTACGGCCACGCCACTAAGGAATACCGTTGAGATCATTGTCCATTGGCATCCGGGTTACGCTCATCACCATTCTCAGCAGCGTCGTAACCGTTGTCGCCGTTCTGCTGCTAGCCTATCACGGCCTGGTTCGCGACTTCGAAAACGTGCTCACCCAGCGCCAGATACTTGAAACCGAACAGGCTGCCAGAACCGTCGACCAGGAACTCCAGATCCGCCTGGACGCCCTGAATACCTTTGCAAGCTTCCTCACCGATGGTGACGAGCGCCTTCCGCTACCTCTGATCCTGGACACTCTTGGACGACAAACCGGGCTGGAACGTTATTTTCAGGGCGGCTTGCTGGTGTTTGATGATCAGGCCACCGCCATCGCCGAGAACCTTTTTGTGCCCAACCGGGTAGGTACCAATTACAAGGATCGGCCGCATTTTCAACAGGCACTTAGAGAGCGTGAAGCTCTGATTAGCCGCCCGATTATTGGCCGAACCACGGGCCTGCCGTTGCTGACTTTTCTGGCGCCCATTAAAAGTGACGACGGCGATTTGCTGGGTCTGGCGGGGGGCACTATCAATCTGGCGGAATCCGGCATCATTCCGGCTTCTTTTGGCGAAAATACCGACACGATTTTTCGGGTTCTCGACACCAACCATTTTATACAGGTGGACTCGCTATCACCGGACTCCCCTATGCTGACGCTGCCGCCCCCCGGCGAAAATGCCATGATCGATGCGGCGCTGTCGGGCATTACCTCCGGCATTGTTGAAGACGAACTTGGCCAGCGCTGGGTCTATGCAACCCGCCACCTGGAACGGGTGGGCTGGATTTTTTTGCGCGCCGAACCCTACGATCGCGTCACCGGGCCCGCATGGGCGTCGTTCAATACGTTCGTGTACTGGAGCATGGCGGCTCTGGCCATTCTGATTGTGCTGGCCTGGTGGCTGGCTCGTGCATCAACCCGCCCCCTGGCCCGGATGTCGTCCAATATCCGAACCATGATCACCAGCAATCAGCAAACCCGGCGCCTGGCGCCGGATGGCCCGATGGAAACCCGGGAACTGGCGCGGGCTTTCAATGAACTGATGGAAGCCAGAGAACACCTGGATCAAATGAAAGACCAGTTTGTCTCCACCGTCAGCCATGAACTGCGCACACCGCTGACTTCGATCAATGGCTCGCTGAAACTGTTGCACTCCGGAGCCACCGGTGAACTGCCGGGCAAAGCCCGCAGTATCACTGATATTGCCCTGAGAAACGGCGAACAGCTGCAGCGCCTGATCTCGGATCTTCTCGATTTCAACAAGGTGATTGCCGGCAAGCTACCGGTCTACCCAGAAGCCCTCAGCCTTGCCAGTGCCATACAGCAGGCCGCCGACGGCAATCGGGTAATGGCAAAACAGTACGGGGTTGAGCTGTCATCTCCGCCAGCAGAGCAGCCAATCAGACTGTGGGCCGACCCCCAACGGCTGCGTCAAATTCTGGACAACTTTATCAGTAACGCCATCAAGTTCTCACCCGCTGGCGGCCAGATCCGGATCACCAGCCAGTCGTTATTGAATCAGCGGGTGCGGGTTGTGGTTTCGGATCAGGGCCAGGGCGTACCCGCCGATTTTGAGCCGGTACTGTTCGAGCGCTTTGAACAGGCCCACAGCATCGCCAGAAACTCCCGGGCTGGCACCGGCCTGGGGCTGGCAATCTGTCGTGAGCTGGCGCACCTCATGGGTGGTGAAGTCGGCTACTATTATCAGGGCGGGGCGCACTTCTGGGTCGAATTACCCGAAACACAGGCAGACACGGAGAACCACCATGCGGGCACCTGAGTTTCCGCAGGAAGAACAACAACGCCTATCGGCACTGGATGCCCTGAAGCTATTGGATACGCCACCCGAAGAGCGCTTTGATCGCATCACCCGGCTCGCGGCCCGGATGTTCGACGTGCCCATTGCCCTGGTGTCGCTGGTCGACAAGGATCGCCAGTGGTTCAAATCCTGCTACGGCCTCGGTGCCAGAGAAACCGGCCGGGATATTTCTTTTTGCGGCCACGCCATTCTGGGCAAAAAAACCTTTGTCGTGCCAGACGCTCTGGCCGATGCCTGCTTTGCGGATAACCCGCTGGTGACCGGCGAACCCCATATCCGGTTCTATGCAGGCGCGCCCCTGCAGGATCGCGCCGGATTCCGGGTTGGCACCCTGTGCATTATCGACAAACGCCCCAGAACGCTCAGCCCAGACGATCTCGACAACCTCAGGGATCTGGCCGATGTGCTGGAGAGGGAATTCCAGTTACAGGAACTGGGTGGCTATTACAGCGAGCGCACCCGAGCTCTGAATATTCTCAACGACATTGCGCTGGAGCACTGCTCGGATCCCGATCAGGCCATTCCCGATGCCCTGTACCGCGCCAACCGGTTCCTGGGCACAGAAACCGCCATTGTCAGCGAAATCTCCGGCCAGACCTACACGGTGCTCTGGCATGATGAGCGCCGGGGCGACAGCATTGAAGACGGCCTGACCCTGCCGCTGGAGCAGACTTATTGCTCTATGCTGCTGGATCACGGGGAGGTCATGAGCATCAATCACATGGGGCATTCCCGCTATAAAGATCGCCCCTGCTATCAAGCTCATAAGCTGGAAAGCTACATCGCTGCGCCCATATGGATAGACGAGGAATTCTTCGGCACGCTGAATTTTTCCGCCAGCGCCCCCCGAAAACCACCGTTTACCGACACAGAAAAAATGTTCGTAAACCTGCTGGCGCGCTGGATTGCCGACAGTATCCAGCAGGCCCGCCAGTCTCAAACGCTGACCAAACTCTTAGCCAATGCCCCCGGTATGCTCTACCAGTACCGGCTCTGGCCCGATGGTCACTCGTCATTTCCGTTTGCCAGCCCACGGATTCTTGAGGTCTACAACGTCACCGCCGAAGCGGTAAAAGAAGACGCCAGCGATGTGTTCAATAAAGTGCATCCGGATGACCTGGAGAGCGTAGGCAAGAGCATCGAAACCTCCGCCCGAACCCTGTCGCTCTGGCAGCAACAACATCGGGTATGGCAGGACAACGGCGGCTGGCGCTGGGTAGAGGGCAGCGCTTCACCGGAAGCTCTGGCCGACGGCAGCATCCTCTGGCACGGCCATATTATTGATATTGACGAGAAAAAGCGCACCCAACTGGCGCTGCAGGAAAATGAAGAACGGCTGCGACGACTGTACGAGCTATCGCCGATCGGGATTGCCCTGAACGACTATAGTTCCGGTGCCTTTGTGGATATCAACGAAGCCCTGCTGGCGCCCACAGGCTACACCCGGGAAGAACTGGCCCGTATGGGTGTTCTTGAGCTGGTTCCAGACACCGAGAAAGCCCGGGCTCGCGAGATCATTAAAGCTCTCAAGGAAAACACCCGTTTCGGCCCGGAGGAGCTGACCTTTATCCGCAAGGATCACAGCACCTACCCGGTGCTTATCCGGGGCATGAAAATAACAGACCCGTCAGGACAAGCACTGATCTGGAGTCTGGTTGAGGACATCTCAGAGCGTAAAAAAATCGAGCAGATGAAAAACGAATTCATCTCCACGGTCAGCCACGAGCTACGCACCCCCCTGACCTCCATCAGCGGCTCCCTGGGGCTGGTTACGGGGGGCGCCCTGGGCAAATTGCCTGAGCCAATCGACCGGGTTCTGAGCATTGCCTCAAGAAACAGCGAACTTCTGCGCCAACTGGTTGATGATTTGCTGGACATAGAAAAACTTGTTTCGGGGCGAATGGCCATGCAGCTTGCCCGGCAGGAAGTAAAACCGGTGGTTCAGGGTGCCGTTGAGCGACTGAGTGACTACGCCAGCCACCGCGGCATCACTGTCTCCATTACATGTCCCGACACCCCGGTTTATGCCAGTATCGACAGTCGCCGGCTGGCCCAGGCGCTCACCAATCTGGTGTCCAACGCCATCAAATTTTCACCGGACAACAGTATCGTCCGGGTTGAGGTCATCGCGGATGATCGCCAGATACGTATCAAGGTCTGCGACCGGGGCAGCGGCATTCCCGACAGCTTCCGCAGCCGGATCTTCCAGAAATTCGCCCAGGCCGACAGCTCCGACACCCGCGGCAAAGGCGGCACCGGGCTTGGACTGGCCATTACCCGGGAAATCATGGTGCAGATGGGCGGCAATGTTGGATTCAAATCGGTTGAAGGCGAAGGTTCTGAATTCTGGCTTGAACTTCCAGTGGCTTGATGGCGGGCCTGACCGATGATGATCCTGAAAAATCATGACAAGGCGTTTCCGGTTCTGATCTGGGCCGCGAGAATCGGTATTTTTTTGTTGATGCTGATGCTTGCCTTCACGCTGGACTCGGCCGCTACCAGCAAACACCGGACAGACTTACAAAAGCAATGGCAGGCGAGAGTGGATGACCTGAGCCTGCAGTTGCAGGGCACTATACTGCAGAATATCCAGACGGTCTGGGGCCTGGCGGCGAACGTGGCTGTTCAGCCGGACATCAATGAACAACGCTTTCAGGATCTCGCCGAGGTGATCTTTCACCTGGCTCCGGAGCTGTTGAATATTGGCCTGGCGCCGGATTTCACCATTCGCTACATCTATCCGCAGGAAGGCAATCGGGCTGCCATCGGCCTGGATCTGCGCACCCAGAGCCTGTCAGAACAGCAGGTACGCCTGCTGCTGGACACCGAAAGAGCGGTGTTCAGCGGCCCGATTGATCTGGTTCAGGGCGGCCAGGGGCTGGCGGCCCGCATCTCCATTCACGAAAGTCCGACGGATCGCTTCTGGGGCGTGATTTCCGTTATCCTCGATCTCGACCGCCTCTACGCGGCCGTCAACCTGGCCCAGCTTGCCCGGGATGGCCAGTTCACCCTGGCCACCTCGTCCAGCGACGGCCCGGAAGCGGGCAAATTCCACGGCAGCGATACCTCATCGAAATGGCAGGAGCCGGTGTTTTCCACCATGAAAATGTCCGGCATTTCCTGGACCCTCTACGCACAACCCCGCCAGGGCTGGCCCGGCCATCCGGCAAACCCCTGGCTGTTTCGTAGCCTGTTGGCGCTTATGGTGCTGGTCATTGTGGGCGGCACCCATTGGCTGACCAATCTGATCCAGCGGGACCGAACCATGCAACGCCGCTTTCAGGGCCTGTTTGATCTGGCGCCTTTCGGCATCGGGCTCTATGGCGGTAACAGCGGCAAACTGCTGCGGGCCAACCCGGTGTTCGAGCGGACGCTGGGAACGGGCGCGGCATCTCTGGACTATTTCGACCGGGTGTACGATGACCAGGGCACACAATTACCCGATGGCCAGGGACTATCTGCCACTCTGGCAAACCGTTTCCGGTTCAGCGGCCTGGAAGGTCGCTTTCCGGGCCGCTCCCAGGCCCTGGTGCCCTTACTGCTGCACGGCCTGAAACTCAACATTCACGACAGCGAGCCGGTGGTCTGGATCATCGCCGAGGACATCACCGAGCGAAAAGAAGTGGAGCGCATGAAAAGCGAATTCATCTCCACGGTCAGCCACGAACTGCGCACTCCCCTCACCTCCATCTCCGGCTCCCTGTCGCTGCTGTCGAAAAACGCGGTCGGCGAGTTACCGGCCAAGGCGTCCTCATTGGTCACCATTGCGCTGCGAAACAGCCAGCAGCTGGGCTTTCTGATCAATGATCTGCTGGATATAGAGAAGCTGCTGGCGGGCAAGATGGCGTTCCGGATCGAAACCTTCCCGGTCGCCGGGGCGGTTCTGGAGTGCCTGGAAAACATCCAGAATTACGCTAGCGACAGAGAGGTTGCCATCCACGCAAGCCGTCTGTCGGAGGTTGCGGTCAGCGCCGACCGGCAGCGCCTGGCCCAGGCGTTAAACAACCTGCTGTCCAACGCCATCAAATTCTCACCCGCCGGGGCCAAGGTTAACGTGTATACCGAAATTCACGGCCAGCGGGTGCATATTCTGGTGCGCGATCACGGCCCGGGCATCGACCCGGAATTCCGCAACCGCATCTTCCAGAAGTTCTCCCAGGCCGACAGTTCCGACCGTCGTGCCAAGGGCGGTACCGGCCTTGGCCTGGCCATTACCCGGGAACTGATGATCCGGATGGGTGGCCAGGTGGACTACCATTCGGTGCCCGGTCACGGCGCCACCTTCTGGCTGGAACTGCCAGTGGCAGCAGCCAGCCCGACAGACACCGCACCGACAGCGCGGGCCGAAGATACCTCCAGTGCTACCGGATCAGATTAGGCATTCTGCAACATCTGGCGCACCACATAGTGCAAGATGCCGCCGTGCCGGAAATACTCCGCCTCGTTGGCGGTATCAATCCGCGACAGTAACTCGCAGGTGGCGGTTGAGCCGTCCTTGTAGGTGACCGTCATGGTGAAGGTCTGGCCAGGCTTGATCTCACCCGACAACCCCTCAATGCTGATGGTCTCCTCACCGGTAAGCTTCAGACTCTTGCGATCGCTGCCCTCGGGGAACTGCAGTGGCATCACGCCCATACCGATCAGGTTGGAACGGTGAATACGCTCGTAAGACTCCGCCACCACCGCCCGCACGCCCAACAGGCGAGTGCCTTTGGCCGCCCAGTCCCGGCTTGACCCGGTGCCGTATTCCTTGCCGGCAATCACCACCAGCGGAGTGCCCTGCTGCTGGTATTTCATGGCCGCGTCGTAAATCGACATCTGCTCGCCGGTGGGGATGTAACGGGTGAACCCGCCTTCAACGTCGTCCAGCATTTCGTTCCGGATTCGAACATTGGCGAAGGTACCGCGCATCATCACTTCGTGGTTGCCCCGGCGGGAACCGTAGGAGTTGAAGTCTTTCGGCTCTACTCCGTGGTTCTGCAGATACTGGCCAGCCGGGCTGTCGGCCTTGAACGATCCGGCCGGCGAGATGTGGTCGGTGGTCACCGAGTCCCCCAACAACGCCAGAATGTTGGCATCCCGGATGTCCTCGATGGCCTCGGGCTGCTCTTGCAGACCGTCAAAGAAGGGCGGGTGCTGGATGTAGGTGGATTTGTCCGACCATTCGTACACCTTGCTCTCGGGCACCTGGATCGACTTCCAGATATCGTCGCCCTCGAACACTTCGCCGTATTCCTTGCGGAACATATCGGTTTTCACCTTCTCCACCGCCTCGGCGATCTCCGCCTGGCTGGGCCAGAGATCCTTCAGGTAAACCGGCTTACCGTCGCGGTCGCTGCCCAGTGGCTCCTTGTCGAGATCCACCCGCACATTCCCGGCCAGGGCGTAGGCCACCACCAGTGGCGGTGAGGCCAGCCAGTTGGTTTTCACCAGCGGATGAACCCGGCCCTCAAAGTTGCGGTTACCGGAGAGTACCGAGGCGACCGTCAAATCGCCATCGGTAATGGCTTTCTCTACCGCGTCTGGCAGTGGCCCGGAGTTCCCAATGCAGGTGGTGCAGCCGTAACCCACCAAGTGGAAGCCAAGCTTGTCCAGATCATCCTGCAGCCCGGCCACCGCCAGATAGTCGGTCACCACCTTGGAACCGGGCGCCAGCGAGGTTTTCACCCAGGGTTTGGTGCGCAACCCACGGGCCACCGCTTTTTTTGCAATCAGCCCCGCTGCCATCATCACGCTGGGGTTGGAGGTGTTGGTGCAGGAGGTGATGGCGGCAATCACCACCGCCCCCGGGTCAAGCCGACTTTGCTCACCGTTCATCTCCAGCGGTTGGCTGCTGGGGTGCTCGAACCAAGCGCTTTCGGCGCCGACTGCGGTGCCCCCACCTTCGGATTCCAGGTTGGCTTCACGGATTTCCCCCGGCCCCTCCGCGGTTTCCATCAACAACTCGAAGGAAGCCTTCATGTTCTTCAGGGCAACCCGATCCTGGGGCCGTTTCGGGCCCGCCAGACTGGCTTCCACATCGCCCATGTCCAGCTCCAGGGTGTCGGTATACAGCGGCTCATGGCCGGGCTCGCGCCACAAACCCTGGGCTTTGGCATAGGCTTCAACCAGCGCCAGTTGGGCGTCGTCGCGGCCTGTCAGGCGCATGTAGGTGAGGGTCTGCTCGTCCACCGGGAAGAAACCGCAGGTGGCACCGTATTCCGGCGCCATATTGGCGATGGTGGCGCGATCGGCCACCGGCATGTCTTTCAGGCCATCGCCGTAGAATTCCACAAATTTGCCCACCACGCCGCGCTTGCGCAGCATCTCGGTAACCGTCAGTACCAGGTCGGTGGCGGTGATGCCTTCTCGCAACTTGCCGGTAATCTTGAACCCGACTACCTCGGGAATCAGCATGGACACCGGCTGGCCGAGCATGGCGGCCTCCGCCTCAATGCCGCCCACGCCCCAACCCAGAATGCCCAGGCCGTTGATCATGGTGGTGTGGGAATCGGTGCCCACCAGGGTGTCCGGGTAGGCCAGGGTTTTGCCGTCCACCGGCTTGTGCCACACGGTCTTGCCCAGATACTCAAGATTCACCTGATGGCAGATACCGGTGCCCGGCGGCACCACCCGGAAATTATCAAAGGCCTGCTGGCCCCAGCGCAGGAACTCGTAGCGCTCCTGATTACGCTCCATCTCGATGGCCACGTTGTCTTTGAATGCCGAGGGGTTGCCAAACTTGTCGACCATCACCGAGTGGTCGATGACCAGATCCACCGGCGACAGCGGGTTGATCAATGCCGGATCCTTACCCGCATTTTTGACCGCCTCACGCATGGCCGCCAGATCCACCACACCGGGCACCCCGGTAAAGTCCTGCATCAGCACCCGGGCGGGGCGGAACTGGATTTCCGTGTCCGAGGTGCGGTGCTTCAGCCACTGCACCATGGCGTCGATATGGGAGCGATCGACGGTGCTGCCATCTTCGTTACGCAACAGGTTTTCCAGCAGGACTTTCAGGGAAAACGGCAGGCGGCTCAGATCACCCAGGGTGTCCGCCGCCTTCGGCAAGCTGTAGTAGTGGAAGGTCTGATCGCCTGCTTGCAGGCTGGTGAGGGTATTGAGACTGTCTTGACCAAGCTGTGAATCCGACATGATAGGCCTCCTCTTAGCAATCTACCTTCAACTATTGCATCGAATAGCCAGAGTTCAACCCAAGTGCGGTGAATGCCTGTTATCACTGCGCTGAATACTGTCCGCTTACGCGGTCAGACTTTTTGCTAGTATGGCGTTACCAGAAAGCCGTTTTCTGTTACACGGCGTACTGATACCGTATTCAACCACGACACTATAACAATGCACGGACTACTCACTTGCTGGCACTTGATGATTTCTTTGTAGTCGGCCAACTGCCCGACAAACTGGTCACCGGCCACTACAACCTTGCACTGGTGGTTTTGTCGCTGGTGATTGCCATCAGCGCCTCTTACATGGCGCTGACTCTCGCGGCGGCGGCAAGGCGCAGCACCAGCCTTTATATGCAACGCCTGCATCTGTTCAGTGGCTCAGCGTCGCTGGGGTTCGGCATCTGGTCTATGCATTTTATTGGCATGCTGGCCTTCGAGATGCCCACCCATGTGCACTATCACCCGTGGATGACCGCTCTGTCTGCTGCCCCCAGCCTGCTGGCTGCGCTGGTGACCCTGTCGTTGCTGGCCCGCCACGAGATAACCGCACCCCGGCTGATCGGCGGCGGCGTAGTGCTGGGCTCGGGCATTGGCGCCATGCATTACCTGGGGATGGCGGCGATGGAAATCGGGCCAACCCTGCGCTACGACCCGCTACTGTTTGCCCTGTCGATTGTGGTGGCAGTACTGTTGGGCACCCTGGCACTCTGGATCAAATTCGGGCTGCTGCGCCGCACCCGGCTGCGGGGCTACAAGCGGCGCCTGCTGGCCGGCAGCGTGATGGGGCTGGCCATTGCCGGTATGCATTACACGGCCATAGAGGCAGCCCGCTTTATTGGCCAGCCAGACCCGGATTTCATGCCGGGCAGCAACCGGCACACCATGCTGGCGCTGACGATCGCCTTTGTCACCATCACCCTCAGCCTGCTGGCGGCCGGTGTAAATGCGGTGGCCCGGTATCGGGCGCTGATGAAACGCAGCCAGGAAATCACCAGCGAATTGCGGGCGGTAGTGGATGCCGCCGTTGATGGCATCATCAAGATTTCCGATCGGGGCATTATCTTGTCCTTCAACGATTCTGCCGAGCGCATCTTTGGCTATCGTGCGGACGACGTCATCGGCAAGAACGTCAGCATGTTAATGCCCGACCCCCACCGCAGCGCCCACGACAGCTACCTGAAAAACTATCTGCGCACCGGCGAGCGCAAGATTATCGGCTCGGGCCGGGAAGTCATGGCGCTTCACAAAAATGGCCATCAGGTTCCGATACGCCTGGCCATCGGTGAATCCCGACTTGGAGGCATCAGCACCTTCGTCGGGTTTGTCAGCGATATCTCCGAACGTTTTCGAATGGAAACTGATCTGCGCCAGGCCAAAGAAGACGCCGAGCAGGCCGCAGAGGCGAAAAGTGCATTTCTAGCCAACATGAGCCACGAAATCCGCACTCCGATGAACGCCATTATCGGCTTTACCGATCTGGTGCTGGACACCCCCCTGGAACCGGTTCAGGCCCGCCACCTGCATGTGGTCAAGAACTCGGCCCGATCCCTTCTCACCCTGCTCAATGACATTCTGGATACCGCCAAACTGGACAGTGGCCATACCGAGCTGGAACAGCGGGACTTCAATCTGCGCAGCCTGTGCCACCAGATCATCACCACCCAGTCCCTGAATGCGGCGAAAAAACAACTGAGTCTGACCCTCGATTACCAGGCCGGGGACTTTTTCTGTGGCGACCCTCTGCGCATTCAGCAGGTCATCCTTAACCTGGTCAACAACGCGGTCAAGTTCACCCGCACCGGAGGGGTTGTGCTGAAGGTGTATCAGCCCCGGCCCGGGTCGGTCAGTATCTTTGTTGAAGACACTGGCATCGGCATTTCAGCCGATCGTATCAAGAAAATTTTCGAGCCCTTTACCCAGGCAGACTCCAGCACCACCCGTCGCTTTGGCGGCACCGGCCTGGGCACCACCATTGCCCGGCAACTGGTGGAGCTGATGGGCGGGCAGATTTCCGTGTCCAGTGCGCCGGGCAGCGGATCGGTGTTCCGGGTCGACCTGCCTCTGGCGCCGGGCAAAGCCGTGGATGACAGCCTGTTACCAGACAGGGAAACCCCTTTGCCCCCGCTGCAGATTCTGGTGGCAGACGATGTGGCTCAAAACCTCGAATTGATGCAGACCCTGCTGGAGCAACGAGGGCACAAGGTGACCGGCGCCATGGACGGCCGCGAGGCCGTAGATAAGTTCAATAGCCAGGTGTTTGATCTGATTCTGATGGACGTTCAGATGCCTGGCATGAACGGCCATCAGGCAACCGAGGCCATCCGGCAACAGGAATACCGGGAACACCGCTCGCCCATACCGGTGATTGCACTGACCGCCAGCGTGCTTGAGGAAGATCGCAGGAATGCGCTGGAAGCCGGAATGGACGGTTTTGCCGTCAAACCCATTGATCTGGCTGAGTTGACCGCCGAAATTGCCCGGGTGCTGGGGCTGGACAGCATCCGGCAACCGGGCCCCGGGGAACGCCCGGCCACCCCGGTGGTCGATGAGGTGCGAGTGCAGCAACTTTGGCCGGATAGCGCCCGCCACCACCGGGCCCTGGATGACTTTCTGTCGGCCACCGAGTCCCAGCCTGCCAGCCTGCACACCACAGACCCCCAGGCATTGCCTGCGGCAGTGCACCGGCTGCGCGGCCTTGCCGGTAATCTCGGCCTGAGCCGGATCTACGAGGACCTCACCCGACTTGAATCCACGCTGAACAACCGGGAACCTGTCGCCAACGCTCTGTGGCAATCCCTCACTGACGATTTTCAGCACGCCCGGGAATGGCTGCACGCGCAGTCCACGGGTAGCGGGGCGGTTGTTCTTGCTGAATCCACCGAACCGGCCCAGACCCTCGAGCCAGAGGCTCTGGACAGAATCATCCATTTACTGAACCAGGGTGAACTGCCGGATCAGCTGTTTGAACAACTCCGGCCGATGCTGCCCTCGGCCTGTGCCCGCGAGGCACAGCAGGCCATGAACGATTTTGAACCCGAACGTGCTGCCAGCATTTTAATCAGTTACCGTGGCACTCTGGAGAACTGCTGATGCGAAACGATGCCCCGACTCTGTTGATCGTGGACGACGAGCCAGCCAACCTGCAGGTGCTGCGCAATATTCTGTCCGATCACTACCGGTTGCTGTTTGCCCGGGACGGCAACCGGGCTTTGGAACTGGCCCGCAGTGAACAGCCCAACCTGATACTGCTGGACATTATGATGCCCGGCTTGTCCGGCCACGAGGTTTGCGCCACGCTCAAGCAGCAGCAGGAAACCCGACAGATTCCGGTGATTTTCGTCACGGCACTGGCAGACCCGGTGGACGAGGAAAAAGGCTTCAACCTGGGGGCGGTAGACTACATCAGCAAGCCGGTCAGTGCGCCGATAGTCCGTGCCCGTGTGCGCAACCACCTGTCGCTGGTACGCATGGAAGAGCTGGTACAGACCCGGCTGGCCGTGGTGCAAAGGCTGGGCCGGGCTGCCGAATACAAGGATAACGAAACCGGTCTGCACGTTATCCGCATGAGCCACTTCTCACGCTTGATCGCTCTGGAAGCAGGCCTGGGTGAAGCCTGGGCCGACACTCTTCTGAACGCCGCGCCCATGCACGACGTGGGCAAGATCGGCATTCCCGACGCGATTCTGCAGAAGCCCGGAAAACTGGATCCAGACGAATGGCAGGTGATGCAGCAGCACGCGGAAATCGGTGCCCGGATCATCGGCGACGACGGCTCGGCGCTGTTGAAAATGGCCGGTGAGGTGGCCCGCAACCACCACGAAAAATGGGATGGCAGCGGCTATCCTGCCGGATTGAAAGGCCAGGATATTCCCATATCCGCCCGCATCGTCGCCCTGGCGGATGTTTTCGACGCCCTCACCAGCGAACGCCCCTATAAAAAGGCCTGGTCGATCGAAGATGCCACCCAACTGATCCGCGAGCAGTCCGGCAAACACTTCGACCCGGAACTGGTCGACGCCTTCTTCCGGTGCCTGCCTGCCATTCTGGCGGCTAAGGAGACCTGGCAGGAATAGCAGACACAAAATGCGACTCAGCACCTCATCAACGATGATTCCTTGATGCAGCATGACCCCTGTTCTGTCATCATTAGCGGCTGATTTCTGACGGATCAGGAACTGCATTACGTGAAACACGATTGTCATTACCATCCGGGTGATCCGGCCAAGTGGCACTGTGGCGAGTGCCAGGTGCATTATTGCAGCCGGTGTATGCCCGATGCCGATACCCGCCAGCGCCGGGGGCTCTGCCCGCGCTGCAGCAAAGCCATGCGCTATCTGGGTGCGGCCACTGAAGTGGTGCCCTTCTGGCAGCGCATCGGTGCTTTTTTCCGGTATCCGTTCCACACCGACCCGTTGATGGTGATTGCCATCTGTACCCTGGTGCCGGTAGTGGCTCCCGCCAACCTGATTGGCCTGCTGATCTGGCTGGTGCTGGCCCTGGCGCTGTTCAAATACACCTATGCGGTTATCAATCATACTGCGGAGGGCCACCTGAAGCCGCCGCCGGTGTCGGTGGCCTTTACCGGCAGCGGCTTCAACGTTGTGTTGCTCCAGCTACTGGTGTTTGTGGTCATGGGCGGATTGGTGGGTACAGCGGCCATGCTGGGTGGCCCGATACTGATGCTGCTTGCCATTGCCTTCGTGGTACTGGCACTGCCCGCCAGCATTATGGTGCTGGCCATGGAGCGGTCTGTGGGCGCCGCCATCAACCCGATGAACCTGGCGGTGCTGATTTCACGGATTGGCACCCCCTACTTCCTGCTATATGGCTACCTGATCCTGCTTACACTTGCCTCGGGTGCAGCCCAGGACTTCGCCGTCAACCACTTCCCCATGTGGGTCGCCCAGCCATTGGCAGGCTTCCTGAACAGTACCTTTACGCTGATTCTGTTCCACATGCTCGGTTATTTGCTGTTCCAGTACCAGGAAGAGCTGGGCTTTGCCTCAGATCTCCAGGATGGCATCGAAGAAGCCGACAACCAGCAGCGGGATCGCAGCAGCCGGTTTGATGCAGACCTGGACATGAGCCTGAAGGACGGCAATTACGACCGGGTTCAGTCCATGCTGCAGGAAGCCCTAAAACGTGACAGGGACAACCCCACCCGCATTGGGCAACTGTATCAGCTGCTGACGGCACGCAACGACAGCGCCGAGCTTTATCGCAACCACCCCAGGATCATGGCCTGGCTGGCACAACGGCACGATGGCGACAGCCTGGAGCAGCTGATCCGGACTCTGCAGTCAGTCGAACCCGGGTTCCGGCTGGAAGATCCGGAGCTGGCGGTGCGCTGTGCCACAACGCTGTATCACAGGGGCCACCACAAAGCCGCCATTCGCCTGCTACAGGACTTCCACAAGCGTTTTCCGGACAGCGATCAGCTGGCACCGGCCTACCTGGTGGTCGCCCAGGCGCTGGCCAACGGCCTGCAACAATGGGAAAAGGCGGTTGCCTTCCTGTCCTTTGTGCAGACGCGGTGCTCGGGGCACCCGGTGCATCAGCATATAGACACCTGGCTGGAGCAGGCCCGGAATCACCAGCCACTGAAAGGCCCGAAAGCGAGCTTTCAGCTACCAGACTGACGCCTGCCTGCCAGGTTGGTCAGATACGGGCTTTCACCCGTGCTGTTGCAGCAGTTGCCGGTATTGCCGGGCCTTGGGCTCCATCTGGAGCTTTTCGAACTCGGCCACCAGCAGGCGACAGGCTTCATGAACCTGATCGCCGCTGGCAGATAAACGCATCCGTTCGAAGGCTTTTTCTGCCACTTTGAAGTCGTGGTGTTTCAGGCTGAAAAACAGCACCCGGTTGTGTGTATCTGCCGCCAGCGGATGATAGGGTTCACCTTTGGCCAGGTATTCCTGCCACACCGTTACCATCTGCTCCGGCTGCCGCCGCGCCATAGCGTCGGCCATCAACTGTTCGGTAAGCACACGATAATCCTGCAGATCCGGCCGTAGCTTGGCCAGCTGGTACAGGTGCTCAAGCAGAACCGGGCGATCCGGATAACGCTCCCGCAACGCTTCAAACTGGCGCCTCGCATGGTCGAACTCCATTCGCCCCAGGCTCGCCATGGCCTGGCCATAAGCCCGGGTAAACTGCTCGTCCTGTTGTTCCGGCTCCGGCTCGAAGAACTCCTGCTTTACCTGCAACCAGCTCTTGCCCAGCAAGCCCACCAGCCCGGCACCTGCCATCAGCCCCCCGGCGTGGGCCATGTAGGCAATGCCAGTGGCACCGGCAAACCAGTAATCATAGATTTCCTTGCCCAGCCAGACCGGCAACACCGCGAGGGCGGGCGCCCGAAAATAGTTGAAATACACGCCGAGGAAAAAGAAAAAGCGGATACGCTGCAAACCATAGATGGCCACATACATACCCATAAGCCCGGAAATCGAACCGGACGCACCCACCAGTGGAACCTGGCTGCCCATGGAAAAGGCGGTAAACACCAGCCCCGACAATGCCCCGCACACCAGATAGGCCACCAGAAACCGCCCCGGCCCAAGGGCCTTTTCTACGGTAAAGCCCAGCAGGAACAGGAATACCAGGTTACCGATGATATGGCCCCAGCCACCGTGCAGGAACTGGTAGCTAATCAAAGTGTAGAGCGAGAGCTCGGCGGGCACCAGGCCCAGCTGGTAAGCGCTCATTTTACTGATCCAGCGCGCCTCGATGTCCGCTCTTTGCTGTTGCCAGGCATTGCGCTCTGCGGGCGCCCAGATCAGGCCCTGGTTCTGTTGCAGGTACTGGTAGAACTCCCGATCCAGCAATAAGGTAATGGCTTGCCAGAGTGCCTCGTTGTCTTCTCGCAACTGCTGGAACTCCTGCAATTCCAACGCCCGCTCCTGCTCATCCTCGAAACGGATTTTGCGCTGCAGATAATCTTCGTAGGCCGGGGCTTCCAGGGCCAGCAACTCACTGTCGAGGTACTGTTCCAACGCGCCCTCAAGCTTGCGGTCGTCCCCCCCCTGGTAAAACAGAAATACCAGCAGACAGGCCATAATCAGGCCCAGAGTCACCCAGGGCGGGCGTTTCCAGTCGATGGCGTTCTCAGCAGGAATAATCAGCATGGTCGGTCACTATTCATCACAATCTGTCCCTGAAAAGCTGTTTTTTACCACAGCGAGGCCTTCTTTTCCTGGTGTAATCACTCAGTCACAGCAATAACGTTGAATCTCTGGTCGCGGCACTCCCGGACTATCGACTTTTCGCCAATTGCTGTCGTTGGCGCGGTTCCCAATAGTGTTCAGGTGACAGCCACCCGCGCCGGGCACTCCATGCGAGGAAGCAGATTATGACCGTACTTGTTCTGGATCATCCAGAAATGCTCGCCAAAGCAGCACTGTTGTCGGCGGGTACCTGTGGGCAGCTGCCGGAGGGCGTTCGCAGGCCTCACCCGACCCGTTTCCACTACAGTTTCAACAAACATATTCTCACCGATACCGACATCGAGATGCTCCGCAGGCACGCCCGATACCTGAACAGCCAACCCGGGCTGAAACTGAGATTGCACGGTCACACAGACAACTTCGGTACCGATGCCTACAACCGATTTCTGGCACGCCGCCGGATTAACGAGGTGGTTCGTCTGCTCGCCTCGGAGGGCGTACCAGACGCCGCTGTCGAGGTTTGCAACTGGGGGTCAAACAGGCCTCTGGCGAGGCCGGAAGACCACGCCGCCAACCGCCGCATTGAACTGGAATATTTCAGCCAGGATCTGGCCAAAGCTCTGTAAACCTACAAACACAAACGGGGCCCTCGGGCCCCGCTCATCCTATCTCTGCAACTTTAGCCGTACACCTGCCACACGTTCCAGAACAGCAACAGCGCCGCCACCAGCACAGCGAGCCAGGTGAGCAATATGCCCAGCATGCGCGCTTTATGGGGCTGACCCTTGCCATTGATCATGCCCCAGGCATGCAGAATGCGCCCAACCACCAGCGCCATGCCGGTCCAGTAGATCAGCGTGCCGGACACGCCGTTCAGTTCGGCAATGGCCAGCATGATCAGCCCCATGGGCGCATATTCCACCAGATTGCCGTGGGCCCGCACGGCGGCTTCGAACTCCGGGTCGTCGTTAATGCCCAATCCTTTGCGGTACTTCAACCGGTATTTCACCACCTGGCCGGAAAGCACCAGCAACAACAGGCCCAGAACGGCCGCGAATACTGCAGTAACAGGTACAATCATGTCAGCCCTTTTTGATCTTGTTGACCACAGCCAGCAGCAGCACGGCGCCCACTGTGGCGGTTACCAGCTTGCCAATGGCGCCATGGGCCGATAGCTGCAACATCCCGAACAGAAAGCCACCGATAAAAGAGCCGACAATACCGATACCGATGTTAGCCAGCACACCAAAGCCTTTGCCCTTCATGATCAGGCCCGCAAACCAGCCCGCCAGACCACCAATTACCAGAAACCAGATCATCGCTTCTCTCTCCCCTGCTGTTCCGCTTCAGAATCCGATTTTTCGCAAGACTGCCCTGTTTACCCGTTTGGTTCAAGATGCAATGGCGGCGCCTGTCAGGCTGTCTGATGAGTCAAGGCCAGCCCGTCAATGGCATCCTGCATCTGCTGACGACACTGCGCCATCAGGCCCGGGACATCCTCTGCCGTCAAACCCCGGGTTTCCACCGGAGGCAGAATCCGCACCGGAACAGCTTCGCGCCGGCCACTCCAGCCACTGGACTTGCCGTGATATTCGCCAGCACACACCATGGTGATCGGCGCTCCTGCCGCCACCGCCATATGAAAAGCCCCTTTCTTGAAGCTACCCAGACCACGCCCGCGACTGCGCGTTCCTTCCGGGAACACCCAGATGCTTTTGTGTTCGCGAATGATGGCATCACTGGTGGTCTGCATAATCGCCACTGCCTTCCGGGAGCGACTGCGATTAAGAATAATGTTGCCGCCTAACCAGAACACCTGACCAAAAAACGGCAACCACACCAGCGAGGATTTCCCCACCGCCACCGTTCTCGGCGGCAGCAAATCCGCCATCAGAAACAGATCGTCATTCTGCTGATGATTGGCAATGATAATGGTGGGGCGATCCTGAGGCATGTTTTCTGCGCCATACACCGGGCGTTTCATACCTAGCAACCAGCGGCCCGTGGGGGCTACAAGCTTACCAAGCACCCGGTTGTTGTCGGGGTTGAAAGGCCGGACAAGGTACATCACAAACATGACCAGGCTCAGCACTGGCACGCTGAGCCAGGCCAGAAGTTTTCGAATCAGGGGCATCTGTGTTCCGATTTGCTGGAATTTGGCGCACAAGTGTACGCCAAAATTACAGTGCGGCGACAGTCTCGTTTTGTTCCTGTGCGTAAACCGGCTCTGCGCTGACCACATAACGTAGCGGCCCGCCCGCATCGAGGGTATCGAAGGGGTAGCAGGTCACCAGAATCAGAGCGTCGGGGTTAATGGCCCCGGTATCTATCGCTTCCCGGCGGCTATCCACCACCCGGGCATCGAGAACCCGGTAACTCTGCCAGCCACCGTTCGCGCTCTGTAACCGCACCGGGTCGCCCGGCTGAAGGTGCTGTAAAGGCCGGAAGTGGGTATCCCGGTGGCCCGCCAGAATCATCGGAGCCGGAGCGCCTGTCGATACCCGCCCGGGCCCGAACGCCAGGCTTTCGCCATGCACACCCTCCAGCACAATCAGCGACACCGCCTGTTCCGGAAACTCCAGCCGTGCCACCGGCCAGGTATCCGCCCAGGGCCAGGGCCGGGCCGCGGTCTGGCGGGCCTGGCTTTCGGCCCAGGCCAGTTCCAGCAGCTCCTGGGCAACCAGCGCTTTGAACGGAATCCACAACCCGAACACCAGCAGGGTGGCCGAGCAACCAATGATTAATAACAGCGCCCGGCTCATTACACACCTCGGCGGCTGAGCATCGCCATGGCCAGGGCAAACATCAACCCGAGCAGGCCCAGCGCGGTCAGCAAGGGCGCCAGGGTGGCTGTTTGCGGATACCGCAACATGCCTGCGTCACTGCCTGCGGGCAACAGGGTCGGCAGTCGCTCCTGATCCAGTGCGCTGTGTTCCGGCCGGGAAGGGGTCTTCTCCACCGCCACAAAGCTGGTAAACGGAGACATTACCTTGTGGCGTACGGAAAGCTCCACAATGCCTTGCTCGTCGGGTTGTTCCCCGGCCAGCCGGGCATGATCCATCAGGGCGTCCATCCGTCCCCGTGCCCATTGCCGATCCAGCCCCTGCCCCGGCGCCGCACTGGCCAGATCGAGCCGGGTTTGCCAGCGGCGGCCACCCGGCAACTGCCCGGAAACCGCCACTTCACCCAGTGGCGCGACGCCACGCACCACCTGAATCAGCGGTTGATCCTGAAACAGATCACCAGGCCGGGCAGGCTCAGCGTCGGCCGTGCCAACTGGCCAGACCACCTCAAGATCCGTCATTACCGGGGCTTCCATGGCGGCAAACAGGGCGCCCAGCGACTGATCCACCTCCGCCGTGCTCTGAATGGCGGTGTACTGGCCTCGTCCCCAGCGGGCGGCTTCCCGAAGAAAGTGCGTATTCGGTGCCGAGCCAATGGCCACGGTAAACAGGCGGCGATTGCCCAGCCCGCTGCGTATCTGATCAAACAGGGCCGACTCGTTGCCTACCGCGCCATCGGTTATGAACACCATCTGGCGAACCAGCCCATTACCGGTGTCGCTCGGAGCCTGCCCGGCTAGGGCCAGAGACAGGGCACTCGCCATTTCAGTGCCTCCGCTGGCATCCAATGCCTGCACATAACGCCGAGCCCTGGCCAGGACTCGGCTGTCAACCGGAACCGGTTGCATGAACAAGGCATGAGCTTCGCTATTGAACTCGATGATATTGAAACGATCTCCGGGGCGCAGGGTGTCCAGCCCCCGCAGCAACGCCGACCGCGCCTGGCGGATGGATTCACCGGCCATAGACCCGGAGGTATCAATCACAAAAACCAGCTCACGGCGCAGTACTGGGCCGGTGGTGGCCGGTGGCAGCACCATGGCCATCATAAAATCCTCCCCCTGCCACTGCTGGTGGAACAGCGCCGCCATAGGTGCCTGACTGGCCACCGGCTGCCAGCGCACGATCACATCCCTGTCCATCAGCACCGGTCCGGCCTCCGGCTGCACCATCGCCCGGCTGCCATCAACCGACACCTGCAGACGGTGGCTGGGGCTGCTGACCCCGGCCAGGGCAAACCCGGCATCAATCTCCAGCTCGATTCGAGCCCGATGGCTATTGGCATTTACATCCTCGGCCAGAACGGTGAACGGGCTGATCTCCGGCGCATCCGGCACTTGCCGGGTCGGCACCGACCAGCCCGCCTGCCAACTGCCAGCGGGCGAAGAAACTGGTGTGCCTGGCATGTACCGCGGAGTCAGCGTGGTGGGCAGTCGCAACTCGAACTCCCCCCGGCGGTACGCCACCGGTTGCTGGTACCTCAGTTCCACGGTGACCGCCTCGCCAGGCGGGATGTTGGCAATACGACTAGTGAACAGGTTGGGGCGGTTCTGCTCAACCGTTGCCGCCTTGCGGCCGGATTCCCGGGCCTGTTGATAGGTTGTTCGGGCCTGGGCCCGGGGCTGGATCTCGCCCTCGATCCGGCGCTCACCCACGGTCATGGTCAGGCCATACACCGCCGCCTGCCCGGGCAGCGGAAACACGAAGATGCCTTCCTGCCAGCGATCGCTGGTGTTACGAAAGGTTCGGGTTAAGCGGGTCTGGGCCAGCAATCCGGATACCGACACCTGAAACCGGCTATCCAGCACCAGCGCCGGTTCCTGCCAGGCACTCTTATGATCGATCAGGTAGAGTTGGCCGGGCTGCTCAGCTTCCAGGGGGCCAGCCTCGGCATACATCGGATGAACAAACAGCATCAGCACCATGGCCAGCCACAGGCTGATACCCTCGGCACAGCGCAACCAGCTGAACCGGGCAAGGCGGGAAAGGCCCCTGACCGGCCGACTGACCGGGGTTGGTGGCCGGGTAGAGGGAGCAGCACGCAGCGATAGCAGCATCATCAGGTTTTCCTTGTCTTGATGGAGATGCCACCATTACCGCCCGGCGACAAGGCAACCCGATGGCGAAATCCGGCAGGCCCGCGATCAAAAATGATCAATTATGGCAATGGCCGGATGCCAGCTTGCCCGCACCCGTCAACGTGCTTTAATGGGCCCATCAACCGCCAACGCCGAAGACAGACCACACAACCCGGACGCAATATGAAAAAGCACATTGTCCTGATCGAAGACGAAACAGGCCTTCGCGACAACTACCGGGCCGCCCTGGAGCGGCGCGGGTACCGGGTGTCAGCCTACGCCGACCGGCCAACGGCCTGGCAGGCCCTGGCGCACGCCCTGCCCGACCTGGCCATTATTGATGTAGGCCTGGGCGACGAACCAGAAGGCGGTTTTACCCTGTGTCAGGACTTACGACATCTGTCTGCCACTCTGCCCATTATCTTTCTGACCGCCAGGGACAGCGATATCGACTCGGTACACGGTTTGCGGCTGGGCGCCGACGACTACGTCACCAAAGACATGAGCCTGGAACATCTGCTGGCCCGCATCACCGCCCTGTTGCGCCGGGCCGAGGCCTGGGCCGATGCACTGCAGAAACCGGATGACATTCTGACCCGGGGCAGGCTGACGCTGAACGTGGATCGCATGACCGTCGCCTGGGACTCTCAGGCGCTGGATCTGACGGTGACCGAATTCTGGATGCTGCACTCGCTGGTTCGGCATCCGGGCCATGTCCGCAGCCGGGAACAGCTGATGGAAGCCGCCAGCACCGTGCTCGACGAAAACACCGTGACCTCCCACATCAAACGTATCCGGCGCAAGTTCAGCAAGTTCGACAGCGACTTTGACGGAATCCAGACCGCCTATGGCATGGGCTACCGCTGGAATGCCAGAGAGGTCTGACCCTTGAGCCTGAAACGCCAGCTGTTACTGGCCAGCCTGCTGATGCTGCTGATTCCCTGGGCCGGGCTAACCTTTGTGCTGGAACTGGACAACGCGCTTCGCCAACAGGCCCTGCAACAACTGCAGGCCCAGGGCAACCGGTTGGGCGAGACCGCCAGCGACCTGTTGCTGAACCTGCCGGTGGTGCCAGGCACCGAAGCGCTTTATGTCGGCGTAGCAACCAGCGCCATCCAGCCGGATGGCTACGGCAACGAGTGGCCGGGATTCGACGAAGAACCCGAGCAGGCGCCCTGGCAGTACGGCGCGGGCCAGGCCGCCAGCCTGCGCTGGCAGGCAACCAGCAACGGGCGACAACTTTATCTGCTGATTCAGCGGCTCGATCAGGGCCTGGCGCCCTGGAACCCGTCGCGCCCGGCACGGCCCCACGAACGGTTCGAACTGCGGCTTCAGCCACCCTCGGGCGATCTGGAGCCGGAGCGCGATCAGCAACGCTGGTTTATCCGGGCCGGTGCGCCGGGGCAGGTACCGGTGTTTCGGGAAGGGGCCACACCGCAACCGGATGCCCGATTCCGGGCGGGCTGGCAGGACAAAGGCGCCAGCTGGCAACTGGAGATCCAGATGCCGTTACCGGCACCTGGCAGCCGTTTAGGCTTTCAGGCCCTGCGCCCGGGCCTGCCGGACAACGCCCTGGGTACAGACCTTACACCACCGCCCTTGCTGGTACAGCGCAATCCCCGGCTGGAAGCCATTCTGCACAGCCAGCTCAGCCAGGGCCAGCGGGCCACCTTGCTGGAACCCGGGCAGTGGATTCTGGCCAGCACCACCGCGGAAAGCAGCTCCTCAGTCACCGACTTCGAGCAGCTGTCGCCCCTGCAGATTGTCGAAAAAATCAGCCTGAATGCCCTGAGCGGGCTGATCCGGCTGTACCAGCCCCGCCCAATCCTGCTAGCCCCGGAGCATTACCGGCTGCCGGTACCGGAGTTGCCGGACAACGGCCTGATCCGCCATCCGGATGGCTCGGTCTGGCTGGCCAGCCGCCACTCGCTGTTCGCCGGGCGCACCCTGTTGCTGGAACAATCCATTGATCAGCTGCTCACGCTGTCCGGCTCCACCCTGGGCAGCGTGCTGGCTCGCAGCTTGTTGATTATTCTCGCCCTGATGCTGGTGCTTCTGGGCTATGCCAGCTGGTTGTCCTGGCGCATCACCCGCCTGCAAAAACTGGTTAAAGCCAGCGTGGATGAAGATGGCCGGATGCTCGGGCAGATACCACAGCCCAAACGACGGGACGAACTGGGCCAGCTGCAACAGCAATTCGCCTTGATGGTGGAGCGATTGCAAAGCTACAACCAGTATCTGGAAAGTTTTTCCCGGCGGCTGTCCCACGAACTGAAAACCCCGGTCGCGGTAGTGCGCTCCTCCCTGGAAAATTTAGCCCAGCAACCTGCAACCGATGATCAGGCACCGTATCTGGAACGGGCCGCCAGCGCCACCGAAAGGCTCCGGCGCATTCTCAACAGCATGAGCGAAGCCGCCCGGCTGGAGCAGAGCTTTGAGGACACAGAACTGGAAGACTTTGATCTGGCCGATGTGCTGACCCAGGCCACCGGCGCCTACCAGCAACTGGATTCCCAACACCGGATTGTCTACTCCGGCCCGGCAACCGGCTATCGCATGACCGGCTCACCGGAAATGCTGGTGCAGATGCTGGACAAACTGGTGGACAACGCCCGGGATTTCACCCCGGCCGGAGGCCTTATTAACATTGCTCTTACCGGTACCGGCGAACACTATGAGCTGACCGTATTCAATCAGGGTTCCCGGCTGCCGGAACACAACGGCGTGGATATATTCGGCGCCTTTGTATCCCGGCGCAGCAGCACCGAGGATGGCCATCTCGGCCAGGGTCTGCTGATTGTGCGACTGATTGCCGACTACCATGGTGGCCGGGTGGACGCCCGAAACCAGCACCTCGGTGGCATTGACGGCGTCTGCTTCCGGGTTATCATGCCGGTTTCCAGAGCCAAAACAGGGGCTTCATTGTGAGTGCAGAACGAGGCAAGCGGGCAGGCCGCGCCAAAACCGCCAACCTGGAGTTTCATCCGCTCCGGGCCGATCTATACCAGGAACTGCATTCCCGCCCCTTTCAGGTGATCCCCTCACAGGCCCGCATCACCCAGATTGCCGTGCTGACCACCCCGGAACAACGGCAGCACCAATTCGAGCATCTGCAGAAACTGCATCGTCTGCTGGGCGAGCCCTGGCCCGAGCAGGAAACCAGCTGTTACGAGCAAACCTTTGGCAACCTGCGCATCCGCCGTGAAGTGCACATGGAGTTTACTTCCTACACCTTCATCAACACCGCCGACTCCCCCGCCAATCCGTTTACCGAAACCGGCCTGACATTGCTGCCGGACGGCTGGCTGGAACAACTGGCGGGCACCGTGGTCGGTGCTTTTCATATCGAGGTTCGCCCATCCTCGGAAGACGCACAGAGTGAACTGGCCTTCATGCGCAAGCACTTTGAAGGTATGCGCCTGGTGGGTAGCCGCCCCCAGGAAGGCGCGGCCCGGATTCTAGGCTCCTTCCAGCTGCACAGCGACAATTTCGGCCGCTTCATGGTACTCAACCAGCAGATGTCTAACAGCCAGCTCGGCCGCCTGGTGCAGCGGCTGATGGAAATCGAGAACTATCGCCTGATGTCGCTGCTGGCGCTACCCCTGGCCCGGGAACTGACACCGGACCTGAACCTGATGGATCGGCAACTGGCACACATTACCCAGTCGCTGGCGAACAACGAAAACCTGGACGAACAACAACTGCTGGCCGAGCTGACCAATATTTCCGCCCGCATTGAAGCCTTCCGGGCCCGCACCACCTTCCGTTTCTCGGCCACCGGCGCCTACCACGAACTGGTGCTGGCTCGGTTAGAGGAACTACGGGAAGAAGAAGTCTCTGGCCACCTGACCCTAACCGAATTCATGACCCGCCGGTTGACCCCGGCGGTGAAAACCTGTGAGGCGGTGGGTGAACGGCTGGAAGACTTGTCACGGCGTATCGACCGCACCTCGGAAATGATGCGCACCCGGGTCGACCTGGCGATTCAGAGCCAGAACCAGCAACTGCTCAGCTCCATGGATCGGCGCTCACGCATCCAGCTGATGATGCAACACACGGTGGAAGGCTTCTCGGTGGTGGCCATTTCCTACTATCTGATCGGGCTGCTGAAACTGGCGCTGGAGGCCCTGAAAAATGGCGGCGTCGAGATCAACAGCGCACTGGTGACCGGCCTTGCCATTCCACTGGTGATGGTGCTGGTGTTTTTTGGCATCCGCCTGATCCACCACCGCTTTCTGCGCATGGCCCGGCGCCAGTAGCGCCGGTACTCCGGCCGCTCAACTAAACCGGGAATCACCGGCATACTGGCGAAAGAACTGCTGGGCGGTACGGCCATTGCGCACCCCGCGGGCGGTGGCAAAGCGAATGGCTTCCTGGTGCAGGGCGTCCCGATCTGCCACCTGCGGAAACAGCCCATCCACCGCTTGCAAATACACCGCCTGGGGAAACGGGTAGAACGACAGCTGCAGCCCGAAGCGATCCGCCAGAGACACCTGCTCTTCAATGGCCTCCGCCGGGTGTAGCTCGCCATCACGAACCTGGCTGTTCAGGTTGTCGGCCATGTATTCCGGCATCAAATGGCGACGATTGGAGGTGGCATACACCCGAACATTCTCCGGCGGCAGCTCCAGCGACCCTTCCAGCACGCTTTTCAGGGCCTTGTAACCGGTTTCTCCGGCATCAAAGGAGAGATCGTCACAGAAAATCAGAAAACGGAACGGCAGGTCACAAATATCGTCAACAATCTCCGGCAGATTGACCAGGTCGTCCTTATCCACCTCGATGATGCGCAGGCCCTGATCCCGGTACCGGTTCAACAGCGCCTTGATCAGTGATGACTTACCCGTGCCCCTGGCCCCCCAGAGCAATACATTATTGGACGGCTCGCCCGCCAGAAAACGCTCGGTATTGCGGGCCAGCGCCTCTTTCTGTCGGTCAATGCCGGTCAGTGCCTGCCACTGAATCGGATCCAGCCTGCGAATGGCCCGCAGGCCGGAGCGATGACGACGCCAGACCGCCGCCGGTATGGATTGCCAATCAAGGGTGTTGTCTGCCATATAGTGCATCCTCTGTGCCTGCCGGGAAATCAAGGTTTGTCTGCTACCCCCGGCGGTATAAGATTACGGTAGAAACTTTGCCAGCATACGCAGACAAACGGAATAGCCTTGCCAATCCAACCCCGCTCATTCATGGTCGCGGGCCGCTCTACAACCACAACAGGAGTCTTGCATGTCTCGCATTTACAGCGACAATTCACTGTCTATCGGCAACACACCGCTGGTGCAACTGAACCGGGTGAACAACGGGGCCACCATCTGGGCCAAGATCGAAGGCCGCAACCCGGCCTATTCGGTGAAGTGCCGCATTGGCTCCGCCATGATCTGGGATGCCGAAAAGCGTGGCGTGCTGAAACCCGGCATGACCATTGTCGAGCCCACCAGCGGCAACACCGGTATTGCCCTGGCCTATGTGGCGGCGGCCCGTGGCTACAAACTGATTCTGACCATGCCTGCCTCCATGAGCCTGGAGCGTCGCAAGGTACTCAAAGCCCTGGGCGCAGAACTGGTGCTGACCGAACCGGCCAAAGGCATGCCCGGTGCCATTGCCAAAGCCGAAGAACTGGTGGCGGCCGACCCGGACAATCACTTCCTGCCCCAGCAGTTCCAGAATCCAGCCAACCCGCGTATCCACGAGGACACCACCGGCCCGGAAATCTGGAACGACACCGACGGTGCCGTGGACATTTTTGTCTCCGGTGTTGGCACCGGCGGCACCCTCACCGGGGTCTCCCGCTACATCAAGCAGACCCAGGGTAAGGCGATCACCACCGTGGCGGTGGAACCGGCCGATTCACCGGTGATTGGCCAAGCTCTGCGGGGTGAGGAACTGAAACCCTCTCCCCATAAAATTCAGGGGCTGGGCGCCGGTTTCATTCCGGGCAACCTGGATCTGGATCTGGTGGATCAGGTGGAAGCCGTCAGCAACGAAGACGCCATGGCCATGGCTCACCGCCTGATGCGCGAAGAAGGCATTCTCTGTGGTATCTCCTGCGGCGCCGCGGTGGTGGCGGCCATCCGTGTCAGCCAACAGCCGGAACATCAGGGCAAGAACATCGTGGTGATCCTGCCGGATTCCGCCGAACGCTATCTGTCGTCGGCGCTGTTCACCGACACCTTTGGAGAGCAGGAAAACGTTCAGTAATACAGCGGCCGAATCAGGCACTGTGGTGCACTCCGCACGGAACGGTCACAGTGCCTGTGCCGGCTTCAACAAGCCATGGCCAGCTCAGGCCTCGGCCTGAAAACCCTACGCCGTAATATATTTCAGCAGTTGCACCACCTGCTCCGGGCTTTGTGCCCAGGCCATGGCGGCGGCATCCACTTCTTTCAGCGGATGAATAATCGCTTCGTCGTGCAGGGTAATATACGGCGTGCCCATAGCCGCACAGTAACCGGCATCGAAGGCCGCGTTCCACTGCTTGTACTTGTCGCCAAACCGGATAATGGCCAGGTCACATTGCTCCAGCAACGTTTTGGTGCGAATGGCGTTCACCTTGGACGACTGGTGATCGCGCCAGAAACCGCTCTCCGGTTTACCCAACAGATCACCTGCAGCGTCACTGGACTCATGGTCTGTGTTGGCAGAAGTAAACTCGACCGGCAGGCCTGCCGCTTCTGCACCCGCAGCAATCTGATCGCGCCAGTCGGTATGAATTTCACCGGAAAGATAGACTGTCCAGATCATATTGGTCCCCCATTTGGTTTTGGATTTATCATTCAAGGGCTGAAATCATACGCCATTGACGCAAAATGGCCACCGGGCACAGAACGGGACGGAAGGAGCGAAAAAACGGGCACAGCCATGGCGACTGCACCCGGACTATCAGCCTGGGGTCAGAACTGGAATTTCAGGCCCACGCGACCGGTATCAAAGTCCGGTCCATCATTGGTAACCTGGCCATTGAAGTCATCCTCATCAATATCAACGTTATAACGGTTGTACTCGGCAAACGCGGTCAGGTGGTCCGTCACCCGGAAGTCCACCCCGGCACCAACGAACGGGTTTACTTCGTCGTAGGTTTCACTCTGGTCGAAAGCATCCACATCGAATGCCGACACAAACGCACCCGCCTTCGCATAAATACCAAAACTGCTGGTAAGCGGTAAGCGCCCGATTGCTCCCAAACCAGCTCCTTTGAGCTTGCCTTCAACCTCATCATCGCCAAACTTGCCAAAATCGATGTATTCAGCTTCAAGCGCAAAAAACTCATTGAACTGGTAACCCAGTGCTGCCCCCAGCAGATCGTTCTCGTCGTCGAATTCGCCGTTGTGGGCCTTGTAACCACCGTAGCTACCACTGATATAGGGGCCGGACTTGTCTCGACTTGCAGAATCCTGTGCCCACACCGCGGGCGCCGAAACTACAGCAGCAGTCAGAACGGTTGCACAGGCCATACGGGTTTTGTTGCTCATCTCGGAGAGTCCTCTGTGGTTGAGTGTTCCTTGTACCGAAACGATCAATCAACAACTTACTCGCTGATTGCGTACCCACAGACTAACCGCGAATGGAGTGCACGGGTGTTAAATCCGGACTAAGAATTATTCACTTTTCCTTCATGGTCGCCCACATACGGTTCACGGCAAGGGCTCAGGTTCGTCGTCTCGGATGCGCAGAAAACTGGCAAAACGGGGCAGGCCCGTGGCGGTATAACCACGATACCGGAAGGTAATCGTCGAACCTGGCGGTGGCGGGCTTTTCCGGTCGGCCTCACTGAACCCCGTACCTATGCGAAACCGCCGACCGCTGGCCAGTTCGACCTCCAGCGACCCCATCATGCCCTGATACCGGCCCTTGCCCGGGTGGTGGCCGACAACACGGGCCTCGGCGTCACTGTGGGTTTTTACTTTTAACAGATCGTCGGAGCGGCCCCCCTGATACAAACCGGCCTTGCGCTTGAGCATCAGCCCCTCGGCACCCTCTGCCACGGCTTCATTCAGCGCCGCCATAAGCGCCGTATGACTGCGAACAGGGCGTTGCTCTACCAGTGCCAGATACTGCGAGCCGGAAGATGCCACCCATTGTTGCAACTTTTGATAGCGCTGCTGGAAAACAACACCCGACAGCGGCAGATCAAACACATGGAAGCGCACCCGGCGCCATTCTTCGTCCACCGGCTGCTGACGCCTGACGATACCGGAGACCTCGGCAAACCGGCCCCGACCAATCCAGAGCTCGCCATCTAACGGTTGTTGGGGAAACTGCCGAATGAACCACGCGGGCGCCTTGTAGACGTGTCCGCCCCTGGACCACAACTGCGTGCCGTCCCAGAAGGCACGAACACCGTCCAGTTTCTCGCTGACCCAGTAGCTCTCCAGGTTAATACCCGAATGGTAGACATTGGCCAATGGCAGGGCCGGAGTATCCGCCCTGGCTGAAAGAACAGAAAAAAGATTCAGTAAAAAAACAGCACAGAAAGTAACCGCCACCGAAGCAGAGACGGTTTGCATACGCAAATTCGGCATTCCTTTGCCCTTTTCAAATGTTTGAAGTCCATGCCAACCACCCGCCTGTCCGGATTTCGGCGGAATGGCTGGAGTCAGTGACCCGAGGCCGGGCCGTTTCCCTGTGAGGATCGGGGTTCCTTCGCCTTAGACGACCCTGTGACGCCATCTGTATCCCCGGGATTGTCTCTGTGTTCCCAGCCATGCTCGCCCTGCTTCATCAAGACCATACCACCCTGAAGAAGCAAGGACTTCAACCGGGGGTCACCCTGCTCGGCGATGCCCGCCGCGAAGGCAATCAGCGCAGCCTCTAACGGGTTTTCCCGGATCAGTTTGCGAAGGCTATCCACCGGCGAAGCGCGCCCATCAGAAGTCTTTTGGCGTTTCCCTGAAGGGCGCTGCCGGGTAAGACGATACAACACGCCCACAAGCAGCAGCAGGCAGAGGACACCGGCCAATGCCATGGCACCTGCCTGACCAAGCCAGGGGGTCAGGCCCAGAATCAGGGCATGAACAAGCAGATAGCTCCCGGCAATCAACAACACCACAAGCAAAACCATCGCCAGGATAAAACCAATGACGGCTGCGACGGCCTTGCGTGCGATGCTCTGAAGCTGTGAGGTATCAGCCATCGTCAACGATCAAGTAGTTTGCCGACCAGAACACCTGCCAGAAACATCAGAACAACACTGAGAAACGGCCGTTCCTCAATCCGATGCTCCACCTCGTTCACGGCCCGGTCACCTGCATCCCTGGCACGGTTCAAGGCCGCATCGCCCTTTTGCCGTACCTGATCCAGAGCCTCCTGGCTCTCCCGACGAATTTCGTCCCGTAGATGGCTGATATTGCTCTTCTGGCTCTCGGTAACCGCGCGAGTCAGTTTCGCCACATCATCCCTGAGCTGTTGCAGATCCTGTTTGACCTGCTCGTATTCGTCCTGCGAGGTTTTCGCTGCCATAACTTTGCCTCCGTTCTGCGAGTTTGCTGTTCAGGCATTCTCATAACTGCTGCTGTGGCGGAAATTAAAGCCCCACCCTGCATGAACAAACTGCAGCAGTTATCTGAAAGCGTAGCACGGAACCTTCAGAGCAAAGTGACCATGCGTTAATGCGCAGGCGGCTCCTGCGCCAGGAGCTTGTTCTGCAATTCCCGGATCACGCGAAGCACGCGGCTCATCTCCTTTTGAGTTTTCAGGTCAAGATCCAGCTTGCCACTCATGGTTTGTACCAACGGCACAATCGATTCCTCGAACACCCGGGCAAAGGCCATCAGAGCGTCGCCCACCTGGGGCGGACTATCCAGGTTGACGGTGACGGCGGGATTCAGCTGTACCGACTGCAGGCCTTCGGTAAGGCCGGTTTCAAGGGAGCGGGCCAGCTGGCCGACAGCCTTGTCCAGATCCGGTTCTGACGGCTTTCTGTTGCCCGCCCCGGCCACCAGTTGTTGACCCAGCTGTTGAATATGCTCTGAGATCAGACCCAGCTGGCGAACCACTTTCACCCCGGTTTCCTCGTCACCGCCCGCCTGCTGGCGACGGCGGTATTCCTCACAAATGGCGTGCCATCGGGCCGCTTCTTCGTCGGTCATGGTGCCGCGCATCTGCCTGAGCTTGAGCAGGTTTTCCTCGGCGCCGTAGGTCAGCAGCTGAGCCTCGCCCTGATAGTGGTCGTCAATCAGCGCTTCCAGTTCCTGGTCACTCATCACAGGCGACAGCTTCTCCGCCAGCTTGTTCATGTTGCGGTAACTACCCTGCAGCTTGAACGTGGGTTCGGTGCGGTAGGCCTCGGCCTGGGCACTGGAGGCGATGTAGGCCTGATTCACCCGCAACACGGTTTCCCGCACCCGGATCATTTTCTTCAGCAAAGAGACAATTTCATCGCGCTCGGCGGCGCTGTAGTCGTGCTCGAAATCTGAATCTGCCACCGCTTTGCCTTCGGCCAGATCCGCAAACCGGTAGAAGTCTGCCATACCGCGGGTTGCCAGCGGCGCCAGCACGGGGTTGGAGCTCAGGCTGTTCTCGATGTAGGACAGTGCGAAGGCATGCTCCATGCCGGAGAGCACATCACCCAGGTTGTAGATGTCGGCGCGGTTGGCCAGCATGTCCGGCACTTTGAATACTTCGCCGCTCTCCGTGTAAGGGTTACCGGCCATCACCACACAGAAGCGCTTGCCACGCATATCGTAGGTGCGGGTTCTGCCGCGCCATACCCCTTCAATGCGGCGGGTGCCGTCACAGAGGGAGATAAACTTCTGCAGGAACTCGGGGTGAGTGTGCTGAATATCATCCAGGTACAGCATTACGTTGTTGCCCATTTCCAGCGCCAGGTTGAGCTTGATCAGCTCTGCTTCGGCGGTGGAATGGGGAGCCTTCTCCGGGTCCAGCGACATCACCTCATGGCCCAGGCTCGGGCAGTTGATCTTCATGAAGATCAGGCCCAGGCGATTGGCGACGTATTCCATCAGCGTGGTCTTACCGTAGCCGGGCGGGGAGATCATCATCAGCAAGCCGGACTGGTCGGTGCGGCGATCTTCACCGGCGGTACCCATCTGTTTGGCCAGATTGTCGCCGATGATCGGCAAATAGCTCTCGCTGATCAGTTTGTTTCGGACAAACGACGACAGGGGCCGGGGCCGGAACTCACTTAGCCGAAGCTGATCCCGCCATCTGTCCAGCACCTGCTGGCGCACCTCCTGTAACTGCTGCCAGCCCGGAATAATTTCCTGCTGGTGGTAGCGCAGCCGCTCATCAAACTCATCCAGTTGCAGGCTCAAGGTACGTTCGGCAATGCGCCCGTGCTGCCCCAGCAAGCCTTCAATCTGAAACGCCAGCTCGATACTGCGCACTGTGGTGTTAATAAGCTCACCCACGTTAAGCAGCGCCACGGCTTCCGGCAGGTAATGCAGCAGGTGCTGGCGGCTGTTCTTGCCCATCCAGGCATTCAGCCAGTGGAGGGTGATGGTCCAGCGGGCTGAGGGCTGGTCCGCCACCACGGTCAGGGCGTCCTGGAACTGGGCAAACTGGTTGTCCCGTTTCAGGGCTTCGACAAAGCCGTCAACCAGCTCTCCGGCATAACGGGTAATCTCGAAGGCCTCGGTGTCTTGCGCCAATTGCAGCACCAGATACCGGGCCGCCGAGTGCACCAGACTGCGCCCATCACTGTCGGAGTTAGCCAGCTCAAGGCCCTGATCCTGCACGAACGCGGCAAGTTGTGGCTCCAGTTCCTGCTGTAACGAGTGCAGCAGGTCATCAGACTGCATCATGCGGCTGAGAATACCGGCCGACAGACACCGGGCGCGCAAGGGCTGAGCCGCCTCGGCCTGCTGGCTCTGGCTGGCCCAAAACAGCATGGCCAGAGCCCGGGCCCGGGGGCTGAACCTCAGTAATCCGGCATTCTGGATGGCAGGCCACAGGGTGCTGACCAACAGCGCCGCATCGTGATCATGGATGCCTTTTTCATAGCCTTCCCGATACCGGGGCGAGGCGTATTTGCGAATGTAGCCGGTGAGCTCTTCCAGATCCGCAACATTGACCGGCAAGTCCGGCGTTTTTTGGAATTCCTCAATCACCAGCGCTGCCAGGTATTCCGCCCGGTAAACCTTGTCAGACTCCGAGGGCTGGCTCATGCTCCAGTAGCCTCGCAAACGATCCAGGTCAGGCTCGTTCAGGCGCTCGTAGTATTGAGTGCCGGTGAGGTGCAGCAACACATGCTCGTCCCGGGGAATCAGGGTCAGATCCAGCTCTTGCTGGTTGACACTGAACTTGTGCTTGCCCAGCCGGATAACCGCACCACCGTCTTCAAAGATATCCGCTTTGTCGCGGACACTGCGCAGGGCGGTATCCTGGGCCGCCTTGAGCTGGCCCAGGCAATCGTCGGCCTCCATGGCCGCCCCCAGCTCCCGCAATTCGCCCGCCATGCTGCGCAAACGGGACACCATGGCGTCGGCGGCAAAAAACGCGTGTAACTCCTCCGGGCTGGTGAAACGCTCGGTGCGCCGGGTCAGGTTTTTCAGAATACGGCCAGCGGCATCGGCCAGGGTAGTTACCCGGCGCTGCTGCTGGTCTTGAAGTTGCTGACGCCGCGCTTCCACGCTTTCATGGGCGTTTTCCCGCTGCTCCAGAACGGCGGCCAGAAACTCATCGTATTCGCCGAACTGGCTTTCCAGCTCCTGCAGCTGATCCAGCATCCGGGTCATCAGGCCATCGCATTCGCGCACATCCGACAGGGCACTGACGCCATTGGCCAGGCTCTGCTCGAACAGCCGGATGCGGGCGGCAAACTGGGCCCGGGCCTCGGCGCTGCCCTGCTCCTTCAACCGGATTTCTGCTTCCGATCGCTGCTGGTTGATGGTGGCGTAGATGCCGGAAATATTCTCGGTGATGGCGGTTTCCAGGGCGGCATCGTCACCGGCCATGGAGGCCAGCATGCCCTGAATCATATCCAGTCCTTCGGTCAGCTCCCGATAGCGCTCCACAATCTGCTTGAGGGCCTCCCGGCTGTCAGCCTCGGCCAGCGCGGTCTGCAAATCGGTGAGGGTATGGCGGTAACCATCCAGCGCTTCCGCCGACGCCAGAAAACGGAAGGTACGCTCGGTCAGCCGCTCTTCGGCATCAGTCAGTTCCTGTTCCAGAGTCCCGATACGGGCCTTGTCCGCATAGCGCCGGTCGCTGAGGGTTCGCACCCGGCCGCGATGCGCCCGCAAACGGCCCAGATAGCTGACAAACTGATCCGGCGCTTTCCAGCTATCGGGTTTCAGATCCCGCATCAAGGCGCCCTGAGCCTGGGCCACCTCGGTAATGGCGGCCTCGGTCTGGGCCCGAATACTCTGTACTTTTTCATACTCATCGAGCACCAGCTCGGCGGTGCTGCGAATGGTGCCCAGTTGTTGATGCAGGGTGGCAAACAGGGCCTCACTCTGGCGGGCGGACAGCCAGAAGAACTGATCCAGAATGCGGTCCACGGTGCGAATCAGGCCGGTAAAGTGCCGTTCGCTGGCGTTGGCGCCGTCCACCAGGGTAATCACCGTATTCAGCTCGGCAATTCCCCGCACCAGTTCCGGATTGCCAATACGGGCCAGTTCGGAATCGTTGGCAACGCTGGCGCTGGCGTGAAAGCTCTCGGAGGTGAACGGGGTTTCCCATACCTGCAGCGGGTGCACCAGCGTGGGTTCGTTATCGGCGTTGAAAATCACCAGGTGGCCGTTTTCGAACAGGGCATAGCCATGGCCAATCAATGGCACATCGGCCTGTTTACGAATGAGGTTGTAGCGGAACAGGATCACCTGGCCGGTACGCTGCTCAAAAAACACGTAGAGCACATCCTCGCCGTTGGGCGAGCGCAGGGTACGTTTCAGGCGGAAGTCACCGGCCGGTATCTGGAAGGTTTTCAGTTCACCGGTGGCCAGGTAGTAACCGGACGGGAAAATCAGCCCGTGGTTATCCGGCAACGCCACCACCGAGCCCGCCATGGCATCCACCCGCTCCACGCGGCGCTCGGTGCGGTTGAACAGGTAGTAGCGCCACTGCTGTTCGTTGAAAGGCAGAATCCGCACCAGCAGAATCTCACCCAGATCGGCGTAATCGAAGCTGGCGTCATCCAGGGACTGGGAGTCCGATTCCACCGGGTCGGCATAGATGCCCTCGCCGGTGGCGGTGTTGTTTTCCACCTTGAAGGTAATGTTGCCCCGCAAGTTATCCACAAACAGGGTATCGGCAATATTCAGGTGCGGTGACCGGCCCTGCACCTGGCTGTCCCGCCCCACACTTTGCCAGGCGAAACTGAACCGCTCCGGATAGGTAAGATCCCGCTCGCCGCGGTTGTCGATATAGCGGCTGACGTTGCCATCGGGCTTCAGCTCCCAGCGGAACACCCGCAGATCGTCCAGCTTGTCGCCGATGCGGAAGGCCATCAGCAGCATTCCCTTGAGCACCGAGAGCTGGGACAAGGTGGCGGTGTTGTAGTATTGCTGTAACTCCCGGAAATCGGTGGCGAAACGTTCATCCTTGAGGAACGAGCCGTCGATGGCGGCTTCGGTCATTTCAAAACCGCCATCACCATCGGCCAGGTGATAGAGCCTGAAAACATCCTCGATCACCAGCGTCTTACGCAGACCCAGTTGCAGATTGAAGCCGAACAGCAGCTGGTCGCCCAGGCGCACCACGTCCCGGGCAATGGCGTTGTTTTCGGTACGCACCCGGGCCCGGCCCAGCACGTTCATGGCAGCACTGCCAAAAATCGCCTCCCGGGCCTGATTCAGCCCGGACACCTGCTCACGCAGCTGGGTGCCCTGCTCTTTCAGCCGGCGCTTGATGGTTTCAAAGGCAGAGCCTTCCTGAACAATGCTTTCGAGCTCGGTGCGATCCGTCGACATACCAAATCATCCTGAACCAAAGAGGGGAATGCGGTTAGGGGAAAGCACTCCCGGCACCTTGGGTCCGGTACCGGGAGCCATCGGCCTTATCAGGCCGTCTCGGAACTGCGGTTAGGCTTTTCACCTGCCACCCGGCCGGCAATGTTCGAGAGCGCCGCCTGCAGCGAGGGGGACTTGTCCAGCACGCCCTGCACACTCTTGCCGTAACCAAGACCCTGGGCGAACTTCTCGAAGATACCACCATCCCCGCCGATCATTTCGAACTTGGCGTCTTTCAGTGCAGCGGCCATCACACGGCCGTTCTCCAGCATACCGGCCTTCTGGGCGTCGATCTGGGCCATCACTTCTTTCTCATGAACCTCCAGGTTCATGCGGAACTCTTCAAAGTGACGGGACTCCTCAGACATGCCATCGTAGGCCTTGAGCTTCTCAACCAGACCAGCCGCTTCGGCCTTGGCCATGGCTTCACGGGCTTCGGCTTTAGCGTGGCCCATGCGCTGCTCGCCTTCGGCTTCTGCCAGAACCATGGCCTTACGGGCATCGGCCTTGGCCACACCCAGCTTCTCTTCACCCATGGCTTCGGTTTCCAGACGCTGCTCAAGTACCCGGACTTCGGCCATACCAGCTTCTTCATCGGCCTTGGCAGTAACCGATTTAACCTCGGCGCGGGCCAGACCATCGGCCCGGATGGCAGACGCCTGGGCTTCCTTGACCTGCGCTTCGGCAAGGCCATCGGCTGCCGCCATGGCCTGGCGACCACGGGCCAGTTTTTCATCGGCCACCGATTTCTTCTCGGCCGCGTCCATATCAGCCTGAGCCGTCACCCGGATCTGCTCGGCTTCCAGCTTGGCGCGTTCAAAGGCGGCTTCGGCCGCTTTCACATCCTTCAGTTTCAGCTCTTCCGCCTCAGCTTCCGCTGCCACCACTTTCTTCACTTTCAGGCGATCGGCCTCGGAACGGTTACGAACATCCTTGATGTTCTCTTCCTCTTCCGCCACGTTGCGCTCAACCGCAATACGCTGACTGGTGATGTCGGCAATTTCCTTGCGCTCTTCTTCCAGCGCCTTCTCCATACCAATGCGCTCGATTTCCACCGCCCGCTCACGGTTGACATCCTCCAGCTCACGGGCCTGACGGATGCGCACTTCTTCAATTTGCACCGCGCGTTCACGGGCCTTCATCGCCATTTCGATCTGGCGCTGTTTGTTCTCGTCGGCGATGGCCAGTTCTTCATCGGTCTTGATGCGGGCGGATTCCGCGCGGGCCCGTTCCTGCTCGCGCACCTGATCGGTTTCCGAGGTCTCCCGGGCCTGCAGGGTTTCAATTTCGCGACGCTGACGCGCTTCGGCCTCGGCCTGGCTGCGCTCCAGCTCCAGAGAGGCTTCACGGGCAGAGACGTTCTTGCGCTGGATTTCCAGCTCCTGGTCCCGCTCCAGACGGTTGGTTTCCACGTTGTGCAGGGCGGTGATTTCGGTGATCCGCTTGATGCCCTCGGAATCCAAAATGTTGTTCGGATCCAGCGAGGTCTTCGGCGTCTGTTCCAGGTAGTCGATGGCCACGTCTTCCAGGATGTAACCGTTCAGGTCTTCCCCGATAGTCTCGACGATGGAATCGCGGAAACGCTGACGCTCCTCGAACAACTGCATGAATTCGAGCTTCTTGCCCACCGTCTTCAGCGCTTCACTGAATTTGGCATTGAACAGCTCGTTCACCGCGTCCCGATCCGAAGCCCGGCCCACACCGACCGACTTGGCCACCCGCAGCACGTCTTCCTGGGTTTCGTTCACCCGCAGGTAGAAGGCTACGGTAATGTCTGCCCGCAGGTTGTCCTTACAGATCAGACCCTCTTTGCCGGTACGGTTCAGTTCCAGGGTAATGACCGAGATTTTCATGGTCTCGGCGCGGTGAATAACCGGCAGCACCATGGCCCCGGTGAAATATACCTTGGGGGTGGGCGACAGGTCGTTCACGATCAGGGCCTGGCCCTGATCCACCTTGCGGTAAAACGCTTTGAACAGGGCAAGCACCCCGAGAATCAACAGAACAAGCACCCCGACAGCGGTGATTGCTGGCATCATCCACGATAAATCCATTTAGTGTTTCTCCTGATCTGGTTGAGGAAGGGTGTGGTGTTAGCCGGCGGAATGACCGGCAAGAAATTCGGATTCCGGCACCACCCACCAGGCGTTTTTGTCCGGGATATGCTCAATCAATACAGCACGCTCCCGATGCGCCAACGGGGTGTGACTGCGCACCTGAAGCACAAGGTGCACACCGTCCAGCAGAGCCTCGGCCCTGCCTTTTTTCTCGGTAACGGTAGTGGAAGTAACCACGCACGCCGTACCGATAATTCGTTTTTGCAAAGGCGGCAGGTAGGCCCTGCGAAACAGGGGGCGCAGAGGGCGAATAATCACCGAGGTACAAAACACACTGGCGATCAGCGCAATGGCGATCACCGCCACCCCGTAGAGCCAATGCAAGAGCCCCTCAGGCACCAGCACCCCAAACACCAGATCGGCAAAATAACTGATTAGCCAGGCCCAAAGGAACAGCAAGGTAAGCACCAGAGGCAGCGGCACCCCCTGCAAACCCAAGGTAACCATCAACCCGCTGAAATCACCGGAGGCATCAATGTCGCCATCTGCATCGACATCGCCCAGCCCGATCAATGAAATCAGCCAGTAAACAATTGCCACGGACAGGAGGACGGAAAAAACGACCGTCGGGAAGGAAAATGCAACTGACAAAAACGTGTCCATGGGGCCAGATGTCCGTTCCGGAAGTCCACTGATCGACAGTCTGTGTCAGACCGCCAGCTATTAAACCATGCAAACAAAGTAATTGTTGCATATGTTTTGTTTCAGAGTATAGACTCAATTTAACGACATAAAATGTCAAGCCACAGGACAAGGTTCGTCCGGATCGGCCGAACCGGTTCATCGCACAGGAAGGAGCTATTCGTGGATACCCAAACCCTTACTCTGGCCCTGGGTGACGCCACCCATGCCGGCCGAACCTTTGATGTTATGCCCATTGCCGGCGACGAGCCGGTGCTGCAGGTGACCGTTTCCGGCGCGGAAGAAACACCCGTGTACGTTACCGTAACCGACACCCAGATTCTGTGCCTTGCGTATCTTTTCGATGAACAGGAACTGAACCCTGAGCGCCTGAACGAGCTGCACGAGAACATGCTTCGAATCAGTGTGCCCATGCCTCTGAGCTCACTGGGCAAAACCGGCCAGCACTACGTCGTCTACGGCGCCCTGAGCCCGGCTTCCGGTTCGGCAGAAATCATGCAGGAGCTGGTCACTCTGGCCGAAAACGCCATCGACCTGTTGCAGACCTTTGAAGACTACCTGGCCTGAGCGAGGACACCACCATGAAAAGTGTATTGAAAAAAATTCTGACCGCCATGCGCGGTGGCGTAAACGAGCTGGGTGAGGCAGTTGTAGACAGCCAGGGTAACCGGATTCTGGAGCAGGAACTCAGAGACTCCGAGCAGGAGCTCAAGCAGGCCAAACATGAACTGGCCTCATTGATGGCAGAAGCAGCCTCCCTGGCCAGACAGATCCGCACCGAACAGGACAACGCCAGCAAGCGCGAAGGCGATGCCAGCAAGGCGCTGGCCGCAGGCCAGGAAGAACTTGCCCGCGAGGTGGCAGAACGTATTGTCGGCCACGAGCGGCGCGCGGCCGAGCTGAGCCAGACCCGGGAAGGGTTACAGCAGCGTATTGCCAGCCTGAAAACCCGGGTTCAGACAGCCGAGAAGCAGCTGGCCGATTACCGCCGCGAACTTCAAGTGGTAAAAACCAACGAACGGGTGCTGCGCACCACCGCGCAGATTGATACCAACATCAACAGCCAGCAGTCGTCCCTGAGCACAGCCAAAGAAACCCTGGAGCGGATTCGCGAGCGCCAGGCTCGTGAGGAAGACCGACAGAGCGCCAGCGCAGCTCTGGAAAAAGAACTGACGGGTGCAGATCTTGACGAAAAGCTGAAGGCGGCTGGCATTGATGGCGACCAAGATGCCGTCAATGATGTACTTGCGCGGCTGAAGAGTAAAACAAACGAGTAACCTTTGCGCGCCGGAACAGGAGCGCTATAAAAGGCAGGATCATGGCCAAGAAAAAAGACTGGTCAAAAGAGGAGCAGGCCGTTCAGGCGGTTCAGGTGGCTTTTGATCTGTCGAATGATATCCAGCGCGCTTTCCGTGTGTCGGCGGCACTTCAAGACATGACGACCGCCGACATGGTTCGGAAGGTACTGCAGCTTCCCTACCGGAAGGCTCGTGCACGGCCCAGGTTGACGGTCACTCTGAAAGACGAAGACTTTGAGCTCCTGGCCGAAAAATACGCCCTGAACACCGCTGATCGCGCAGAAATCCGCCAGCGTGTCGCGGCCGAACTGAAGGACTTTGCCCAACATTATCTGACCGAGCCGGATCAGGGTTGAACGCAAATATTTACTGTGTTCCGGGCGGATACGCCGCTGCTTTGCCGGTTGTTTGGGCCAATGACGCGCTTTGCGCACAGCACTATACTTCCTGCAATTCTCTTGAGAAGACTAACCTGATGGAGCGAACAATATGAGTGATCTGAAAGCAAAGTTTGACGAGGCAGTGAACTACATCCAGACCGCCGACGGCGACTTCAAACCTTCCAACGAGCTGAAGCTGGAATTTTACGCCCTTTACAAGCAAGCCACCGAAGGTGATGTTTCCGGCAAACGACCGGGGATGATGGATTTTGTCGGGCGCGCCAAACACGATGCCTGGGAAAAGCTGAAAGGGACTTCCGCCGATGAGGCGATGCAGCGCTATATCGACAAGCTTGAATCCCTGAAATAAGAATCCCGGCCCCACCTTACATCTGGATGGGGCTGGCTGCTCTGCCTCGGCTTTGCGACTTTCATGCGGTTGTCATATGATGCGTCCAGCATAAAAACAACAAGCCCAGACACGAGTGAATTTCATGGAGATGACCGAAACTCTGGAACAGTCACGCCCCGGCCTGACCAACCAGGTACAGGCCGCAATTCGCGATCGCGAACTGAACCAGCGCGCCGAGCAAACCTACCTGCACTGGATCAGCCGTTTTGTGCTGTTTCACAACCTGAAAGACCCGGATACGCTGGGTGAATCAGATCAATCGGCTTTTTTGGATTACCTGAGAAATCATATGCTGCTGTCCCGCGCCAGGCTGAATCAGGCGAGCCAGGCGTTGGCTTTTTTCTATCAGGATGTGCTCGGCAAAAGCCTGGCGGATCCGGCAGCCGCCTGAAACCACCGTTTCAGCGACTGATCAGATTGGTGTTCAGGGTATCGTAGCTGCGGTTTCCCGGCGGCTGGATAACGTAGTTGTGGCTATGGGTCTGGCCGGGAACCGCTTTCGGATCGCTAAAGCGAATGCTCACAGGTATTTCTGATCGTCCCAGATCGATCCGGGTATCCCTCGGTTGCAAGGCCAGTGGATCAAGATAAAGATCATCACTCGCCTGCTGGACAGGGACGCCCGCCGCCGGTGCCGCCAGCCCACCCTCGATTACAGTATTGGCAAGCGCCTCTTCCTCGATGGAGCGAAACGGAATAGTGTCGATGGTCGAACGCTGCTCATACCGGAGGCCCGCTTCTTCCCCGGCCTGAGCCTGCACCGGCAATACCGGCAACAGCCCTCCCGGTAACAGCAGTGCCAGCCTCACGGGCAAAGACCTTATGTTCCATTTCCTGTGATTCATGGCGCTCACCCTGATAACTATGCAGGCCACCCGGCAACGGCATACTCTGACCGGGTGACAATATTTGATCAGTCTATCGCCAGAATTGACACCTTGCTCGCCAGAAAGACGGTTTTGTGACAACCTTCACTTGTCATTCAGGGCCATCTGGTAGCGAATACCCGTAATGACAACTTGCTTCCAGCCTTCTGGCGTCCTTACCGACACTTCATCATCCAGATGTTTGCCAACCAGTGCGCGGGCCAATGGCGCGTTAATGCTGAGGTATCCTTTCTCAAGATCAAACTCATCAGCGCCGACAATGCGGTACTCCTGCTCATCGCCCTCTTCACCCTCAATACGCACCCAGGCGCCGAAAAACACCCGGTTTTGATCCTCCGGCAGACGATCAACAACAGACACTTCATCCAGGCGCTTGCTCAGAAATCGCACACGCCTGTCGATCTCCCGTAATTGCTTCTTGCCGTATATATACTCGGCGTTCTCGGAACGGTCGCCCAGAGCCGCAGCCTCTCGAACAGCCTGGGTAACCTCGGGACGCTTTATCTTCCACAAATAATGCAGTTCCTTTCGCAGCGCCTGCTCACCTTCGAGAGTGATATATCGGGGGCCGGGATTGGCCCGGGGAGTGTTTCTGGTCATGGGCGTCCTGATTCCTGGAAAAACAACAGAACGGGCGAAAAAAAACCCCGTGGGTAACGGGGTTAAGGCTAGCGCTGTGCTGGAGGGGGAAGCAAGCAGAATGTTCGCCCGCCTCCACATCTACAGCTTCCATTATGCAGAGTGTCTATTACCTGCCCGTGGCCGGGGTGTTACCTTTTGGCAAGACAGAGCCCGGTGGAAATTTAGGTTGTACACTCTAGTCATTCAGCCTAGTGTCCGGACATTGACAACAAACGGTTTTGGAGACAAGCAAATGAACTCACGAACACTGCTCGACCTTGCCCTGCAAGGCGTTGACAACCTGGGCTTCCAACTGGACAGCATGGGTATTACCAGCCGGGTGAACCGTCACAATATTGCGGCTTTTCTGATGGCAGAACAAAAGCACCTGGAGGGCGAATGGGACAGCCTGCAGGCAAAAATGGCCTGTGGCCGGATTCGTTTCGAGCACCTGACCCAACAGGCCGAAGATCGGGCGGGGTTTATCGTCACGCCCTTGCTGAATCGCATTTACCGGGCCCGGGCAAGCCAATAATTCAGGGCTGGCTGGTCTCCGGAGTGGATGACGCTGTGGTGGATGTATCACCCGGCGTCTCGGGCTCCGTTGCCCTTATACGCTTATGAACACCCGTAAAAGCCGGCATGCGCACAGACACGGTCAGGCCGGGCGGAACCTCATCCGGGTTTGTATCGCTCAATAAAATCTGCCCCTGATGGATTTCCGCCACCGCACTCACCAGGCTCAACCCCAAACCATTACCGGGTAACGAGCGGCTTTTACCCACCCGATAAAATCGCTGGAATACCTGGTCTTTCTCGTCATCAGGTATACCAATGCCCGAGTCCTGCACCTCGAATACCGCACCGGCCCCTTCCTTGCGCACGATCACGTTGATGGCGCCTTGCTCGGGCGTGTATTTGATGGCGTTGTCGATCAGATTGCTGATCATCTGGAACATCAGGTCGCGATCACCTTCAATCTTCACACCGGCTTCCAGAGACTGTGAAAAAGACTGCTCTTTGTCTTCCGCAAGAGCCTCGTAAAGTTCGCAGGCATCACTCACCAGCTCATCCAGGGCCACTACCGTGAGGTTGGCAGAGTTCCCCCGGGTTTCCAGGCGGGCTATCCGCAACAGAGCATTGAAGGTCGCCAGCAACTGATCTGCCTCGGCTACGGCCTGCCCCACATGCTCCCGCGCCTCTTCGTTATCGACAGTAATCAGGGTGTTCTCCAACTGGTTACGAAGCCGCGTTAACGGTGTACGCAGGTCATGAGCAATGCTGTCGGACACATGGCGGATACCCTCCATCAGATAGACAATGCGGTCTAGCATCTGATTCAGGTTTTCGGCCAGCTGGTCGAAGTCATCCTCGGTGCCCCGGGTCGGGATACGCAAGGAGAGGTGGCCGTTCATGATCCGGCGCGAGGTGTTGTTGATCACCTCAATCCGGCGGGTGGTGCTGCGGCTCATCAGAAACCCCCCCAGCAACGCCAGTGCCAGGGTAATGCCCATCCCCCAGTTGATGGCGGTCTCGATCACCCGCTTGAGATTGGTGACGTCGTCCACATCGCGGCCCACTAACAAGCGCAAACCGCCTTGAACTTCAAAGATCCTGGCCCGGGCCAGGCGCTCAGGCCCCTGCCAGCCGACAATCGGATTCAGTGTAAAGTTGATCCAACCACCACCAGCCGAACCGCTACCTTCCGGCCAGTTTTCAATATTGCCAGCGAGCTTGAGGGAATCTTCGGTGGTGAGAAGATAGATGGATTTGGCGTTCGGATCTCTGGCCACCCGCTCGCGGATAATGGTAATCAGACCATTGACGCCACGGCTACGGTATTGCTCCGCAAGCCCGGCAATCTCTGCCTCAATGGTCTCATCGGTCTGGGCGGTCATAAAACCGGCGGTGCGCCAGTAGATGAACGCCAGCAATAAAAATACCGAGGTGGCAAACACCACCATATACAGCAGAGCAAGCTGGAACGACGATGTTCTTAGCTGGCTAAGCAGTTTCACGCAACATATACCCGGCCCCGCGAACAGTCTGCAAAAGGGGCGTTTCGAATTCTTTGTCAATTTTCGCGCGCAAGCGGCTGATGTGCACGTCGATCACGTTGGTCTGAGGATCAAAATGATAGTCCCAGACTTTCTCCAGCAGCATGGTACGGGTGACCACCTGCCCGGCGTTGCGCATCAGATACTCCAGCAATCGGAATTCCCGAGGCTGAACGTCAATATTCTGCCCTGCGCGCTTCACGGTCCGGGCCAGCAAATCCATTTCCAGATCCGCCACTTTCAATACCGTTTCCGTCTCGGCCGCCTGGCGGTTACGACGAATCAGGGATTCAATGCGAGCCAGCAGTTCAGTGAACGAGAACGGTTTGGTGAGATAATCATCGCCGCCCCCTCGCAAGCCTTCAACGCGGTCGTCAACGTCACCCAGGGCACTGAGAATGAGTACCGGCGTCTGATTTCCGGTGGCCCGCACCGTTTTTATGATCGACAAGCCATCCATGCCCGGAAGCATCCGGTCGACAATCATGATGTCGTATTCCTCACTGGCCGCCATCATCATGCCTTCCTTGCCGTCGGCCGCATGATCCACCACGAAATCGGATTCTTTCAGTCCTTTCAGCAGATAGTTTGCTACATCCTGATCGTCTTCGATTACCAGCGCTTTCACCGGTGCTCCTCCTGATAGCGGAATACATTAACTACAGGGTACGAAGAACTCCGGGCACCGGCCAGTTACGATCTTGTAAGAGGGTGTCGCCTATGGCGACGGGCACTCTTCCCCGACAATCGGCCCGGGACAGCAGCCAGCAAACACAGCCGAAGCCTTCGAAAAGTTAATCTACCTTTTTGCCGGGCTCCGCAGCTGACCCCATCAGGGCACCATTCAGATGCTCCAGTTCCAGCAGCAAACCGCTGTGGTCAACTTCGCTGTGCCCGTTGGCAATCAACGACTGGTATTCGTTGTGAACCTGTTGTGCCAGCGGCAAAGTAAGGCCTTCGGCCCTGGCTTCGTCAAGAATCATACGAAGGTCTTTCAACTGAATCCTGGCCGGAGCACCCGGCGCAAAATCCCGGTCAATCATTCGCTGGCCATGCAACTCCAGAATCCGGCTTCCGGCAAAGCCCCCCATCAGAGCCTCACGCACTGCGGCCGGGTCTGCGCCGCCTTTGGCCGCCAGCAGCAGCGCCTCAGACACCGCACCGATGGTAATTCCAACGATCGCCTGATTCGCCAACTTGGCCAGTTGGCCAGCCCCGACCGGTCCTATACGCGTACACTTGCCCATTGCTTCAAAGACCGGCCGGGCCCGCTCCACATCCTCTACCGAACCACCCGCCATGATGCTCAGGCGAGCCTCCGCAGCGCCAATTGTGCCGCCGGAGACCGGCGCATCCAGATAGCCCGCACCCTGCTCTTGCGCCAGTGCAGCGTGCCGGCGGGCCAGCGACGGCTGAACAGAACTCATATCGATCACCAGAGCTCCGGGTTTCAAGGCCGCCACTACCTTTTGACCAACCAGCACGTCCTCCACCACCTGCCCGTTTTCCAGCATGGTAATGACAATATCGGCCGTTTCCACCGCCTGTGCAGGTGATTCCGCGACTCTGGCCTCACCAGCAAAAGGCGCGCACTTGCTAGCGGTACGGTTCCAAAGGGTAAGAGAAAATCCGGCATCAAGAAGATTACGAACCATAGGCGCCCCCATCAATCCGACACCCAGAAACGCAACGTGCAAGGAAGACTGGCTCATTGTTATTGGATCCTGTATCAAGACTCAGCCATGGTTATGGCCACAGGGATACCGGCTTACCGGCATCCGCACACATACTTTTTAAACAAAAACGCCACCATCCGGAAAGGAGGTGGCGCTTTATCTGCTCAAGACAATCAAGGCACTCAGGCAGCTTCTGACATCTGCACCCGGATTTTCTTCATTGCATTCTTTTCCAACTGCCGGATACGCTCGGCAGACACGCCGTACTTATCCGCCAGTTCATGCAGTGTCGACTTGCTCTCCGACAGCCAGCGCTCCCTCAGGATATCCTGGCTACGCTCATCCAGCTGCTCGAGAGCCTGCATCAACCGCCCGTTGGAATCTTCAGACCAGTCGGCATTTTCAAGTTGCACAGCCGGGTCACTGCGGCGATCTTCAAGGTAATACGCCGGTGCTTGATAGGCGTTGTCGTCATCATCGTCCATGGGGCCATCGAATGCGGTGTCATGGGAGGACAAACGACCTTCCATTTCACGAACTACCTTTGGTTCGACGCCCAGGTCCTTCGCGACCGCTTTCAGCTCTTCGTGGTTTAGCCACGCGAGCTTTTTTTTCTGGCTACGAAGATTAAAGAACAACTTGCGCTGTGCCTTGGTGGTGGCCACCTTCACAATTCGCCAGTTGCGCAAAATAAACTCGTGAATTTCAGCCTTGATCCAATGCACGGCAAAAGAAACCAGCCGGACACCATATTCGGGATTGAAGCGCTTGACCGCCTTCATCAGGCCGACGTTGCCTTCCTGGATCAGATCCGCCTGGGCAAGCCCATAACCGGAATAACTACGAGCAATGTGAATGACGAAGCGTAGATGAGACAACACCAATTGACGGGCAGCCTCAACATCGCCGTGATAGTGCAACCGTTCGGCAAGATCCCTCTCTTCGTCTGCAGAGAGCACAGGGATACGACTCGCAGCCTGAATATAAGACTCGAGATTTGCACCCGGAACCAGTCGGTCGACCAGTTGTAAACTTGTACCCATGCATTAACCTCCGATCTGACAGCCCTTAACTATACCAATACAAACTTAGACCGCCAAGACGCTGATAAGTTCCAAAAAATCCCAGTAAAACGTTAAAATTCATACATCTGGGGAACACTACGCTATTTTGATGCCCCTCAAAGTTACGGCAAAAAGCGGGTGGTTAACCATACGGTTTTCCCGCGATCCGGATCAGCCACCGGCAATTTCTCCGGGCTCAATATCATCCAGATGTCGCTTAACGGCAACCCAGGCGCCCAGCCAGCCTAGCAGCATTGCAACGATAATCAATCCCAGCGCGCCATCAAACCCGAGACCGTGCAACGCGAACTCACTCCGGTAAAGGCCTGCCAGCCGGTCAATTGGCCCGCTCAACCACCAGAGCGAGAGCTGAATCAGCAACCAGGCCACCACCCCGCCCCCCAGGCCAAACCAGGCACCGGTGTACAAAAAAGGCCGGCGAACAAAGGCGTCGGTTCCACCCACCAACTTTGCCACGAGTATCTCGTCACGGCGGTTCTCGATAGCCAGTCGAACGGTATTTCCAATCACCAGAACAACCGCACCACCCAGCAGCAGCGCAAGCACCCAGGTCGCCCGGGTAAGAATGTCTGTCATGGCATTCAGCCGTTGCAACCAGCCAAGATCCACCTGCACCTGCTCAACCGCCTGCATCCCAGAGACAAACGCCACCAGCCCCTGCACACCTTCGGCGGTGCGCACGCTTTCTTCCGGCGTTATCAACAGGGTATGCGGCAAAGGATTGTCCTGCAGAAAATCCAAGGCATCATCAAGCCCGGAATTGCGACGAAACTCCTCCAGCGCCTGTTCCCGCTCAATCAACTGAACACCTTCTACCCGACCATCAGCGGCGATTTCCTGCGCCAGCGCCTGCGCCCGGCCAGCCGGAATGTCCATGGCCAGATAAGCGGTAATCCGGGCAGTGCTCTCCCAGCCCGCACTGACTCCTTGAAGGCTACTCAGCAACAGCAGCAAAGCCACCGGCAGTGCCAGTGCCACCCCCATCACCGCCCAGGTCATGGCACTGGCTACCGGCGCCCGCCGCAGCCGGTTCATCGAGTCCGCGGCTACTTTGCGGTGATGGCCGAGATAGCTTCGGGCCTGGTCACCCAGAAGAGCCCGTTTTCGGTTGGCACCTTTGGGATTGTCGGGTTTTGCACGTGAGTCAGTGGCCACTCACACCTCCTCCAGCCGTCAACTGCCCCTGGTGCAGCGTCAGCGTACGCCGGTTCATATCGTTGATCAGAGCAATATCGTGGGTGGCTACCAGTACGGTAACTCCCACCTGGCTGAACTGTGCAAACAGGTGCATGATGTCGGCCGACAACTCCGGATCCAGATTCCCGGTAGGCTCATCCGCCAGCAGCACTGGTGGCTTGTTGACCACCGCCCGGGCAATGCCCACACGCTGCTGCTCACCACCGGAAAGCTGCAACGGATTCATCTTTTCCTTGCTCAGCAGCCCAACCTTGTCGAGCGCCGCCCTTACCCGGCGGCCGGTGTCTTCTGGAGACGCGCCCATAACTTCCAGCGGCATAGCAACATTGTCGAACACGGTACGATCGAACAATAACTGGTGATTCTGGAAGACCACGCCAATGTGCCGGCGGATATAAGGTATCTGCCGCCGCGGCAAGCTGTTTAATTTTTGCCCACCCACAATCACCTCACCGGCGGTAGGCCGCTCCATCACCATGATCAGCTTGAGCAGAGTACTCTTACCCGCACCGGAATGGCCGGTGAGAAAGGCCAGTTCGCCACGGTTCAGCTGAAAGTTCACCTGCCTGAGAGCCGTGTGATCACTGTCGTAGCGCTTAGTTACCTGATGGAACTCGATCATCGGCTCGGTCACTCCATGCCCGGGGCTCAGTCTTCGAACAACGCATCAACAAAGGTTTCAGCATCGAAGCTGCGCAGATCCTCCGCCTGCTCGCCAACGCCGATGAAGCGAATCGGCAACTGTAATTGGCGCGCAATGGCAAACACGATACCGCCTTTGGCGGTTCCATCCAGCTTGGTCAGCGTAATACCAGAGACCCCGACCGCCTGCTGGAATACCTGCGCCTGGCTCAGGGCGTTCTGGCCGGTACCCGCGTCCAACACCAGCATGACTTCATGCGGCGCAGCGTCGTCGAGCTTTTTCATCACCCGCACCACTTTTGACAACTCGTTCATCAGGTTGTCCTTGTTCTGCAGGCGGCCCGCAGTATCCGCAATCACCACGTCGACACCACGGGACTGGGCCGACTGTATGGCATCAAAAATAACAGACGCGCTGTCTGCGCCCGTGTGCTGGGCAACCACCGGCACGTTGTTGCGGTCGCCCCACACCTGCAACTGTTCCACCGCCGCCGCCCGGAAAGTATCGCCAGCCGCCAGCATGACCGACTTGCCTTCACTCTGGAACTTCTTGGTCAGTTTGCCGATTGTCGTGGTCTTGCCAACCCCGTTCACACCAACCATCAGGATAACGTAGGGCTTTTTACCGGTATCGATATCCAGCGGAGTGGTCACGCCACTCAGCAACCCCTGTAGCTGGTCACGCAGCGCCTTGCGCAGCGCGTCGCCGTCTTTGAGCTGATTCCGCTCAAGCTTTTCGGTCAGAGACTCGATGATTTCCGACGTTGCCGTAACCCCGACATCCGCCATCAGCAGAGTCGTTTCGATTTCCTCCAGCAGGTCTTCATCGATTTTCTTGCCCACCGAAAACAGATCGGCCAGACCACCGGTGAAACCGGCGCGGGTTTTGCTCAGCCCTTTCTTGATGCGGGCGAAAACAGATTCCCGGGTTTCAGGCTCCGGAGCGGGCTCTGCGGGTGCCGGCTCTTCAGACAGTTCTGCAGCGGGTGCCGCTTCCGGCTCGGCCGCTGGCGCTTCCGCAACATCCCCCCGGGGTGGCTCCAGCGTTTCAGGCTCCGGAGTTACCTCGGCAACAGACTCCGGTTCAGATGCCGGTGATTCCGGCTCCGGGGCAGACTCAGATGACCCACCAATCGGCGCTGGGCCTTTGGCAACCTCCGGTTTGCGCTGGGGTACCGGCTTCGGGCGCGGTAACCGTTGCCGGCTGCCTGCAAGATCCAATACAAAAAACAGAACAAGAAGGGCCAGAAGGCCGACTGAAATCCACTCTGCCGTCATAATATATCCATTGTCTGAGAAGGGCGGGCACAGGCCGCCGGACTGTAACTGCTGGCTCGTCCGGAGCTCGCCAGAAACAAGCCGAACATTCTAGCAGACTGAGCGCCGCAAGTGAGGCCGGGCGTGTTACCCGACCAGCAGGCTTTCCGGTACCATAGCGGATCACCACCCCCGCATACTCATCGGAGCCTTGTTGTATGGCGCGACGATCCACGAAACACCGAACCTCCGGCACAACACAACGCGTTTCCGGAAAACTGGCTACCGAGACGGGCGAACTGCGTATCATTGGCGGCGATTGGCGCAGCCGAAAACTGCGTTTTCCCGCCGTCGGTGGTGTCAGGCCAAGCCCGGCAAGAACCAGGGAAACCCTGTTCAACTGGCTTAACTTTCAGCTGGCGGGCAGTCGCTGCCTGGATCTTTTTGCCGGGTCAGGCGCCCTCGGCCTGGAAGCCCTGTCGCGCGGTGCCGGCAGCGCTACGCTGGTAGACCACACCCCCGATCTGGCAAAAGCGCTCAGAACCAACCTGAGATTGCTCGGGTCAGACAAGGGCACCGTAGTTTGTCAGGATGTACAGGGCCTGCTGGCCTCTGCCAGTGATAACTCGTTCGACATTGTTTTTATGGATCCGCCTTTCCGGCAAGGCTGGCTGGAAAAGCTGGTTCCGCTGCTGCAAGACAGGGGCTGGGTCAGACCAGGCAGCTGGATATACCTTGAACACGAGAGTGAAGCGGCTTTGCCTGCACTGCCTCCGGGCTGGCAGGTACATCGACAGAAAACCGCCGGGCAGGTGAGCTATTGCCTGATCCGGATAACCGGGGAAGATGAGGATTCACCCGAGGCTTGCTAATGTCTGCAAGCCCGGGGGATCAATCAGCACTTTCAGACCGAAGGACGCAGAGAATAAGCCCGCAGATGGGCGGCAAAGTCTTCCAGATAGCGGATGCCGCTGGCTTCCGCTTCCTTGCACCAGTCCATCAATGCCTGAAGTTTATCCTGAGGCTTCAGGCCGCGCTGGCGCCACAATGCCTGTAACTGGTGACTCTTTTCGTAGATCAGTCGCAGCATTTCATTGCGTTCAAGTACTGTCTCAAGCTGTTCTTTGTCGCCGGGCTGAATCAAGGACACTTCCCGGGACATCAACCGCCTGAGCTTCCGATACCGGGCACCGATTTCCTCTTCCAGCCGGGCTTTCTGTTGCCGTAAGACCGGCTCCACCACCTGTTTCCTGTACTGGCGCATAATCACAAACCGGTTGTTGGCTATGGCCTGCACGGTTTCCACATCCACTTCCTGTTTGCCCGGCACATAATGGGCAATCGGCCGATATCCCTTGGGGGTCGCCAGGCCCAACATCTGGAACAGGCGGATATAGCCCCAGCCAATGTCCACCTCATACCAGCGCCGAGAAAGCTTGGCTGAATTGGGGTAAGTGTGGTGGTTATTGTGCAGCTCTTCTCCACCAATCAGCAGGCCCAGCGGCGAAATGTTGCGGGCATTGTCTGCACACTCGAAGTTGCGGTAACCCAGGTAATGGCCAATGCCATTCACTACCCCGGCCGCCCACACAGGAATCCACATCATCTGCACTGCCCAGATCCAGATTCCATGGACACCAAACAGCAGCAGATCCAGGGCCGCCATCAGCACAATACCGAGCAACTTGTGGCGGCTGTAAAGATTGCGCTCGATCCAGTCTTCGGGCGTGCGCTGGCCATAACGTTCCAGAGTTTCCGGAGTAGCCGCCTCTGCGTATAGCTCTGCCCCCTCCAACAGTACCTTGCGGATACCCAGCACCACCGGGCTGTGAGGATCGTCCTCTGTTTCGCACTTGGCGTGATGTTTACGGTGAATGGCCGTCCATTCCTTCGTATTCTGTGCTGTTGTCAGCCACAACCAGAAACGAAAAAAATGTTTGAGCACCGGGTGCAGATCCAGGGCGTTGTGGGCAGAGTGACGATGCAGGTACAGCGTTACACTGATGATAGTGACGTGAGTCATCAGCAGGGTGGCGCCCACCAGCTGCCACACCGTAAGGTCCAAAAGACCGTTAAACCACATAGAAAATCCTCGACACACAATGAACTTCAGAAGGCGAGCCTGCCCGGCGAATGCTGTAGGCATTCGAAAGGAATTCACCGAAAGCACTCTAGCGTACAGCTGTACGCCGGAACAACCGCATTTGTCCGCTTTTTTGTTACTGATTACACTACTACGTCTCAAAACTGCCTGTTGGTGGAGGCGCCGTGCCAGAACTGCCTGAAGTCGAAACTACCCGCCAGGGAATTGCGCCCCATTGCGAGGGCCAGACCATTCGGCAAGTGATCGTCCGCAACCCGAATCTGCGCTGGCCAGTACCGGAAACCCTTGCCCACACACTGGAAGGAGAGCAGATCCGCACCGTGGAACGGCGGGCAAAGTATCTGTTCCTGCATCTGGACAGCGGATCCGTCATCATCCACCTTGGCATGTCCGGAAGTTTGCGGGTGATCACCGATGACAGTGCTGCCATGACCCACGATCATGTCGAACTGGCACTGGCCACTGGCCGACGCATCCGCTTCAACGATCCCCGCCGATTTGGCTGCTGGCTATGGACAACTGACTGGCAGCATCATCCACTCATTGCCAACCTGGGGCCGGAACCTCTGTCGGACAGCTTCAACGGTGCCTGGCTGTACCGGCAGTCAAGAAACCGGAAAACGCCTGTAAAAGCCTTTATCATGGACAACCACATCGTTGTCGGTGCCGGTAATATCTATGCCAATGAAGCGCTGTTCAAGGCAGGCATACACCCCAGGCGCAGCGCAGGCCGAATCAGTCTAGACCGCTATCACAGGCTGGCAGAAGCCATCCGGGAAACCCTCAGCGCAGCCATTCTGATGGGCGGCACAACGCTGCGCGATTTTGTCAACAGCGACGGCAAGCCAGGGTATTTTGCCCAGTCTCTTCTGGTATACGGCAAAGCTGGCACCCCTTGTACGGATTGCGGAACGACTCTGAAAGAAATCCGTATGAACAACCGCTCGACAGTTTATTGCCCTGCCTGCCAACGCTGAATTTCCGCCATGGCTCACATTTCGCAACGAAAAACCGTTTGAAATTGGGGCAATATGATTCATAGTTAACTCAGCATTCCTATTCGGTGGCCTGTCCGGGCTCGATACCCTGCAGGCAACCGAAAGCCAGCCGATCGGGATTGGCTGGCTGACAAGTTCAGGAGAATTGACATGACGCGCAAGATTTCACGCACTCTGATCGCCACAGCGGCGGCCTGCCTGCTGGCCTTCTCGTCGCTGGGCCATGCCCAGGCCGTTGACGAAAGCCCTTCGGCCCTCGCCATGACAGCAGACGCCCTGCTGGTTCGCCCGGCATTACTGGCCACCACGATTGTCGGCAGTGCGGTTTACCTGGTTTCCCTGCCCTTCTCGGCTCTGGGTGGCAACGCCGGTGAAGCAGGCAAGGTGCTGGTATTGGGCCCGGCCGAAGCGACGTTTGTCCGCTGCCTGGGCTGCACACGCTCGGGGCGCAAGGCTGATACCGTGGAACAGTCCGGCCAGTAGTCGGCCGAGTCGGTATAATTCCGGCTTGTCACTGCGGATATTCTAAGGCAGCCTGAAGAAAATTTTTTCAGGTTGCTTTGCTATGGTGGAATGGTCATCTCTCGACACAGTGTTCCTCGATATGGACGGAACTCTGCTGGATTTGCATTTTGACAACCACTTCTGGCTAGAGCATCTTCCCAGGCGCTATGCCGAACAGTTCAACATGCACACCGAGCAGGCCCGGGACTATCTGATTCCCATGATCATGGCTGAACGTGGATCGCTGAACTGGTACTGCACCGACTACTGGAGCCAGAAGCTCTCAGTCGACATAACCGGCCTGAAAGCGGAAGTAGGTGACCGGATCGGCTACCGCCCTCATGTCACCGATTTTCTGGCAAGCCTTCGGCAAGCCGGTCTTCATTCTGTCATCGTAACCAACTGCCACCCTGATCCACTGGCGCTCAAGCTGGAGCGTACCGGCCTTGATCAACACGTCGATGCCATTGTCTCCAGCCACGAGCTGGGCAAACCCAAGGAAGATCCGGCATTCTGGCAGGATCTCCAGAAGCACACACCCTATCGCCACCAGACCACCCTGATGGTGGATGACAGCTTCCCCGTACTCGAAAGCGCTCTGAAGGCGGGCATTCAACACTGCCTTGCCGTTCTGGCGCCCGACAGCCAGCAACCTGTTCGCGACCGCCATCCGGAAATTCCGGGAATCCTGCATTTTGACGAAGTTCTACCTGATCTGCGCTCGCACCGACCACTGCCATCAAACAACTGAGACGGCTATAATCAAACGTAATTCGGTGCAGGCCCACAGCGAGGAGATATGACGGCATCAGACACACCTGACCAGAAAGTGCGACTGGATAAGTGGCTTTGGGCAGCCAGGTTCTACAAAACCCGATCACTGGCCAAAGAGGCGATTGAGGGTGGCAAGGTTCACTACAACAGCCAGCGCACCAAACCGGGAAAAGTTGTGGAGACTGGTGCCAGACTGACCCTGAGACTGGGCCGGCAGGAAAAAATAGTGGTCGTCGATGACATCAGTGATCGCCGCCGGGGCGCCCCGGAAGCTCAAAAGCTCTATCACGAAACCGAAGACAGCCAGAAACGGCGGGAAGATATGGCCTGGCAGCGTAAAACCATGCAGGCAGCCCAGCTTCCACCCGCCCGCAGACCCAGCAAGAAAGACCGTCGCGATATCCAGAGATTCCGTGATCAGAACGGTCTCTGAAACACCTTTCGATTACCCGGTTCCCGACAGCAGAACCGACTCATTTTTCAGGAGAACCCATGGCATCCCGAGACCAGTTTCAACGCTTTATTTTCGAACACAGCCAGGTGCGGGGTGCCTGGGTGCAACTGGGTGACAGTTTCCGGGAAATTTCCGGGCAGGCGCCCTATCCTGCCTCGGTACGCCAACTGCTGGGTGAATCCCTGGTGGCCAGCGTGCTGATGAGCAGTACACTCAAGTTCAAGGGCACACTGTCGCTGCAAGCCGCAGGAGAGGGCAGCTTGCGCACATTGATGACCGAATGCAGCCATGATCGCCATATTCGCGGTCTGGCCCGTTTCGACGCAGAAGCGGTTACCGGCGAAACCCTCGATGACTTGCTGGGCAAAGGTCGCATGGCCATCACCATCACACCGGATCAGGGGCAACGCTATCAGGGCGTGGTACCCCGGGAATCGGACAATCTGGCCGACTGCCTGGAAGAGTATTTTGAACGGTCTGAACAGATTGCCACCAGCCTGTTCCTGTTCGCCGATGAAGACGGTGCTGCGGGGCTCCTGCTGCAACGCCTGCCCGGCCATACCGATGAAGACGACGACCTGTGGAATCGGGTTAATCACCTGGCGGCAACGGTGGAAGCCGGGGAACTGCTGACACTGGACAGCGAAACCCTGCTCCACCGCCTGTTCCACGAGGAAACCGTACGCCTTTTCGACCCGGAACCCGTTGCCTTCCGCTGCAGCTGTTCCCGCGAACGGACGCTGGCAGCGCTGGAATCCATTGGTAAGGACGAGTGCTATAGCATTCTGGAGGAACAAGGCAGCATCGATATGGACTGCCAGTTCTGTCATGCCAGCTATCGCTTTAACCGGAATGATATTGATCATCTTTTCACTGGTCACACTTTACACTGACTGCCATCCCGAATTGTCTGTAACCCGCACCTGGCGCGGGTTACAGCGCAGTCGTTTTTTACGGGCGTCTCTGGCATAATAGCGCGCCTGAATTGACCCGATTGTTCAGATTTCCGTCAATGTTCGGGGGCGGGCTGGGCAATCACGAAGACATCCCGAGGGCGAGGTCGAAGTGAGCAGCACCTATAATGATCTGAGTACAGCACGACTGGTCGAGCTGGCATTGGCAAGAAACGAAGGCCAGTTGGCCGCTAACGGCTCTCTGGTGGTAACCACTGGTGAGCGTACCGGTCGGTCTCCGATGGATCGCTTCATCGTTGAAGAGGCAAGCACCTCAGACGACATCCACTGGGGCCCTATCAACCGCCCGTTCGATGCTGACAAGTTCGACGCGCTCTGGGATCGGGTTGAAGCTTACATTGCCGAGAAAGACAGCTTTGTTTCTCACGTACATGTTGGCTCAGACCCCGAGCACTACCTGCCGGTAAAAATGACCACCGAAACCGCCTGGCAGAATCTGTTCGGCCGTAACCTTTTCATTCGCCCCGACAGCTTCAATCCCGCTGATAAGCAGGAATGGCAAATTCTCAACGCGGCTAACTTCGAGTGTGTGCCCGAGCGCGACGGCACCAACTCCAACGGTTGCGTAATCATCAACTTTGCCAAACGCAAAGTTCTGTTGGCTGGCATGCACTACGCCGGTGAAATGAAGAAAGCCATGTTCTCAGTGCAGAACTTCCTGCTGCCCGAGAAAGACGTATTGCCCATGCATTGCTCGGCCAACGTGAGCGAAACCGGCGATACCTGCCTGTTTTTCGGCCTGTCCGGTACTGGTAAAACCACCCTGTCGGCTGACCCGCACCGTTTCCTGATCGGTGACGACGAGCATGGCTGGGGCCCCGGAACCGTCTTCAATATTGAAGGTGGCTGCTACGCCAAGTGCATTGACCTGAGCGAGAAGAACGAGCCGATCATCTGGAACGCCATCCGCTTTGGTGCCATCGTCGAAAACGTAATGATCGACGAGGAAACCCGTGAGCCGGATTACAACGACGTCTCTCTGACCGAGAATTCCCGCTGCGCCTACCCGCTGGAGCACGTTGAGAAACGCGTTCTGGAAAACCGAGCCGGTGAGCCGTCGCACATTATCTTCCTGACCTGCGACATGACGGGTGTGCTGCCACCGGTATCGGTGCTCAGCCGTGAAGCTGCGGCCTATCACTTCCTGAGTGGTTACACCGCCCTGGTTGGCTCCACAGAGATGGGCTCCTCTTCCAAGCTCAAGTCCACCTTCTCCACCTGCTTCGGCGCCCCCTTCTTCCCGCGTCCGGCCGGTGTTTACGCTGAACTGCTGATGAAGCGGATTGACGAATTCGGTAGCAAGGTCTTCCTGGTAAATACCGGTTGGACTGGCGGCCCTTACGGCGAAGGCAAGCGCTTCAGCATTCCGACAACCCGCGCCATTATTGCGGCAATTCAAAATGGCGACCTGGATGATGTAGAGACCGAGCATCTGGATGCGCTAAATCTGGATGTGCCAAAGCATATCCCGGGCGTCGATACCGAACTGCTGAACCCGCGCAACACCTGGACCAGCCCGGAGTACTACGACGGCAAGGCTCAGGAGCTGATTGCCCAGTTTGTGGATAACTTCAAGAAATTCGATGTGGCAGAGGCCATTGTTGAAGCTGGCCCCAAGCTTCAGTAAAAAGCCCAGAACCGAAAGAAGCCCTCATTTGAGGGCTTCTTTCTTTCAGAGACTCTCCCAACCCAGCCCCAAACCTCAATCCAGATAGACAAATAACTCCCTGTTCTCGATCTTGTCAGCAATATCGGAAACCAGCTTCTCCGCGGTATCCGGCACCGCCCATGGCTTCGCGTAGGTGTACAACCAGAGGTCTGTCATCAGATTTGCAAAGGGATCCTGCTGGGCATCGAGGATGACACGCAATGCTTCTCTGGCGTAAGTCGCATGCGGTAAGAAAGCTTCGCTCTCCGGCATCCCCGACTCGTCCAGCCTGGGCATTGCTGTAAAAACCATCACCTGGTTCAGTTCATTTCGGATATAGAAGGCATTGTCCTGCAACATTTCTGGTATCCCTCGCAGAATTTAGAGCGTCGCCAACCATCAGGTTCTCTCAATCGCCTGCTTGACCGCACGGTATAACGCGCCAGCTGTTTGATCAAACACCCAGCGGATAAATTTGAATGTCAGATCGACAACTGTTGTTACAGCAACCCGTGCGAAAGCAAGCATATGACCAAGCAGCCCTTTGGTCTGCTCAGCGAAACGACCGGATGCAGCCGCTATTTTTTCCAGTGTTTTCGCCAAAAGATCGTAAAATGTCAGGGCAGAGCCAATCGTAGCCTGCGCCAAAACAGCGGAATAATACCCCGCATCTTTCAACAAGGTAATCAAAGCCGCCGACAGTTTATCGGCCCATTGCCCTGAGAAAAAAGCTTCGTGGCGCCTCTCGTAATCCAGCCGAACTACTGGGCTGAGAATATTCTCAGAACGTCTCTGCAGTTGAGACCAGTCCTCAACATTAACGGTATTTCTATAGCCGGGAACATCCTCCTCACCCATGCCATGGGCTGAAACACTTATGCCACTACTGTTATCGAGTCGATACTCAGCCCCTGACACAGGCGCGTGAATAAATGGCCACAAAGGCACGTTCGGCACAGGATCTGCACCGTGAGTGCAGCGGTGCAAGGCCTCAATACCGGCAGTAGCAGACCGGGAATAGCCCACCATACCTACCCTTGGTGCGCCAAAAGTATAAAGATTCACGGGCTTTCTATAACGTACTTTTATCCAGTCCGCCACCAATGAAGCCAGAGCTCCGCCCAGACTATGGCCCACGCAATGAAGGCCTCGGACATTCGGCTGCTCCATTGACGGCGTTAGCAGTCGCTCAAGTGCTGGCTGCATGCTGGTAAACGTGGCATTAAAACCTGAATGAACTGCACTCCCGTTGAAGGAAGCGGAAACACCAACATTAGCGTTGGTCAGCCAGTCATAGCTTGTAGCGGTTCCACGAACCGCGATGACATGATGACCAAGAAAAGCCTGCTTTCCCGTTCCAAGAATGGCGAAACCCGAAGTCTTTTGAAATAACCCGAACATTCCGCCCGTCTTCCCAAGGACAGGCCCACCTGAAAGGTTCAAGTCAAAAGCACGGGAAAGAGAAAGGTGAGCGGTTGGAATACGATAGTTACCCTCACTATTGGCAGATCGAAACTGGTAAACCAATTCTGCAAACTCTGCAGCCATCCTTGGAGATATTGTCCTCATGAACGTCATTCCTTCTATTTGTACAACAAATTACCAACGGCAAATGCTAAAAATACTGTGCGGAAAATCCGGGTGTTCTTTATTTTCAAACACCTGCTCTGTCTCAGGCACTGAGAGCTCGCATGCCATATCTGCCAGACGATCTGATGCCGCTTGCCGAGGTGTTATTCCACCTGGAACAAAATACCAGAGCAGGTAGTTCTTACCCTCATAGTCCAGCCCGATTACCTGACGAACTCTGGTTTCATCACCAAGCTGCTTGGGCCTACGGGACTTGATGTTCATTTCTGGAAAAGAAAATCTGCCCTCACCATCTGTAACCGTCCAATCTTTATATTCCCGGTCATAGTCAAGCGTGCGATACACCCTGACCCCAGAAAGGGCCTCACCACCTAGCGTAACAACTCCCCTGACTTCAGGTGAAAGATGCACTTCCGCCTTATCAAAAATGCCAAACATTCCTGTAACTCCGTATTCCGAATACAACAGCGCTAACAACACCACAACACCAGAAACCGCCAGTTTCATCGCTAATAAACCTTTTGAAAACCATAGAGAACACCTCATTTTTCGGGAGCCTGTTCCCAGCGACAAACGCTTCCTACGACATGACTCAAATCAGGCTTACCTTGGACGGCAAAGTAGTGATCAATTTCTTTATTTTCCAAATCACAATCCAGGTTCTTCAGAAGTTCAGCAACCACCGGTACCTGGTCGGTTTGATCGGTTGTGTATTGCCAGAGAACGTAATATTCACCTTCATACCTGGCTGCAATAACTTGACGAAGGCGGGCTTCAACCAGTGGCTTACCCGGGGTGGTCGAACGGGTCACCCATTCCGGAAAAGAAAAACGACCATGAGAGTCCGTATAGACCGTCGTCGCTTCCACTTCGTCATACGTCGCTTCGCGAATGATTTCCACATCGACAAGGGGCTTTCCATGATTGCTCAAGCTGCCTTCAACCCGCGGAAAGAGCAGAACATCATATTTCTTTAAAAAGCTAAACGTTCCTGCGTATACCCCAGTCGCGGTTGCGGCAGTCAATATAATAAGAAATCGAGCCACAATACGCTTAATCACAGCAGCACTACTTCGTGACAGGCGGGCATTATTTCAGGGGAAAGGAAGGTATTAATACACGCAACCCGCTTTGACTCGCGGATTTCCAGAGCACGCATTGCACATGCCAAAAAAATATACATGTTCCTGATCCCTGAACAAAAAATGCCGTTACCTGGCGGACTTCAAGCTAAAAGTTATACAAGCCTTTCGCTACTGTCAATTTCGATTTGGTTACACTCTGAACCTGAAACAGCGTTAACGGCCTGGATTACCCCTTCGCATGCAGAAACCCGAAGTGACGCGAGCCCACTATATGTAAATGAAACCGTCATTGACAGACTTGCCCCCCGGTCTTACTGTCCAAACCGAAAAACAGCAAAATATACAGGGCAATACCAAGACATATTGCTTTGTTTACCTGCCATTCACCTGACTAAAACGATACTCCGGTAATAATTCAATCCCGTAACCGGAGGTGATAAGGATATCCTATGACGACATCGACTCTGTTCGGTTCCTTCGAATTAAAACGCGGTGACAGCGACAAACAAAAAATCTGGGGTGGCCACCAACGGCCGAATATCGGAACCTATGTCACCAACTTGCAAGAATCATTGCAGGCGGTGAACATTCCTCTCTCCGTAGACGGACAGTTTGGCCCAGGCACCGAGCGCGCCTTGAAGATGTTTCAATGGTGCCTGAATAGCCACCCTTACCGACTGTGCAATCAGGCCGCAGTGGCCGACACCCGCAAAGTTGTTCAAACAATGAGTGGACGCCTGGATCAGCAAACGGCCAGCGAACTCAAGCGGTGGCTGGATCAGGGCTATAGCAGTACCGGCGACCTTGTAAGAGTGAGCAGCTCCACTCTTGAGCATGTGGAGATAGGCGCGGGCTTCCGGGTTCTGAATCATGGCTCAGTACGCGAAGGCGATGTGGTGCTGGCATCAGAGGCCGTAGACCTGATCAAAACCGCTAACACCAAGGCTGGAGAAAGATCCGTTAAACTGGTGCTCAATCAGGCCTTCCGGGTAAACGGCGCTCCAGTTTCCGGAGCCGTCGTTACCCCTGCTACGCGCTCACAGCACCTGATAGGGCATGCAATCGACTGCAATATTGTGGATGGTGACAACTGGAACACCAGCCGCACCTTTGCGGCTGGAAACCAGACAACCGGAGCGGATAATCTGATTAGCGACCTGAAAGCCGCTGGCTTCCGCTGGGGCGGCGACTTCTCCAACCCGGATACCCCGCACTTTGACAAACGGCTGGATCCCTACGGTGACGCATACACATTCAAATTCTTTTTCAACCAGCGCTCCATCACCAACAACCAGCCAATTCCGATCAAAAACGTGGAGTAACCCTGCTATGGCCTTGTTACGCCCCCTGACGCCCTTGGCACTGGGCGCCATGATCAGTGCCTGTGCACAAGCAGACCCCTCAGGCAGCCCACTGGCGGAGGCCTGGTTGTCGGGAAGATCTGTTGTCGTGACAATGGATGTCGTACCCAATAATACGAGCGAAACTTATAGCGACTTTGCGCACTACCTCAACGAATTTGCCACCTCCGTCGACGACAGTTGGGCGTTCTTCAACCAGGACTCCAGATCCACCCGGAATAGATTACCAATTACGATCGACGTCGAGGTGCCAGCGTACTCTGTTTTGTTTATGAAGAAAGGTAAGGCCAAGGGTTATCTCTACCCCGGCCCGATCGTTGAACCCCAAGTCTACAACTTCGTACAACGAACGTTTGAAGGGCGCGACATTCCAGGCTATCTGTACCAGTTTAAGCCCGACGAGGTATCCATAGAGGCAACTCAGAATGGTGAGAAATTTAACATCAAGAGAACACGCCCTTAACGTCACCGTATCGGGGTTTATCCAGCTTCCAAACCTCTTCCACAACCTGTTGCAAAACTCGGAACGAAAAACCCCCGCGCCGTGAGGCGCAGGGGTTTTAGTTTCAGATGCATCTAACTTGTCTTAGGCCCAAAATAAAAAAACCCCAGCTTCATAGAAACTGGGGTTTGGTATTAGGAGCCTGACGATGACCTACTCTCACATGGGCAACGCCACACTACCATCGGCGCAGGACTGTTTCACTTCTGAGTTCGGGATGGGATCAGGTGGTTCCAGACCGCTATGGTCGTCAGGCAAATCGGTTGATCACTGGTTGGACGGGATAGAAGATGGGAGTTTTCACTCCGCTGTGATGAACGATTTCGCAGGTTATCCGCAATTATCTTGGGTGTTATATAGTCAAGCCGCACGAGCAATTAGTACCGGTTAGCTCAACGCCTCGCAGCGCTTACACACCCGGCCTATCAACGTCCTGGTCTTGAACGGCTCTTCAGGAGGCTCGAGGCCTCGGGGAGATCTCATCTTGGAAGGGGCTTCCCGCTTAGATGCTTTCAGCGGTTATCCTGTCCGAACATAGCTACCGGGCAATGCTTCTGGCGAAACAACCCGAACACCAGAGGTTCGTCCACTCCGGTCCTCTCGTACTAGGAGCAGCTTTCCTCAAATCTCCAACGTCCACGGCAGATAGGGACCGAACTGTCTCACGACGTTCTAAACCCAGCTCGCGTACCACTTTAAATGGCGAACAGCCATACCCTTGGGACCGGCTTCAGCCCCAGGATGTGATGAGCCGACATCGAGGTGCCAAACACCGCCGTCGATGTGAACTCTTGGGCGGTATCAGCCTGTTATCCCCGGAGTACCTTTTATCCGTTGAGCGATGGCCCTTCCATACAGAACCACCGGATCACTATGACCTACTTTCGTACCTGCTCGACGTGTCTGTCTCGCAGTCAAGCGGGCTTGTGCCATTACACTAACCGCACGATGTCCGACCGTGCTTAGCCCACCTTTGTGCTCCTCCGTTACGCTTTGGGAGGAGACCGCCCCAGTCAAACTACCCACCACACAGTGTCCTCAACCCCGATAAGGGGCCAGAGTTAGAACCTCAAACATGCCAGGCTGGTATTTCAAGGTTGGCTCCACCGGAACTGGCGTCCCGGTTTCAAAGCCTCCCAGCTATCCTACACAAGCATGCTCAAAGTTCACTGTGAAGCTATAGTAAAGGTTCACGGGGTCTTTCCGTCTAGCCGCGGATACACCGCATCTTCACGGCGATTTCAATTTCACTGAGTCTCGGGTAGAGACAGCGCCCCCATCGTTACGCCATTCGTGCAGGTCGGAACTTACCCGACAAGGAATTTCGCTACCTTAGGACCGTTATAGTTACGGCCGCCGTTTACCGGGGCTTCGATCAAGAGCTTCGCACGAATGCTAACCCCATCAATTAACCTTCCGGCACCGGGCAGGCGTCACACCGTATACGTCCACTTTCGTGTTTGCACAGTGCTGTGTTTTTAATAAACAGTCGCAGGGGCCTGGTATCTTCGACTGGCTTCTGCTCCACCCGCGGGGGTTTCACATACACGCCAGCGTGCCTTCTCCCGAAGTTACGGCACCATTTTGCCTAGTTCCTTTACCCGAGTTCTCTCAAGCGCCTTGGTATTCTCTACCTGACCACCTGTGTCGGTTTGGGGTACGGTCTCGAATAGCCTGAAGCTTAGAAGATTTTCCTGGAAGCAGGGCATCAATGACTTCGCGTCCGTGGACACTCGTCGTCACGTCTCAGGATTGAGGACCCGGATTTGCCTAAGTCCTCTCCCTACTCGCTTAAACCGGGACAACCGTCGCCCGGCTCACCTAGCCTTCTCCGTCTCTCCATCGCAGCTATCCAAGGTACGGGAATATTAACCCGTTTCCCATCGACTACACCTTTCGGTCTCGCCTTAGGGGCCGACTCACCCTGCGCCGATTAACGTTGCGCAGGAACCCTTGGTCTTCCGGCGTGCGGGTTTTTCACCCGCATTATCGTTACTCATGTCAGCATTCGCACTTCTGATACCTCCAGCATGCTTCTCAACACACCTTCGCAGGCTTACAGAACGCTCCCCTACCCCGCATACAGAGTATGCAGCCGCAGCTTCGGTGACCAGTTTGAGCCCCGTTACATCTTCCGCGCAGGCCGACTCGACTAGTGAGCTATTACGCTTTCTTTAAAGGATGGCTGCTTCTAAGCCAACCTCCTAGCTGTCTGAGCCTTCCCACATCGTTTCCCACTTAACTGGTACTTTGGGACCTTAGCTGGCGGTCTGGGTTGTTTCCCTCTTCACGACGGACGTTAGCACCCGCCGTGTGTCTCCCGGATAGTACTCACAGGTATTCGGAGTTTGCATGGGGTTGGTAAGTCGAGATGACCCCCTAGCCCAAACAGTGCTCTACCCCCTGTGGTATTCGTCCGAGGCGCTACCTAAATAGCTTTCGGGGAGAACCAGCTATCTCCGGGCTTGATTAGCCTTTCACTCCGATCCACAAGTCATCCCCTGGCTTTTCAACGACAGTGGGTTCGGTCCTCCAGTTGATGTTACTCAACCTTCAACCTGCTCATGGATAGATCGCCCGGTTTCGGGTCTATGCCTAGCGACTGATTCGCCCTATTCAGACTCGGTTTCCCTACGGCTCCCCTAAACGGTTAACCTCGCCACTAAACATAAGTCGCTGACCCATTATACAAAAGGTACGCCGTCACAGAACAAGTCTGCTCCGACTGCTTGTACGCATACGGTTTCAGGGTCTATTTCACTCCCCTCACAGGGGTTCTTTTCGCCTTTCCCTCACGGTACTGGTTCACTATCGGTCAGTCAGGAGTATTTAGCCTTGGAGGATGGTCCCCCCATGTTCAGTCAATGTTTCTCGTGCATCGACCTACTCGATTTCACTGAACTCAGGTTTCGGATACGGGGCTATCACCCACTATGGCGGCACTTTCCAGAGCCTTCTCCTACCAGTTGTTCAGCTTAAGGGCTGGTCCCCGTTCGCTCGCCGCTACTGAGGGAATCTCGGTTGATTTCTTTTCCTCAGGGTACTTAGATGTTTCAGTTCCCCTGGTTCGCCTCTTACACCTATGTATTCAGTGCAAGATACCGATCCGAAGATCGGTGGGTTTCCCCATTCAGAGATGCCCGGATCACAGCTTGTTTGCCAGCTCCCCGAGCCTTATCGCAGGCTTCCACGTCTTTCATCGCCTCTGACTGCCAAGGCATCCACCGTATGCGCTTAGTTGCTTGACTATATAACCCCAAGATAACTGGGTTCCGAGGAACTCAATCTCTTGTGGCTGTTTCATCAACAACCTCAACGATAACACCGGATAACGCTTGAAATCGCTATCACTTTGAACAATCTTCTCTCGGAGATAATGAGAGAAGAATATTCTGTTCTATCTCGTCCAATTTGTTAAAGAGCAAATCTGACCCAGTGATCAGAAAG
>NZ_PXNP01000103.1 GCF_003007675.1 Marinobacter fuscus | reverse complement strand
ACCGATCATCGGACATCTGAAAAGTGACGGCCTGATGTTCCGGAACTTCCTCAGAGGGTTTACTGGCGACAAGATACACGCGGTATTGTGCGGCGTGGGCCTGAACTTGAGGAAAGTTCTGAGGAGGCTCGCCGAGCTTCTTTGGCCTTATGAAAATGAGCGGTATTTACGACAAATGCTGGCTATTTTATGGTCAGTTTCGGCGTTACCGGATGAATCAACGAAGACCGGTGAATTGCTGGTGATCTGAAAATGGCGTTTTGCAGGGTCGACTACTTAATAACGATAGTCTTGTCGGTGAATGAAAAGACAAAATGAACCGACCGAAACTCCCAACCGTCTGCGGTAAAAGTTTAAGAAATCTGCGCTAACCCTCAATCTTCTTGAAGAACACCAGCACACCGATGGTGGGGGAATCGATGAAGTGGATTTCCTCACTGCGCATGCGGCGGGTTTCGCGAATCCAGGTGATCAGTTCCACGGGCGCCTTGGTTGGTTGATAGGCCGCCAGCGCCAGTTCTGCCTGCTGCGCCGCAGCGGGCGGGGTGCCTGACTCTGAGGGCAGCATGCCAGCCTGCGTGCCTGGTGCCGTCGTGGCCTCCGGCGCTGGCTGTTCCGGTGCCGGGCTTTCACCCTGCGCCCAGTGGTTCAGGCTGACGTTTACATGCAGGTAACGCTGGCGGTCAACCGTGATGGTACCTTCCACCGAGCGTTGGCCTGCTTCAGGTAACCAGTCGCCAATGGCAACCAGCAGTGGCTGGCCTTTGTAGTTCGGCGGAAAGGCCTCGTACCAGGCCGCCGTGGCAAGCACGCGATAATTACCGCTGCGCTCCAGGCGATTGGCGGCTTCGCCAAGGTGCAGCTGTTGCCTTGGTACCAGGTTCAGATCCGAGCGGCGGCTACCATTGCTGTCTTCTACCCAAAGCGCCTTGCCTGTGGTGTCTGCCGTGTCTGCGCCTTTATCTGACATCTGCTCGGCAATTCCCGCCGGATCCACCAACCGCTGCAGGATGACAAATTCCGCCCGGTAGTAGTCGTCAGGCGGTGTGCCGGTTACACCTTGTGCATACAGGCCTGACGGAATCGCCGACAAGGAAGCTGTCAGTACGATGCCTGCCAGGCGTAGTGCTGGCCATGAACATTGAGCTTGCAAGGGGGTGGCTCCAGCTGAAGTTTGTTGGGTCATGATGCCTTGGCCTGCGTTTGCTCAGGCGTCAATTCGTCCAGCATCTGTGAGATGGCATCGAGTTTACCACCGGTCGAATCATCATTCAGCCGGAAGCGGAAGCTGTTGGCGCCTTCGAGCCGATACTGGTCGGGGGCGGATTGCACCTTTTTAACCATGCCGAGAGGATCAACCGGGGTTGAGCTTCCGAATTCCAGCCGTACCCACTCCTTGCCGGCGTCGACTTTGACAATGCCCAGCGCGTCGGCCTTGAGCCTGAGCTGTGCCTGGTGCATCAGATTCTTTGCCGGTTCCGGTAACAATCCGAAGCGGTCGATCATTTCTACCTGAAGTTCTTTTAATGCAGCGGCGTCTTTCACGCTGGCGATGCGCTTGTACAGCATCAGACGATTGTGCACGTCTGGCAGGTAGTCGTCCGGAATCAGCGCCGGAATGCGCAGGTTCATCTCGGTACCGTGGCTTAACGGCAGCTCCGCATTGGGTGTGCGGCCCTCGCGAATGGCTTTTACGGCTTCGTCGAGTAACTGCATGTACAGGGTAAAGCCGATGCTCTCAATCTGGCCGCTCTGCTCTTCACCCAGCAATTCCCCGGCGCCACGGATTTCCAGATCGTGGGTAGCGAGCATAAAGCCAGCGCCCAGGTCCTGGGATTCGGAAATGGCATCGAGGCGCTTTTTGGCGTCGGCGGAAATGCTCTTTGGCGGTGGCGTCAGCAGGTAGGCGTAAGCCTGGTGGTGCGACCGGCCAACCCGGCCCCGCAGCTGGTGCAGCTGGGCCAGGCCGAACTTGTCGGCCCGTTCGATGATGATGGTGTTTGCGCTGGGAATGTCGATGCCGGTTTCCACGATGGTGGTGCACACCAGCACGTTGAACCGTTTGTGGTAGAAGTCCGACATGATCTGTTCCAGCTGGCGCTCGCGCATCTGGCCGTGGGCAACGCCCACCCGGGCCTCGGGGATCAGGCTGCGAAGGTCTTCGGCGGTCTTCTCGATGGTGGCGACATCGTTATGGAGGAAGTACACCTGACCGCCACGGAGAATTTCACGCAATATGGCTTCTTTCACCATGGCGTTGTCACGTTGGCGCACAAAGGTTTTCACCGACAGTCGTCGGGCCGGTGGCGTGGCAATGATCGACAGGTCCCGCAGGTGGCCCATGGCCATGTTCAGGGTTCGGGGAATGGGGGTGGCGGTCAGGGTAAGCATGTCCACTTCGGCGCGCAGGGATTTCAGTTTTTCCTTTTGCTGCACTCCGAACCGGTGTTCCTCGTCGATGATCACCAGCCCCAGGTTCTTGAACCGGATGTCGCCCTGCAGCAGTTTGTGGGTGCCGATCACGATGTCCGCTTTACCCTCTTCAATGGCCGCCATGGCTTTGGTGGTCTGGCTGCCACTGCGGAACCGGCTGAGCAGTTCCACCGTAACCGGTGTGTCCGAGAAGCGATCCCGGAAGGATTCGTAGTGCTGCTGGGCCAGCAGGGTGGTGGGCACCAGAACCGCCACCTGTTTGCCGGACCAGGTGGCCAGAAAGGCGGCGCGCATGGCCACTTCGGTTTTACCGAAACCGACATCGCCACAAACTAGGCGATCCATGGGCCGCTCGCCGGTCATGTCTTCAAATACCGCTTCGATCGCCACCTGTTGATCCGGCGTTTCCTCAAAGGGGAAGCCAGCGGCGAAGGCGCGGTAGGCCTCTTTCGGGTCTTCGAACTGGAAACCCTTGCGGGCCTCGCGGCGGGCGTAGACGTCCAGCAGCTCTGCCGCGGTATCGCGGATTTTCTCCAGAGCCTTTTGTTTGGCGTTGCTCCAGCGCTCGGTGCCCAGCTTGTGCAGTGGCGCGTGTTCCTCATCGGTGCCTGCGTAGCGGGAAATCAGATGCAGGCTGGAAACCGGCACGTAGAGTTTGGAGCCTCCGGCGTATTCCAGGGTCAGGAACTCGTCGGACTGGCCGCCTGCGGTCAGAGTTTCCAGCCCTTTATAGCGGCCCACGCCATGGTCGATATGCACCACCGGTGCGCCCAGGCGTAATTCAGAGAGGTCGCGATATCCGGCGTCGTCGGTTTCTGTCGCTTTCTGTCGACGGCGGCGCTGCAATACCCGCTCACCAAACAGGGCGGTTTCGGTGATCAGGGCCAGATTCTGATCCGGCAGCACCATACCCTGCTCCATTGGCGCAATGGTGATGGCGAGTGTGGCGTCGTCGGTATCAAGGAATTCCGCCCAGCTCTGAACGGTTTTGACTTTTAGCTGGTGGTCGCCCAGGTTGTCGATCAGTGCTTCGCGCCGCCCGGAGGATTCGGCGCAGATCAGAATGCGGCCGTGGAAGTCCCGGATAAAACGTTTCAGGTCTGCCGCCGGATCGGCGGCTCGGCCATTCATAGCTACTTCCGGTAACGGTGCGCCACCCCAATTGGTGCTGCCAGCGCCTTCGGCGGGTTCGCTGCTGCAGGTGATGCGGGGGTAGTGTTTCAGTTGTCCGAATACTTCATCTGGCTGCAGGAACAGTTCTCCCGGCGGAAGTATGGGCCGCAATCGATCGTGACGCCGGTCTTCGTAGCGAGTACGGGTTTCGGCGCCAAACGCGTCGACAGCGGTGTTCAGACCAGCTGCGGTAAATACCAGCGTTTTCGCAGGCAGATAGCTAAACAGGGTGGCCGTGGTATCGAAGAACAATGGCAGATAATACTCGATGCCGGGGGGTGTAATGCCGTGGCTGACGTCCTGGTAGACCGGGCAGTCTTTGTCGGCATTCGGAAAATGCTCGAACCAGCGATTGCGAAAACCGGAGCGCGCCTCTTTGTGCCAGGGGAATTCGTTGGCGGGCAGCAGTTCAATGCGCTCGGTGCGATCGATGGAGCGCTGGGTTTCCGGATCGAAGGTTCGCAGGGTTTCAATTTCATCGTCGAACAGGTCGATCCGGTAGGGTAGAGCCGAGCCCATCGGGTAGATGTCGAGAATAGCGCCCCGCACCGCGTATTCACCATGCTCATACACATTGTCGGTATGATGGTAGCCAGCGGCTTCCAGTTGCAGGCGCCAGCTGTTGATGTCCAGCGTCTGGCCGACTTCCAGCAACAGGGTATTGCCTTGCAGAAATTCCGGAGGTGCCACCCGGTGCATCAGAGTTCTGGCCGGGACAATCAAAATGCCCTGGCGGATGGTCGGCAGCCGGTGGAGGGTGCGTATACGCCGGGAGGTGATGTCCTGGTGGGGAGAGAACAGATCGTAGGGCAGGGTTTCCCAATCCGGCAGAGAAAGCAGTTCGATGCCGTCATCGGTAGCCGTGGCGCCGTCCTCATCGGTGGGCAGGCCCAGGAAAAACCGAACCGATTGCTCCAGTTGCAGCGCCTCGCTGGTATTCTGGGTAACCACTAGCGTCAGCCCGTTGTGGCTGCGGGCCGTTTCGCAAATAGCAAGGGCATCGGTGCAGCCCGCAAGCTGGCCCCATCGCCGGTGATCCGCCGGTTTGTCCGGTGCGGATTGAGCAATTAGGGTTGGGGTGGCCTGGCCTCTGGTCATGGGGCGAATGGTCTCCTGATGCAATGGTCGGGTGCGTCGGTTGCCCGGAAAGCCGCTATTCTATCGCCCGGTGTTGGCAGTGTCATGGCGGATACCGACAAACAGCTATTTGCGGTGGCGCGTTTTAAATTGGATAATACGCGCCCCAATTATTTCCAGTGCTAAACGAGGTCCCAACCGTGAGTCACGAACAGATCAACCAGCACCTGTCCAACTGGACTGATCGGGAGTCAACCGCTGAGGCGATGATTCCTCTGATTGGCCGGCTGTACCGTAAAAACAATGTGGTTACGTCCGTATACGGCCGCGCGATCATTAACCAGTCGGTGATCGACATCATCCGGGCCCACCGTTTCGTGCGCCAGGTTGAGGACAGTGAGCTGTCCGTTCACGACACCCTGCCGATCCTTGAGGCCATGGACAAGCTGGAAATGGGGCGTGCCCACGTCGATATCGGCAAGTTGGCGGTTCAGTTCAAGTCTGAAGGTGGTGACCTCACCGAATTTCTCAAGCGCGAGTTCGGCTCGGTGGTTGGCAAATATGCGGAAGAGTCCGCTGCCGACGACCCGGAAGACACCAAGGACGTGGTGCTCTATGGTTTCGGTCGTATTGGGCGCTTGCTGGCCCGCATTCTGATCGAAAAAGCCGGTGGCGGCGGTAACCTGCGGTTGCGGGCTATTGTGGTTCGCCAGGGCGGCGCCGAGAATGATCTTGAGAAGCGCGCCAGCCTGCTCCGTCGTGACTCTGTGCACGGTCCGTTCGATGGCACCATCACCGTTGATGAAGAAAACTCGGCGCTGGTCGCCAACGGTAACTTTATCAAGGTGATCTACTCTGACGGTCCGGATAAGGTGGACTACACCGAATACGGTATCAATAATGCGATTGTTATTGATAACACCGGTAAGTGGCGCGACGAGGCTGGCCTGGGGCTGCACCTGAAGTCCAAGGGCGTTAGCCGTGTGCTTCTGACAGCACCGGGTAAGGGCGACATCAAGAACATCGTCTATGGCATCAACAGTGACTGGATCACTGATGAAGACAAGATCCTGTCGGCGGCCTCCTGCACCACTAACGCCATCACGCCGGTACTGAAGGCGATCAATGACGAGTATGGCATTGACGATGGTCACGTTGAGACGGTGCACTCCTACACCAACGACCAGAATCTGATCGATAACTACCACAAGGGTAGTCGTCGTGGTCGCAGCGCACCGCTGAACATGGTTATCACCGAGACCGGCGCCGCCAAAGCGGTTGCCAAGGCGCTGCCCGAGTTGAAGGGCAAACTGAGCGGCAATGCCATTCGTGTGCCGACGCCAAACGTGTCTATGGCCATCCTGAACCTGAATCTCAAAGCTGATGTGGATGCCGAGAAGGTCAACGACTATCTGCGCGACATGGCGCTGCATTCCGAGCTGCAAAAGCAGATCGATTTCGTGAACTCGCCGGAAGTCGTTTCCACAGACTTTGTGGGCTCCCGTCACGCCGGTATCGTGGATGCCCAGGCGACCATTGCCAACGGCAAGCGCCTGATCCTGTACGTGTGGTACGACAACGAGTTCGGTTACAGTGCCCAGGTTATCCGCTGCGTTAATCAAATGGCGGGTGTGACCTACCCGGTGTTCCCGAAGCGGGTTCGCGACTAAAGTCGTAGAGCTTTTTTCAAGGGACGATCCGCAAACCCCGGCAGCGCAAGTTGCCGGGGTTTTCTCTTACTTAATGGGTACAAAACCATTTGGGTTACCGGTGGAAATAGGTTTCCTTAATCTCTATAATTGGCGCGATTTTGGGTATGTCTGGCACCCCGTTTCCCATCTTTTCCTGCGTCAAATGTAAATCCGCAGCAACTGCGGTGGCGTTTGAACCATAAGGTACCGTTTTCCGGCACGAACCGGAGAGGAAAGCTGGGCCGCAGGGGCCGGGCGTTAAAAATCCACAGAATAGTTTCTGATGATTGGACGAGGCTAATGATTAAGATCAAAAAAGGCCTGGATCTTCCCATCAGCGGCGCTCCTGAGCAGACCATTACTGACGGCAAGCCGATCCGCCATGTGGCATTGATCGGTTTTGACTACAACGGCATGAAGCCGACCATGGCTGTAAAAGAGGGAGACCGTGTCAAGCGCGGTTCGCTGCTGTTCACGGACAAGAAGACCGAAGGCGTTCGTTACACCTCACCGGCCGCCGGTGTGGTGAAAGAAATAAACCGCGGTGAGCGGCGCGTATTCCAGTCTGTTGTTATCGAGATCGATGGCGACGATGCGGAAAGCTTTACCCGTTATAGCACCACGGATTTTGCCGGCCTGGAACGCCAGCAGGTAGTGGACAACCTGGTTGAGTCCGGGCTCTGGACTGCATTCCGCACTCGTCCCTACAGTAAAGTCCCGGAGATTGACTCCACTCCCCATTCCGTTTTCGTTTCGGTAATGGATACCAATCCATTGGCCGCTGACCCGACGGTGATCATTGGAGAGAACGCCAAGGCCTTTGAAAACGGTCTTAGCATCATTTCCCGTCTGACCAATGGCAAGGTGTTTGTTACCGGTCGCCCAGGCTCTGATATCGCGGTGCCCAAGGGTGGTAGCGTTGAGGTTCACCAGTTCGACGGTGTTCATCCGGCGGGCAACGTGGGCACCCATATCCATCACCTGGATCCGGTCTCTGCGTCCAAAACCGTCTGGACCATCAATTATCAGGACGTGATCGATATCGCGAAGCTGTTCGAAACCGGAGAGTTGCCGGTTGAGCGGGTTGTCGCTATCGGTGGCCCGAAGGCCCTCAAGCCTCGCCTGGTTCGTACCCGCCTGGGCGCATCCCTGCCTGAGCTGCTGGATGGCGAAGTGGCGACCGACTGCAAGGTGCGGGCGGTGTCCGGCTCTGTCTTCGGTGGCCGTCGCGGCGAAGGCCCCTGTGCCTACCTGGGCCGGTTTGCCAATCAGGTATCGGTGCTGGAAGAGCACAGCAAGCGCGAGTTCATGGGCTGGCTGTCGCCGGGCCCGAACAAGTTCTCTGTTCTGAACATCTACTTGTCCAAGCTGTCCCCGGGCAAGCTGTTCAACTTCTCCACCACCACCAACGGCAGTGAGCGGGCGATGGTGCCGGTTGGCGCCTACGAGCAGATCATGCCGCTGGACATTCTGCCAACGCAACTGCTGCGTTCGCTGATTGTCGGTGATACCGAGATGGCACAGAAACTCGGTGCCCTGGAGCTGGATGAAGAAGATCTGGCGCTGTGCACCTTCGTGTGCCCCGGCAAATATGAATACGGTCCGATTCTCCGCGAGAACCTGACCCGAATCGAGATCGAGGGCTAAAACGATGGCAATCCGACAGTTTCTCGACGGTATCGAGCATCACTTTGAAAAAGGTGGCAAGTACGAGCGCTGGTATGCGCTGTACGAGGCCGTCGATACCATTTTCTACTCTCCTTCGAGTGTTACTTCCAGCACCTCTCATGTGCGCGACGGTGTAGACCTCAAGCGCATCATGATCACAGTGTGGCTGTGTACCTTCCCGGCCATGTTCTTCGGTATGTGGAACATCGGCTACCAGGCCAACAGCTTCCTGGCATCCAATCCCGGTGCCATGATCGCCGACGGCGGCCTGCGTGAGGCCTTTATCACCGCGCTGGCGGCGACCGGGTCCGGCGCGGGCTGGTGGGACAACTTCGTTTACGGCATGGCGTATTTTGTGCCAGTTTACGCGGTGACCTTTATTGTCGGTGGTTTCTGGGAAGTGCTGTTTGCGACCGTGCGCAAGCACGAAGTGAACGAAGGCTTCTTTGTAACCTCCGTACTGTTTGCGCTGATCTGCCCGCCGACCATTCCGTTGTGGCAGGTGGCTCTGGGCATCACCTTCGGTGTGGTCATCGGTAAGGAAGTGTTCGGCGGTACCGGCAAAAACTTCCTGAACCCGGCCCTGACTGGCCGTGCGTTCTTGTATTTTGCCTACCCGGCGCAGATTTCCGGCGACACGGTGTGGACTGCAGTCGATGGCTTCAGTGGTGCAACCGCCCTGAGTATCGCTGCCTCTGACGGCCTGCAGGTGCTGGACGAGACCATTGGCTGGATGAATGCTTTTATGGGTTCCATCCAGGGCTCCATGGGTGAAACCTCCACCCTGGCGGTGCTGATTGGCGGTTTGATTCTGCTGGTGATGAAGATTGCGTCTTACCGCATTGTAGGTGGCGTGATGATCGGGATGATCGCCATGTCTCTGCTGCTGAACGTGATCGGCTCCGACACCAACAACATGTTTGCCGTGCCTGCCCACTGGCACTTGGTTATGGGTGGCTTTGCCTTCGGCATGATGTTCATGGCAACAGACCCCGTGTCTGCGTCCATGACCAACACCGGTCGCTGGTGTTTCGGTATTCTGGTGGGTGTGATGACGGTACTGATCCGGGTAATCAACCCGGCATTCCCTGAGGGCATCATGCTGGCCATCCTGTTCGCGAACCTGTTTGCGCCGCTGATGGATCACTACGTGGTTCAGGCCAACATCAAACGGAGGCTTGCTCGTGGCTAAAGCTAAAGATACTGTCTCCAGAACCCTTATGGTGGCGCTGGTACTGAGTATTGTGTTCTCGGTGGTTGTTTCAACCGCTGCAGTGGTACTGAGGCCCGCGCAGATCCAGAACCAGAATCTGGACATCAAAACCAACATCCTGTCGGCAGCCGGTATGCTCGAAACCGGAGCCAGCGCTGAGCAGATCGAAAGCACCTTTGAGCGTTTCGAAGTTCGCCTGGTGGATCTGGATGCTGGCAAGTTCGTTGAGCCGTCGGTGGTGGGTGTTGAAGACCCGATGAAGTTTGATATGTACAAAGCAGCTTCTGACCCCAAGATGTCAACCAATATTCCGTCTTCCGAAGACAAGGCTGGCATCAAGCGTCGCCCGAACATCGCCAAGGTGTACACCCTGAGCGAGAACGGCAATCTGGTGCGGGTGGTTCTGCCGGTGCACGGCTACGGTCTGTGGTCGACCCTGTATGGGTTCGTGTCGCTGGAAGGCGATCTGAACACCATCGAAGGCCTGGGTTTCTACGCCCATGCGGAAACACCGGGTCTTGGCGGTGAGGTGGACAACCCGCGCTGGAAACAGCAGTGGGTGGGCAAAGAGCTTTATGCCGACAACCCCACCGAGCCACAGATCCGCCTGGTGAAAGGCGGTGTGGGTTCCGACGCCAAAGACAAGGAACACAAGGTAGACGCCCTGTCTGGCGCAACGCTGACCAGTGTTGGTGTCGAGCGACTGGTGAACTACTGGATGGGTGAGCGCGGCTTCGCTCCGTTCCTGAAAAATCTTCGTGAAGGGGAGGTCTGATCATGGCAGGCTCAACAGCCAAACAGGTTCTCTTCGAACCAATCTTCAGTAACAACCCGATAGCGCTCCAGATTCTGGGTATCTGTTCGGCCTTAGCCGTAACCACCAGCATGAGCGTGAGTATCGTAATGTGTATTGCCGTGATCGCGGTAACCGCATTCTCTAACCTGGCGGTGTCGCTGGTACGCACCCAGATTCCGGGGAGCATCCGGATCATCGTGCAGATGACCATCATTGCCTCTCTGGTTATTGTGGTGGATCAGGTTCTCAAGGCCTATGCCTACGAGATCTCCAAGCAGCTGTCGGTGTTTGTTGGTCTGATTATCACCAACTGTATCGTGATGGGGCGTGCCGAAGGCTTTGCCATGACCAATCCGCCGCTGCTCAGCTTCCTGGATGGTATCGGTAACGGCCTGGGCTACTCGGTAATGCTGCTGTTTGTGGCGTTCTTCCGGGAGCTGCTCGGTGCCGGTTCGCTGTTCGGCGTAACCTTGCTGCCGGTGGTCAACGAGGGTGGCTGGTACGTTCCGAACGGTCTGCTGCTACTGCCACCGAGTGCGTTCTTCATCATCGGTCTGGCGATCTGGGCGCTGCGCGCGTGGAAGCCGGAGCAGGTGGAAGAGCCTGACTACAAGATGTCTCGCCACACTGCCAAGGAGGCCTTTTAATGGAACATTATCTGAGCCTTCTGCTCAAGGCGATTTTCGTTGAAAATATGGCACTGGCCTTCTTTCTGGGGATGTGCACCTTCCTGGCGATCTCCAAGAAGATTGAAGCGGCGGTAGGCCTGGGTATCGCCGTTGTGGTGGTACTGACGGTGACCGTGCCGGTGAACAACCTGCTGTATAACGGCATCCTGCGCGAAGGTGCGCTGTCCTGGGCCGGTCTGCCAAACGTGGATCTGAGCTTCCTGGGGCTGCTGACCTACATCGGGGTTATCGCTGCCATCGTACAGATCATGGAGATGGTGCTGGATAAATACATTCCGGCACTGTATTCCGCGCTGGGTGTGTTCCTGCCGCTGATTACGGTTAACTGCGCGATCATGGGTGCATCACTGTTCATGGTCGAGCGTGATTACACCTTTGGCGAGAGTGTGGTGTATGGCTTCGGCGCCGGTATCGGCTGGGCCCTGGCCATCATTGCGCTGGCGGGTATCCGTGAAAAGCTCAAGTACAGCGATGTTCCGGACGGACTGCGTGGCCTTGGCATCACCTTCATTACGGTGGGTTTGATGTCTCTGGGCTTCATGTCGTTCTCCGGCATCTCCTTGTAATTCACCCGGTGATTCGATTTAACGAAAAGGCGAGACCATGAATACAGAAATAATTCTCGGCGTGGTCATGTTCACCGTTATCGTACTGGCGCTGGTCGCGATCATCCTCGCGGCCCGTTCCAAGCTGGTAAGCACCGGTGACGTGACCATTGAAATCAACGATGACCCCGAGCACACGCTGAAGACCAGTGCCGGTGGCAAGCTGCTGGGTACCTTGGCTAACAGTGGTATTTACCTGTCGTCCGCCTGTGGCGGTGGTGGTACCTGTGCCCAGTGTAAATGTAAGGTTCTGGACGGTGGCGGTGCCATGTTGCCCACCGAAAAGACTCACTTCACCAACCGCGAAGAGAAAGAAGGCTGGCGTTTGTCCTGCCAGGTTCCGGTGAAGCAGGACATGAAAATTGAGGTGCCTGAAGAGTTCTTTGGCGTCAAGAAGTGGGAATGTGAGGTTATCTCTAACCACAACGTTGCGACCTTCATCAAGGAGCTGGTACTGAAACTGCCGGAAGGCGAAGAAGTGGCGTTCCGTGCAGGCGGCTACGTACAGCTGGAGTGTCCTCCCTACGAAATCCCGTTCAAGAACTTCAACATTGAAGAGGAGTTCCACGAGGACTGGGACAAGCACGACATCTGGCGTTATACCGGTGTGAACAAAGAAGAGACCATCCGCGCCTACTCGATGGCGAACTATCCGGAAGAGAAAGGTCTGCTCAAGTTCAACATCCGTATTGCCACGCCGCCTCCTGGCACGGATCATCCGCCAGGCATTATGTCCACTTTCGTCTTCAACCTGAAGCCGGGTGACAAGGTAACGGTGATGGGGCCGTTTGGTGAATTCTTTGCTAAAGACACCGAAGCGGAAATGGTCTTTGTTGGTGGTGGTGCGGGTATGGCCCCCATGCGCTCGCACATCTTTGACCAGCTCAAGCGCCTGAACTCCAAGCGTAAGATCAGCTTCTGGTACGGTGCCCGAAGCGTACGTGAAATGTTCTACGTGGAAGACTTCGACGGCCTGGCCGCCGACAACGAGAACTTCGAGTGGCACGTGGCGCTGTCCGACCCCCAGCCGAACGATGACTGGAAAGGCCCGACCGGCTTTATCCACAACGTGTTGTACGAAAACTATCTGAAGGATCACCCTGCTCCGGAAGATTGTGAGTTCTACATGTGTGGGCCGCCCATCATGAACGCGTCTGTTATCAAGATGCTGAAGGATCTGGGTGTGGAAGACGAAAACATCATGCTGGATGACTTCGGGGGTTAAGCAACTCACATGACATCCCGCATGCATCGGCCCGCCAGGGTGGTTCTGGTCAGTATCTTTTTGATGCTGACCATGACGACCCTGGCGGGTTGTTCGTTTCAGGAGCCGCCAAAAATCTGGGAGATTTCCGGAGGGATTTTCGGAACCACCTATCACATCAGTGTGGTGCTGCCCGAGGATGAGGCACGGCTCCAGGCTCTGGCGGAGGGGATAGAGCGGGAGCTGCATAAGGTCGACAATGCCATGTCTACCTGGAAGGCGGAGTCTGAGCTGTCCCGCTTCAACCGCTTGCCGGATCAGTCCGACGGGGTGGCCTTGTCGCCTGAGCTTTACGAGGTGATTGCCCGCTCCATCGATATTGCCGAACTTACCCAGGGTGCGTTTGATGTCACCATTGGGCCGGTGGTCAACCTGTGGGGCTTTGGCCCCAAGGCTCGCCCCGATAAGGCACCGACGGATGAGGAGTTGGCGGCGGTACTGGCGCGCACCGGGTGGGAGTACCTGGCGCTGGACTCGCAGACCCGTTCGCTGCGTGCCGAGAAGCATCAGTACATCGATTTGTCAGGTATTGCCAAGGGCTATGGTGTGGATGCGCTGGCCCGTTACCTGGACACCGAAGGTGTGGCGGCTTACCTTGTCGAAATCGGGGGTGAGGTGAACGTGAAGGGCCGCAAGCCAGGTGGTGACGCCTGGCGGCTTGCCATAGAGCAGCCCACGGATGAGGGCGGTCGTGCGGTGAACAGTGTGGTGGCGCTGGATCGTCAGGCCATGGCGACCTCCGGCGACTATCGTAACTATTACGAATCGGAAGGCCGTCGCTATTCCCATACAATAGATCCTGAGACTGGAAAACCGATAGCGCACCGATTGGCGTCGGTAACGGTGATTGCAGACGATTGTATGACGGCCGATGCGCTGGCCACCGGCTTCAATGTTTTGGGATTTGACAAGGCAATGGCCCTGGCAACGCGAGAAAATATACCCGCGTTTTTTATCGTTCGGGACGAGCAGGGCGAGGGTTTTGAAACCCATCAAACGCCGTCGTTTTCGTCCTATCTTGTCCAATAGAGGAGGGCAGACATGGGAACCTTTCTTCTGGTGTTAACCATTGTGGTGCTGCTGATCGCAGGCATGTCGATTGGCGTTATTTTCGGGCGTAAGCCGATGAGTGGCACCTGTGGCGGTATTGGTGCTCTGGGTATCAGTGCCTCCTGCGACATTTGCGGGGGCAATACCCAGAAGTGCGAAGAGAGCAGGAATCCGAGCGACGAAGCCCCCAAGAAGGCAGAAGCTCTGGCCTATGATGCTACCCGCAAGGGTAGTTAGACGTTTTAACGACACAAAATAAACAGAACTACGCATTCATGACGTAGATAAGGAGTCAGTGCGCGCATGGCAGAGCATCATTACGACGTGGTCGTTATTGGCGCCGGCCCCTCGGGGGAAGGGGCGGCAATGAATGCGGCGAAGCACAACAAACGAGTCGCGATCATTGAAGACAAATCGACCGTAGGCGGAAACTGTACCCACTGGGGTACCATTCCGTCGAAAGCGCTTCGACATTCAGTGAAGCAGATCATCACCTTCAACACCAATCAGATGTTCCGGGACATCGGTGAGCCCCGCTGGTTCTCTTTCCCGCGGGTGTTGCAGAACGCCCAGAAGGTGATTGGCAAGCAGGTCAAGCTGAGAACCCAGTTCTATGCCCGTAACCGGGTGGATCTGATCAATGGCCGGGCGGTATTCCTGGACAGTAATCGGTTGGAAATCCGTGGTAACAAGTCTGTGGAAGTGCTGCACTTCAAGCAGGCTGTGATTGCCACCGGCTCGCGGCCCTATCTGCCGCCCGATGTGGACTTCCGTCATCACCGCATTTACAACTCGGATTCAATCCTGAATCTGTCCCACACCCCCCGTACGCTGATCATCTATGGTGCCGGTGTCATCGGCTCCGAGTATGCCTCTATTTTTGCCGGTCTGGGTGTGAAGGTGGACCTGATCAACCCGGGCAGCCGACTGCTGCAGTTCCTGGATGATGAAATCTCTGATGCGCTAAGCTATCACCTGCGCAACAACGGTGTTCTGGTGCGTCACAACGAGCAGTACGAATCGGTGAAGGGTGATGACCACGGTGTTGTGCTGTCGTTACAGTCTGGCAAGAAGATTCGTGCCGACGCCTTCCTGTGGTGTAATGGCCGTAGCGGCAATACGGAAAACCTCGGGCTGGAAAACATTGGTCTGGAGCCAAACGGCCGGGGCCAGTTGGCGGTCGACAAGCACTACCGCACCGAGATTGATCATATCTATGCGGTGGGTGATGTGATTGGCTGGCCAAGCCTGGCCAGTGCGGCTTATGACCAGGGCCGATCTGCCTCCTCGGCTATCGTGCAGGACGAGTACTTCCGCTTTGTGGACGATGTGCCTACCGGCATCTATACCATTCCGGAAATCAGCTCTGTAGGCAAAACTGAGCGCGAACTCACCGAAGCACGGGTGCCTTACGATGTTGGGCAGGCGTTCTTCAAGGATCTGGCCCGAGCCCAGATTACCGGTGAAGCTGTGGGTATGCTGAAGATCCTGTTTCACCGTGAGACCCGGGAGATTCTGGGGATTCACTGTTTTGGAGACCAGGCGGCTGAGATCGTTCACATCGGCCAGGCCATCATGAATCAGGAAGGGGAGGCCAATTCCCTGAATTATTTCATCAACACCACCTTCAACTACCCGACCATGGCGGAAGCTTACCGGGTCGCGGCTTTGAACGGATTGAACCGGATCTTCTGATCCGGTTCAAACTTCCCGGGACAGCCTCAGGCTGGCTCGGGAATTGTCTCTCCCAAGGGGATGCTGAGCGGGCTGTTGGCCCGGTTATCAAAGTACATCCGGGTGCTGGTCGGGAAGTCGGTGATGATGCTGTCGACACCCATTTCCTCAAGTTTCAGCATGTCGTGAATGCGGTTCACCGTCCAGGTGGACACATGCATGTTCTGACGATGGGCGGTTTCCACCATGGCTCGGGTCAGGATTTTCCAGTTTACACAGAAGTACTCGCAGCCTAGTCGGGTGGCCAGGTTCAGTGGCTTCGGGAATTTCCGTTCGGCCACCAGGCCCAGACGGATGTTTTTGTCCCGACGGCGGATTTCCCGCAAAAATGACGGCTCTGCGGAGGTGATGGCTACCTTGTTCAGCAGGCCCCGGCTCTGGATGATTTCGGTGACCCGATTGCCCAGCACGTTAAGCCGGGCCCGGCTGTCTTTTTTTACTTCCAGTTGCAGGTGTTCGATGTCGTCGAACTGATCCAGCAGGTTTTCCAGTGTGGGAATGCCCGTGCGGGTAGCCCAGCTGCTGGTGTTGCGACGGGCGTCCATGTCGGCCAGTTCAGCGGCGGTGTATTTCCCCACGTTGCCTTTCTGGCCGGTGGTGCGGTCGACGGTCAGGTCGTGTACCAGCATGGGCACGCCGTCTTTCGACAGTACCAGATCCAGTTCAAAGTGGCGGATGCCATGCCGGTGGGCATGGATAAATCCGGCCAGGGTGTTCTCGGGCGCCTCTCCTTTGGCGCCCCGGTGACCATAAATGATCATATATCGCTGTTTTCCGTAAGGCGTTGGTAAATACCCTGGCGTTTCTTCCAGGTGTCGTGACACAGGCGGATGTCTTCCAGGTAGGCTGACAGTTCGTTCATCAGCAGGGCCTGAGGGCCATCCACCAGTGCTTTCTCGGGTTTTGGGTGGAAGTCCACCAGCACCATATTGGCGCCGGCAATCACGCCCTGAGCGGTGGCGTGCATCACATCCAGAATGCCATCCGGCGATTTCTCGCGGCTGCCCACGGAATGGGAGGGGTCGACGCACACCGGCATCCGGGTCAGGCGCTTGACCGCGGGCACATGGGCAAAGTCCACCATGTTGCGATGCGGTTGTCCTGCCTCGGTTTTCATGCCACGCAGGCAGAAAATAACGTTGGCGTTGCCCTCACTGGCGAGGTATTCGGCGGCATTGAGGGATTCGTTCAAGGTGATACCAAAACCCCGCTTGAGCAATACCGGGTAGGTGCTCTGCCGGCCAATGGCTTTCAGCAGCTCGAAGTTCTGAGTGTTCCGGGTACCTACCTGCAACATGACGCCGGTAGGCCGCCCCAGTTTCTCCAGGCAGGTATCGATTTCCTCGATGTGGCTTTCATGGGTGATTTCCATGGCAACCACCTTGATGCCGTGTTTGCCCGCCTTCTCGAACACCCAGGGCAGACAGCCCTTACCGTGGCCCTGGAACGAGTAAGGGTTGGTGCGGGGCTTGTAGGCACCCATGCGGGTACATACCTCACCGTGCTGCTCCAGCGCCTGCATCATCATTTCAACGTGCTCAGGCACGTCTACGGCGCACAGGCCCGCGAAGATATTCAGGTTGTTCTGGCTGAACTCGACACCGTTATAGGTGAAACCACTTTGCCTCAGGTCGTCTTTGTGTCGGCCCAGAATCCGGTAGTCCTCGGAAATGCGCACAGCCCGTTCCACCGCGGGCAAGGCTTCGATCTCTTCCTTGTCGAGGGACTTGGTATCCCCCAGCAGGTAAATCTCGGTCAGGCGCTGGCTGGCCCCCTGAATTTCATGAACCCGTATGCTTACCCCGGGCAGGTTTTCCAGAAAATCCAGAGTCTGGCGATAGGCGTCGCTGTCCAGCGCGGTGTTCGGATGAAGGATGGCTAACATGGTCGTTCCTCGAGTCAGTGGGCGTGCTCTTGTGCCCGGTGCCGCGCCTGCATGAATTCACGGTGATTAAGATGCAGCAGATCTGCGATACGGCGTATAAGGTGTTCTTCGTATTTGTCGATACGGCCGTCGGCAAAGGCCACCCGCCAGATGTTTTCCAGCAGAGTCTGCTTGTCCTGCTGGTTCAGGTGGTCATTAATCTGGCCAGTGAACTGGTACAGCGAAGTGGCGTCATCGGCGTGGGCCAGGGCGTCGTCCACTATGCTGCGGGCTTCGTCAGGGCTCAATTGATGAGCCTTGACGGCGCAATCGACAATCGTTTGCAGCTCCCGCTCGTCTTCCTGGTTATCCACCCGCGACAGCTGCACCATCAGGGCGGTTGCCGCTACCGCCAGCTGATGCGGATCTGCGCTTTTGGCGGTGCCGGTGTCCGGGGCTGCAAACAGTTTTTTCAGATGTTCGATCATGGTTGCTGTGGTACTCCCTGTCAGGAATCAGGCGGCCCTGGCCAGTTGTTTCACCTGGTTTTCCAACTCGATCTGGTCAAGCGTAAACCGGCGAATGCCGTCGGCCAGCTTTTCGGTGGCCATGGCATCCTCGTTGGATTCCCAGCGGAACACCCGCTCGTCGATCTGGCCTCGCTTGTCGAGTGATGTGGCTTGTTCGGGGTTCAGGCGCCGCTCAAGCTTGCCCTGATCGTCCTGTAATTCCTGCAATAGCGGCGGGCTGATGGTTAGCCGGTCGCAACCCGCCAGCATTTCAATCTCTCCGGTGTTGCGGAAGCTGGCACCCATCACCACGGTATCAAAGCCATTGGCCTTGTAGTAATTATAGATGCGACTGACCGACAGTACCCCCGGATCTTCGGCAGACGGGTAGCTATTACGCCCGGAATTGGCCAGATGCCAGTCGAGAATACGCCCAACAAAGGGGGAGATCAGGTGAGCTCCGGCCTGGGCGCAGGCCACCGCCTGAACAAACGAGAACAGCAGGGTGAGGTTGCAGCGAATGCCTTCTTTCTCCAATTGTTCGGCAGCGCGGATGCCTTCCCATGTGGAGGCGATTTTAATCAGTACCCTGCTGGTATCCACGCCCTGTTCGTTATACAGAGCGACCAGTCTGCGGGCCCGGTTCAAAGTCGCGTTGGTATCAAAGGAGAGGCGGGCGTCGACTTCGGTGGAGACCACGCCGGGGATAAGGCCCAGAATCTCCTTGCCCGCCAGCACCGCCAGCATATCGGTGGCGGTGGTCAGTTGTTCGGCGTTGGAGCCACCCTGGCGCGCGGCGTAATTGACCGCCTGTTCCAGCATGGGGTGGTAGGCTTCGGAGGCTGCGGCCTTCAGCAGCAGGGAAGGGTTGGTGGTGGCATCTTGCGGCCGCCATTGCCGGATGGCCTCGATGTCGCCGGTATCGGCCACGACGGTGGTCATGGCTTTGAGCTGTTCCAGTTTGCTGTTCATTCGTCCTGTATCCCGATGGTTCGGTGTTATAGCAGCGCCATTCCCCGGCGCTGGTTTAACCCTACAATAACGGCAGCGTAAAGCTGGAACAAGACAACCAAAGGCGGGAGTCGATGCAGATCACCCGTCTTTGGCCGGATCTGGCGATTATGCCGGGGCGGTGTCCGGGGCGGGTTGCCGGATCTTGGCCAGAGCCTGTTCGATCACTTCCAGCCCGGAGCCGGGCTTGTTGGCATTCTCGCTGAGATGGCGACGGAACTGGCGGCCGCCGGGCATGCCCAGGAAAAGCCCCATGATGTGGCGGGTGATATGGGTCAGATACACCCCCCGATCCAGCTCCTGCTGGATGAAGGGGAACATGGCCCGCAATGCTTCCTGACGGCTGGCAACCGGAGCGGCCTCGCCGAAAAACGCCGGGTCAACACCCGCCAGCATCCAGGGGTTGTGATAGGCCTCGCGCCCCAACATGACGCCGTCGGTATGAGCCAGGTGGTCGTGGCATTCGTCGAAGGTCTTGATGCCGCCGTTGATGATGATTTCCAGCTTCGGGTACTGTTGTTTCAGGCGATAAACCCAGTCGTATTTGAGCGGCGGTATGTCGCGGTTTTCCTTGGGGCTCAGGCCCTCAAGAATGGCAATCCGGGCGTGTACGATAAAGGTTTTGCAGCCAGCGGCGGCAACGGTTTCCACGAATTCGCAGAGCTCATCCCAAGACTCGCGGCCGTTGATGCCGATACGGTGCTTGACGGTGACCGGAAGCTCGGTGGCCTCAATCATCGCCGATACGCCCTCCGCCACCTTGGCCGGGTGGCCCATCAGGCAGGCGCCAATCATGTTGTTCTGTACCCGGTCGCTGGGGCAGCCCACGTTCAGGTTCACTTCATCAAAGCCATATTGTTGTGCCAGCCGGGCACAATGAGCCAGCTCCCCGGCATCGCTGCCGCCAAGTTGCAGCGCCAGCGGATACTCCAGCGGATCGTGGCGCAGAAAGCGCTCTGTATCGCCGTGGATCAGTGCGCCGGTGGTGACCATTTCGGTGTAGAGCAGGGTACGGCGACTGAGCAAGCGCGCCAGATAGCGAAAGTGCGGTGTCGTCCAATCCATCATGGGGGCCACGCAGAAGCGGCGGGAGGGCTCAGGGACACTTTGACTGATGGGGGCGATTGAGCTGTCGGGCATTACAAATTCCTGTCTCTGGCAAGTCATCGGGCGCGTCTGGTGGGTTGGCATTGACCGATAATGACGCGGCAAACAGTTTAACAGGGTTGGTGGCCCGAATTCCGTAGGGTTTTGGCGAATTCAGTGCAAGGTGTACTCTATGGCCGCTTCTTCCGGCTATTTTATACAGGAACACCGATGACCATTACGGCCTTTGACAAGTTGACCTGCCCCTTGGACGGAACTGCGTTGCAGCAGGCAGGTGTTGCCTGGCAGTGCGCTTCTGGCCATAGCTACGACATTGCCCGCCAGGGCTATGTGCATCTGCTGCCAGTGCAGAATAAGCGCTCCCGGGATCCGGGCGACAGCAAGGCCATGGTTGCGGCCCGGCGGGCGTTTCTGAATTCGGGGTATTATCAGCCGATTGCCGATGCAGTGGCCGAGGCGGTGCTCGCCGGGGCGCCGCTTTCGCAACCATTGGCGTGTCTCGATGCCGGTTGTGGTGAAGGTTACTATCTTCGCCGGTTGGCGGAAGTGGCGGGCGGGCACCATCCGTTATCCATTCTCGGCCTGGATATTTCAAAGTATGCCATACAGGCTGCTGCACGCCAGGACGCCCGGCCAGCCTGGGTGGTGGGCAGCAATGCCAATCTGCCGGTTGAAGCGGAGTCGATGGATCGGCTGCTGTGCCTGTTCGGTTTTCCGGTGTATGCGGAATTTGCCCGGGTGTTGAAACCGGGCGGAAGACTGGTGCAGGTGGATGCCGGGCCTGATCATCTGAAAGAGTTGCGGGCAATCATCTACCCGGAAGTTCGCAAGGAGACCAGGCCCGTGAGAGCCTTGCCAGAAGGATTTGGGCATCTGAGCAGCCGTGAACTGTCATTGACTCTTGAGTTGACGAACGCCGGGGCCATTGGCGATTTGCTGGCTATGACCCCTCATTTTTATCGCGCCAATGCCGAAGGGCGGGCAGCGGCCGAAGCCTTGGAGAGCCTGTCAGTGACGGTGCAAGTCAGAATTCAGAGCTTTGAGAAAGCACGTGCCTGACACCCGATGCGTGGCCTCGTGGTCATTCTGCGGGCTGCCCGCGCCCGGTGATCAGTCGCGAGCGGCCATCGCCTGCAAACCCGGGCCTTCGGTGCCTGCAGACCACAGCGGATAAGGGATGCCTGCCAACCGGTTCATCACAAAGGCGTGGGCCAGCAGCAGCCCGACGCCTGCCATCAGGATGGGAAGCTGGGCCGGGTTGGGCATTAGCCCCAGGGAGACGATCAGCGCGGTTGCGCCAGCCGGCGGGTGGGCTACGCGTAGTATGACCATCAGGCAGCTGGTCAGCCCCAGAGAGAGGGCTGCGGCGCCAACCCGTGGCAGATCCACGCCGGTCAGAAACGCCGAGGCTTCGCCCTGAAGACCGAAAATATACAGGCTGAGCAGCCCCATGAGTGCCCCGATCAGATGCCCGCACAGTGTGTTTCGGGGGGATGCAGGTTGGGCCATGGGTACATAGAACAGGATGAAGGCTGTGGCACCAAGCGACGGGAAAATGAAGGCTTCCTGGGTGACCAGCGCGACAAAAGCCACCAGGGCAATGCTGAGGCTACCGTTGATCAGATTGAACACCGCCATCACCGTGGTGCGGCTGTAGCGGCTGGCCAGCCGTTCCAGATGCAAGGCTTGAATGATGCCTCTTGCCAATTGCCACCGGAGTTGTTCGTTCCTGAAACCCATGATGTGCTTGGATACCTGAACTGCATGATTGAGGGCTGAGGATGATAGGCACTGATCAATATCAAGGCAAACAGGGAAATTCGATAATGCTTAAGAGGTTTTCGAATAAACGCCTTGCTCTTCATGCAAATTCGACATAAAAATCTGGAGCTTTGCTCGTGCGGGCAGCGCTGGCGACGATCCGGGAGCTGGTGATGGAGGCTGAGTCCCGGGTGGGCGCGGAAGAGCTGCCGGTTGGCATCGCTATTCCCGGCAGCGTATCCGGCGTCACCAGCAGAGCAATTCCACCAGCTCCCCGGCTGGAATATCACGACAGCCACTGGTGTTCTGGCCACTCCACAGCGGTGAAAAATCACCGGAGCCTGAGGCTTCGGCCGCAGATCGCAAAAGGCCCATGGCACTGGTCGCCAGAGGAAAAGCCGGAGCTTCATCGGAGACCGGCCCCAGTTCCCGAATCACCCGGTTGACGATGCCCCGGGCCGGGCCGCCGGAAAACAGATTGGTGATTGCGGTGTGGCTGGCCGCCGGGCTTGCCAGGGCTTCCCGGTGCAGCGGGCGGGTATTGGCCTCGGGGCAGAGCAGGAAAGCCGTGCCCACCTGGGCTGCCACCGCCCCGAGTGCCAGAGCCGCTTGCACGCCCTGAGCATCGGCAATACCGCCTGCGGCGATCACCGGTAGTTTTATGGCGGCAGTCACCTGCGGAACCAGGGCGAAGGTGCCCATTTGCGTGGTCATGTCGGTGGTCAGGAAGATACCGCGATGGCCACCCGCTTCCAGACCCTGGGCGATGACAGCATCGGCACCGTTCTGCTCCAGCCAGATGGCCTCTTCAACCGTGGTAGCAGTGGACAGAACCCAGGCCCCGGTGCGCTTGACCCGTTCCAGCAGGGTTGGTTCGGGCAGGCCAAAATGAAAGCTCACCACCGCAGGTTGCCAGGTTTCGACGATTTCTGCGGTTTCCTCGTTAAAAGGCAGGCGCCCGGGGCCACAGGGAATGTCTGCCAGATTCAGGCCGAATTCGGCGTAATAGGGTGCCAGTGCGTCGCGCCACCGGCTTTCCCGGATCGGGTCGGGTGTTGGTGGTGAGTGGGCAAAGAAGTTGAGGTTGTAGGGGCGGTCGGTGGCTTTGGTGAGTGCCTCGAGTTCTGCCCTCAGTGCCTTGCTGTCGAGCATGGCACAAGGCAGAGACCCCAGCCCACCGGCATTGGATACGGCCGCAGCCAGGCGATGATCCTGCACACCGGCCATGGGCGCCTGGATAATAGGTTTTTTAATGCCTGGCAGTGATTGCGGTTTTTGAATCATGGTGGGCTCCTGCCTGTGTAAGTTGGCTCATTATTGTACATTTCCCTGTTGTTTCAGAAACGTGTCGAGAATGGAGTGGCGACTGATCAGTTTTGCCTGTGGTTGCCAGGTGTGGGGAGAGTGTTTGCAGATTTTAATTTAACGCCCGGGATAGCGCCCCGGGGCTGCCTTAAAGGGCCTGATTCATGATAACCTGCAATTGGTTGTTTAATCGCCGTTTTCCAACCGATGACCCATCTGGTGGCTATGCGAGTTATTCGATTTTTGCTGTTGTTATGCCTGTGCTGCTGTTTACCGGTTTTTGCGGGTACGCCAAAAAATGTAGGCTTCTATTATGGTCATGAAGCACCGATAGGAACACTTTTTGCCTACGATTGGTTGGTGCTCCAGGCCGACCAGGTATCGGATGCCCGTATCGACCTGCTGAACCGTGGTGGCACCCGGCCACTGGCGTATGTAGCGGTTGATGAAATCCATCGCTCACACCCGCTGGCTTCCCGCGTTGAGTCGGCCTGGGAAATTGGCCGGAACACTGCGTGGAACAGCGTTGTGCTGGATATCCGGCTGCCCGCTGTTCGCTCATTTCTGCTGGAGCAGCGTGTCGCCCCGGCCATGGCCCGCGGTTTTAGCGGTGTATTTCTGGATACGCTCGACAGCCACTTGCTGACCACTACCGGCCAACAGAAGGCCGCTGACTTTGCCACGGCCCAGGCCGAATTGATCAAGGATATCCGGGATCGCTATCCCGATGCTCTGATAATAATCAACCGGGGGTTTCACTTGCCAGAGCAGGCGCACGAGCGGGTCGATGCGCTGGCCTTCGAATCCTGGTTTGAAGGCTATGAGCCTGCCGCCAACAAGTATCGGCCTGTACCCACGGAACACCGGGAATGGTTGCAGTTGCAACTGGCACACTGGCGGGCTACACACCCGGACAAGCCACTCATCGCCATCGACTATACAGCGGCGGCAGAGCCTGCCGTCGGGGTTGCCAACCGGTTGCGGGAAGCCGGGTTTATACCCGTGGTCAGTAACAGTAACCTGGACAGGCTTGGCCCCACACAACCGGAAGTCGTCCGGCGGCAGGTTCTGGTGCTTCACGACCTGCCCAGGGAGCAGGCGGATCAGAGCCAGGCCCACAGCCGCCTTGGCATCTTTCTGGAATATCTGGGGCTGATTCCCGTCTACCGGTCGGCTCTGGAGCCAGCGCTGCAGGAGCCGGTTAGTGATCGTTACCAGGGCGTGGTGGTCTGGTGGGAAGCCGGGGTTTCGGGCAACCGCCTGTGTCAGTGGTTGGGCCGGGAAGTGAAAGGCCGAGTGCCCCTGGTCTTGATGGGGCTGGTGCCCGGCTCTCCGGCTTGTCAGAGGCTGGTTTCAGATCAGCGTTTACGAATTCCTCAAGCTCCGGTTGAGGTTCAGACAAACCAGGCCTCTGTTGGTACGTTTGAAGGTAGCCGTATGCCAAACCGGGTACCCCTGGCCATGCCGTCGTTGAGCTCGGCGCTGAACCCCTGGGTAACCTTGGTGGATAGCAAAGGGGCCGGGTATTCGCCGGTTTTTACTGGCCCGCAAGGCGGTGTGGCGCTTGGCCCCTTCCTGTTTGAGCCCGGGCCAGACAACACCGCGTATTGGTTGTTTGATCCGGTCTCGTTTCTGGTCGAAGCTCTGCAGCCGGGCCTGCATCCGGGTGTTGATACCACAACAGAGTCCGGGCGCCGGGTGATGACGGCCCATATTGATGGCGATGGCTTTGTCTCTCGGGCTCGCCGGCCAGGCGCACCGCAGGCCGCGGAGGTGGTGCTGGAGGACATACTGAAGGAATACCGGCTGCCCCATACCGTCTCGGTGATCGAGGCAGAGATATCGCCGGGTGGCTTGTTTCCGGCAGAAAGCAAGGAAGCCATGGCGACGGCCAGAAAAATCTTTCGTCAGCCCCTGGTAGAAGTGGCCTCCCACACCTTCAGTCACCCGTTTTTCTGGCGCATCATGGAGGGCGAGGCGGCGCCTGATGAAGAGGATACCGACTATGGGTTCTCCATGGATGTCCCGGGCTATCTACCGGAACTGGAACGGGAGATTCCTGGCTCGGTTGACTTCATTCAGGCACTGGCGCCGGAGCAGAAGGATCTGAAAGTTTTCCTGTGGAGCGGGGATGCCAGGCCCGGCCGTCAGGCCCTGAAAATGACCAGGGAACTGGGGTTGTTCAACGTTAATGGCGGTAATACCCAGCCGCTGAGCTACAGCTCAATGCTTGCTGCGGTCTGGCCGGACGGTCGCCTGGTGGAGGATGAATTCCAGGTGCACGCGCCGGTGCTTAATGAAAACGTATACACCAACCTGTGGACAGGCCCTTTTTACGGCTACCGGAATGTCCGTGAAAGTTTTGACCTGCTAAATAAGCCCTACCGTCTCAAGCCCAGTGGTATTTATTACCACTTTTACTCGGGCGTCTACCCAGAGTCGGTCAAGGCCTTGCACGAGGTCTATCAGCATGTGCTCTCAGAGCCGAACACGCCGCTGTATCTGAGTGAGTATGCGGCGCGGGTTCAGTCCCGTTACTACAGCACACTCACGCTCAGTGCCGATCGCGTCTACCGATGGCGCGGTGTGCATCACCCGGGCACCGTTACCGTACCGGAAGGGTATTTTCCTGACCTTGAGCGATCGCAGGGGGTTGCGGGCTTTATCCGCGACGGATCAAAAACCTATATTCATCTCGCCGGATCCTCAGCGGCACTGGTGCTGGCCAAAGATCCGCCAGAAGGCCCCTTTCTGGAATCAGCCAACGGGCCTCTGACGGCCTGGTCGCGGCAACGGCAGGAAGGCGGGCCCTGGCGCATTGAGCTTTCAACCGCGGGGCATGTTCCGTTGGAGCTGCAGTTCGCGCCGGGGTTCGCCTGCAGGGTGGCCAGTGGCCATCAGGCAAAACAGGCAGACCGGCGGTGGTTCCGCTTTAGTGCCAGCCAGGTTTCCGGCCTTGTGATGGAGTGCCGCTGAGTGCCCGAGGTTTCGCTCGCCAGGCCCCGCCTGTTTGCCACGCCTGCCTTGATTGCGATGGCTGTTCTTGCGGCCGTGGTGCTGTACGTCTTGCACCCGCGGGAGGCCTTTTTCGACAATATCGGGCAACTGGAGGTGCCTGATGCCCTTTCTCTGGCCTATGTGTCTGTGCTGCTGAATACCGACCCGGACAATGCCGCGCTTCGTGTCCGGCTGGCGAATATGCAGGCCAGAGTGGGGCGGCCGGAGTCCGCCATTGCGACGCTGAAACCCGCCTTGACCGGCGCTCAGGTAGCGCCAGCCGCGATGCAGCTCCGGTTGGAGCTGGCGGTTCAGCAACTGGCGGCGGCAAGCGATGAGCAAGCGCGGGCCAGGCGAAAGGGCGTTCTGCTGAGTCTCGTCCAGCGTTTGTTGCAGGTTCCGACCCTGCGTAGTGAAGTTCGGTCAATACTCGAACCCTTCATGGAATGGTTCACCCCGGAAGAAAAAATCGATCTGATTCCTCTGCTTGCCGAAACCGCCAATGAAGAGGACTGGTTGTGGTGGCAGCTGGAGCTGGGTGAAGCTCAGGTGGCTTCAGGCGATCCCGGTGCTGCCGCTAAGACACTGGCCTCGATTCTGCCTCGCTTTCCCGGGGCCAGTCGACAGTCAGCTGCCAATCAACTGGTGAACTTCTATCTGGCGTCCGGTCAACCGGACAAGGCGCTGGCGACCCTCCTCTCCCATGATCTTATGGTGCCCGGTGCGTCTGGCTACCGGCGGGGTAGTGAGCTGGCTCGTCTGGCTGGCAACGATGCGCTCGAGAAGCGATGGCTGTCTGCCCTGGTCGACATGGAACCGAACAGCCTGCCGGATTTGCGCCGATTGCTTTTGTTGCAGTTGGGCAGCGGTGACCTTGCCGGTGCCGGTCGTACTGTTGATATCCTGGCAGGCCTGCCGGAGGCGTCTGGTCAGGATCGTATCTGGGCCGCTCGTGTGCTGGAGTGGCGCGGCGAGCCGGATCGTGCACTGGTCCTGTGGCGGCGAATCTACCGGGAAACACCAGAGCCGGAGGCGCTGGCCCGGGTTTCTGTTCTGGCGCCCGAATTATTCCGTTATCCGGAGCTGGAAGCCACGCTGGAGCTTGCCTTGACCCGGGGCCAGCTGGACGCAAAGGGTTATCTGCTTCTGGCTGAGACACGCATCCGGGCAATTGAACTGGAGCAGGCCATCGACATTCTGGCGCAGGGGCGCCAGAAGTTTCCCGGGGATGAACGCTTTGTTGATCAGCTCTACCAGTTGTATGTGAACACCAATCGCTACGCAGAAGCTGTGGAGTTGTTCGAAAGCCTGCCTGAGTTGAGTGAAAGGCAGCGGCTGATTCTGGCCAATCTATACTGGCGCACCCGTCATATCGAGCAGGCGATCGGAGTCTTGTCGGTGCCGTTTACGGATAGCGCGGTATTTGCTGAAGCCGAAGTCATGAAGCTGGATCTTCTGATTCTGCAGGGCGAGCCCGGGCCGATTGAGCAGGAGTATCGCCAGCTGGTCGCCCGGGATTGGCAACAGTACGACTCCGGCGTTATCGACAGGCTGATCGGCCTGGCTGCACAGTTTGCCGATTATGACCAGGTTGCTGCACTGGCAGAGTTTCGCTACCGGCAATCCGGTGGCTGGCGCCACCTTGCCATACTGGCGGATGCCCTCGCTAACCGTGGCCGTTGGCAGGAGTTGGGCGGTGTGTTGAGTGCCTGGGCCGCAGACGGCGGTCAGCCCCAGGATCCCCGTTACTGGGCCTTGAAGGCGCGGCTACACGAACAACGCTCGGAGCTACAGGCAGCAGAGAGCGCCTATCAGCAGGCATTGATGATGAACCCGGCCAGTGAGGAGGTGCTCAGTGCCTGGGGCTGGCTTGTATTGGGGCAGCCAGGCCACTCCCCGGATACGCTGAGAGCGATACTGAACCAGTTGTCCGGGGTGCCCGGCCAGCAACAATTCGCGCTGCTGGCATACGGCTACAGGGCACTGGGCCGGAACCGGCTGGCAAAATACTGGCTGGAGGAAATGCAACAGGCTTCGGAGCCCGGTTTGTCACTTGCAGACCAGGCTGATCTTGCCGAACATCTCGGAGACACCCGGGCGGCTTTCCATTTGCGCCAGCTCGCCGCCCGGGAGCCGGGTAGCGAGCTGGCGCAGCGCACTCCATCACGTGTCCGCGATGTTACAAGCCGCGAGGATGCACCAGTCTTGCCCCAATACCTTTCTTATAATCGTGCCATGCAACTGGGTTGGCATCAGCAACAAATGGCCAGGCAGTCGATAGACGAGGGCTATGTGGCCTGGGATTACAGTGAGGAGCGATATCGGATCTCCGGGCTACTCAGTGCTGCCCGGGGGGACGGTGCTGGCCGGTTCCGACAGTTGCCGCCGACCGCCCGTGACGGTCAGATCGAGTGGACGAATAATGCCTCGGACTGGTTACTTACCGCTGGCGTGGGGCAGAAAGAGGCTGTGACCGGTTCCCGGTTCTGGAGCAAGCTGGAGGCAGTTTTCAACCCGCTGCATCGCTGGCAACTGGTGTTGGGTGACTATCGTGGCGAGCGGGCAACCGATTCCTATGAAGCCTGGTGGCTGTTGTCGAAAAAACGTCATTCGCTGGCGTTGAATTATCAACTCGACAGCCGAACCACCTTCACTGGCCGCTATGACCGGATTAGCTTTGACAGTGACGATCAGGGGCAGATTGCCCGGGGCAACGTTTTTACCCTCTCCGGCGTGCTGCAGCCCTGGCGAAGCACCCCTGATTGGCTGCTAAGCGCGGAATACACACAACAGGATCTGACCAGGCTGGACGCATTGGGTGATGTAGTGCAAAGCCGGTTCGATACTCCGCTGGCTCCCGGGGAGTTGCTTACAGCAAACTACCGGCGGTTCTCGGTTGCATCGCGCTGGCAACAACACAACCCCCACGGCCTGCTGGCTCAGGGAGCGCAACCGGGGTGGTTTCTCGATTTACGAGCAGGATACGTGTTTTCCTCATCGAATGCGGAGTTTGGTCTGAGTGGGGGTGTCAGTTGGTCGCTGGGCGGGAATGATGAGCTGGCACTCTCGGCTGAATATTCCTCAGACAGTCTTGATGGCGACGCCCGGGTGGGTGGTCGTTTGACGTATACACGGTTTTTTTCTGGTTTTAGGAGATAGGTCATGAAGTTTCGGGCAAGTAAGGTGATACCTGTTTTGCTGGCAGCGCTGCTGGCGGGCTGTTCGACGTTGGTGTCAGAAACCGGAGACGGCCCTGTCCGGTATAAGGAACGGGTGGCGGTGGTGCCGTTTATCAACCTGTCAGAGACACCGCAGGCAGGTGATCGAGCCGCCAGTATTCTGGTTGCGCTGTTGCGTGCTGAAGGTATGAGCCGGGTTGAGGTTTACCTTCCTGAAGATGCCAACCCTCTAATGTACGAGAGCCAGAGCCGTCAGCAGGAGGGTATCGATATGGCCGCAGCTGATGGTGTCGATTTGATCGTAACCGGCACCGTCGAGGAATGGCGTTATAAAGCGGGGTTCGACAACGAGCCGGCTGTCGGGGTGACCCTGTTGGTGCGCCGGGCAAGCGATAACGCACTGGTGTGGTCGGGGACGGCCGCCAAAGCTGGCTGGGGCCGTGCGAGCCTGGGAACCACCGGGCGTTCAGTGCTTCAGGAGCTGGTGGAAGCCATGCCATTGAGCGCAGGTGACGACTGACAATGACTCTGGACAATCCACCGGTTACGCCCGCCTCGCCCACAGACGCTCCGGCCTGGCTGAAATGGGCAGAGGTGTTGCTGGTGACCGTGGCTTCTGTAGGTGCAGGTTTCTGGCTAAGGCCCGAAGACCCCCTCCATCTGGGCAATACTTTTGCCTGGCCTGCCATTGCACCTTTGCTTGTCGGGTTGCGCTACGGCTTTTTTGCCGCCTTGTGCTCGGCCCTGCTGGTACTTCTGGTGGCCGGTTGGCAGACGCAACTGGAGCTAAGCCAGAGCTACCCCTGGGGGTGGGGCGCAGGGATACTCGCGTGTGGACTGATTGCGGGAGAATTCCGCGATTACTGGAACCGGCAGCTTGAACGCTCCCGGGCCGTCAACGAGTACAGTTTGCAACGGCTGGAAGAGTTTACCCGAAGTTTCTATCTGATGAAGGTGTCCCACGATCGCTTGGAGCAGCAGCTTGCCGGCAGTTCCGGGAGCTTGCGTGAAGCCTTGCGCCGTTTGTATGCCGAACTGTCGCAAACCGCGGTAGATGACTTTGACGACGAGCACGCGACCTTGATGCTAGGTGTGCTGACCCGGTATGGGCAGTTTCAGTCGGCCGCGATTCTGGCTGTCGAACAGGGCCAGGTGGCAGAGCAGCCTCTGGCCGCGTTGGGCGACTTTGAATCGGTCTCGGGCGACGACCCTCTGATCCGCTATGCACTGGAGAGGCGAACGCTGGTGTCGGTACAGACCGAATACCGCAAACATCTGAGCAAGCTTGATACTGAGCTCCTGGCGGTTATTCCGCTGATTGACTCTGCGGGCACGTTGAGCGCGGTTTGTGCCGTGAAAGCCATGCCATTTTTCAATTTCCAGAATCGAACCCTCAGGCTACTGGCCATTATGGCCGGGCACATGGCCGATATGATCAGCCAGCGGCAGGCCGATGTTGTGGGTTCATCCGAGTGGCAGGCTTTGTGTTTCCAGTCCCGGCGGGCAGCTCTGGATGCCGAGCGCTTCGACCTTCCCGCTACGCTGCTGAGGCTGGAAGTGGCAGAACCGGATCTTGCCTTACTGGAGGAGCGCATGACGGCCATGCTCCGAGGCCTCGACGTGATTGCCGTAACCCGCAGTGGTTCGTCGCCAGCTGTCGTTTTACTGATGCCGTTAACGGATGAGCTTGGGCTTGCCGGTTATTTACAGCGGCTTGAACTTGATATCCGGGAGTCCACTGGCAGAGTTCTCTGGGAATTCGCACGCAAGGATGCGCTGTTGATCCATCAGCAGCAGGAAGCCCTGAACTGGTTGCTTCAGGTGCGGACAGACGAATGACGAGTTACTGGTTGTTGCCGTTCGGAATAGTCTCGGAGCTGGCCGGTGTTGCCATCTGGTTAACAGAATCCGATCCCGACATAGCGCTGGTGGGGTATTTCCTGGCTCATGCACTGGCTTGCCTGGTTTTTACCATAGTTTTGCTGGTGTTTCTGCCCGCACGGTATAGCCAGCAACGTTGGCTGGCAGCGGTCTTTCTGTTTTCACTGCAGTTTGCGATGCCGTTTGTCGGCAGTATCGGCGTATTTATCGGGGTGTTGCTGGCTCTGTATTTACCCCGCTCAAAGCGTGAAATCCCCTGGCAGGAAGTGCCGATACCGGAGTTGCCGTTTCGGCCAACCGATACCGATAGTCAAATTATCTATACCGAAGGCGGGCTGCGGCAGGTGTTGCGGGAAGCCAGTGACCCGGGCAAGCGCCTGAAAGCGCTTCTGGCCAGCCGTCAGATGCCCGGCCGAGCAGGTATCGAAATTCTCCGCGAGGCACTCAAAGACCCTGTAGACGATGTCCGGTTGTTGGCTTACTCGATTCTGGATCAGCGGGAGAAAGCGTTGGTTGAAGAAGCCGAAACCCTACAGAAGCGGCTCGCAGAAGCCGCGGCTGGCCGGACACCGAAGCAGGCCGGTCGTCGGCTGGCCCAGGTCTGGTGGGAAACCGCCTATCTGGGCCTTGCCCAGGGTAGCTTGAGGCAGTATTACCTGGAAAAAGCCCGAGATTTGCTGGTGACACTTGTGGGTAGTTACGACGAGCCTGCTGACTGGCTGTTGCTGGGCAGGGTTGAGCTGGCGTTGGATCATTGGGCCGCGGCCCGCGAATCCCTGGAGGTGGCGCTGGAAAGCGGCGCCCGGTCCGAAACAGTGTTGCCATACCTGGCCGAGGTGGCCTTTCTGGAGCGGGACTATCAGCGGGTTCGTTTCTATCTGGCCCGGTGTGCCCATGGCCAGATTCCGGCCGCCATTAATCCGCTACTGGAGGCCTGGCTATGAGGTTTTTCAAACGAAAAGAGCCCCACGTTGCTGACGTTGCCCTGTTGCTGGAGGGAACCTACCCGTTTATCCGGGGTGGTGTCTCCTCCTGGGTTCACCAGATCATCAATGGTATGCCGGAGTACCGGTTTGCCCTGGTCTTTCTGGGCGGCGATCGGGCGCACTATGGTGAGCAGTTGTACGACCTTCCGGAGAATGTGGTGCATCTGGAGTGCCATTACCTGATGGATGCCCATCAACCGGACAAGCCCCGCCCGCGGGATGGTAATCCGAAGGCCTTTGCTGCGCAGCGCAGGCTTCATGACAGCTTTAAAGCCAATGAGTGGGTACCTGAGCAGGTTCTGGAACGGGTATTCCGGGATCTCGGCGAGCCAGGGGGTATTACCCGGCAGGATTTTCTGTTCAGCCGCGAAAGCTGGCAGGTCATTGATGAAAGCTTCCGAAAGTATTGTACGGAACCGTCGTTCGTGGATTATTTCTGGACGATACGAACCATGCACGCACCGCTGTTCACGCTGGCCGAGATTGCCAGAACCATGCCGTCGGTGCGCTTGGTGCATTCGATTTCCACCGGGTACGCGGGGCTTTTGGGGGCAATGATCAGTGAACGGCGGAAAATTCCGTATCTGATCAGCGAACATGGCATTTACACCAAAGAGCGCAAAATTGATCTGTCGCAGGCGCAATGGATTGACGACCCCACTGACCAGGTTAGCGCTAACCTGAGTGATCAGTTGGGTTACATTCGCCGGTTGTGGATCCGGTTTTTCGAGGTAATCGGCCGCCTGGCCTATCAGAAAGCCAACACCATTGTCTCTCTGTACACGGGTAACCAGGCCCGACAACACCAGGACGGCGCGCCGGTTGACCGTACCTGCATCATACCCAACGGCATAGATCCGGAGCGGTTCCGCGCCGCACGGCAAGCCCGTCCGCCGGGGATCCCCAAGGTGCTCGGATTGGTCGGTCGGGTGGTACCTATCAAGGATATCAAAACCTTCATCCGTGCCATGCGTTCGGTGTGTGAACAGATTCCGGAGGCAGAGGGCTGGATTGTCGGGCCTGAAGATGAAGATCCTGCGTATGTCAGCGAATGCCGAAATCTGGTGCGCAGTCTTGGCTTGGAGGGGCGGGTTCGTTTTCTTGGGTTTCAGAATGTGAATGAGATCCTGCCGCAACTGGGGCTGATGGTGCTGACGTCCATTTCGGAAGCATTGCCGCTGGTGATCCTCGAGGCACATGCCGCCGGGCTACCGTGCCTGGCAACGGATGTTGGGGCTTGCCGGGAACTGATTGAAGGCGGTTCGGAAGACGATCGTGCGTTGGGGCATTCCGGTGCGGTTGTGCCTATCGCTGATCCTCAGGCAACGGCGGGCGAGGCGGTTCGGTTGCTGACTGATTCTACCGCCTGGACAGCGGCTCAAACTGCCGGTTTGAAACGGGTGGAGCAGTTTTACACATTGCAAAGCATGTTTCAGCAGTACCGGGGGCTCTATCAGGAGTTGTTGACGAATCTGGATGGTAAGGACAACTAATGGCCGGTATCGGTTTCGAACTGCGTCGCATACTGAAGCGTGAGAGTTTTATTAACCTGCTCGGGGCTTATGGTCTGGCGGGGGTTATCAGCTCAGGGCCCTGGGTGCTGTCGGTGCTTGGTGTAATGCTGATCGGTGTGTTCAGTTTTGCCCTTGAGGCAAACCAGACGTCGGTCATTCAGTTTCTGGTGTCGGTTACCTACCTGATGGCATTTTCGCTGATTCTCTCTGGTCTGTTTCAGCACGTCTTCACCCGTTGGGTGGCGGATCGGTTGTACGAATCCCGGGTCGATATCATCCTGCCCAATCTGATGGGGGTGATCTGGGTTTCCACCGGGTTGGCGTTCATTCTGGGAAGCGTCGCCGCGGTCTGGTTCATGCCAGGCACCTCCTACATCTACCGGCTGTTGATGCTTTCTAACTTTGTGGTGCTCTGTAATCTCTGGCCGGTGACCATCTTTTTGTCGAGCATGAAGTCGTATCGGCGCATTGTGGTGGTGTTCGCGTTGGGTTATCTGGTGGCGATTGTGGCGGCGGTGCAGCTACGCAATTTTGGCCTTGAGGGTTTCCTTGTTGGGCTGTTGCTTGGGCACAGCCTGCTGTTTTTCAGTTTCTTCTATACAATTATCAGGCAGTACCCGGGCGTTACGCTGTTGCGTTTCGACTTTCTCCGGCGGGCGCAGATATTTCCGGCTTTGATTTTCACTGGGTTACTGTTCAACGCGGCGGTGTGGGCCGACAAGTTGATTTTCTGGTTTGTCCCGGAAACCTCCGAGCCAATCGTTGGGGCTTTGCGGGCGTCGGTGATCTACGATATCCCGATCTTTCTGGCGTATCTCTCCATTATTCCGGGCATGGCGGTGTTCCTGGTCAGAATGGAAACGGACTTCTCCGAGGCCTATGACCGTTTTTATAATGCGGTGCGCGAGGGCGATACTTTGGATCGAATAAACCGTTTTCGCGACGATATGGTTCTGGTGGCCCGAAACGGTATCTATGAGATTTTCAAAGTACAGGGAATGACGGTGATTGTGCTCTTCCTGTGGGCGGAAGAACTACTCGCTGCATTGGGCATTTCGCCACTGTATATTCCGCTCTTTCATATTTTCCTCATCGCCGTGGCGCTCCAGCTCATCTTTTTGGCCATTCAGAACGTGCTCTTCTACCTGGATGCCCGGGGCATGAACCTGACCCTGTGTGCGTTGTTTCTGATCTCCAACATCGTATTTACCTTCATCACCATAGAGCTGGGCGCCGCGTTTTACGGCTATGGCTACGCTGGCGCGACCCTGGTCTCCGCGTTCGCTGGCCTGGTGCTGCTGTCGCGCAAGTTCGACGAACTGGAATACGAAACCTTCATGCTCCAGGGCCGCTGAGTGTGGGGTCAGGCCCCCGGACATTTGCTGGGGCGAAATGTCTCTGGGTCTGACCCCAAAGCTCGACTCCAAAGCTCAGGGGATGAGGTCGAGTTGCTGGCGCAGTTCTTCGGCAGAGGGCCGGAGCTGGGGCCGGCCTTTTCTTGATCGCCGCTCACTGAGGTAGTACAGAATCGGTGAAGCGATAAAGATGGACGAGCTGGTGCCTATCACGATGCCGAACAGCATAGGCTGCGAGAAGCTGGCAACTGCGGTTCCCCCGGCAATGCCCATGGGCAACAGGGCCAGGAAGGTAGTCACCGATGTGAACACAGTGCGGCCAAGAGTGGCGGAGATGCTCTGGTTCAGTACCTGGATAAAGGGCGTCTCGGGTGTCTGCCTCAGCTTTTCGCGGATTCGGTCAAACACGACCACCTTGTCGTTCACCGAATAACCGATCAGCGCCAGTAGTGCCGCGACGGCCGTAAGGTTGAATTCAACGCCAGCAAGGGCGAAGAAGCCGATGGTCTTGGTGAGATCCAGCGCAATGGTGAGCGTTGCGGCCAGTGCAAAGTGGGATTCGAATCGCCACCACAGATACGCCAGCATACCCGCGCCCGCAAGCAATATGGCCAGAATTGTTGCATCGCCGAAACCACCGCTTACTTTCGGGCCCACCACGTCCACTTTCGTGAAACTGGCGGCGGGCTGCATCTCCGTGACCGCAACTTTCAGAGTATCCACCGTCTCAGCGGCATCAGCACCTGAAGCGGTGTCGGCGGGCAGGCGTACGAGATAGTCACCTGCCTGGCCAAATTCCTGGATGGAGGCCGAGCCCAGATCCCGGGCCTGTAAAGCTGCTCGCAGTTGATCCACCGATACCGACGGGGCCGACATTTCCACCAGCGTTCCGCCGGTAAAGTCTACGCCGTAGTTCAGGCCTGGCTTGAGGAACAGTCCGATGGCTGCTATCGACAGCAGAGCGGATAGGCTTAGCCCCAATACCCGACCTTTCATAAAATTCAGGTTTCGGCCGGTCAGCCGGTCTAGCCAGGCGAAACCGCCAATTGCCAAAGGAGACCGTTCCCGGCCGCGAATCCACCATTCCATTACCAGGCGGTTAAAGGCCACAGAGGTGAATAGTGACGTGAGCAAACCGATGCCAATGGTTACGGCAAACCCGCGAACCGGGCCACTACCGAACATAAATAGCAGGCTGACAGCGATAAGGGTGGTGATGTTGGAGTCCAGAATCGTGCTGTAGGCACGCCCGAAGCCTTCCTTTAAAGCCATCCAGGCGGGTTTTCCCTGCCGGGATTCCTCTTTGATGCGTTCGTTGATCAGGACGTTGGCGTCCACGGCCATGCCAAGAGTGAGAATAACGCCGGCAATGCCAGGCAGAGTAAGGGTGGCGCCAAGCACACTGAGCAGGCCAAATACCAGTCCGATGTTGATGGCAAGGCCAGCACAGGCAATCAGGCCCCACCGACCATAAATGCCCAGAATGAAGGCCACCACAAGGGCGGCGCCCAACAGACCTGTGCTGATGCCCATGGCAATGGCATCACTGCCAAGATCCGGGCCAACCGAGCGCTGCTCGATGACGTGCAGCGGCGCGGGCAGTGCTCCGGCGCGCAACAGAAGCGCCAGATTGCTGGCTTCTGTGGTGGTAAAGGATCCGCTGATTTCACCGCTGCCTCCGGCGATCACGCCACGAATGACCGGCGCGGTCAGAACCTGGTTGTCCAGCACAATGGCCAGTGGGCGACCAATGTTGAGGCGCGTCATGTCACCAAAGCGTTTGGCGCCCTCTGTGTCCAGCCTGAAATTGACCACGGGTTGGCCGGTGTCCGGGTTGAACGCCATGTGGGCGTCCCGGATGCGTTCGCCCGCCAAGGCGACGCGTTTCTCCAGTGTGTACGTCTGGCCGTCGGCGTCGGTCAGGCGCAAGGTGGCTGAGCGCGGAGTATTGTCGCCTCGGGCCACCCAATGGAAGCTCATCTGAGCGGTGGTGCCCAGCAAGTCACGAATGTCTGCCGGATCTGCCACCCCGGGCATTTGTACCAGAATCTGGTCTTCACCCTGCCGGGTGATGCTGGGTTCGACAAGGCCGGTTTCATCCAGCCGCCGGCGCACCACTTCCAGGCTGCGTTCAATCGCATCCTTTACCAGTTGCTGGCGGTTTTGATCGGGGTTGGCTGCAATCAGTTCGCTGGTATCGACTTCCAGCAGCAGGTGGGAGCCGCCCTGCAGGTCGAGACCGAGCGCGATCGTATTTTCCTGATACCAGGGCGGGAGCTTCTCGGCCAGGTTACCAGGCAGTAGATTGGGTAGGGCACAGAGCAGCCCGAGCAGAATCACCAGACCATAGACAATGGCCCGTGAACGTAATGATTTCATGGGTAATCCTTTGCAAAAGTGATGCTATCGGCGGTGAGGCCGGATCTTTGGCGCGTATGGGGATTACTTTGCGGGCGGTGCTCTGGGTGACGGCGAAAAGAAGGCCGGTGGGTGTGATATTGACGGCCGAGGCGCGATGGCAGGCGTGTGGCGGTTTAATGTGGTTGCCGGTGCCCGTTCGGATAAGGGCAGGAAGTCGCCGTGGTCAGGTTGGGCTTCGTTATCATCCGGTTGGGTTGCTCGCTGGCTTTGCCAGGCGGATGAATGGCTGGCGACCACCAGATGTTGCAGCTGACTTGCGGCCGAAGGGCCGTCTTCGAAGTTCGGACTGGTCTGTGCCTGAGTTGCCGAGCATACAAACACCAACGCCAGCAACAGCGCCGAAAGCCCGGGAATCAGGCGTTTCAGGGGCTGAGATAGCGGCTGGCGATTTGGCTGCATGGGCGGTTGTTCCGGGGTCAATACCGCAGTTTGAGGCCAGGGTACCGCCTCGTCAACGGACGGAACTACCTATACCGGGGTCAGACCCCCGGACATTCAATGTGGGGTCAGACCCCAACGTCGAAATGTCACGGGGTCTGACCCCAACGTATAAGCTTCAGTCGAGGGCCTGGTGGAGGTCGTTGATCAGATCCTGGGCGTCTTCCAGGCCGACGGAGAGCCGGAGCATGCCGTCGCCGATGCCGCGTTGCAGGCGCTCTTCTCGGCTCAGACCGTGGTGGCTGGTGGCGCTGGGTTGGCTGACCAGGCTTTCCACGCCGCCGAGGCTGGTGGCCAGCAGGAAGACCTGCAGCTTGTCGGCAACCCGGGCGGCGGCTTGCTGGCCCCCTTCGACCTCGATACTGAGCATGCCACCGAAGCCCTGCATTTGCCGGGCGGCCAGTGGGTGATCCGGGAACGAGGGCAGGCCGGGATAATGTACTTTGAGCACAGCCGGGTGCTGTTCCATGGCCCGGGCGACGGCGAGCGCGTTTTCGTTATGCTGGCGGATTCTTATCGGCAGGGTTCGCAGGCTGCGGGACAGCAAGGCCGCGGTTTCCGGCGCAATCAACTGGCCCAGATTCTTGCGCCAGGCGATAACGGGTTTGATCAGCTCAGCCGAGGCCATGAGTGCCCCGGCGGTCAGGTCGCTGTGGCCGCCCAGGTATTTGGTGGCGCTGTGCAGCACCAGGTCGGCGCCAAGGGCCAGAGGATTCTGGTTGACTGGGCTGGCGAAGGTATTGTCCACCGCCACCAAGGCCTGTTTACGGTGAGCGAGTTCGGCAATGGCCGCGATATCCAGAATGGCCAGATTCGGATTGGCCGGAGTTTCGAAATACACCAGTTTGCCCGGCGCCTGGAGGTGAGCTTCCAGTTGCGATAGTTCGCCTCGGAACAGAAACTGAACGTCAATGCCCAGCGCCATGCAGTGATTTTTCAGGAATTCCTGGGTACCGCCATAGAGATCCCCCACGCAAACAATACCCTGACGACCGTGGGCCAGCAGGGTGGCAGAAATAGCGGCCATGCCCGAAGCGAAGGCCAGTGCAGTCTCGGCCTGCTCGAGCCGGGCCAGCCCTTGTTCAAGCTCCTGGATACTGGGGTTGGTGCCCCAGCGGGTGTAGAGGTTGCCCGGGGTGCGTCCTTCGATAACGTCCAGCAGAGCCTGGGTGTTTTCGAAGCGGTAGGTGGTGGTGTTATATACCGGGCTGTAAGGGCTGCCGAAGGCGTCCTGGTGGCGCTGGTTGTGGATAATGCGGGTTGCAGGGCCCTGTTGGTCTGAAGTGCTCATTGAATTTCCTGTTTTGTAGCGACAAGGTAGGCTGGACGTAAGGCTCGGCCGTATTCAGAATAGGTCTGAGCCATACTATCAAAGATTTTCATCCGCAGAAGGAACCGACTTTGTCTATCAAATTGACCCAGTTCAGCCATGGTGCCGGTTGTGGCTGCAAAATTGCGCCCGATGTTCTGGATCGCATTCTGCACACCGATGCGCCGGAATTCCACGATCCACGCCTGCTGGTGGGTAACAGCAGCCGGGACGATGCTGCGGTGGCCGACGTGGGTAACGGTATTGGTATTATCAGTACGACCGACTTTTTTATGCCGGTGGTCGATGATCCGTTCGACTTCGGCCGGATTGCCGCCACTAACGCCATCAGTGATGTCTACGCCATGGGCGGCAAGCCGGTTATGGCGATTGCCATCCTTGGCTGGCCGGTGAACGAACTGGCTCCGGAAGTTGCGGCGAAAGTGATCGACGGTGGCCGGGCGGTCTGTGCCGAAGCCGGAATTGCGCTGGCGGGCGGCCACAGTATTGATTCGCCCGAGCCAATTTTTGGTCTTGCAGTGACTGGCCAGGTGTCGGTGGATCGCATTATCCGCAATGATACCGCTAGGGCAGGCGACTTGTTGTATCTCACCAAGCCATTGGGTGTCGGCATTCTCACCAGCGCCTCCAAGAAGGGTAAGGTCACCGAGGCGGATTTGGCGGTGGCGGTTGAGAATATGGCGACATTGAACAAGGTCGGTGAAGTGTTTGCCGGTATCGAGGGGGTAAATGCCATGACCGACGTCACCGGTTTTGGTCTGGCCGGGCATTTGCTGGAAATCTGTCGCGGCAGCGGAGTGCAGGCGAGGGTGAGCCGCAAAGCCGTGCCGCTGTTGCCTAACCTGAAACCCTACATTGACGCTGACTGTATTCCTGGCGGTACGCACCGCAATGCGGCGGCGTTTGGCAAGGTAATCTCCGGCATGAGCGAGGCTGATAAACTGGTGTTCTGCGATCCCCAAACCAGTGGTGGCCTGATGGTCAGTGTGGCGGAAAGCCAGCGTGCTGCGTTTGAGGCTGCTGCAAGGCAACAGGGTCTGGACTTGCAGCCGCTGGGGCGTCTGGAAGAAGCCGCTGGTGGCGAAAGCCTGATATTTATTGAAGACTGAGGATCAGGCCGCGTCCGGGTTATCGGATGTGGCCTGGTTCGTGCCGTGAATTCCAGGCGTCTGCGCAGACGCCTAGCGGAACACCAGGGGCAGATAGTTGAAGCCGCCGGTGGGGAACATGGCGCGCTCGGGCTGTTGGTCTGCCGCCGGTTCGATCTTGTCGATCTGTTTCAGCAACTCCTCCATGAATACCTGCAATTCCATTCGTGCCAGAGGCGCGCCCGGGCAAACGTGAATGCCAGCGCCGTAGAGCAGGTTTTTCGACGCGTTCTGGTGTGGGCAGAAGGCCTCGGGGTCACCAAAGACGGCTTCATCCCGATTGGCGGATGCCCAGAGCAGGGTGATTTTCTCGCCAGCGGGAATGGTGCGCCCGCCGACATTCACTTCCCGCGTGGTTACCCGACGATTCGATATCAACGGGGCGTCTATGCGAAGAATTTCATCAATGGCGCCTGGCAGTTCATCGGGAGCGGCCTTGAGATCTCGCAACAATGATGGGTGATTGGCCAGATAGCTGGCCAGAATGGAAATGCTGGCAGAGATGGTTGCCAGCTCGCCGACCGTCCAGTTCCGCAGCAGACTGACCAGTTCTTCGTCGGTCATCGGCTTGCCGTTCACTTGTTCCCGCATCAGTCGGGTGGTTACGTCGTCCGGCGCCTGATCGCCCGCCTGGCGGCGGCTTTCCAGCAGATCCCGGATGTAACCGTCGAATTCTTCGGCCACATCTGCCATGGCAGCGCGATCCCGGGCCAGTGTGGCGCGGTGATTTTTTACCACCCAGTCGGCCAGCGGCTGGTGCAGGCTGTTAGGCCAGCCCATAAACGCACACTGGATTCTCAGAGCGAACGGCCGGCTGAGCGCATCAACGACATTAACCGGCTGGCCTTTGCTCAGGGTGGCGACCAGCGCCCGGGCAACCTCTCGACACTCCGGCTCGAATCTGGCCATGGGTTCGGGGGCGAAATAGGGCTCGATGGCCCGGCGATAGGCGGTATGGTCGGGTAGATCCATACCATTGGGGACAGAGAGGTGCGCGGACACTGCGTTGCTGAAAGTGTCGTGATCTTCCAGAGCCTGCATGACGTCTTGATGTCGGAACAGCGTCCACTGCTGGTAGTCACTCCAGGCTACCGGGCACTCGCGGCGCATGGCGTCGTAAGCCGGTATCTGATCCTTCTGGATGTGGCGGGCTCTTGGATCCCAATCTTCCGGGCGCTGTTCGGTCATACGGCCTCCTTACACTATGTTTGCCCTTGAGAGGGTAACACCGGAGGCCGTTTTTCCTTTGGAGAAATATCAAGTCCTGATATATGTAAAGGAAATTGCTTACGCGTTTCGGGTAACGGCGACCACTTTCAGGTGGATCGGCTTGCGGCCTTTCATCGGCCACTCAATGCTGTCGCCAATGCTCAGGCCGAGCATGGCGGCACCGGCCGGTGCCAGAATGGACACTTTCTGGATAGAGTCGCCAACTTCGTGAGGGTACACCAGTGACACCTCGTTCTCCTCGTTGGTGTCGGTATTCAGAAACCGCACTTTGGAGTTCATGGTGACCACGCCATCCGGCATCTCGGCGAGCGGCATCATATCGGCACGGCTAAGCTCTTCTTCTAGGCCGTCGGCCACGTCAGACTGGCCAGCCATGCGCTCGAGCAGGGTGCTCAGGCGATTGTAATCTTCTTCTGCAACAGTTATGGATGGTAAATCAGCCATAAAAAACTCCGGGAAATAGGTTTTGAACTTCGGTTACTTGCTGAATCCGGGAAGGTATCTTGAAGGGGGGATTCAGCGAAATCAGAGACGAGCAGCTGACCTGCCGGTGTTCCTGATGGAAAACCGCAGTGACAGGGGAGATGTAAGCATGCCTGAATAAGAAAAAATCACGGCTTTCGCATTTCACTTGAAAGAAGCTGTATTGCTGAATCTACCTTTGGCCGATGAAAATGGCAACTGCGAAGTTGTGCTTGTTCTATGATAGTGTTCCCGTTGGAGAGGTGGGGCCGTTCCCGGTGTCCCAGGCCAACCTGAAAGGAAGTAGGCAATGTCGGTGGTGCTGCAGGCGCTGGTTCCTGTTTTTGCGTTGATCATGCTTGGCCACGTTCTGCGCCGGCTGGATTTTCCCGGAGGGGATTTCTGGCCCAGGGCGGAGCGCTTTACCTACTATGTGCTGTTCCCGGCGATGCTGGTATTCAAACTGGGGCAGGCTCGATTGCCGCCCTCAGCCTATGCCGATACTGCGCTGTTGATTGTCTCCATGCTGGTGGCCATGTCGCTGGCGTTGTTTCTGGTGCAGCTGGCATGGAAATGGCGGGGCCCGGTGTTTTCGTCGGTGTACCAGGGCGCCATCCGTTTCAATTCTTATGTGGGCCTGGCGGCCGGTGGCATGTTGCTCGGTGATGACGGGCTGTCGCTGACCGCCATTGCCGTCGCTATCATGGTTCCACTTCTCAACCTGTTGTGTATTCTGATGTTTTCCCTGGTGTCGAGTCAGGGGCGGGTCAGTCTTGCCGGTGTCTTGAAAACCATTGCCTCAAACCCTCTGATTCTTGGCTCCGTGCTAGGGGTAGTGTGGGGCTATTTTGAGATCGGTTTCCACCCTTTACTGGCCGGTACTCTGGCGCCTTTGAGTAATCTTGCGTTACCCATGGGGCTGATGGCGGTAGGGGCCGGGCTGGAGCTGAGCGCGCTTCGGGGCAGCACATCCGCTTTCGTTGTGTCGTCGGTGTTGAAGTTGGTGGCACTGCCCTTGATGGCGGCGGGATTGGCCTGGGCGCTCGGGCTGGAGGGGCTTCTGGTACAAGTGGTGGTTTTACTGGCGGCCTTGCCCACGGCAACTTCCGCTTACATCCTGGCGCGTCAACTGGGCGGAGATGCACCGCTGATGGCGGGCATCATCAGCGGCCAGACCCTGTTGGCGATGATTTCAATTCCTCTGATGCTGGCCCTGCTCTGGTAAACAGTTCAGCGTCGCCGTGGCTATGGCCTGCTGAAACTGTATGTAGCCGTCCGGCGTGGAGGGGATATCAGTTGCCAGAGGGTCCCAGGTGCTGAACCTCACGTTCAGTCCCTCGGTGATTGAATGCCACCACTGCCTGTTGAACTGGGGTTCGGTCAGCAGGCAGGGTTGGCTGGCGGTTCTGAGCTTCTGCTGCACTTCGGCCACGTGTCTGGCGCCCGGTGACAGTTCGGGGTTGAGCGTGAGCACGCCGTGCAGAGACAGCCCGTAATGTTCGGCAAAACGGGTATAGGCGTCGTGATAGGCAAACAGGCTGACGCCTTCCAGGCCCTGGAAGCTCGCTCGAATTGAGATCTCGGTTGCCATCAGCTTTTGTTCAAAGCGCGCCAAATTGTTCTCGAGCAAACGTTCATCGAGACTGCCCAGCCCGCCCAGAGCGCTTTTAATTGTTCTCGCCATATCCAGCGCTAACAGCGGATCTACCCAGATGTGAGGGTCTTCGCCGTCGCCATGATCGTGGTGTCCATGCTCATGCGGATGCTCGGGTTCGTGCTCCTGCCCGGACTCCTCATGACCGTGAGCGTTATGCTCACCTTTTTCGTCAGGCGCGGCTTCGGTGAAGGCAACGGTTTTGTCCGCAAATTCCTGGCCGCTCAGAAGCCGGTTCAAAAAGGTTTCCATGGCCGGGCCAACCCAGAACACCAGATCCGCCTCGGCCAGCGCACGGCGCTGAGAGGGTTTCATCGTGTAGTTATGGGGGCTGGCGCCGGGGGGCACGAGTGATGTCACGTCCACGGCATCACCGGCTACCGCCTTCACCAACAATTCGACTGGCTTTATTGAGGTGACAATATTTACCTCGGCTGCGGAAACCGGCGCGGTCAGTGCCAGCGAGGCCAGGATCAATGAGCGGGGAAATCGTTTGCGGTTCATGGAGTAGTCGTTCCTGATGTGTGTAATGTTATAATATAACAGCGTTGTGGGAGGATGCAAAAGCCGGTCATGCGAAAAAGCGGGAGGGCCGGTATAATGCCCGCTTTATCAACCGGCCACTTATTTTCAGGATGGATTCATGACTGTACGTACTCGAATTGCCCCGTCGCCAACCGGTGATCCACACGTTGGCACCGCCTATGTGGCCCTGTTCAACCTGTGTTTTGCCCGTCAGCATGGCGGTCAGTTCATTCTTCGCATTGAAGATACGGATCAGGCTCGCAGTACCGCCGAGTCTGAGCAGGATATTCTCACCGCATTGCGCTGGCTGGGGCTGAACTGGGATGAAGGCCCCGATGTAGGCGGTCCCCATGGCCCTTACCGTCAGTCTGAGCGCAAGCACATGTATGCCCAGTATGCCGAGGACCTGGTAACCGCAGGCCACGCCTTTTATTGCTTTCGTACTCCGGAAGAGCTGGATGCCATCCGTGAAGAGCGCAAGGCGCAGGGCCTTAACCCGGGTATCAAGGGCAACCTGGAGTTGCCCGCGGAGGAGGTGAAACGCCGCCTTGATGCGGGCGAGAGCTATGTCATCCGGATGAAAGTGCCGGACGAGGGGGTCTGCGAGATTCAGGACATGCTTCGGGGCACCATTGAAATCGATTGGGCCCAGGTGGATTGTCAGATTCTGCTGAAATCCGATGGTATGCCGACCTACCATCTGGCGAACGTGGTGGATGATCACCTGATGGAGATCACCCATGTTCTTCGGGGTGAGGAATGGATCAACTCTGCGCCCAAGCATAAGTTGTTGTACCAGTACTTTGGCTGGGACATGCCCGAATTGTGCCACCTGCCGCTGCTGCGCAACCCGGACAAGAGCAAGCTCTCCAAGCGCAAGAACCCCACCAGCATCAATTTTTATGAGCGCATGGGCTTTTTGCCGGAGGCGGTGACGAACTACCTGGGCCGAATGGGTTGGTCTATGCCGGACGAGCGGGAGAAGTTCACCCTGGATGAGATGATCGAGAACTTCGACATTCAGCGGGTCTCCCTGGGTGGGCCGGTGTTTGATGTGGAGAAACTGCGCTGGCTGAACGGTCAGTGGATTCGTGATGAGCTGAGCGACGAGCAGTTCATGGCCCGACTGCAGCAGTGGTGGTTCAATAAAGACGCCCTGAAGGCTGTCGTGCCGCACATCAAGGGCCGGGCAGAGGTGTTTGCCGATGTCGCGCCTATGGCGCAGTTCATGTTCAGTGGTATGTTGAGTCTGAAGCCTGAGGATTTCGCCCATAACAAACTGGAAGAGGCCCAGATCCGGAGGGTGTTGCAGTTTACCCTGTGGAAGCTTGAGGCTCAGCGGCACTGGGGCAAGGACACCATCTTTGCCGACATCAAGGCGTTGGCCAAGGCGATGGACTTGAAGATGGGGGACTTCATGTTCTCGATCTTCGTCGCTATTGCTGGAACGCCCAATTCCTGGTCGGTTATGGACTCCATGGCACTGCTGGGGCCGGACATGACCCGTGCCCGTTTACGCCATGCGCTAGAGGTGATGGGCGGTTTTTCCAAGAAAGAAACCAAGAAAGTCGAGAAAGAGTACGCAGCTTTGGCGGTTTAATAACCGCTTTGTGCAAGAAGTGAACGGATTGAGCAGGGATGTTCAGAAAAGTGAAAAAAAGTGGAAATTAACGGTTGACGACCCAGGGGGCGATCCTTAATATACGCATCCGTTGAGGGGCCATAGCTCAGCTGGGAGAGCGCAACACTGGCAGTGTTGAGGTCGGCGGTTCGATCCCGCCTGGCTCCACCAATTTCTAGTCCCCTTCGTCTAGTGGCCTAGGACTCCGCCCTTTCACGGCGGCAACAGGGGTTCGAACCCCCTAGGGGACGCCAATTAGGCTTGACGGTTTAGTCCACCGGATAGCCATCAAAAAACCGCCTTCGGGCGGTTTTTTTGTTTTTAAGGGTCTGACCCCGAACAGGGTCAGACCCTACCTTCCTTTACCAAGGTTGAGCCTGATACCAAGTTGAATGGTGTTGGTGTTACTTTGGGGTGGGTCAGACCCCATTCGGGGTCAGACCCTTTAGGCCCTGTGGGCAATCGCGCCCTTGCCAACGCCTTCGTAGGCTTTTACGCGGATACTGTCGCCGGGGTATTCGGCTTGCAGGGTGTCGGCGATGTGGGCGGCAATCAGTTCTACAGTGGTGTCGGTGGCCAGCATGTAGACCCGGCTTTCCGGCAGGGTGAGGGCGAACTCGCCCTGGTTGGCTTCATACTCGAAGCTGATGTAGGCCTCGCCGTTACCTTCCACAAACCGGCGAGTTACATCTTCCTCGGTGCCTACGTAGATATCTTCCCAGAGCTTCGCCCAGTGCTTTTCCAGGCCTGTATCACGGTGCCCGTTGCGGTCTATACGAATCGGGGAGCGATGGCCGTGGGCAATGCGCTGGCAGTTGCCCAGGTGCTTCTTCAGGCCATGCACGTAATGGTAGTAGGCGCCTTCGATCACATCTTCCCGAAGATTTATTTCAATGGAGGTTACGTTACCGGGCAGCACGGCTTTCAGTTCTTTTTCCAGAAGTTCCGCCACGGCCGAGGGCAGTACCCGGTCAGCCGATAACCAGACGACCGCTTCGTCGGGGGAGGTGTGTTCAATATAGTTGCCGTCGACCAGTTGCCAGCGGAAGGTGTCGGGCCGGTCTTCGTCCCATTGCAGGCCAGGGTAGCCCCTGGGGATGACCAGCCGATGGTCTACCCGCTCATCGATCACCCGCTTGATGGTGCGTTTGACGTTGCTGAAATCGAACACCATGCCCTGTTCATCCAGCTCCCCGCCCAGTACAACATCGGCAATCCAGCTTTCTCCCACCAGGCCCCGTTTCGGATCCAGGTAGGCGAAATCAATGACGGTCAGGTTGTCGACAAACAGATGGTTCATGAAGGTTCCAGAGCGTGAAGTTGCACAATCGCAGAAGTCTAGCAAAATTAGCGGCATTCAGCAGTTCGCAGGGGCGTATCTTAGCGCCGGGTGGGCGCATCATGGATCCGCAGTTTCCGGCACGAGGTGATAGCCAGGACTTACTGTGAGGGAGGGCCCGGGAGCGCGCGTATGCGCCCCCGGATATTGGGCTAAGCTGTTGCCTAGCTAAACAACCCGGCCAGCCAGGCAATGCCGACGCTGAAGATTCCCAGGCTGACTGCAAGCGCGATGGTGTAGAGGCGGGAATTAGCCGACTTTTGTTGTGATACATACAAGTCGATTGTCCGCTGGGCAATGTCTTCAGCGGTTTCCCGTGATATTTCGTGGGCCTGTTGAATGGCTTCAGATTGCAGTGTTTGCCAGAACTCTGTGTCGATCGTTTGCACGCTGGTAATGTGGTCTTTGAGCTCTGCCAGATGATCCGGGGTAAACCCGGCATTTTTCGACAGGTCTTTCTTCAGTGCCGAGAGTTCCCGGGCAAGGTTCAGGTTTACTTCGGCGGCGACTTCATCCCGAAGGTGGGTGCTGCGCTCTTCGAGCAGGCGGATAACCTCTTGCAAGCGGGCCTCGATGGCTGCTTCCTGGCGGCTTCTGCTTTCTTCCAGCGCCCGTTTCAGATGGTCGAACTGCTCGTCGAAAAGCGAGCCCAGCAGTTCGTGCAGACGATTGTTGATCTGGGTCTTCACTGCAGACCGGGCAACCTGTTCAACTCGCTCACTGCTCAGCGACATTTCTGCCGGATCCGCCTGAACTTCCTGTTCCCGAAACTCTGCAGCGATGCCGGTGTCTGGCTGGCCTTCCGTTGCCACTTCTGCCGCTGTTTCTAAAATAGCGGCCTCCGGCTCTGAGAGGTCCGCTTCACGGGGGCCAGGTGCAGGCCCGGACAGGCTGCCTTCGTCAGCATCGCTGGCCAACTGATCCAGAATCAGGTTCAGGCTTTCCGTGTGCGGCGGCTTGGTGAGTATGTTGTAAACTCCGAAGTTGCGTGCCTCCTCCATAAATGAGGATGACTTCTTCGATGTGCACATGATTATCGGAATGCCAGCGGTATCCGGGTTGTTCTTGATGACCTTTATGGCCTCAACGCCGCTCATACCCGGCATCAGATGATCCATAAAAATGACATCCGGCTTCGCCTTGCTGTTGAGATAGTCGAGCGCTTCTTCAGCAGAGCCTGCCATTTCGACTTCCATGTCACGGCTTTCAAGCAGCTTGCTCAGGGCGAACCTGGCTACTTTGGAGTCGTCTACCAGCAGGGCATTTTTGATGGTCATGTTGTTGCTGCCTCAATCGGTTACTGCAATAGCGTGAATGCCTCGTCGGCCGTTATCACCAGCCTTCCAGAGCAGGGCACTGGGTGGCCCGGTAGCTCTTGTCGCGGTAGCACACGCCGGGTTCTGTCGTGCGGGCCGTAAAAATTTCGCCAGAGGCCGTGGTAAGCCGTACCTGGCCATAGGGTTCGCCGTGCCGGAACGTGGCCTCGATGGAGCTGCCGTTCGGGTTTTGCAACAGGCCTTTGCCATGAAACTGGCCTTCCATATACTGCCCGTTGTAGCGCTTGCCGTCTGCAAAGACTTCCGAACCCTTGCCATGAAATGTACCGTTGGAGAATTCGCCCTCGTAGGTGCGGCCATCAGGGTAGGTCAGTACGCCCTGGCCATGAAACTCGCCGTTCCGGAAGCTGCCAACGTAGAGCATGCCGTCGACGGAGGTCAACGAGCCACGGCCACTCAACTGGCCTGCCAGCCAGTTGCCCGTAAAAATGTCGCCATTGGCCAGGGCAAGCGTGCCCTCGCCGTGAAACTGATCGTTGCGGAACTGTCCGGTGTAGGTGGTGCCATCGGCCGAGCGCCAGCGCCCCTCACCATGGCGGGCACCGCCGTTCCAGTCGCCTTCATAGCGGCTGCCGTCGGCGTACCACGCGGTGCCCTGGCCATCAAATTTACCGTTGATAAAGTGGCCCTCGTACCGCAGGCCGGTTTCGTCCTGCCAGCTGCCATCGCCGGTTTGGATACCACCCACCCATTCACCGTTGCGGTAATTGACATGGGTAAGGGCTTCCAGACGCCCCACCAGGGTATGCGCATCTCCGGCTTCGAGTGCCAGCTGGGTTCGCCAGGGTTGGTAGCCCGGTTTTTCGATGCGGATATCGTAATTTCCTGGTGCTAACTCCAGATCCAGCCTGGTGGCTCCGTAGTCCTTGCCGTTGATGGTGACCTGGTCGCCAACCACATTGGAACGAATCACCAGATCGCCCGTGGTGGGTGGCTCGGGTGTTGGCTCTTGCAGCACCTCCGGTTGCACATTTTTCGCTTCGACAGGTACAGGTGCGGATACTGGATAGGGGGTTGTTTCCGGCGCAATAAAAGCTGACACCTCTGTTACTGACGGTTTTTGCTCCGGTTTTGGCGGTGGGGCTGCTTCAGTGGCCGTTGCCGGAGGGGATGGCCGGTCTTTCTGGCTGCGATTTATGTCGACCGGTGTGGTGGTGTCGGCGCGGACAATAGCCGGGATTTCGACGGGTTCGGGCGGCGTTGCAGTAAAGTGCTCTGCTGCTGGCAGATGATTGTGTACGGATGCAAAGCCAGCAGTAACCAGCAGCATGAGTGCGAGTGCATTAGCGAACAGCAGTGGCCTTACATCGACCATGACAAAACCTCTTGATCCCATCGTTCCGGATGCTTTGTTATGAAATCATCTTAACCACTCATCGCAACGTTATGTAACAGAAAGTGACTGGAGTTAGCCAGAATGCCGGTCAGGTCACGTTTTCTCCGGAAGCTGGTCATGGTTGAGCTGCTCCCAGGATTTCATGTACACATCGGCTTCGTATTGATAAGGCGACCGAAAGGGCGTCAGCACAAAATCAAAAACCAGAAAGAACGAACCTATAGATAGCCAGGCGATCAGAAGTGTACTGATGCTGTTGGCTTGTTGTTCAGGGTTTGAATCGATGAACGCCTGCAGCAGCGGGATGAGGTCGTTGGCCATAACCACCGGGTTGAAGCTGGCCAGAACAAACGGCAACCAGAAAGCGATAAATACCGGAAAGAATCCGAAAGACCAGAGCAGGCGACGGATAATGTAGAAAAGCGCCTCTCGCCAGAATTTTTGGCGGAGCTCCGGTACCTTTCGTATCCGTTCGAGGTACTGGCGCCTCTCGGCCCACCAAGCGGCAACTTCCGGGGCTTCGATCTGTCTATTATCGGGTGTGCGTTGTGTCATTGCTTGCCGTGCTACCTTGTTGAGTCCGTTCCGTGCATGATATCCGATACTACGTGTTACCCTGTAATTCTCCAATCGTTCTATACACAGGATTTATTAATGGCTGCAGAGACTGATAACGCAATCCATCCGGCTTTTGAAAAGCTTCGCAGTCACCGGATTGGCACACTCAACCTGGAGGTTGAAGAGTACCGCCACAAAAAAACCGGTGCCCGCCACCTGCATCTGGCAGCAGACAACGACGAAAACGTGTTTTTCGTTGCACTGCGCACTTTTCCGATGGATTCCACCGGTGTGGCTCATATTCTGGAGCACACAGCCCTGTGCGGTAGTGAGCGTTTTCCGGTACGGGATCCGTTTTTCATGATGATCCGGCGTTCGCTGAACACGTTCATGAACGCCTTTACCAGCAGCGACTGGACGGCGTATCCCTTCGCCAGCATGAATCGGAAAGACTTTGACAATCTGCTGACGGTGTACCTGGATTCGGTCTTCTTCTCCAAGCTGGATCGTCTGGATTTTGCCCAGGAAGGCCACCGGCTTGAGTTTGAAAAGCCGGATGACCCCACCAGTGATCTGGTCTACCGCGGCGTTGTCTACAACGAAATGAAAGGCGCCATGAGCTCGCCAACCTCGCAACTCTGGCAGAACCTGAGCAGCCATCTGTTCCCGACCACCACCTATCATTACAACAGCGGCGGCGAGCCCGATCATATTGTCGACCTGAACTACGACGATTTGTTGCAGTTCTATCGCCACCACTACCACCCGAGCAATGCCATCTTTGCTACCTATGGCAACATTCCTGCCCGGGAGCACCATGAGAAATTCGAGGCGTTGGCGCTGAATCGCTTTGACCGGCTGGATATCGAACTACCGGTAAAGGATGAGAAGCGGCTGTTTGCGCCGGTTCGGGTAGAGCAGGGCTATGCCGTTAACGAAGGTGAAGGCACCGATGCCAAGACCCATATTGTGATGGGGTGGTTGCTGGGCCACAGTTTCGACCTGCAGGAGAATCTTGAGGGCCAGTTATTGTCGTCGGTTCTGCTGGAGAACAGTGCGTCGCCGCTGATGCGGGCGCTGGAAACCACAGATCTGGGCCATGCGCCGTCCCCGATGTGCGGTCTCGAAGACTCCAACCGTGAAATGACCTTTGTCTGCGGTATCGAGGGCAGTGAGCCGGAACGCCGGGCGGAGCTTGAGCAACTGGTTGAGGCGACTCTGCAAAAGGTGGTTGAGGAAGGCGTCAGTCAGGAGCGCCTCGAGGCCATACTGCATCAACTGGAACTGCACCAGCGGGAGATTGCCGGCGACCAGTTCCCCTATGGCCTGCAACTGATCATGAGCGCCATCGCACCTATGGTGCATGGCGGTGATCCGGTCGAGTTGCTGGACCTGGAGCCGGTACTGGCAACGCTACGCGAGAAGATCAAGGATCCGGACTATGTGCCGAACCTGATTCGACGTAAGTTGCTCGATAACGCGCACCGGGTAACCCTGACCCTGCGCCCGGATGAGCAGCTGGAGAATCGTCGCCAGCACGCCATCCGCGAGGCACTGGCAAAGCGTAAGGCCATGCTGACAGACGCTGACAAGGCGGAAATTGTTGAGCGCGCCAAGGCCCTGGAAGAGCGCCAGATGCGTAAGGACGATGACTCCATCCTGCCCAAGGTTGGTCTGGACGATGTGCCCCTGCAGATGCCGGAGCCGGAAGGGCGATTTGATGCCGAGGTGGGCGCGACGCTCTATGCCCGGGGCACCAACGGCCTGGTCTACCAGCAACTTGTGTTGCCGCTGCCTGAGTTGAGCGAAGAAGAGTTGCTGTTGCTGCCGTTCTACACCACGTTGATTTCCGAAGTGGGCTGTGGGGATCTGGATTACCTGCAAATGCAGGATCGGATTTCTGCCGAATCCGGTGGCATTGGTGCATCTTTTACCGCCAAAGGCCAGATCGATGATGTTCAGGCGATGTCTGGTTATCTGATCTTCAGCGGCAAGGCGTTGTCACGGAACAGCAAAGCGCTCACCCGGTTGCTGAAAGACGTGTATACCGGTGTTCGCTTTGATGAAAAAGGCCGCATTCGTGAAATTATTGCCCAGATCCGTGCCCGGCGCGAGCAGGCGGTCACCGGCAGTGGTCACGCCTTGGCCATGGGTGCCGCCGCCCAGGGGTTGAGCTCCGGGGCCTGGTTGTCTTATCGCCTCGGTGGTCTGGCCGGTATCCGCGGTACCAAAGAACTGGACAAGCAGTTGAAAACCGAAGAGGGGCTGGTGGGCTTCTGCGCCCGGCTGTCATCACTGCACGACAAGATTCGTAACCAGAGCCGCCAGTACCTGTTGATTGGCGAGGAAGAACAGCTGCAACCCATGCTGGATGAGTTGGCAGCCGCCTGGCAGGGCCTGGAGGGCGTGCAGTCGAACGCCTGGCACATGGCCCCGGTGAACTATCAGACCCGGGAAGCCTGGCTGACCTCCACGCAGGTGAACTTCTGTGCCAAGGCCTATCCGACGGTGGCGGTAGACCATCCGGATGCCGCTGCCCTGACGGTATTGGGTGGTTTTCTGAGGAACGGTTATCTGCATCGGGCCATTCGTGAAAAAGGCGGCGCCTATGGTGGCGGTGCTGGGCAAGACAGCGTGAATGGAGTGTTCCGGTTCTTCTCCTACCGGGATCCGCGCCTGGCAGAGACGCTGGACGATTTTGAAGCCGCGCTGAACTGGTTGCAGAGCGAAGCCCACGATGAGCAGTCTCTGGAAGAGGCCATTCTCGGCGTGATTGGCCAGCTTGATCGTCCCCGGTCACCGGCCGGAGCAGCCCGGCACGCGTTCCACAACCAATTGTTCGGTCGTACGCCGGAACAAAGGGTCAGGTTCCGGGAGCGGGTGCTGTCGGTGTCGATCGATGAGCTCAAGCGGGTTGCGAAGCAATGGCTGGCGCCGGAGCAGGCCAGTGTGGCGGTGGTCACCAGCCCGGAAAATCGCGGCCTGGTAGAAGGCCTGGGGCTGTCGATTCAGGAGCTGTAAGCGCACGGGCAGGGAGCGTTTGCTCTCTGCCCATCTATGCCTGAGCCAGCGATCAACGATGCCGTTTCAGGCCCGTTGTGACCATAATCCGTGTTGAAATTTCCTCCACCGAGTAGGCAGTGGTGTTCAGATACGGAATCCTTTCCCGTTTATACATCAACTCAATCTCTTCAATCTCGTGCATGCATTGCTGCATGGACGAATAACGTGAATTGGGGCGCCGTTCGTTGCGGATGGTAGCCAGTCGTTCCGGCTCGATGGTCAGGCCAAACAGCTTCTGCTTGTGGGGCCGCAGCGGTGCTGGCATCTGCTGGTCGTCCAGATCTTCTTCAGTGATGGGGTAGTTCGCGGCCTTGATGCCGTATTGCAGCGCCAGGTACAGGCAAGTGGGTGTTTTGCCACTGCGGGACGCGCCGATCAGGATCAGGTCTGCTTCATCATAATGGCGGGTGCGGGCGCCATCATCGTTGTCCAGCGCAAAGTTGACCGCGTGAATGCGGCGCTCATAGCTGCCTGCGTTGTTGATGGCGTGGGACTTGCCCACGGAATAAGACGATGAGGAATTCAGTTCCTGCTCCAGGGGGTTCAGGAAGGTGCCGAAAATGTCCACCATAAAGCCGTCTGCGGTACTGATGATTTTCCGAATATCCCTGTTCACGATGGTGTCGAACACCAGCGGCCTCTCGCCGTCTATGGCGGCTGCCTTGTTGATCCGGTCGACAAGATTGCGGGCCTTCTCTTCATCGTCAATGTAGGGCTCTGTTATTCTCTCGAAATCGATTTTTTCGAACTGGGCCAACAGAGCATGGCCCAAGGCCTCAGCAGTCAGGCCGGTGCCATCAGAGATGAAAAACGCGGTTCTTTTCATGGTTGTGTCCGATTGGGTGATCGCGATTCGGAGGGACGATGTTGGTTGCGTCCCTAGGTAATTTCCGCAGCTTACAGTATCATACACGCCAGTTTCGAGACTCCGCGCTACCAAGACTCAAGGGAGACACGCTTTGGAAGATTACATAATCTGGTTTGACCACCTGGGAATGTCCGACGTAGACCGTGTCGGAGGCAAGAACGCCTCTCTCGGTGAAATGATCAGTAATCTCGCCAATGCTGGTGTTACCGTCCCTGGCGGTTTCGCTACCACTGCACACGCTTATCGTGAATTTCTGGCCACCGACGGCCTGAAAACCCGTATCGACGACGCCCTGGATGCGCTTGACGTCAACGACGTCAATGAGCTCGCACGTGTGGGCGCCCAGATCCGCCAATGGGTGATTGAAACGCCTTTCCCGGATGCCTTGGAAAACGCTCTGAAAGAGGCATTTGCCAGTTTGCAGGATGGTAACAGCAACATGGCCGTGGCTGTGCGTTCCTCTGCGACGGCCGAAGATTTGCCGGATGCCTCCTTCGCGGGCCAGCAGGAAACCTTCCTGAATGTGGTGGGCCTGGAGCAGGTGCGTACTTCAGTAAAAGAAGTGTTCGCCTCGCTGTTTAACGATCGCGCGATTTCCTATCGGGTACACCACGGTTTTGATCACAAGCTGGTGGCTTTGTCGGCCGGAATCCAGAAGATGGTGCGCAGCGAAACTGCCTCCAGTGGCGTGATGTTTACCCTGGACACCGAGTCCGGTTTCCGGGATGTGGTGTTCATTACCTCTTCCTACGGCCTGGGCGAGACAGTGGTGCAGGGTGCGGTGAACCCGGACGAATTTTACGTTCACAAACCGACACTTGAAGCTGGCCGTCCGTCTGTACTGCGGCGCAATCTCGGCAGCAAGGCCATCAAGATGGTCTACCACAGCGAGCCGGGCGAAGGTAAGTTTGTTGAAACAGTGAAAGTTGAGCAGGAAGATCGTAACCGCTTCTCGATCAACGATTCCGAAGTGGAAGAACTGGCCAAGCAGGCCATGATTATCGAAAAGCACTATCAGCGCCCGATGGACATCGAATGGGCGAAAGATGGTGACGACGGTCGCATCTACATTGTTCAGGCCCGTCCTGAAACCGTTAAAAGCCGTGCCTCTGCCAACGTGATGGAGCGTTACCTGCTGAAAGAAACCGGCAAGGTGGTGGTTGAGGGCCGCAGTATCGGCCACAAGATTGGCAGTGGCCCAGTCAAGATTATTACCAGCATCAATGAAATGGATCGGGTGCAGGCCGGTGATGTATTGGTTACCGATATGACCGACCCGGATTGGGAGCCGGTAATGAAGCGGGCGTCTGCCATCGTGACTGATCGTGGTGGCCGAACCTGTCATGCCGCCATCATTGCCCGTGAGCTGGGTATTCCTGCTGTGGTTGGCTGTGGCGATGCCACCGAAGAGCTGAAAGACGGCCAGCTGGTGACCGTGTCTTGCGCCGAAGGCGACACTGGCCTGATTTATGAAGGCGCGCTGGATTTTGAGCTGCGCGAAAACACTGTTGATTCCATGCCCAATATTCCGTTCAAGATCATGATGAACGTGGGGAATCCGGATCGCGCTTTCGATTTTCAGGCGTTGCCGAATGAAGGTGTGGGCCTGGCCCGCCTTGAGTTCATCATCAACCGGATGATTGGCGTTCATCCCAAAGCCTTGCTGAACTACGAAGGCTTGCCGCGGGACATCAAGCAGACGGTTGAAAAGCGTATCTCCGGCTACGAATCACCGGTGGATTTCTATGTCGACAAACTGGTTGAAGGCATTTCCACTCTGGCGGCGGCCTTTGCACCGAAGAAAGTGATCGTTCGGCTTTCTGACTTCAAATCCAATGAATACGCCAACCTGATTGGTGGCACCCTGTATGAGCCGGATGAGGAAAACCCGATGCTGGGTTTCCGGGGCGCATCCCGCTACATCTCGGAAACCTTCCGGGATTGTTTCGAACTGGAATGCCGCGCCTTGAAGAAAGTCCGCAATGAAATGGGGCTGACCAACGTGGAAGTGATGGTGCCCTTCGTGCGCACCGTAGGCGAAGCCGAACAGGTAGTGAGTCTGCTGGCGGAAAATGGCTTGAAGCGCGGCGAAAACGGCCTGCGGGTGATCATGATGTGCGAGCTGCCAGCCAACGCCTTGCTGGCAGACCAGTTCCTGGAGCACTTTGACGGCTTTTCGATTGGCTCCAACGACCTGACCCAGCTGACTCTGGGGCTGGATCGGGATTCCGGCATTATTGCCCACTTGTTCGATGAGCGTAACGATGCCGTAAAGGTTCTGTTGTCCAATGCGATTCAGGCCTGTAAGAAGGCTGGCAAGTACATTGGTATCTGCGGCCAGGGGCCGTCTGATCATCCGGATCTTGCCAAGTGGCTGATGGAAGAGGGCATCGATACGGTGTCCCTGAACCCGGATTCCGTACTGGATACCTGGTTCTTCCTGGCCGATGAAAAGATCGATTGATCAACCCTTCAAGGAAAAGGAGAACGAAAGCGTGAGCAACATTATTACTCCGGATTTGTGCGACGATTTTCCCGAAGTGAAGGTGGTCGAACCTGGCTTCAACAACTACGGTGGGGTGCGCCAGTTTGGTGGTGAAATCGTGACCGTGAAGTGCTTTGAAGACAACTCGGTGGTGAAAGAGCAGGTTGGTCTGCCGGGCAATGGCCGTGTCATGGTGGTTGACGGCGGCGGTTCCAAGCGCAACGCATTGTTGGGCGACATGCTGGCCGAAAAGGCAGCCAGCAACGGCTGGGCAGGCCTGGTGATTTATGGTTGCATCCGTGATGTGGATGAGATCGGCCAGACGAATCTAGGCGTCCAGGCGCTGGGTACGGTGCCCCGTAAAACAGAAAAGCGCGGGATTGGCGACCTGAACGTACCGGTGACTTTTCACGGTGTGACGTTTGAGCCAGGCCAGTATGTGTATGCCGATAACAACGGTATTATTGTGTCAGAGAAACCGCTGATATAACCCCTACGCGGTAAAGACACGGAAGTAAAACGGCGGCCTGCGGGCCGCCGTTTTATTATTGGGTCACTTCGATAATATTGATCCCAAGCAGGTAGCGGTCACCGTCCGGCTCGCACCTGACCACCTCGCAAAGTGTTTCCAGGGCAGGAAACTGGTCTCCATTGCCTTCAATACGGGCTTTCAGTTCGTCGCCCACCTCAAAGGCTGAGCCGATTGTCACCAGCATGCCAGCTGCACTGAGGTCTTTGCAGACACCCGCGTGACTCTGGCCATCCGGCCCGGTGACCGTGATGCTGCTGTTTACCTGCATACGGTGAAAATCGCGTTTTTCCGAATAGTCTTTCATCAGCTTACGCCCAGTTGTCGGTTTTTCTTGTCGGTTTGAGCATCGGGATAATAAGTGCCAGGAGCACACCGCCGAACACGAGGCCCGCACCCAGAAGCATAAAGTCGGAATCCTTGCTTGCCTGCAGTCGTTCGTTCTCTGCCGTCAGAACCTCCAGGTCATTGGAGAGTTTCTGGTTTTCTTCACGTAACTCGCGGTTTCTGCGTTCGAGGTTAATGGAATCTGCGGCGATATTCCTGATCCGCTGAAGCTCGCTTTGCAGGCCTTCGGCACGGTCTGAAAGGTTGCTTTCAGTGCTTTGGAGGTCATTGCGTTCATCGGTGACGACTTTCAGTTGTTCCCGGGCCTTTTCCAACGCGGTGCGGGTCTCATCCAGTTGGCGGGTAATGCGCTTGAGCTGATCCGCGGCAATGGGCTCATTGCTCAGGTATTGGCTGGAAACCCAGCCTTCGGTGCCCTTGGGGGTTCGAACCCGTGTGTAGGTGTCGCCTGCTTCGAGCACTTCCAAAGGAGTTCCGCTGGGTACCGCATTCTCGATAATACGATACTGTGTTCCTGCTCCTGAGCGCACGGGAAGATAAAGCTGGTCGTCAACCCAAACGGTACGGGCCTGCGCGACAGAGGCCGAGCTGACAATGAGAATGGTGCAGATAAGGAGGCGGAGCGGTGTCACGGGCAATGGTTCCCTGAGTGTTATTACGGATGATTAAAAAACGCAATTCTGTCACATGGCGGCCGCTATTCAAGCACTGCAGGGTTACAATCCGCTCATGCGGCCGCGTTTGTTTGGTTGTGCACGGCTGTGGTCTACGGCAGGGCAACCACATAGGGTTTTACAGTAACCTGCTGGTAGACGCCGGCTTCAATGTAAGGGTCTGCATCGGCCCAGGCTTGCGCATCCTCCAGCGAATCAAACTCGGCGATCACCAGGCTGCCTGTGAACCCGGCGTCGCCGGGGTCGGCAGAATCGATTGCCGGGTGGGGGCCTGCAACCAGCAGCCTGCCATCTGCTTTCAGGGTTTCAAGGCGCGCCAGATGAGCAGGGCGCGCTTGCTTGCGCAGGGGCAGGCTGTTGTTGATGTCTTCGCTGATGATGGCGTAATACATGGGTGCTCGCTCTGGTACTGGCCCGCGTTAGGGAGCCCGGCATAGGGCTGTTACAATGGGGCCTGTTCATTTTTTGGATTTGTTTGTGACTATACCTCAAGACTCCCCGGTGTGCATTGATCTGCATTGCCACAGTACCGCGTCGGATGGCGCCCTGTCGCCATCGTTGCTCATTGCCAGAGCGCAGGAACAGAAAGTGGATTATCTGGCCCTGACGGATCATGACACCATCGCCGGACTGTCTCCCGCCAGAGAGGCCCTGGAGGGCTCTGATCTTACACTGATCAACGGTGTCGAGCTTTCCTGCGTCTGGCGTAGCCATACTATCCATGTGGTCGGGCTGGATTTTGTTGATACCGATCCGGCGTTTCTGGCGGCCCTTGCGCGACAGAAGGAAAACCGGTGGCAACGTGCAAGAATGATTACCGAGCGCCTGCACAAGCTGAGGGTGAATGACTTGCTGGAAAAGGCGACAACTATTGCGGGTGGCGATGTACCGGGCCGCCCACATTTTGCCGAAGTGTTGGTGAATGAGGGCGTGGTTCCCCGCGTTGAGCACGCCTTTAAGCGCTACCTCGGCAGCGGCAAGCCCGGTGACGTGAAAGCCTGCTGGCCGGAATTGGCCGAGGTTGTGGGCTGGGTTCGGGCTGCCGGCGGTATCGCTGTACTGGCTCATCCCCGCAAGTATCGGCTGACAGCCACCCGGTTGAGGGAGCTGGTGGCCGACTTCCAGCGCGCAGGAGGCCAGGGAATTGAAGTGTCTGTGTCGGGGCAGTCCAGCGGCGATCTGGGGTTTGTCGCTGAGCTTGCAAGAAGGCAGGGGTTGTGGGCGTCTCAGGGTAGTGATTTTCACTTTCCGGGTGCGCCCTGGTGCGAACTTGGCCGGATAACAAAAATGCCAGAGGGGCTAGAGCCCGTCTGGCATCATTTTCGGCAACCAATCAACGCCTGAGGCGTTAGTCCGGCGCGTGAAACAGCAGGTAGAGATCGGTCAGTGAGTCCGGAATGGCTTCGGCCATTTTGCCTGCAAGCTTCTCGTCATTTCGGGCATTTTCGAAGTCTTCGTCTTCGAACAACCCGGAAAGCGTTAGCATGGGCACCATAAGGTCTGCCACTTCCTCTTCGTCGGCGGCTTGCAGCCACTCTTCCTCGTGTTCAAGGAAGGTATCGACAAAGCCTGCGCACCAGTTCTCCAGCGCGTTCATGGGATCGCCATCTTCCGGTTCGGGCAGTTCCAGTGCCTGGCCCATATCCAGGGCATTGGCCATGCTCCTGGCCAGGTGCTCGACACACTGGCGGAAGATGGGCGGTACACCCCCTTCCGGCAGTTGGTCGGTTCCCGTGGCCAGGCGGAAGATATCTTCCGCCTTCAGGGCTTCAGGGCCGATGACACTGGCACAGACAACGCCGTGAAAACCGAAGAAATCCAGCGCTTCATCGCCCCAGGGCTCCGCAAACAAAATATCTTCAAGCTGTTCTATGTCGGAATTGCTCAGCATATCTATTCGCTCCCACCCTGACTGGCTTCTTCGGCCTTTTTGGCAGCTTCAGCCGCGCGCTGGCGTTTGCGCACTTCACGCGGATCGTTGTAAGCCCTTCCTGGCGTCACCGGCACCTCTGGCGCTTTTTCGGCAGCCTTGGGTGCTTCCTCGTTGGCTTTGGCACCAACCTTGTCTGCCACAGGAGCAGCAGGCCTGGTGGCTTCTGCCTTGGGTTCATCCAGAGTGACCTTGGCCGGAGCGTCGGGCTTCTTCGGCTCGTCAGCTGCAGGTTTCGGTATGCTGGCAGCTTCGGGCTTGTCGGATGCCTTTTTTGTCGCTTCAGCATCTGCAGACCCGCTGGCCGGTTCTGACTTGCTGGAAACTGTGGCTGCAGCATCTGGAACTGGCTGGCCTGCTGCTTTCTCATTCAGCTTGTCTGCGGGTGCCGCTGCGGCGTTCGCTTTGGTCGCAGGCTTGACGGAAGCTTCAGTGTCTTCCGGTTTTGCTACAGAGGTTGTTCCTTCAGTTGGCTTTTCCGCCTCATTTTGCGGGGTTTGGCCAGGATTTGAGCGAGGTTTGCGTTGGCGGCCGTTGCTGCGGCCTTTGCGCCCATCCTTCTTCTCCAAACCTTCATCAGCGTCTTTGCCGGTGCCTGTGTCTGCCTTTTTGTCGTCTGCAGCCTTCGCGGTATCGCCTTCGGGCTTCTCGCTGTCAGGTTTTGGCGAAGTGGTTTCCGCTCGGGCCTCGTGTTTTTCAGGTGAGGCTGCCGAGCCTGCTTTCTCTTTGTCTTGAGTTGCAGGTTGTTCGGCTGCGGCGGTGTCTTTGGCCGGTTTGGCTTCTGTTGAGGCTGCCTGTACTGGCTTGCTGTCAACAACCGCCGTTGCAGTTACATCATCGGCGGCCTTTTCTGGCTGGGTGTCTTTCTGATGTTTGTTACTGCGCTCGGCCTTCCGTTCTGCCGGGGTTGATACTGGTACATCGGCCGGGGAGCCATCGCGATTACGCTGGCGGCGCGGCTTGCGGGGCTGCTCATCACCGGATGGCTTTTCACTGGCCACGCCTTTCTGGTTTTCCGGCTGGCTCTTCTGGTCACGCTGCGGGCGATTGCGGCTCTGGCCCCGGCTCTGGTTATCCTTGCGGCTATCCCGGCGGCCGTCGTTGCCTTTGTTGTCACCGCTTTTGCCATCGCTACTGCGGTCGTCACGACTTTGCTGACGGCTCTGATTGCCGCGGCTCTGGTCGTCACTGCGATTGTTGCGGTTACGATTACGGTTATCATCGCCGCGGTTTTGCTGGCTACCCTGGCGGCGATCGTTGCCGCTGCGGTTGCCACCGGAACGCTGATCGTCGCGGGCTACCCGGGACTTCCTGCGATCCTGGCGTGCCTGGTTGCGCCGCTCATCAGGCTGTTTTGCGGCCGGTTCTTTTCGCCCGTTTTGTTCGGGCTGCTCGCCCCGGAAGAAGCAAGCGATCTTCTTGCCCAGTTTGCTGAACAGGCCAATCTCCTGCTCCTCTTGCTCGGCTACCCCAGCAGCGGGGGCAGGAGCGGGGGCCGGGGCTGCAGGGCGAATCGCCTTGACCGCAGCCTGTTCCCGAACCGGCTTCTCGGCGCCCGGCAGTTCAACAACGGCCTCTTCTTCCCGGTCACTGTACTCCTGGGCCACCTGATGGCTGGGTACGTGCTCCGGAGAGGTTTCGTCCTGGCGTAGACGCAGAATCTCGAAGTGAGGCGTTTCCATAGTCGGTACCGGGGCGACAATGACATCCACACCCTGGCGGCTTTCGATATCAGCCAGCTGCTTGCGCTTTTCGTTCAGCAGGAAGGTTGCCACAGAAACCGGTACCATGGCACGGACTTCGGCTGTCTTCTCTTTTGAGGACTCCTCGTAGATCAGACGCATGATACTCAGCGCCAGGGATTCGATGCCCCGGATTGTGCCCTGGCCTTCGCAACGGGGGCAGACTTCACTGCGGGTTTCGCCCAGAGAGGGGCGCAGGCGCTGACGGGACATTTCCAGCAGTCCGAACCGGGAAATTTTGCCGACCTGAACGCGCGCGCGATCCAGCTCCAGTGCCTCACGCATTTTCTGCTCGACTTCCCGCTGGTGTTTGGCGGGCGTCATATCGATAAAGTCGATGACAATCAGGCCACCCATATCGCGCAGGCGCAACTGGCGGGCGATCTCTTCCGCCGCTTCGAGGTTGGTTTGCAGCGCGGTTTCTTCAATATCCTGACCTTTGGTGGCGCGCGAGGAGTTGATGTCGATAGACACCAGGGCTTCGGTCGGGTCGATGACAATAGAGCCGCCTGATGGCAGTTTTACTTCGCGCTGGAAGGCGGTTTCGATCTGGCCTTCGATCTGGTAGCGGCTGAAAAGCGGTATTTCATCTTTGTAGAGTTTGATCTTGTTCTCGAACGACGGCATCACCGCACGCACAAAGCTGAGCACGTCCTCGTACACACTGCCGGCGTCGATCAACACTTCACCAATATCCTGGCGCAGGTAATCCCGAACGGCTCGGATAATTACGTTGCTCTCCTGGTGGATCAGGAACGGCGCTTTGCGTTCGTCTGCGGCCTGGGTAATGGCCTCCCAGAACTGTACCAGATAGTCGAGATCCCACTGCAGTTCTTCCGAGGTTCGGCCGATACCCGCGGTACGGACAATGATGCCCATGGATTTCGGCACCTGGACATCGTTCATGGCATCTTTCAGCTGGGCCCGGTCTTCACCTTCGATGCGGCGCGAGATGCCGCCGGCACGGGGGTTGTTCGGCATCAGCACCAGATAGCGGCCAGCCAGAGAAATAAAAGTGGTCAGCGCGGCGCCCTTGTTGCCGCGCTCTTCTTTATCGACCTGCACGATGACTTCCTGACCCTCGGAGACAACATCCTTGATGTTGATCTTGCCTTCAATCTGGCCAGGTGATTTCTTGAAATATTCCTTGGAGATTTCTTTTAGCGGTAGAAAACCATGACGTTCGGCGCCGAAGTCGACAAATGCCGCTTCAAGGCTGGGCTCTACCCGGGTGATGCGCCCTTTGTAAATATTGGCTTTTTTCTGTTCGCGGGTGCTGGATTCGATATCCAGATCAAACAGCCGCTGGCCGTCTACCAGAGCTACGCGCAACTCTTCCGGGTGGGTTGCATTTATCAGCATTCTTTTCATGAGAAATGAAGGAGTTCCTGTCAGTTGTTGATGACAGAAAACCGGGGAGACAATTGTGAAGAGGGATGTGCGTGCCGCGGGCTTATACTGCACAGGCGCCAGCGGCCAGACGAATCAGACCTTGCCGGGCTGTAATCCTGGATGTCTGAGACCACCGCCGATGCAGCTCCTGCCAACAGGCGGAGCGGGATCGAGTAGGGTGAAAGTCTGTTGACGCATAGTATCCGTTGTCAGGTTCACACAACTCCCTGGGTCTCACGTCGTATTGTTTGCTGGACGGCCCGGGGTTGCGTGGCAATGATTCTTCGTAATGTCGCCCGACGGTTTTCTGGTCGGCTTTTTCTTCTCCGGGGCAGGTTACAGCCGTTTTCGGTCTGGCCTGTGTTCCGGGAGTGTTTCCGGTTTGCGCCGCCTCCGGTAATGTGTGGCTTGGCGGCGTTCAAACTCTTAATCAGTATCGGTATACTTCTGCCGCTCCGGCTTCTGACCAGGATCTGTCAGGCCGTAAACAAACGACAAAGCACGCTGGAATATAACAGGTAACCCGGTGCCCGACAACTCTTTGGTGACGGCCCCGGGATTGCGCTAAATCGTCTTCTTCCAGCGTGCGGTGACAGAGGGTTTCCATGTCCCGAAAACCAGATTCCGGAAAAGCCGCGCCAGCGCCGTCCCGGTCGGCTACCCATCCGGTACCGGCAAAAGGCCAGGTTGCCACCGGTGTTCAGTGGGTGACTGTTGATGAGGATATGGCTGGCCAGAGGCTGGACAACTTTCTTCTGGCCCGGCTGCGGGGAGTGCCTAAAAGCATCGTGTACCGGATTGTAAGGAAGGGCGAGGTGCGGGTAAACAAGGGGCGCGTTAAGCCGGATGCCCGGCTGAGTTCGGGGGATGTGGTGCGCATACCGCCGGTGGTGCAGAAGGCCCGGGCGGAGCAGCCTGTGCCGGGTGCCCGGGTTCAGCAGGTGGTTGAGGCGGCAGTGGTCTTTGAAAACGATGACATGCTAGTGGTGAACAAGCCCTCGGGCATTGCTGTTCATGGCGGCAGCGGCCTGAGTTTCGGGTTGATTGAAGTGTTACGTTCTGCCCGTCCGGATGCCCGTTTTCTTGAGCTGGTGCACCGGCTGGATCGGGACACCTCGGGGCTTGTCATGGTGGCCAAAAAGCGGTCGGCACTCAGGTTTCTGCAGGATGAGCTGAGGAATAAGCGTATCCGCAAGTACTATCATGCGCTGGTTGCAGGGAGCTGGTCTGACAAAGTCAGGCGGGTTGCCGAGCCTTTGTTGCGATACGAAATGCCCAATGGCGAAAGGCGGGTTCGGGTGAGCGAAGAAGGCAAGGAGTCGCTGACCCTTTTTTCGTGTCTGCAAGCGTTCCATGGGTATAGTCTGGTAGAGGCGTCTCCGGTGACTGGCCGGACTCACCAGATCCGAGTGCACAGTGCCTGGGCGGGGCATCCGATTGCGGGCGACGACAAGTACATGGACGATGCGAGCCAGAAGGCTTTCCGGGCTATTGGTGGGCAACGGTTGATGCTGCATGCCAGGGCTCTGGAGTTCTGTTTGCCGGGGTCGGGAGACTCTCTTCGGCTGGAAGCCCCTTACGATGAGCCCTTTGCAAAGGTGCTTGAAGAATTGTCAAAGCGAAACGGGAAGCATGACGGATGAATGTAAAGGTTGTTATTTTTGACTGGGACGGGACGCTGATCGACTCGGTGGATCATATCGCCGACAGCCTGCATCAGGCCGCGACCGAGCTGGGCTACCCGGAGCTGGAGCGGGAAGCGTACCGCGACATTATCGGTCTTGGCATGATTGAGGCGCTGGAGAAGCTGTATCCGGGCCTGAGCCGTGAGGAAATGCTGCGCATCCGAGAAGGTTACGCCGGCTACTTCTTCAAAAAAGTGACAACGCCGCAGAATGTGTTTGATGGCATGGCCGACGTGGTCGCTGATGTCAGGGGGGCGGGGCAAGGCTGTTCGGTTGCCACGGGTAAGAGCCGTCGCGGCCTTGAGGTGGCGCTTACTTCCAGTGGTCTGGGGCCCCATTTCGACATTACCCGCTGCGCGGATGAAACGCGATCCAAGCCCCATCCTCTGATGCTTGAGGAGATTCTTGCCTTCTACGGTTACGAGCCGGATGAAGCGGTGATGATCGGTGATACGCGCTACGATCTGGAGATGGCGCAGCGTATCGGTATGCCGTCCATCGGCGTTGACTGGGGAGTGCACGGGCGCGATGTTCTGGGTGAATATGCGCCCCGTGCGGTTGTCAGTTCCGTGGACGAGTTGCGCAAAGTGCTTGGGCTTCGACCATAGAAGCGCTTGAGCTTCGCCGATTAATGATGAAATTTGTTTGCAGGGGAAAAGCATGAGTGAGTGGGACAAGGACGGGCAATCCGGTTGGGATGATGCCCCGGTCGGGCAGGAGAAGCCTTCGGAAGGAAAGCGTTTTTTTGGTTCGAAGAAGCCAAATATTCCGCCGGAAAACGGTCGTGACTGGCGGTTGATTGAAAAGCTGGTAATGTCTTTGCAAGCAGAGCAGAAGCGAAGCCGGCGCTGGGGTATATTCTTCAAACTGCTGACCTTTGTATATCTGGCCGCCCTGTTGTTTATGGTTCGTTCGCCCATCGGCGAAGGGGTGGCGGCCGCCGCCGGAGCGCATACCGCGCTGGTGGAAGTGAATGGCCCGATTGCTGCCGATGAGCTCGCAAGCGCGGACAACCTTGTCGGAGCCTTGCGGGCAGCGTTCGAGGCCGAGAACTCCCGGGCCGTGGTGTTGCGGATCAATAGCCCTGGAGGCAGCCCGGTGCAATCCGGGTATGTCTACGATGAAATCAAACGACTGAGAGTCGAGTATCCGGACAAGAAAGTCTATGCGGTGATTTCGGATATAGGGGCTTCCGGCGCTTACTATATAGCGGCTGCTGCCGATGAGATCTACGCCAACCGGGCGAGTCTGGTCGGATCAATCGGCGTGGTTGCCGGAGGTTTTGGTTATACAGGGGTTATGGAGAAGCTGGGCGTTGAGCGCCGGCTGTATACATCTGGTGACAATAAGGCATTTCTGGATCCATTTTCGCCCGAGCAGGAGCAGGAGGTGGCGTTCTGGCAGGGTGTTCTCGAGAACACTCATCAGCAATTTATCGAAGCCGTAAAAGCAGGGCGTGGCGATCGCCTTGCTGATGATGATCGCCTGTTCAGCGGGCTTGTCTGGAGTGGCCAGCAGGCTGTGGAGCTTGGCCTGGTAGATGGATTGGGTAGTACCTCCTGGGTTGCGCGCCAGCTGGTAGGTGAGGAAGAGCTGGTCGATTACAGTCGAAGCCGGTCGCCGCTGCAGAAGTTTGTGGAGCAGCTTGGGGTCTCGGTGGGGCAGGGCGTTGCCGGTTATCTGGCGAGTGCCAGGCTGGAATTGCGTTAACCGGCTTTCTGGCTTAGCCGTGGGTCAACGGATTGACACCAGCCTGAATCAGTATGCTTGTCAGCGCGATGAGTGGCAGGCCGATCAGGCTGTTTGGGTCGTGGCCTTCCATGCTGCTGAACAGCGTGATGCCGAGGCCTTCCATCTTGAAGCTGCCAGCGCAATCATACGGTGTTTCTTTGTGCAGATAGCCCTCGATCTCGGGCTCGGACAGCACCCTGAAATGAACATCAAAGGGTTCGCAATGGCTTGTTATGGTATCGGTGCGGGTGTCCAGTACAGCCAGGCCGGTGAGGAAGCGGATGCGTTGGCCGCTGCTATGCATGAGTTGCGCCCGGGCGGCCTGGTGGCTGCCGGGCTTATTCAGCAGGGTGCCATCCGGCAGGGTTGCAACCTGATCAGAGCCGATGATCAGGCTGTCGGGGTAGTCATGTTGTAGTGCCCGGGCCTTTTCGCGGGCCAGTCGCACGGCAAGATGTTCGGGGTTTTCGCCCGGGGACGGTGATTCGTCAATATCAGGGCTGGCTGTGGTGAACGTCAACCCCAGACGCGCCAGGAGTTGCTTGCGGTAAGGCGATGACGAAGCCAGTACGATGTTCGGGTTGGGCATGATCGGTGTTCTCTTTGTCTGTTGGGGGCGGAGCCGTCCGGGCAGTGTATCATCGTAAAATACCCTTATTTTCAGCAGTTGCTACTGCAGAAAGGCGATTAAGCTTTGACAGAAGCGGGTCCCGCCCCTAGAATTGCGCGCCTATGTCCAATGCACCAATCGTCGAGCTGCCCAGATCCGTAGACCCCAACCGTCTTGCGGAACAAAACGTAACGCTTGAAGGGGGAGTCCCTTTCAAGGCGTTGTCTCGTTTTTTCGGGGCTGTACCGGGGCTTCCCGAAGATGGACAGTGTCGTGTCAGACTGGAGTTTTATCTTGACGGAGAGCGCCGAAGGGTGGTTTCCGGCCAGTTGACGGCACCGGTTGTGCTCGAGTGCCAGCGCTGTATGGGCGACATGCAGGCGGTTCTGGAGTCTGCCTTTGAACTGGGGCTGGTGATTAGCGATGAGCAGGCGCAGCGCTTGCCAAAGGCGCTGGAGCCTTTCCTTGTGGAAGACTACAGTGCGGATCTCTGGTCGATGGTGGAAGACGAGCTGCTGCTTGTGTTACCTCCGTTTCCCCTGCACGAGCGCGACGACTGCCCGGCAAAAGAAGAGCTTGAGGCGCTGGAGCCGGCCCGTGAGCCGCTCGAGCCAGAAGTTGAAAAGAGAAAAGACAACCCGTTCAGTGTTCTGTCGGGTTTGAAAACGACTAAGCATTAACGCATTCGAAAATAGGTCAGGAGCATAATCATGGCTGTACAGCAAAACCGTAAGACCCGTTCCAAGCGTGGCATGCGCCGTTCACACGACGCGCTGACTGCTGCTGCGCTGTCTACCGATTCCACCACTGGCGAAGTTCATCGTCGCCACCACGTATCTCCGGATGGTTTCTACCGGGGTAAGCAGGTTGTAGAAGCCCGCGACGAGTAACATCGTCGGGATCTGTACCTGACCTGTGCCGCATGAGCGCGTGGTGAGCAAGCCTGTCACCATAGCCATTGATGCCATGAGCGGTGATCGCGGGGCATCTGTGGTGGTTCATGCTGCGCTGGATGCAGTGCGTAAAAACGAAGCCTTGAGTCTTGTTCTTGTAGGAATACGGAGCGAGCTTGAGGCTTTGTTGTGTGAGGGTCATGCCAGAATACGCATTGTTGAAGCGGCAGACGTGGTGCGCATGAACGAGCGCCCCTCCCATGCGCTTCGGCACAAGAAAAGCTCCTCCATGGCAATTGCCCTTGGGCTGGTTCGCGATGGTGAGGCTCAGGGGTGTGTGAGTGCCGGTAATACCGGGGCCCTGATGGCGTTCGGCCGCTCGATCATCCGCATGTACCCGGGTATTGAACGGCCTGCCATTTCCAAACTTATTCCTTCTCTGCGTGGCCGGTGTCATGTCCTTGACCTGGGCGCCAATGTCGATTCAACCGCCGAAAATCTTTACCAGTATGCATTGATGGGGTCGCTCATGGCCTCTGCGATCTGTTCCGAAACCGAGCCCCGGGTGGCCTTGCTGAATGTGGGTGAGGAGGAGATCAAGGGCAATGAGCAGGTAAGGCTTGCCTCTCACATGCTCGCTCAGTGCGATACCATAAACTACATCGGCTATGTTGAGGGCAGCGATCTCTTCCGGGATGTAGCAGATGTTGTTGTGTGCGACGGTTTTGTCGGAAATATAGCGCTGAAAACCGGCGAAGGCGTTGCCGGGTTGTTGATTGAGTTACTTGAACAGGCGTTTACCCGCTCGCCCTACAACCGGTTTGTCGGCATGCTTGCCAAGCCGATTATCGGCCGCCTGCTGCAGTTGATGGATCCCTCCCGTCATAATGGCGCCAGCCTGCTTGGCCTTCAGGGTGTGGTGATAAAGAGTCATGGCAACGCCAACGAAAGAGCGATGCTGGCGGCGATTCAACAGGCTGTTCGGGAAGTTGAGCTGGAAGTGCCACGAAGGATCAACGAAAGACTGGACGATCTGGTGTTATGATTCCCCTCCTGTCGGCTTGAGACTAAAGTCGTCCCGCGCGCAGCGCATAGAGCGCGGATAATTGGCCTGAATTGTACTATTGGCTAATCTTCACCAACCCTTCAATAACGATAAGATTCGGCTTATGAAATCAGCATTTGTTTTTCCCGGACAAGGCTCGCAGTCGATCGGTATGCTGGCCGGTGCCGCTGAGGCGTGGCCCATGGTCAGCAAGACCTTTAACGATGCCTCTAATGTGCTCGGTTATGATCTGTGGCATCTGTGCCAGAATGGCCCGGCCGAGGAACTCAACAAAACCGCAATTACCCAGCCGGCGCTTCTTACGGCCAGTGTGGCTTTGTGGCGGCAATGGTGCGTTGCTGATGCCCCAAGGCCGGATTTTTTGGCCGGGCACAGCCTGGGTGAGTACAGTGCGCTGGTGGCGGCCGAGAGCCTGGATTTTGTTGAGGCGGTCAAGCTGGTTCAGCTGCGTGGCGAATTGATGCAGGACGCGGTGCCGGCAGGCGAAGGTCGTATGGCTGCCATTCTCGGGCTTGAAGATGCCGATGTTCTGGCAGCGTGTGAAGAAGCTGCCGGTAATGATGTGGTAGCAGCGGTCAACTTCAATGCGCCGGGACAGGTTGTCATTGCAGGCTCATCTGCGGCCGTAGAGCGGGCAATAGAGGTTTGCAAGGCAAAAGGCGCCCGCAAGGCCATGCCATTGCCGGTGAGTGTGCCGTCCCACTGCGCCCTGATGAAAGGTGCGGCGGAACAGTTGGCCGAGGCGCTGGAAGACGTACGGTTTAACAACGCCCTGATACCGGTTGTGCAAAACGTAAATGCAGAACCGTCGACGGATGCCGAGACGCTCAAGCAGAATCTGCTGAAACAGTTGTATTCGCCGGTGCTGTGGACAGATTCTGTCAAGCGTCTGGCGGCTGACGGCGTAAACGTTGCAGTCGAGTGCGGTGCTGGCAAGGTGCTGGCCGGACTGGTCAAGCGAATCGATCGTTCCCTGCCGGTTCACAATATCGAAACCCCGGAGGCCTTGTCTGAGGCTATGAAGGCTTTCGGGAAGTCCTGATCACAGGGAGTTTGTTATGTCTTTGGAAGGCAAAGTGGCGCTGGTTACAGGTGCCAGTCGTGGTATCGGCAAAGCCGTAGCTCATGAATTGGCAAGGCTTGGCGCAGAGGTGGTTGGTACAGCCACCTCCGAGACTGGCGCCAAAGCGATTACCGATGGCCTGAAAGATGCGGGTTACGCCGGTTACGGTATCGTCATGAATGTGGCGGAGCCAGGGAGCATCGAGGCTGGGCTGAAAGAAATGACAGAGCGCTCCGGTGCGCCCCAGATTCTGGTGAACAACGCGGGTATCACCCGTGATAACCTGCTGATGCGTTTGAAGGATGACGACTGGGATTCGGTCATTGAAACCAATCTGTCGAGCGTCTATCGCACCAGCAAGGCTGTACTTCGCGGTATGGCGAAAGCCCGCTGGGGCCGGATTATCAATATCAGTTCTGTGGTTGCCGGTATGGGCAACCCCGGGCAGGGTAACTACTGTGCAGCGAAGGCCGGGGTTGAGGGCTTTACCCGCAGTCTTGCCAAGGAAATGTCCAATCGGGGCATTACTGCCAACTGCGTGGCCCCCGGATTTATTGATACCGATATGACGAAAAAACTGGACGATAAGCAGCGTCAGGCTATGCTGGAAATCATACCTGCAGGCCGACTGGGTGATCCCCGGGAAGTGGCCTCAGTGGTAGCGTTTCTGGCTTCCGACGGCGCGGCCTACGTAACTGGTGAAACGATTCATGTGAATGGCGGCATGTATATGGGGTAAGCCTGTTTCAGGCTGCAGTGCAACCCCTTGTCGCACAACATGTTTGCTTCAGTCCCTGCTTGTTTGAGGGTAGGGTTTAAACTAAACTGGCAGCCATTGAGTTGCTTGGTTGATATATAAAGTGAGGACATTATGAGTACAGTTGAAGAGCGCGTGAAGAAGATTGTTTGTGAACAGTTGGGCGTTAAAGAGTCCGAGGTTCAGAACACCTCTTCCTTCGTAGAGGATCTTGGCGCCGACTCACTGGACACTGTTGAGCTGGTTATGGCCCTTGAAGAGGAATTCGAGACCGAGATTCCTGATGAAGAGGCTGAGAAGCTGGGCTCTGTGCAGGATGCGATCGACTACATCGTTGCTCACACCTGATAGCCGCATCATCAGGTAGCCAGGAAAAAGCCGTCCTTTGGGCTAATTAAGGACGGCTTTTTTATTGGTAAAAAAAGACCGGTAGCGATCGGGCAAGACAAGCATCATTTGGGTGATTTGAGTTATGAGCAAGCGACGTGTTGTCATTACGGGGATGGGTATGCTGTCGCCGGTGGGTAACGACGTAAAAACTTCCTGGGAGGCCGTTCAGGCCGGGCGCAGTGGTATTGGTCTTATCGACCGCTTCGACGCCTCGGAGTATGGCACCCGTATCGGGGGGGCCGTCAAGGATCTGGATATCAGCCCCTGGTTGTCCACGAAAGACGCCCGCAAACTCGATGCTTTTATCCATTACGGCCTGATTGCAGCCCAGCAGGCGGTTGATGACAGTGGTCTTGAAGAGTTCGACGCCCTGGATAAGGAACGGGTTGGCATTGCCATCGGCTCTGGCATCGGTGGCCTCGAGTTCATCGAAAAAAATGTTATCCAGATGGAAAAGGCCGGGCCCCGTAAAGTGTCGCCTTTCTTTGTGCCTGCGTCTGTGATCAACATGATTTCCGGAAACGCCGGTATCCGGTTTGGCTACAAGGGCCCGAACATTGCTATTGTGACGGCGTGTACAACCGGTACTCACAACATCGGCTATGCGGCCCGAACTATCGCCTATGGCGATGCAGAGGTAATGCTGGCCGGTGGTGCAGAAATGGCAACCACGCGCAGTGGTGTGGCTGCTTTCTCTTCTGCCCGGGCGTTGTCGACGCGAAATGACGAGCCGCAAAAGGCCAGCCGTCCCTGGGATCGTGAGAGAGACGGTTTCGTGTTGAGCGACGGTGCAGGTGTTGTTGTGCTGGAGGAGCTTGAACACGCCAGGGCTCGGGGAGCCACGATTTACGGCGAGGTGATTGGTTTTGGTATGAGTGATGATGCCCATCACATCACCGCACCGCCGGCAGATGGCGAGGGAGCGGCGCGCTCCATGAAAAATGCCATTCGTGACGCAGGGCTGGCACCCGATGAGGTGGATTACATCAATGCTCACGGTACCTCCACCCAGGTCGGTGATGTTGCGGAGGTCGCTGCGGTGAAGTCAGTGTTTGGCAGCCATGCCAGCGGGCTTGCAATGAGCAGTACCAAGTCCATGACGGGCCACCTTCTCGGTGCCGCCGGTGCCGTAGAGGCGATCTTCTCGGTGTTGGCCGTTCGTGATGGCATTCTGCCGCCAACCATCAACCTGGATAATCCGGACGATGGCTGCGATCTGGATTTTGTTCCGCATACAGCCCGGGCCGCGGATATAAAGGTTGCCCTGTCGAATTCGTTCGGATTTGGCGGCACCAACGGTACGCTGATTTTCCGCCGATACGAAGGCTGACGGCTGATGCTTCAGCTGTGCTGGGCAGATGAAGCAGCGCTGGAGACGAACAACCGTGGCCTTACTTATGGCGATGGTTTGTTCGAAACCTTGCGGGTGGAGGGTGCGTCGGCACCCCTGCTTTCGTATCATCTGGACAGACTGGTTCGTGACGCGGGCAGGCTTGGCATTCCGGTTGCCCGCCACGACATTGCCCGCCACTGCGATTCTGCGCTGGCGCGCTATTGTGGGCTCTATGGCGATGCAGTCTGGATTCTCAAGCTTATCCTTACCCGAGGCGAGGGAGGGCGAGGCTACAGGCCTGCGCCAAACATGAGGCCGACGCTGATTCTCCAGCATGCTCCTGCACCGCAGGCGCCGCCTGCGGCTGGCGTCTATGTCGATTTCTCCAGGGTGCCCCTGACCGTCAACCCGGTGTTGTCTGGCATTAAAACCCTCAACCGGCTTGAACAGGTGATGGCGGCCCGTGAGCTGGTCGATCCAGTATTTGAAGTACTCATGAGTAATGCGGCCGGCGACGTGGTTGAGGGTACCCGAACCAATCTGTTTGTGCGTTTGCCGGAAGGGTGGGTAACGCCACCTGCATCGAGTCTGGCGGTTTCCGGCGTGATGCGCCAGCGTGTAATTGAGCGCTTGCACAGCGCTGGAGAGGCCCTAACAGAACGGCCGCTGGGCTTGGGCGAACTGGTAGGACACAGCTGCCAGGCCATTTGCCTGACCAATAGCGTACTCGGCGTGGTACCGGTGCGTAATCTTGCCGGGCAGGATTTGCCTGTGGATTCCATGCTTGCGACAATCTGCTCTCCCTCGAATTGACTGGATTGAACTCCGTGTTTCGAAAGTTGCTGTTAGTGGTAATTGCTGCGGGCGTGCTGGCTGCGTCTGGTGTTGGTCTTTGGGTATTCCAGGGGCTACAGACCCTGCATAACAGGGTTGAAATTGACGAGCCCGTGCTGTTTAGCGTTGCACCGGGAACGGCTTTTGGCCAGCTGGCTCACCAGATGGCTGCCAGGGGGTTGGTGGATGATCCGATGTGGTTGCGGCTATACGGGCGGCTTAACCCGGAGCAGGCGCGGATTAAGGCCGGTGACTATGAGTTCCAGCCAGGTATCACGCCGCTGGATATGCTTGGAATGATGGTGGAGGGCAAGGTGAAGCTATGGTCTGTCCAGTTTATTGAGGGCTGGACCTTTGCTGACATGCGTATGGCACTGGCCCGTACCGAACGCCTGGGCCAGATAACGGCAGAATGGACGGATGAACAGATCATGGAAGCCGTGGGTGCGGAAGGGCAGAATCCCGAGGGCTGGTTCTTTCCGGACACTTATCTGTTCCACAGTCACGAGACGGATCTGGATATCCTGCAGCGAGCCTACGATATTATGGTGAAGACACTCGACGTGGAGTGGAACAGCCGGGCGGAGGGGTTACCTTATAAAACAGCTTACGAAGCCCTGATTATGGCATCCATCATCGAGCGTGAAACGGGCGTGAGCGGGGAGCGGGGACAGGTTGCGGGTGTCTTTGTCCGGCGCCTGGAGCAAGGTATGCGCTTGCAGACAGACCCCACCGTAATCTACGGCATGGGTGACAGTTACGACGGGCGCATTCGCCGTAGCGATCTGCGTAAATGGACACCGTATAACACCTATCGGATTGACGGTTTGCCACCCACTCCGATTGCATTGCCGGGCCGTGAGTCTATCCATGCGGCATTGAACCCAAGCGATGGCGACAGTTTGTATTTTGTTGCCCGCGGTGATGGCAGCCACAAATTCTCCAGGACCCTGGCTGAGCATCAGAAAGCGGTGCGGGAGTTTCAGCTCAACAGGCGGAAAGACTACCGGTCGTCTCCGGCCCCGGATACGAAACAGACAAACAGTGGAGATCAGTAGCGTGGCCAGAGGCCGGTTTATTACCTTTGAGGGTACCGAAGGCGTTGGCAAGTCGACGCAACTGGATAATGCAGCGAAAACTCTTGAGCGTCTGGGTATCGGCTTTATTGTTACCCGTGAGCCTGGTGGGACGCCGCTGGCAGAGCAGATACGCGAGTTGTTGCTGGCCTCCGGTGATGAGTCGGTGCATGAACTCACTGAGTTGTTATTGATGTTCGCCGCCCGCGCACAGCATTTGCACCGCAAAATTCTTCCTGCTCTGGCCTCCGGGCAATGGGTGTTGTGCGACCGTTTCACCGACGCTACTTATGCCTACCAGGGTGCAGGGCGGGGGGTGCCGGAAGAACGTATCGCCTTGCTGGAGACGCTGGTGCAGGCTGATGTGCGGCCGGATCATGTGATTTTGCTGGATGCGCCTGTCGCAACCGGTATGGCAAGAGCCCGCAAGCGAGGCGAGCTGGATCGCTTTGAGCTGGAGGCGCAGGCGTTCTTCCAGAAGGTTCGCAATGCTTACCTGGAAAGGGCTACAGCAATGCCAGAGCGTTATCATATCGTTAATGCCTCCTTGCCTCTGGAGCAGGTGTCCGAGAGCGTATCGGCGCTGTTGACGGCTCTGGCGGCGCTCCCTGTGGAGTCTGGGTAAATTGCCGATGCTTGATACCCGGCTGCTGAAGCTGCCAACTGCCAGCCAGCAACACCATCACCAGCACCATCAGGTGGTGCTGGGGATCCAGGGTGAGGCGGAGTTGACGGTAGACGGAGCCGGAGCCAGGCTTGATACCTGGAAAGCGTGTCTGGTGCCTACCGATGCGAGGCATGACTTTTTTGGTGATCAGCAGAACCATGTGCTGGTTATCAATATCGACCCGGTCTCTCCGGTGTTGTCATCGCCCGCCCACGCCCACTATGAAAAATTGGCCCGCTTGTTTGATAAGCCCCGGGCCTTGCAGATGGATAATCAGATGCAGAGCTTTGTGCAGTTTGCGGCAGCCGAAGTGAATCGGTGGCCGGATAACACCACCCTGCATCAGCATCTGGCTGCCGGTATCCTGCATGGCATGGCGGAGCGCCTTGTCAACGAACCGGTTCGATCCTGGCACAGGCAGGGGTTCAACCCTGAAGTTGTTCGGAACTATATTGTTGGTAATCTGCACCGGAAGATTACCGTCGCGGACCTTGCTGGCGTTGCCTGCCTGAGTGTTAGTCGCTTTCACGAGATTTTTCGGGAGGTCACCGGAACCACGCCACACCAGTTTCTTTTGCAGACCCGGTTGGATCAGGCTGTACACTTGTTGGCCTCAACAAAGGTATCTGTGTCTGAAGTAAGCTACCGCACGGGTTTCTCCTCCCAGAGCGCGTTGACCAATGCGCTGCGCAAATACCGTGGTACTACACCTTCGAAATTGCAGGCAGGCGTTTCTGTTGCCTGATTCGACAGGTTTTAAAACCTGTATGAGATCCATTATCATTACAATCCCGTAGGGTTTTGCAAAATTACCGTAGGATTTTGTAAGCCTGATGTGCGTAGTAATACTAACTTATACCTCCCACAGATCATGGGCTTTCCGACTCTGACCGTTCGGTCGCAAGCGCCAGACGATCAGCTATAGTTAGTGGGGAGTTCAAGCAAGCAAGTGCTTGCTACAGATCTGAAAATCAAGAAATGTATAAGAAGAAACGGCATATGCTGGGCTCCCTGAGTCAGCGCTGTGCCAGACGAGCGGATATCGTCCGACTCAATCAACCGGAGGAGCCTTATGGCTATTGGAGTTTGGATCAGTCTCTTTGCGTACTTTGGCCTGATGATTGCCATCGGTCTGTACGCCATGCGGACATCGTCAGCCACTGCTGAGGATTACATGCTGGGCGGGCGCGCCCTGAGCCCGAAGGTTGCTGCCTTGTCGGCAGGTGCTTCTGATATGAGTGGCTGGCTGCTGCTTGGTCTGCCGGGTGCACTCTACGTGACCGGTCTGGCATCGGCCTGGATCGGTATCGGCCTGTTTGTCGGTGCTTTTGTCAACTGGGTTGTGGTTGCGCCGAGGCTTCGTGAGCAGACAGTGCACTATGGTAATGCGTTGACTATTCCTGCCTTCCTGGCAAACCGGTTTCCCACCAAAGCGCTGCCCCTGCGGACGGTTTCAGCCATTGTTATCGTGCTGTTTTTCGCAGTCTACACGGCCTCTGGCCTGGTAGCCGGTGGCAAACTGTTTGAAAGTGCCTTTGCGGGCATCTTTAACTTTGGTGGCCTGAGTGACTACGCCGTTGGCATCGTGATTACCCTGGGTGTGGTTCTGGCATACACCGTGGTAGGTGGCTTCCTGGCGGTGAGCATGACCGACTTTGTTCAGGGCTGCATCATGATGTTGGCGCTGGTGATCATGCCTGCGGTTGTGCTCTTTGGTGAAGGCGGCGGCGGTTTCGCCCAGGCTTCGCAAACACTCAATGAGGTAGATCCAACCCTGCTTTCCTGGACCGAAGGGTTGACCTTTATCGGCTGGCTTTCAGCGGTAACCTGGGGCCTGGGTTATTTTGGCCAGCCTCACATCATCGTGCGTTTCATGGCGATCCGGACGGTGAAAGAGGTGGGTGTGGCCCGTAACATCGGTATGTCCTGGATGGGAATCTCACTGATCGGTGCCATTGCGCTGGGTGTGTTCGGTCGCGCCTACGCGGTTCGTAACGGCCTTGACGTAACAGACCCGGAAACCATCTTCATTGTGTTGTCTGACCTGCTGTTCCATCCGCTGATTACCGGCTTCCTGTATGCGGCGCTGCTGGCCGCGGTGATGAGTACCATCTCCAGTCAGTTGCTGGTGTCTTCCGCTTCTTTGACTGAAGACTTCTACCGCCTGTTCCTGCGCAAGGACGCCTCCGACAAGGAGTGTGTGAACATCGGTCGTGCCTGTGTGGTGGCGGTTGGTTTGGTGGCAGCCTTTATTGCGTCTGATCCGGACTCACAGGTTCTGGGGCTGGTCAGTAACGCCTGGGCTGGCTTTGGTGCCGCCTTCGGCCCGCTGATTATCCTGTCGCTGACCTGGTCACGCACCAACGGTGCCGGAGCCATCGCTGGCCTGATCGTGGGCGCAGCCACGGTAATGGGCTGGATCGCACTGGGCTGGAACGGCAGCTTCATGGGCGGCCCGGGTGTGTACGAGATTATCCCCGGCTTTATTGCTGCCTTTGTGGCCATCGTTGTGGTGACCCTGGCTACGGCAGATGCCGGTGAGTACCAGCATATCGAACGGTAAACGAACCCGTTCGGTTTGATGTTTAAAAAGGGCTTCCTTCGGGAAGCCCTTTTTTTTCTGGTGTGTCGGGTTGTTGCTGGCATTGATTACCGGTTAGGGCTATGTTTGATGGGCTAAACCTTCCTAACTTACTAAGAATAATGGCGAAAGGAGCTACATCATGAAGGCTAAACGATTTCTTGCATCCGCCGCGGGCATGCTGGCGGCTGCCTCTTTGCTGGTTGCACCCGTTGCCACGCACGCTGAGGGCAACTACGTAATGGGAACGGCGACTACCGGAGGAACCTACTACCCGGTGGGTGTCGCTATTTCGACGCTGATCAAGGTGAAGCTGGAGCCGAAAACCGGTATTTCAGTGTCTGCCATCAGTTCAGCAGGTTCCGGAGAAAACCTGAAACTGATGGATGAAGACCAGATCCAGTTCGGCATTCTTCAGGGCCTATATGGTGCCTGGGCCTGGAATGGCACCAAGCCGGTTCCCAAGGCTTACAAAAACCTTCGCTCTGTCTCAATGCTCTGGCAGAACGTTGAGCACTTTGTGATTCGGGAGGAACTCGCAAAAACCGGCACCATTGCTGATATGAAGAATCTGTACGGCGAAAGCTTTTCCATTGGTGCCCGTAACTCCGGCACCGAAGGCTCCGGTCGGTTCATTCTTGGCAATGTCGGGGTAGATCTGGAGCAAGTGAATCTGGCGTTTCTTGGCTACGGGCCCAGTGCCGATGCGCTGCAGAACGGCAACATTGATGGCATGAACATACCGGCTGGCGCACCTGCATCTGCGGTCACCCGCGCCTACGCCAATATGGGCAAAGATATCGTCACCCTGGATTTCACAGCGGAGCAGTTGGCCCAGGTGAACAAGGATTTCGAACTATGGAGTGCCTACACCATCCCTGCTGGTACGTATCCGAGCCAGGACAAGCCGATCAACACCATCGCCCAGCCCAATATCCTGGCGGTGCGGGACGATGTCTCGGAAGAGGATGTGTATGAGATCGTTAAAACCATCTATGCCAATCTTCCGTTCCTCAATAACATCCACCCGGCCACCAAAGCGATGGCCCTGGAAAAAGCAATCGTCGGCCTGCCCATGCCCTTGCATCCGGGTGCTGCACGCTTTTACAAGGAGCAGGGCGTCAGCATTCCTGACCGTCTGATTGCCAACTGATGGTGAGCAAGCCTGATAACCGCGGGTCTCTGGAGGAGATCCGCGACGATACCGTTAAAGAGGCCAGTGAACGCCTGGAGCACCGGTTGCTCGGGCCGGTTATCACCGCACTGGCTATCATCACATCGCTGGTACACCTGTACTTCAATACTTTCTCCACCTTGTCCGAACTCTGGACCTCGGCCCTGCATTTCGGGTTGTTCGGGCTGATCTGTACCCTCACCACGCCGATGCTGAAGGCCCGAACGGGCGCCGGACAGCGGCTGGTGCTGGGGCTGGATGTGGTATTGGGTGCGCTGGCTCTGGCCTGTGCCTTCTATTTGATCGCCTTTGAAACCGCGCTTTATGAGCGGGGCGTGAACTTCAACAGCACGGACTGGCTGGTGTCTGTGGTGGCGGTGTTGCTGGTGCTGGAATTTGCTCGTCGCACCGTGGGCTGGTTTATTCCGCTATTGTGTGTTGTGGCTTTGACCTATGTGGCCTGGTGGGGGCAGTACGTAGACGGCATTTTCAACTTTCCAGGCCTGAGTTGGGAAACCGTTTTGTTCCGCTCTTACATTGGCGGCCAAGGCATGTTGGGCACCATTGCCCGCATTTCCTGGACTTACGTGTTCATGTTCATCCTGTTCGGAGCGTTTCTGGTGAAGTCCGGAGCAGGGGATTTTATCATCGAACTGGCCCGGTGTGCGGCCGGGCGCTTTATTGGCGGGCCCGGGTTTGTGGCGGTTTTTGCTTCCGGCCTGATGGGCTCGGTGTCCGGCTCGAGTGTTGCTAATACGGTTTCTACCGGGGTGATCACCATCCCACTGATGCGAAAATCCGGTTTTCCGGCCCGCTTTTCTGCGGGAGTTGAGGCAGCGGCTTCAACCGGCGGGCAGTTGATGCCACCAGTGATGGGGGCGGGTGCCTTTATCATGGCGTCTTACACCCAGGTGTCTTATCTCACCATCATCAGTGTCGCAGCGCTGCCTGCGCTGCTGTATTTCCTGTCTGTGGCAATGTTCGTGCGGGTGGAGGCAAAGCGCAGCCATGCTATCCGGCTGGAAGAGGCGGATGCCCCGAGCCTGGCCGAGGTGCTGAAAAATGGCTGGCACTTCCTGTTGCCGCTGGTGGTGCTGGTCGGCGCGCTGATTTACGGTTTTACCCCAACGTATGCCGCGGGCATCGGTATTTTGTCGGTGATCGGGGCGTCCTGGTTGTCCCGCAGCCCGATGGGATGGCGGGATGTTTTCGAGGCGTTGGCCATGGGCGCCCGGAATATCACCACAACTGCGATTCTGCTGATCACGGTAGGGTTGATCGTGATGGTGGTATCGACCACGGGCATCGGTAACACCTTTTCCCTGATGGTCACAGACTGGGCCGGTGGCAGCCTGCTGATCACCATCCTGCTGGTTGCCCTGGCCTCGCTGATTCTGGGGATGGGGCTGCCGGTAACCGCGGCCTATATCGTGTTGGCAACCTTGTCCGCGCCAGCAATCTATCAGCTGATTGCCCAGAGCCAGTTGCTGGACTTACTGGTAAGCGGGAATCTGCCGGAGGAGGCCAAGGCAATCTTCATGCTGGTGGCACCGGATCAGCTGTCTGCTCTCTCGGCCCCGATGGGCAAGGCCGAGGCGATGGCTCTGCTGGCGGCGGTGCCGGATACCTTTGGTAGTCAGTTGTTGGAACAGGCCCTGTCGCCTGCAACCCTGTCGATGGCGCTGGTGGCGGCCCATATGATCATCTTCTGGTTGTCTCAGGACTCCAATGTGACCCCCCCGGTATGCCTGACCGCGTTTGCTGCCGCGGCCATTGCCGGCACGCCGCAGATGCGTACCGGGTTCACTGCCTGGAAGCTGGCGAAGGGGCTCTATATTGTGCCTCTGCTGTTCGCTTATTCGCCCCTGATTACCGGCGATTTTGAGCAGATGCTGCAGGTGTTCTGCTTCGCCCTTTTCGGTATTTACGCCATCATTGCGGGGCTTGAGGGGTATCTGGAGCATCCGTTGAATCCGGTTATCAGGCTGGTGATGTTCCCGGTGGGTGGGCTGATGTTGTGGCCGCACGGTGAGCTGATGCTGGATATGGCCGGACTGGTGATTTTTGTATTGATGTTCATCTGGAGTGCCCGGCAGGGGCGGTTGACAGAGCCGAACCGGGCGGTGAAAGGGACTTTGTAAATGGCGTGGCTGGATATCGCAGCACTGCTGGCGATCGGCGGTGTTGCCGGGTTTATCAATGTGTTGTCCGCCGGTGGCTCGATGCTGACGCTGCCACTGCTGATGTTTCTGGGGTTGCCGCCCCAGGTCGCCAATGGTACCAACCGGGTGGCGATCACCCTGCAAAGCGTGACCGCGGTGAGCGGGTTTCGTCGGATGGGGCAGGGCAATCTGAAGGTCAGTCTGCATCTCGCGGTGCCTGCGGTTTTGGGCTCGCTGATAGGAGCCTGGCTGGCGATCCGGGTGCCGGATGCGGTGTTCGAGGCTGTTCTGGTGGCGGCCATGCTCGGGGTGTCGGTATTCATGTTGCTGCCGCAGCCGTCCCTGGATACCCGGCCGTTGACCACAGAACGGCTCGGCCCGGTAATTTACGGTGCCATGTTCCTGATTGGCCTGTACGGAGGCTTCATCCAGGTGGGGGTGGGTGCGCTGTTTCTGGTGGTGCTTTACCGTATGCTCAAGATTGATTTGCCCCAGGTTAACGTGTTCAAAGTAGCCGTCATTCTGCTGTATACCCTGCCGGCACTGCTGGTGTTTGCGCTGAACGGACAAGTACGCTGGGTGATGGGGCTGACCCTGGCGCTGGGCAATATCGCCGGTGCGTTTGTGGCGGTGCGGGTCAACCTCAGTGCCCGGGGCGCCCTGTGGGTGAAGTGGCTGACCCTGACTATGGTGGTGCTGATTTTGTTACGCCTTATGTGGTTCTGAGTGTTGAGCTGCTCATAAAAAACGCCAGCCCGAGGGCTGGCGTTTTTTATTACAGGCCCGTGTTACCGGGCCCTGCCTCGACGGCGCCTCAGCTTACAGAAGCCTCGGCTGCTTTCTTGGTGTAGTCTTCCATCTGGTCGAAGTTGAGATACTTGTAGATCTCTTTCGACATGCTGTTCAGGTCCTTGGCGTACTCCATGTACTCCGCCGGAGTTGGCAGTTTGCCCAGAACCGCACCAACCGCCGCCAGTTCCGCAGAGGTCAGGTACACGTTGGCACCATCACCCAGACGGTTCGGGAAGTTACGGGTGGATGTGGACAGAACCGTGGACTTCGGAGCCACCCGCGCCTGGTTACCCATGCACAGGGAGCAGCCCGGCATCTCGGTGCGAACACCAGCGGTGCCGTAGGTGTTGAAGTAGCCTTCTTCCATCAGCTGCTGCTGATCCATCTTGGTGGGCGGGGACATCCACAGGCGAGTGCTCAGCGGGCCTTTGTGCTGCTCGAGCAGCTTGCCGGCCGCGCGGAAGTGACCGATGTTGGTCATGCACGAGCCGATGAACACTTCGTCTACCTTGTCGCCAGCCACTTCAGACAGGAACTTGGCATCGTCCGGGTCGTTCGGGCAGCACACGATAGGCTCTTTGATATCTGCCAGATCGATTTCGATCACGTGGGCGTACTCGGCGTCCTTGTCGGCACGCATCAGCTTCGGATCTTTCAGCCACTCTTCCATCTGCTGGGCACGGCGCTCCAGGGTACGCGGATCGCCGTAGCCTTCAGCGATCATCCAGCGCAGCATCACGATGTTGGAACGCAGGTACTCGGCCACGGAGTCTTCTGACAGGTTGATGGTACAACCGGCAGCGGAACGCTCGGCAGAGGCGTCGGACAGTTCGAACGCCTGCTCAACGGTCAGGTGCTCCAGGCCTTCGATTTCCAGGATGCGACCAGAGAATTCGTTGATCTTGCCCTTCTTCTCAACCGTCAGCATGCCCTGCTTGATGCCGTACAGCGGAATGGCGTGTACCAGGTCACGCAGGGTAATGCCCGGCTGCATTTCGCCTTTGAAGCGAACCAGCACAGATTCCGGCATATCCAGCGGCATAACGCCGGTCGCGGCAGCAAATGCCACCAGGCCGGAACCGGCCGGGAAGGAGATACCCATTGGGAAACGGGTGTGGGAGTCACCACCGGTACCCACGGTGTCTGGCAGCAGCATGCGGTTCAGCCAGGAGTGGATGATGCCGTCGCCCGGGCGCAGAGATACACCGCCACGGTTACGAATGAAGTCCGGCATGGTGTGCTGCATTTCAACGTCAACCGGCTTCGGGTAAGCAGCGGTGTGACAGAACGACTGCATCACCAGGTCTGCCTGGAAGCCCAGACACGCCAGATCTTTCAGCTCGTCACGGGTCATCGGGCCGGTGGTGTCCTGAGAGCCAACGGTGGTCATGTGCGGCTCACAGTAGGTGTTCGGACGAACACCCTGGCCTTCTTCCAGGCCACAAGCCTTACCCACCATCTTCTGGGCCAGAGTGAAGCCTTTGTCACCTGCTTCCGGATCTTCCGGCAGACGGAACAGATCGGTCGGGCCCATGGCCAGCGCGGTGCGCGCCTTGGCAGTCAGGCCACGGCCAATGATCAGCGGAATACGACCGCCAGCCTGCACTTCGTCCAGAATCACGTCAGACTTGAACTTGAACTCGGAGATGGTTTCACCGGCTTCGTTCAGGATCTTGCCTTCGTACGGGCGAATTTCGATCACGTCGCCCATGTTCATGTTGTCGACCGGGGCTTCGAACACCAGAGCGCCAGCGTCTTCCATGGTGTTGAAGAAGATCGGGGCTACCTTGTTACCGATACAGACACCGCCACCGCGCTTGTTGGGTACGCCCGGAATATCGTCGCCGAAGAACCACAGAACAGAGTTGGTGGCAGACTTACGGGAAGAACCGGTACCGACAACGTCACCCACGAAAGCAACGGGCAGGCCTTTGGACTTGATCTCCTCGATCTGGCTCATAGGGCCGGTAACGCCGGGCTCTTCCGGCTTCAGGCCGTCGCGTTCCATCTTGTAGGCAGCGCGGGCGTGCAGCGGGATGTCCGGGCGGGACCAGGCATCCGGTGCCGGCGACAGGTCGTCGGTGTTGGTCTCGCCAGTTACCTTGAACACAACCATCTTGGTGCTTTCGGCCACCTTGTTACGGCTGGTGAACCAATCGGCGTTGGCCCAGGACTCAATAACCGACTTGGCGACGGTGTTGCCAGCGTCCATTTTTTCTTTCACGTCGTTAAACGCATCGAACATCAGCAGGGTGTGCTTCAGCTCTTCACCGGCCAGTTCGGCCAGCTCGGGGTTGTCCAGAAGGTCGACCAGGGTTTCGATGTTGTAACCACCCTGCATCATGCCCAGCAGTTGGACGGCTTTTTTGCTGTCGATCAGCGGAGACTTGGCTTCTCCTTTTACGATCGCGGTCAGGAATGCGGCTTTCACGTAAGCCGCTTCGTCGACTCCTGGTGGTACGCGATTTTCCAGGAGATCTACCAGAGTGTTTTCTTCTCCGGCTGGCGGGTTTTTCAGCAACTCAACCAGAGCAGCCGTCTGCTCGGGGTTCAGGGGCTTGGGGGGAATTCCCAGGGCTTCACGTTCAGCAACGTGTTCACGGTAGGCTTCTAACACGATTTGGACCCTCATCAGTTGGAATGTGCCGCATGGTGGGCATAAGGCGCCTGCGGAAGTTTATGGCGAAAAAGCCACAGGAGCCTCTGAATAAGGCCTCAAATCACCGATGGGGTTTCAGGATTTATTCAGAGACTCCTTGATCTGGCGCCGTATTCTATAGGAAACCCCTTATAAAGTTAAGTTGGACAGAGGTCGGAGAAGCATGTTAAGTCCGGTATACTCCGCCGCTCCCGGAATGACAGCGAATATAACCATGATGGATGCCTTGCACGAGATTCACGACTTTCTGCCTTGCCGGACACCGGCACAATGGATTGATAACGCGTTGGAAAATCAGGATCTGTTGCTGATAGACCACGCGCATTGCGAAAAGAAGGCAGCCTCGACGGCTCTGAGCCTGATGTATCGTTACGTGGACAACAACGACTTGCTGAACAAGATGTCGCGGTTGGCCCGGGAAGAGTTGCGGCATTTCGAGCAGGTGCTGGCGATTATGAATAAACGTAATGTGGCCTACACGCACCTCACCCCGGCACGTTACGCCGCTGGCCTGCGGGAGGCGGTGCGCACTGAAGATCCCGGGCGCCTGGTGGATGTGTTAATTGTCGGCGCAGTTATCGAGGCCCGCTCCTGTGAGCGTTTTGCCGCGCTGGCGCCGTTTCTGGATGAAGAGCTGGCGGGGTTCTATACCGGCCTGCTGAAATCAGAGGCTCGCCACTATCAGGACTATTTGGCGCTTGCGGTGAAGGCAAATAGCGGCCCGGTGGATGAGCGTGTGGCCACCTTTCTGGCTATTGAACAGCGCCTGATCGAAACGCCGGATGCTGAATTTCGGTTTCACAGCGGGCCGGTGTCTGCTGCCGGTAAGGCCTGACACAGCGACATCCAGCGGGCGATCCCGGCACTTCGATATTTCTGTTTGTGCAGAATGAAATAAAAGTGCCGGTTGAAGTTGCGGTAGTCCGGCAGTGTCAGTGGCACCAGGCTACCCCGCTTAAAGGCGTCGGCCAGAACCACCTTCGACAGGCAACCAATGCCCAGATTCGCCTCGACCGCTCGCTTGATGGCTTCCGTGTGTTCCAGTTCCAGCAAGATGTTCAGATCCGGCAGCAGGCCATGCATGCCCCGCTCAAAACTTTGCCGGGTTCCCGAGCCTGGCTCCCGCATAATCCAGACCGCATCCCGTAAATCCTGATCCGACAGCGCCGGTTGTTGTGCCAGCGGGTGAGAGGGCGAGCAGAACACGGTTAATTCGTCTGACCGCCAGGGGATTACCTCCAACTCCGGGGATTGCAGCTCGCCTTCGATCAGGCCAATGTCCAGCTCGAATTCACGCACCCGCCGGGCAATGGTGCTGGTGTTGGCGACTTCCAGCGAGACTTTGGGGCGGGTAGGGGTATTCATGTATTTTGCCATCACCCCAACGGCCAGATAGTTCCCTATAGTGAGTGTGGCACCGACTTTGAGGGCGCCGACTTCGGAATGCTTGCTGAAGGCCTGCTCCAGCTCGGTGGCCTGGGCCAGCAGGGATTCGGCTTTGGGCCGGTACAGTCGGCCCAGTTCGTTCAGCTGCAAGCGCTTGCCGACCCGGTCGAACAGCTGAATGTTGAACTGGCTTTCCAGTTCTTTCAGTGCGCTGCTGGCGGCAGACTGCGACATCGCCAGAGATTCCGCGGCCCGGGTGATGTTCTGGAAGTGGGCTGCAGCCAGAAAAACTTCAAGCTGTCGGAAACTGTATTTCATAGCACTTCCCTGGTGGCATGTTTAGCGTTGGATAATTGAGTATCGACTAGCTTATCGAAAAAATCGAATAGCGTTATGAGAACAGCCCGTTTTGTCGATTTCAAGTAGGCGGTTAGAATTATTGTTAATTGTTGACTGACTTTTAGTAACTTTGGTGGGGATTTCCATGAGCAATCTGATGAAAGAAACCGTAACCAGCGTTCACCATTGGAACGACACGCTGTTCAGTTTCAAAACCAGCCGGGATCCGGGGTTCCGTTTCAAAAACGGTCATTTCGTGATGATTGGCCTGGAAACCGATGGCAAGCCTCTGATGCGGGCCTACAGCATTGCCAGTGCCAATTACGAGGAAGAGCTGGAGTTTTTCTCAATCAAGGTGCCGGATGGCCCCCTGACTTCCCGGCTGCAGCAGATTCGCGTGGGCGACGAAATTTTGGTGAGCCGCAAGCCAACCGGCACCCTGGTTCTCGACAACCTGCTACCAGGCCGCAATCTCTGGTTGATCAGCACCGGCACCGGCCTGGCACCTTTTATGAGCATCATCAAGGATCCGGAGGTTTACGAGGCCTTCGACAAAGTTATCCTGACCCACGGTGTGCGCTACATTTCTGAACTGGCGTACCAGGACGAAATCGAAGAGCTGCCGGAGAACGAGTTTTTCGGTGAAATGGTTAATGGCAAGCTGGAATACTATCCGACGGTGACCCGTGAGCCCTTCCGCAACGAAGGGCGCCTGACCGACGCCATGAAGTCTGGCAAGATCACCCGTGATCTCGGGTTGCCTGATTTCGATGTGGAGCAGGATCGCTTCATGATCTGTGGCAGCCCCAGCATGCTCAAGGATACCTGCGCCATTCTCGACAACTTCGGTTTCCGGGAGGCCCGCGGTGGTGAGATGGGGCACTATGTTATCGAGCGGGCGTTTGTTGAGCAGTAAGTAAGCCTTTAGTCGTGGTTTCACCCATGTTGCTGCTGGCGCTGGGTGAAATCACCAAGGTTTTCTGTATAGTCTGCGCAGTCTCTTTTTCAGGATTGCGCAGATGTTTACCACCCAGATAGAACCCCGTTTCAGCGACACCGATGCCCTTGGGCATATCAGCAACACCACCATTCCCGTCTGGTTTGAACAGGCGCGCACGCCCATCTTTCAAATATTCCACCCCAGCCTCGACATCAAAACCTGGCCGCTGATCATTGCTCGCCTGGAGATTGATCTTCTGGCCCAGAGTTACTGGGACAAGCCGGTTGAAGTTCGCACTCACATAGGCAAGATCGGTAATAGTTCGTTTCAGGCCATTCAGGAGGCCTGGCAAAATGGCAAAGTGATTGCCAGGGGCACAACGGTACTGATTCATTTCGACTACGAAACTGAAAAATCGGTGCCCATTCCCAAGGCAGTGAAAAGCGAATTGGCCCGCCATCAGGTTGAAAATGCTGGCTGAATCGGGGTGGTTCCGGATATCAGGAAAGCCGGTCGCCATCGCCGTGATGCTGCTTTCGGGCTGGCTGGCCGCGTGCGATTCCGGGCCTTCTGATGATCCGCAAGTTTCCAGTGTGTCAGCCGCTGCCAATGCGCAGGATGTCAGCTTGGTACTTGAGCCCGGGCAGCTGGATTGGGTTGGTGGCAAAATTTTCCAGAACGAATGTGCGGGGCAGCATAGATGCCTGGTGCACTGGAATCAGGGAGAAGCCTTTCCCTCGTTAGGCATCGGCCACTTTATCTGGTACCCCGCAGGTGTTGAGGGGCCGTTTGTCGAGAGTTTTCCGGGCCTGATCCGATTTATGCAGGCCCGAGGCGTGGTGATCCCCGACTCGCTGTTGCAGTTAGATCCTTTTGCCGCCCCCTGGCCGGACAAGGCCGCTTTTCAAAAAGCAGAAGACTCCCCTCAAGTTGATGCGCTCCGGGATTTTCTGGCGCGCACCGCCGGTATTCAGGCGGCCTATATTTTCGCCCGGGCGCAGGGCTCATTCGCAAGCATTTTGGCGGTGGTGGCGGAGAATGATCGAAGCCTGCTGCGTTCCCGGCTGCAGGCATTGAGCGAAACCCCCGGAGGCGCCTACGCCCTGATGGATTACGTCAATTTTAAAGGCGAAGGTTTGGTTGAAAGCGAGCGCTATCAGGGCCAGGGTTGGGGATTGTTGCAGGTGCTTGAGGAAATGGATGCCCGGCAGGGCCAGGCGCCATTGGCCGCATTTCGGGAGGCCGCCGCCAAAGTATTGACCCGCCGTGCGGCCAACGCCGAAAACCCGATTGAGCGCCAGCGCTGGTTGCCCGGCTGGCTCAAGCGTTTGGAGACCTACCGGGAGCCGGAGCCTGGGGAGGGTGCCGCGTTATAGCGGCTGCTTGTTCAGGGCTGGTTCCTCGCCCGGCTTGACTTCCAGCCACCAGATATTTTCGTCCCAGTCGCCCAGCACAATGCGTTGTGCTGATTGGTCATTAGCTTCCAGCTGATGAATAGCCGGGCGATGGGTGTGGCCGTGAATCATCCGCTGAACGCCGTGGGCTTCCAGTTCCCGAACCACTTCGTTCGGGGTAACGTCCATGATGGTTTCCGCCTTGCCCTGGTTTTTCGCCGTGGAAATCTCCCGGAGTTGCCGGGCCATTTGCTGGCGGTCTTTCAGAGGGCGGGCGAGCAGCATCTTGATCATCTGCGGGTTGCGCATACTGGCGCGGAATTTTTGATACTCCACATCAGCGGTACACAGGCTGTCACCATGCAGTAACAGGGTGGGTGTGCCGTAAAGATCAATGACCGTTGGATCATCCAGCAGTGTCGCGCCAGCCCTCTGGCAGAATTCTTCACCGATCAGGAAATCGCGGTTGCCATGCATCAGGTAGATGCTCGTTCCGCTGGCAGCTAACTTACGCAAGGCATCGGCCATCTGCTCCTGCAAGGGTGTACGCTCGTCGTCGCCAATCCAGGCCTCGAAGAAGTCGCCGAGGATATACAGCTGTTCAGCGCCGCGGGCTTTCTGGTCGAGATATGCCAGAAACGCGCCCGTAATGTCCGGGCGCGATTCCTCCAGATGCAGATCCGAGATAAACAGCGTGGTCACGCGTCCTCCAGAACCTCGGCTTTTTCAATCACTACGTCCTCGAAGGGCACGTCCTGATGGCCGGAACGCATGGTGGTGCGCACCGCGCGGATCTTGTTTACCGTGTCCATGCCCTCGACAACCTTGCCGAACACGCAGTAGCCCCAGCCTTCTGCGGTTTTCGCGGTGTGATCCAGAAAGCCGTTGTTCTCTACATTAATGAAGAACTGGGCGGTGGCCGAGTGCGGGTCCATGGTGCGGGCCATGGCCACGGTGCCGACCATATTGCTAAGGCCGTTGTCGGCTTCGTTCTGGATAGGATCCCGGGTTTTGCGCGGGGTCATGCCCGGCTCCAGTCCGCCGCCCTGAACCATGAAGTTGCTGATGACGCGGTGAAAGATCAGGCCATCGTAGAAGCCGTCGCGAACATACTGTTCAAAGTTCTTGGCGGTTTCCGGCGCCTTTTCGTGGTCCAGTTCCAGTTTGATGTCACCGAGGGAGGTCTGCAGCAGAATCATCAGGGCTTCCTGTTCATTAGTGGATACGGATGTGAATTCGATTGGCTATTGTACTCAAGAGTTTCCTCCGGTGCATGAGTCCGGGGCTATTTTGTGAGTATAATAGGCGGTTTAAACGGAGCGTTTGCACAGCTCCCCTGATCCATTCCCTGTTAACAGAGATCGTATGAGCGCCGAGTCGAAGAAAGCCCACAATTTTATCCAGAGCCTGATCGAAGATGCGATTGAGACCGGGCAGCACACCGGGCAGGTGATCACCCGTTTCCCGCCGGAGCCCAACGGCTACTTGCACGTTGGCCACGCCAAGTCGATCTGTCTGAATTTCGGTATTGCAGAAACCTTTGGTGGTGAGTGCAACCTGCGGTTTGATGACACCAACCCGGAAAAAGAAAGCCAGGAATACATCGATGCGATCAAGCAGGATGTCGAGTGGCTCGGTTACCAGTGGGCTGGTGACGTGTATTACGCCTCTGATTATTTCGACCAGCTGTATGGCTTCGCTGAGGAGCTGATCCAGAAGGGCAAAGCTTATGTGTGTGCGCTGACCGCCGACGAAATGGCACAGTATCGGGGTTCCCTTACCGAGCCCGGTAAGAACAGCCCGTACCGGGATCGTCCGGTTGAGGAAAGTCTGCAGTTGTTCCGCGATATGCGTGATGGCAAGTTCAAGAACGGTGAACTGGTGCTGCGGGCGAAAATCGATATGTCGTCGCCCAACATCAATATGCGGGATCCGATTCTGTATCGCATCCGCTATGCCGACCACCACCAGACGGGCGACAAGTGGTGCATCTATCCAATGTACGACTTCACCCACCCGATTTCCGACGCCCTGGAAGGTATTACCCATTCCCTGTGTACCCTGGAATTTGAAGACCACCGCCCACTGTACGACTGGGTGTTGGATAACATCACCATTCCATGCCATCCGCGCCAGATCGAATTTGCCCGGCTGAACCTGAACTACACCATCACCAGCAAGCGCAAACTCAAGCGCCTGGTGGATGAGAATGTGGTGGATGGCTGGAACGATCCGCGCATGCCAACCATCTCCGGCATGCGTCGCCGGGGTTATACGCCCCAGTCCATTCGCGCTTTCTGCGACATGATCGGCATCAACAAGGCGGGCGGCATCGTTGATGTGGGGATGCTGGAGTTCGCGGTGCGGGAAGATCTGAACGCCCGCGCGCCCCGTGCCATGTGTGTGATGCGTCCGCTGAAGGTTACCCTGAGTAATTACCCGGAAGACAAAACGGAGACCCTGGTTTTGCCGGTACACCCGCAAAACCCCGAGATGGGCGAAAGGGAAGTCAGCTGGAGCCAGACCCTTTATATTGACCGGGAAGATTTCGAAATGGAGCCGCCGCGCAAGTGGAAGCGCCTGGCCCCGGAGCAGGCGGTGCGCCTGCGGGGTGGCTACGTAATGACCTGCAAAGAGGTGGTTCGGGACGAGGCAGGCCAGATTGTCGAGCTTAAGTGTGAGTATGATCCCAATACCCTGGGCGTGAATCCGGAAGGGTACAAGGCTAACGGCGTAATCCATTGGGTGTCGGCGACCGACAGCGTGGAGGCGGACATTAACCTCTATGACCGTCTGTTCAATCATGAATCACCGGACAGCGACAAAGACGGAGATTTTCTGGATCACCTGAACCCGGAGTCCCTGGTGGTGCTGCGTGGCGCCCGGGTTGAAAAGAGTCTGGCTGAACCGCGCGAAGATCTGCCGTACCAGTTCGAGCGTGAGGGCTACTTCTTCTGCGACCCGGCACTTACCAAAGAGGCTGGTAAGCCGGTCTTCAATCGCACCGTGACCCTGAGGGATTCTTGGGGCAAGGGAGGCAAGTAATGCGTATCTACAATACGCTGACCCAGCGCAAAGAAGAGCTGAAAACCATCGAGCCGGGCAAGGTGCGCATGTACGTGTGCGGGATGACGGTTTACGACTACTGTCACCTGGGCCATGCCCGGGTGTTGGTGGCGTTTGATGTGGTGACCCGTTACCTGAGGCATCGAGGTTACGATGTGCAGTACGTGCGCAACATCACTGACATTGATGACAAGATTCTGCGCCGTGCCGACGAGAACGGTGAGGTGTATACCGATCTGACCGACCGGATGATCGCCGCAATGCACGAAGACGAGGCCAAGCTCGGCGTGTTGTCACCCAGTGCCGAGCCCCGGGCGACCGCTTACATTGATGACATTGTGGCTATGATCGAAAAACTGATTGCCAGCAACAATGCCTATGCTGCTGATAATGGCGACGTGTATTTTGCCGTGGAGTCCTACTCGGATTACGGCAAGCTCAGCAAGAAAAAGCTGGAAGACCTGCTGGCCGGTGCTCGGGTGGATGTGCAGGAGGCCAAGCGCAGTCCGGCAGATTTTGCGTTGTGGAAAGCGGCCAAGCCGGGCGAGGTCAGTTGGCCGTCGCCCTGGGGTGATGGGCGGCCAGGCTGGCACATTGAGTGCTCAGCCATGTCGACCCGCTGCTTGGGGGATACCTTTGATATCCATGGGGGTGGGCCAGACCTGCTGTTCCCGCATCATGAGAATGAAATTGCCCAGTCGGAATGCGCCACCGGCCACACCTTTGTTCACACCTGGATGCACGCCGGTGCCATTCGAGTGAATAAAGAGAAGATGTCCAAGTCGCTGGGCAACTTCTTTACCATTCGCGAAATTCTGGAGAAATACTCGGCCGAAGTGGTGCGCTACTTCCTGGTGTCCAGCCATTACCGCAGTCAGGTGGATTACTCCGAGGACAATCTGGCTGAAGCCGGGCGCACCCTCACCAAGCTTTATCATGCGCTCCGTGGCGTTACGCCGGCGGCCTCACAGCAGGTGCCGGAAACCGATCATGACCGCCGCTTCGCCGAGGTGATGGATGACGACTTCAACACCGCTGGTGCCATCGCGGTGCTGCATGCGGTGGCCAACGACATCAATCAGCAGCGTCGTGACGGTGATGAGCGGGGGGCCGCGGCCAGTGCTGCGGTGCTGCTGCGGTTGGGGGGCATTCTCGGCCTGTTGCAGCAAAATCCGGAGGCCTTCTTCCAGGCCGATACCGGCGGTGAGCTGACCGCCGAAGATATTGAAGCGCAAATCCAGGCCAGGGCAGATGCCCGTAAAGCCCGGGATTTTGCCGAGGCCGATCGCATCCGGGATGCGCTCCTGGAAAAGGGCATTATTCTTGACGATAGCCGCGAGGGAACCACCTGGCGTCGGGGCTAGATGCTACTTGATGCAGAAAAAGCCGCATTGTGCACTCGGGAATGACCTGATACGGAATTTCACGTACAATGCGCCGCTTGAATCGGAAGGCCCCCACGCTCAGGGTGGGTGAAAGGGGGAGTCGGGATGAATAAATCCATTGAGGCAAGCAACGATGACAGAACGCGTACAAGTTGGCGGCATCCAGGTCGCGAAGAATCTGTATGACTTCGTGAACAACGAAGCAATCCCCGGCACGGGTGTTGACGCGGACAAATTCTGGGCCGAGTTCGACAAGATTGTGAACGAGCTGGCGCCGCGCAACCGCGAGCTGCTGGTTAAGCGTGACGAAATCCAGGAAAAACTCGATACCTGGAACCGTGAACACAAAGGCCAGAAGCTGGACATGGCCGAATACCAGGCCTTCCTGAAGCAGATTGGCTATCTGGTTGACGAGCCAGCCGATTTCAAAATCTCCACGGCCAACGTGGACCCGGAAATCGCGACCATGGCTGGCCCGCAGCTGGTGGTGCCAGTGATGAATGCCCGCTTCGCACTGAACGCTGCGAACGCACGTTGGGGCAGCCTGTACGATGCCCTGTACGGCACCGACGCGATTTCTGAAGAGAATGGTGCGGAAAAAGGCCGGGGCTATAATCCGGTGCGTGGTGCCAAGGTTATTGAATGGGCCCGCAACCTGCTGGATGGCTCTGCGCCACTGGCGTCTGGCAGCCATAAAGATGCGGCCAACTATGCCGTTAAAGATGGCAAGCTGGCAGTTACACTGCAAAACGGTGAGGTGACAGGCCTGAGTGACGAAGCTGGCTTTGTTGGCTACACCGGTGCCGCAGACGCACCCACCGGCATTTTGTTGGTAAAGAATGGCATGCACTTCGAAATCCAGATTGATGCCACGCATCCGATCGGAAAAGATGACGGCGCCCACGTAAAAGACGTTCTGATGGAGTCGGCCCTGACCACCATCATGGATTGCGAAGACTCCGTGGCCGCGGTTGATGCGGAAGACAAGGTTATCGCCTACAAAAACTGGCTTGGCCTGATGAAAGGCGACCTGGAAGAGTCATTCGAAAAAGGCGGCAAAATGATGACCCGCCGTATGAATGGCGACCGCAGCTACATCGGTGCTAACGGCGAAGACGTGGTTCTGAAAGGTCGCAGTCTGCTGTTTGTGCGGAACGTTGGTCACCTGATGACCAACCCGGCCATTCTGCTGAACGATGGCAGCGAGATTCCCGAAGGCTTGATGGATGGCCTGCTGACGTCCCTGATCGCGATTCATGATCTCAAGGCGGAAGGCAAGTTCCAGAACAGCACCAAGGGTTCGGTTTACATCGTTAAGCCCAAGCAGCACGGCCCGGAAGAGGTTGCCTTTACCGATGAGTTCTTCGGCCGCGTTGAAGATGCTCTGGGGCTGCCTCGTTATACCCTGAAAGTCGGCATCATGGATGAGGAGCGTCGTACCACGGTTAACCTCAAGGCCTGTATCCACGCCGCGAAAGATCGCACCGTGTTCATTAACACTGGCTTCCTGGATCGTACCGGTGATGAGATCCATACCTCCATGGAGCTGGGCCCGTTTATCCGTAAAGGCGAAATGAAGTCCGCCGCCTGGATTGGCGCCTATGAGCAGTGGAACGTAGACATCGGCCTGGAGGCCGGTTTGTCTGGCGTTGCCCAGATTGGTAAAGGTATGTGGGCCATGCCGGATCTGATGGCTGGCATGCTGGAAGCCAAAATCGGCCATCCGAAAGCCGGTGCCAACACCGCGTGGGTGCCTTCTCCGACGGCGGCAACTCTGCATGCTACCCACTACCACCAGGTAAACGTGTTTGACGTGCAGAAGCAGCTGGAAAGTCGCCAGCGGGCAGCTCTGGAAGATATACTGACGGTGCCGGTCATGGCGGACGCGTCTGCACTGACGGCCGAAGATATCCAGCAGGAGCTGGACAACAACGCTCAGGGTATTCTGGGTTATGTGGTGCGCTGGATCGATCAGGGCGTTGGTTGCTCGAAGGTGCCGGATATCAATGATATCGGCCTGATGGAAGACCGCGCGACACTGCGTATTTCTTCCCAGCTGCTGACGAACTGGCTGTACCACGGCATTTGCACGGAAGAGCAGATTCTGGAAACCATGAAGCGTATGGCGGCCGTTGTTGATCGTCAGAACGCCGGTGATCCCGAATACCGGAATATGGCCCCCGGGTTCGACGGTGTGGCTTTCCAGGCTGCGCTGGATCTGGTGCTCAAGGGTCGCGAGCAGCCGAACGGTTACACCGAGCCGCTGCTCCACGCCTATCGCCTGAAGGCAAAGGCGGCTAACTAAGTCGTTTACAGGTACAAAAAAACCCGCTTCGGCGGGTTTTTTTGTACCTGAATGAGCGGCAATTACGTCCGCTCGGGCGCTCGCTGTCAGTCGATATGAAGAACGTTGGCTGCGTACAGGGTGTTTTCCAACAGGGTGGCAATGGTCATCGGGCCAACGCCTCCGGGCACCGGGGTGATGTAGCTGGCACGCGCTGAGGCGGCGGCAAAATCCACATCGCCATAGAGTTTGCCATCGTCAAGCCGATTGATGCCGACATCAATGACCGTCGCGCCTGGTTTGATCCATTCGCCCCTGATGATGCCAGGCCTGCCGACGGCAGCAATCAGGATGTCCGCTTCACCAACAAATTTCTCGAGATTGTCGGTAAATCGGTGACATACCGTTACGGTGGCACCTTTAAGGAGCAGTTCCATACTCATAGGGCGGCCCACAATGTTCGAGGCGCCCACAATAACGGCGTGCTGGCCCTTGTAGGGGGTGTCTATGGAGTCGAGCAGGGTGATCACGCCAGCCGGAGTGCAGGGGCGCAGGGCGGGCTTGCGCTGCATCAGTCGGCCGATGTTGTAGGGGTGAAAGCCGTCGACATCTTTATCCGGGCGGATTTTTATCAGAATCGGGTCGGCGTCCAGATGGGAGGGCAGGGGCAGTTGCACCAGTATGCCGTCGACGGTCCGGTTTTCGTTCAGTTCATCAACCAGGGCTTCCAGGGCCTCCTGTGACGTGTCTTCCGGCAGGTCGTAGGACAGCGAGAGGATGCCAGCCTCTTCACAGGCTTTGCGTTTATTGCCTACGTACACCTGCGACGCAGGGTCCTGGCCAACCAGAACCACCGCCAGCCCTGGCACCCGAAGGCCTTGCTGTTTTCTGGCTTCTACGCCAGCGGCAACCTGCTGCCGCACGCGGGCGGCGATATCTTTTCCGTTTATCAGAGTAGCGCTCATGTTTCCGTCTTGTCGGTTGGCGTGTATAAATAATAAGAAGTGCGGTATTCTCTCATGGTTCGGGGAGCAGGCCAATGTGGCGCTTGCTTCTGAGGGCGGGGCAGGGAACTTTTTCGACCTTGCACCATCTGCTCATCAGGTGCCTTTTTTCAACTATTTGAAAATCCTGGTTGACGGAGGCATTCGGCGCAGGTAATATGCGCGCCAACTTTGCTGAGGCACTTGTTGTTCAGTTTTAACGGGGTATAGCGCAGTCTGGTAGCGCGCCTGCTTTGGGAGCAGGATGTCGGGAGTTCGAATCTCTCTACCCCGACCACTTTCTGAATATTCAGGTGGGCGAACGGTCAAGCGCCCGTAGCTCAGCTGGATAGAGCATCCGCCTTCTAAGCGGATGGTCGCAGGTTCGAGTCCTGCCGGGCGCGCCATCATGTCGTAGTACTGACAGGCACCGGACTCGCCAAACCAGCAAAGTTGCAGATAATTGGCTCGCATTCGTCGGTCGGTTGTCGATTGTGGTGGACGTAGCTCAGTTGGTAGAGCTCAGGATTGTGACTCCTGCGGTCGAGGGTTCGAACCCCTTCGTCCACCCCATTTTCTCCTTGTTGTTTTCCGGTTCTGAGTCCAAAGACGCTGTTCAGTCTGGCGCCGGATATGCGAGAGTGGCGGAATTGGTAGACGCACTGGATTTAGGTTCCAGCGGGGCAACCCGTGAGAGTTCAAGTCTCTCCTCTCGCACCACCCTTTTATTCTTCTGTTTCATCCCCATTTTGATCTGTGATCAGGTTGTTATCCCTGCGCTCAGGCTCGCATTCTGTTGGGTCTGGTGATTCTCTCGGCGGGGTAAACCGTGATAAACTACCGGCTTTTAATTTTGCGCCCTTCAGAAGCCTTGAGCTCCCGGCGGGCGAATGTTGCGATTTATCATTCACCTACAGAATCTGTAATTTGAGGAACTTCCATGCAAGTGTCTGTTGAAACGACCTCCAACATCGAACGTCGGATGACGATTGGTGTGCCCGCCCAGGAAATCGACCAGGCGGTTCAGAAACGTCTGCAGGAAACGGCTCGCACCGTGCGCCTGAACGGGTTCCGTCCTGGAAAAGTTCCCATGAGCGTGGTCAAGCGTCGTTTCGGTGACAGCGTGCGCCAGGAGATCGTTGGCGAAGTCATGCGCGACAACTACATCAAGGCGCTGCAGGAGCAGGACATCAATCCGGCTGGCTGGCCGCAATTCGAGCCGAAGACGATGGAAGAAGGCAAGGATCTCGAATTCGTTGCTATCTTCGAAGTGCTTCCTGAGATCGAGCTGGGCGATCTGAGTGCGATCAACGTCGAAAAGCCGGTAGCTGAAGTTGCCGACAAAGACATCGATACCATGATCGACAACCTGCGCCGTCAGCAGGCCACCATGAAGGAAGTCAAGCGCAAGTCCAAGAACAAGGACGTTGTGACCATCGATTTCAAAGGCTCCATCGACGGTGAAGAGTTTGAGGGCGGTTCCGCCGAAGGTCATCGCCTGACCCTGGGTTCCGGTCAGATGATTCCGGGTTTCGAGAAGGGCATTGTCGGTGGCAAGGCCGGAGAAGAGCTGGAAATCGATGTTGAGTTCCCTGATGACTACCAGAACGAAGAGCTGGCTGGTAAGCCTGCCAAGTTTGCAATCACGATCCACAAAGTAGAAGAGCCGCAGCTGCCAGAGCTGGATCAGGAGTTCTTTGCCCGGTTTGGCATCGAGGCTGAAGACGAAGCCGCTTTCCGTGAGGAAGTGAAGAAAAACATGGAGCGTGAGCTCAAACAGGCCGTATTCAACAAGGTCAAGAACGACGTGGTTGACGGTCTTCTGGAAACCACCGAACTGGACGTTCCGGCAGCTCTGATTGATCAGGAAATTGATCGTTTGCGTCAGGATGCCGTGCAGCGTTTCGGTGGCCAGGTTGATTTCCAGCAGCTGCCGAAAGAAATTTTCGAAGAGCAGGCCAAACGCCGTGTGAAGACCGGCCTTTTGTTCCAGGAAGTGGTCAAGAAGAATGACCTGAAGGCCGACGATGCCAAGGTTGAAGAGAAGATCCAGGAGATCGCTTCCACCTACGAGCAGCCGGACGAGGTGATTGCACACTTCAACAGCAACCCGGATCAGAAGTCTCAGGTCGAGTCCTCGGTTCTGGAAGATGCCGTGGTTGATCTCGTGCTTGGCCAGGCCAAGGTGACCGAGAAGAAAATGAAGTACGAGGAAGCGGTTCAGGCCGGTCAGCAGCAGCGCTGATCGCCTCCGGGCCCAGGCCCGGAACCGTGCCCTGGAAACAGCCGGCCAGTCCGGCTGTTTTCATCTGGGTGATCTGCTGGCATTGTATGGGGGTACTCTAAGGTATCCCGCACATTCAGGCAGATACCCAACCATTGCCCATAAGGAGTTCAGGCGCACATGACGCAGAAACCGTTTGATGGTCCTACAATGATTACCAATGCAGGCCTGGTGCCGATCGTTATCGAGCAGACCGCGCGCGGAGAACGTTCGTTTGACATCTATTCCCGTTTGCTGAAAGAGCGGGTGATCTTTCTGGTAGGGCCTGTCGAGGATCACATGGCCAATCTGGTGGTTGCCCAGTTGCTGTTCCTGGAATCTGAGAATCCGGACAAGGATATCCATCTGTACATCAACAGCCCGGGCGGATCCGTCACTGCGGGTATGTCCATTTACGACACCATGCAGTTTGTTAAGCCGGACGTTGCCACCCTGTGTATCGGTCAGGCGGCCAGCATGGGTGCGTTCTTGCTGTCGGGCGGGGCCAAGGGCAAGCGGGCCTGTTTGCCTAACTCCCGTGTTATGATCCACCAGCCACTGGGTGGGTATCAGGGGCAGGCCTCGGATATCGAGATTCACACCCGTGAGATCCTGAAGATCCGCAACACGCTGAACGAGTTGCTTGCGCAACACACTGGTCAGGATCTTGAGACCATTGCCCGCGATACGGACCGTGACAACTTCATGGATCCCACGCAGGCTAAAGAGTATGGCTTGATCGATACGGTACTTGATAAGCGTGTACCGAATACATAATACTGAAAGTCATCGCATCACGGAGGGCTGGCGTACACCATAGCGCCAGCCAACGAAGAACAGAGGTATTTCAATGGCAGATGAAAGAAACGGCAGAAGCGATGATAATGGCAAGTTGCTCTACTGCTCGTTTTGTGGAAAGAGCCAGCATGAAGTCCGTAAGCTCATTGCAGGGCCCTCGGTTTTCATCTGCGACGAGTGCGTTGACCTGTGCAATGACATTATCCGGGAAGAGGTTCAGGAGAACTCTCCGGAAGAAGCCAGTGATCGACTGCCGACGCCGCTGGAGATCCGCGATACGCTGAATCAGTATGTGATTGGCCAGGATCGCGCTAAAGTGGTTCTTTCCGTCGCGGTTTATAACCACTACAAGCGCCTTCGCTATGGGGAAGGCAAAAGCGATGTGGAGCTGGGCAAGAGTAACATCCTGCTGATTGGCCCGACCGGTAGTGGTAAGACGCTGCTGGCTGAAACGCTTGCGCGCATGCTGAATGTGCCTTTTACCATCGCCGACGCCACCACGCTTACAGAGGCGGGTTATGTGGGCGAAGATGTCGAGAACATCATTCAGAAACTGCTCCAGAAATGCGATTACGATGTAGAGAAAGCCCAGCGGGGTATTGTCTACATTGATGAGATTGACAAGATCTCCCGCAAGTCTGATAACCCCTCCATCACCCGTGACGTCTCGGGAGAAGGTGTGCAGCAGGCGCTGCTGAAGCTGATAGAAGGCACGGTTGCCTCCGTGCCGCCCCAGGGTGGCCGAAAGCACCCGCAGCAGGAATTTTTGCAGGTGGATACCGGCAACATCCTGTTTATCTGTGGTGGTGCCTTCGCAGGTCTGGAGAAGGTAATCCAGGATCGCTCGGAGCGCAGCTCTATCGGTTTTTCGGCCACAGTGAAGAGTCAGGACGACAGCAAGAGTGCTGGCGACATCATCCGTGATGTCGAGACAGAGGACCTGGTTAAGTTTGGTCTGATTCCTGAATTCGTAGGGCGTCTCCCTGTGGTGGCCACGCTGACCGAATTGGACGAGCAAGCGCTGGTTCAGATTCTGACAGAGCCCAAGAATGCCCTGACCAAGCAGTATCAGAAGCTGTTTGATATGGAGGGAGTGGAACTGGACTTCCGGGAAGACGCATTGAAGGCTGTTGCCCGCAAGGCAATGGAGCGTAAAACCGGTGCCCGTGGTCTGCGGTCCATTCTGGAAGCGACTCTGCTGGATACCATGTACCAGATTCCTTCTGAGCACGACGTGTCGAAGGTAGTGATCGACGAAAGTGTCATCAGCGGTGATTCAGAGCCCTTCAAGATTTACGCCAGCAGCGATCACGCCAAGGCGGTTCCGGAAGACTGACCCGCGCAGCGGCAGATCTGAACGTTAAAAAGGGGCGCTTGTCGCCCCTTTTTCGTGGCTGATGTGCTAATTCCCCGGAAATCCGTTCCGGAAAGATTGTAATTTCCATCAGCGCCCCAACGATGGGTGGTATGCTGAAAGAAAGACTGTCAGAGGATTCCCCATGACCCGTATACCTGATGAAACTGTGCAAGACTACCCGTTGCTCCCCCTGCGCGATGTGGTGGTCTTTCCGCACATGGTGGTTCCGCTGTTTGTGGGCCGCGAAAAATCCATTCAGGCGCTCGAAGCAGCGATGGACGGCAGCAAGGAAATCCTGCTGGTGGCCCAGAAAGATGCCGGTACCGATGAGCCCGGTTCAGGCGATGTTTTCTCCATGGGAACCCTGGCGACCGTGTTGCAGATGCTAAGGTTGCCGGATGGTACCGTGAAGGTTCTGGTTGAGGGCAATGCCCGGGCCACCTTGTCTGATATTACCGAGGGTGACTATCTGGTCGCGCAGGCCATCCTGATGGATGAAGACAGCTTGCCGGAGCGTGAGGAAGAAGTACTCACCAAAACCCTGATGGATGAATTCGAGAAATATGTGAAGCTCTCGAAGAAAGTACCGTCAGAAGTATCGAATGCCCTGACCGGTATTCAGGAGCTGGAGCGCCTGGTGGACACCATGGCGGCCCATCTGGATATGCGCATCCCGGAGAAGCAGGAACTGCTCGAAGCTCTGGATGTCCGTAAACGGGTTGACCTGTTGCTGGGTAAGCTTGACGGTGAAATTGACCTGATCGAAGTTGAAAAACGCATTCGTGGCCGGGTCAAGAAACAGATGGAAAAGAGCCAGCGGGAGTATTATCTGAACGAGCAGATGAAGGCCATCCAGAAAGAGATGGGGCAGCTCGGTGAGGGTAACAACGATTTTGAAGAGCTGGAACAGAAGCTTGAAGAGGCAGGGTTGCCCGAAGAGGCGCGTAAGAAAACCGAAGCGGAACTGAACAAACTGAAAATGATGTCGCCCATGTCGGCCGAAGCAACCGTTGTGCGGGGCTACATTGACTGGATGCTGGCGGTACCCTGGAAGAAGCGTAGTCGCGTTCGCCATGACCTCGACAAGGCCCGCGAGATCCTCGATCAGGATCATTATGGCCTCGACGAAGTCAAAAAGCGTATTCTCGAGTATCTGGCGGTACAGAGCCGGGTGAAAAAAGTAAAAGGCCCGGTTTTGTGCCTGGTGGGGCCGCCCGGAGTAGGTAAAACCTCGCTTGGGCAGTCGATTGCCCGTGCGACCAACCGCAAGTACACCCGCATGGCGCTGGGCGGTGTTCGGGATGAGGCCGAAATCCGTGGCCACCGTAAAACCTACATTGGTGCCTTGCCCGGTAAACTGCTGCAGAAGTTGTCAAAAGTAGGCGTAAAAAACCCCTTGTTCCTGTTTGATGAGATCGACAAGATGGGGATGGATCACCGGGGGGATCCTGCGTCCGCTTTGCTGGAAGTGCTGGATCCGGAACAGAACCACACCTTCAACGATCACTATCTCGAGGTGGACTACGACCTGTCAGATGTAATGTTCGTGTGTACCTCCAACTCCATGAACATTCCTCCGGCACTGCTGGACCGGATGGAGATCATCCGGATTCCGGGCTACACCGAGGATGAAAAAGTAAACATTGCGCTGCGCTATCTGTTGCCTAAACAGCTGAAAGCAAACGGTCTGCGTAAAGATGAGCTGGAGCTGCCGGAAGAAACCATTCGGGATCTTATCCGCTACTACACCCGTGAGGCGGGCGTTCGTGGGCTTGAGCGTGAGATCGCGAAGCTGTGTCGGAAGGTGGTTCGCGAGCACGTGGAAAGCGACAGCAAGGCGTCTATCACCTTGCGTCCGGACATGCTGGAAGACTACTCCGGGGTCAAGAAGTTCCAGTATGGTCTGGCTGAAGAAACCAACGAAGTGGGCCAGGTAACCGGGCTGGCCTGGACGCAGGTGGGTGGTGAGCTGTTGACAATCGAGTGCGCTCTTACGCCCGGCAAGGGGCGCGTAGTCAAGACCGGCTCGCTCGGCGATGTCATGCAGGAGTCTATCCAGACCGCGCTTACTGTGGTGCGCAGCCGGGCGGAAGGGCTGGGCGTGGCCACTGATTTCCATGAAAAGCATGACCTGCACGTGCATGTACCTGAGGGTGCGACACCGAAAGATGGCCCAAGTGCCGGTATTGGTATGTGTACGGCGCTGGTGTCGGCGTTGACCCGTATTCCGGTTCGGGCGGACGTTGCCATGACCGGTGAAATCACCCTGCGTGGCAAGGTTCTGGCCATCGGGGGCTTGAAGGAAAAGCTGCTGGCAGCCCACCGGGGCGGCATAAAGACGGTTGTTATTCCTGATGAAAATGTTAGAGATCTCAAAGAGATACCGGACAACATCAAGGAGTCGCTGGAGATCCGTCCAGTCAAATGGATTGATGAAGTTCTTGATATTGCTCTGGCCTATCAACCGGAACCTCACGTTGAAGGCAGCGGCAAATCCGCCAAGGGCAAGGCCTCTGGCGACGATTCCGGAGACGCGGCAGAGCGCATAAATACACACTAAACCCGGGATGAATTGTTGACACGCCAGAGAGCCCGTTGGTATAACTGTTTCGCCGTGAAGCAGCCAATATCAAGGGCTCCCGCGCAGTAAGTGCCTATTCCGACTATCGGTTAACTGCCGCAAGGAATAAAAAAACTGAAGAATGGAATTCTCCCATCGCTTGTGCGATAGTCGAGAACGTCCGCGAAAAAATAACCGATCTATAACATCTTCAACCTGAAATCGAAGGGGTTTAGTGTGAACAAGTCCGAACTGATCGATGCAATTGCAGAGTCCGCAGACATCTCCAAAGCCGCAGCTGGCCGTGCGCTGGATGCCATGACCAACTCCATCACCGGTGCTCTTAAAGATGGCGACCAGGTTACCCTGATCGGCTTTGGCACCTTCTCTGTAAAAGAGCGTGCAGCCCGTACCGGTCGCAACCCGCAGACTGGTAAAGAAATCCAGATTCCGGCCTCTAAAGTGCCCGGATTCAAGGCAGGTAAGGCCCTGAAAGACGCCGTTAAGTAACGGTTTTTTTTACGGCAGTTGTCCGCTCAGAGGCTGCCGCAAGAATCCAAGGCGCATTCCGGCAGGGTGCGCCTTTTTGCGTGTTAGTGGTAGCTGCGACAGACCTCCCTCAGTACTACCAAAAGCCCGTACTACCCACAGCAGAACCTTGAACAGGGATTTGAGAACAACATGCTTCAAGATATTCGGGATAACGCCCAGAGTACGATCGCCAAGGTTATCGTTGGCCTTCTGATAGTGTCGCTGTCGATCTGGGGGATGGACGCGATTATCGGTGGCTTTACCGGTGAGCCCGAGGTGGCCACGGTGAACGGAAAAGAGATAACCGAGAGAGAGTTTCTCCGGACTGTGCAACTGGAAAGCCAGCAGCGCCTGATGCAGATGGAGAGTCCGGATCCGTCGTTGCTTAACGAAGACCAGATCCGGAAGGATGTTCTTGACGCTTTGATTCGCGAAGCGGTGCTGACCCAGGATGCTGAAAACCAGGGCCTGGAACTCACCGATGCTGATATTGATGCGTTGATTACCCAGATGCCTCAGTTCCAGGTAGATGGAGTGTTCAACCGGGATCGGTTTGTTGCGACGGTTCGAAATGCCGGTATGGGTGTTGCGGAATTTCGCGAAAGCATGCGCAAGAACTATGTGGTAAATCAGATTCGGGCGGCCATTGCCCAGACCGGCGTGATGGCGCCGGAGAATATTGCCCACCTGCTGGCCATCCAGAACCAGACCCGCGATTTCCGGGTTCAGATACTTGATGCAGGCAGCGTGGCTGCACAGGTAGAGGTGTCCGAGGCGGACGTCGAGTCTTATTATGAGGAAAACAAATCCCTCTTCCGTAAGCCGGAACAGGTGGATGCTGCTTATATCACCTTGTCTCGCGGAGTGCTGGCAGAGTCTATCGAGATCTCCGAGGGTGATCTGCAAGCCTATTACGATCAGCGCTCCGAAGCCTACGCCCGGGAAGAGCGTCGTGCTTCTCACATTCTGATAGAGGCTGGATCTGAGGCTCAGGCGACGCTGGCAGAAATCCGGGAAAAGCTGGCGGCAGGGGAGTCGTTTGAAAAACTGGCAGAAGCCTACTCTCTCGATACCGTGTCGGCCCGTGAGGGTGGTGATCTCGGTTACGCTGGTCGTGGTGTTTACGACGAAGCCTTCGAGAATGCGCTGTTTGCACTGGAGCCCGGCCAGGTGTCGGAGCCAGTGGAAACGACCTTTGGCCTGCACTTGATCCGGCTGGACGATGTGCGTCGCTCCGATGTGCCGTCCTTTGCTGAGCTTCGTGAGCAGTTGCAAGATGAGCTTGCCCAGGAGCGGGCTGGTGAAAGGTTTGCGGAAATTCGCGCGCAATTGGCAGATGCGGCCTATGCCGCGGACGACCTGAAAGGCCCGGCCAGTGAGCTGGGGCTGGAAATCCGTCAGGCTGAGGGTATTACCCGAGATGGCGGAGTGGCGCCTTTTGATCACGCCGGTCTGGTGCGCCAGCTGTTCTCTGAGGACGTCCTGAGCGAAGGTTACAATACCGAGCTGATTGACGTGGGTGACAGTGTTTCTGTTGTTGCCCGGGTGACCGAGTATCATGAGTCGCGGCAACTGGATCTGGCCGAGGTGGAACAGGATATACGTTCTGCGCTGGTCGCACGAAAGACCCGCGAGGCTTTGGCAGCCCGAGCTGACGAGATGGTTGCGGAGCTCGAGGGTGGGGCTGTTAATGATCTGGATGGCGCAGGGTGGCAGATCTTTGAGGCTCAGGGTCGCAATGCCTCAAATCTGAGCCCGGCGGTGGTAGAGCAGGTGTTCGCCATGGCGCGCCCGGGCGACGATGCACCGACGATTGGCCGGGTGGTGAGTGGTAATCAGGCGGCAGTCATTGTGCTTGATGCGGTGAATGAGGGTGAAGCCGATCCCGAGGCGGCAGAGTATCAGCAGTTGCAGCAGTTCCTGGCACAACTGGAAGGGCAGCGTGAATACACAGCCTACCAGCAGTATCTGCGGAATACGGCTGAAGTGGAGCGCAACTAAGCGATCTGCGAGATAAAAAAGACCCCTCGGGGTCTTTTTTTGTTTGCCCGGCGAAGCTGGCAAACCCGGCCACCTGAAAGAAGGTGGCGTCACCCCGGCCGAGGGGAAGACAATCCGACTGGCAAGGGCGCCGCTGGCCAACGGCGGGGTCTGAAGGAAGCCATAGGAAGCAGGATGAACATAGCGAGAGCGAACCTGATTCGGCGGTCTACCGGTGGTAAGCGTGCAAAATTGCGCGAAGCCCGATACTCGGTCAGTGGTAGAACGTGTTTGAGGATGGATTATCTTGCAGGGAGCCGCTGCAGTAACCGGGGAAGCCTGACCCCGCACCCTGAACTCAGGGCACATGGCGCCAAGGCGAAAGCCAAGATCGATGTGGGGGCGAGGTGGCAGATGAAGTCGTAGTAGTGTGGAAATTCCGGCCTGAGAAGCCTGGTAACCGCGTGGAGGAGAAAACCGGAATGACCGATATTTTGGGCTTTAAAACACCCATGCAGCATATGCTGCCGAAACTTCTATTTTCTGGACGTCAGGATTCCCGATGGAGACGGGTAATCAAGGCAGTCGTATTTCAAATACACCGCCGCCGAGAGTGCCGCCGTTGTGTAGCGCGATACGTCCTGTGCGATCACCGTTCTGGTGAAGAACCGCAACTGAAGAGGCAAAGAAAAGCCCCAGGCTGGTGTTACCGGTTTTGAAATCGAGCGATTTAAAGTCGGGCGTGCCACTGTGCTGCATACTGGCCGGGTAACCCTGGCCATCATCCTCAACACCGATGACAAGTTCATGATCTTCTTGTCGGGCGGTGAGCAGAATTTTACTTTTGGTGTATCGGATAGCGTTGTTGATCGTATTGTTGAGTACGCCGGTCAGCAGGTCTTCGTCGAAGAACCCATTGATGTCAGCCGCATCAATGGCATAGTCAATACCAAGGCCCTCCAGCAGGGGTGTATGTCGGGCCAGGTGCTCGGCCAGAAAATCCGGTACGTAATGCTCATCAATGTGGGCAGACAGGTTGTTCTCACCCAGTCGGTAGATGCCCAGAAGTTGCACGAGATCGTTGTGCATGCGCTCTGCTTCATATTGCAGCATGTTGAACTTGTTGGAACCGACCAACGCAGGCTCATGCTCTATCCGAAGTTCATCCAGACTGTTTAACAGCATCCCCAGCGAGTTCTTCATGTCGTGAACGGCCGAAGCCAGAACCATGGAAAAGTCAATGTTCGGATCGGTCATTGCATCAGTCCTTGCAGTTTGCGCTGGAGAGCCAGGTAACGCCTGTGCTGGCGATGTTGCTCAGGCAAACCCTTGAGGGTATCCAGGTGGCGTTTACAGGTGGCCAGAATAGCGGGTTCCGGGTATTCGTCGTGCTGCTTCATCATTACCTGCACCAGGTTGAGGTTCAGAGCGGCATGGTCAGGAACGATAGTCAAAGCGTTCTGGAAGGCCTCCACGGCTGCGTTAAGGTCTCCGGACTCGAATGCCCGTATGCCGTCACGGTTGAGCCCGCGGGCCTCAAGCTTTTGCCTGAAGCCGACCGGCTCATCCATCAGGCTTTCGATTTTTTGCAGTACATCGGGTTGGTCTTCATAGTATGCGGCCAATTCGGATAATAGTTGTCTGGCCCGCGTGGCTTGATTCATACGAAAAAGCGTTTTGGCAAAGTCGACACCTACCTCGGCTGAAAACCCGGTAATGGGTTCAAGCCGGGGAGTGATTTCCTGCAAAATGCGCTCTGCCTCCTGGTTCTGACCCTGGCCTGCGTGTACGCGGCATTCAATAATCCGACTTCTCAGGTCAAGGTTTTCGTCATCTGGAAAACGCTTCTGCATTCGTGCCAGGACGTTAACGGCCTCATTGGCTTTTTCGGCACCCTCCTCATCAAGATTACCTTCACTCAGGTCAGACAGGCTTTGTGCCAGCGACAGGTAATGCCCGGCACTGTCATGGATGGAGTGGGTGCCTAATGATACTGTCTGGCGCCATGCCTGGGTTGCAGTGTCTATGTCCTGGTTGGCTCCAGCCACTTCAGCCAGGTGCTTCTGGCGCAAAAGTGCATTCGGTGAGTGTTCAGCTGCTTTCTCAAGAACCTTTTGTGCTTGCAGTGCTTTGCCCTGTTGCTCCAGCCCTTCAGCCAGAAGATCGTAGGCCTCCATATAATCCGGGTGCTTCTCAATCAGGGCTTTGAGGCTGTCAACAGCCTGGTCGAGGCTGCGGTTTGCCAACAGGATTTTACACTTGCCCAGACGAGCCCAGGATAGCTCTCTCTGGTTAAGGACGTCGTCGTAAATCTTTTGTGCGTGTGCCAGATCACCTACCTGACAATACAGTTCGCCGAGGGTTTTCATCAGCCAGGTCTTGTACCTTGGCTGTTGTGGCAGTGCCTGAAGGCACATGGTGATGGCTTCCGGGTAGTTTTCCCGGTCTATTTCACGGGTGACAGGAAGCAGGGCGTTGCGCTGTCGGATAAGACTGCCCAGGCGTTTATCGAGCATGGCCCGGTTGATTGGCTTGGTCAGGTAGGCATCTGGCTGGTATTCCCTGGCTCCCATCACCATTTCCTTCGATGTTTCTGCGGTTACCATCAAAAAGAGTGAAGAGCGCTTTAACAGTTTCTTGTGCCGTAATTCTTCAAGCACATGCTGGCCGTTCTTGCCGTCGCCAAGATTGTAGTCGCACAGTACCACGTCTACGTGATTGTAGGTGCAGTACTGGATTGCCGGGCCACCGTGAGCAACCAGCTCGATTTTGTCAGCGCCGCAACTGCGAAGCATCTGCCGCATGGACAGCCGGAAGTTCTCGAAGTCGTCTACCACCAGAAAGGTCAGTTTACCAAAGGGGTTTACGCTGTCTTTCCGCAGATTTTGCATCATGACCAGTTCTGCTTCAGAAGTTTATTGACCATTGCACGCAGGGCGGCGGGTTTAACGGGTTTGTAGAGCACCTGATACCCCCTTTCTCCGGCGTCGTCTCGAACCTCCGGCGCCATATAGCCAGTAATGAGAATACCCGGAATACTGTCGCCCAGGTTTTCGCGGATACTGTCCATGGCGTCAAGACCGTTCTGGTTGTCGTCAAGCTGGTAATCCGCCAGGATGATTTCAGGCCGCCGCCCGTCAAGGCGCTCCAGTGCGTCCGGCAGGCTTTCGGCAGCGGTTACGTCGCATCGCCAGTTGCTGAGCAGTGCAACCATACCCTGTAGGATAGACGAATCGTTGTCGATGCAAAGCACATGCAGCCCGCCCAGGCTGGAGACCCGTCGGGCATTGCGACGGCTGTCCTGGCTGATGTCCTTCCTTTGCTCAGCCGGAGCAACGGGAACGGTGATCCCGAAGACGCTGCCTTTTCCCTGAACGGAGCGAACTGTTACGGGGTGATGCAGCATATCGCTGATTCGTTCGACGATGGCCAGTCCCAGCCCCAGCCCTTTTTTGTCTCTGCCATGCTGGAACCGCCGGAACTCTTCGAAAATATGATTCAACTGGTCTTCGGACATCCCCGGGCCTGTATCCCAGACTTCGATTCTAAGCTGGCCTTTCAGCCTGCGGCACCCCAGCAAAATTTTTCCGCTGACGGTATAGCGGATAGCGTTTGACAGGAAGTTCTGTACCACACGTCGCAGTAATTTCGCATCCGAGCGTATCCAGGCAGAGCTTGGTACAACATGGAGCTCAAGATCCTGATCCTTGGCAATCGCAGAGAATTCCGTTGCCAGATGCCGTAGCAGGTCATTCACCGGAAAAATGCCGATATCCGGCTCCAGGGCACCGGCGTCGAGCTTTGATATATCGAGTAGCGTGCTGATGATTTCTTCTGCAGCGCCCAGGGAACTGTCGATGTGGTCAACCAGATCCCGGGTTTCGTTCGCCATAGCCTTTCCGGACAAGGCAGACGTAAACAGGCGGGCGGCATTCAGGGGCTGTAGCAGGTCGTGACTGGCAGACGCCAGAAACCGCGTTTTGCTCTGGTTGGCCTGCTCGGCGACGGATTTGGCTTTCAGCATCTGCTCGTTGATTACCTGAAGCTCCTGGGTTCTCTCCCGTACCCTTTGCTCCAGATAGATGTTGGTCTCTTTGAGCGCCTGCTCTGTCCGGCGCATGGCAGTAATGTCCTGAAAGGTTGTTACGTAGCCACCCCCGGGGATCGGGCTACCGTCGATACGGACAACGGTTCCATCTGGTCGTTGCCGTTCATACGACATGGGCTTGCCGTCACGCATGGTGTTACAGCGGTTTTCTACTATTTCGTCAATTCGTCGGGCCGACAGGTTGGCGTGGGTCAGGTTATAACGCATCAGGTCTTCAACCGGCCTGCCTACACGAACATAGCCCTTCGGATAATTAAACAGCTCTAGATATCGCTGGTTCCAGACCACGAGTTGTTGCTGGTGGTTGATGACCGAGACGCCCAAGCTGATATTTTCTATGGCCGACTGCAGCAGCTCCCGGCTGAAGGTCATCGCCTGGGACGCTTCGTCAACAATACTGACCACGTCTTCGATCTGCATGTCGCGGCCGGTCAGCGTGGATTCCAGAACGACCCGGGCTGTTGATGCGCCAATGACCGACGCCAGCTGGCGCTCGATGTACTTCATCAGGTGCGTAGTTGCAGGGCGGTGCAAGTAAAGCCGGATGGCGTTGCGGCGCTCATAGTTTCGGAGCACGCTTTCGGAGCGTTCTTCTCCCATAAACCGGTCGGTCAGTGCCTGCAGGTCTGAGATCAGAATTTCACCCTGCCAGCTCTGATGTTGAGCGCTCTCTTGCCGTGGTTGTGCGTCGTGAAAAAAGGCAGCAATCTGTATCTTTTCCCGGATTCTCTGACGGGTAAGCAGCGACAGCAGGATATAGGCGAGGGTGTTGATGCCCAGGCTCCAGAGAATACCGTGGCTGATTTGATCCAGCTCGGAGCCGAACAGGGAAGTGGGGCGAGTCCAGTTCAGGCCGAACAGTCCCTGATCGATGAGGGTATCGTTGATCCAGCCAGTAGAGGCCAGGGCTGGCAGTAGCAGGGTGTAGGACCACATCAGGAAGCCCAGGCCCAGGCCCCAGGCGGCGCCGGTGAAATTACCTCTGCGCCAGAGGATGCCGCCGACCAGCGCGGGGCCGAACTGGGCGGCTGCGGCAAACGATAACAGGCCGAAGGCGGTCAGGCTGTAGTCGGCCCCGGCCATGCGATAGAAACCGTAGGCGGTTAGCAAGACCACCAGAATTGCCACGCGCCGGATGGCAAGCAGGAGCGAGCTGAGGTCAGTTCTTCGGTTCATGCCCGGGCGGAAAAAGCGAAGAAGCCCCGGCATGATGATTTCGTTACTGACCATAGTTGCAATGGCGACCGAACAGACGATCACCATGGCGGCGGCTGCAGAGCCACCCCCAAGAAAGGCGAACACCGCAAGCCAGTGCTGACCGGCCATGATTGGCAGCTGCAGAATGACGATATCCGGGTTAATCCCGAAATCCTGCGCGCGCAGCAGGCCCGCTGCTGCAATCGGCAGAACGAAAGCGCTGGCAATCACCAGATAGATCGGCATGGCCCAGCGTGCTACTTCAAAATCCCGGTGATCGGTATTTTCGACCACCATGACATGAAATTGCCGGGGTAAACAGATAATCGCCAGCATTGCGACCAGAGTTTGGGTCAGAAACGCAGGTGCTTCTATTGAGCCAGTGGTCAGTGTTGTAGTCAGGTCTGCGGCCTTCACTTTCGACAGCAGGTCGCCAAAGCCTTCATAGAGGCCGTAACCCACAAACAGCCCCACGGCCACAAAGGCAATAAGTTTGATCAGGGATTCGAAAGCAACCGCCTGGATCATGCCCCGGTGATGCTCGGTGGATTCCAGGTGGCGAGTGCCGAACAGTATGGTAAATACGGCCAGAGCCAGTGTGATGTACCAGGCTGAGTCGTTCCAGGCGGCAGAGCTGAGACCCTGGTGATCGTTTCCGGTATCGGACAGCACGCTGAAGCCCAGGGCAATCGCCTTAAGCTGCAGGGCGATGTAGGGTACGCTGCCGATCAGGGCAAACACGGCCACCATCGCCGCAAGCAGCTGGGATTTACCGTAGCGAGAGGCAATAAAGTCGGCAATCGAGGTGCTGTTGTTACGTTTGCTGATGTAAATAATGCGCCGCAGCAAGGGGGCAAAGAACAGAAACACCAGAAGCGGGCCAAGGTAGATTGGCAGAAAGGCCAGGCCTTCTTGTGTGGCCCTGCCGACGGCGCCATAGAACGTCCAGGACGTGAAGTAGACTGCCAGAGATAAGCCGTAGATGTGGGTTCGGGCGAACCGCTGGCGATACAGCCCCGGATGGCGATCGCCTGCCCAGGCTATCAGGAACAGCAGCGAGATGTAGGCGATGGAAATGGGTACAAGCAACCAGGGGCTGATCATGGTGTTCTAGCTATCCGTTCTTGACTGGTCAGGCATTACAGACAATTTCGTAAAGGGGATCGCTGGCAGGCAATACCTTCAGGTTGTTTATAGCGGGGGAGCCGTCAGATGTCAGAGGAACCAGCTCGCGCTTGGCACAATGAATCAGGTGAACCCGGTGTGACACGGCATCGGTGACGGTCTGGTCAAACCGGTAAAGAGTAAAACGGACGATCTCGGGATCCGCTGTGTCTGTCTCTATACTCTTTATGTCGACGGTAGAGAAGGCCGTCACGTAAGGAAATACAAAGGTCCAGGGGCGGAAAAACAACCCTTGCTGTTCCTCGTTCACCACCACTGCCTCTTCTGGCAACAGTGAGCGCTTGTGGTCATACCATGTGTACTCGCCGTAGATCAGGTAGCCCAGCATGCCCAGCCCGGCAAACACCGGAATGATCCAGCGCGGCGCCTTTTTGGCTGTGGCGGCTCGAATCGCAAGAGCGATACCGGCTGCACCCAGGCCGCAAAATACAGTTGCAACAAATGTCCAGAACATATTTCCGAATCCTTAAAACAAGAACGGGCTCCCTCTGGTGAGGAAGCCCGTTCAGGAATCAACCGGCCATCGGCTGGCAATGGCCAGGGTTGTTTTTCAGGTTAATGATCGTGGGCAGAACCGGCACCACGGGGGTAACGGACACTCTCGACCAGTTCCTGGATTTCAACGGGCGGCTCTGCAGTCGCTTTAGAGACCATGAAGGCTACCGCAAAGTTAACCAGAGCACCAACCGCACCGATAGACAGGGGCGAGATTCCCAGTATCCAGTTTTCCGGGGTGTCTGGCAGGTTGTTGGTTCCAGGAATGAAGAACCAGCCCTTGTACATAAAGATGTACACCAGGGTGAAGATCAGGCCGGACAGCATACCCAGAGTGGCACCCACGTTGTTCACCCGCTTGGAGAAGATACCCATCATCAGAGCCGGGAACAGAGATGCTGCGGCAATACCGAAGGCCAGTGCCACCACCTGTGCCGCAAAGCCTGGCGGATTAGCCCCCAGATAGGTTGCCACCACGATGGCGATGGCCATGGAGATCCGGGCCGCCAGCAGCTCACCTTTGTCGGAAATGCCCGGGTTTATCCGGCTCTTTATAAGGTCATGACTGATGGCTGAGGAGATCGCCAGCAACAGGCCTGCAGCCGTTGACAGTGCCGCAGCCAGACCACCGGCGGCAATCAGGCCGATAACCCAGCCGGGCAGGTTGGCGATTTCCGGGTTGGCCAGTACCAGAATGTCGCGGTTGTAGGAGAACTCGCTGCCTTGCCAGCCACGGGCTTCGGCTTCGGCGGCAAATTCCGGGTTTTTGTCGTTGTAGTACTGAACACGACCATCACCGTTCTTGTCTTCAAACGAAATCAGACCGGTAATTTCCCATTCCTTGATCCAGTGGCGGTTGCCGTCTTCGTCGAGCTCGTTTTCGATCTCGGCCCATTCGATGGGCTGGGCGGCAGTGCCTTCAGGGTAAAGGGTAGTCATGATGTTCAGACGGGCCATAGAGGCAACGGCCGGCGCTGTCAGGTACAGCAGGGCAATGAATACCAGTGCCCAGCCGCCGGACCAGCGTGCGTCGGCAACCTTCGGCACGGTGAAGAAACGGATGATAACGTGAGGCAGGCCCGCAGTACCGATCATCAGGGACAGGGTAAACAGCACCATGTTCAGTTTGTTATCGACGTCGGCGGTGTATTCGTTGAAGCCGAGATCGGTGATGACTTGGTTCAGTTTGGCCAGCAGTGGCACGCCGGATTCGGTGTGGGTTGAGAACATACCAAGGCCGGGAATCGGGTTACCGGTCAGGTGCAGTGAGATGAACACAGCCGGGATGGTATAGGCTACGATTAACACGCAGTACTGGGCGACCTGGGTGTAGGTAATGCCCTTCATGCCGCCAAGAACAGCGTATACAAAGACTACAACCGCAGCGATGATCAAGCCCATGGTGGAGTCGACTTCCAGGAAGCGGGAGAAGGCCACACCGGCACCGGCCATCTGGCCGATAACGTAGGTTACCGAGGCAATGATCAGGCAAATAACCGCGACCAGGCGGGCATTCTCGCTGTAGTAGCGGTCGCCGATAAACTGGGGCACGGTAAACTTGCCGAACTTCCGCAGGTAGGGGGCCAGCAGCATGGCCAGCAGCACGTAGCCACCGGTCCAGCCCATCAGGAAGGTTGAGTTGGAATAGCCACCCGCGGCAATCAGGCCCGCCATGGAGATAAAGGATGCCGCAGACATCCAGTCGGCACCAATGGCGGCGCCGTTGGTGATCGGATGAACACCGCCACCGGCCACGTAGAAGTCACTGGTGCTTCCGGCTTTTGCCCAGATGGCGATGCCGATGTAGATCAGGAAAGATGCCCCGACGAAAATCAGGTTGATATAAAACTGGTCCATGTGGTCTTACTCCTCGTGTACGCCGAATTTTTCGTCGATTTTGTTCATGCGCCATGAGTAGTGAAAAATCAGCACAATAAACGTGAGGATGGATCCCTGCTGGGCGAACCAGAAGCCCAGATCGGTGCCGCCAACAGCGATACCGGCCAGCATCGGGCGCAATAGAATCGCGAAGCCGTAAGACACCAGCGCCCAGATAACCAGGCTACCGAGAATCAGCCGTAGGTTGGCCTTCCAATAGTTTTCAGCGTCGTAGCTATGACCAGACATACAAGCACTCCTGCTTTGTTGTTGTGGAACTTGAGTGTTTTTTTAGTGAGGTATTGCGGATAAAGCTTTTATTATTCATTTAATACTTCTCCGACTTGTCGTCCCCTTTAACTTTACGTGTCAACGCGTCGGTGAATATTGGCAAATGGTCGAATCTACGGGCTTTTTCGTGCTCTCGCGCCAGGGGAGGGTATTGCGAATCGGGTCACATTCGGTGCATTTTCTGCAAACGGCGCTGATAACGCAGCTTTTCGATGAGTTCTTGCAAGGTTTTAATGTCTTGTTTTTTTGCCTGGTTCAGTGCGATCAGGGTCAGTTCCGCAGTCACCATGGCGTCGGCTGCCGCATGGTGTCTTGCACTGACTTCCAGGCCGAAGTGATCCGCCCAGTCGTCCAGCCCACGGTTTTTCAGGGGCGCTTTTGGAAAGAACAGCGGCATCAGTTCTGCGACATCCATCCAGACGTGTGGCTGGGTGTATCCAAGCTGTTGCCGGAGCGCCTTTTGCAGGAACTTCTGATCAAAAGCCGAGTGGTAGGCCAGAATCGGGTCTCCGTTCATCCACTCAAGCAGGTGTATCAGGGCTTCTTCGGTTTCGTGGCCCTGGGTAAGCGCTTCAGGGCCTATGCCGTGGATCAGCACGGTTTCCCGTATATCCAGCTCCGGGCGTCGGAGAACCAGATCGAACTGGTCATCCAGATGAATAGACCTATTTTCGATTGCAACCGCACCAATGGCGATGACCTCGTCCCTGGCCGCATTCAGCCCGGTGGTTTCGAGGTCCAGCACAACCAGGCGGCTGCGGCCGAGAGGTTGGTCGCCTGCGTTTTTGGGCGTTGGCAGGCTGGCGGCATCGTAACCGCCACCGATACCGCCTCGTCGCCGCGCTAGCCATTGTTTGAATTGTTCCAGCATAGACTCGGGGCCTGTTTACAGTTGGTATTTGATTTCCAGCTTCTGCTGCAGGCGTTGTGCCTGCCGGAACGACTCACGCAAAATCCGGCGATCCAACGGGTTCAGGTCATCCGGATCTATGTAATTGGTCAACGCCTCCCCGCTATCCAGCATGTCCTGATGAGCGCGCATACGTATCGCCTGAATCAGGCTGTACGCTTCTTTCCAGGCGTTTGCATCTTTAGCATCGAATACGCCTTTTCTGGCAAGTGTATCAATGCGTTCCAGCGTGTTGGCCTCGGCGATGCCATGGGCCAGGGCGAACACGCGAACCGACTCGACAAACGGCGCCAGCCCTTGGCGTTTAAGATCCAGCGAGTGCTTTTTCTCATCGTTCAGATAGCGGAAATTGCGGAACATGGTGAGCGGCGGTTTGCGCTGCAGGGCATTACCTGCAAGCATTTTCTGGAACAGGGCGTTGTTTCTGATGCGCTCCAGTACGTGCTCCAGCAGTTGTTGCAGGGGCTCGGTGGGGCCGAATACCGCACGCATATCAAGGAAGATGGACGAATAAACCAGATTCTGTGGTGTGGAGGCATCGATAAAACGAATAAACCAGTCGTCCCACTCCTTCTGGCTCAGGCAGAGTTTGGGGTTGCTGGCCATGATATTGCCTTTGCACAGAGTGAAGCCACATTCCGCCAGTTCGTCGTTAACGGTTCGGGCGAACGGCAGCAACTTTTCCCGTACCTGGTCTTCGGTCATGCCTTCCGGTGTTTCAAACAGAATACCGTTGTCCTGATCCGTCAGCAGTGTCTGTTCCTGACGACCCTCGCTGCCGAACGTTAGCCAGGTGAACGGAATACCCGGGTCGTACTTTTGCAGATTGAGTTCAAGAACCCGGCGAACGGTGACGTCATTGAGGGTGGTAATGATTTTGACCACCTGCCCGGAGTCTGCTCCATGGGCGAGCATGGCGTCGACCAGGCGCGACACATCGCTACGCAAACTGACCAGGGTGCGTAAGTGGGTCGCGGTGCCGATGGTTCTGGCCAGATTGACCAGATCCACCCGCTGCAGCGAGAACAAGTCGCGCTCGGACACCACGCCAATCAGATGATCCTCCTCATCCACTACGCATAGATGGGCAAAATGATGCTCGGCCATCAGCATGGCTGCCTCGAAGGCATGGGCAGAGGAGGGTAAGCGGCATGGATCCGCAGTCATAACCAGTCGGATAGGTGTTTCCAGCGAGCTTTTGTCCTGTGCGACCAGAGTGCGCAAATCCCGAAGAGTGAAAATGCCGGTGGGGTGGCGTTGGTCATCGGTGATGACAATGCTGCCCACATTGTTTTCGTGCATTCGGGCAACGGCCTTGCGAACCGGAAGGTCTGGCGTGCACACAATGGGGTTTCGCAGCGCATAGCGCTCGAGCGGCGTATCCAGACTGTTGCTGGATCCGATAGACGCCATGGCTTTGGACTGGATGCGCTGATTGACCTGATCCAGCAAACTGCTGACCCCCCGCAGGCAGAAGTCCCGGAACGGCTCGCTTTCGGAGAAGAGTGTCACGAAGGCTTTCTGTTCGATACTGAGGCAGAAAGTATCTCCGGATGCACGGTGCAGGGTTCGAGTGGGGCGCTCACCAATCAGGGCTGCCAGTGGAAAACATTCGCCCTGACTGATTTCAAACGTCGGCTCTGTGCGGTCTTCTTTTTCGTTTTGACGTTCGCCACGAATCCGCCCTTGTTTGACAACGTAAAACCGTTTTACCACGCCGTCGTGTGGCGAAAGGACTTCATCCCCGTCTGCGTAAAAGCGGAGCGTGGCATGTTCCGCAAAGTGCGCCAGATGGGCATCGTCCATATTGGAAAAGGGCGCATGGGCTCTGAGGAACGCCATAATCGCGCGGGTGTTCTGGGGGCGAGAAGAATCCTGGTTTGCTGCGGCCATAGCGTGTCCGTTCTGGTTACAAGCCTGAAAGCTGAAGGATGTATTGTTTTGATTCTGTTTGCAGTGTAGTCCAGCCTGTGTCCGGAAAACCTACGATTTTCGTCGCAGGTAAAGTCTGCCGTTACGGGCGGGTTTCTTTATGGGGGAACGGTGCGGTGTTAAAGTTCTGCCATTCGATCATTCGGAATTCTAATTGTCATGACCAGTAAAGATGAACGCCTGGCCTTTCTGGAGGAAATGAAGGACGTCAGGCGTATACGTAAAGCTAATCGTGCAGACGTGGTGGCGCCCAAGGAGTTGACGCCCGGGCACCTTGAGAGGCAAAGGTCGGCGGTTGAAAAGCCGGTTCGGGATCTGAACCCGCTGACTTCGGACATGGTGGAGCCCCTGACCGCCCACGATATTCTTTGTTGGCAGCGGCCTGGCATTCAGAATGGCGTTTTCCGCAAATTGCGCCTTGGACAGTACCCGATAGAGGCGCGCCTTGACCTGCACCGAATGACGGTTGAGGAAGCTCGCCGGGAGGTTTTTGGCTTCATTAACGACTGCGTACATTACGGTTTGCGATCCGTGATTATTCTGCACGGAAAAGGCGAGCGGAATCCGGACGGAATCGCCCAACTCAAGAGCTATCTGGCCAAGTGGCTGCCCGAACTGGACAGTGTTCTGGCCTTTCATTCTGCCAAAAAACATCATGGTGGAACCGGTGCGGTTTACGTAATGGTCAGGAAAAGTGATCGTGAAAAGCAGCATAATCGGGAACTCCACGGTGCCAGATAACCTGGTGTCGGTTATGTTGATATTTCTCAACTGAGGGAGTCTGTTATGCGAGTATTGGTAACGGTTGTGCTGAGCATCTTGGTGCTGGCGGGTTGTCAGGATCGGGTTATCTGGAATGATAACGGTAAGGTGGACGAGGCCACCCGGGATCGCGAGGTGTGGGATTCCAATGGCAAACTGGACACCGGGAAGCGCAAGATCTGGGTGAATAAGGACGGCAAGGAAGTTATCAAGTAACCGGTTACTGGCTGCCGCGGAGTGGTAGCGGTTTTATCCCTGTGGGGGCAAGCCTATAATGGCGCCACACAGGAGTCCGGTCGGGCTCGCTGTAAATCGGGAGGACTGACCGTGTTTGAAGTAACCCGCTATGCCACTGCGGCGCAGAGCATTGTGGAGGCTGGCCGCCTCCTGTACGAGCGTGGCTGGTCACCAGCCACCAGCAGCAATTACTCGGCCCGTATCGATTCGAATCACGTTGCGATTACCGTGTCCGGTCGCCACAAAGGGCAGCTGGGCGCGGGCGATGTGATGGTGGTGGATATGGAAGGCCTGCCAGTTCAGAGCAATGCCAAAGCCTCAGCCGAAACCCTGTTGCATACCGTGGTTTACCAGTTGTTTCCGGATGTTGGCGCGGTCCTGCATACGCACTCGGTAAAAGCGACGGTGCTCAGCCGGTTGATTGCTCCTGGTGCCGCGCTGGAGCTTGAAGATTATGAGCTTCAGAAAGCGTTTTCCGGCGTTGCTACGCACGAAGGCGTGGTGAGCGTGCCTGTGTTCGACAATACGCAGGATATCCCGGCGCTGGCGGCACAATCCCGCGACTGGTTTTCGGCCCATCCGGAGCAGCCCGGCTACCTTATACGTGGCCATGGCCTGTATACCTGGGGTGCGACCATGGCAGACTGCCTGCGCCATATCGAAGCTTTTGAATTCCTGTTTGAATGTGAACTTGAAACCATGAGGGTGCGTTCATGACCACGCTGACTGTTTTTCATGAGGATGACCTGTCCAAGGCACAGATGGAAGTCACCGAACCACAACAGATTGAGAGGGTGCTGAAGGAAAAGGGGGTTCACTTTGCCCGCTGGCCAACCCGTGATTTGCCAACGGCGGCCTCTTCAGACGCTATCCTGAGCGCCTACGCCGGGGAAGTAGAGCGCCTCAAGCAGCAGTGGGGCTTTCAGACGGCCGATGTCGTGAGCCTGTCGGCCGATCACCCGGACAAGGCCGCTTTCCGCCAGAAGTTTCTGGACGAGCATGTCCACAGCGAGGACGAAGTCCGCTTTTTTGTCCGTGGCCAGGGCCTGTTCTATTTGCACCTCGGGGAACAGGTCTATGCGTTGTTGTGTGAAAAGAACGACCTGATCAGCGTGCCGGAGGGTATCCGGCATTGGTTTGATATGGGGCCGGAGCCGGAGTTCACCTGCATCCGGCTGTTTACCAATCCGGAAGGCTGGGTGGCCAGTTTCACCGGCGATGACATTGCGGCCAAAGTGCCCCGTTACGAAGCCCTGGCCGGAGCGACAACATGATTCGCGTGGTTCTGACGGACATTGAAGGCACGACCAGTTCCATCTCGTTTGTCCATGACGTGCTGTTTCCCTACGCCAGTGAACATCTGCCCGGATATATTCGGGGTCATCACCGGACGCACCCGGCGGTAGCCGAGCAGTTGGCCCGGGTGGCCGAGGTCAGTGGTGTTGACGACAGAGATCTGGATGCTCTGATTGCGGTACTGCAGCAATGGATTGAAGAGGATCGTAAGGAAAACGCCCTCAAGGCTCTGCAGGGCATGGTGTGGGCCCAGGGTTACCAGAACGGTGAGCTCAAGGGCCATATCTACCCGGACGCCGCAGACTATTTGCAACGCTGGCATGATCGGGGGTTGCGCCTGTTCGTATATTCCTCCGGGTCGGTTGAGGCCCAGAGGCTGATCTTCGGCCACAGCCAGGAGGGAGACTTCACCCCGTTCTTCTCCGGGTACTTTGATACGGCGGTCGGTGGCAAGAAAGAGCCGCAGTCCTACCAGAACATACTGGCGGAACTCGGTGTTGAACCAGCCAGCGTGCTATTTCTGTCGGATGTGGAAGCTGAGTTGGACGCAGCAGAAGTGACGGGGATGAAAACGGCATGGCTGGTGCGGGATGGTGAGTTGCCGGGCACCGGCCGGTTTGTGGCCAGAGATTTCTCGGAGGTTGATGCGCTGCTGCGTAAGCGTTAGGAGATGATTTATGCCGGGGCGCCGGTGGCTGGTATCACTGATAACAGGGTGCTGTGCTTTCCTGGCGGGCTGTGATCCGTTCGCCAGCGCCGAATCCACCATGGACGAATATCTTGTTCGCCTGGCCCGGGTGCTGGAAACGCCGGAAATCGCCCGGGAAGCACTGCCTCCCGCAGAGTTACTGCCCAGACGGCGAGACCGGCTGATACCGCTGCCAGAGCTGGACATGGGGATGCTGGATTTCCTCTCACTCTATGGCTGTGAGTTGCAGTATGTGGTGGGGGAGCGTAATTCGGTGATGGGAAAGGTCATGGCCCCAACCAACCAGTTGCGTTACGAAGTGCGGTTTATTCGTGCTGCCGAGGCTTGCCTGCCGGAAATTGATAATGATGAACTGGTCCAGGCCTTGAACAAAGCCATTCAGAGCAAGCGGGAAAGTCTGCCGCTGGCGGTGTGGAATGCCACCTGGGGGGTGGAGGAGGTGGAGCGGCAGTTTACCCTCTCCAAAGGTTATTTCCCCATGGCTGGGAAGGACAATCCGGCAGCAAACCTGGCCCGGGATCTGCAGCAGTTGAATCGGATTGTGGCGGAGTTGTTGGCGGGGGATGTCGGCGTCGGCCTGGACGCTCTCGGGCCGATTCAGCAGCGTTGGCAAGCCGAGTACCTGGCCGGGCAGGCCATCAACAGCGCCCGGCTGCTGATCAGTACCCTGGACGCAGGAACCCGGCTGCTCGCTGCCCGCCTTGAGGAACGCCCGTTGTGCCTGAATGGTAATCCCAACAACCAGTCTGCGGTCGTTCAGAATTTTTTCTTCAACATCTACATTGAAAAAATACAGCCCTATATGAGTGTGGTCAGTCGGGCCCGGGATACGTTGGTTCATGGCTTCGATCAGCTCGCTCGCCAACAGCAGGCGGTGATGCCCGAGGTGTTCCTGCCCTGGCATCAACGGCATCTGTCGGTAACTTCCCCGGCCAGCCTCTGGCAGGAGTTGGATCGGTCGATGATGGCCCACACCCGCCACTGGCAGGACTTGTTGGGGCAATGCGGGCTGCGCCCCGGCGCCTGACGCTGGTCAGCGCTGGCTTTCCGGGGTAACCCGCAGAATTTCTTCCACCGTGGTTTGCCCTGCCGCCACCTTCTGGGCACCACTCAAGCGCAGCGACTTCATGCCATCTTTGTAGGCGTCCAGGCGCAACTGCTCCAGCTCGCACTGATCGGTAATTTGTCGGGTCAGTTTGTCTGAAAGTGACAGGATTTCGTAAACACCGGCCCGGCCCAGATAGCCGGTATTGCGGCACTCCAGGCAGCCCACCGGGTGATAGAACTGGCGGGGTAACGGTGCTTTCCAGGGGCGGGTGAGGGTTTGCCAGGCCTGAGGATCGGCCTCGCCGGGTTGTTTGCAGTGGGGGCAGAGTACCCGGGCCAGGCGCTGGGCCATCACCCCCAATACAGTGGCCCGAATCAGGTAGGGCGCAATGCCCAGTTCCATCAGCCGGGTAATAGCGCTGGGGGCGTCGTTAGTGTGCAGGGTCGAGAGCACCAGGTGCCCGGTCAGTGCCGCCTGTACCGCCATTTCGGCGGTTTCGAGATCCCGGATCTCGCCAATCATGATGATGTCCGGGTCTTGCCGAAGTAGCGCCCGCACGCCCTGGTCGAAGGTCAGGTCGATCGAGTTCTGCACCTGCATCTGGTTGAAGGCTGGTTCCACCATCTCGATCGGGTCTTCAATGGTGCAGATATTCAGCTCTGGCGAGGCCAGCTGCTTCAGTGTCGAATACAAGGTGGTGGTCTTGCCAGAGCCGGTGGGGCCGGTCACCAGAATAATACCGTGAGGGCGGCTGGTGATGGTTTGCCAGCGCTCCCGGTCTTCTTTGCCAAAGCCCAGTTCCTCAAACGATTTCAGCAGCACTTCCGGGTCGAAAATCCGCATCACCATTTTTTCGCCGAAGGCGGTTGGCATGGTGGCCAGGCGCAGTTCGACTTCCCGGTTGTCTGGCTTTCGGGTCTTGATGCGACCATCTTGGGGCCGACGCTTTTCCGCCACGTTCAGGCGACCGAGAATTTTCAGCCGGCTGGTGACGGCTATGCCAACGTGCTCGGGGAATTCGTAGACATTGTGCAGCACCCCGTCGATGCGGAAGCGTACCTGGGTAACGTTGCGGCGGGGTTCGATGTGGATGTCTGACGCCCGTTGGTCGAAAGCATATTGCAGCAGCCAGTCGACTATTTTCACCACATGCTGATCGTTGGCGTCTGGATTCTTGTTGGCCCCCAGATCCAGCAGTTGCTCGAAGTTCTGGCTGGCAGCAGCCCCCGGCGCCTGACCACCACTGGCCTTGCTGACGGAACTGGCCAGTTGGTAGAACTCCACGGTGTAGCGGCGGATATCTTCCGGGTTGGCGACCACGCGCACGATGTTCTTGCGCACGGCCTGGCGCAGATTGCTTTCCCATTCCCGTTTGAAGGGCTCGGCGCTGGCGATTTTGACCTCGTCCTGGGAAATCTCGACCGCCAGAATGCCGTGCCGCTGGGCAAAGGCGTAGGACATCACCCGGGCAATGGCCGGTGTATCTATCTTCAGTGGGTCAATATGGTAGTAGTCCTGGCCAGCCCAGCGGCCCAGCCATTGGGTCAGGCGCTCGATGTCCAGGGTACGGCCGTCGTTCTGGCTGGTCAGAGCTGCAATGGCAACCAGTTCTAATGGATGTCGCGGTTGGCCGCGGTCACCAGACGAGGCGGACCCCAGGTTTGCGGTCAGTATCCGGTCGGCGTCTGCCTGTGTAATCTCACCGCTTTCCACCAGCGCGGTACAAAGATCCCGCAACGTGAGCGTCTGGCGGTGAGGGGGCGCCGGCATGGTTAGGTGCTGGTCGGGCATTCGCTTGTTCCGTCCTGGTTTGTATTGTTCAGCTGGCCACCCGGCGATTCACCTTCAGATGAATCATGGCGACAGTGAATAACAAGAAAGTGAGTACAGTGAGAATCACTGGGGCGGCATCGCCTTCCGATAGCCAGGCAGAGACCACAGCCTGAGTGAAGTAGAAAATAATAACAAATGACATCCAGATGTAGCTGCGGTTGTGGCCACGGAACACCGCCAGGGCAAAGGGCAGCAGGGGCAGCAGTTTAACGCTCAGTATCAGGGCCACCGACACGCCTTCAACGGGCGCTGGCCAGAAGGTGGTGATCAACAGGGTTGCCAGCACCGCAAGGTAAAGGGCAAAGGTCAGGCGGGCAGTATGCCGCGCTTTGTCATTGTGTAGCATGCAAGCTTCCGGTAATTGATGAAGGCGGCCGCGTTAATCGGTCGTAAGTTTCAGGGCCAGCCGGGCCAGGCGTTCGCCGAAGGCCTGGCATAAGGTTTTTTCGTGTTCACTCAGAGCCAGTTGTTCGTCGGTACCCGCCCAATGAGAGGGGCCATAAGGCGTGCCTCCGGTTTCAGTCTGGCTCAGCGCAGCCTCCGAGTAGGGCAGGCCGCACAGCACCATGCCGTGGTGCAATAACGGCATCATCATGGTCAGCAAGGTGGTTTCCTGGCCGCCATGCAAGCTGCCGGTGGAGGTAAAGGCGCCGGCCGGTTTGCCTGCCAGTTTGCCGTTCAGCCAGAGGTCGCCGGTGGTGTCCAGAAAGTACTTGAGCGGCGCCGCCATGTTGCCGAACCGGGTAGGGCTGCCCAGGGCCAGGCCCGCACAATTCGCCAGGTCATCCTTACTGGCATAGGGGGCGCCTTCATCCGGCACGGCTGGCAGGCTGGCGGTGGTGTCAGCAGACACCGCCGGTACCGTGCGGATACGTGCTTCAATGCCCTGTACGCGGGCGACGCCACGGCCGATCTGGGTCGCCATTTCGGCGGTTTGCCCGTTGCGGCTGTAGTAGAGCACCAGAATGTAGGGTGTGGTGGTCATGGTGGTTCCTGATTATCGATCAGAGAATAGTCAGTACGTTCTCGGGCGGGCGGCCGATGACCGCTTTGCCGTTGGCCAGAACGATGGGTCGCTCGATCAGTTTGGGGGTGTCTATCATGGCTTGAACCAGCTGGTCGCGGGTCAGCTCCGGGTTGTCGAGCCTCTGTTCTCGGTATTCGGCTTCTTTGGTACGCATCATGTCGCGAGGCTCGCAACCCAGCATATCGAGAATCTGTAGAAGTTGCGGCGCTGTCGGAGGTGTCTCCAGGTAGCGTATAATCTCCGGTTCGACTCCTTGTTGCTGCAACAGCTCAAGGGTCTGGCGGGATTTTGAACATCGGGGATTGTGGAAAATTTTAGGTGCGTCTGTCATGGTCGTGACCGCTTCATTGATCAGTGGATTGCATCTCGTAAAGAGGCGCTAGTCTAACAGGAGGATAACCCTTGCAGTACCCTCATTCTGGGCGCCCGGATGCCTTCAGGCACTGGCTGGCATGGCCTGTACTTATTTTGATGCTGATCGCGCTGGCCGGGTGTGAAAAAATCGAGCTCGAGCGAGCCGATGGCAGCCTGGCCCAGTGGGATCGGTACCGTGGCCAGTGGGTACTGGTGAATTACTGGGCGGAGTGGTGCAAACCCTGCCTGGAAGAAATTCCGGAGCTGAATGCGCTGGACAAAGCCCCGGACATTACCGTGCTGGGGGTGAACTTTGATGGCATTACCGGCGCGCCCCTGGTGGAGCTGGGGGAGCGCATGGGCATCGAATTTACTACGCTGGCCAGTGATCCCGGGCCGCAATTTGGCTGGCAATTGCCAGTGGCATTGCCTGCCACACTGGTGATAGACCCGGAAGGCCGCCTTGTTGAGGCGCGTTTTGGCCCGCAATCCGAAGAAGACATCCGAACCCTGATTGGCGAATGACCATGGCACAGACTTTTGTACATCTCCGCGTTCACTCGGAATACTCGATGGTGGATGGCCTGGTTCGGGTCAAACCGCTGATCGACCGTGTAGCCGAGCTGGGCATGCCCGCTGTGGGCCTGACCGAGCAGTCGAACATGTGTTCCCTGGTGCGCTTTTACAAGGCCGCCATGGGCGCTGGAGTCAAGCCGATTATTGGTGCCGATCTCTGGCTGGAAAACCCCGATGAGCCGGAAAGCCCCTTCCGGCTGACCTTGCTGGCACGCACAGAGAAGGGCTACCTGCACCTGACCGAAATTATTTCCTTGGGGTTCACCGAGGGACAACGGTTTGGTAAACCGATTATCCAGAAGCCCTGGCTGGAGGCACGCTCCGAAGGCCTGATTGCCCTCTCCGGTGCAAAAATGGGGGATGTGGGCAAGGCATTACTGGCCGACAAGCCGGAGCTGGCCCGGGAGCGGGCGAATTACTGGCAGTCGTTGTATCCGGACAGTTTTTACCTGGAACTGCAACGCACCGGTCGGGCCGGAGATGAGGAGTGTTTGCATTTCAGTGTGGCGCTGGCGGAAGACCTGGGCTTGCCGGTGGTGGCCACCAACGATGTGCACTTTCTGACCGCCGATGACTTTGAAGCCCATGAAGCCCGGGTCTGCATTGGTGAAAGCCGCACGCTCGATGACCCCCGGCGGGATCGCCGGTTCAGCGATCAGCAGTATCTGCGCAGCGCCGAGGAAATGATCGAGCTGTTTTCGGATATTCCGGAGGCGGTGGAGAATACCGTCGAAATCGCCCGACGCTGTTCGGTGAAGGTTCGCATGGGCGAATACTTCCTGCCCAACTATCCCGTGCCTGATGGCATGACCATGGATGAGTATTTCCGTCATGCCTCCGAGGAGGGGCTGGAGTTCCGCTTACAGAGCATCCTGAGCAAGGATGATCCCGACTACGAAAGCAAGCGTGCCGAGTACTATAAACGCCTGAATTTCGAGCTGGATATCATTATCCAGATGGGGTTCCCGGGCTACTTCCTGATCGTAATGGACTTTATCAAATGGGCCAAGAATAACGGCGTGCCGGTGGGGCCGGGTCGGGGTTCCGGTGCCGGCTCCCTGGTGGCTTATGTGCTGCTGATTACCGACCTTGATCCGCTGCAATACGATTTGCTGTTCGAGCGCTTCCTGAATCCGGAACGGGTATCTATGCCCGACTTTGACGTCGACTTCTGCATGGAAGGCCGCGACCGGGTGATTGATTATACCGCGCGAAAATACGGCCGGGAGGCGGTCTCCCAGATCATCACCTTCGGGACCATGGCGGCCAAGGCGGTGGTGCGGGATGTGGCCCGGGTGCAGGGTAAGTCCTATGGTCTTGCGGACAAGCTCTCCAAGCTGATTCCGTTTGAAGTGGGCATGACCCTGAAAAAAGCCATCGAAGAGGAACCCCAGCTCAAGGATTTTTTGGAGCAGGACGAGGAAGCCCAGGAAATCTGGGAAATGGCCCTCAAGCTTGAAGGTGTGTGCCGTAACGCCGGTAAGCACGCCGGGGGCGTGGTCATCGCGCCCACCAAAATTACCGATTTTTCGCCGCTGTATTGTGATGACGATGGCGGCAGCCTGGTCACCCAGTTCGACAAAGGCGATGTGGAAGACGCCGGGCTGGTAAAGTTCGACTTTCTTGGCCTGCGTACCCTGACCATCATCAAATGGGCACTGGGCATGATCAATCCGCGCCGACAACAGCGCGGCGAAGGGGAGTTGGACATCGCCACCATTCCCCTGGACGACAAACCCTCGTTCGATATGCTCAAGAAGGCGGAGACCACGGCGGTGTTCCAGCTGGAATCCCGGGGTATGAAAGACCTGATCCGGCGCCTGCAGCCGGATTCCCTGGAGGACATGATCGCCCTGGTGGCTCTGTTCCGCCCGGGCCCGCTGCAGTCTGGCATGGTGGACGACTTTATCGACCGGAAGCACGGCCGCCAGCCCTTATCCTACCCGCACCCGGATTATCAGTATCCGGGCCTGAAGCCGGTATTGGAGCCCACTTATGGGGTTATCCTGTACCAGGAACAGGTTATGCAGATTGCTCAGGTAATGGCCGGTTATACCCTGGGCGGCGCCGACATGCTGCGACGGGCGATGGGTAAGAAAAAGCCCGAGGAAATGGCCGAGCAGAAGGCGTTCTTCCTGGAGGGGTGTGAAAAGAACGGCATTGATACCACCCTCGCGGAAAACATCTTTGACCTGGTAGAGAAATTTGCCGGTTACGGCTTCAACAAATCCCACTCTGCGGCTTACGCTCTGGTGTCTTACCAGACCCTGTGGCTAAAAGCGCACTATCCGGCGGAGTTCATGGCCGCGGTGTTGACTGCCGATATGCAGAACACCGACAAGGTGGTCACCCTGGTCGAAGAATGCCGGAACATGAAGCTGGATCTGTTGGTGCCGGATGTCAGCCGCTCCGCCTACACCTTCACAGTGAATGACGAAGGCCAGATTGTTTATGGCCTTGGCGCGATCAAAGGCCTGGGTGAGGGGCCCATCGAAAGTATTGTCGAGGCGGCCAAAGACGGCCCGTTCCAAGACATCTTTGATTTCTGCCGTCGGGTGGACCTGAAAAAGGTGAACAAGCGTGCATTGGAAGCCCTGATCCGTTGCGGTGCCATGGACAAGCTCGGCGCGGATCGGGCGCGGCTGATGGCCAGCATTGGAAAGGCCATACAGCAGGCCGATCAGCAATCCCGCAATGATGCTGCGGGCATGATCGACATGTTTGGTGAAATGCTCGGTGGGAGCGATGATGACACCGACCCCTACGAGGATGTGGCCCATGTGCGTGAATGGCCAGAGAAGGAGCGGCTCAAGGGCGAGAAAGACACCTTGGGGCTGTATCTGACCGGCCACCCGTTCGACGAATGCGAACGGGAAGTGCGGCGCTTCGTGCGTTGCTCGATTGTTGACCTCAAGCCCAACAAATCGCCCCAGCGGGTGGCGGGGCTGGTGGTGGCTCAGCGCACGATGAAAACCAAGTCCGGCTCAACCATGTGCTTTATTACCCTGGACGATCGTAGTGGCCGTATTGAGGCCACACTGTTTTCCGAAGCGTTTTTTGAAAACCGCGAGTTATTGCAGTCCGACCAGGTGATTGTGGTGGAAGGGCAGGTCAGCCATGATGACTATTCCGGGCAGATGAAAATGCGGGTTAGCAGCGTGATGGACGTGGCCACCGCCCGCCAGCAGTTCAGCAAAGGCATTCGCCTGGCGTTGGAATCCGGCCAGTTGCAGAATGGGCTGCTGGATAAACTGGACACGACCCTGCGCCCGTTCCGCAATGAGGGAAGTCCGGTCTGGATTGAATATCGTAGCCCGCAAGCCAGTACCCGTATTGAGCTGGGCGAGAGCTGGCGGGTGCAGCCAGACGACGCCCTGTTGTTCGAGTTGCGGCATCTGGTGGGCGATAAGGCGGTGGAACTGGTCTATGATTAAGACCAATGTCCGCTTTTGCAGTGCGGCCAGCACTGCTATCTTTGTCTCAAATTCTGATTCTGGCGGGCTTCGGCCTGCCTGGCAATAAAATGACGGAACATCATGAACCCTAACTATCTGGATTTTGAACAGCCGATTGCCGATCTGGAAGCCAAGATTGAAGAGCTTCGCATGGTTGGCAACGACACAGATATCAACATCACCGATGAAATCAGCCGTCTGAAAAAGAAAAGTGTCAGCCTGACTGAGTCTATCTTTTCAGACCTGCAGTCCTGGGACGTGGCCAGACTGGCCAGGCATCCTCGCCGCCCCTATACCCAGGATTACATCGATCTGATGTTTGAGGACTTTGACGAGCTGCACGGTGATCGGCGTTACGCCGATGACCTCTCTATCGTTGGCGGCACGGCCCGGCTCGATAATCAACCGGTTATGGTGATTGGCCACCAAAAAGGCCGTGAGGTGCGTGACAAGGTAAAGCGTAACTTCGGCATGCCGCGCCCGGAGGGCTATCGAAAGGCCCTGCGCCTGATGGAAATGGCCGAGCGTTTTAAAATGCCGATTCTTACCTTCATCGACACCCCGGGAGCCTATCCTGGCATCGGGGCCGAAGAGCGGGGCCAGAGTGAGGCGATCGCCTTCAACCTGGCGGTGATGTCACGGCTGAAAACGCCGATCATCTCCACCGTCATTGGCGAAGGTGGTTCCGGTGGCGCACTGGCCATTGGCGTTTGCGACCAACTGAATATGCTGCAGTACTCCACTTATGCCGTGATTTCTCCGGAGGGCTGTGCTTCGATCCTGTGGAAAAGTGCGGAATACGCGTCCCAGGCAGCAGAAGCCATGGGCGTCACTGCCAGTCGCCTGAAAGAGTTGGGTGTGGCGGACACCGTGATTGCGGAGCCACTGGGTGGTGCTCATCGCAACCCGGAAGCTATGGCGGAAAAGTTGAAAGAAACCCTGACCCAGGGGCTGGCGGAGCTTGGCCGACTGCCACTGGATGAGTTGGTGTCCCGCCGTTACGAGCGACTGACCCGATATGACGGCGGGCGGTAAAGCCGCCCCCGGCGATTCCTGGCCCGAGGATCTGCTCGGGCCGCTGCGGAATCTTCCTGCACACCGAAAGCTCTGGGTCGCCCTCAGTGGTGGCCTGGATTCCTCCCTGTTATTGCATGTGGTGGCCGAACGTCATCCCGATGTCACCGCGCTGCACATCAATCATCAACTTCAACCCAACCATTTGCAGACAGAGCAGGCGTGTCGGGCTCTGTGTGTGCACCTGGGTGTTCCGCTTGAAGTGCGTCGGGTGTCTGTGGTTCCGGGGCGTGGCGGCCTTGAGCTGGCCGCTCGCGATGCCCGCTATCAGGCGTTCCATGAATTGCTGCAGACAGATGACCTGTTGTTGATGGCGCATCACGCTGACGATCAGGCGGAAACCGTTGTATTCCGGCTGTTGCGGGGAACCGGCGTGAACGGACTCGGCGGTATGCCAGTCAGTCGCCCGCTGGGTGCGGGTGCTTTATGGCGACCCTGGCTTGGCGTTGCCCGGGAGCGCTTGTTCCAGGTTGCCACAGAGCGTGGCGTAAGCTGGGTCGAAGATCCCAGTAATCAGAGCGATGTGCACGATCGAAATTATCTGAGGCTTGAAGTTATGTCCGGGCTGAAGCAACGCTGGCCCGGGTTGTTGCAACGGATAGCCCGTTCGGCCCGGGCCTGTGCCGAAAGCGAGCAACTGAACCGACGACTGGCGGAATTGCAGTGGCAGAGCTGTAGCGATGACCGTGGCAGAATCGAATTGCCTCGCTTTGCGTCACTCGGTGCGCTGGAGCGCGTCAATCTGGTGCGCTGGTGGATTGCTCATCGTGGCTTTCCGGTACCCGGTCTGGCCCGCTGGGAGCAGGTGCTCGGCGAGCTCATCGAAGCCGCACCTGATAAATTGCCGGAGTTGCAAGGCGAGGGCTTTGCCATCCGGCGCTATCGCCAGCACCTTTACCTGGTGCCGGACTTTCAGGTGCCGGAAACGCCCTGCCTGCTGGAGCCAGACACGCCCCTGTGTTGGGGTTCCAGCGGCTGGGTTCTGATGTTGACGCCCGGGCCGGAGTGGGCCGGGCAGGCTTGCCCGGAAATACGTGTATCTACGAGGCAGGGTGGTGAGCGCCTCCGGCTTGCCGATGGCCAGCCCTCCCGAGTACTCAAAACCTGGCTGCAGGAGCAAGGGGTGCCACCCTGGGAGCGGGCCGCGCTGCCGCTGGCTTGGGGCCCGGGTGAAGGTGCGGATGACTTGGTGGCGGTTGGCGATTTGTGGTGTTCTGAGCGATACTCCGAGGGTGCTCATGCCGCCGGTTGGCGGCTGGTTGTGAAGCGGGATTGTGATTGAGTAGAGGGGGGCTTTCTGGTAGTCTGGCGACCCATCTTGAGATGAACAATCTCCCTCCTTTACCGAATCAGATAATCACGGAATCTGCATGACGCGTTATATTTTCGTCACCGGTGGTGTCGTGTCCTCCTTGGGCAAAGGTATTGCGTCTGCCTCTTTGGCAGCCATCCTCGAGGCACGCGGCCTGAAGGTCACTATTCTCAAGCTGGACCCATACATCAACGTGGACCCCGGCACCATGAGCCCGTTCCAGCACGGTGAAGTTTTTGTCACCGAAGACGGCGCCGAAACCGACCTGGATCTTGGGCATTACGAGAGGTTTATCCGTACCCCCATGACCAAACGCAACAATTTCACCACTGGCCGGGTGTACGAAGAAGTTATTCGCAAGGAACGCCGCGGCGATTATCTGGGCGGAACGGTTCAGGTGATTCCCCACATCACTGACGAGATCAAACGTCGTGTGGTTGAAGGCGCAGCCGGGGTGGATGTGGCGCTGATCGAAGTTGGTGGCACCGTGGGCGACATCGAATCTCTGCCGTTCCTCGAGGCTTGCCGCCAGTTGAAGGTGGAAGTTGGTTCCCAGCGGGCGCTGTTCATGCACCTGACCCTGGTGCCCTATATCGCCACCGCCGGCGAAATCAAAACCAAGCCCACCCAGCATTCCGTGAAAGAAATGCGCTCCATCGGCCTGCAACCGGATATTCTGTTGTGCCGTTCCGAGCACGAAGTCGATGCTAGCTCCCGTCGCAAGATTGCGTTGTTCACCAACGTGGAAGAGCGGGCGGTCATCCCGCTGCAGGATGCCAAGTCGATCTACGCTATTCCTCGTATGTTGCATGAGCATGGTCTGGATCAACTGGTTATCGAACGCTTCAACCTGGATGCCCGTGAGGCAGACCTGAGCGAGTGGGACAACGTGGTTGACTCGCTGATGAACCCGCAGCAGGAAGTGACCATCGCCATGGTCGGTAAGTACATGGAGCTGCTGGAAGCCTACAAGTCCCTGATTGAGTCCCTGCTGCACGCTGGGATCAAGACCCGCACCAAGGTCAAAATCAATTACATCGACTCTGAAGACATCGAGCAGCAAGGTACTTCCGTGCTGGAATCAGCGGATGCCATACTGGTGCCCGGCGGCTTTGGAGAGCGTGGCGTGGAGGGCAAAATCCGCACCGTGCAATACGCCCGTGAAAACAAAGTGCCGTATCTGGGCATCTGCCTGGGCATGCAGGTGGCGGTTATCGAATACGCCCGTAACGTGGCCGGTCTGAAGGACGCTCACAGTACCGAATTCCGCGAGCACACCCCGGAGCCGGTGGTTGGCCTGATTACCGAATGGCTCGATGCCACCGGCGAGAAAGAAGAACGCACCGAAGAGTCCGACCTGGGTGGCACCATGCGCCTTGGCGCCCAGGATTGCGTGCTTGCCGAAGGCTCCACCATCGTTGGCTGCTACGGCAAGAAAACCATTCGTGAACGCCACCGCCACCGTTATGAAGTTAACAACCACTTCCTGCCGCGGCTGGAAGAAGCCGGCCTGAAAGTATCGGGTCGCTCGGCTGATGGCAAACTGGTTGAAGTGGTTGAAGCACCGGATCATCCATGGTTCGTGGCGTGCCAGTTCCACCCGGAGTTCACCTCCACACCCCGCGACGGCCATCCGCTGTTCAAGGGCTTTGTGGAAGCCGCACTGGCCAATAAGAAGGACGCCTGAGCATGGCTCGCAGCAACCTGAACGTCTCCGGAATCGACATCGCCAACGACAAGCCGTTCGTGCTGTTCGGCGGAATGAACGTTCTGGAGAGCAGGGAACTGGCGTTCGAAGTCGCTGAAACCTATGTGGATGTCTGCAACAGGCTGGGCATCCCCTACGTCTTCAAAGCTTCCTTCGACAAAGCCAACCGCTCCTCGGTCAACTCCTTCCGGGGGCCAGGACTGGAAAAAGGCCTGCAGATACTCGCCGACATCAAAAGCAAGTACGGTGTCCCGATTATCTCCGACGTCCACGAACCGGAGCAGGCGGCTCCGGCGGCAGAAGTCTGCGATATCATCCAGCTGCCTGCCTTCCTGAGCCGACAAACCGACCTGGTCGTGGCCATGGCGAAAACCGGTGCAGTGATCAACATCAAAAAGGCCCAGTTCCTGGCGCCCCGGGAAATGCAGCACATCATCAGCAAGTGTGAAGAAGCCGGTAACGACCAGATCATCCTCTGCGAGCGTGGCACCAGCTTCGGATACAACAACCTGGTGGTCGACATGCTGGGCTTTGGCATCATGAAGAGCATGAACGTGCCCGTCTTCTTCGACGTCACCCACGCCTTGCAGATGCCAGGCGGCCGCTCCGACTCAGCCGGTGGGCGCCGCGCCCAGGTAACTGACCTGGCGCTGGCCGGAATGTCACAGGGCCTTGCCGGCCTGTTCCTGGAAGCCCACCCGGATCCTGATCAGGCCAAATGCGACGGCCCCTGCGCCCTGCGCCTGAGTCAGTTGGAGCCCTTCCTGCAACGGGTGAAATCGATAGACGATCTGGTAAAAAGTTTCAAACCCATCGACACCGCCTGAATGGCGGTGTTGGTGTGTTCCAAGGTCGAACGTCTCACCAATGAGGGTGTGACGGCATACTGCAGACCTTAGAGAGCGAGCGACTGAAAGGGCCTGGCGAAAATTTCGGAGGCCATGGATGGCCGGAGAGAAGCGCACATGGGTGAGGCAAGCGTTTATGAAGCAGAGCTTCATGCGCCGCCGAACGACAGCAATCTGTGATTGCTGGCCGGACTCACTCGTGAGTGCTCGTAGCGGTTTTCGACAGGCCCTTTCAGTTGTTCGCTCCAGCACCATCGTCCAAAGTTTGTATAGTGCCAAGAAGATAAAACCTGGAGAATCAACCGAATGACCAAGATTGCCAACATCAAAGCCCGTGAGGTTCTGGATTCCCGCGGAAACCCGACTGTCGAAGCCGACGTGATCCTTGAAAACGGCACCCTCGGCCGCGCCTGCGCCCCGTCCGGAGCATCCACCGGCTCTCGCGAGGCCCTCGAACTCCGCGATGGCGATGCCTCCCGCTACCTTGGCAAAGGTGTTCGCAAAGCCGTAGAGGCCATCAACGGCAAAATCCGCGACGCCCTGCTGGGTAAAGACGCCGCCGACCAGCGCGCCCTCGACCAGATCATGATCGACCTCGACGGCACCGAAAACAAAGCCAACCTGGGTGCTAACGCCATCCTGGCCGTTTCCCTGGCCGCCGCCAAAGCCGCTGCCACATCGCTTGGCAAGCCGCTCTACGAGCATATTGCAGACATCAACGGCAGCTCCGGCAACTTCTCCATGCCCGTGCCCATGATGAACATTTTGAACGGCGGTGAACACGCCGACAACAACGTCGACATCCAGGAATTCATGGTACAGCCGGTTTCCGCGACCAGCTTCGGTGAAGCCCTGCAAGTCGGCGCGGAAATCTTCCACAGCCTGAAAAAAGTCCTCCAAGCCCAGGGCCTGAACACAGCCGTGGGTGATGAAGGCGGTTTTGCCCCGAACCTGCCGTCCAACGAAGCCGCCCTGGCGGTGATCAAAGAAGCCGTTGAGAAAGCCGGTTACGAGCTGGGCAAAGACGTCACCCTGGCCCTGGACTGTGCCTCTTCCGAATTTTACAAAGATGGCCAGTACCAGCTATCCGGTGAGGGCAAGAGCTTCGACTCCGAAGGCTTTGCCGATTACCTGGTAGGCCTGTGCGAGCGCTATCCCATCGTCTCCATCGAAGACGGTATGGACGAAAGCGACTGGGACGGCTGGAAAGTCCTAACTGACAAGCTGGGCCGCAAAGTACAGTTGGTGGGCGACGATCTGTTCGTAACCAACACCCGCATTCTCAAGCAGGGAATTGAAAAGGGTGTGGGCAACTCCATCCTGATCAAGTTTAACCAGATCGGTAGCCTGACCGAAACGCTGGATGCCATCAAAATGGCTCATGACGCGGGTTACACCGCGGTCATTTCCCATCGGTCCGGTGAGACTGAAGACACCACCATCGCCGATCTCGCGGTTGCTACCTGCGCGGGCCAGATCAAGACCGGTTCCCTGTGCCGTTCGGATCGGGTTGCCAAATACAACCAGTTGCTGCGTATTGAAGAGGCGCTGGATGGCAAGGCGCCGTACCGTGGCCTGAGCGAAATCAAGGGTCAGGGTTAAGAAACTGTCGCATTTAGTGGCCTGTTAGTGCATGCTGGCAGGTAACAAAATGTTAAGGCCATCGCGTTCTGGATGAAAGTTCAGTCACGATGGCCTTTTTTTACAGTGACTTACAAGAATTTGTTGCAAAACTACTATAAGGTCTATAATTATCGCTCGCGAGACGGATTTCTTTCGACATTTTTAGGTGTGTATTAAGGCATGAAAACGCTTTGGGCTATCCTGGTGGTTCTTATTCTCCTGCTGCAGGTGCGACTGTGGATCGGGGAGGGGAGCTTTGCGCAGGTGTGGGCTCTGGAGCAGTCGATTGAAGATCAGCAAGCCGAGAATGCTAAGCTGGCGGCCCGTAATGAACGGCTTTATGCGGAGGTGCGGAATCTGCGCAGTGAGCAGGGGGCTGTTGAGGAGCGGGCACGAATGAATCTCGGGCTGATTCGTGAAGATGAGACCTTCTTCCTCGTCGTTGAAAAGTAGTCTTGGAGTTAGAAGCGATGCGGGTGTCCTTTCCGGGAAACGCTACAAGCACATTCCTGTGCGCTTGACTGTGGCCATCCCTGGCCACAGACATTCCCGGAAAGGACACCCGCATCACTTCTCCCCACGTTGTGTTTACCTTCATGAATAAATCATCGTTTTGGCTCGTTGTCCCCGCCGCCGGTATCGGCCAGCGTATGAACGCGGAGTGCCCCAAGCAGTACCTGCGGATTAATAACCGCTTTATTCTCGATATCACGCTCTCCCGGGTACTGGATAGCTTGTCTTTCAAGGGCTGTATGGTGCCCTTGAATTCTCAGGATCAGTGGTGGCCAGCCAGTGAGTCGGCCAGGGACGGACGTATTCAGACCTGTGTCGGAGGCAGGGAGCGGGCGGATTCGGTGTTGTCGGCGCTGTTGGCTTTGGAGGGGCAGGCGCGGAATGATGACTGGATTCTGGTGCACGATGCGGCGCGGCCGTGTGTGCACCCGGAGGATCTGAATCGTTTGGTGGTCGCCCTGGCGGCGCATCCGGTCGGTGGTTTGTTGGCCGCGCCGGTGGCGGATACGCTCAAGCTTGCGAGCGATGGGGCGGTGCCCGAGGTGTGTGAAACGGTTGATCGCAGCCGGTTATGGCGGGCTTTAACGCCTCAGATGTTCCGGTTCGGCGCTTTGAAGCAGGCTCTGTTGCTCTGTCTGGATCATGGGCAATCCATCACGGATGAGTCCTCTGCGATGGAGTTTTCCGGTAAGATGCCTGCTTTGGTTGAGGGGCGGCCGGACAACATCAAGATTACGGTGCCGTCGGATCTGGCATTGGCTGAGTTTATTCTGGGTCGTCAGTAAGTCCCCCTCGCACGCATCTTTTTGGGAGTGTTTCATGCGCATTGGTCAGGGCTTTGATGTCCATGCCTTTTGTGAAGGCGATTCCGTTATTCTTGGTGGCGTTGCCATTCCCCACAATCAAGGTTTGAAAGCTCACTCCGATGGTGACGTTCTGCTGCATGCCCTGGCAGATGCACTGTTGGGGGCGGTCGCTTTGGGGGATATCGGGCATCTGTTTCCGGATACCAGTGACGAATGGGCGGGTGCGGACAGCCGGGATCTGTTGCGGCGGGTGATGCAGCGAGTGTTGGAGGAAGGGTTTTCCGTGGTGAACGTGGACACCACAATTATTGCCCAGGCGCCCCGGATGGCACCGCACGTCGAAGCGATTCGGATGAATATTGCCGAGGATCTGGGGGTGCCGGTGAATCGGGTGAGTGTGAAGGCGACAACCAGTGAGCGCCTTGGCTTTACCGGCCGCGGCGAAGGCATTGCCTGTCAGGCAGTGTGTTTGCTGGAAGCGGTAGCTCCGTGACCGCAGGCGGGGCGGAAGGGCCTGCCTGGCTGCTAGACTGGCCGGTGTCGGGTGGCCAGCGGGTCAGTTCTGGACAGCTGAAGACGGCGCCGGAAGATTTCCAGGTAAATGAGCAATTGTGGCCGGAGCTTGAGGCACAGACACTCGCCGGGCCTGGTATTCCGGCCGTAATCTCCGGCGCCGGAGAGCATTTGTGCCTGCGGCTTCAGAAAACCGGTGACAATACGGAATATGTGGCCCGGGAGCTGGCCCAGCTTGCGGAGTGCCGGGGCTTTGATGTCAGCTTTTGCGGCATGAAGGATCGTCATGCGGTAACAACCCAGTGGTTCAGCCTTTACCGGCCGGGTCGTGAAGCTGACGATGCCGAGTTGATGTCTCGTATTACGGAGCGCTGGCCGGTGCTGGCGGGGGTTCGTAGCCCTCGCAAACTGCGCCGGGGTGGTCATCAGGGCAATGGGTTTGTGATCAGGCTGCGTGGTGTGAGCGGGAGTCGGGCGGAGATTGATGAACGACTTTCGAAACTTGCCGAAGAGGGGGCGCCCAACTATTTCGGCCCCCAGCGTTTTGGTCATCAGGGCGCGAACCTTGACAAGGCAGTGGGCATTGACCCGACACGTATGAATCGCAAGCGCGGGCGTGCTGGCAGAAGCGCATCGAAAAACGTATTGTACTTTTCGGCTGCACGTTCCTGGCTGTTCAATCAGGTGCTTGCCTGCCGGGTGTTGAATGGTAACTGGAACGTCCTGATGCCCGGTGAGCCGGACTCAGACAGCCAGGTTCCGACAGGGCCTCTCTGGGGCGATGGTGGCACCCTTGCGACCGGTGAGCAGGAACAGTTGGAGCGGGACGTGGTGGCAACCAGCCCGAAGCTGGAAAAGCTGTTCATGGCTACCCGCATGCGGCCGGAACGGCGGCCGCTGGTGGCGCGCCCTCAAAGGTTGACCTGGCAGTGGCTGGACGCGAGCACCCTGAGCCTGCAATTCACGTTGTTGCCGGGGCATTACGCCACCACGGTACTGGGTGATATTTTCGAGCTTGAGGACATGAGCCTCAGCCACAATAACAAGCTGTAACGCTAGCGGAGAAAACTGTGCGAATTCTGTTGTCGAACGACGATGGCGTGCACTCGCCAGGTTTGGTGGCTCTTTACGAGGGGCTTGAGGGTTTTGGTGCGCTGGAAGTAGTGGCTCCGGACCGGGATCATAGCGGCGCCAGTAACGCTTTGACGCTGAACCGGCCATTGACCGTTGAGCAGCACCCCAACGGCTTCCAGTCGGTAGACGGTACCCCCACCGACTGTGTGCATCTTGCTGTTAACGGCCTGTTTGATGCGCCTTTTGACCGGGTTGTGTCAGGCATCAATACCCACGCCAACCTCGGCGACGACATTATCTATTCCGGCACGGTGGCGGCGGCAACCGAAGGGCGACACCTGGGATTGCCAGCCATCGCCGTGTCTCTGGTCAATGAAGGTCGTGGTCACTACGACACGGCGGCCCGTGTGGTTCGGCTTCTGCTGGAGAACAAGCGCGCTTTGTCCGTTGGTCCTTTGTCGATTTTGAATGTGAATGTGCCGGACCGGCCCTGGGGGGAGCTCAGGGGCATCCAGGTGACGCGCCTTGGGCATCGTGAACGAGCCGAGGGCGCCGTGCCCATGACCTGTCCCCGAGGTAAGAAGCGTTACTGGATCGGCGCCGCCGGAGAGGGGGATGACGCGGGCGAGGGCACGGATTTTCACGCGGTTCGCGAGGGCTATGTTTCCATTACACCGGTGCACATCGACATGACCCGCTATGAGGCGCTGTCGGGCCTTCAGGAATGGGTTCAGGAGCTGGATAAGTCCGCCGGAGGCGGGATATGAGTGCGCAATTTGAGGGTATCGGGATGACTTCCCGGCGTACCCGCATGCGCCTGGTACAAAGGCTGCGTGATGCCGGCATCGAGTCGGATGCAGTACTTGAGGTGATCGGCCAGGTGCCGAGACATATCTTTCTGGACGAGGCGCTGGCGCACCGGGCTTACGAGGATACCTCGCTGCCCATCGGCCACGGCCAGACACTTTCCCAGCCCTACATTGTTGCCCGTATGACCGAATTGCTGCTGGCCCATGCCCCTGAGCGCGTGCTCGAGCTGGGTACCGGCTCTGGTTACCAGACCTCGGTGCTGGCCAGATTGTTCCCGCACGTGTTCAGTGTAGAGCGAATCCGACCGTTGCAGGATCGCGCACGCGACCGATTGCGTCAGCTGGATATCCGAAATGTCTTGCTCAAGCATGCCGATGGTGGCATGGGCTGGCCAGATAAAGGACCTTTTGATGGCATTATCGTCACCGCCGCGCCGGTCGAGGTACCGCGTGAATTGCTGGATCAGCTGGCGGACGGCGGGGTGTTGATTGCGCCGGTTGGAGAGGAACGTCAGGTTTTGGTAGAAGTGATACGAAAAGGCGATGAGTTCCAGCGACGAGAGCTGGAGCCCGTACACTTTGTGCCCTTGCTTGGCGGGGTTGTGCGGTAATGTCCGGACTTCCGCAGCGTCAGGGGCAATACCACCAGAGCTTGCCCGGTGTTTTTTTGCGCGGCATGGCCATGGGGGCCGCTGACATCGTTCCGGGTGTTTCAGGCGGCACCATCGCGTTTATCACAGGCATTTACTTCCGTTTGCTCGAAGCTATCAGTGCCGCGCCCCAGGCGTTTTTCCGAAGCTTGCTGAAAGGTGACGCGGGTGGCTTCTGGCGTGCTATCGATGGTCGTTTTCTGCTGGCGCTCCTCGCCGGTATCGTTACCAGTATTGCCAGCCTTGCCTCACTGATAACCTGGCTGTTGGCAGTCTACCCTGTCCTCATCTGGAGCTTCTTCTTCGGCCTGATTCTGGCTTCGGTCTGGCATATCGGGCAGCAGATACGGCGCCCTGTGCCGGTATTGCTGGCGCCCTTTCTGGCCGGGGCATTATTTGCGTGGTGGGTAACAACCTTGCCTGGCAGTGAATTGGCACCGTCCGCTTTTGCCTTCGCCGGAGCAGGCGCACTGGCCATCTGTGCGATGATACTGCCCGGTATTTCCGGAAGCTTCCTGCTATTGATTATGGGTATGTACGCCCCGGTACTGTCTGCCATCAAGGGCTTTGATCTCATTCCCCTGGCACTTTTTGCAGCGGGTTGCCTGGTGGGGCTGCTTTCGGTTGCACGCCTGATTACGCTGGCATTCCGGCATTTTCACGATACCGTTCTGGCAGTAATGACGGGTTTCATGGTCGGGGCTCTGAGCAAAGTCTGGCCCTGGCAACAGACCCTGAGCTGGCGAACTAACAGCGCGGGTGAGCAGGTACCGCTAGCCCAGGTACCGGTGATGCCGGATACCTGGCTGTCACTGCACGGGCAGGATCCCCAAGTCGTCTATGCCTTGCTTATGGTCGCTGCTGGCTTGGCCTTGGTGCTGGGGCTTGAGGTTATTGGTCAGAGAGTAGGTAAGGAGAGGTGTGGCTCCCGGTGATCTGCCCAAAACTGTTACCTGCCGCACAAATTGACTGTTCCTTTGGGTAACATTAGCGGGTGTGGGGTAACTTGGCATTGCCTGATAATTGTGCAATAAATTAGTAGGTTAGTTCATTGAGATCGAATTTTGGTGAACTTTCAAGACGAATTCTTTATAACCAGGCATGTTCTGATACGTGATTTTCTATAACGGGCGCACTCAATCCGAGACCTTCCCGGCCAGGCAGCATGCCTTACCGGGCCTTGCCCGTTGCAGTCCTCCTCTGTTAAAAACCCTTTTTACGTTGGTATGGCTGGTGGCCTGGGGGCTGCTGGGTGGCTGTAATACCAACGCACTCTATCAGGATGATCTGTATAACCCGCCGGTATACTGGGGTAGCCACGTTGTCAAAGAAGGCGAGAATCTTTACCGCATCGCCTGGCGCTATGGCCGGGACTACCGGGAGTTGGGTGATGCCAACGGAATAGGCCCACCCTGGAATATCCGAGCCGGCCAGGTTCTGCGCCTTGACCGGAAAGGCAGCATTCGTCAGGCGAGTGCGGCACCATCGCCCAGCCGCCCAAAAGCGGTGGCCAAACCTTCACGCCCGCCCGTCAAAAACACAGCTACACGGCCAAAATCAAAGCCGCCAGGCAAAAAACCTGCGCCATCAGGCAGCCAGGTGGTCGCCAATGTTCGCTGGCAGTGGCCACATTCTGGCACCGTTATTGCTGGGTTTTCATCATCCGGCAAGGTTAATAAAGGGATTGATATTGCCGGGCAGGCTGGTGATGCCGTGAAGGCCGCCGCCGCCGGAAGTGTGGTATACGCAGGTAACGGGTTGCTTGGTTACGGAAATCTGATTATTGTGAACCACAACGAACATTATTTGAGCGCCTATGCGCACAATCGGAAAATCCTGGTAGCAGAAGGGGAGGTAATAAACGCCGGACAGGTAATCGCCGAGCTGGGCAGTAGCGGTACCGATAAACCGAAATTGCATTTTGAGATCCGAAAAAATGGCAATCCGGTCGATCCGTCCCGATACCTGCCAAAGCGCTGACGCTGGCGTACAGGGTTGTACCCGCAGATTGCATGTCGGCCTGACTGGAACCACGTAACCCGATAAATAATAAAAATGGCGACGGTGTAGCCGTTTGCCGACAGAAGAAAGTCCTGATGGAACTACAAACTGAAACCTACCCGGTATAAAAAGAAGTAACGGGTGATAGCAGGATTGTGAAGAGGCGGGGTGAACTATGTCAGCAGAACAAGAAGATCTCATCATTGATCGTGTCGAAGATATGGAAGAGGCTCAGCTGTTAGCGGAGGAAAAGGCGGAATCCGCAGCCACCGACACTGAGTCCAAAGACACGGATAACGGCTTTCCGGCCCAGGGAAAGTTCTTTTCCAATCAGAAGCAGCTGGATGCTACGCAGCTGTACCTCAACGAAATCGGTTTTTCTCCCTTACTGACACCTGAAGAAGAAGTCTATTTTGCGCGTCTGGCCCGCAAGGGTGAGGAGTCCGGCCGCAAACGCATGATTGAAAGCAACCTTCGGCTGGTGGTTAAGATTGCCCGGCGCTATGTCAATCGCGGACTGACCCTGCTCGATCTGATCGAAGAGGGCAACCTGGGCCTGATCCGTGCGGTGGAGAAATTTGATCCGGAGCGGGGCTTCCGGTTTTCAACTTATGCCACCTGGTGGATTCGGCAGACCATCGAGCGGGCCATCATGAACCAGACCCGTACTATTCGCCTGCCAATTCACGTGGTCAAGGAACTTAACCTGTATTTGCGTGCAGCCCGTGAGCTTACTCAGCAACTGGATCATGAGCCAACGGCCGAGGAAATAGCTCGCAAGGTTGACAAGCCGGTGGCGGACGTAAAGCGCATGCTGGGGCTGAACGAGCGGGTGGCATCAATGGATACGCCGATCGGCGCTGGCAGCGACAAGTCTTTGCTGGATACCGTCGCAGATGAAGGTGCTTCTGATCCTGCGGATGTGCTGCAGGACAATAATATGTGCGCTTGTCTTGAAAACTGGATTGATCAGTTAAGCGAGAAGCAGCAGGAAGTACTTTCCCGGCGCTTTGGCCTGCGGGGATACCCCATAAGCACTCTGGAAGAAGTTGGCCTGGAGATCGGGCTCACCAGAGAGCGCGTGCGCCAGATTCAGGTGGAGGCTTTGCGTCGTCTGCGGGAAATTCTTGAGAAAGAGGGTTTATCCAGCAGTCTGCTGTTCCGCTGAGACAGAGGCTCAGGCCCGGCAGGGCGTTTGGAATTGAAAAAAGTCAGCCCCGGTGACGGGGTTGGCTTTTTTCGTTTTACCCTCCCCGCAAATGAGAACCAGGCGGCGATCAGCGACAGACTATCATTGTTAAAATGGGGCACCGGTTGGCTTAGGGTGTGGTGCCGGTGACGAATGAAATCCCATAATAATGATTGAAAGGAAAGACACATGAAGAAGGCTCTTACTGCAGGATTCACCTCGTTTTTACTGGCAGGCGTACTCGCAGCGCCAGCATCGGCCCTGACCGTCGGGAATGTTGATGTTCCTGAGACTTATTCGGCGATGGGGCAGGAACTTGCTCTGAACGGCGCCGGCACCCGTTCCAAGTTTTTTATGGACCTGTATGTGGGCGGGCTTTATGTGCCTAAGAAAGTCTCGAACGGCGAGGCCGTGATCAACGCAGACGAGCCCCAGGTCATCACCCTGCACATTACCTCTGGCATGATCACCAGTGAACGCATGACCGATGCGACCATGGATGGCTTCCGGGCCTCGACAGGTGGCGATCTGTCCGGTATCCAGTCGGATGTTGACCAATTCATGTCTGTGTTCAAGGAAGAGATTAAGGAAGGCGATGTATTTGACCTTGTCTACCTTCCGGGAGAGGGGGTTCGGGTACTCAAGAATGGCGTGGAAAAGGATACCGTGGGCGATCTGACGTTCAAAAAAGCCTTGTTCGGTATCTGGCTATCGGATAAACCGGCGCAGGAAGATCTGAAAGAAAGCATGCTGGGCCAGCGTTGATGCGCTGAACCTCCAAAAAAACCGGCATTTGCCGGTTTTTTCGTTTGGCGCCGACTTACTGGTAGTCCCGCTTTTGTTTGAATTCGCAAAGATCTTCGATCATGCAGGCACCACAGCGTGGTTTGCGTGCGGTACAGGTGTACCGGCCATGCAGAATCAGCCAGTGGTGGGCATCCAGCAGGAACTCTTTGGGCACCAGGCGCACCAGGCGCTTTTCGACTTCAAGAACGTTCTTCCCGGGCGCGATACCGGTTCGGTTTGATACCCGGAAAATATGGGTATCAACCGCCATGGCAGGCTGGCCAAAAGCGGTATTCAGAACCACGTTTGCAGTTTTACGCCCGACACCGGGTAGCGCTTCAAGTTCCTCCCGGGTGTCAGGCACTTCACTACCGTGCTTCTCGATCAGTATGCGGCAGGTTTTGATGACGTTTTCAGCCTTGCTGTTAAACAGGCCGATGGTTTTGATGTATTCCTTCAGCCCATCAACACCCAGCGCCAGAATGGTTTCCGGGGTGTTGGCCACAGGGTAGAGTCTGTCTGTGGCCTTGTTGACTCCGACATCCGTTGCCTGGGCCGAGAGTATGACCGCAATCAGCAATTCGAAGGGCGTACTGTAGTTGAGCTCTGTGGTCGGGTTGGGATTTGCAGCCCGTAACCTCGAAAATATTTCCGTGCGCTTTTCTTTGTTCATGAGAAGTTTTTGGCCATCATGAGATAGTACCGGTGACCCGAACCCGCTTGCTGCCAGCAGGTGCTTGTACCGGCTCCTGGGCTTTGCGCTGTTCCTTCAGGTGGTTGTCGATGCCGTTTTTCAGGGCAATCAGAAGCCCGAGGCCGACAAACGCACCCGGTGGCAGCACCATAAACAGCATGTCCGGGTAATGCTCAAACGGGCGAAGGGTCCAGTCGGCCGCCACGGGCCCCAGCAGCAGGTGCATATCAGCAAACAGGGTGCCCTGGCCAATCAGCTCACGCATGCCGCCCAGAGTGACCAGAACCGCCAGAAAGCCCAACCCCATCATCGCGCCATCCAGTACGGCCGGAAGAGGCGGGTTTTTGGAGGCAAAAGCGTCTGCACGACCCAGAATGGCGCAGTTGGTGACAATCAGCGGAATGAAAATACCCAGAATCTGATAAAGCTCGTAGGTGAAGGCCTGCATCAGCAACTCGGCGCAGGTCACAAAAGAGGCAATGATCATCACGAACGCCGGTAGCCGAACCGACTCACCAACAAAATTTCGGATCAGCGACACCGACAGGTTCGAGCCCATCAAAACCAGCAGCGTCGCCAGCCCCAGGCCAATAGCATTGACCACGGTGCTGGTGACCGCCAGCAGAGGGCAGAGCCCGAGTACCTGTACCAGCGCCGGGTTGTTGTGCCAGAGCCCATCCTTGATGATCTCGGCGGAGGTTTTGCTGCTCATGTTCCGGTCTGCTCCTCTTTTGCCGTGCCCGCGGCAATTGCTTCGGGGTTCAGCCGTTGCTGGCCGGGGCCTGATGGTGCGTTCAGCCGCTCACGGATGACGTCCCGGTTCTGGCGGAAATAGGTCAGGGTTTTGCGAACGGCCTTTACCACAGCCCTCGGGGTAATAGTGGCACCGGTAAACTGGTCAAAGACACCGCCGTTCTTTTTTACATTCCAGGCTTTCGTGTCCGGATTGCCCAGAGATTTTCCGTCGAAACTGTAGACCCAGTCGGATTTCCGGGTTTCGATGCGATCCCCCAGGCCGGGTGTTTCCTTGTGGCTGGTTACCCGCACGCCAAGCACTTCGCCCTGAAGATCCAGGCCCACCAGCAGATGTATGTTGCCAGAGTAACCGTCTGGTGCAACCGTCGGTAATATCATGCCTACAATGCGGTTATCCTGGCGGGCAACCCAGGCCTTCATTGGCTCGCTACCCGGGAGTCTGTCGCTAGGGGGCAGCGTAACCACGTCGTTCAGCATGTCATTGTTGTGCTGGCTTTCGGGAATGATCTCGAACAGGGCCCTGGCTTCGGCGCGGGCGGCTTGCTGTTGAATCCGATCCTCAGTGAGACCCTGGGTCAACGCTATGGTGCCGCCGGTGATGATGGCGAACAAGCCAAGGCCGATGGCGCTGCGGCGAATGGATGAAGACAGTGCGCTCATGGATCAGCCCCCACTCCTGCCCGGCACACCCCGGCGGGCTTTGTGGTGCCCGTAAGTCCGTGGCGGGGTGTAGTGATCGATGAAGGGCACGGCGAAGTTCATCAGCAATACCGCAAACGCGACCGCATCGGGGTAATTGCCCCAGGTGCGGATAAGATACACCAGAATGCCAATGCCAGCGCCGTAGATCAGTTTGCCCTGGTGGCTGGTTGCCGCAGAGACCGGGTCGGTGGCAATAAAAAAGGCGCCCAGCATGGTGCCCCCGGCCAGCAGGTGCAGTTGCAGCGGCGCGTACTGGTCGGCGTTGGTGCCGAACAGCAAGCTCATGGCGACAATCCCGGCCAGGAAGGCGACCGGAATGTGCCAGGTAATGATCTTCATAAGTACCAGCAACAGGCCGCCTGCCAGAAAGGCGATGTTAACCCACTCCCAACCCCGGGCGACGAATCCGCCAAATGTCGGGTGCACCAGCACCTCTTCGGCCGTATGGGTTGCGATCTTGTGTTTGTATTCATCCAGCGGTGTGGCCATGGTCCAGCCATCGACTGCCACCTGGGTGCCGGAGAATATCTTGGCCAGGGTTTCGCCCAGCCCGGGAGCTCCGCTCCAAAGGGTACTGGCTTCGGCCCAGTTGGTGGTCATGGCCACCGGGAAGGAGATGAGTACCAGCGCATAGCCCACCATGGCCGGGTTGAAGGGATTGGAGCCCAGCCCGCCGTAAAGTTGCTTGGCGACGATAATGGCGGCAATAACGGCAATCCCCGACACCCACCAGGGGGTGAACTGCGGCAGCGCCAGGCCAAGCAACAGGCCAGTCACTGCGGCTGTGTTGTCACGCAGGAAAAAACCGACCGGCTTGTGCCGAAGCTTGAGAAACAGAGCTTCCGAGGCCAGGGCCAGGGCCATGCACCAGACTACGTTAATCAGGTTGCCCCAACCGAAGACCAGAGTCTGAGCCAGCAAGCCGGGCAGGGCAGCCAGAATCACCCACAGCATAACCCGGGAGGTGGGGCGTGCGCTGTGGGCATGGGGTGAGGACTGTTGAGCAAGAGCCATGAATATCCAGCCTGAATGAATTATTGAGACGAGGCGGGCGCTTCCGCCACCTGCTTGCGGGCATCCTCCAGCGCCTGCCTGGCCCGATTTACCCGATCGTGATTTTTGGCCACAGCCCGCTCCAGCTTGTCCACGTTATCCGCTTGCTGGGTTCTGGCTTCCTCAAGCATGCCTTGCATGGTGTCAAGTTTGGCTTCGGCCTGAGTGAGCTGCTTCTCCAGCGCTTCGATGTCCGGCATTTCTTCCACGGGCGGTGCCGCCGGTTGCTCTTTAGCCTGGGCGGCCGCTTTGGCTTTCTTGCGCTCCAGTGCCTGCTGCACCAGAGCGGCCTTGGCGGCGCGATCGTCGGTGGCTTCGCCCTGGGCGGCGGCCTGCTCGGCTTCCGCCTGTTTCTTCGCCTGGGCCTCGGCTGCGGCCTGGGCCCGCTGTTTGCGACGTTCTTCTTTCTCCTGCTGTTCCCGCTCCAGCCGCGCCTGACGGGCTTCAAAGCGCTCCCGGGCCCGGTCTGCCTTGAGTTGCTCGGCTCGCTGAGTGCGAATCTCACCCTTGGCAAAGCGGTAATACTGCACCAGCGGAATCGAGCTGGGGCAGACATAGGAACAGGCGCCACACTCAATGCAGTCGAACAGATTCAGGTGTTCCGCCTTCTCAAACTCCGCGGCTTTGGAATACCAGAACAGCTGTTGCGGCAGCAGTTCCATCGGGCAGGCCAGGGCGCATTGTCCGCAGCGAATGCAGGCCTGCTCTGGCGGCGGTTCCGGCAGCTCGCCGTGGGCGACGGCAATCACGCAGTTGGAGGTTTTCACCACCGGCACGGCGTCGGTGGTCAGGGTGTAGCCCATCATCGGGCCGCCGAGAATCAGGCGATCCAGCTTGTCTTCTCGTAGCCCTGCCTGTTCCAGCAACTGGCTGACCGGCGTGCCGATAAGGGTTTCAAAGTTACCGGGTTCACTCACTGCATCGCCGGTAATGGTGACCATACGTGAGATCAGCGGCTTGCCTTCGAAGATGGCCTGGCCAACCGCCACGGCGGTGCCGATGTTCTGGCACATCACCCCGATATCCGCCGGAATGCCACCGCTGGGCACTTCCAGGCCAGTCAGAATCTGGATCAGCTGTTTTTCACCACCGGACGGGTACTTGGTGGGGATAACGGCGATCTCGATCTGGGTTCCCTGAACTGCCTCGCGCATGGCGGCGATGGCTTCGGGCTTATTGTCTTCGATGCCGACCACACAGCGGGACGGCCGCAAAATCCAGGCCATCACCTGCAGGCCGGAAATCACCGCCACCGCCTGCTCGCGCATGGTCATGTCATCGGCGGTGATGTAGGGCTCGCACTCGGCGCCGTTCACAATCAGTGTGTCGACTTTGCGGTCTTTGGGTGGGCGAAGCTTGATGTCGGTGGGAAAGCCAGCGCCACCCATACCGGCAATGCCTGCCTGGCGGATGCGCTCCAGTACCTGGTTGCGATCCAGCTTCTTGTAATCGCTGACCGGATCCAGCGAGCACCACTGTTCTTCGCCATCGGGCTGCAACAGGATGCACCAGTCTGCCATGCCCGACGGGTGCGGCACCGAACGTTGCTCGATACCGGTAATCACCCCGGAGGTAGGTGCGTGTACGGGGACGCCCATGCCGTTACTGACGTCGGCAATCACCTGGCCTTTCAGAACCCGGTCACCGATGGTGACAGCCACCTCGGCTGGCTCGCCAATGTGCTGCTGTAGAGGCAAGATCAACAAATCCGGGAGCGCGGCCTTACGCACCGGGCGGTCGGTGGACTGATGTTTGTTTTCCGACGGGTGAATGCCCCCCGCAAAGTCCCATAGCTGAGTCATCAGGCGCTGGCCTCCTTGCGATCGGTGGCAATAATCCGGGGTTCCGGAGGCGTCCAGGTCCAGGTGCGGATGTCGGGTTTCAGGGTAATCATGTCGATGCAGTCAACCGGGCAGGGTTCCACGCAGAGATCGCAGCCGGTGCATTCACTTTCGATGACGGTGTGCATGTGCTTGGCCGCACCGAGAATGGCATCAACCGGGCAGGCCTGGATGCACTTGGTACAGCCGATGCATTCATCTTCGCGAATCACCGCCACCCGTTTGGCCTGTTCAACGCCGTGCTCGGAGTCCAGCGGCTGGGGTTCAACGTCCAGTAGATCGGCCAGAGATTTGATGGTGCCGTCGCCACCGGGCGGGCATTTGTTGATAGCTTCGCCGTTGGCGATGGCTTCTGCGTAAGGCCTGCAGCCGGGAAAGCCGCACTGGCCACACTGGGTTTGTGGCAGAAGGGAATCGATCTGGTCGACCAGAGGGTTGCCTTCGACTTTGAATCGTTCAGAAGCGAAACCCAGCAGCCCGCCAAACACCAGTGCCAGGGCCAGCAGAACCACAACGGCAATCAGGAAACTCATCCACATAACAACAACTGCTCCGTCAGACCGCTACCAGGCCGGTAAAGCCCAGGAAGGCCAGCGACATCAGCCCCGCAGTGACCATACCGATGGCAGCCCCCCGGAAGGCGACCGGCACATCCGATACGGCAATGCGCTCGCGCATGGCCGCAAACAGCACCAGCACCAGCGAAAAACCGGCGGCAGCGCCAAAGCCGTAGAGTACCGATTCCACAAAGTTGTTGTTCTTGTTCAGGTTGAGAAGGGCCACGCCGAGAACCGCGCAGTTGGTGGTAATCAGCGGCAGGAAAATCCCCAGCACCCGATACAACAGAGGGCTGGTCTTGCGCACCACCATTTCTGTGAACTGCACCACCACCGCAATCACCAGAATGAATGTGATGGTTTTCAGATAAGCCAGATCCAGTGGTGCCAGCAGGTAGGTGTAAGCCAGATAACTGCACACCGATGACAGAGTCAGCACAAAGGTGGTGGCCAGTGACATGCCCATGGCGGTTTCCAGCTTGCCGGAGACCCCCATGAACGGGCATAGCCCGAGGAACTGCACCAGCACAAAGTTGTTCACCAGAATGGTGCTGACCAGAATCAGTAAATACTCTGCCATCGGATGTCTTGGCCTCTACCGTTTACATCACACGCATGCCGGGCGTGGCGCCGGAGTCGGGAGACAGGATGAAAATGTCCTTGCCACCCGGGCCTGCCGCCAACACCATGCCTTCAGACATACCAAACTTCATCTTCCGGGGCTTCAGGTTGGCCACCATAACGGTCATACGGCCTTCCAAGTCCTCCGGTTTGTAGGCGGACTTGATACCAGCAAACACATTGCGCTCGCCATGCCCCACATCAAGAGTCAGGCGAAGAAGCTTGTCGGCGCCTTCCACATGCTCTGCCTTAACGATCTTCACCACTCGCAGGTCTACCTTGGCAAAATCCGGAAACTCGATTTCATCGGCAATGGGTTCAAGATTTTTGGCGGCCTCCGGTTTGCTGTCGCCCTGAGCTGCCGGCAACTCTTCCTTCGAGGCCTCCAGCATTTTTTCGATCTGGGGCATTTCAACCCGGCTCATCAGCGGCTTGAACTTGTCGATACCGTGGTTTTCCAGCAGCGCGGCGCGATTGTTCCAGTCCAGCCGGGAGTTCAGGAACGACTGGGCCGCATCCGCAGTTTTCGGCAGTACCGGTGCCAGGTAGGTCATCAGCAGACGGAACATATTGATCGCGTTGGTGCAGATCGCCTGCAGCTTGTCGCCCTGGCCTTCCTGCTTGGCAATCACCCAAGGCTGCTCGTCGTTGACGTACTGGTTGGCAATATCGGCCAGTTCCATAATCCGGCGCATGGCCCGGCCAAATTCGCGGGTTTCGTAGAATTCGGCGATCTGCTCACCCGCCTCGATGAATTCCTGCAATTTGGCCTGCTCGGTCACCTTGCCCAGCTTGCCATCAAAGCGTTTGGTGATGAATCCGGCGCTGCGACTGGCGATGTTGACCACTTTACCTACCAGATCGGAGTTCACCCGGGCCGCGAAGTCTTCCAGGTTCAGATCCATATCATCCACGCCGCCGGTCAGCTTGGCGGCAAAATAGTAACGCAGGTATTCCGGATTCAGATGATCCAGATAAGTGCGGGCCATGATGAACGTGCCCCGGGATTTGGACATTTTCTTGCCGTTCACCGTTACAAAACCATGGGCCCAGACCGCCGTTGGCGTGCGGAATCCGGCGCTGTGCAGCATCGAAGGCCAGAACAGAGCGTGGAAGTTGATGATGTCCTTGCCGATAAAGTGATACACCTCAGCTTCGGAACCCACCTTCCAGTAGTGTTCGAAATCAATGCCTTCGTGGTTGCACAGATTCTTGAAACTGGCCAGGTAACCAATAGGTGCATCCAGCCAGACATAGAAATATTTGCCCGGTGCATCCGGAATCTCGAAGCCGAAATAGGGTGCGTCGCGGCTGATATCCCACTCCTGAAGGCCCGCATCCAGCCACTCTGCCAGTTTGTTGGCCACCTGCGGCTGCAGCGCACCACTGCGGGTCCAGGTGCTCAGGAAGTCATGAAATTCCGGCAGTTTGAAGAAGTAGTGCTCAGACTCCTTCTCAACCGGCGTGGCACCGGATACTGCAGAACGCGGATTGATCAGCTCGGCTGGTGTGTAGGTGGCGCCACAGGCCTCGCAGTTATCACCGTACTGGTCTTCGGTTTTGCATTTCGGACAGGTGCCTTTGATAAACCGGTCCGCCAGAAACATTTCCTTCTCGGGATCGAAGAACTGGGTGATCTTGCGGGTAGCAATGTGATCATTGTCCTTCAGTTGCCGGTAGATATACTCCGAGAAATACTGGTTTTCTTCCGAGTGGGTGGAATAGTAGTTGTCAAAACGGATTTGGAAGTCCGCAAAGTCTTCCTGATGCTCCTGCCGGATGCGGTCGATCAGTTGTTCGGGGGTAATACCCTCGCGCTCTGCCCGCAACATAATGGCGGTTCCGTGGGCGTCGTCTGCGCAAACGTAATAGCAGTTGTGGCCACGCATATTCTGGAAGCGCACCCAGATGTCGGTCTGAATGTACTCCAGCAAATGCCCCAGGTGAATCGGCCCGTTGGCATAGGGCAGGGCGCTGGTAACCAGAATATCGCGCTTTTGCTTACTCGCTTGCGTCATGGTGATGTCCGAACCTTTCGTTTTACAGGATTGGAGACCCAAATAGAGGGGAAAGGAAGCAAACCCGTGTTGATTGCTCCAGGTGAAGACCCCATATGGTCAGAAACGGCCACAGATGATACCTTCCAAACCATCATTTTTCACCTGCATTCAAGCTTATCAGCTTATTCCGGAGACCCCGATGACCCAGATATCCGAACAGGCCCTGCAGGCTGCTGTGAAAGAATACCGGGACCCTTACCTCAACAAAGACTTGTATGAACTGGGTGCGGTTAAGCAACTCAGCGCCGACGACCAGGGTAAAGTCACCCTGATGGTTGAACTGCCATACCCGTCCCGAGGCATCGCGGGTGGCCTGAAACAGATCGTGGCCAACGCTCTGGAGTTCGTTGACGGCGTGGAAAGTGCTGAGGTACACGTTGGCCAGAAAATCCACAGCTACAAAACCAACAAAGAACTGCCCGCCATACCCGGCGTGAAAAACATCATTGCCGTTGCCTCGGGCAAAGGCGGCGTAGGCAAGTCCACCACCTCCGTTAACCTGGCTCTGGCCCTGCACGCCGAAGGCGCCCGGGTCGGCATCCTCGACGCCGACATCTACGGCCCCAGTGTTGGCATGATGCTGGGCGTGCCGGAAGGCAAACGTCCGGACGTGCGTGAAAACAAATACTTCGTCCCCATGCCCGCCCACGGCCTGCAAGCCATGTCCATGGCCTTCGTGACCACCGACAAAACCCCCATGGTCTGGCGTGGCCCCATGGTCAGCGGTGCCGTGATGCAGCTACTCCAGCAAAGCCTCTGGGATGAGCTCGACTACCTGATCATCGACATGCCCCCGGGCACCGGCGACATCCAGCTCACCCTGGCCCAGAAAGTTCCCGTGGCTGGCGCCGTTATCGTTACCACGCCCCAGGACATTGCCTTGCTGGATGGCAAAAAAGGCATCGAAATGTTCCGCAAAGTCGACATTCCCGTGCTCGGTGTCGTGGAGAACATGAGCGTTCATATCTGCTCCAGCTGTGGTCATGAAGAGCCCTTGTTCGGTTGCGGTGGTGGTGAGCGTATCGCAGAAGAATACCAAACCAGCCTGCTTGGCCAGCTGCCCCTGCACATGACCATCCGCGAACAAACCGACAGCGGCGCGCCGACCGTGGTATCCGAGCCGGATTCGGAAGTGGCAAGACGCTATCGGGACATCGCCAGAAGGGTGGGGGCGGAACTGTCCACCCGCGAGCGGAATCTTGGTGGGACGATTTCCAGTGTTTCCGTAACTGAGCATTAACCAAGATCAGGTGCCAAGGGACTGAAACTCCGCTGTCGGATCGCGACGTCAGGCCCTTCTGTCCAAAAATGTCGGAGGCCATGGATGGCCGGAGAGAAGCGCACAGGGAAGTGCTCGTAGCGGTTTTTGGACAGAAGGGCCTGATGTCGCAGCCACCTGCAGTAGCGTTTTTCGGAAGGCGCGTCTCACTTCCTTCTGATTCCGCTCGCAGGCTGCGAAGAGCGAGAGCGTCGAGGCTTCGACAGTCACCACTCGACAAGGTAAACTACGCCCCAATTTTTCCCAGCTGGAAACGAGAATTCACTATGAGCATCAAATCCGACAAGTGGATCCGCCGGATGTCCGAGCAACAGGGCATGATCGAGCCCTTCGAGGCCGGGCAAGTCCGCGAAACCGAAAAAGGTCGCGTCATCTCCTACGGCACCTCCAGCTACGGGTACGACGTACGTTGCAGTAACGAATTCAAAATCTTCACCAACGTACACAGCGCCACCGTCGACCCGAAAAACTTCGACGAAAACAGCTTCGTAAACTACACCGGTGACGTCTGCATCATTCCGCCCAACAGCTTCGCCCTGGCGCGCACCGTCGAATACTTCCGCATCCCGCGCAACGTACTCACCATCTGCCTGGGCAAAAGCACTTACGCGCGCTGTGGCATCATCGTCAACGTCACCCCGCTGGAGCCCGAGTGGGAAGGCCAGGTAACCCTGGAGTTCTCCAACACCACCAACCTGCCAGCGAAAATCTACGCCAACGAAGGCGTCGCACAGATGCTGTTCTTTGAATCAGACGAAGTGTGCGAAACCAGCTACAAGGATCGCGGTGGCAAGTACCTTGGCCAAACCGGCGTGACCCTGCCCCGGACATGAACGCCAACCAGTTTCTCAAAGCCGTATCCCAACTGCAGGGCTGGCGCGAATGCGCCTTCCTGCTGGCGTTGGCTGAACGCTCCTTTACCAATTACGCCCTGTTTGCCGAAGCTGTTGGCCTGAAAACCGGTGCTAAAATGCGACAGCTGCTCGACCTGGCCTGGGATATGCTGCAAAAGGATGCGGAAGACGCGGCTATTCCCCAGTTGCTGAGCAAGCTCGAAGCCCTCAGTCCCAGTGTCGATGACTACGACGCCTACGGTGTTTATCCGGCCTTCGACTTCTGCCAGCTGCTGGAGCAGGCCCTGCTCAACCGCCTGAATCCGAACAAGCACCGGGCCACAGACGCCGCCCAATTGGCCACCAAAACCGTCACCGACTTTGTTGAAATGTCCGAAGGTGAAGGCCTCGATGACAACGAACTGATCAACCTGTTCGAGCACCATCCTTTGCTCAAGGACGACAAGCTGTTCCAGCGGGACACCGTGCTTGCCCTGAAAAAACAGCGCACTCCCACCGAAGACTTCCTCGCGGAATTGCGCGCCGGGGCCGCGAACGACGGTGTCAGCAACCTGGGCATCTCCCTGGACGGCTGAATACCAGCTTCACGCTACACTGCCTTGTTATCGCCCGAACGAACTCTGAACGGAAATCACCATGAAACTCTCAGCTTTTGGTCGAAAATTTACCGCGGATGCGGGCATTACTTCCCTGATGGATGACCTGGGCAATGCCATGGCCTCCGGTGAAGATATGATCATGATGGGGGGCGGCAACCCCGGCCATATTCCCGAAATCCAGCAGCGGGTGCAGGGTATTCTGGCGGACATGGCAGCGGATGAGAGGCAGGTGCGTCGACTGGTGGGGATTTACGATCCGCCCCAGGGCGAGAAACAATTCATTGCCGCGTTAGCAGAGCTTCTCAATCAGGAGTACGACTGGGGTCTGAAACCGGAAAACATTGCGCTGACCAACGGCAGCCAGGCGGCCTTTTTCATGCTGTTCAACATGTTTGGCGGTGATTACGGCGAAGGCCAGCGCAAGCATATTCTGCTGCCCCTGGCACCGGAATATATCGGTTACGCTGATGCGGGCATCGACCAGAACCTGTTCCACGCGGTGCAGCCCGACATTTCCTTCACCGATGCCCACGAGTTCAAGTATCGGGTGGATTTTGACGCGGTGGAAGTAACCGGTGAGACCGGCGCTATCTGTGTGTCGCGCCCCACCAACCCTACCGGCAACGTGATTACCGACGAAGAACTGGCGCGGCTGGAAGAGTTGGCCCGGGCGCACGATATTCCGCTCATCGTGGACGGCGCCTATGGCACACCGTTTCCAAGTTTGCTGTTTGTGGATGCCAAACCCACCTGGAATGACCAGATTATTCTCTGCCTGAGTCTGTCCAAGCTGGGCTTGCCAGCGGCAAGAACCGGTATCGTGATTGCCGCCGAGCCGGTGATCAAGGCGTTGTCTGGCATCAACGCGATCATGAACCTGGCTACCGGCAGTTTTGGCGCCATGTTGGCGGAGCCACTGGTGCGCTCCGGTGAAATTCTGTCCCTGAGCCGGGATGTAGTGTGCCCGTTTTATCAGGCCAAGATGCAGCGGGCAGTCGCCGCCTTCCAGGAGGCCATGGGCGAAGACACCTGTCGCTGGTACGTGCATAAACCAGAAGGGGCCATGTTCCTCTGGCTCTGGTTCCCGGATTTGCCGATCTCAAGCCTGGAGTTGTATCAGCGCCTGAAGGCCCGCGGTGTATTGGTAGTGTCCGGCCATTACTTCTTCCCTGGGCTGCCCGAGGACGGCTGGCGGCATCGGAACGAATGCCTGCGGGTGACTTACTCCCAGGACGATGAGCAGGTGGCCAGGGGCTTGCGGATTATTGCCGATGAAGTGAAAGCGATCTGGGCTGGTCACAGCGCGAGTCGGTAACGCCGGTCAGTGCCGGGCGCGGCCTGCTACCTGGCGATTTTTGCGCTGTTCAGTTTTAGCTCATACTCGCTGCCATCGGGTTCTATCTGGAGCAGGCGAACCAGAGTGTATTCACGCTTCGGGTCGAACCACATCAAGGTCTGGCGCCTGGACTCGTCGCTCCGAACCTTTTCAACCTTCACAGTATGGTTCAGGTCGGTGCCGGGTGTTTCGGTGTCTTCGGCAATAACCGCGAAGTGATCCTCGTCAAAGCGGCCTTTATCCAGCACCTGATAGGTAACTTCGTGCTTGCCGGCGATCAGGTCTTGTTGCAGTTGAAGTTGCAGGCCAAGTGGGTCGAGCGTGTTGTCCCGCAGCTCCACCTCAAATTTTCGGCCGCGGTAGTGGCCGCTGGCGGTTCGCTTCTCCCAGTCAAAGCGGATTTCCTGCTCGCGCTCCTTGACCAGAAAACCGGACAGCCGGTAGTTGTACCTGAGTGGAATCACCTGACCATGCTCCCAGCGAAAGGTCAGAGACTCGTCTATATCGGCGATGAAGGACTTTACATCTGTCTGATAGAGCCAGACTCCGTTGTCCTGGCTGGACAGTTCCCTTACGCCTGCGCCATTCAGGCTGACACCCTTGGAAATAGATGCGCTGTAGCTGGCTTTATAGGGGGTGAGCTCCCGCGTTGTATCTCCGGTGGCCGGGGCTGCGAATGCAAAAACAGCAAAAATCAGCCCGGCAAGTAGCCGGGCGATGGGGGGGCGGATTATGGCTGCATGCATCCTGAAACCTCTTTGGCGAACGGGAACCTTCTCCAGTGTAGCGGTTTGGTGCGTTGCAAAAAGTGACGGTTTGTTCAGTCAGCAGGAAGCACGAGGGGAGCGGCCAGAGGTTTGCCGTCGAACGAAACGCCGTTGGCATCCAGGCTAATGCGGCCCTCACACAGCCAGCGCACCACAATCGGATAGAGCGTGTGTTCTTGTTTTTGCACTTTTTCCGCCAGGCTTTCTGCCGTATCGCCACTGGCAACCGGTACTTCAGCCTGGGCGATAACCGGGCCGCCGTCGAGCTCTTCGGTGACGAAATGCACCGACACGCCGTGAACGGCATCCCCTGCATCCAGCACCCGTTGATGGGTGTTCAGGCCGGTGTAAGCCGGTAGTAGTGAGGGGTGAATGTTCAGCATCCGGCCACGGAATGCACGCACAAAGTCCCGTGTGAGAATGCGCATAAAACCGGCCAGTACCACTGCATCGGGGTTGTGCCGTAAAATTTCCGCCAGCAAGGCCGCGTCAAATTCTTCCCGGGAAGTGAAGTCTTTGTGATTCACCACAAATGTCGGGATGTTGGCCTGCGCCGCTCTTTCCAGCGCAAATGCGCCGGGCCTGTTGCAGCCCACAGCTACGATTTCACCCGGAAAATCTCTCGTCCGGGTGCTGTCGATGAGCGCCTGCAGATTGGTTCCACTGCCGGAGGCCAGAACCAGAATTTTCGGAACCGGTGCCGGGTCTGCCATCATGCCTTCAGTAACCCCGGAGCGTAACGTACTGAGGGCTCCTGTTCGCTGTTGCCGGAAGATTCCATGATGCCAACCTGCCAGACGGTTTCGCCCATGGCCTGGAGGGTATCAATGGCAAGCGCTTTCTGATCCTCGGGCACGCAAACGATCATGCCGATGCCACAGTTGAACGTACGGTACATTTCTTCTTGTGCGACACCGCCCGCATTCTGCAGCCACTGGAAAACCGGGGGTAGCTCCCAGCTCTGGGTATCAATGGCCGCAATGGTGCCTTTGGGCAGCACGCGGGGAATATTCTCCGGCAGGCCGCCGCCGGTGATATGCGACAAGGCCCGGACGTCTACTTCGCGGATCAGCTTCAACAGGTTTTTCACGTAGATACGGGTGGGTGCCATAAGTGCGTCACCCAGGGTGCTGTCGCCCATGGGCTGGGTCAGATCCGCGCCACTGACTTCGATAATCTTGCGAACCAGTGAATAACCATTGGAGTGAGGGCCGGAAGACCCAAGGGCAAGCAATGCATCACCCGGCTGGGCGCGGCTGCCGTCAATGACGTCCTGGCGTTCAACTACACCGACGCAGAAACCAGCCAGATCGTAGTCTTCACCCTCATACATGCCTGGCATTTCAGCTGTTTCGCCACCGACCAGTGCGCAGCCTGCCTGCTCGCAGCCTGCTCCGATTCCCTCAACCACCTGCGCGGCGACATCAACGTTCAGCTGGCCGGTCGCGTAGTAATCCAGAAAGAAGAGGGGTTCGGCGCCACCCACCACCAGGTCGTTCACACACATGGCGACCAGGTCGATGCCGATGGTGTCATGCTTTTGCAGTTGCATGGCCAGGCGTAACTTGGTGCCCACACCGTCGGTACCCGAGACCAGAACCGGCTCTTTATAACCGGCGGGAATTGAAACCATCGCGCCGAATCCGCCCAGACCGCCAAGCACCTCCGGGCGTCGGGTGCGGGCAGCGGTTGATTTGATTCGATCAACAAGGTCATTACCGGCATCAATATTCACGCCAGCATCGCGGTAGGTCAGGGAGGGCTTCTGTTCGCTCATGGAAAATAACCATTCGGCCTAGTGGGTCAAGCGGCGGATTTTAGCAGGTGCGCACGGGCGGTCCAAATGGATTTGATATTCCTGCCGTATTCCAGTGCAACTGTTGCCACGTTGTAACCCTGCAGTCCCTTGCTACTCTCGTCTCCGGTGATGGTGTATCCTGTGCGCCAACCATGGGATTGACAAGGTGTTTCATGACCAAATCAGTATTCAGATCCGGGTCAGGCTGGCTGTTTGCCTCACTGGTTGCGGCTTTTTTCCTGAGCCTTTCGGTGCCAGCCAGTGCAGTCACTGTTTCCGGATTATACAGCGTTGATGTGCCGGTTAGCGGAACCTCCTCCGGCGAGCTGCGGCGGGGGTATGCCGAAGGGCTTGGCCAGGTATTGGTCAGGGTGTCCGGAACCCGGGAGGTCTTGGCGCTGGAAGGGGTGGAGTCGATTCTCGAACAGGCGGAGTCATTGCTGTTGTCCTATCAGGTGATCCGCGAAGCGGGTCAGGCCAGGTTGCAGATGAGTTTTGGCGCCGTGGGCGTTAACCGTGCCCTGGCCTCTGTGCAGGCTCCGGTGTGGGGCGCAAACCGCCCGCTGACCTTGTCCTGGGTTGCGGTTGAAGAGCGGGGTAATCGTGAGCTGCTCACTCGCCAGTCAGCGGATAATCAGTGGGCGCAGTTATTGTTGGCTGAAGCGGCTACCCGTGGTTTGCCGGTCGCCTTCCCACCGGATGACTTTGCCGGTGATCGCACCCTGTTGTCGGATCTCTGGGGCCAGTTTGTTGGCCGCATTCAGCAGGCCTCCGGGACACTGCCCCACGATGCTCTGGCGCTGGTTCGTATCAGCCGTGCGGGAGATCAGTGGCGTGCGGGCTGGGTGTTTGAAGGCATGGGCATGAATGATGGCGAGCAATCCCTGAGCGCTGCCACACCCGAGTTACTGGCGAGAGCCGTGATCGACCGCTGGACAGAGCGGTTTGCCAGCCGATACGCGGTCACCGCAGGTGAGGCGGGCGAATCTCCCAAGGTTGATATTGTGCTGGAGGGCGTCGTCAGCCTGGCCGATTACGGGCAGGTGACCAGTGCGCTCCAGAGCCTGACACCGGTAGTGTCAGTGGGAGCATCGCGGGTGCGCGGTGAGCGCCTTACCGCAGAAGTGGCGTTTTCGGGTGAGCTGGATCAGTTGCAAGAGTATCTGGCGCTTGATCCCAGATTTGTTGCCATTGAGGCGCCTGAGGAGCCGTTGGCCGAAAACCGGATACCGTCAGCAGATGGCGGTGCAGCTGAGCCGGGTGTGGCTGACAACTCGACTGCACCGGAAGACGGCTCCGGCGCTGCCGATGCGCCTGGCCAGGAGGGTAGCGCTGAAGGGCAGACCCCATTCAGCTACCAGCCGATGATGGCCGCAGACGAGACGGACGCCGAGCAGGCCTTCGAATCGCTTTACGAGGTGCTTTACTACCGTTGGCAGCCAGCACCTGGTGCCTCGGGCGACAACCGTAACTGATCGGTGGGGGAGGCTGGCCGGTGAGTCTGAAGCAGTGGCGCTGGATTCCCAATGCCCTGACATTTTTTCGGCTGGTGCTGATTGTGCCGTTTTCTTCGGCACTGCTTAACAGTAACTACCGGCTGTCGCTTGTTATCTTCTTTGCAGCCGCTCTGACCGATGCCTTCGACGGATTTCTTGCGCGCCGGTTCCACTGGCGCTCCCGGCTCGGGGCTGTGGCTGACCCGCTGGCAGATAAAGCGTTGCTGATTTCGGCCTATCTGATGCTGGCCTTGTCTGGGGTGCTGCCGCTCTGGCTCTTTTTGCTGGTGTCTGGCCGGGATCTGGTTATCGTGCTGGGAGCACTGGCGTATCATTACGGTGTGGGCCGGTTTGATATGGAGCCAACCGTTCCGGGCAAGTTGAATACCTTGATACAGGTTATGGTGGTTCTGGCGATTATCATACTGCTGGCAGGATGGCCGATGCAGCCGTGGGTCATTGATACGGGCATATGGCTGGTGGCGGCATCGGCGTTATTCAGTGGGGGGCATTACGTCGCGATATGGAGTTTGCGGGCCTGGAGGGCGAAACGATCATGAAAGCATCTCAGTTGGTTCTCGGCGTAAAGCTCCGGGACGATGCCCGGTTCGACAACTTTCACGGTGATCGCAATCGCGCCTCCGCGGAACGTCTGTTTTTGGTTTGCCAGAACCCGGGCGGATTGCCTGTGGTGGTGGTGTGTGGCGATGCGGATACGGGCAAGAGCCATTTGCTGCAAGCGGTCTGTCATGAGGCAGAGCGAGCCTCAAAAACCGCCGTGTGCATCAGTATTGAGGAGTTGATGCGGTTTGGGCCAGAGGCGCTGGCGGGCCTGGATAACCACGACGTGGTCTGTCTGGATGACCTGGATCTGGTGGCGGGCAAGCCGGATTGGGAGGAAGCCATTTTCCACCTTTACAACCGGGTGCTGGATCAACAGGGCCTGTTAGTCGTCAGTATGTCTGAGGTGCCTGCGTCCTTACCTTTCGGGTTGGCCGATCTCGGATCCCGTCTTGCCCACGGCCTGCTTCTGCAGCTGGGAGTGTACCGCGACCAGGATCGCTGGCGGATTCTCCTGGCCAGGGCAGAGCAGCGCGGGTTGGTCATGAGCGATGATGTGGCAACCTTTATCATGCGCCGGGCACCGCGCAGGCTGGGCGACCTTCTGGGTTTGCTGGATACTCTGGATGAGAACTCGCTGCAGGCACAAAGACGTTTGACCATACCGTTCGTGAAAACGGTGATGGGGTGGTAGCAAATATTATTCTAATAACCTGGGCACCATTGGGGAGACGACATGAGGCGGGTGGTATTCAATCAAAAGGGCGGTGTTGGCAAGTCCAGTATTACCTGTAATCTGGCCGCCATCAGCGCGGCCCGGGGCAAGCGAACACTGGTGGTCGACCTCGATCCGCAGGGCAACTCCACGCATTATCTGCTGGGGGTGCCCGCTTCCGGGCTGCGCGATACGGTTGCTGACCTGCTGGAGCAGACCGTCGCGTTCAGCGTATTCAATCGCCGCCCGGATGAGTTTGTCCATTCTTCTCCATTCGAGAATCTGTTCGTCATGCCATCGAGCCCGGAGCTGGATTTTCTGGAGCGCAAACTCGAGGCCAAGCACAAGATATACAAACTCAGGGAGTTCCTGAAGAAGCTCGGAGACAGCTTTGATGAAATTTTCATCGATACCGCGCCAGCCCTGAATTTTTACACGCGTTCGGCACTGATTGCCGCTCAGCGTTGCCTGATTCCTTTCGATTGCGACGACTTTTCCCGTCAGGCGCTATACAGCATTCTGGGCGAGATTCGTGAGCTTCAGGAAGATCACAACGAAGAGTTGGTGGTGGAAGGTATCATCGCCAACCAGTTTCAGCCCAGGGCAAGTCTGCCGAGGCAGCTGGTTCGTGAACTGACTGAAGAGGGGCTGCCCATGTTGCCGGTGCGCCTGTCCAGTTCCGTGAAAATGAAAGAGTCTCATCAGGCCCGGCAGCCGTTGATTCATATGGCGCCCAAGCACCCGCTAACGCAGCAGTACCAGGATTTGTATCGGGTACTGCATGGCGAGACAGTGGAGCTGGTGGCGGAATGAAAAGGAATTAAAAAATGAGTGATGATTCCCGGCAGGTTCATCGGGTGGCTGATAGCCTGCTGAACATTGAGATTGAGCTCCGGCGGCTAGAGCTGTGGCAGGAGGATCGCCCGGCGCCGGAGGCATTCCAGAGCACCCAGCCGTTCTGTATTGACACCATGACCTTTCCCCAGTGGCTGCAGTTTGTGTTTCTGGAGCGTATGGCCATGATGGTAGAAGCCGGGGAGCCACTGCCGTCGATATCGGGCATCGCTCCGATGGTTGAAGAGCACTTTCGCGGGTTGCCCCAGTCTGGCCGCCAATTGCAGGCGGCACTGGAAGAGATGGATCGGTTACTGACCGGAGAGGGCCAGTAATACTAGTGGGCTGTGTCGTGATCCAGCCGCATTGACAGGTCGATGGCTTTGACATCTTTGGTCAGGGCGCCAATCGAGATAAAGTCGACCCCGGTTTCTGCAATAGCAACCAGTGTGTGCTCGTTAATTCCCCCGGATGCTTCGAGCTTGGCGCGCCCCGCTGTCTGCTTTACCGCTGTTGTCATGTCTGCCAGCGAGAACTCATCCAGCATGATAACGTCGGCGCCAGCGTTCAGTGCCTGCTCCAGTTCGTTCAGGGTTTCGGTTTCCACTTCCACCGGTTTGCCGGGGGCGATTCGCCTGGCTTCGGCAACAGCAGCCGCAATAGAGCCGCAGGCGGCAATGTGGTTTTCCTTGATCAGGAACGCATCCCACAAGCCCAGCCGGTGATTGTCACAGTTGCCGCAACTGACCGCGTATTTCTGTGCCAGTCGCAAGCCTGGCAGGGTCTTCCGGGTATCCAGAAGGCGGACATTGGTGTGGGCAACGCGACGAGCGTAGTTGCTGCAACTGGTCGCTACGCCGGAAAGGGTCTGCAGCCAGTTCAGCGCGGTACGCTCGGCGGTTAGCAGTGAGCGGGCGGCGCCTGCCATGGTGAAGATAACGTCGTTGGCCGGAACGTCATCACCGTCGCGGAAGTGCCAGTGAAGCTGAACCGAGGGGTCGGTTTGCCGGAAAACTTCCTCCACCCAGTCACGCCCCGCCAGACGAGCCTTCTCACGGGTGATCACCCGACCGCTCGCCTGTTTGTCGGCGGGAATCAGCATGGCGGTAATGTCGCCATCACCGATATCTTCACGCAAGCTCTGGGCAACCGATTCAACGCGCGACTGACGCAACAGTTCAGAAGAAATCATGGGGTATCCATTGGTCGGAAGTGACTGAAAAGTGTGTGGTGCTGCGATTCTACTGGTCACAGGGAATTTCGCCAAATGCCCGATGCATTGCTGCGAAGTGTGAACCAGGTCTGGTTGACACAAAAGGTGACAAATTCTGACACAAGGTGACGATGCATGCCTTTATGATGTAGGTGTATCATCAGGTTCATTGTTCTGGAGCTCAATAAATGGCACACGATAACAAGGTAGTAAGGCTGGCTGGCCAGAAATCCTCTGGCCGGTTCGCGTTGCCATCCGAGTTGGTGAGACTCCGTGATGCCTCCGGGCAGCTTTTGAAAGGGGTGCTGGCCAGCTTTTTCGAGCAAGCGGACGACAGTTTGTTTGCATTGGCAGACAGAGCCGCTTCGAACCAGGATCAGACCGCCTATTTCGATGCCATGCGGGAGCTTCGCCTGCGCCGTAAGTCCATGACGGTGGCCGTACTGCAGTATGTCAGCCAGGCCTTTAATGAGCTGGGTAGTTTCAAGCCTGCTCAAACCAAAGGATCACTTGAAGAAATTGACCAGGATTCACTGAGCCTGGTTGACCATTCTGATCTGGAGCAGCAGGTTGCAATTGATAACCTGACCAACCGACTCCGTACTACGTACCAGGAACCCGTTCGTTTGCTGAGTGCACGGATTCGCCATCTGGTACCGGATGTGGAATTGTCAGATGCCCAGATGCCACTGGGGCCGGAAGTGTTGTGCAACGCTGTATCAGAGGCCTGCACGGATCTTGATATCGAGATCCGGGCAAAACTGGTTGTGCTCAAGCTGTTTGAGCGCCTTCTGGTTGACAAACTCAGTGATTTTTATCATCAGTGCAACAAGACACTGGTGGCGGAAGGTGTTTTGCCGGATATGAAACGGGCTCCCGTGGGGGCGTCTGCCAGCGCCAATTTCCAGCGCCCGAAGCCGGGCCCGGCAATCCCGGGCCCTGAGAGCGATCTGGGCCTGGACGAGGCTGCGGGAAACGCGCCGACGTTCAGTGAACTCAGTGCCTTGTTGCACCAGCAACAGGTTGGTGAAACCCGTCCTGGTGTCAGTCAGGGCCACTATATTGATACCCGGAACCTGATGGCGAAGTTAAGCGAGCTGCAAGGCTCGATGCCGGAGCAGTCGGCTGGTATGCCGGTTCCATTGCGCCAGCAATTGCAGCCGGTGCTGCAGAGCACCGGTGGCACAAGTTTGTCGGTAGGGCAGGTCGACAGCGATGTAATCAATCTGGTGTCTATGCTGTTTGACTTCATTCTGGAAGACCGTCAGCTGGACCCGGTGATGAAGGTGCTTATCGGTCGTCTGCAGATTCCGGTTCTGAAAGTAGCCCTGAGTGACAGAAGCTTTTTTAACAGGGGCGGGCATCCGGTACGGAAATTGTTGAACGAGCTGGCGATGGCAGCTATCGGCTGGACGGAAAAGAAGCCGGGTACCCGGGATGCACTGAAAGACAAGATTGAAGACGTGGTGAACCGAGTGCTGAACGAGTTCACCGACAATGTGGCTTTGTTTGAAGAATTGCTGCAGGACTTCAGCCGCTTCATGGACCTGGATCGCCGCCGGCGTGAACTGGTCGAGCAGCGCCTGCGCGATGCTGAAGAAGGCCGCGCCCGGCAGGAGCACGCCAGTAAGTCGGCATCGGACATCATCAATAATGAGACTGCGGGGCGGGCGATTCCTGATCCTGTTTTGCAGGTTTTCCGTGAGCCTCTGGCCCGGTATCTGCAGTGGATCGTACTCCGCGAGGGCGACAGCAGTCCCCGGTGGGAGAGTGCGAAGGATCTGACGCGGCGGCTGGTTTGGAGCGTGGATCCGACACCGGTTTCTGCTGATACCCGTAGTGAACTTCTTCGGGCGATTCCGCAAATTGTTGATGATCTTCGCAAGGCGCTTCAGGAAATTTCCTGGGATCCGTTTGCCACGGATGCCGCCATTCGTGACCTTGAACTGGCCCATGTTGATGTGTTTCAGCGGCTGGTAACCGCACCGGTAGCTCCGTCGCCGGAGGAAGCCCTGTCAGAGGTGATGCCTGAACTTCAGGGAATGCCCGCGGATGTTTCCGGAGCTCAGCCGCCTGAGCCCGTATTGACGGCAACGGAAGCCCCTGAGCCTGAAAAAAACGACGAGAAAGCCGAGGCGCGGTCGGATACGCCAGAATTGCCGGCGCCTGAGGTGGTTCAGGCAGCACTTTCCGAGCCCGGTACTGAGCCCGGGATTGCGGATGAGGCAAATTTATCCGCCAGCGATGAACTGGTGGCTGCTCCTTCAGACGAGTGGTTGCGAAAAGCTGAATCGCTTACCGTCGGCTCCTGGGTAGAGATGCTTCGGGACGAAAGCCGGTTGCGCTGTAAGTTGGCGGCCGTGATCAAGGCCACCGGCAAGTACATTTTTGTTAATCGTAGTGGAGCAAAAATGGCGGAGTATTACCGGGATGGCCTGGCTCTGGCGTTGCAGGAAGGTAGCATCACCATATTGGACGATGGCCTGATTTTTGACCGGGCACTTGAGTCCATTATCGATAATCTACGCCACAGCCGGAAAGATTAGCACCCGATAGCGCTTTGTGATTCAATCAGATGAATCACTTACAGGCGCTATCGGAGGTGTTTTGACCAGTTCCATAACCCGTGCACCAGGCAGTTCAGGCGAAAGCCGGGATTGTGTCAAAACGCTCCGGGAGACCGGCCTGTTTCCCGATGCCCGTTGGTGCCCGTCACCAAACTTTGGCCCGAGGCCCGAGGGCGCGGGCATTTCCTTGCTGGTGGTGCACAACATCAGCCTGCCGCCGGAGCAATTTGGCGGCCCGCACATTGAACACTTCTTCTGTAATCGGTTGGATCCCAACGCTCACCCCTATTTCCAGACCATCGCCAGCCTGACAGTGTCTGCCCATGCCCTGATTCGCCGTGACGGGTCGGTTGTCCAGTTCGTCCGGTGTCTCGACAGGGCCTGGCATGCCGGGCGCTCTTGTTTCGATGGCCGGGAGGAGTGTAATGATTACTCAATTGGGATTGAGCTTGAAGGTGCTGACCAGATTCCTTACACCGATGCTCAATATAGACGCCTGGCCGCTCTGGCAAGGCTTGTGATGCAGGCCTGGCCGAAGGTAACTCCTGAGCGGATTACCGGCCACAGTGATATAGCGCCCGGCCGCAAAACCGATCCGGGTCCTGCGTTCCTCTGGCGCGAATTCCGGCAACGGCTGCAAGTTTCGGAGGCGGACTGAATGGCTCTGGTGGTGTTTCTGATTGCTTACGTGATTCGTCGGCACCTGGATGCCCGGAATCGTCTGAATGGCGATGCGCTCTGGCGCCGGTTCTTTCATGGTCGGGCAACGGTAGAAGCGGGCCGGGAACGGGATGTCCGGGCAGGCCTGCTGTATGTGTTGTTGCCTGCAGGAGTCGCTGGCGGCCTGGTGTATTTGGCGCAGTCGGCGGGCGTGCGGGTGGCGCTGTATCCTCTGGAGTTGCTGGTATTGGTGCTGCTGCTCGGCGCACCCGGGTGGCAAAGTCTGATGCGGGCTTATTCCGGCGCCTGGTCACAGGGCGACATGCAGGCGGCCTGGCATCAGGTCCAGGATCGTCTCCCGGCGTCTGAACGGGGGGCGGCGCTGTCACCAGAGCAGATGCATATGTCGGTTTCCCGCGCTTTTATGTTGTCAGTTTTCGAGCGCTATTTTGTGGTGGTGTTCTGGTATGCGCTGGGCGGTATCGGTGCTGCATTGATGGCGAGGGGTGTTCTGGCTCTGGCTGAACACTGGCCGCAGGTAGCCGCAAGGGAGCGTTATCGGGGCATGGCGAGGCTGGTTGGGTGGGTGCCCGTGAGGCTACTGTCCTGCACCTTTGGTATTGCCGGCGATTTCGCGGGCTGGTCCCGTGAAATTCGCAAGGTGTTTCCCGGAGTTGGCCGGACAACCCGGGATGTACTCATGATTTCCGCCAACGGGTCGTTAACCGGTTATGCGTTGGATCCGGAGCGGTTCTCCCAACTGCACCCGGAGCAGTGGCCGGATTTTGGCGAGCGGAGTCTCGGCGCCATCCGGGATCTGCTCAATCGCAGCATGTTGGTCTGGATTTGTGCCTTTGCACTGCTTGTGATTGCCGGGGTGCTGTAAATATTTCGTCAATGAGGGCGTAAATATCTACAGAATAACACCAAGTAGTGATTAATTTTTCTTGGCGTCGGGCGATAATCAAATAAAAGAATAACGATTCACTCTATTGCGTCAGCGAGAGGGCACCGTGAAATACATTATCAATCCGGCCGTAGCTCTGATGAACCGGCTACCCATGGTTTACAAGTTCAGCCTGATCAGCATTCTGTTTCTCGGGCCGATACTGGTGTTGTCCTGGTTGGTGATTTCCGGGCTTAACCAGTCGGTTGCCACCATGACACGGGGTATCGAGGGGCTGGCGGAACTGGAGAAAGTCGAGCGGTTGCTGGTGGCTTCTTTGAACTATCGGGATTATCAGGCACCCGGAGTGATCAAGGATGACCAGGCTTTGCTGGCAAAAGCCAGTCAGTCCGCAGGCGATATTGATGCCCTGTTATCCGACCTGTTGGAGCACGAGCGTTCTTTCGACGGTTCTGGCTCCTGGCGGGCTCAGGTTGAAGCGGTGCAGAATGCCTGGTCTGCGTTGAAAAGTGACCAGAGCTATCAGGGCAATATCGATCCGCAGTTCAAGTATTATCAGGAGTTTGTCCAGAAAGTGACAACGCTGTTGCCAGCGACGATTGAAATCTCAGGGCTGGCGCAGAGTGACTCCCGTGAAAACGCACTTCTTCTTGGCCTGGTAAGCGGCACCCTGCCAGACGCACGGGCCACCCTGGGGCGGGCACGCGCCTATGGCGTATACGCTCTGGTAGAGGGGCAGGTCGGCTTCGCTCTCAGTGAGACCCTGAATGGCATCTACGATCAACTAACCAACCAGGCGACTTTGCTGTCGCCAGCCCTGGCGGGGGCGACCGAAGTGTCGCAGGCTCTGGCTGCGGGCTCCGCAGGAGCTGTTGCCCGGGTAGATGAAAGTCTGACCGCGGTTCGGGATGAGCTGGATGCTAACGTTATCACCCCGATGCGGCTGGAGTTACCCTGGCAGGATTACGACGCCCTGGTGTCTGACCAATTGGGTTACTTCGACACACTCACCGACGGTATTTTCCGGGTGGTCGAGGGCAATCTTGAAACCCGCCTCGCCAGCGAAACCCGGCAACGTATGCTGATTATCGTAGCACTGGTATTGGTGATGCTGGTGGTGGTTTACCTGTATATCGGGTTCTTCATGTCGGTTCGGATCGCTATAAATCGCTTCAGTCAGGCGGCACGCAATGTGGCGGCCGGGGATATGACCACCCGCATTTCCCTCAGTAACCGGGACGAACTGGGCGAGCTCACTTCCGAATTCAACAGCATGACCGACCGTATTGCCCGGTTGGTTCGCTCTGTTGGTGCTACCACTGCGGATGTCGACCAGCAAGCGGTGGCTGTGAACGATACGGCGGCTGCCAACAGTCGTGCGGTAGCGCGCCAGATGGACGAAACCGGGCAAATCAGCGAAGCCATGGGGCAAATGGTGGAGGCTGTTAATGAAGTAACTCAGAGCGCCCACCGGGTCGCAGACAGAGCAGGCAATGCGGAGCAGGATACTGAGCGGGGGCGAGGTGTTGTAGCGGATACCGTGGCGACCATTAACCGTTTGGCCAGCGAAATTGCCGGAGCCATGGATGTGGTGAATCGGGTGAGTGCCGACAGCGATAACATCAGCCAGGTGCTGGTGGAGATCAAGGCCATTGCGGAACAAACCAATCTGTTGGCGCTGAATGCGGCCATTGAAGCAGCCAGGGCCGGGGAGCAGGGCAGAGGCTTTGCGGTGGTCGCCGATGAGGTGCGCTCACTGGCTCAGCGAACTCACAAATCGACTGAAGAAATTGAAGGCATGATTTCGCGCTTGCAGGGTGGCGTTAAAGAAGCCGTGTTGGCCATGGCTAGCTCACGGGATGCCACCGAGCAGACAGTGCAGAAGTCTGGCGAGGTTACCGAAGCGCTGGACAGAATTGCATCGGGCATTTCCGAAATTGTGGATATGAGCCATCAGATTGCCCAGGCTGCCGAGGAGCAGTCGGCGGTGGCCCATAACGTGAATGCCAACGTAGAGCGAATCAGTGATGTGGGTCGGGAGACCGAAGAGAACGCCAGTCACACCCTGGATTCATCCCGCCAGATGTCGGAACTGACCGCGTCGTTGCAGCGTCTGGTGGAAGCCTTCCGGGTGTGAACCCGGGAAGGCCGTCAACAATCGGAAAATCCGGCCCTCAGAGGCCGGATTTTTTCTGTTCCCAGAGTATTTCCTGAGCACCTTCCCGACGAGCCAGTACTCGGGCAACCACAAACAACAGGTCCGACAATCGGTTAAGGTAGTGCCGTGCGGCGGTATTAATCGAGTCTTCATGGCCCAGCGCGACCACCACCCGTTCGGCGCGGCGGCAGACAGCCCGGGCCAGGTGGCATTGTGCCGCAGCGGCAGAGCCGCCCGGCAGGATAAAGTTTTTCAGCGGCGGCAGGTCTTCGTTGTGTTCATCCAGTGTCTGTTCCAGCCAGTTGATATGGTCATCGCCAATCACTTTGCTGCCGGGAATGGCGAATTCACCACCCAGATCGAACAGGTGGTGTTGAATGCGCCGGAATAACTCGATCATTGGGTCGTTGGTGGGCAGAGTTTCTACCAGTATGCCGATGTGGCAATTGAGCTCATCGGCTGTGCCCATGGCTTCGACCCGTTGCGCGTTTTTTGCGATGCGGTTGCCGTCGGCCAGGCCGGTAGAGCCGTCATCACCAGTGCGTGTATAGATTTTCGAAAGGCGATTGCCCATAACCTTGCTCCCTTTGGAGTTCGTCAGATGAGGTCTTTTACCCTGTGGGTCAGCATTCGGTTCACTGGTGCGTCCATATCGACGCGCTCTGCCAATCGCACCAGATAGCCATTGATGTAGGCGATTTCGGTGGCGCGCCCGGCCAGCACGTCGGCGCGCATGGAGGAGGTATTGCCTGCGGTGGCGCGGGCTACCGCCTCAATGCGTTCGCGCAGTTGCCGGGGGGATTGCGCCGGTTGCCCGGCAACCTCAAGCAGCTGGCTGAGTTCGTTGCACAGAGGCTCGATCCACTGCTGAAAAAAAGGCTGCTGTAACAGCTCGCCGTTCAGGCAGTCCAGTATCGCAGTAAACGGGTTGATGCCCGCATTTACGATCAGCTTTTGCCAAAGCCGGTGCATAATGTCATCTGCCGGAATCACTGTCAGACCACTGCTCTTCAGCGCTTCAACTACCGTATCCCGATGGGCCTTGCCGGTGTCGGTGAGCGCCCCCAGGCGAGTTGTACCGGCTCCTGCATGTATCAGTTGGTCTGGCCGGGGGCGGTTGGCTCCCTCGGTTGTGGCGGCGGCCAGGATGGGCCTGTTCGGCCAGGTGTCGGCCACCTGTTGCTGGCTTCCCAGGCCATTCTGGAACAGCACCATGGGTACAGACTCTGGCAGAGCCGGAAGAACGCATGACAGGGCGGCCAGCGTGTCTCCGGCTTTGGTTGTGACCAGCAGGGTTGTCGGAGTCTGGCGGGCGCTCAGCCAGGGAATGGTGATGTTTCGCGATGGGCCTGAAACCGGCGAGAAATCGTAGTGTTCAGGGGCTGGAGATTGGGCGGGGCGGGGCACAAACGCCACCTGGCCAGCAGGTAGCGTTGCGGCCCAGAGCCGGCCCATGGAGCCGGCGCCGAGAATGGCAATCATGGCCTTACATGGCCTCGATTTCTGCCCGTTGGGTGCTGAGCCGCTGCAGGCTGCCCTGGGCATCCTTCAGCTTGTCCTTTTCCTTTTCAACCACGTCTGCCGGGGCTTTGGCAGTGAACTTTTCGTTGTTCAGCTTGCCTTCCAGGCGGCCAATCTCCTTGTTCAGGCGTTCCAATTCCTTGTCCAGGCGCTTGAGTTCGGCATCCTTGTCGATCAGGCCAGCCATGGGCACCAGAACCTGCATTGCGCCTACCAGCTGGGTAGCGCTCATGGGGGCTTTGTCGCCCTCAAACCACTCCAGGGTTTCCAGCTTGGCCAGGGACATCAGGAACTGGCGGTTGTCGTTCAGGCGGCGCTGGTCGTCGGCGTTGCCGCCTTTGAGCAGTACCGGTACCTGCTTGCCCGGGGAGATGTTCATTTCACCACGAATGTTGCGCACCGCCACGATCACGCCTTTCAGCCACTCGATGTCGCCAGCTACGGCGGCATCCTGCTTGCTTGCGTCAGGCTGCGGGTAGGCTTGCAGCATGATGCTGTCGCCTTGCTGCCCGGCCAGAGGGGCAATGCGTTGCCAGATTTCTTCGGTAATGAACGGCATGATCGGGTGCGCCAATCGAAGCACGGCTTCCAGCACCCGAACCAGAGTGCGACGAGTGCCGCGCTTGGCTTCGGCGTTGGCGCTATCGTCGTTCAGGGCCGGTTTGGAGAGTTCCAGATACCAGTCGCAGTATTCGTTCCAGATGAATTCATAAAGGGCGTGAGCCGCCAGGTCGAAACGGTATTGATCCAGATGGCGGATCACTTCCTGTTCGCAGTGCTGCAACTGGCCGATAATCCAGCGGTCGGCCAGCGACAGTTGAACCGGTTCGTTGTTTACGCCGCAGTCTTCGCCTTCGGTGTTCATCAGTACGTAACGGGCGGCGTTCCACAGCTTGTTGCAGAAGTTGCGGTAGCCTTCCAGGCGCTTCATGTCCCAGTTGATGTCACGGCCGGTGGTGGCCATGGCCGCCAGGGTGAAGCGGAGAGCGTCGGTGCCATGGGCGGTAATGCCTTCCGGGAATTCTTTCTCGGTGCGCTTGCCGATTTTCTCAGCCAACTTTGGCTGCATCAGGTTGCCGGTGCGTTTTTCCAGCAGGTCGGGCAGGCTGATGCCGTCGATCATGTCGAGCGGGTCGATGACGTTGCCCTTGGATTTGGACATCTTGTCGCCATGCTCGTCTCGGATCAGACCGGTGACATACACGGTATGGAAGGGCACTTGCGGCGTGCCGTCTTCGTTCTTCATGAAGTGCATGGTCATCATGATCATCCGGGCGACCCAGAAGAAGATGATATCGAAACCGGTGACCAGCACGTCGGTGGGGTGGAAGTTTTTCAGGCGTTCCGTGATTTCCGGCCAGCCCAGAGTGCCGAAAGTCCACAGGGCGGAGCTGAACCAAGTGTCGAGAACGTCTTCGTCCTGATTGAGTTCAAGATCGGCGGCCAGGTTGTGCTTCTGGCGCACTTCGTCTTCGTCGCGGCCAACATAGATATTGCCCTCGGCGTCGTACCAGGCCGGAATCCGGTGGCCCCACCAGAGTTGACGGGAGATGCACCAGTCCTGGATGTCGCGCATCCAGGCAAAGTACATGTTCTCGTACTGCTTGGGCACAAACTGGATGCGGCCGTCTTCCACCGCTTCAATGGCGGGTTTGGCCAGGGTTTTGGCGTCGGCAAACCACTGGTCGGTAAGCATGGGTTCGATGATCAGGCCGGAGCGGTCACCACGGGGTACGCTCAGTACGTGGTCTTCAATCTGTTCGACCAGACCAGCGGCTTCCATATCCGCAACAATCTGTTTGCGGGCGGCTTCTCGGGTCAGGCCAGCGTAGGCAGCAGGCAGGGTGCCGTCGAGGCTGGTATTTTCAGTGCCGTCGGCGTTGAACACTTCAGCCACGGCGCGGATGTTGGCGTCCTGGGTCATGACGTTGATCATGGGCAGGTTGTTGCGCTTGCCAACGGCGTAGTCGTTAAAATCGTGGGCCGGGGTGATTTTGACGCAGCCGGAGCCTTTTTCCGGATCGGCGTGGTGGTCGGCCACAATGGGGATGCAGCGGTTAACCAGCGGCAGCAGTACGTGCTGGCCGATCAGGTGCTGGTAGCGTTCGTCGTCCGGATGCACGGCTACGGCGGTGTCGCCCAGCATGGTTTCCGGGCGGGTGGTGGCCACGATGACGTAGTCTTTGCCGTCCTGGGTTTTCTGGCCGTCTGCAAGCGGATAACGCAGGTGCCAGAAGAAGCCTTTCTCTTCTTTGTTCTCGACTTCCAGGTCGGAGATGGCGGTGTGCAGTTTCGGGTCCCAATTGACCAGACGTTTGCCACGGTACACCAGGCCGTCTTCGTACAGGCGGATGAACACTTCCTGTACGGCTTTGTAGAAGCCGTCGTCCATGGTGAAGCGTTCGTTGCTCCAGTCTACGGAGTTGCCCAGGCGGCGCATCTGGCGGGTGATGGTGCCGCCGGAGTGTTCTTTCCAGTCCCAGATGCGTTTGATGAATTCTTCGCGGCCCAGGTCGTGGCGGGTTTTGTCTTCTTCGGCGGCGAGTTTGCGTTCCACGACCATCTGGGTGGCGATGCCGGCGTGGTCGGTGCCGACGGTCCACAGTGCGTTACGGCCCTGCATGCGCTTGAAGCGGGTGAGGGTGTCCATGATGGTGTGCTGGAAGGCATGGCCCATGTGCAGGCTGCCGGTCACGTTGGGTGGCGGGATGGCGATGCTGTAGGAGTCGCCTTCGCCGGTGGGCTGGAAGTAGCCTTTGGATTCCCAGTTTTCGTACCACTGGCGCTCGATGTTTTCTGGCTGGTAGGTTTTTTCCATGGGATTTTGCAGTGACCGTTTGGTTGTTTCACATAGGGGATTTTGAATTGGCCGATTATACATGGTCGCCTTCATTGCGGCGAACCTTGGGGCTCTTTCCCTTTTGGTCGGCGGCATAAGTTTCAGGGCGCAACCTGCGGATTGAGGTGCAATGAGCGTTCATGAGGGCTTTCTGATGTCGTGCCTTGCGATGTTGGGGATTGGCTTTCCAAAAACCGCTACAAGCACATCCCTGTGCGCTTCTCTCCGGCCATCCATGGCCTCCGAAATTTTTGGAAAGCCAATCCCCAACCTCACTGATCTGTCGGCGTGCCTGCCTTCAGAGTATCAACTTCAATCTACTGAGTTGCTATTGGTGTTCTGTTTGTATAGGGGCTGCGCATGTTTCCGGGCGAACAATATACTGTTTGCGTTAGAGCGGTGGCGTGAGTATCAGCGCCGCCGCATATCATGCACGCGGGCTTCGATGCCTTTCTGGCGGAGCTGTTTGTAGTGGCCGCGTGCCTGGTTGAGGGTGGCCGGGTCGTTGTGGGCGACCAGGGCCAGGCGGCGGTATTGGTGGGCGTCATCGGGGAGGGTGGATGACAGTACGATGATGGTGTCCCAGTCTGCGGCGGTGGGTGGGTGCAATAGCAGGCCTACCGGGTCGGTGCAGGGAGTGTTGGGATCGTGTGCGATGCTGTGGGGGATGAAGGTTTCGGGGTTGAAGGTCCACAGCAGGTCGTCGAGTTCTTCGGCCTGTTGTTGGTTATCGCACAGGATGCACACGCGGTCGCCCTGCTGCCGGGCTTTGTCCACGAGTCGGGCGACGTGGAGGTGGCGGGCGGCGGGGGTATTCTGGGCGAGGATGTGAAACCAGTAGCGTTGGTTGTTGTCCTGCGCGTCGGAGGCCCCGGCAGCCTGAGGGCTGCCGGGTTCCGGGTTTTGTTGCGGGTTATTTTGCATGGGACATCAGGTAGTCGACCAGCAGCGGTACCGGGCGGCCGGTGGCGCCTTTGGCTTTGCCGGAGTTCCAGGCGGTGCCAGCGATGTCGAGGTGGGCCCAGCGGTATTCTTTGGCGAACCGGCTCAGGAAGCAGGCGGCGGTGATGGTGCCTGCCGGGCGGCCGCCGATGTTGGCCATGTCGGCGAAGTTGCTGTCGAGCTGGCTCTGGTAGTCGTCCCACAGGGGCAGGCGCCAGGCGCGGTCACCGGTGCGTTCGCCAGCGGCGAGCAGTTCGTTGGCCAGTTCGTCGTTGTTGGAGAGCAGGCCGGTGGCATGGTGGCCCAGGGCGATGATGCAGGCCCCGGTAAGGGTGGCCATGTCGACCACGGTTTCGGGGTCGTACTTTTTCACGTAGGTAAGGGCGTCGCACAATACCAGACGGCCTTCGGCGTCGGTGTTGAGGATTTCGACCGTCATGCCGTTCAGGGTTTTGACGATGTCGCCGGGGCGTGAGGCGCCGCCATCCGGCATGTTTTCAGCGGCGGCGATCACTGCGACCACGTTGATTTTCGGTTTGGTTTCGGCGATGACTTTCATGGTGCCGAAGACCGAGGCGGAGCCGCCCATGTCGTATTTCATTTCGTCCATGCCTTCGCCGGGCTTGAGGCTGATGCCGCCGGTGTCGAAGGTGATGCCTTTGCCCACCAGTGCGTAGGGCTTGTCACCCGCCTTGCCGCCACGGTATTCCATCACGATCAGGCGCGGTGGCTGTTTGGAGCCTTTGCCGACGGCGAGGATGGTGTTCATGCCCATCTCTTCCATCTGTTTTTCGTCGAGGATTTCGGTGGTTATGCTGTCGTATTCTTTGGCCATGGCCTGGGCCTGTTCGGCCAGCCATACCGGGTGGCAGATGTTGGGCGGGGTGTTGCCCAGGTCTTTGGTGTAGTTCATGCCACGGCCGGTGGCCAGGCCCAGGTTGAAGGCGTCTTTCAGGGCTTTGCTGGTGTCTGAGGCCTGCGCGATGACTTTGTTGAGTTTGGGCGCGTCCTGTTGTTCGGTTTTGTATTCGGTGAAGGTGTACAGCTGGTCTTCTAGGATGCGGCCGATCAGGTTCAGTCGGCTGGCTTCGCTGTTGGCTGCTTCATCGCCACAAAGGGTGTCACTCAGAGCGATCAGGGCGTTCTTGGATGGGCCGGTTTTCAAGGCGCCAACAACGGCCGTCAGGGCTTTGCGGAAGTGGCTGGCCTTGCGTTCGTCATTTTTGCCGGTGCCGACGACGATCAGGCGTTTCCAGGGCTGTTCGACCAGGGGCAGGCTGGCAATGGAGGCGTTTTTGCCGGTCAGGTCGCCAGCGGTTTCGAGCTGTTTGATCAGTCCGCCCAGAGCCTCGTCGGCGGCTTTGGTGGATTCGGGCCAGTCGCCCTGTTCGGGCAGGCCGATCACCAGGCAATCGGCTTTGGTTGCAGTCAGGGCTTTGTTGGTCAGGCTGAAATTCATGGCAACTCCTGTGGTCATCCTGTTGTCAGGTTGTGCGTCGTCGAGTGGTCTCGCGCTGCTGATCGTGCCCTAAGAATTGGGGCTATGTTCCTATTAATCAAGCCGGGCTGGCATTGTTACGATGGTTCCATCGTGCCGACCCGTGCTGTCAATCGTCGGAAAGGTTAAATAGAATACGCGCTGTTCCCCCGAACCTCCATTCTCCAGAGACGGCACCGCCAGAGAGACTGATTTGAGCATTATTTTCCGTTACCTCATTCGCCAGATAATGGTCAGCATGATTGCGGTGTCCAGCATTCTGTTGCTGGTGTTCATGAGTGGCCGGTTTATCAAGTATCTGGCGGATGCCGCCGAGGGTGAGATTGCGGCGGGTGTGTTGTTTTCCATTATGGGTTATCGCTTCCCCGGGTTTCTGGAGCTGATTCTGCCGTTAGGGTTGTTTATCGGTATTTTGCTGGCTTATGGCCGGATGTATCTGGAAAGCGAGATGACGGTACTGTTTGCCTGTGGTGTGAGCGAAGGGGAATTGTTGAAGAAAACGCTGATAGGGGCGGTTCCGGTGATGCTGGTAGTGGGCGCCATGAGCCTGTTTGTTTCGCCCTGGGGCATGAAGCAGGTGGAGCGGATTTTCAACGAGCAGCGTAAGGCGACCGAGTTTGAGATGCTGTCGCCCGGCCGTTTTCAGGACTTTACTTCGGGTAACCGGGTGACTTACACCGAGGCCCTGAGCGAGGACAAAAAGCAATTACAGGGCGTGTTCATTGCCGAATATGACCGCAATGGTGAGGGCGTTACGCTGATTACCGCAAAGTCGGGCTCACAGTTGATTGACGCGGAGACCGGTAGCCGGTTCCTGATTTTGGAAGACGGCGGGCGTTTTCAGGGCACGCCCGGCAGGCTCGACTATAACGAGACCCGGTTTGAAGCCTATGGCCTGAAGATTCTCAGTGGTGAAGAGGGCACCAGAGAACTGGAGGAGGGCATCAGCACACTGGCTCTGTTGTCTTCGGAAGACCCTGAGCAGCGGGCATTGCTGCACTGGCGGGTGTCGCTGCCTTTGATTGTCCCTATCGTAACGCTACTGGCTGTGCGCCTGAGCCGGGTGAATCCGCGGCAGGGTCGGTTTTTTCATCTGCTGCCCGCTATGCTGGTGTACATCACCTATCTTGGGCTGCTGATCGTGGCCCGTGATGCGCTGGCGGATCAGAAGGTTCCGGAATGGATCGGAATGCTATGGGTGCATGCGTTATTCCTGGCGCTTGGCCTGTGGCTGCAGTTTGGCCCTTCATGGCTGCACCGTCGCCGGATTGAGCGGGAGGGCAGCGCCAGTGCATAAGATCGATGGCTATGTGATGCGCACGGTTGGTGGTGCTATGTTTCTGGTGATGGTGGTAGTGCTGTCGCTGGATATTATTTTCGCTTTTATCGCCGAACTGGAAGATACCCGTAACGGCTACCAGACGCTGCAGGCTCTCTGGTATGTGGCGCTCACCTTGCCCCGCAGAATTTATGATTATCTGCCGCTGGGGGCGTTTATGGGTTGCCTGGTCGGGTTGGGGTCGATGGCCAGTTCCTCTGAGTTAACGGTGATCCGGGCGGCCGGGGTATCGCTCAAGCGGATTGTGTGGTCGGCGATGAAGCCTGCGTTACTGGTGGTACTGTTGGGTGTGGGCATTGGTGAGTATGTTGCGCCAACAACCGAGCGTATCGCCCAAAGTGATAAAGCGGTTGCGCTGGGGGCTGGCCGGAGTGTGGCGGCGGCTCATGGTGTCTGGCACCGGGAAGGCAATACGTTTATGCATTTGAACGCAGTGCAGCCCAACGGTGTGCTGCATGGCGTTTCATTGTTCCGCTTTGACGAAGAGCGCCAGCTTGAGATGTCCAGCTTTGCTGAACGGGCTATCTATCAGGGCGATCACTGGCGGCTGGAAAATGTGGTGTCGACGCGCATCGCTGATAATCAGACGGTGAGAACCGAGCAGCCCTCTCTGCGCTGGGATAGCGGGTTGTCGCCGGAGGTGCTCAGCGTGTTGATCGTCAAACCCGAGAACCTGTCGATGACTGGCCTCTACACCTACTCCGTGTATCTCGGTGAGCAGGGGTTGAGTGCCGCTCCCTACTGGCTGGCGTTCTGGAAAAAGACACTGATGCCTCTGGGTACCGCAGTGATGGTGCTGGTAGCCATTTCCTTTGTGTTCGGGCCGTTGCGCTCGGTAACCATGGGGTTCCGGGTGTTCACCGGGTTACTGGTGGGGCTTCTGTTCAAATATATGCAGGACTTGTTGGGGCCAATGAGTATGGTGTACGGCTTCAATCCCTTGCTGGCCGTGCTGGCACCTATCCTTATCAATGCTGTTGTGGGGGCTGCGCTGATGCGCCGGGCGGGCTGAGTGCCTGCCCGGTTGCGGAAATCAGGCTTTGACCGGCCTGGGAATGGACACCACCACGCTGTTAGAGGTTCTGTCTGTCAGAGACAGGCCGTTGATCGGGTAAAACAACGCGATGATGGCCGGAAGGCTTAGCAGCAAGGTAACTGCGCCGAGGTAATAGGCGCCGACCATGCTCAGGAATACCACGGCGGCAGCGGTTACGTAGCGTATCAGGGCCTGGGTCCAGCTAACGCTGGTGCCATCCAGGTTCTCGATCCGTACCCGCCAAACCTGCATACCCAGAGTCTGGCCGATACGGGTCCAGAAATAGGCGAAGAACAGATAGAGCACCAGGAACAGGGTGAAGGTCAGGCCGGGATCGCCGCTCAGTTCGCCTGCCTCGGCCATTTGCTCATATTGATCCCAGCCGGTGCTGAAGCCGCCGATCATGGTGTAAACCCAGCTGACAACGAGCATGACTGCGATGCTGATCAGTCCATCATAGATAATAGCCAGGGCACGCTTGAGTGCGGTGGCCGGTGGAAGCAGTTCCTCGGCGTCATGAAAGCGTCGGGGCATGGGGTCTCCTGTGAGTTTTCACGTTTTTCCTGTTCTCGGCGTGTGCTAGAGTAGCTGATTTGCACACGCGTGTAAGTCATCGTATCCAACCGTGGCCCGGCGGCTCTGCTGACGGGTTTCCGGCAAGGTGTTTTAAAGGTCTAAAGGTATCGAAGGTCTATGAAAACCGCAGAGTTGCGACAAGCGTTCCTCGAGTATTTCCGGCAGCAGCAGCATGCCATTGTGGCCAGCAGTTCGCTGGTGCCCCATGACGACCCAACTCTGTTGTTTACCAACGCGGGGATGAACCAGTTCAAAGATGTGTTCCTCGGCCGCGACCAGCGCGACTATACACGAGCGACCACCTCGCAGAAATGTGTGCGTGCCGGCGGCAAGCACAACGACCTGGAAAACGTGGGTTACACCGCCCGCCATCATACGTTCTTCGAAATGCTCGGCAATTTCAGCTTTGGCGATTATTTCAAGCGCGAAGCCATTAATTTTGCCTGGACTTTCCTGACCGGTGACAACTGGCTGAATCTACCACGGGAAAAACTCTGGGTAACCGTATACGCCGAAGACGACGAGGCTTATGACATCTGGAATCGCGAAATTGGTGTGCCAGCTGAGCGTATCGTCCGCATTGGCGATAACAAGGGCGGCCGCTATGCGTCGGATAACTTCTGGCAGATGGGCGATACCGGTCCCTGCGGCCCCTGTACCGAAATTTTCTTCGATCACGGCCCGGATGTAGCCGGTGGCCCTCCCGGCAGCCCGGATGAAGATGGCGATCGCTATATCGAGATCTGGAACGTGGTCTTCATGCAGTACAACCGCACCGCCGACGGCGAGATGCTGAACCTGCCCAAGCCCTCGGTGGATACCGGTATGGGCCTGGAGCGCATTGCGGCGGTGCTGCAGGGTGTGCACAGCAACTATGAAATCGACTTGTTCCAGAATCTGCTGGCGTCTGCATCCGATGTGCTGGGTGGCGTTGCGACTACCGAAGCCTCACTGCGTGTGGTAGCGGATCACATCCGCTCTTGCGCCTTCCTGATTGCCGATGGCGTGATGCCGTCCAACGAAGGGCGAGGCTTTGTACTGCGTCGGATCATCCGCCGGGCCGCCCGCCATGGCAACAAACTGGGTGCTTCCGAGCCGTTCTTCTACAAGCTCACCGGCGCTCTGGTGGAACTCATGGGCGAGGCCTATCCGGAGCTGGTCAGCAGTCGCAAGCAGATTGAGAAGGTGCTGCTGCAGGAAGAAGAGCAGTTTGCCAAGACTCTCGACAAGGGCCTGCGCCTGCTGGAGCAGGATATTGCCGAACTGAAAGGCAGCGAGATTCCCGGTGGGACGGTGTTTACCCTGTACGACACCTACGGTTTCCCGGTCGACCTGACCAACGATATTGCCCGTGAGCGGGGTTTGACGCTGGATTATGAAGGCTATGAAAAGGCCATGGAAAGCCAGCGCGAGCGGGCCCGGGCAGCCAGCAAGTTCGGTATCGACTATAACGCTGCGGGCATTGTCATTGAAGGTAAAACCGAGTTTACCGGTTATGACCACATCGACGGCCATGAGCGTATCCGCACCGTGCTGGTGGCTGGCGAAGAGCGGAATGCCGAAGCTGGCGACGAGTGCGTGGTGGTATTGGAGCGCACACCTTTTTACGCCGAATCCGGTGGCCAGGTGGGCGATACCGGCCTGCTGACCTGGAGTGGCGGCCGTTTTCAGGTAACCGATACCCGTAAAGAAGGTGATAACCACCTGCATGTGGGCACGCTGATTGAAGGTGAAATCTTCCCCGGGTTGGAAGTGGACGCCCGCATTGATCATGCCCGCCGCGAACACACCAAGCGCAACCATTCAGCGACCCACCTGTTGCATGCGGCCCTGCGCAATATCCTTGGTGAGCATGTTAGCCAGAAGGGCTCGCTGGTCGACCCGGACAAACTGCGTTTTGACTTCTCCCACTTCGAAGCGGTGACAGTGGAACAATTGACCGAAATCGAGCGTCAGGTTAACGAACAGATTCTTCAAAACACCCCGGTCGAGATTGATATCACGGATATGGAAACCGCTAAAGCCAAAGGTGCCATGGCACTGTTCGGCGAGAAGTATGGCGATGAGGTTCGGGTGCTGAGCATGGGCTCCGATCGATACTCGGTAGAGCTGTGCGGCGGCACTCACGTTAGCCGTACCGGCGATATTGGTCTGTTTCGGATTACTTCAGAGAGTGGTATTTCCTCGGGTGTTCGCCGTATTGAAGCGGTAACCGGGATGGGGGCACTGGCGTGGCTTGATTCCACCGAGCGCACGCTGCGTGAAACTGCACGCCTGGTAAAAGGTACCCGGGAGTCGGTGATCGATAAAGTCCGACAGGTGCTGGATCGCAACCGTCAGCTTGAAAAAGACGTGGATGCCCTGAAAGCCAAGCTGGCAAGTTCAGCAGGCAGCGACCTGGCAGGCTCTGCGGTTGAGGTGGCTGGTCTGAAAGTGGTGGCGTCTGAACTTGAAGGCGCAGACCGCAAGACCCTGATGGAAACCGCCGATCAGCTCAAGAACAAACTGGGCGAGGGCGTGGTGGTACTGGCCACGATCGAAGATGGCAAAGTGGTGCTGGTGGCAGGCGTGACCAAGTCGGTAACGGGGCGCATCAAGGCCGGAGACCTTATGAAGTACCTGGCGGCTCAGGTTGACGGCAAGGGTGGCGGTCGTCCGGACATGGCTCAGGGCGGTGGCACCAATGTGGCCAAGCTGTCGGAAGCCCTGGCTGGCGTGCCGGACTGGGTTCAGCAAAATATTAGATAAACAACTGTTTTCACATGCGGGCGGAGGTTTATAATTCCGCCCGTTCTGTTTGTGCGGAGTTGTCTGCTCCGCCGGGATTCCTCCACTCGGAGTTTGGGAAAACATGGCTCTGCTGGTTCAAAAGTATGGTGGTACGTCCGTCGGTACAACCGAACGGATTGAGGCGGTGGCTGACCGGGTTGGTCGGTTCCGCAAGGAAGGGCACGACGTGGTCGTGGTGGTTTCGGCCATGAGCGGCGAAACCAATCGATTGATTGCGCTTGCCAGTGACATTATGGAAGAACCGACGCCCCGCGAAATGGACGTACTGGTTTCTACCGGCGAGCAGGTGACGATCGCTTTGTTGTCGATGGCGCTGCAAAAGAAGGGGTTTGACGCCCGCTCCTATACTGGCAGCCAGGTGCGGATTGTCACCGATAGCAGCCACACCAAGGCGCGGATCAAGCAGATTGACGAGCAGAACATGCGTAAAGATCTGGATGCGGGCCGGGTAGTGGTTGTGGCCGGATTCCAGGGCATGGACGAAAACGGCAACATTACCACGCTGGGGCGTGGGGGCTCTGACACCACTGCGGTGGCGTTGGCCGCCGCATTGAAGGCTGATGAGTGCCAGATTTATACAGACGTGGACGGGGTATATACCACCGACCCGCGCGTGGTAGACAGCGCGCGCCGGCTTGAGCGGATCACCTTTGAAGAAATGCTCGAGATGGCCAGCCTGGGCTCCAAGGTATTGCAGATTCGCGCGGTCGAATTTGCGGGTAAATACAACGTTCCTTTACGGGTACTGTCCAGCTTCAAAGAAGGTAACGGTACCCTGATTACACTTGAGGATGAGAACGCCATGGAACAACCGGTCGTTTCCGGCATTGCTTTCAATCGTGATGAGGCCAAACTGACGATCTCCGGCGTGCCGGACACCCCCGGTAGCGCGCTGGGAATCCTCAAGCCGATCAGCGATGCTAATATAGAAGTAGACATGATTGTGCAGAACGTGGGCGAGGACAACAAAACCGCCTTCACCTTTACTGTGCATCGAAATGATTTCAAGCGGGCACAAGAAGTACTGCGTGGTGTCACCAAGGAGTTGGGTGCCGGTGAAGTGGGTGGTGATACCAAAATTGCTAAGGTCAGCATTGTTGGTGTGGGTATGCGCTCCCATGCAGGCGTGGCTACTATTATGTTCGAGGCATTGTCGAAAGAAGGGATCAACATACAGATGATCTCCACGTCGGAAATCAAGATTTCGGTGGTGATTGACGAGAAGTATCTGGAATTGGCCGTCCGGGCGCTGCATAGCGCGTTTGAATTGGACAATGCCGGAGTTGAGGAAACGTTCTGATTCGGATCGGAAATGGTTCCTCAATAAGGGTCATTGATATTAGCTATCGTGAAAGCGCAATGAATAAGTATTATTGCGTCTTCAGCTGAGTCAGTGATCCCATTATAAAAGCAACAAGTACACATTAAAGTGTTCGTCGGAACAGGTAGCTCAGGAATAGGGAGTAAGGGATATGTTAATTTTGACTCGCCGTGTAGGCGAAACCCTGATGATCGGAGACGAAATTACCGTCACCGTTCTGGGGGTAAAGGGGAACCAGGTTCGCATTGGTGTTAACGCGCCGAAAGATGTAGCCGTTCACCGCGAAGAAATTTATCAGCGCATCCAGTCTGAAAAAGACACAGATGAGCCCGAATCGGGCAATCGTTGATCAATTGAAAAGTCGCTCTTGGAATACTTGAGCGGCTTTTTTCATTTTAAGGGAAATTGACCAGAAAAATTTCGTGTCAACCCTATGAAAACTCAAAAATCGTGGTAGTATACGCCCCGTTCTCAAGGAGAGGTGGGTGAGTGGCTGAAACCAGTTCCCTGCTAAGGAACCGTACGAGCAATCGTACCGAGGGTTCGAATCCCTCCCTCTCCGCCATTTCCCTTTTCGGGGAAACAGAGACAGGTTGAAGTAGCGATCAACCAATGTGTTTATGATGCGCGGCTGTAGCTCAGCTGGATAGAGTACCTGGCTACGAACCAGGCGGTCGGAGGTTCGAATCCTCCCAGCCGCGCCACTTCATACAACACCACCAGTTTTAGCGGCTGTAGCTCAGCTGGATAGAGTACCTGGCTACGAACCAGGCGGTCGGAGGTTCGAATCCTCCCAGCCGCGCCATATCAAACGAAAAACCCTGCCTTGTGCAGGGTTTTTGTTTGTATACCCCAAGGTTTAAAGGGATTTGAACCGACAAGAGGTTCGACCGCAGCGCGCCATGCGCGCGAAGGAACGCCGGAGCGCAGCGACGGCGGCCCCGAAGGGGAAGGGCCGAAGGCCCGCGTAATCCTCCCAGCCGCGCCAAATCAAACAAAAAACCCTGCCTTGTGCAGGGTTTTTTGTTTGTATACCTCAAGGTTCGAAAGGATTTGAACCGACTAGAGGTTCGACCCTCCGTACATACCCTCATCACCAGCCTCCGCCTTTATTGACCGTCGTCAAATCCTCAATTGCCCCGACGCCTAGAGTTAATGTCGCCACCTATTTAATTCACGTCAGCGACATTGGTCGGAGAATTTATGGATACCATCCGCCGGGAATTACTGGGGCAGATTGCCAAACTTACCGCCGGAGCCGCGCTCATTCCCCTGAGCAGCGTTGCCTCCGCTGGCATTAACGATCAGCCAGCCAGGCGGGAAGGAGACCCTTCCAAGCGTTATGGCATGCTGGTCGACCTGCGAGCCTGCATCGGTTGTCAGGCCTGTACTGTGTCCTGCCATATCGAGAACGAGGCCCCTCTGGGCAGCTTCCGAACCATCGTGTCGCAGTACGAGGTGGAGCATGAAGAGACCGGCGATATCGCTACCTTTATGCTGCCGCGCTTGTGCAACCATTGTGATAATCCGCCGTGTGTACCGGTGTGCCCGGTGCAGGCAACTTTCCAGCGGGAAGACGGCATTGTGGTGGTTAATAACGAAGCCTGTGTGGGTTGTGCCTACTGTGTTCAGGCCTGCCCATACGACGCCCGCTTTATCAACGAATACACCCAAACTGCCGACAAGTGCACTTTCTGCGCCCACCGGCTGGATGTGGGGCTGTTGCCTGCCTGTGTCGAGTCCTGCGTTGGCGGGGCCCGAATCATTGGTGACATGAAAGACTCGGACAGTCAGATCAGCCGGATGCTGGAAGAGCACTACGACGACATCATGATTCTGAAGCCGGAAATGGGCACAGCGCCCCATGTGTTTTATCTGGGTATGGATGAGCGTTTTATGTCCCGGCCGGATGCCAAGCCAGCTATCTGGGACGTCAGGGATCAACAGGGTGAGGAGATCGGTTATGAATTCGGCAGTCATTGAGGTTCTCACACCTCGCTACGGCATCGCCTGGTACCCCTGGGCGGTACAGTACTTCTTCATGATCGCGATTTCCTATTCGGCGCTGTTGCTGACCATTCCCGGTCTGCTGATGGGTAAGCGCAACTACCAGGCACTGGCGAAGGTGGCTTTGCTGGTCACGGTCAGTTGCACGCTGGTGGGCCCGGTGGCTTTGCTGGCCGACCTTCATCAGCCGCTGAGGTTCTGGCACTTTTACGCCAACCTCACGCCCTGGTCCTGGATGTGGTTGGGGAGTTTGTTGTTGCCCTTGTATCTGGTGTGTGTGGTGGCCTATGCCTGGTTGGCCTGGCGTCCCGCCATGCAGGAGCAGGCCCGGGGCGATGGCTGGATTGCCCGGCTATCTGGCTGGATCGTCCTGGGTAATTGGCACGCGCCCCGCTGGATGCTGGTGCTGTGCGGTCTTGGCGCGTTGGTGATGTCGTTCGGCATCATGCTCTACACCGGTGCCGAAGTGGCCATCGTCAAGGCCCGCCCCCTGTGGCATACCCATTGGTTGCCCGTGATGTTTGTATTCACCGGGCTGGTGGCCGCTGCCGGGTTGGTGATTCTGGTGAATCGCCTGATGACCGGTAATGACGAAGAGGTGAATGGCCAGAGCCTGAAAGTGATCTTCGGCAGCATGGTGCTGGCGGGCCTGGTGGCGGCGCTCTGGCTGGCCGAGGGTATCACCGGGTTCAGCCCGTCTGTTGAAGCGGCGTTTGCCTCCCTGCAGGGCAATCCGGAATGGCGTGCGGTCGCAGTTTACGGCCTGCTGGTTGGGGTAGCTCTGACATTGGCCGCGGCCTGGATGTTGCGGCGTAACGGCAATGTCGCCAAGGCCTGGCTGGCGGGTTTGCTGGCCGTGCATATCGGCTGGACCTTCCGCTGGATGGTGTTGATGGAAGTTCAGACCGTGGCCAAGAATACCGCCGGATATTACCAGTACGTGCTTGATATGGGTTCCAGCGGGCTGCTGGGGATTCTGGGCACCTTTGGCCTGTGGCTGGCTGCCTTGTTAATCATCGATATTCTGGTGCCCTGGAAGCGTGACCTCCAGGTTGGCACCCACTGATTCACACCGTTGGAGCGGCATAATGGACAATAACCGTCGTAATTTTCTCAAAGGGGCCGCCGCGGCCGGTGGTGCGGCGACCTTCGTGGCAGGCTACTACGGGCCTCTGGAAAAAATGGGCAAGGGCCTGGTAAACGGAACCTCCGGTAAAGTGCCCGCCGACCGTTTGCACGGCAACAGCCTGGCACCGGAGTACTCGGTGGACCCGGCAACTGGTGAAGTGGCACTGAACCCGGATCAGCGGATCGCCTTTACCGTTTGTTACGGCTGCACCACCAAGTGTGGTGTTCGGGTTCGCATCGACAAAGAGCAGGACAAGGTGCTGCGGGTGGCAGGCAACCCTTATCATCCCTTGTCTTCCGATGAGCACCTGGACGAGCAGACACCGGTACTGGACGCCTTCCGCCAGATGAGTAGTTTTAAGGATCAGGGCCAGCTCAACCGTTCAACCGCCTGCGCCCGAGGCAACGCGGCCATGGCGCAACTGACCAGTGACCAGCGGGTGCTGAACTGCCTGAAGCGCACCGGCCCCCGTGGCAGCAACCAGTGGCAAAGCATCTCGTTTGAGCAACTGCTGGAAGAGATCGTGGAGGGCGGCGATCTGTTCGGCGAGGGTAAGGTGGAAGGCCTGCGCTCGATCCGCGATCTGAAAACACCGCTGGACCCGGATAACCCGGAATACGGCCCCAAGGCCAACCAGTTGTTGATGATGGAAGCCACCGACTACGGCCGCTCTGCCTTGCTCAAGCGGTTTGCGTTTAACGCCTTCGGTACCCGCAACTACGGCCACCATGGTGCCTATTGCGGGCTGGCCTTCCGGATGGGGGCGGGCGCCCTGATGAACGATCTGGCAAAAAACGCCCACGTGAAGCCGGATTACACCAACGCCCGATTTGCGCTGTTCATTGGTACCGCGCCGAGCCAGGCCGGTAACCCGTTCAAGCGTCAGGGCCGGCTGCTGGCCAAAGCCCGTACCACCGGTGAACTGGAATACGTGGTTGTCGATCCGGCATTGACTGCTGCCACGTCCCATGCGGCCGGTGAGCGGAACCGCTGGGTTCCGATTCTGCCGGGCACCGATACCGCCTTTGCCATGGCCCTGATTCGCTGGTTGCTGACCAACGAAGGCTACGCCGCGGATTATTTGTCGATACCGGGCAACCAGGCCGCCGCGAAAGCAGGCGAACTGGGCCACAGCAACGCCACGCACCTGGTGATTGATGACGACAGTCATCCCCGCGCCGGTCACTTCCTGAGAATGAGCGATCTGGGTAAGGCGACGGCGGGTGCCGACGATGATCATCCGGTGGTCCTGTCAGCCAATGATGAACTGGTGAGTTCTGAAGCCGTCGACCGGGCGAATCTGTTTGTCGAGCGCCAGGTGGATACCGTGGCAGGCCCCGCCCTGGTGCGCAGCTCCCTGTTCAAGCTGCGCCAGGAAGCGACCCGGTTCACCATCGACGAATACGCCAGCATGTGTGGCATCCCGGCCGAGACCATTCGTAAGCTGGCCGAACGCTTTGCCAGTTTCGGCCGTACCGCCGTGGCCGACACTCACGGCGGCATGATGTCGGGTGCCGGTTTCTACGCCTCTTACAGCATCAATATGCTCAACCTGCTGGCGGGCAACTTCAACATGAAAGGTGGCTCAGCCAAAGGCGGCGGCAGCTACAACGGGGTGGGCAAAGGCCCAAGGTATAACCTGGCGGATTTCCCGGGCAAGGTGGGCCCAAAAGGCGTATTCCTGTCTCGCAGCCGGTTCCCCTATGAGAAAACCAGCGAGTACCGGCGCAAGGTGGAAGCGGGCGAATCTCCGTATCCGGCCACGGCGCCCTGGCGCTCGATTGCACCACCGATTCTGACCGAACACCTGTTGTCCGGCCTGGAGGGGTATCCCTACAAGATCAAGGCTATGATCGGTGTGATGGCTAACCCGATGTACGGCCAGGCCGGGCTGACCAGCTTGCTGGAAGAGAAATTGAAAGACCCGGCCAATATCGGCCTGTTCGTGGCGGTTGACGGCTTTATCAACGAAACCAACCGGTTTGCTGATTACATTGTGCCGGATTCGGTGATGTATGAAGTCTGGGGCTTCACCGGTGCCTGGAGTGGCACCCTGACCAAGATGACCACGGCCTGCTGGCCGGTAGTGGAGCCGCGCCAGGCCAAAACCGCCAGTGGTGAGCCGGTGAGCATGGATAACTTCTTCATCGAACTGGCGCGCAAACTGGACCTGCCGGGCTTTGGTGACAACGCCATTGAAGGTGCCGATGGCCGGATGCATCCGCTCAACCGGGCCGAGGACTTCTACCTGCGGGCGGCGGCCAACATTGCCATGGCCGGTAAACCTCTGCCTGCGGCCTCGGAGCAGGACATTGTGGCCGGTGGCATTGAGCCGCTGATGGAGCGTATCAGCACCACAGTGGCGGCCGATGAAGTGGGGCCGGTTGCGCACCTGTACTCCCGGGGTGGCCGGTTCGAGAGCATGGATAAGGCCTACGATGGCGACAAACTGGGCAATGCCTGGACCAGACCGCTCTGTGTCTACAACGAACAGGTGGGCACCACCATCGACAGCTACAGCGGCAAGCGCCTGACCGGCACACCGATGCACCACGAACCACGTTTCTGGGATGGCTCCACCCTGCGGGAGCACTACCCTGAAAGTGACTGGCCGTTGCTGGCGTTTTCGTTCAAGTCAAACCTGATGAACTCTTACGCCATCGGCCTTGAGCGGCTGCGGATGATCAAGCCTTACAACCCGGTGTTGCTGCACCACAAAGACGCGGAAAAGTATGGCGTTCGCCATGGCGATACCATCCGTATCGAGAGCCCGGGCAACAGCGTGCTAGCTCTGGCACTGGTGGGTGATAACGTGCATGAAGGCGCCATCGGCATCGAGCACGGCTATGGCCACCGGGAGCTGGGTGCGTCCAGCCATGTGATTGATGGGGAAGAGCGCCCGGGTAACCCCTACCTCGGGGCCGGGGTGAACATCAACGATCTGGGCTTTGGCGACCCAACTCGCAAGGACGGCACCGCCACCTGGCTGGAGAATGTGTCCGGTGCGTCCATCCGGCAGGGCTTGCCGGTGCGGATTCGGGTGGTAGAGGGGGTTACCACATAAGATCGTCGGGGATTTCGTACCCGGCGTAGGGGTCGTCTTCTTCCGAATCGTCCTGCTGGCGGTCGTGCAACACAATCACGGCCGCCTCGTCCCGTTCCATGATCTTGCGGGCCACTTTCTCGGGTACCACGTCGTAGTTTTCGCCCAGGCGAACCACGGCGAGGCGACCCCGGGAAAGCTGGTCAACCATAAGGTCGTCTACCAGAATCTTTTTGATCTTCTTGCCATCGACAAACTGGTAAGAGGTCTCACCCTTGCTGCGATCCAGCCGATTGGTTTCAATCAACTGGCGGATCTGCGCCTGAATAGCCTTTTTCTCGGCCTGCTGCTTACGTTCAAGGTTCAGTTGGCGGTCACGTTCAGCCTTTTCTTCGCGGGCCTTGCGGGCCCGTTCTTCCGCTTCGTTCACCGGCGCTGTGCCTTTGGGTTGCTGCTTGCGCTGCTTTTTCTTTGCGTTGCGTATCTCTCGGGCTTTCTTCTCGTCGGCCAGCCCGGCTTTCATTAACTGTTCCTGCAGTGAGGCCATCATTGACTCCGTGGATTCGTGATAAACTCCAATGATCAGCTCGCCAGTATACTCTGGCCATGCTCGTGCAATCATCCTTAATGCCTCTCATCTCCGGATTTCCCTATGTCATCCTTTAAAGCCCTTGGTCTTTCTGAATCCATGCTGTCCAATCTGGAGCGGCTGGGGTACACCACCCCCACGCCGGTGCAAAGCCAGGCGATGCCCCCCGCATTGGCGGGTAACGATGTAATAGCGATGGCGCAGACCGGCAGCGGCAAAACGGCCGCGTTTGGCATTCCCTTGATCGAGACTCTCCAGCCCCGGCGGTTTGCGGTGCAGAGCCTGGTGCTGTGTCCTACCCGCGAACTGGCCGACCAGGTGGCGAAAGCTCTACGGGAGCTGGCCCGGGCCAAGGACAACGTGAAAGTGTTGACACTCTGTGGCGGGGTACCGATCGGCCCTCAGATTGGCTCCCTCAGCCACGGCGCGCACATTGTGGTGGGCACTCCGGGGCGGGTTGAGGATCACCTTCGCAAAGGCACCTTGTCGCTGGAGCAGCTTCGGATTCTGGTGTTGGATGAAGCCGACCGTATGCTGGACATGGGCTTTGAAGAAGCCGTTGCCGGTATCCTCTCGCAAACCCCGGACAACCGACAAACCTTGCTGTTCTCCGCCACCTGGCCGGCGGCGATTCGCACGTTGAGCGAGCGTTTCCAGAGCGAGCCGGTGGATGTGCGGGTGGCGTCCGGCCAGACCGACGTCACCATTGAAGAGCTGTTTTACGAAATCCAGCCGGAGCAGCGCACCCGCGCCGTGGCGGCTTTGCTGTCACGCTTCCAGCCGGTCTCCTCGCTGGTGTTCTGCACCACCAAGCGGGATTGTGACGAGCTGGCGGCAGAGCTCGGCGAGTTGGGTTTTTCGGCGCTTTCATTGCACGGTGATCTGGATCAGAAAGACCGTGACAGCGCCTTGGTAAGGTTTGCCAATCAGAGTTGCAACGTGTTGGTGGCTACCGATGTGGCAGCACGAGGGCTGGACATCAAGGGGTTGCCTCTGGTGATCAACGCCGAACCGGCACGGGATCCGGAGGTGCATACCCACCGGGTAGGGCGCACGGGGCGCGCCGGAGAGCAGGGCCATGCGGTGACGCTGTGTACGCCCAGCCAGGGCCATAAAGTGACCCGACTGGAAGCGGCAAAGGGCACTACGGCGGCATGGCAGGATACTGAAGCCTTGCTCGCGGAGCCCTGCAAGCCGGTTATCCCGCCGATGAAAACCCTGTGTCTGGCCGGTGGCCGCAAAGATAAGGTGCGCCCGGGTGATGTGCTGGGAGCGCTGACCGGAGAAGCGGGGATACCGGGGGCTGCGGTGGGCAAGATCGATTTGTTTGATTTTCAGTGCTTCGTTGCCGTGCAGGCCGACCTGGCGGGGAAGGCCCTGGCGCGGCTTGAGAAGGGACGGGTAAAAGGCCGGAAAATTCGTGTTCGCTACGCCTGATTTTGTGCTTTTCCGGGTATAGAAAGCGGCTTTAGCGAGCGTAAAACGCTCGGAAATTCCCTATAGAAATGTGTGCTTCTGGTTGCTCCTGATCAATGAAACCGGTAAATTACGCACGATTTTGCCTCCCGAATTGTCGTTGCGGGCTATTAGACTTTTGGTCTAGATGGCCCTGTCAGCGGGCGGTACGGGGAAATCACACAAACCAATACAGGTAGCTGTTCGATATGAATGAGCTGATGTCACAAGCCGTAGATTTGATGATTGCCGGCATGGGGTTCGTGTTCGTGTTCCTGGTTATTCTGGTGTTCGCGACCGGCTTTATGTCCAAAATCATTCTTCGGTTTGCGCCGCCAGAGCCGGCAACCCCGGCCAGAACGCCACGTGCCAAGCCGAAGGCGCCAACGTCGGTTGACCCTGACACTGCCGAGGCCATCAAGAAGGCGATTGCACAATACCGGGCACGCCACAAGAAGTGATCCGGGCACAAGATAGAACCTTTTAACAGAAGGCTGACACGATGACTGACACGAAAAAACCGCTGGGGATAACGGACGTAATTCTGCGTGACGCCCACCAATCCCTGCTGGCCACCCGCATGCGCCTGGATGACATGCTGCCCATTGCCGAGAAACTCGACAAGGTCGGCTTCTGGTCTCTGGAATCCTGGGGTGGAGCTACCTTTGACTCCTGTATCCGTTACCTGGGCGAAGACCCCTGGGAGCGCATCCGCGAACTGAAAAAAGTGATGCCGAACACTCAGCAACAGATGCTGCTGCGCGGCCAGAACCTGCTGGGTTACCGTCACTATGCGGATGACGTGGTAGACCGCTTCTGTGAGCGTGCCGCCGAAAACGGTGTCGACGTGTTTCGTATTTTTGATGCCATGAACGATCCCCGCAACATGGACCGTGCGATCAAGGCCGTGCGCAAGACCGGCAAGCACGCCCAGGGCACGATTGCGTACACCACCAGCCCGGTGCATACCATCGATATGTGGGTAGAGCTGGCGAAGGAAGTTGCCGACATGGGTGCGGACTCCATCGCCATCAAAGACATGGCGGGTATTCTCAAGCCATACGTGGCGTTTGATCTGGTCAGCCGACTGAAGAAAGAACTGGATATTCCAATCCATATGCAGTGCCACGCCACCACCGGCATGTCGACTGCTACCGCGATTAAAGCGGCGGAAGCCGGTATCGATAACGTGGATACGGCCATTTCGTCCATGAGTATGACCTATGGCCATTCACCCACCGAGGCGGTGGTGGCCATTCTGGAAGGCACCGATCGTGACACCGGCCTGGACCTGAACTTGCTGGAAGAAATTGCCAGCTACTTCCGCCAGGTGCGCAAAAAATACGCGAAGTTTGAGGGAAGCCTGCGCGGTACCGATTCCCGCATTCTGATTGCCCAGGTTCCGGGCGGCATGCTCACCAACATGGAAAACCAGCTACGTGAGCAGAACGCCAGCGACAAGTTTGACCAGGTTCTGGATGAAATTCCCAAGGTGCGTGAAGACCTGGGCTTCATTCCTCTGGTAACTCCAACCTCGCAGATTGTCGGTACCCAGGCGGTACTGAACGTGTTGACCGGCGAGCGTTACAAATCCATCTCCAAGGAAACCTCTGCCATTCTCAAGGGTGAATACGGCGCGGCGCCAGCTCCCATGAACAAAGAGCTGCAGGAGCGTGTTCTGGATGGCAAGGAAGTGATGACCTGCCGCCCGGCGGACGTGCTTGAGCCGGAAATGGACAAGCTGACCGACGAGCTCAAGAAGCTGGCGGACGAGAAGGGCATCAAGCTGGCCGACAACCTTGAGGACGACGTGCTGACTTACGCACTGTTCCCGCAGATTGGCCTGAAGTTCCTGGAAAACCGCAACAATCCGGATGCGTTCGAGCCGGTTCCGACCGCCGAAGATGCCGCACCTGCCAAGAAAGCCGGTGGCCCCGAAACTTACACCGTGGATGTAAACGGTAAGAAGTTTGTGGTCGCGGTTTCCGAAGGTGGCGAAATTACCCAGATCCAGGGCGAGGGTGGTGCCGCATCTGCACCAGCCGCTGCCGCTCCGGCACCCGCGGCGGGTGAAGGCGAGCCTGTGGTGGCTCCGCTGGGCGGAAACATTTTCAAGGTGCTGGTGTCACCGGGTGACACCGTTGAGGAAGGCGATGTGCTGATCATCCTCGAAGCCATGAAGATGGAAACGGAAGTTCGCGCATCGAAGGCCGGCACCATCGGCGAAGTGTTCATCAAGGTCGGTGACGCCGTCTCTGTTGATGATGAAATGCTGACAATCGCATAAGGGCCAGCATTCCATGGATAAATTAATGACACTCTGGACAGGTAGCGGCCTGTTCAATATTGAGCTCGGCCAGGTGATCATGATCGCCATCGGCCTGCTGCTTCTCTTCCTTGCCATTCGCAAGGGTTTTGAGCCGTTGCTGCTGGTTCCCATCGGGTTTGGCGGTATTCTGGCGAATATTCCGGAGGCAGGGCTTGCCCTGACTGCGGCGGAGAACGCCATTCACTTTGCGCTGCAAGGTGGCAAATCCGAGATTCTGGCTGCGCTGGCGGCACCGCTGGACGTCGCTTACCAGGTTGGACAAGCGATTACGCCTGAACTCAAAGACGCGTTCAAGGTGGCGGTTAAAGAAGCCAGTTACTCCGAAATGGCGATGGCTAATTCCATTGCCCAGGATTTCGGCTACGGCAACGGCATGCTCTATAACTTCTACTCTGTGGTTATTGGTAGCACAGTCGGGCCGCTGTTGATCTTCATGGGTGTTGGTGCAATGACGGATTTTGGACCGTTGCTGGCGAACCCCAAGACCATGCTTCTGGGTGCAGCGGCTCAGTTCGGTATCTTCGGTACCGTGATTGGTGCGGCGCTGCTGGATTGGACCGGGGTATTGGACTTCAACATCCTTGAAGCCGCTGCGATCGGCATTATTGGTGGCGCTGATGGCCCCACTTCCATCTATGTAGCGAGCGTGCTGGCTCCGCACCTGCTGGGTGCGATTGCAGTCTCCGCCTATGCATACATGGCGATGGTGCCGATGATTCAACCCCCGATCATGAAGGCTTTGACCAGCGAAAAAGAACGTGCGATCAAAATGACCCAGCTCCGTCCCGTGAGCAAGAAAGAGAAGATCGTCTTCCCTCTGGTTGTCCTGATTGCTGTGGTTCTGTTCCTGCCCGATGCAGCTCCGCTGCTGGGTATGTTCTGCTTCGGTAACCTGATGCGTGAGTGTGGCGTGGTCGAGCGGCTGAGCGATACCGCACAGAACGCGCTAATCAACATTGTAACCATCTTCCTGGGCCTGTCTGTTGGCTCCAAGCTGATGGCCGACAAGTTCCTGGATGGCCAGACGCTGGGTATCCTGGGCTTGGGTATTGTGGCTTTCGGTGTGGGCACCGCTTCCGGTGTACTGATGGCGAAACTGATGAACAAGTTCAGCAAAGAACCGATCAACCCGTTGATTGGCTCCGCGGGCGTATCCGCGGTACCCATGGCGGCGCGGGTGTCCAACAAGGTGGGCCTGGAGGCCAACCCGCAGAACTTCCTGCTGATGCACGCTATGGGTCCGAACGTGGCCGGTGTTATCGGCTCTGCGGTGGCTGCCGGTGTGATGATCAAGCTGTTGGGCTGATTAATACCGGAATAGCAAACCCTGAAAAACCCCGCCGGCTTTGGTCGTGCGGGGTTTTTTATTCCTTTTTGGCCGGATTTGTGACCGGACTCCGGCAGTCACTGGGTGCAACACCGAACTCCCTTCGAAAAGCTGTGGCGAAGTTGGTGGCACTGGTATAGCCCGCCAGATCCGCTGCCGCTTCTACACTGATGCGTTCCCGGATCAGGGCTTCTCTGGCAGCGTCGAGATAGTGACGGCGCAGGTAATGCCCCAAAGCTTCACCAAAGCTGGCCCGAAAACGGCGCTGAAGATTGCTCAGGCTCATGCCCAGTTCCCGGGCCAGCTCGGCTTGAGTTGCACGGCGGGCCTGCCCGCTGTCAATCAGATTCATCAGGCGGGTAAGCTGCGCATCGGGGATGCCTGCGTTGCCTGGCAGTGTGACGAACGACGGCTCTTTCTCGGCCGTAATATGGCCGAGTGCTTCACTGGCGAAAGACAAAGCGAAACCCGTGAAGGCCATCTGGTAGAAGGGCCCGTCGTGGTCTGTTTCACTACAGAACAGGTTGGCGGCCTGTTCCTGCAGGTGGCTGGACGGCTGCCATTGCCACAGAGCTGGCGCAATGCCATCGGCAGACATCAGCAAATGCTCAAACCCGTGGCGGGCAAGCCATTGAGGGGTTAGGGTCAAAGTCAGGGTTTGCTCGCGGCTTCCCGGCTTGCCCTGTCGCTGGAATTGTGTCTTTGAGGGCAGCACGGCCACCAACCCGCTGCTTGGGCCGCCGGGGCCGAGTTCTACGCATTCGTGTCCGTAACGGATACGCGCCAGCCCGTCGATCACCAGCGCAATTTTGATGCCTGCAGGCAATTCAGCCCGGCTGGTCAGGCCATAGTGATCCTGCACGTTTGCCAGCCGCAGGCGCATGCCTGGTTGCAGTTCCGTCACCTTCATATAGCCCGATAGCAGAGCCATACGTTTTCGATTGGCTGGAAATTCGAGTTGTTGAGTAATGACCAGTGGCGCAGAGAGCGCCTGGAGTTGACTGGCGTTTATCCCCTGGCCAGGTGTGGATTCAGTCACTGATATCTCCGGGGTGTCATAGTGCAGGGCGTTTCGCGGTGCATCTGATGTGTAGGCAAAGGCATTTGCCGCATTCCCATAGGCGGTAGACAAGCTGTACTGGCATAATCTGCCGCCAGAGTCGGTATTGTAACGCATTATCATTCGCAATAAATATCGACACCTGACGTATCGACGATGGGAGTCCAAGATGGCGATGTCACGCAACGATGAAGTTCACGGTTCAAACAAGCGGTTTTTCAGGGTTACAGCGGGTGGAGCCTTGTTACTGCTGGGGTTGGGGCAGAATGCGCTGGCGCAGCCGCTGGAGCCGGTAACCCGCCTGGATGGGATTACCGTGGAAGGCAACCGCTTCTATGAAATGGATGCTTCGGAAGCTCGCGGTGGATACGGCATCGAATCGGCAACCGTCGGCACCAAAACTCCGGCGACCCTTCGTGATATTCCGCAGTCGGTGAGTGTGGTCACCCGTGAAGCCATTGACGACCAGAACCTGAATACCCTGGATGAGCTCGGCCGGAAGATGCCGGGGGTGCGTGTATTGAGTAACGACAATGGCCGGTCGTCTATCTATGCCCGGGGATATGAGTACGACGAATACAACATTGATGGCCTACCTGCGCCCATGGCCAGCATTAACGGCTCGGTGCCATCATTGTCGGCCTTTGATCGGGTGGAAATTATGCGTGGCCCGTCCGGACTGTTTAACAGCACCAGCGAAATGGGCGGGATTGTGAATCTGGTGCGAAAGCGCCCGACCGATGACTTTAAGGCCCACATTCAGGCTCAGGCTGGCACGGAAGAACAGTTGGGTGCCCAGGCGGATATTGGAGGCCGGCTGAACGAGAGTGGCAGTGTGCGCGGCAGAGTGATGGCGGATCGCACAGACCACGCCAGCTACGTGGATTACAACGAGAATGAACAGAGCGATCTTTATGCCGCGGTCGATATTGAACTGAGTGAGAATACCACGCTCGGTCTGGGGGTGCTGCGCAACACCAAAGACATTGTGGTGGACAACGGTCGCCCGCTGGGTAGCGACGGCAAGCTGATGTATGGCTCCCAATCCGACTTCTATGGCGCCAAATGGAATAATTTCGAGAGCCAGGCGAATGACTGGTTTGCAGAACTGACTCACAGCTTTTCAGGGGGTGGTTTTGGCCGTGTGGCTACGCGCTATTCCAGCCGCCAGGCAGATTTCAATTACGCCTTTGGCGGCAGTGCGCTGGATGCCAACCAGACCCTCAGCGTATCGGGAATCGGCAGCCACCTGGAGCAAACGGCACTCGCCGTGGATGCCAGCTACAGCAAGCCGTTTGAGATTTTTGATAACGTGAGCGAGTTTGTTGTGGGCACGGATTTCAAACGCTATGAAACCGACAATGAATCTGCCAGAGCCCGTGGGCTGGCCAAGGGTGTGACTCGTGAACAACTGAACAACCTGACTTACATCGACATTCTGCAGGCGGGCCGGGACAGCGGAAAAGGGTATAGCAACAGTGCAACCCGGCTGAAGGAAACCGGGCTCTACGCCAAGCTGACGCTGAGACCACTGGATGGCCTGGCGCTGATTGCCGGTAGCCGGGTAAGCCGGTACCAGGCGGAGGAAACCGATAAACTCGGGGGCAGCAGGCAGAGCAGCGAGGATACGGTATTCACCCCCTATGCAGGGCTGGTGCTGGACCTGAACCCTCAGCATTCGCTGTATGCCAGCTACTCGCAGGTGTTCAAACCGCAGACCAGCGTAGACGCTGACGGTGACTTGCTGGAGCCCCGGGAAGGTGACCAGTATGAGTTTGGCGTGAAGGGTAGCTATTTCGGCGGTGCCCTGAATGCCCGGGTGAGCGGTTTCAGGCTCTATGATACGAACCGTGCGGCACCGGTGCCGAACGAGAGCTACGCATCGGCAGTCGGTAAAATGCGAATTAACGGTGGTGAAGTGGAAATCAGTGGCAGCCTGACTCCGCAATGGGATCTGATTGCCGGATACACCTACATGGATACGAAAGTAGAACGGGCATCCAGCGCCCGGGATGACGGCATTTTCCTGCTAATGCCGGAGAATCAGGTAACCCTGTGGACTCAGTATGAGTTCGCCGGTGGCCAGTTGCATGGTCTTCGGGTGGGCGGTGGCGTGACCGCCATGAGCGACTTTGAGGCAGCGGCAGGCATTGAAGCACCAGGCTATGCGGTGATTGATGCCATGATTGGTTATGACTTCAATGATAGCCTGAGTGCCCAGCTGAACCTGAACAACATTCTTGATCGGGAATATTACAGCCGGGTTGGTGCTGCGGGCACTTTCAACATGATGGGGGCTCCGGCCAATGCCGTTGCCACACTGCGCTATGACTTCTGATGCTGCGCGATGACTGCTTGTAAAACCATGGGAACCCCGTCAGTCCTTGCCGGGGTACTGCTTCTGCTGTTGATGTACCCCGCCATGACCTTCAGTGCAACCGCCGGGTCGGGTGAAGTTACCTTGCCCGGTACCCGGATGTTTGAATTGGCCTCGCCGGATACCGGCGATCGCTACCTTATCCAAGTAGCCGAACCGGAAGCCCCGGCGCCGGAGAACGGCTATTCGGTGCTCTACCTGCTGGACGGCAACGCCTACCTGCCACTGATGCAGGCCGCACGAGATACACTGCTGCGCGCAGGCCCACGGGAAGGCAGTCCGCTGCTGATTGTGGCTATTGGTTATCCGGGCACAGAGCGTTTCAATTTTAACCGGAGAGCCCGTGATTTCACGCCGCCCGGTGCTGCCTTCAACAAACCTGAGCAGAATCACGGAGGCGCGGAGCGCTTTTTGACGTTTCTGACCGGGCAGTTGAAACCGGAAATCCGGCAACGCTACCTGGTGAATAGTGACAAGGAGGCCCTGGCAGGCCACTCCCTTGGCGGATTGTTTACTCTGTATACTCTTGCGCAAAGCCCCGGTAGTTTTGAGCGCTTTATCGCCATTAGCCCCTCGTTATGGTGGCTTGGCGAAGCCCCGGTGCAGGCGCTGGTACAGCAGCTGGCAGACGAACAGGCCGGGCAGACCGCGCCGCGCATTCTGTTGGCGGTGGGAGAGCGGGAACAGAGCCGGGCGATGGTGGAGAATGTGTCTGAACTGGCCCGATGGCTCACCCGCAACCGGTCCGGCTGGGCATTGCAAACGGAGGTGTTTGCCGGAGCCGGTCACGGCAGTGTGATGTGGCCAGCCGCGCAGCGCACTATGGAGTTTGTGGCACCGGATCAGTGAAAATCCCGGGAACTGACGGGTAGAGCCTGAATAAGGTGGCTCAGATCTGACAGTTTCCCTGCCATCACGTGAATAATATCCCCCTCTTTCTCGACAATGCCTTTCACGTGTAACAACCGGGCGGTGAGCAATGGCTTGCGTTGGCGGCGGGCGGTTTCCAGCCAGACCACCACGTTGATGTTGCCGGTTTCGTCTTCCAGCGTGACAAAGGTAACGCCCGAGGCAGTCCCTGGCCGCTGGCGGCCGGTCACCAGCCCGGCCACCTGCACCGGAATGCCCGCCCGGACAGCCCGCAACTGTTCGGCGTTCAGGCAGTGTTTCAGGTGGCCTTGTTCCCGCAGCAGGGCCAACGGGTGGCGCTGCAGGGTCAGCCCCTGGCTGCTGTAATCCGCCATGATGTTCTGGCCCTCGCTGGGTTCTGGCAACAAGGGGCAGGGCTCCTGCGGATAGTCATCGTTTTCTTCCTGCACAAACAAAGCCGTCGGTTCTTCATGCTCAAGAAGTTGCCAGTAGGCCTGGTGGCGGTTCTGGGTAAAGCCAGGCATGGCATTGGCGCCCGCCAGCAGTTCCATGTCGCGCTGGTTCAGCCCGGCCCGGGCCCGCAGTTCCGAGGCGGACTGGTAGCCGTTGGCCGGGCGATTCTGTTCAATGCGTTCTGCGCCACCGGCAGATAACCCCTGAATAAGGCGCAGGCCAAGGCGAAGCTGCCGGGTTTTGCCTTCCAGGGTGTGTGCCCAGGCGCTGTGGTTTACATCCGGCGGCAGAATCGTCACCTCATGACGTTGGGCGTCCTGCACCAGCTGGCTGGGGGAATAGAACCCCATGGGTTGGCTGTTAAGCAGGGCACAGTAAAACGCCGCGGGGTGGTGTCTTTTGATCCAGGCCGAAACATACACCAGCAAGGCAAAACTGGCGGCGTGGGATTCCGGAAAGCCATAGCCGCCAAAACCGCAGATCTGTTTGTATAGCCGTTCGGCAAACCCGGCATCGTGGCCGCGCTCCAGCATGCCCTGAATCAGCTTGTCCCGGAACGGCGTCAGATCGCCATGGGATTTCCAGGCCGCCATGGCCCGGCGCAGCTTATCGGCCTCGCTGGCACTGAAGCCAGCGGCCACCATGGCCAGTTTGATCACCTGCTCCTGAAAAATGGGCACGCCCAGGGTACGTTCGAGTACCTGGCGAATGGCATCGTTGGGAAACTCTACCGGCTCCAGGCCGTGCTTACGGCGCAGATACGGGTGCACCATGTCGCCCTGAATAGGGCCGGGGCGCACAATAGCCACTTCAATCACCAGGTCGTACCAGGTTTCCGGTTTCAGGCGCGGTAGCATGTTGATCTGGGCCCGGGACTCCACCTGAAATACGCCAATGCTGTCGCCTTTCTGGAGCATGGCATAGGTGGCCGGGTCTTCCTGGGGTACATCCTGAATACAGAAGCGATGGCCTTTTTCTTCGCTGATCAACGCCAGCGCCTTACGGATGGCGGTGAGCATGCCCAGGGCCAGCACATCCACTTTCATCAGACCCAGGCTCTCCAGGTCGTCCTTGTCCCACTGAATAACTGTGCGCCCCTCCATGGCGGCATTCTCCACGGGCACCAGTTCCGACAGCGGGCCGGCGCTGATGACAAAGCCGCCCACGTGCTGGGACAAATGGCGCGGAAACCCCAGCAGGGTATTCACCAGCGTAAAAAACTGGTCTGCCACTTTGGGGTTGCGGGTAAGGCCTTTGTCCAGAATCTGCTGGCGCCAGCCGGTGGCCTTGTCGCGCCAGTCGATGCCATCCAGCAGCTTTTCCACCAGAGCGGCATCAAAGCCCAGAGCCTTACCGACATCGCGAATGGCGCTGCGGGGGCGATAGCGGATAACGGTGGCCGCCAGCGCCGCTCGCTCCCGGCCATAGCGCTTGTAGATGTATTGAATGACTTCCTCACGTCGCTCGTGCTCGAAATCCACATCGATATCCGGCGGTTCATCCCGGTCTTTGGAAATAAAACGCTCGAACAATAACTCCACATTAGCCGGGTTTACCTCGGTAATGCCCAGGCAATAACAGACCGCCGAATTGGCCGCCGAGCCACGACCCTGACAGAGAATGCCCTGATTGCGCGCGAACGCGACAATGTCGTGAATGGTGAGGAAGTAGTGCTCGTAGTTCAGCTCGCCAATCAGCGCCAGTTCTTTGCGGAGCAGGGCCTGAACCTTCATGGGAGTGCCGTGCGGGTAGCGCCGCTGCTCGCCTTCCCGGGTGAGCCGGGCCAGGAATGAGGCCGGGGTTTCCTGCTCCGGCACCAGATCCGGCGGGTACTCATAACTCAGGCTGCCGGGCTCGAACGTGCAGGCTTCGGCAATGGCCAGGGATTCTTCAATCCAGTGAGCCGGAAATAGCCGATGCACCACCGGCATCGGCCGCAGATACCGCTCGGCATTCTGGAACAGGCAGTGGCCCGCGTGTTCCAGCGTGGTGTGGTGGCGCAGAGCGGTAAGCACATCCTGCAACGGCTGGCGCTCCCGCCGGTGCATATGCACCTGCCCGGTGGCTACCACCGGGCACCGTAACTGATCGGCAAGCCAGCGAACACGGGCCAGCTGCTGATCTTCTCCGGCTTCCAGCGTGCGGGTGGCGGCGATGCGCAGCCGGTGTTCGAATACCCGTTGCAGCCATGTCCCTTGCGCCAGCACCTGCTCATCATTGGCCCGGCAGACTTCAGATGGCAGCCACAGGCACAGGCACTGATCCAGGCTGTGGTTTTCGATGTCCTGACAGAACAGCTGGTACTGGCCCTTGCTGGCCCGGCGTCGAGCAGTGGTAATCAACTGGCAAAGCTGGCCATAACCTTCGCGGGTCTGCGCCAGCAGGATGAAACGGGCAGGGCAGATGGCGCCTTCCGGCGCATCATCCAGTTCGAACCAGCTGCCGGTGATCAGTTTGATCGGGCTGCCTTTCAGCGCTGCCCAGGCCCGGGGAATACCGGCCACTGAACAGGCATCGGTAATGGCCAGTGCCCGGTAGCCAAGTTCTGCAGCCTGCTCCGCCAGTTCATGGGGGTGCGAGGCGCCGGTCAAGAAAGTGAAATTACTGAAGCAGAAGAGTTCTGCGTACCCGGTAGCCATCAGCCAAACCACCCATGAATAAACCAGCCATCCCGGACATCGCGGAATACCCAGGCCAGTTCCCCCTGCGGTAACCGGGCAATGTAGTAATCCCGGTGTACCCGCTGGCCATCCCACCAGCCAGCACTGATGCGTTCCGGCCCGGAAAACCAGGTGGTGGGGGCTTGGGCCAGCGGACGAGGGGTGGGCAACAGCCAAAACGGGCGTGCCGGTAATGCGGCTGCCTCAGTGGGTAACTTGCGGGTGCTGGCGGGTGTAACGGCGGAGGCCGCCCAGGCAAGCTCTGGGCGATGGTCTGCCCGGGGGAGTAGCTGCTGCAAGGCATCGTTGCCCAAGCGAGCTTGCAAACGGCTGATTAATGTGTGCCAGGCTTCGTTCAGATCCTGTCCGTCGCCCAGAAGATCCTGCCCGGAAGGGGCTTCCCGGCCGAGAAAGCGTTTGACGGCCAGGGTCAGGCTGATGACCGGTGCCCGTAACGGTTGCTGGTCGAGCTTCAACCGCAGGAGCTTCAGAAAACTGTCGGCCCGATGCTCCGGGCCGGTGGTGCGCAGGGTCAGCCGGGTAGCCTCTTCATGCCGGTGTTGCAGTACCAGAAGCAGGGTATCGGTATCTTGCTGGCGCCAGCACAGATCCTCTTCCAGCTCCGCCAGAATTCGTTGCAACGCAAACAGCAGGCCCTGTGTGTGCTCGACTTCCTGGATGAAATCCGCCCGCTGATGAAACCGGTGCGGCGGTTGCCAGGGCGATTTCGGATCTGGCCGGGTACCCTGGATTTTCTGCACCCGTGCCAGCAGTTCCGGCGACAGCCTGCGGGCCAGTTCCTTGGCCGGTAACTGAAACACCTCGCCCAGCGTGTTCAGCCCCAGACGATGCAGGCGGGTACAGGCTTTTGCATCAAAACCGGCAGCAACCAGTGGCAATTGGGCCAGGGTGGCCAGAATATGGCCATGGTCGGCAGAGCAATCGCCCTTGCCAGATTGCGCCAGTAACTGTGCCGCCAGAGGCGTGTGCCCTAGCGCCAGCCAGGCGGTGAGCCTGCGCTCGGCCAACGCCTGTTCCAGGGTTTGCCACACCGCGGGCAGGCCGCCATACAGCCGCTGCAGGCTACTGACTTCGGCCCACACGCCGCCGGGGGTTGCCAGTGTAATATGGGCCGCATAGCGATACAGCCAACGGGCCTGATCTTCCAGCAGCGAGGCTTCCTGCTGCGGAGCGGCATGCAGAATGTGCAACTCTGGCGCCAGCCCGAGCGCGGTTTTCAGGCGCATACCAGGCTTGATGCCCAGAGTACTGGCCTGCGGGCATACCTGAAGAATCGCCTGCCCGGCGGCATCCACCACTGCGAGCGCGCCGCCGGTTGGCTGGCTACGCCGGGTGTGATCCAGCAGCAGGTGTGGAAAATGCACATACAGCCACAGCATTGATCAGGTGGCTCCGGCTTGGGGCCATGGACCTGCGACGACCTGGGGTGCGCCATTGGGGGCGATTCCGGCCCGATGCCCCAGGGCCAGGGTACAGCGTTGCCCGGGCCAACTGCCCCGGCGTTTCAATATATGGATTTTGAGATCCTGGTGATCACCGGGCACCAATTCCAGCCGGAGAGCCGCGGGTGAGTGCTGCTCTGCTTGCTGGCGACAACGGAACAGAATGCAGACATTATTGCCTGCCTCTGAGGCCAGTTGCAGCCGACGGATATCACGGCTGGCGAGCTTTCTGGGCCAGGCCATGACCAGCCCGGTCACCGGAGAGCGCAGGCAGTTTTCCAGTGTCCACAGAAAATCGGCCGGGTTTCTGGTGTGAATCACCACCAGTTGTTCGGCTGGCACACCGGCCCTGACCAGAGCCGGGGCATAGGGTGTGTGGGGCGGGTTCAGCCAGAACATACTTTTCTGCTGCCGGGCGACCGCCTGCATCAAAGGCAACACCAGATGCAGTTCCCCGATACCGCAACGATCCAGCAGGCACTCGCTCAACGCACCTTTGGGCCAGCCCAGACCGCCAAGCTGATTATCCAGTGCCTGATAGCCGGTATGCTCTGCCGGTGCTGCCCGTTGCTGAGGCTTGTGACCCTGCCAGATGCGAGTGTCCTGAAGTAGGTGGTTCAGTGATTTGCTCATGGCGATTCTCGAATACTGTTTATATATACAGTATTATGGAAAAGCGCTGATTTCAACCGCCGGGTTGATAAACCGGAGCAGGGCGCTCAGGATGAACGCTCACCCAACAATCAGGGAGACCGCAATGCCTGAGCTTAGTCAGCAAAGCTGCACGGCCTGCAGTGCAGACGCACCCAAAGTGACGGCCGCCGAGAAGCAGGCGCTGATGGAAAGCCTGCCCCAATGGGAACTGGTGGTTCTGGACGGTGAGGAACAACTAAAGCGGGTATTTACCTTCAAAAACTTCGCGCAGGCCCAGGCCTTCACCAACCAGGTAGCCGACCTGGCCGAAGCCGAAGGCCATCACCCGGCCATTCTGCTGGAGTGGGGCAAAGCCACTGTACGCTGGTGGACGCACAAAATCGGCGGCTTGCACAAAAATGACTTCATCATGGCCGCCAGAACCGACGCGCTCTACTAAAACGCCTCGTCTACCGGGCTGCGAACGCCAAACCCACCCTTGCGCACCACATGAGTGTAAATCTCGGTGGTGCGTACATCAGAATGCCCCAACAACTTTTGGATAGTGCGCAAATCGTAACCCGCTTCCAGAAGCCGTGTGGCAAAACTGTGCCGAAACGTGTGGCTGCCCGCTGGTTTGTGAATGCCCGCCTGACGAACAGCAGTTTTTATGTGCTTCTGAACCGTGCGATCCTGCAAGTGATGCCGCCTTCGGATACCTGAGCGGGGATCAATGGAAAGATCCGGCGCCGGAAACACGTATTGCCAGTCTGCCTCCTGGCTTGCGTTCGGGTACTTTTTGGCCAGTGCTGCGGGCATATAGACCGAGCCAAAACCTTTGGCCAAATCCACCTGGTGTAAAAGTACGGCCGAGTTGATTTGGCTCCTCAAAGGCTCTATCAAGCGATCCGGGAGCAGGGTTATTCTGTCTTTGCCGCCTTTGCCTTCACGCACGATCAGTTGCTGCATCCCGAAATCAATATCCTTCACCCGCAGGCGCAGCGCCTCGTTAATACGCAGACCGGCACCGTACAGCAGCATGGCCACCAGCTTGTACTCACCGCTCATATTCTCGATAACCCGCCGTGCTTCGTCCGGGCTGAATACCACCGGCAACCGTTGGGGCTTTCTGGCCGCTTCGTACTGAAGGTTATCCAGGGGCGTACCCAGAAACTCCCGGTACAGAAAAATCAGAGCATTCAGCGCCACCCGCTGGGTACCCACACTCACATTGGCCTGCAGTACCAGGTGCGATAAAAATGCCTCGACTTCTGATGTGCCCATGGATTTCGGGTGCTTTTTGCTATGGAAGCGAATAAAGCGCTTGATCCAGAAAACGTAGGTTTTCTCGGTTTTATAGGCCAGCCCCCGGAGCCGGATAAAGTTCCTGAGCTGATCCAGAAAACGCGTTGACTGGGGCGAAATGGGGGTACGGATGTCCATATCCTGGCTCCTTGTTGTTACTGTTTTTATATACAGTATATCGGTTTTCTGGATTGTCAATCATGCATCTGAAAGCGGAGTTATACGAACGCGTTCGCAAAAGCCCGGAAAATCCGGGAGAAATGTTGCTAAGTTTCTGATAGTTTTGGGAACTAGAAGAGGGCAGGATGGAGATATACGCCCGTATTTTGGAGCAGGAGTGGCTCGAACCGGGGCGTATAACTCCAGCGGTATCCGTTATTTTTTTGTTAACTGATTGATATTTATGCGTAAACCTGCTCTTTTTATTGGCTATTTTTCTGGAGTTATACGAATGCGTGTTCTACGAACGCGTTCGTAGAATTAACTGTTAT
>NZ_PXNP01000102.1 GCF_003007675.1 Marinobacter fuscus | reverse complement strand
AGCAACATGACCATGATTTTCGGCGTCCCCCTTGCTGTGCTGTCTGGCCAGCTGCTGATCGGGATTATCAACGGCGCCTTCTACGCTCTGTTAAGCCTTGGCCTCGCGGTTATCTTCGGTCTGCTGAAGATCATCAACTTCGCCCATGGCGCCATGTACATGCTCGGTGCCCTGGTCACCGTGGTTCTGTTTGACCTGCTGGGCGTCAATTACTGGGTCGCGCTCTTCGTCGCTCCCGTACTGGTTGGCGCTTTCGGTATGCTCATCGAATACTTCCTGCTCCGGCGGATTGCCGGCCAGGATCATATCTACAGCCTGCTGCTGACCTTCGGTGTGGCGCTCATCATCCAGGGCGTGCTCACCAACATCTACGGCGTGTCTGGCCTGCGCTACTCCATGCCTGACCTGTTCAAGGGTGGGATCAACCTGGGCTTCATGTTCCTGCCGTACTACCGAGCCTGGGTGATAGTAGCGGCCTTGCTGGTGTGCTTTGGCACCTGGTTTATCATTGAAAAAACCAAGCTGGGTTCCTACCTGCGGGCGGGCACCGAAGACTCCCAGTTGATGCAGGGCTTCGGCATCAACGTGCCCCTGCTGGTTAGCCTTACTTACGGGTTTGGTGTGATGCTGGCGGCCTTTGCCGGTGTGCTGGCTGCGCCCATCTATTCGGTTACTCCGGTGATGGGTTCCAACATCCTGATTGTGGTGTTTGCGGTGGTCGTCATCGGCGGCATGGGCTCGATTGGCGGCGCCATTATTACCGGTATCCTGATGGGCATTATCGAAGGCCTCACCAAAACGTTTTACCCGCCAGCGTCCTCGGCCGTTATCTTCCTGGTGATGGTCCTGGTGCTGATGATCCGACCCACCGGCCTGTTTGGTAAGGAGGCGTAACCATGAGCCAGACATTCAATCCAGCCGGAATACAACAGGCCATTGCCGAACAACAGAAGGCCCAGGATCGCAAGAAAATGATGGTGAACGGCGTACTGCTGTTGCTGCTGATGGCGGCGCCTTTCGTGATGTATCCGGTCTTCCTGATGAAGATCCTCTGCTTTGCCCTGTTCGCGGTGGCCTTCAACCTGCTGTTCGGGTTCACCGGCCTGCTGTCGTTCGGCCACGCGGCGTTTCTGGCCACCGGCGGCTACACCACCGGTTATCTGCTGAGCAACTACTCCGGGCTAACCACAGAGATGGGCATACTGGCGGGCACCGCTGCGGCCACGCTCATGGGCACCGCCTTTGCGTTGCTCTCCATCCGTCGCCAGGGCATCTACTTTGCCATGGTGACCCTGGCGCTGGCACAACTGGTGTTCTTTTTCTTTGTGCAGTCGGAATTCACCGGCGGCGAAGACGGCATGCACGGCATTCCCCGGGGCAAGCTGCTGGGGCTGATCGACCTGGAAGACAACCTGAACATGTACTACTTCGTGCTGGCGGTGTTCATCGGCTGCTATCTGCTGGTGCAGCGAATCGTCAGCAGCCCCTATGGCCAGATCCTCAAGGCCATCAAGCAGAACGAACCCCGGGCGGTGTCGCTGGGTTACAACGTCGACCGCTACAAAATTTTGGCCTTCGTGATTTCCGCGGCACTGGCGGGCCTGGCCGGTTCCATGAAATCGGTGGTATTCCAGCTGGCGTCGCTGAACGATGCCCACTGGCATATGTCCGGTGAAGTCATTCTGATGACCCTGGTAGGCGGCATGGGCACATTGTTGGGGCCGGTAGTGGGTGCTACGTTTGTGGTGAACGTGGAATACCAGCTTGCCCAGGGCCCCTTGCGAGACTGGGTAGATCCAATACTGGGCGGCATTTTCGTGCTCACGGTATTGGCCTTCCGCAGCGGCATTGTTGGCGAAATCCAGAAGTTCATGAGGAAAAACCTCAGCTAAGGGATTGTCCTGACATAGTGTCACCTTTTGTTGCCAGGCACGGCGGCGATCAGGACAATGCCCCGCTCATTGTCCTGCCGCTTGTGCCTGTGGCTAGCCAGTCGTACTCTGCCAGCACCCCGGCCATCGCCTTGTAGCCAAGTGGCCCCGGGTGATAGCCGTCGCTGGCCAGCAGCGACGTATCGGTGAGAGCAGGGTAGCTCTGGTATCGAAAGTCGTCGGGGCACGCCTTGGCAAGCGTTTGATAGACTGCATCCAACTGCCTGGCCCGCCACCCCATGACCTGCCTAAGGGGCGACGGCAGCGCCGTAAACTTGTGCATGGGTGGTACACTCAGCAGAGTTATCGGTGCCGGATAGCGCTCAGCCAAGGTCGCCCGCAGTGCCTTCAGATGTTCTATGAACTTACCCCGAGGCGTAAATCCGGTGGTGTCGTTCACCCCCATACTGAGTAACACCGCATCGGCCTCCGGTAGTTCTTCCTGCGACAGCTTACGCACCAGCCCCTCCATGCGAATGCCATTCACCCCAAAGGTGTGCCAGGCAATGGTCTTTCCGGTGCGCTGGTGAATCTGCAGCGCCAACTGGCTGGCCAGCCCCTCGGTATGCGTTGCAACCCCCACACCCGCCGCCGTGGATTCACCCACTACCAGAAACCTGAATGCGGGAACGCCCTCACCATATTGCCCACCGCAAGAGCCCGAGGCCTCCGGCAAACGCGGCGTATCGCGACGGGTACGTTTGCCCTGATACATCAGAACAGGGAAGAGCAAAGCGGTGGTAAGCCAGAAAGGCGCGTGCATAGCGAAATCTCTGAGTAGTCTGACAGGATTCAGTATCGCAATATCTGGCTTGAAACGGCCAGAGACGGATGAGCATAGAGCGGAGTTATACGAACGCGTTCGCAAAAGCCCGGAAAATCCGGGAGAAATGTTGCTAAGTTTCTGATAGTTTTGGGAACTAGAAGAGGGCAGGATGGAGATATACGCCCGTATTTTGGAGCAGGAGTGGCTCGAACCGGGGCGTATAACTCCAGCGGTATCCGTTATTTTTTTGTTAACTGATTGATATTTATGCGTAAACCTGCTCTTTTTATTGGCTATTTTTCTGGAGTTATACGAATGCGTGTTCTACGAACGCGTTCGTAGAATTAACTGTTAT
>NZ_PXNP01000101.1 GCF_003007675.1 Marinobacter fuscus | reverse complement strand
GTAGGCGTAAATAAGAACCTTCAGCATCATCCGTGGATCGAACGGCGAGTTACGCCGACCGCTGCCTTCGTAGCGGGCGTAAAACGCACTCAAATCCAGCTCCTCGACAACATCACTGACAAAATAGGCCAGGTGGCCATCAGGCAGCCACTCGTTCAGGCTTGGGGGAAGGAGCAATTCCTGGTCGGGCGAGTACGGGCGGAAAGTGGTTCCCATCAGACGTCCTGTTGCCGAAAAAATTTCGGTCTATTATGCCAGAAACGGGCTTCTGCCGCGCAGACTCCTAGTATACCCACGCTACTTCGATAAGCGCTCCAGAGCCCAACAAGTAAAACACAGAACGATGCAGGCCGCCTGGCGAGATGCCTGCAAGACAGCAGGCTATGGAGGCATGTACCACCTCAGAGACCTTCGCAAGAAAGGACTGACCGAAGAGTTCCTGAGCCAAGGAGAAAACGACAAAGGCGGCCACGAAACGCAGGCCATGCGGAATCATTACCGGTTGATTAAGCCGCCCAAGCGGGCGAGAACAACGATCAGATTTGAGCGGGAACAGAATGTTTCTGAGTGAGTTAGATAAAACCGAAAAATCTCCAACGGACCTGATTGCCATGGAACTTCCACTACGAGTACACTCAATGTGTACACGAATAGGGTGAGAACCATGCAAACGATCAATGTTCGAGAAACTCGGGAAAAGCTCTCAAATCTTTTGGACGCTGTGGCCGCAGGAGAAGAGATTGTAATTCTGCGCCACGGCAAACCAGCCGCACGGCTAACCGCGGCCTTGCCCGAAAAGATTCAGTTTCCAAACCGTTCGGAACTGAGGGCATCTCTGCCACCCGTCCGGGAAAGCTCTGCCGATGCGGTGCGGGAACTCAGAGACGACGAGCGCTATTAATGTTGTACTTCGATACCAGCGCCGTTCTCCCCTACTACAGACAAGAGCAGGCCAGCGATCGAGTTCAGGCATTGCTTGAGTCGCAAACCCAGCCTGTTCTTATTAGTCATCTGACGGAAGTTGAGGTGGCAAGCGCACTCGCTCGGTGGGTTCGGATGGGAGAGCTCAGCGAACCCCAGGCGAACCGGATCGAAAGTGCATTCCACGATGATGTCAGCCATGGCCGCTTCATCCTGTGCCCCATTGAAACGGCTCACTATAAACGGGCCAGCCACTGGATTGGCACAAGGAAGACAAGCTTGAGAACGTTGGATGCACTTCATTTGGCATGCGCAGAACATCACCAGGCTCAACTTATCAGTGAGGATGAAGCGTTGGTGAACGCGGCGGTTTTCTTTGGCATCGACGCCCGCCTTGCTTCGAAGGGCGACTAAACACCATGGCTAACCCAAAACACCTCACTCGGACACTTTATGAGCAATGGGAAACTGTCGAGGCACTGGTTCGGGCCACCCGGGAGATGCCGGCGTTCTCTGAGGAACAGGTTCTTGCTGCCATTCGCCAGGCTCAACCGGCCCTGGACGACGTTCAAGTCAGGGAGGCCCTACGTAGGCTTTTGGGAAGTGGCGTAATGGAGACTCAAAGCCGCTCTGAAAGCTTCGTTGTCAATGCCCATGTACTTGAGTTTGTCCGTGGCCTGACGCATGAACACGAACTAGGACTGTCATCAGTCATTCAGGCGCGCATCGAAGCAATTCGTGGCGCGACAGAGACCCTCACCGCGGGTATCGAAGCCGGAGATACCGGTCAGCAGACTCAAGCCATCAACCAACTATCTACCCTGTTCAGAGATATTGCCCGCCAGCTCGAGCAGGACCGCCATGCGATTGCCGAGCTGGCCGAGCAAGCAAAATCAGCAGACACCCGGGCTCCCATTGCAAAACGCTACAAGTCCGTCCTCGACGCGTACGACCAATATGTAGAACCGATGAACGAGATGATGGATTCCGGACCTTCCGGCATTTTCTACCATCACCTCGCTGCAGCAGAAGACGCCCTCGACCTTGGATACAATCGCCTGAATACCAAAGGCGCACTCTACAGCCACCTCAACCGTCTCCGGCACGTTGGTTATCAGGCCAAGGAACTGCGACGACTGGGGCGAATCACGGCTCAGCAATGTGCAGATATTCTGTTACCCCTCCGAGAAGAGGCACGCCAACACAACAATCTTTCCTCAGCTATCAGCCGGCTGTTGGGACAGATTCGCAAAAAAGGGCTCAACCGCACCTTTCGCAAACGCCAGGATCAGTCGTGGCTGCCGGTGTGGCGCGTGAATCAAAGCCGCAGTGTGTCTGTAGGCGACGAAATAAAAACAATCATGGCGGAAGCGAGGAACTTTGAGCCTTCTGAACGGGAGTTCCCGGGCGAAGTGGATGCGGCACCCATAACCATTGCTGAGTGGATTGACGAAGAACAGCTCCGGCAACAGTTGTTAAAGGACCTCCCGGTCGGCAACCTTTTGGAGTGGCTGAAGCACCACTACCCCTCCCTGCCTGACCAGGTTCTCCTGCGGCTCTATCATGACCTGGCACGAGAGGACCTTTGGGAGATGGAGCTGGAAGCGCAGCCTACGATATCCGCCCTTTCCCTGATTTCAGTCCACTACTGGCCCTACCGTCTGACACAACCGGTGAATAAAACTCGTGAGTAATACCAGCCAATTCCAACAAATCGCCAGCAACCTGCCAAACCTGGCCCATCTTTTTCGTTGGTTCAACCGGGGCCGGCATCTCAACCGGATCTCAGAACCAGTATTGTGGGAAGAGCTTGAACGCAACCTCGACGATTATGTGGCCATTTTTACCGCACTGGGTTTTGACCTTCGCCTTGATGGCCGGGGCTTCGCCTGGTTCCATCAGGACGACGGCAGCAGCAATACAAACAAAGCCACCCGGCAACTGGCCCTGTTGTTCATGGTCATCTTTGATACTCAAGCGGATGCCGGCATTCCGCTGATGAAATTCGAGCATTGGCGAATCGATCAAATCCTGCTGACAACGGTTTTCGAGCAACACCAGGACTTGCTGAAGGCAGAAGAGCTGGATCTGTCCGGCCTGGCGAGCCTGATGAGAACCGCAGAAAACTTCGGCTTTGCCCGTTACGATAGCGGAGCCTGGCAGCTGTTGCCGGCCGTGTGTCGTTACCTGGATCATTACGAAGAACTGGCCAGCCAGGTGGATCAGGATGAAGATGTTTCCTGGGCTAGCGATCAGGACGACGAGGATAATTCCCTATGAGTTCCGATTACGGCTTCCAGCAGCTGGTACTTCTCAACAGCGCCGGCTATGAGCGCGCAGAGCTCCCTCTGGATGAGTCAGTTTCTCTCATTGCCCCCAACAATACTGGCAAGACCAGCTTGATTAATGCCCTGCAATACCTGCTGATTATCGACAAGCGGCACCTGGATTTTGGCGCCCACGACAAAGACAAAGCGAGACATTTCTACTTCCCATCCAATAGCAGCTATATCCTGCTGGAAGTCACTTTGCCTGAATCCGGCTCAGTAGTGCTCGGGTGTGTGGGGAAGGGGTTTAGCCATGACTACGCCTATTTTGCTTATCGAGGCCCTCTGAAAATTGAGGAGTACAGGCTGGACAATGGCAAGCTGGTGACGCAGCCACAGCTGTTGGAGCAGCTGGCTCAACACGGGCGAACGGCCAATTTCTACTCATCGACTGAGTTTGCCGAAATGGTCTACGGCGGTGCCCGTAAGCGGGGACAGACCAGCTCCGAGTTTACCGTTTTCCGGCTGGAGAACCGCAAGGACGCCAACGCTTACCGTCAGGTTCTTACCCGGACCTTGCGTTTAGACAAACTCAGTTCCGGCGAAGTAAAACGCCACCTGCTCCAGATCTTCAGTCGTCAGTTGCCGGACTCCGTGGTGGATTTCAAACAGGAATGGGACAAGGCCTTCGCCGAGGTCAACCAGGATCGGGAACAATACCGAGCCGCCAAAAATCAGCAAAAACTGATCGACGAACTGGAGCGCCAGCAGGAAGAGCGCCTCGCCATCCGAGGCCGGATCATTGCCCGACGCCCGCTCATCGACGATGGGCTGGAGCGTTGGCAGAACCATTACCAGACAGAAAGCGAAAGGCTTCAGCATCAGCTTGGGAAATTGCAGAAGCAGGAATCGGAATTACTTCAGAAGGACAGGGAACAGACGCGTCGCCAGAGTGAGCTCAACCAGCGTCTGGAGGCACTGATCAAGGACGAGCAGCGCCGTGACGAACTGGAGAACCGGTTCGCGCTGGTCAATGACCGCAGCCAGCTTGAGCAGCAGCTTGCTAGCGCCACCGCAGAACGCGACCGTCAGATCGCCCTACTATCCAATGCCCACGGTCAGTCAGCTGCCGCCATCGATGATCTGATCCGGCGGGAGGAGAAAGAGCTGTCCGCATTGGGCAAAGAACAGGAGACGCTTTCTGATAACCTTTATCTCACGCTCAAACAGCACATCTCCGAAGACCAGCTAAGTGTTCTCAATCGCGGGCTTGCCCGACAACTCCTCACCCTGCCCTCCGGCGACTATCAGCTCGATCCCAACCAGCTCCATCGCTGGCTGGAGGGCATGGCGGCAGACCGATTTGAACTACCCGGCCTGAACTTGTCTGTCGCAGACCAACCACTGCAATATCAACAACGGTCAAACGAAGAGATATCTCGCCTAATTGATGACTGCGAGAGCCGGCTCCGGCAACTGCAGGAACAGAAAGCAGCCACCCTGGAAATGGACACCCAGAACAAACGCAAGGCGAAACTTGAGCAGGAAGTAAAAGGTCTGGAAAAAGACTTGGAACAGTTTGACGAGCTGGCTCAACTTCAGAACTCTCGCCCGGATCGTTTGAAAGAGATTGCGGCAGCCAGGCAGGAGCTGGAAGAGATTGAACACGCCCAGGAACAGGCTGGTGCCCAGCAACAAGCCCTCAGGGAGCAGATCCAGGGAGTCGCCAATCAACGGCAAACCTTAGACGCCGCCCACCAGGAAATCGAGCATGGCCGCCAGAATCGGGGCGATACCGACGAGCAGTTCAACTGGCTTGCCGACCTGCCCCATACCCCCTGGGTTGGCGACCCGGAGCTACCGCTCGACCAACTGGCGCAAACGCTGCGTAACTATCAACAGGACTGCTATCAGTTAAAAGAACTGGACCGGGATCTGCATCATCAGCGCATCACCCTGCACAGCGGCGGCCTGACCAAGTTCCAGTACGCCCCCAACCCGGAAGAGGAAATCCGGTTGATGGTAGAGTTCCGCCATCATCTGGCCCGAGAGGCAGAAGCCCTGGAAAAGAAAGCCCGCAGTGCCGTGGTCACTGTAACGGCCAGCCTCCGGGATCTTCGGGACAACCTGCAGTCGTTCGAAAATGCCATGCATGAATTCAACCGTCTGATCAGCCGCAGGAAACTGTCGGATCTCAAGGTCTTCCGCATTCAGCCGGTTCACGAGAATCACCTTGTCGAAGCGATCGACTTGTTGATCCAAACGGCAGAAAAAGTGGAGTCTGGCGAATCCTTCGAGCTCTTCAACCAATCCAGCGTACTGGACGACCGACAGCTGGACCAAGCCCGCCAGTTACTGATCGACGAAGGTAGCGCTCGACAAGGACTGAAGGTTGCCGATTTGTTTCGCCTCACTTTCGAGCTGGGCAAAGAAAACCAGGACGCAGAAAGCTTTGACGACATCGACAGCGCAGCTTCCAACGGTACCGTGCTCATGGCCAAGTTGGTGACCGGCCTGGCCATGCTCCACCTGATGCAGGATAAGAGCCGTAATGTTCAAGCCCTTTGCTACCTGGACGAAGCCCTGGCGCTCGATGCTGCAAACCAGAGAAGTTTGATCAAAACCGCTTCCGAATTCGGATTCGCTCTTATGTTCGCTTCCCCTTCACCGTTGATTACCGCTCATTACTGCGTCCCTATCCAACAGTTGAGCAACGGAAAAAACCACATCAGCCGCAAGCACTGGCAGATTCTGCAGCCGCTTGAAGCTGTCGAGGCATGAGCTCCCCGTAATGAAAAGATCGCTCAGAGAAGCATTGGTTAAGCTTGAGGATTCCGGCGGAGAATGTCTTGGATCACGGTTCACGCCCACACAAAAGCGGGTGCTTGATGAGTTCCTCCGCAGAACGGCATGTGTCGCCAAGCTGCGTCAGGGCAATGGCTTCGTTTATCGCATCAGCAACTCACCGGTGTTTGAGCAACACCTTCGGGAGTTACGGCCCGATGCAGATTCAGCCAACCGAGCTCATCCAGTCCGGGCACAAAACCTCGCGTTTACTCGGTCCACCAAAGGTCGAAAGAGTTTACACGCCGCTTCTTACCGCCTGCTGAAGGCAACAATGCCGGGCGTAAGCTGGAATCGTGATGGAGAGTTGCTCGACCTATGGCAGCTGACATCCATCGCCGGAGCCCTCGCCATCGATATCAGTCGGAATGAAACGCCTCTGGCCACCGACAGTCCCTTATGGCTGGTGGAAAACCAGGGGTTGCTGGATGACACCAGCTGGGTACCTGAGGGCTTGCACGGATCCGTACTCTATTATCAGGGCCAAGTCAGTGAACGGCTGATAGAGTGGCTATGCGAGAAAAAACGCAGTCCACGGATTCTCATGTTTCCAGACTACGATGGCGTCGGACTTGAGAACTACGCCCGCCTACGCAAAGCGCTGGGTGACGATGTCGAACTTTGGCTAATGCCTGACTGGACAACCAAATTGGAGCGCTATGGCAATTCAGAGGTATGGCGAAATAATCTCAAATATGTCGCCAATGCCGAGGCAAGTTTAAATTTGGATCAGGAACCCGATGAGGTGCTGGAGCTTATTGCGGCCCTTAAGCTGAGCGGTAAGGCGTTAGAGCAAGAGGCTGTGTTTTTGGTCGCAACAGACAGCTAATCACACTTGCTCAAGATGCCCTGCACATTCAATCGTCCGCTTTTCTGCCACGGATTGAAGCGGATAATATTTTGGGTTTAATTTGGATATTTTTTGGGTGAGAAAATCAACTAAATGAGGGGCAGTTAATTTGTTGATTTTAAAGGGTAAAAATGGAGGCGCGGGTCGGAATCGAACCGGCGTACACGGAGTTGCAGTCCGCTGCATAACCACTCTGCCACCGCGCCGGGTAAGTCTTTTCAGACTTTGCTCTCAGGGGGCGTGAGAGACTTGGAAATTGGAGCGGGAAACGAGATTCGAACTCGCGACCCCAACCTTGGCAAGGTTGTGCTCTACCAACTGAGCTATTCCCGCTCTTCGTTTCAGAGGCGTTGCCCCTTCAACGGATGCGTATTCTACGGATTCCGCCTTGCCCGTCAACCATTTTTTCATCTTTTTGTTTTCAAAGGAGTTAACGGCTATTTTTTAATCAAAAAACCTACTCAAGGCAAGTCACACGATTCCGGCCATGGGCTTTACTTCGGTAAAGCGCATCATCAGCCCGGGAAAGCGCAAGTGCCCCAAGGCGTGGAACAGAAAGAAAAAACGATATCGACCAACGCTGCAATCTGAGTGCTGCGCATGGCGAGCTTCCAGAATGCAGGCCTTCGGACTCGGGCAGGCCCAGACTGGCGAATTCCGAGTTTCAAGTAGACATGTTAGTATCGAGTTTGCTCAACGGGGTGCCCTACCGGGCTGAGACCATACCCGCGGAACCTGAACCGGATAGCGCCGGCGTAGGGATTGAGTCACCAGTGTTGGGTGGTGTTCGCGGCATGGTCTTCCCGCCACTGAACCATAAGGTGCTGTTTTATGTTTTCTCGCGTGATTCCAGTTGCCCTTGCCGCTGCCTTGCCTTTGTTTGCCTCTGCTAACACCCTGCCGGAATTGAACGTTTACACTCACCCTTCGTTTGCGGCTGAGTGGGGGCCGGGGCCTGCGGTTAAAGAAGCGTTTGAAGCGCAATGTGACTGCATGGTGAATTACACGGTGCTGGACAGCGGCGGCGATATTCTCCAGCGGTTGCGCCTGGAAGGCAGTTCCACGCCAGCCGATGTCGTGCTCGGCCTCGACACAGCCACCATGGCAACAGCACGCCAAACTGGCCTGTTGGCGCCCCATGGCAAGGCTCTGGAACAACTGGCGCTGCCCATTGAATGGACGGACAGCACCTTTGTTCCTTACGACTGGGGCTATTTCGCGTTTGTTTACGACACCGAGCAACTACCAGAGCCACCGCGCAGCCTGGAGGCTCTGATCAATGCGCCGGACGACCTGAAAATCATCATTCAAGACCCGCGCACCAGCACGCCGGGCCTCGGGCTGTTGCTGTGGATGCATTCCGTGTTTGGCGATCAGGCACCGGAGCAGTGGCAGAAGCTGAGCAACAAGATTCTGGCGACTACCCAAAGCTGGAGCGACGGCTATTTTTCACTGTTCATGAACGGTGAAGCGCCAATGATTCTGTCTTACAGCACCTCCCCCGCTTACCACATGGCCATCGACAAAACCGATCGCTATCAGGCAGCCCGGTTCGACGAGGGCCATTATCTGCAAGTGGAAGTGGCAGCCATGGTTAAAACCTCAGACAACCAGGCGCTGGCCAGCGAATTTCTGGACTTCATGCTCACTCCGGCATTTCAGACCCACATTCCTTTGAAGAACGTGATGTATCCGGCAATTGACCTGGGGGATGAACTGCCCAACGTGTTCGACCGCCTGATTCAGCCAGCGTCCACCCATTATATGGCCCCCGAAGCAGTGGCCCGGGAACGCAAGCAGCTGGTGAACGAATGGCTGGACGCACTGATTGACTGATTCTGTGGCCAATACCCCGCACCGCACACCATTCAGCCATTCCGGATGGCAGATCTGGCCCGGCCTGTTACTCGGCCTGGGCCTGGTGGTGCTGGTGCTGATGGGCATCGGCAGCCTGCTCGCGACGGCGGGCAATCTGGATTTTGAGGCGGTGTTCAGCAGCAAATACCTGCGGCGGGTGATTGGTTTTACCGTCTGGCAGGCAAGTTTGTCAGTGGTTCTCAGTTTGCTGATTGCCATTCCTGTTGCCCGGGCAATGGCGCGCTATCAGAGGTTTCCCGGGCGGCGCTGGCTGTTGCGGCTGATGGAGCTGAGCCTGGTGTTACCTACCATTGTGGCGGTGTCTGGATTGATTGGTGTTTATGGTCGCCAGGGCTGGTTCACCGCGTTGCTCAATGAAGGCCTCCCGGGGCACGGATGGTCGCTCTATGGCCTGAATGGCATTCTGCTGGCTCATGTGTTCTTCAATGGGCCCCTGGCTGCCCGGATTATGCTGCAGGCCCTGGAAGCCATCCCTGCCCCGCGAATGCGTGCGGCATCCCAACTGGGGCTGAGCGGTTGGTGGTTGTGGCGAGCGGTACAATGGCCCGCCCTGAAGCCGGTGCTCCCCGGGCTGGCGGCCCTGGTGTTCACCCTGTGTTTTACCAGTTTTGCCATCATCATGACGCTTGGCGGCGGCCCGTCAGCCACAACTTTGGAAGTCGCAATCTACCAGGCCCTTCGGTTTGAGTTCGATTTCTCTCAGGCGGCGCTGCTGGCGATTATTCAGTTGCTGATTTGCGGCGGCTTGTGGTGGCTGGTCTTTCGCCAGCGAATAAACACCAGCCTGATGCCCAACCGTCAACTGGGTTATCAGGCGCCTTTGTTCTGCCAGGTCTGGCAGCCTTGGCTGGAAGGAGCACTGCTTATCGGGTTTGCGCTTTTTCTGGTTGTGCCGTTGCTGGCCATCGCGCTTCGGGGTTTGCCGGTTTTGCTTCCTTTATCCGACACCCCCTCGGTTTACCCGCAATTGCTGTCGGCAACCGGGCGAAGCCTGATGATTGCCATTCCCGCAGGCGTGGGTTCTGTGGTGGTTGCATTACTCAGCCTCGCCTCTGCCAACCGGTTGCGCGGGCACTGGCAGGGTGTGCTCCCTACCCTGACCGGTTACCTTCCGTTAATTGTGCCGCCGCTGGTGCTTGGCACCGGGCTATTTATCCTGTTGCGCCCGAGCCTGGGCAATAGTGCTCAGGGTTGGATGCTGGTGTCGCTGATCAACGGTTTGATGGCGGTGCCCTTCGTGATTCAGGTGCTGCAAGGCCCGCTTTCCGGCATGGATGCAAACACTCTGCGCCAGGCCGATCAGCTCGGCATCTTCGGCTGGTACCGCTGGCGCTGGCTGTATTGGCCCCAGTTACGCCAGCCTATGGCTCTGGCGCTCGCCTATGGTACCGCATTGTCGCTCGGGGATTTCGGGGTAATTGCCTTGTTTGGCAGCCCAGGCCAGCCCACGCTGCCGGTGCTGCTTTATCAGCAGTTAGGCAGTTATCGGGTGGCGGAAGCGGCTGGCACCGGGCTCTGGCTGTTACTCCTGCTGATAACCGTGTTCACGTCTCTATCCCGGGTTTCCCGGCCGGCCGCTGTCACAGCGCCCGCGTCACTTAGCCAACTGGCACCGGAGGCCGGGCATGCTTGAGATTGACCGCCTGGAGTTCCGCTATCCGGAACAAACCACTCCCTGGCACTTCCATTTCCAGGTGGAGGCCGGAGAATGCCTGGCCATTCAGGGGCCCAGCGGCTCGGGGAAGTCGACCCTGCTGAGCCTGATTGCCGGTTTTCTGCAACCAGAGGCCGGGCGCGTGCTCTGGCAGGGGCAGCCCATCCATAAAACAAAGCCCTGGCAGCGCCCCATCACCTCGGTGTTTCAGGAGCATAATCTGTTCGAGCATCTGGATGTGCTTACCAACATTGGCCTTGGTATTCACCCCGGGGTGAAATTGGCCGCGGCCGACCAACAGCGTATTGATAGCGCACTGGCCAAGGCCGGGCTGGACGGCTTCGGCAACCGGATGCCGGGAGAGCTGTCGGGCGGCCAGCGGCAGCGTGTGGCCCTTCTGCGTGCCATACTGCGACAACAACCGATACTGCTCCTGGACGAGCCCATGACCGGCCTGGATATGGATACCCGGCAGGTGCTTTATGCCATGCTGAATGACGAAAAGGCACGGGGAGCCACCCTGTTACTGGTCAGTCATGACGAAGAAGATCGACGAACACTGGCAGACCGGCACTGGAATCTTTAAGCTTCGAGTAAATATGACAGGGATTCTGTTATTCCGTGGTAAAAGACTCTGATCTTTCCCGGCCCCTGGGCGGGCACCAAGAGGGTTATGCCGAGCTCAGCGGCCGCACCTTTCGGTTCTCCGGCGACTGGGTGTTGTCCAACTTTTCCGACCTGAACCGTCAAGTGGAGAGCCTGACGCTGCAGGCTAGCGGTTGCGCTGCCGAGTTTTCCGGGCTTGGCCGGCTGGACACCGCGGGCGCCTCACTGATGGTGAAATTGCTGGGGCCCGAAACCATTCTTGGCGCCCTGCAGGGCAGCCCGTTACCGCGGGAGCAAAACGCGCTGCTCCGGGCGGTGGCCGAATCGATGGATCAACCAGAGCAGACAGTCAAACCGCTCAATCCGGTTGTCGCGGCCCTTGCAGACACAGGGCAAAAAGTGGCGGCTGTCGGTCGCCTTAGCTGGCTACTTGCCGGTTTTATCGGCGAAACTCTGGCAACTTTGTTCCATGTACTACCCCGCCCGCACCGCTGGCGTTTTACCTCGTTCGTGGCAGCAGTACACGATACCGGGTTGAACGCATTGCCTATTGTGGCGCTGCTTACCTTTCTGGTGGGTGCGGTTGTAGCTTTTCTGGGCGCCACTGTGCTGGAAAACTTCGGTGCCACCATATACACCGTCAACCTGGTCGCCTTCTCGTTCCTGCGTGAATTTGGTGTTTTACTGGCTGCCATACTGCTGGCAGGTCGCACTGCAAGCGCCTTCACTGCCCAGATTGGCGCCATGAAGGTGAATCAGGAACTGGATGCCATACGAACCCTGGGCCTGAACCCGGTAGAGTTGCTGGTTGTTCCCCGTGTACTTGCGATGATGCTCAGCCTGCCGATACTAACGTTCATCGGCATGATCTCCGGTATGGTTGGTGGTGCGGTGGTGTGTGCCTTGGCTCTGGACATTCCCCCAAGCCAGTTCATGGCCATTGTGGAGCGTGATATCGCGTTAAAGCACTTTCTTGTTGGGCTGGGCAAGGCGCCGGTGTTTGCCTTTCTGATTGCGGTGATCGGGTGTCTGGAAGGATTCAAAGTATCTGGCAGTGCCCAGTCTGTTGGTGAACACACCACCTCCAGCGTGGTGCAATCTATTTTTATGGTGATCTTACTGGACTCCATTGCGGCCTTGTTCTTCATGGAAATGGGGTGGTAACCATGAGCGACCATCCGATCATTCAGGTGCGGGGTTTAGGAAACCGCTTTGGTAGTCATGTTGTGCACGAAAACCTCAGTCTGGACTTGTATCCCAGGGAGATTCTGGGGGTGGTAGGCGGCTCCGGTACCGGAAAATCGGTACTCTTACGCAGCATCGTGGGGCTGAACCCGCCGAGTGGCGGGCGTATTACGGTATTCGGGCAGGATCTGACCGAACTCCCTGCCAGCGAACGATCCCGCTATGAGCAGCGGTTTGGCGTTCTGTTCCAGAATGGCGCCTTGTTTACATCCCTGACACTGGAGCAGAATATCGCCCTCCCCCTGATCGAGCACGCCAGCCTGAACCGCCGGGAAGCCGAAGAACTGGCCCGTATGAAGCTGGCGCTCACCGGCCTGCCGGTCAACGCGGCGAAAAAATACCCGTCGGAACTGTCTGGCGGTATGGTCAAACGGGCAGCCCTGGCGCGATCACTGGCTCTGGACCCTGAGATTCTGTTTCTGGACGAACCAACCGCGGGCCTGGATCCTATCGGGGCCGCAGCGTTTGACGAGCTGATTGTGACGCTGCGGGATGCTCTGGGTTTGACCGTATTTCTGGTGACCCACGATCTCGATACGCTCTATACCACGTGTGATCGCGTGGCAGTGCTGTCGCAACGCAAGGTGCTTGTTGCCGATACACTGGACCGGGTGGCTGGTAACGAGGATGCATGGATTCAAGCCTACTTTCACGGCCCCCGGGGGCGTGCTGCCGTTGCCGCGCGCCATCAGCACACTGAACAGGAGCGGGGATAATGGAACCCAAAGCCCACCACGTTGTTATCGGCTTCTTCACTCTGGCTGCAGTCAGCGCCGCACTACTGTTCGCCCTTTGGCTGGGTAAATCATCAACCGATGCCGAATGGAGCTACTACCAGATCGGTTTCAACCACCCGGTCGGCGGCCTGGCCAAAGGCAACCCGGTACTTTACAGCGGCATTCCGGTGGGCGATGTTCTGAATTTGACCCTGGCACCTGATAACCCTGCCCATGTACGGGTGCTGGTGCGGGTTCGTCGCGATATTCCCGTTCGGGAAAACACCAAAGCTGGCCTGGTACTGGCCAACATTACTGGCAGCATGAGTGTACAGTTTACCGGCGGCTCTCCCGACAGCCCTGTTCTGGCGGGTGATGAGCGCAACCCACCATTAATTGCCGCTGAACCGTCAGCGTTAAGCAGCTTGCTGACCAACGGGGAGGCTATGCTGAGCAAAGCAGAGAGTTTACTGGAGAACGCCAACCGGCTGCTGGCGACAGAAAACCTGGAGAACGTCGCCGTCATTCTGGAGAACACCCGCCTGGCGAGTGAATCGCTGATGCAAAGCCGGGGCGAACTGGACGCCCTGATGAATCGTTTTGATGCCGCAGGCATTCGCGCCGAGGAAGCCGCCACCAAAGTCTCAGCCGCTGCGGATCGCTCCCGTGAAGTACTGGATCAGAACGTAGCCCCGGTGCTAGACGCCGTCAGCAACGCGCTGACAACCTTGCAACCCACGCTGGATCGCCTGAACCGCGTCACTGCCGACAACGAGCTGTCTTTGGAGGCGGGCCTGCAGGGGCTGGGCGAGATAACCCCGGCGCTGCGGGAGTTGCGCAACACGCTTCGCAACCTGAACGCGTTTACCCGCCGTGTGGAACAGGATCCAACCGGCACCCTGCTGGGGCGACCGAAGCTCAAGGAGTTTAAAGAATGATGCCCGTACCACTCCGGCTAGCCTCACTCGGGTTCGCATCGCTACTCGCTGGCTGCACCGTGTTGCCGCTGCCAGACCCTCCCCGCTACATGGATCTTGCCCCGCCCGCTGCAATACCGACCTTTGAGCAAGCGTTACCGGTAAGCCTTCGTATTGGCACGCCACTGGCCTCAGACCCCTTGGATAACAATGCCATTGTTATCAAGCCCTCTCCCTATGAGTTTCAGGCCATTCCCGGCGCCCGCTGGCGTGAAGCCTCGCCGGTGGTGGTACGGGATTATCTGATCACTGCGTTCCGTGCCAGCGATGGCTTTACCAATGTCATTACTGATACCAGCCCGGCCAGCTCAAACATTACGCTGGTGTCTGAGTTAGCGGGCTTTCATGTGCAGTCGCTCGGAGAGAGCTACAAGCTGGTACTGTCGATACATCTGAACATGATGGAAGAGCGCTCACGGGAAAGCTTATGCGTTCGCAATTACGTCAGCGAAACACCCGTGGCGACGATCGGCCTGGAGAACCTTGTTGAAAGCTTCAGCCAGTCTGCCGACACCTTCGCCGGCCAGGCGGTAGAATGGGCCTATGAGTGCCTGGAAGCGGTTGCCGCTGGTACGTAGCGCTGATTACTGGCGGGCCCTGGGGAACAGATCGCCCCAGGCCGCACGCAGATACAGAAACATAGACCAGAGCGTAAGTACTGCAGCGATATAAAGTAATCCAACGGCAACGTCTGCCCAAAGGTTGCTCGGAGGGAAGGCAAGCAGCCCGAAAATAGCGGCCATTTGTGCCGTCGTTTTTACTTTCCCGATAAAGGAAACAGAAACGCTGCCCCGACTGCCGATTTCGGCCATCCACTCCCGCAACGCAGAAATGACGATTTCCCGACCAATAATGACCGTTGCAGGAATCGTCAGCAAGACTGCGGAATATTCCTCGATCAGCACCGCCAAAGCCACCGCAACCATCAGTTTGTCGGCAACCGGGTCCAGGAAAGCGCCAAATGGCGTGCTCTGGTCAAGCTTTCGCGCCAAATAGCCATCCAACCAATCGGTAACGCCCGCCACCGCGAAAATGAGCGCGCTGACCATGTAACTCCAGTCCATTGGCAGGTAAAACACAACCACGAATACCGGGATCATCACGATACGGGACATGGTGAGCAGATTCGGCAAATTCATGGTATTCCTATTGGTCATGCAATGCTGCGTAAATGGTTTCGGCCAGTGCCTTGCTGATGCCCTGAACCTTGGCCATCTCATCAACGCTGGCTTTGCGTAGTTCCTGTATTCCGCCAAAATAACGGATCAATTCCCGGCGACGCTTCGGCCCCACCCCTTCAATGCCTTCAAGCGTGGACTGTCGCCGTTTTTTGTCACGGCGCATCCGGTGACCGGTTATGGCGAACCGGTGCGACTCATCACGGATGTGCTGGATCAGGTGCAGTGCCGGGGAATCTGCCGGTACCCGGAAGACCGCGCCGGTCATTGCATCAATCAACTGTTCCATACCGGCCCGCCGGGTAACCCCTTTCGCAACCCCAATCAGTGGTATATCAGAAATACCAAGCTCATCAAAGACTTCCCGGGCAATATTCAACTGCCCCTTACCACCATCGATAAACACCAGATCCGGGCGCTTACCCTCTCCGTTTACCAGGCGGCGGTAGCGGCGGGTTAATACCTGGCGCATGGCCGCGTAATCATCCCCTGCGGTTATGTCTTCGATATTGTAAAGCCGGTAGTCGCTTTTCAGGGGGCCATTCTCGTCGAAAACCACACAGGATGCGACGGTATTTTCCCCATGGCTGTGGCTGATATCAAAACATTCCATTCGGGAGGGCGTTTCAGACAGTTCCAGCAGATCCCGAAGTGCCAGCAAGCGGCGGTAAACCGTTTCTTTACTGGCCAGGTGAGTCAGCAGTGTCTGCCGGGCGTTAGTCATCGCCAGTTCCAGCCAGCGGCGGCGCTCTCCGCGCACGTTGCCCCGAATCCGGGTTTCCCGATTGGCGGCCTCCGTGAGGGCCTGGGCAAGGAGCGCCTGGCCCTCCACTTCTACCGGAACCAGAACATCGGCAGGAATTTCTCGGCGGGTATCACCACCGAAATAATACTGGCCCAGAAAAGACGCCAGCAGTTCGCCCTCGGTCTGTTCCAGGGAATACCGCGGAAAGTAGTCTTTGGTGCCCAGCACTCGGCCGCCCCGGACAATAATAACCACAATACACACCACGCCAGCGTCCTGGGCAATGGCCACCACATCGGCGTCGCCCGCGCCGCCGTCGACTGATTGCTGTTCCTGCACATGGCGCAGATTGTTAATTTGATCCCGATAGGCTGCGGCCTTCTCAAACTCCAGCCCAGCCGCCGCGGCCTCCATAGCGGCCATCAGATCCTTGATGATCGCCGGATTCTTGCCTTCCAGAAACATGGTGGCGCGGCGGATATCCGCCTGATAGTCCTCGGGAGTGATGTAGTCCACACAAGGTGCTGTGCAACGGTTGATCTGATACTGCAGACAAGGCCGATTTCTATTCCTGAAACAGCTTTCACTACAAGATCTTATACGGAAAACCTTTTGTAGAATATTAAGGCTTTCCTTAACCGCACCGGAGCTTGGAAACGGCCCGAACCAGGTGCCGCCGCCCTTTTTCGTGCGGCCACGACGAAAGGTCAGCGACGGATAATCCGAATGCGAGGACAAGTAAATGTAAGGATAGGACTTATCATCCCGAAGCAGAATGTTGTACGGGGGGCGGAGCGATTTGATTAAATTTTGCTCAAGCAACAGCGCTTCGGTCTCGCTGCCCGTAATGGTGACTTCAATCGATGCGATTTTACCAACCAGTGCTTCGGTTTTCGGCGCAAGCCCGGATTTCCGGAAGTAACTGCTTACTCGTTTGCGCAGATTGCGAGCTTTACCCACATACAGGATAGCCCCGGCGTCGTCATACATCCGATAGACGCCAGGGCGTTCTGTCAATTGTTTCAGGAAACTCTGACTGTCGAATTTCCGGGGTACGGATTCCTGTTCAGACCTTGTCGGCATCCAGTAACCCGAGCCTCACGGCCATCAACGCCAGTTCAACATCGCTGGAAATCTCCAGCTTCTCGAAAATACGGTAGCGGTAACTGTTGACGGTTTTCGGGCTCAGGCAAAGCTTGTCGGAGATGTCTTGCACTTTCAGGCAGTCAACTACCATCATGGCAATCTGCATTTCGCGCTCGGAGAGCCGTTCAAAAAGCGAGAGTTCGCCATCATCCTGGTCGCCACCTAACTGCTTCAAGGCCATTTTCTGTGCAATTTCCGGGCTGATGTAGCGCTGGCCGGAATGGGCCTTGCGAATCGCCCGCACCATCTCGTTTACATCGGCACCTTTGGTGATATAGGCCGTGGCCCCGCTCTGCATTACCCGGGCGGGGTACGGATCATCCGCACAGGCGGTGACCACAATCACGCGGATGGAATCGTCGATACGCAGGATCCGGCGAGTGGCTTCAAGCCCGCCAATACCCGGCATGCGAATGTCCATCAGAACAATATCCGGACGATTGTCGCGAACAAAGTCGATGGCCTCTTCGCCGGAGGACGCCTGGCCAATGACATCGAACTCCGGATTATCAGCCAGCATCCGGGTAATGCCCGAACGCACCAGCTCATGATCATCTACCACTAATACCCTGATCAAACCTCACCTCACGCCAGGTACAGGAACCAGAATTTCGAAAGACTACGCTCCGGAACCGGAGGGTGCCCCAAGGCCGGCGGTGTTCTCTACCGGGTCGAACCAGACAACCAGGTCTCCACGACGAACCGCGTCGAGCACTCGGGTGCGCTCTTCCAGCGGGTTCTCGATGTCGTTGAGGCCATGGTAACGGGTACAGTACTCTTCAGCGAGCCCTTCCAGTTGATCCGCCGTCAGCAAGCTGGCATCGACAACAAATTTTTCTTCGCGGGGATCCGACTCGGGCGCGGATACATCATCTGTGCGCATAAATTCTCCAGTCAGTAGCCGTATGTTACGGTTTTCCAGACGATACAAGAACCCCCGTCAACAATGACATGTTGTTTGCACCCCCCCGAAACGGGCCGACACACGGTAACACAGAAGTCGGGTGCCCCCTTATACGCAACAGGTATACACTAAGAACTTCAAAAACTGTGAACGATTCACTACTATTCCGCTTTCATTTTCCTTCGGATGCTAATGAAACACCACACTTTCAAACTGACACTGCCGATCCTTTTTGGCTACATTCCGCTTGGTATGGCCTTTGGCGTTCTGTTCAGCACCCAACTGGACTATGCATGGTGGATCGCCCCCTTGATGGGCCTGGTCATTTACGCAGGCGCCGGGCAGATACTCGCAGTGAGCCTATTGGCCGCTAATGCAGGGCTGGCTGAAGTCGCCATCGCCATGTTTGTTCTTAATGCCAGGCATCTTTTCTACGGACTTTCGTTGCTCGGGCAATTCCGGGGTGCAGGCTGGCGCAAAGCCTACCTCATTTTTGGTCTGACCGATGAGACCTACTCCCTGCTGACCAGCCGGCCGCGCTCCGACGACCGGCTCTACGAGCAGGCCATCGACTTCCGGATTACCGCCTTCAATCAGGTTTACTGGATTATTGGCTGTACGCTCGGTGCAGTGCTGGCAGAAATGGTCGCCTTTGACAGCACCGGCATCGAGTTTGCCCTGGTTGCTCTGTTTATCGTGCTTACCATTGAGCAACTCAAAGCATTGGGCGATTCGTTTCCGGTGTGGGCGGGTGCCGCAGCGGCAGCGCTCTCCATGGCACTGGTGCCGCCAACCCATCAGTTGGTGGCAGGTATTGTTATCGTGACTGCGGTGCTGCTGTTGCACTATCGCAAACACCGTAATCAGAAACTGGCAGCGGAGGTAAGCCGTGGTTGAGAGCTACTATCTGGCTGCGTTTATTGCCGTTTCTGCGCTGGCAACATTTGCAACGCGGGTTGTGCCGTTTTTGTTTTTCGAACGGCACACCGATCATCCGCTGGTGAAGCACATCGGGAGATTCCTTCCGGCGGCTGTTATGGCGCTGCTGGCAACCGTGTTTCTGCAACGCTCCGCCACCTGGCAAGCAACACTGCCGGGCCTGGATGCTCTGTTACCTGCCCTATTGGTGGTGATGATCCATTTGTGGCGGCGAAATGCGCTGCTGTCAATTGCCGCTGGTACGGTTGCCTATATGGCGGCCCAGCAATCCGGACTATTCGCGCCCGGGCTCTGATCAGTGGCCATTCTCAACGTTGGCTACCAGCCTGGAGTCCTGCAGGGCGGCTGTCCGGTGCTTCACCACCCCTTTATATTCCGAGCTCTCGATCATCGCCAGATAGGCGTTGATTGAGGGGTAGCGAACCAGCAATACCTGATCCCAGGATTCGTCCGGCGGCGCAATCAGCGCCCCGATACTGCGCCCGGACCAGATCACTTCTGCTCCCACTTCCGCCACGCTGCGCGCGGCTTCTGTCATATATCGGTTGTAGGCATCCCGCCCGGAACAGTCTTCACTGTCATCCGGGTAGTCTGCGCGATCCCGGAACCGCAGCAGGTTAAGCATCACCACGGGCTGGTCGTGGGGAATGTCTTCCAGTATTCGCTTCAGTTCATCCTGAGAAGGATTAACGGTTGTCATAGGTCTCTCTGTCCATTCGTCTTGGGCGTGGTCTTGGTGCCACTTCCTTACAGATATTGATCGACATTAAAGCAAAAGTACAAGTAGCGCACCTGTCGCTTTGCCTTTAGTCGAAGTTAGCTTGCAAACTTGACGCCTATCAAGAGAATATATTCACCTTCACTCAAACTATATCGGTATAACCTGAAGGAATAAAACTTAAAAAATGGAGAGAGTAACCATGAAAAAACGACCGGGGGCATTGCTAACCCTGGGGCTGGCAGCCAGTGTCGGTATTGCCCAGGCAGCATCGGCTGGCGACCCGCAAAAAGGTGCGGAGGTGGCGAATTTGTGCGTTGCCTGTCATCAGGCCGACGGCAGTGGCATGAATATAGCTGGCGGAGAATCATGGCCCCGACTGGCAGGCCTCGATGCCAACTACCTGGCGAAACAGCTGCACGATATCAAAAGTGGTGTCCGCCAAAGTCCGACCATGATGCCTTTCGTGGCCATGCTGGATGACCAGAAAATAGCCGATGTGTCGGCGTACTACAGCCAGATGCCTGCTACTCCAGCAAAAGGTGGAGAGCAGGCCACAGATGCCGCGCTGAAACGCGGTCAGCAACTCGCCGAGCAAGGGGACTGGTCTGATTACATTGTCTCCTGCAAAAGCTGCCACGGCCCGGGCAACCACGGGGCCGGTGGCAACTTTCCGGGTATTGCCAGCCAGCATGCCGGTTACATTGAAGCACAGCTCAAGGCCTGGAAGGCGGGTACCCGCAAGAACGACCCTCAGGATCTTATGGGCAGCATCGCGCGCCGCATGAGCGATGACGACATTCACGCCGTAGCTGCATGGCTGGCTACCCAATCCCCGGCCGCCCGGTAAGGAGACGACATGATGATTCAGAAAGCACTACGTATCGCAGTCTCCGGCGCCTTGCTGGCTGTTGCAACGCCACTACTGGCCAACGACGCAAATAACGATGCCAAAATCCAGGATTACATCAATACGCTGACAGAGCTGGGCTTTCCCGCTCCTGCTGAAGGCGAGATGGTTCATATACCCCCCACCATGGCCGATCTGGACGCCTCGGATTTGCACCCGGAGCTGAAAAAGGTAATCCGCAAAGGGTATGACCTGTTCACCAACACCCAGCAATTACGCGGCGAGTACGTGTTCAACAACATGAATTGCTCCAGTTGCCATCTGGGCGAAGGGCGAATGCCCTTTAGTGCGCCGATCTGGCCAGCCGCCGTTACCCTGCCCGGCTTCCGGGGCAAGAACGGCCATGTAAACAACCTGGAGGAGCGAATTGCCGGGTGTTTTACTTATTCCATGAACGGCAAGTCACCTGCCTACGGCAGCGACACCATGTTGGCCATGTCGGCCTACCACCAGTGGCTGGCCTCAGGGGTGGAGATGTATCCCAAGAAGAAAATTTATGGCCGTGGTTTTCCGGCCCCTGCCCGCCCGGCGGAGTTAAGCTATGCCAGGGGTGAGCAACTGTACAAGGACAACTGTGCGGTCTGCCACGCCGAAGACGGCAGCGGCCTGCGGGTAAACGGCGAAACCGTGTTCCCGGCGCCCTGGGGCGATATGTCGAACAACTGGGGTGCAGGCATTGTGCGCCTGAAAACCGGTGCCGGATTCATCAAAAATAATATGCCGCTGGGCCAGCCCAATTCGCTGACCGATCAGGAAGCCTGGGACATTGCCTACTACATGGACAGCCAGGAGCGGCCCCAGGATCCGCGATACACCGGCAACGTCGCCGAAACCCTGGAGAAGTTCGGCCCTACCTTCCACAAGCACAGCCTGTATGGCCAGGCCCGGGAGAGCGACGGCAAGATTCTGGGTGATCACGCGAACACTGGCGAGAAACCTTTCCTGAAACCCGATACCGTCCGGCCGAGAACATTCGACTGACTCCGGTTATAATCGGTTAATCGAGGCCCCCCATGTGGAGGCCTTTTTTATACTTTCATGCTCAGGGTTGCCCCATTGACCAGTCTCCTCGCCACCTTTCTTTACACCCTTGAAACCACGCTGCCGGTCTTTGCCATGGTGTTTATCGGCATCGGGCTGCGCCGGATTGGCTGGGTGGATCAGCATTTTGTCGGTACCGCCTCAGCCCTGGTGTTCAAGGCCACACTGCCCACCCTGGTGTTTTTAAGCATTATCCGCGCAGATCTGAGCACCACCTTGAACCCGGGGATGCTGGTGTTTTACGGGCTTGCGACCCTGGCCAGCTTTGGCGCCACCTGGTTCTGGGCGGCGCGGCGGGTTCGACATGAAGATCGTGGTGTGTATGTTCAGGGCGCTTTCCGGGGTAATTGCGGCATTGTCGGCCTGGCCCTTGCAGCCAACCTATATGGTGATTACGGTTTGTCCGCTGGCGGCTTGCTGCTCGGGTTGGTGATCATCAGCTATAACTCCCTGTCTGTGATTGTGCTGCTGGCCTATCAGCCCGGCAAGTCCATGACCCTCGCCGGAGCGCTCCGGGATATTGCCCGAAACCCGCTAATCATCGCGGTGGTCATCGCAATCCCCTTTGCAGCCTTTGAGCTACGGCTGCCGGGCTGGGTAATGACCAGCGGCGACTATTTTGCCTCACTTACCCTACCGCTTGCCCTGCTGTGCATTGGCGCCACGGTGTCGCTGAAATCCTTACGCAGTGACAGCGGGCCGGCGCTGGGTTCGGCCACCTGGAAGATGGTCACCCTGCCTGCGGCTTGTACGCTGGTAGCTTGGATGGTGGGTTTTGAAGGCCGGGAATTAGGGCTAATGTTCCTGTTCTTCGCCAGCCCAACGGCAGCAGCGAGCTTTGTGATGGTGAAAGCCCTGGGAGGAAACGATCGCATGGCCGCCAACATCATTGCGTTGACGACGCTGCTGGCCAGTGTGACCGTGACCGTCGGGGTGTTCGTGCTGCAATCCACCGGGGTGGCGTGAGTGCCTGATTGGTGTCAGTTTATTCGCCTCAATCCCCAGAAATAGGCAGTAATACGGACGCCCCAGAGAGCGTCCGGTCAGTGCCTTTAGCCAGCCCAGTCCGCCAGCGTCTGGCCATCACGAACCAACTGCTGCAGCAGCGGCGCGGGCTGCCAGTAAGCCTCGCCAGTCTGCTGGTGCAGCGCCTCCAGGCGCTGACTCACCTGCTCAAGGCCAAGCTGGCTGGCGTAGAACATGGGGCCACCCTGATAAGAGGGAAAACCGTAGCCGTTCACGTACACCACATCGATATCACCCGGGCGCAGTGCAACGCCTTCTTCCAGAATCCGGAAGCCTTCGTTTACCAGCGCCAGCAGGTGTCTATCCAGAATTTCCTGATCCGACAGCGTGCGCCGGGTTATTCCCTGCTGTGCAGCCTGTGCCTCGACCACGGCCACAACCTCCGGGTCAGACTCCCGGGCACGGGTCTTTGGATCGTAACGGTAGTAGCCAGCGCCGGACTTCTGCCCCAACCGCCCCATTTCCACCAGGGCATCTGCGATGCAGTAGCTTCGGGGATCGCCTTTTTGTTCCTGGGTTAGCGCCTGACGAGCTTTGTAACTGATATCCAGCCCCGCCAGATCGGAAACCGCCAGCGGGCCCATGGCCATGCCAAAGCCGGTCAGAGCCGAGTCAATCTGCTCTGGTGTACCGCCCTCAATCAGGCAAAGCTGCGCTTCCCGGGCATACTGACGCAGCATCCGGTTGCCGATAAAGCCGAAGCAGACGCCCGCCAATACAGGCACTTTGCCAATGCGCTTACCCAGAGCCATGGCGGTGGCCAGCACGTCGTCTGCAACCTGATCGGTGCGAACCACCTCCAGCAGGCGCATCACATTGGCCGGGCTGAAAAAGTGCAAACCCACCACATCGGCAGGCCGGCTGACCGAGGCTGCGATTTCGTTGATGTCCAGATAAGAGGTATTGGTCGCCAGAATCGCGCCGGGCTTGCAGTGCTCATCCAGCTCGGCGAAGACCTGTTTCTTCACATCCATGCTCTCGAATACGGCTTCAATCACCAGGTCGACGTCGCCAACGTCGGCGTAGTCTGTGCTGCCCGAGATCAGCTTTTGCCGCTCTTGCGCGGCTGGCCCGGTCAATTTGCCTTTGCTGACGGTGATCTCATAATTCTTGCGGATCAGCCCAAGCCCGCGATCCAGGCCTTCCTGGTTCTGCTCCACCAACGTGACGGGAATACCGGCATTGGCGAAACACATAGCAATACCGCCCCCCATGGTGCCCGCGCCGATAATGCCAACCCGGGCCACCGACCGCGGCATCACCGATTTATCCAACCCCGGCACCCGGGCCGCCTCCCGCTCGGCAAAGAAGATATGGCGAAGCGCCGCGGACTGCTCAGACTGCACACATTCAACAAACTGCGCCCGTTCGAACGCCAGGCCCTGCTCAAAAGGCTTAGACAACGCGGTCTCAACACAATCCACAATGCGTTGGGGCGCTTTCTGGCCGCGCTTGCGTTTGGCCAGCCTGGTACGCCATTCGGCAAATTCTGCCTCGCCAAAGCCCTCGCCCGCCACCTGCAGATCTCTGACCCGGCGCACGCCCGCACCCTTGGCAACCAACTCTCGGGCATACGCCAGGGCGTTTTCGGCAAGCGGCTCGGCCAGGATCCGGTCGATCAACCCGAGAGCACTTGCCTTGGCGCTGCCAACCCGCTGGCCACTGGTGATCATTTCCAGAGCAGCCTCCGGGCCGATCAGCCTTGGTAAACGCTGAGTACCGCCCGCACCGGGCAGCAGGCCAAGATTCACTTCCGGCAGGCCAACCTGGGCCGACGCCAGAGCGCAGCGATAATCGCAACTCAGCGCCACCTCAAAACCACCACCCAGAGCCGTGCCATGCAAGGCCGCAATCACCGGCTTCGGACACGCCTCTATGGCCGCATTGACCTCTGGCAATGACGGCTCCAGAGGCGGCTTACCAAACTCGCTAATGTCGGCACCCGCGATGAACGTGCGGCCTTCGCAGATCAGAACCACCGCTTTGGTGTCATCCCGCCCTGCTTGCTGCAGGGCATCCACCAACCCCTGGCGAACCGACTGGGATAACGCATTCACCGGTGGGTTGTTGATCGTGATCACGCCCAATTCTTCAACTTTTTGATAGCTGACTACCATAATATGCTCTCCTGCAAGAAAAAAAGCCGCACCCGACAACGGGCACGGCGATGGAGAAAAGGTTCAGAGTACGCCGCTGGCTTTCAGCGCACGGATGTCATCGGGCGACTTGCCGAGCACCCGCTCAAGTATTGCGTCGGTGTCTTCGCCCAGTATCGGCGGCGCCTTGTGATATTGCGCGCGGGTTTTCGAGAACTTGATCGGGTTGGCAATGCCCGGCACGGTGCCCAAAACCGGGTGTTCGAGTTCCAGCTTCATTCCGCGGGCGAGCACCTGAGGATCTTCAAACACTTCGGCAATGTTCTGAATCGGGCCACAGGGCACCTGCACTTTCGCCAGTTGCTCCATCCACTCATGGCTGGTACGGGTGCGGGTTCGTTCACATAGCCTACCCACCAGTTCCTGGCGGAACCGAACCCGTTCGGGGTTGGTAGAAAAGCGTTCGTCGTCTGCCAATTCCGGGCAACCGGCGGTTTCGCACAGTTTTCGGAACTGGCTGTCGTTGCCAACGGCAATGATCACCTGACCATCCGCTGTGGGGAACGGTTGGTAAGGCGCCAGGTTTGGGTGGTATTCACCGGTGCGCCGGGGCACCTGGCCACTGCAGAAATAGTTCAACGCCTGGTTGGCCAGCCAGCTCACCTGAACGTCCAGCAAGGCCATATCAATGTATTGGCCTTCACCGCTTTTGGCCCGGTGATGCATGGCGGCAAGAATGGCCACGGCGGCGTTCATACCGGTAGTAAGGTCAGCTACAGCCATGCCCACCCGCTGGGGGCCGGCACCTGGCTGGCCGTCTGCCACGCCGGTAATGCTCATCAACCCGGCCTGGGCCTGTACCAGATAATCGTAACCTGCGTGATTGGCCATTGGGCCGGTTTGCCCGAAACCGGTGATGGAGCAATACACCAGCCCCGGGTTGATGCTGGCAAGCTGGTCGTAACCCAGACCCTTTTTTGCCAGGCCGCCGGTCTTGAAGTTCTCTACCAGCACGTCACATTTGGCAGCCAGCTCCCGGATGATGGCCTGGCCTTCGGGCTTGCCGATATCCACGGTGACCGAGTGCTTGCCACGGTTGGCCGACAAATAGTACGCCGACTGGGGGCGTTCTTTGCCTTGCGGATCCTTGAGCCAGGGCGGGCCCCAATGGCGGGTATCGTCCCCGGCTCCCGGCCGCTCAATCTTGATCACCTCGGCCCCGAGATCGGCAAGAATCTGGGTACACCAGGGCCCGGCCATCACTCTGGACAGGTCAAGCACCCGCAGCCCCGCTAACGGGCCCGGCGTCACAGTTTGGCTACTCATATCCCATCCTTCGCATTGCGAATCATGTGCTTGGCGATCACCAGCTGCTGAATCTGGGAAGTTCCCTCATACAGCCGGAACAAACGAACGTCGCGATAGAAACGCTCAACACAGTATTCGCTGATGTACCCTGCTCCGCCATGTACCTGTACCGCTCGGTCTGCCACCCGGCCAACCATTTCCGTACAGAAAAGCTTGCAACTGGCCGCATTCATGGAGGCAGCCGCACCGGCGTCGTAGGCCCGGGCGGTCTCTTCCACCATGCATTTACCCGCGTAGTATTCCGTCTGGCTATCGGCCAACATCGCCTGTACCAGTTGGAAGTTGGCTATTTCGGTTCCAAACTGCTTACGCTGAGAGGCGTAGGTCACACTTTCGTCAATCAAACGTTTGGCGGTGCCCACACTCAGGGCGCTGATGTGCAGGCGGCCCCGGTCGAGCACTTTCATGGCGGTGATGAAGCCTTTACCTTCCACCCCACCGATCAGCGCGCTGGCAGGCACTCGCACGTTTTCGAAAATAACATCGCAGGTGTGGGCACCTTTCTGGCCCATCTTCTGGTCGGGCTTGCCCAGAGAAATCCCCGGCAGATTGGCATCGACCAGGAACGCCGACACACCTTTGCCACCCTCTTCTTTGGTGCCGGTACGGGCCATCAGGGTGAACACACCCGCCCGGGGCGCGTTGGTGATGTAGCGCTTGCTGCCGTTGATGATGTAGTCATCTCCGTCGCGGCGGGCCGTGGTGGCTACCGACCCGGCATCCGAGCCCGCATCGGCTTCCGTCAGGGCAAAGGAGCCTGTCAGCTCACCACTGGCCAGTTTAGGCAGGTAGTAGGCTTTTTGTTCTTCGGTACCGTCCATCACAATGCCCTGGGAGCCAATCCCAACGTTGGTACCGAACATGGAACGAAACACCGGAGAGGTGTAGCCCACTTCCTGAATGATGGCGACTTCCTCGCTCATCGTTAGCCCAAGCCCGCCGTAGGCTTCCGGAATCGACAATCCGAACAGGCCCATGTCTTTCATTTCGTCGATCACTTCCTCCGGAATGCGGTCTTCTTCAGCCACCTGCATTTCCAGAGGAATGAGACGATCCCGCACGTAGCGGCGAACGCTGTCAACAAATTGGTTCAGAGTATCTTGATCCAGTGCCATTGTGTTCTCCAGGGTCGATAACCGGCGGGGGCCGGTACGGGGCTGACTGTCTTGTATCTAAAAACCATAGCACTCCGTTTTGAATGCCACTATTATATCGTTTTGATGCCACCCATATAATTTTTGGATACCAAGTGTCCCGTAGCGGGAGCGCACCATGTCTTCACTCCTGAAAATAGACCTTCGACAACTCAACACCTTTGTAACCGTTGCCAGCACCGGCAGCTTCAGCCGAGCTGCAGAGAAACTGTTTACCGCACAACCGGCTCTGAGCCGTCAGATTCGGCTGATGGAAGAAGCTTTGAATACAGAAGTGTTTGTTCGCCACGGGCGAGGCGTGGCGCTGACCGCCGCGGGCGAACTGCTTTATGAAAAGGCCCGAGCCATTCTGCAGGAGCTGGAGCGCACCCAGGCGTCGGTGTCTGCCATCGGCGGTGAAGTGACCGGCCAGATTGTGCTGGGCATACTGCCCACCGCCGCCCCGGAGTTCACCGGCAGCATCCTGGCCGAACTGCAAAAACGCTATCCGCAGGTCAAAGTCGCCATCAAGTCCGCCATGAGCGGCACTCTTCAGCAGCTGGTGACCGAACACCGGGTGGATCTTGCGGTTTCTTACAACGTAAGCAGCCGGAAATATCTTCAGTACACGCCGCTGATCGGTAAGCGCCGTTAAATCGCCCCGCTTGCCCTAATCGTATTGAGCCACTTTTTTCGAAGCCGGCAACTCGGCATTCCAGGGCAGCAACGCTTCGAGCTTCTCCAGCGTGTCGGACTCAGCAATGCGTTCCAACACATGGTGGATATAAGCTGAAGGCTCCAGGCCATTGGCCTTGGCGGTTTCGATGAGCGAATAGCAGGTGGCGCTGGCTTTCGCCCCTTGTGAGGTATCGGCGAAGAGCCAGGCCTTTCTGCCGAGGGCAAACGGGCGGATGGCGTTCTCGGCTCCGGCATTGCTGATCTTCAGGTCACCGCGCTCACAGTAGCCGACCAGGTAGTCCCATTGGTTCAGGGTGTAATCCATGGCCTGACGGGTAAGCAGGCCTTTCATCACCTTGGGGGCATTTTTCTCCAGCCAGGCTTTAAAGGCGTTCAACAACGGCAGACTCTTTTCCTGGCGAACCCGATATCGCTCCGCGTCGCTCAGATCCCGGGCGGCCTTTTCAATGGCGTACAGTTTGCGGATGTGGCTCAGGGCTACATCCGCCTTTGAGGGTTGGCCTTTTTTGCCTTTGGCCGGTGCCGCCCGGGACGCCTCCACGTACTTACGTCTCGCGTGATCCCAACACCCGATCCGCGTCAGCTTGTTCGTGGCACAGACCTGCCCATAGCCGGAATAGCCATCGGCTTGCAGAATGCCCTGGAAGTCATCCAGCAGACGCACCGGTACCTTGCCACCTCGTGATGGATCATACTCGAACAGAACCGAAGGTTTTCCCGGTGGACCACCCCGGGTGACCCACATCCATTTGTCGGATTGGGCGGTCTTACCGTCTTCCTTGAGCACCTGGATCCGGGTTTCATCGGCTTGCAGGTAATCACCGCTATTCTGGGTTTCCCGCATCAGGTTGATCAGCGGCTGGAAGACGTCATTCAGCCGGATGATCCAGTGAGCCATGCTGGTGCGACTCACTTCATGCCCCAGGCGCTGGAACATTTGTTCCTGACGGTACAACGGCAGACCGTCGGCATACTTGGAGGTAATGAGGTAAGCCAGCAGTGACGGGGTGGCGATGCACTTGCCCAGCGGGCGCGCCGGACGGGCAGCCGCAACAATGCGCTCTTCGCCGTCCTGCTCGAACACCGCCTTTTCCTGCCAGTACTCCAGCACTTTCAGTTGAGCGGGAATGTACTCCAGCTCTTCCTTCACCTTGGTGAAGAAGGTCTTGCTGGCACCGGCTTTCTCTTCGTCGCTGAGGGTTAATTCAATACGCTCACGCAGCAGCGTATCGGAGAAGCCACGTTGGCGGCGCTTGCGGGAACGGCGGGGCGTCTCTTCCTCTTCGACATCGTCCGGCAGCTCATCGCGCAGTTCATCAATCTCGACTTCCAGCTCGACCTCATCGAACAGCAGGATCTGATTGGGCAGCTTTTCACTGCTGGCGGCGAACTGCTGGATCTTCTTATGGCGCAGCAGTTCTTCGAGGATCTCGATGCGAGCGTCTCGTCGCTGGATGGCGTCTTCTTTGGAGGCGAGTTGCTGCTGAAGGCCGCTGATAACCGCCACCATCTCAGCGGTCGATAAACCGTTGAGATCCGGGGTTTTGAGGGCGTTATCAGGCGTTGATTTCATGGCGGAATTATAGCAAAAACAATGCCCTGGCACACCTAAAACGTAATGCAAAAAGGGCTATCCGACACTCTCATAGTGCAGGGTTTTATGGCCCCGCAACAGACTGATGTCGTAGCCGTCCAACAACCAGTTGATCTGTTCACCGGTCAGCGGCATCAGCTCATCCGCAGGCCCTGGCCACTTGAATTTTTCCTCAGCCAAGGCTTTGTAATAGAGCACAAAGCCGTTGTCTTCCCACATTAGACATTTGATCTTGTTCCGCTGCCGGTTGGTGAAGGCGTAAAGTGCACCGGAGAATGGGCTGTGCCCCAGTTCCTGTTCAACCAGCAGGGCCAGGCCGTTGGCCTGCTTGCGGAAGTCGATGGGCTTTCGGTACAGGTAGATCTCCGGCAAATCCCTGGAAGGGCGCAGATAGCGGTGACGCATCACAGCTGTCTCAAGACGGCACCCAGCAAATCGATATTACCGGCATGCAGACCGGTGATCGATACGCCGCCGGGCAGTGACACGGTCAAACTGACTCCGGCATCCGGAGTCGGAGTCGGAGTCACGCGAGTGAATCCGGATCGAGCGTGAACCGGTTCATCACTGGATTCGACACGACCGGTCAGCTTCTGCCGCCAGTAGACAAACCGATGATAAACAAGCGACTCTTGTTTGCAGTAGGCTGCACCGGACAGGCCCGAGGCCTGCCAGTCCGACAGCGTCTCTTGCCAGAACTGGTGTAAATCAGGGGTAGTCATCGGATTCCTCTTTAATGTGAAAGCAGGAATCAGTGTGGCGAAACTCGGGCGTCAGCTACAGGTGCGGATTTATTGGCGCTTAC
>NZ_PXNP01000100.1 GCF_003007675.1 Marinobacter fuscus | reverse complement strand
GGCGCTTATCCCGTGGAATCATGGCGTTTTCTTCCGGTTTTTGGGCGAAACGGAGAGATTTCTGGTGGATATTATACCCCGAAATCAGGCCAACTCATTGCCTTTGTTAAGGTTTTTGCTTTTGCAGGGTCGACTCATTACCCAAACCAACGATAACGGTCTTTAGTCCGCTTGGTCGAAAAGGTCCGGCTGGATTGGCCGAACCATGCTTTTGGGTTTTTCGTTCCCCTTTCTGTGTCAGAAAGTTCTTTGTTTTTAGTGTCTTAAGGGGCCTTTCAACAAAGACGAATTCTACGGCTGTCGATAAACGGCGAAGATGCGGTTGAGTAGTCCGTTGGCTGAGATGACCCGTCGGCGCACTTAATACAAAAAAAACAGGAGCGGAAATGAAAGCATTAGTTACCTTTTTTACTAACCTGGTGCACAGGTATATGCCTGATGCCTTTGTGATCGCGATAACGCTTACGCTTCTCACTACCGGTCTTGCGGTGGTTGCAGAGGGGGTTGCGGTGGCGAAAGTGGTCACCCTGTGGGGCGATGGCTTCTGGTCGCTTTTATCATTTGCCATGCAGATGGCGATCATCCTGATTTCCGGGTATGTACTGGCTAAAACGCCATTAGTGGATCGCTTTCTGGATGCGATCACAAGCAAAGTCACTTCTCCTCGTAAGGCTATCGTAATCGCAACGCTGGCAGGTGTTGTCGGGTGCTGGTTCAACTGGGGCTTTGGCTTGATTGTTGGCAGCGTTGTGGCCAGAAAGCTGGCTATCAACGTCAAAGGCCTGCACTTTCCGTTGGCCATTGCGGCTGCCTACTCGGGATTGTCGGTTTACGGCATTGGCATGTCTGGTACTGTGCCGTTATTGATTGCGACCGATGGTCACTTTCTGGAAGGCATGATGGGTGTTGTCCCTCTGGAAGAGACGATTTTCTCTCCTCTGTTGTTGGGTACGTCGCTGTTCGTTCTGGCAACGTTGCCCATTTTCAACATGTTGATGCATCCAACCGACCCTGAACATATCCATGAGATTGACTGTGATGAGGTTGTTCGCAAAAAGGCCGAAGATGAAGCCCGAGAGGCAGAAAAGCCTGCGTATGTTAATAAGACCTTCTCCCAGAAGATGAACGACAGCCGGTTCTTTGGCATCTCTATCGGTGTTTTGGGAATGCTTTACTTGTTTCTGTACATCAGCGCAGATGGTTCTCTTAACCTGAACAGTTTGAACTTTGGTTTCTTGTTTCTGGCCATTCTTTTGTTTGCGCGTGCCTCTGCCTTTCTGGAAGCCCTTAACGATGGCATCAAGACGGTTTCCGGTGTAGTCATCCAGTATCCTTTCTATGCGGGCATCATGGGTATCCTTGTCGGCTCCGGCCTGATGGTTTCGTTCTCTGACGTTTTTGTAGGACTGGCATCTGCAGAAACCCTTCCGTTCTGGTCATTTATCAGTGGCGGTCTGATCAACATTCTGGCGCCCTCTGGTGGTGGTCAATGGGCTGTTCAAGGGCCGGTGATGATTGAGGCTGCAAAAGAACTGGGGGCTTCTTACGGGGCTACAGCAGTGGCAGTGCAGATGGGGGATCAGTGGACCAATATGGTCCAGCCATTCTGGCTGCTTCCCGCGCTCGCAATCTCCGGGCTTAAGCTTCGTGAGATTATGGGGTACCTCGTCCTGATACTGGGTTATCTGGGAATTGTGTTCGGAGCCGCCACGCTGCTATGGGGCTATATGGCCGCTTGAGTATAGGCGTTACCAGTTCAGAACTTGAGCACGAGATGAGTCAACATGGAGATTGAATTATGGGCAGCAGTAACCTTCTTTACCGTCTGGTAGAAGATAACCTCAAGACTGCACCTGAGTCCGTGGCCTTTATTGAAGGCGACCAGAACATTAGTTTTCAGCAGTTTGACAGGCTATGCCGTGAGAAAGAGAGTTGGCTTCGGAGTCAGGGTGTTGGTAAAGGCGACACTGTTGCGATGTGGCTGGTGAATAGCTCTCAGTGGCTGGCGTTTTTCTTCGCGTTGGCGCGTATTGGGGCGGTTCTTGCACCATTGAACACCCGCTATAAGAGTCATGAAATTGGCTACATGATCGAGAAGTCCCAGCCACGACTGCTTATTATGCAGAGCCAGTTCCGGAACATTAATTTTATTGATATTTTTAATCAGATCGATGAAGGTGCGTTGCGCTCTCTGGAAAAAATAGCGTTTCTGGGGGCTGACGAGATCTTGCCGGATTCCTTGAGCGGCATTGCGGTAACAAGCACGGAGATGTCGGGTACGGAATCCTCCAGCGAGCAAGTGCAAGATGACAGTAGTGTCTGCATTTTGTTCTCTACCTCTGGCACAACCAGTGGCCCGAAACTGGTCATGCAGACCCAGGAAAACCTCGTTCGACACGGGCACTACTGTGCATCGAGTTATGGTATGACTCTGCCCGATTCTGCTTTGTTGTCGGTGCTGCCGTTTTGTGGGGCTTTTGGTTTGAATGCGGTCCTGGCCGCCATGGCTGCGGGCTGTCCGACGATCATCATGGCGGCATTCGATGGTCGTGAGGCAGCATCGCTCATACAGAAATATGGAGTGAGCCACGTTTATGGAAGTGATGAGCTATACCGTAAGCTGATTGATGCAGCGGAGGGGGATAAGCCGTTCCCATCAGCTCGTCTGTTTGGTTTCGGAGCATTCACATCCAGTTTTAATGACTATGCATTGGCAGCCTGGGAGCGTGGTATCCCCCTTTGTGGTCTGTATGGATCCAGTGAGGTTCTCGCCATATTTTCCTCCCAGACAGGAGAGCGGCCGGTCCAGGAAAAAATTCGTGGGGGGGGGGTTCCTGCAGCCAGGGAGCTTGTTGAGATACGTATTCGGGATGCCGCATCAGGGAGGCTGCTGCCGGCTGAAGAAACCGGGGAAATCGAAATCAAGGGTCCGACCAATTTTATTGGTTATCTGAACAACCCGGAGGCGACTCGGAAGGCATTTACTGATGACGGTTTCTACCGAACTGGGGATCTCGGTTATCTGAGAGGAGATGGTTCCCTGGTGTATGAGTCTCGAATGGGCGATGCAATACGCTTGGGTGGTTTTTTGATTAATCCATCGGAAATTGAGTCTGTTCTGAAGAGCATACCCGGTGTGGAGGACGCCTATATCGTAGGCGTTGAGATCGACGGCAAAGCGCGAGTCGTTGCGTTTGTCCAGGATGATGGCAGTGCCACCTTGAGTGAAGAGGCGATTATTGATTCCGCGAAGCGAAAACTGGCTGGATTCAAAGTCCCCTACAGGGTCTGGTTTGTCGATGATTATCCGGTAACCAAAAGCGCCAACGGGCTTAAGGTTCAGCGGGGCAAGCTACGGGCCTTGGCTCAAGACAATCTGCAAGAAGGTGCGTGACAATGGACCATTCCCTATATTTCGAAGACCTGGTGGTTGGGCAAAGTTTTGAAAGTGCTGCTCGAACCATTACTGAGACCGATATGACTTTTTTTTCCATGCTTTCCGGAGACTGGAACCCGATTCATTGTGACCAAGAGTTTTCAAAAGATACCCGGTATGGTGAGCGTCTTGTGCACGGCGCGCTGGGAATAGCTATCGCGACGGGGATGATTCATGCCTTGGGCATCTTCGAGAAATCGGCTGTGGCAATGATGTCTATCAAGGAGTGGACTTTTGTAAAGCCGATTACGATTGGCACAACGCTCCACCTGCGGCTCACTATTCTTGAAGCTGAAGCTGGCGAAAGTAAGAAGGTGGGTAGGGTTAACCGTCGTCTGGAGTTGGTTAATCAAAACAATGACGTCGTCCAGAGTGGCGAATCCGATATGTTGATCCTGAAAAAAGGATCCTGAGGCAGATGGGCCCATCGATTAGCGCTTGGAGATAGTATGAGCAACAGAATTCCCGAAGTTTTGCAGAACCTGACATTGCCTGTGATTTCATCCCCTATGTTCACTGTCAGTTACCCAGAGTTGGTTCTGGCGGAGTGTAAAGCAGGCATTGTAGGTTCTTTTCCGGCCTTGAATGCCCGGCAGCCAGAGCTGCTGGATGAGTGGTTGACGATGATGAACGAAGAGTTGGCCAGCTTCAGAGTTGCCAACCCAGGTAAACCAGTAGGGCCAATTGCAGTTAACCAGATCTCTCACTCCTCGAACGTGCGACTGGAGCAGGACGTGGCGACCTGTGTTAAACATAAAGTACCGATCATCATCTCCTCGCTCCGTGCGCCGGTTAAGGAAATTGTGGACGAGGTGCATAGCTATGGCGGCATCATTTTGCATGATGTCATCAACTTGCGGCATGCGATGAAAGCTCTGGAAGCGGGTGTTGATGGCCTGATTCTCGTGGCAGCCGGGGCTGGTGGGCATGCGGGAACGTTGTCACCGTTCGCTTTGCTGGGTGAGGTTCGTAGGCACTTTGATGGCCCTCTGGTTCTTGCCGGTTCGATTGCAACCGGAGACTCGGTGTTGGCCGCGCAAGCCATGGGCGCTGATTTTGCCTATGTGGGAACCCGTTTTATTGCATCGAAAGAAGCCAACGCAGCGGATGAATATAAAGAATGCATAGTGCAGTCGGGGGCGTCTGACATTGTATACAGCAACTACTTCTCCGGTGTTCATGGTAACTACCTTAAGGAGAGTGTTCGCCGAACCGGGCTGGATCCTGATGATTTGCCTGTGGGTGATAAGAGTAAGATGAGCTTCAAAGACGGGCGATCAAAAGCTAAGGCGTGGAAAGATATCTGGGGCGCTGGACAAGGCGTAGCCATGATTGATGACTTGCCTCCAGCTGGAGAGATTGTCGCTCGTATGAAAGCTGAGTATGACGCTGCACTCGACAAGCTTTGCCGTTGTCGTTGAGGCTAGGGGCAGCAGGAAGAAAAGCACCATGCGGATGCGAGATCTGTCAACCGCATGGTGCTGTTTCACAATGTTTGTCAATGGCAGAAGAGGGTGATTTCTGAAATTAGCCAGTCCCGAAAGTCACATAGCGCCTGACTCTCGCGATTTTTGTTCGGAAGTACAAAGTGATAGGCCCACTTGCTCTCGAAACTGTGATCGATGGGGCAAATGAGCCGGCCTGATTCCAGCTCATCGTGTATCAAAAATGGAGGGATGAGCGCTATGCCCATGCGGTGTATTGCCGCTTGTGCCAGCATGGTGAAGAGCTCGAATCGGGGGCCGGCTAGATCCCGGGTCACTTGTAGTCCTGTTGAATCAAACCATTCGCGCCAGGCGTAGGGGCGTGTTGTTTGTTGAAGTAGCGTGTAGTTAGGGATTTCCTCTGGCAGGAGAGAGGTCGTTGGTGCAATAAGTTCCGGGCTGCACACGGGTGTTGGATTTTCGTGCATCAGGGGATATGCGTCGGTTCCTGGCCAATCGCCATCACCAAAATAAATAGCTGCATCGAATTGTGTATCGGAGAAAAGAAAAGGCTTGGTTCTGTTGGTAAGGTTTACCGTGATACCCGGATGTTTCTCCCGAAAGCGCTGCAAGCGTGGCATTAGCCAGCGGGCTCCGAAAGTCGGTACGACTGCCAGTTCGATGGTTTTGTCAGATTGGTGATCTCCCATCAGTTCAAGGGTGTCCCGTTCAAGCTCATCCAGCCGGTTGGTTATTCTGCGGAAGTAATTCTTGCCAGCCTCGGTGAGGCAAACGCCCTGACGCTCTCGTTCAAATAGTTCCACTCCGAGGAATTCTTCAAGCCCGGCTACCTGTCGGCATATTGCACTTTGTGTTAGCGATAGTTCTTCGGCTGCTTTAGTAAAGCTTTGATGCCGGGCTGCTCTTTCAAAACCGACAAGGGCTGTGGTGCTTGGAATCTTTCGTCTCATTGGGGTGTGGCTGAAGAGTTTCGTTTGTGAGAAAAATGCACAGACCAGTGCCGAAAAGTCGTTTGGTAGCGCCTGGGCCAGCTCCTTACAATCAACCTTATCAAAAGTTGTGCATTTTTATCATTATGCACCTCAAAGTAACCTTTTCAAAGGATAGATGCGATGGCTTCGAATAAAGCTGAATTCGATTGGGCAAGTCCGCTTTTGCTGGATGACCAGCTCACTGAAGAGGAGCGGATGATCCGCGATACAGCGCATCAGTATGCCCAGAGGCAGCTCGCTCCACGAGTTTTGAATGCCTTCAGGAATGAGCATACGGACGTCGAGATATTTAAAGAGATGGGGGCGCTGGGGCTTCTGGGTGTGACTATCCCGGAAGAGTACGGTGGCGCAGGATTTAACTACGTTGCATATGGTTTAGTGGCGCGCGAGGTGGAGTATGTAGATTCGGGCTATCGTTCGATGATGAGTGTGCAGTCCTCGCTGGTAATGGTGCCGATATTCGAGTTTGGGACAGAAAATCAGAAGCGTAAGTACCTTCCTCGTTTGGCAAGCGGCGAGCTTATTGGCTGTTTTGGTCTTACCGAACCTGACCATGGTTCCGATCCGGGCAGTATGGCGAGTCGTGCCAGGAAGGTGGATGGAGGTTATCTGCTCACAGGAAATAAGATCTGGATTACCAACAGCCCTATCGCTGATGTGTTTGTGGTTTGGGCAAAAACCGAGGATGGGCTCATTCGGGGCTTCATTCTGGAAAAAGGAATGGCTGGCCTGAGCGCGCCCGCGATTCATGGAAAGGTTGGCTTGCGGTCATCGATTACCGGTGAGATCGTGATGGATCAGGTTTTTGTGCCGGAGGAAAACTTATTGCCGGGCGTAACTGGGTTGAAAGGGCCATTTACGTGCCTTAATTCTGCCCGCTATGGTATCGCTTGGGGCGCATTGGGAGCGGCTGAGTTTTGCTGGCATACAGCGCGGCAGTATACGCTGGACCGAAAGCAGTTCGGTCGACCATTGGCTGCCAACCAACTCATTCAGAAAAAGCTCGCGGATATGCAAACCGAGATCACGCTCGGTCTGCAGGGGTGTCTGCGGCTTGGGCGTATGAAGGATGTTGGAGCTGCCGCGGTTGAGATTACATCGTTAATGAAACGAAATTCCTGCGGCAAAGCGCTTGATGTAGCCCGCCTCGCCAGGGATATGCTGGGAGGAAATGGCATCTCTGACGAATATGGTGTAATTCGTCACCTGGTTAATCTTGAAGTGGTGAACACCTATGAGGGTACCCACGATGTACACGCGTTGATCTTGGGGCGAGCGCAGACCGGCATTCAGGCTTTCTCGGGTTGATGGGCCGCAATTTTCTCGCGGCCGGGGCTATGCGAAGGTCAAAAACCCAAGATCGGAAATGCCCTTAAAACCGTGGACACACTTTGGATACAGCCAAACAAAAAAGGCCTGAGTTTTCACGCAAGCCTTTGAAAATAATGGCGCGCCCGAGAGGATTGACTCCAGATCGCCTCAGGGCGATCTTCCGGGGCTTCGCCCCGCCGTCGCAGGCTCCGGCGCCCAAATCGCGTTCGCGATTTGTCGAACGGAGGTTCTGCACCTGCCCTCCGGCAAACCAGAGTTCCACAAAAAAGCCCACGCAAGGTGGGCTTTTTTGTTGAATATGGCGCGCCCGAGAGGATTCGAACCTCTGACCTCTGCCTCCGGAGGGCGCCCTCCAAGGTAGGCAGCAACCGGTCTAAATCGGTGAAAAGTCTCAAAGATCAAACACCTAAAGCAAAAAACACCAGCCTCCAAAACCCCTATATATCAGCATTTTAAGCCAATTAACACCGAAGTGTGGCACATCTTTGTCAGGTAACCGATGTCCGGAAACAGGACATTTGATCGGTGCCCTCCAGGCTCTCTAAATAGATATTTGGATCCGATTTTGTCAGGTCGGGGAGTGCCAAATTGTCAGGATTTCGGTGTCCAGAAACCGGACACCCTTTTAGGATCCATGGTGGTCTAGATTGTTGAACTGAATAAACAATAACAGTCTCGTCCGTAAATTTCGATCAGGGTTGGTGAGTGAAAACTGCAAGGGGGAGATGCAGCTTCAACGCGGGGTCTCACTTTAACAAAGTTGTTAATGCTATTACCCACCTTGGCGACCGACTTATCCTGTAAGCGCCGTTAAATCGCCCCGCTTGCCCTAATCGTATTGAGCCACTTTTTTCGAAGCTGGCAACTCGGCATTCCAGGGCAGCAACGCTTCGAGCTTCTCCAGCGTGTCGGACTCAGCAATGCGTTCCAACACATGGTGGATATAAGCTGAAGGCTCCAGGCCATTGGCCTTGGCGGTTTCGATGAGCGAATAGCAGGTGGCGCTGGCTTTCGCCCCTTGTGAGGTATCGGCGAAGAGCCAGGCCTTTCTGCCGAGGGCAAACGGGCGGATGGCGTTCTCGGCTCCGGCATTGCTGATCTTCAGGTCACCGCGCTCACAGTAGCCGACCAGGTAGTCCCATTGGTTCAGGGTGTAATCCATGGCCTGACGGGTAAGCAGGCCTTTCATCACCTTGGGGGCATTTTTCTCCAGCCAGGCTTTAAAGGCGTTCAACAACGGCAGACTCTTTTCCTGGCGAACCCGATATCGCTCCGCGTCGCTCAGATCCCGGGCGGCCTTTTCAATGGCGTACAGTTTGCGGATGTGGCTCAGGGCTACATCCGCCTTTGAGGGTTGGCCTTTTTTGCCTTTGGCCGGTGCCGCCCGGGACGCCTCCACGTACTTACGTCTCGCGTGATCCCAACACCCGATCCGCGTCAGCTTGTTCGTGGCACAGACCTGCCCATAGCCGGAATAGCCATCGGCTTGCAGAATGCCCTGGAAGTCATCCAGCAGACGCACCGGTACCTTGCCACCTCGTGATGGATCATACTCGAACAGAACCGAAGGTTTTCCCGGTGGACCACCCCGGGTGACCCACATCCATTTGTCGGATTGGGCGGTCTTACCGTCTTCCTTGAGCACCTGGATCCGGGTTTCATCGGCTTGCAGGTAATCACCGCTATTCTGGGTTTCCCGCATCAGGTTGATCAGCGGCTGGAAGACGTCATTCAGCCGGATGATCCAGTGAGCCATGCTGGTGCGACTCACTTCATGCCCCAGGCGCTGGAACATTTGTTCCTGACGGTACAACGGCAGACCGTCGGCATACTTGGAGGTAATGAGGTAAGCCAGCAGTGACGGGGTGGCGATGCACTTGCCCAGCGGGCGCGCCGGACGGGCAGCCGCAACAATGCGCTCTTCGCCGTCCTGCTCGAACACCGCCTTTTCCTGCCAGTACTCCAGCACTTTCAGTTGAGCGGGAATGTACTCCAGCTCTTCCTTCACCTTGGTGAAGAAGGTCTTGCTGGCACCGGCTTTCTCTTCGTCGCTGAGGGTTAATTCAATACGCTCACGCAGCAGCGTATCGGAGAAGCCACGTTGGCGGCGCTTGCGGGAACGGCGGGGCGTCTCTTCCTCTTCGACATCGTCCGGCAGCTCATCGCGCAGTTCATCAATCTCGACTTCCAGCTCGACCTCATCGAACAGCAGGATCTGATTGGGCAGCTTTTCACTGCTGGCGGCGAACTGCTGGATCTTCTTATGGCGCAGCAGTTCTTCGAGGATCTCGATGCGAGCGTCTCGTCGCTGGATGGCGTCTTCTTTGGAGGCGAGTTGCTGCTGAAGGCCGCTGATAACCGCCACCATCTCAGCGGTCGATAAACCGTTGAGATCCGGGGTTTTGAGGGCGTTATCAGGCGTTGATTTCATGGCGGAATTATAGCAAAAACAATGCCCTGGCACACCTAAAACGTAATGCAAAAAGGGCTATCCGACACTCTCATAGTGCAGGGTTTTATGGCCCCGCAACAGACTGATGTCGTAGCCGTCCAACAACCAGTTGATCTGTTCACCGGTCAGCGGCATCAGCTCATCCGCAGGCCCTGGCCACTTGAATTTTTCCTCAGCCAAGGCTTTGTAATAGAGCACAAAGCCGTTGTCTTCCCACATTAGACATTTGATCTTGTTCCGCTGCCGGTTGGTGAAGGCGTAAAGTGCACCGGAGAATGGGCTGTGCCCCAGTTCCTGTTCAACCAGCAGGGCCAGGCCGTTGGCCTGCTTGCGGAAGTCGATGGGCTTTCGGTACAGGTAGATCTCCGGCAAATCCCTGGAAGGGCGCAGATAGCGGTGACGCATCACAGCTGTCTCAAGACGGCACCCAGCAAATCGATATTACCGGCATGCAGACCGGTGATCGATACGCCGCCGGGCAGTGACACGGTCAAACTGACTCCGGCATCCGGAGTCGGAGTCGGAGTCACGCGAGTGAATCCGGATCGAGCGTGAACCGGTTCATCACTGGATTCGACACGACCGGTCAGCTTCTGCCGCCAGTAGACAAACCGATGATAAACAAGCGACTCTTGTTTGCAGTAGGCTGCACCGGACAGGCCCGAGGCCTGCCAGTCCGACAGCGTCTCTTGCCAGAACTGGTGTAAATCAGGGGTAGTCATCGGATTCCTCTTTAATGTGAAAGCAGGAATCAGTGTGGCGAAACTCGGGCGTCAGCTACAGGTGCGGATTTATTGGCGCTTAC
>NZ_PXNP01000099.1 GCF_003007675.1 Marinobacter fuscus | reverse complement strand
CTGGTCTGCCTGTCGCTTAACCTCAGGCGGATGAGTTCGCTGATGAGGCTGACATAGGCGACCTGAGGCGGCGTGCCGGGCCGTGCTGAGTGGTCGGGCTACGGTTGTGAACTTGCCTATAACCGTCTTGATTGCCTGAATATAAAATCGTGACTCTATCCGGTTGGATACTGCGCATATACTCTCGGGCACAACCGTGATTCGGCGCGGCGGAGGCAATTGCTCAAAACACTTCTGCCGCGCAGACTCCTAGTAGCGGTTCCGGGCGCGCTTTGATTTCCTTGTGCAGAAGTACCTCGCCCTGTTGGTCGATGATGCAGACATACAGGCTGCGGGCATGCAGGTCGATTCCACAATAGTGACGGTGAGTGCTATGGTAAAAGTTCATTGAGTCTTCTCCCTTGTAGTGCTTGGTCGCCTTCCAGCTTAGCGGGTAACCGCCGGGCTGGGGAGAAGGCTCAATCAGTATCAAGTCGTTCAAGCCGACGGCGCTACGCGCCACGGCTTAACTCCGGCGTTAGTGGCCTTTGTGGCCGAAATCATGTCAATACACACAAGGAGATAAAATGGAATTTGAGTGGGACGAAGCCAAGAGGCAGAAGACTCTATTTGAGCGAGGGATCGATTTCATTGATGCTGCGCTGATCTGGGATGATCCTCTACGTCAGGTACGAGAAGATACTCGAAAGGACTATGGGGAGTGACGCTATCAGACTATTGGTCGTGGTGCGCTCGGCATACTGTTTGTCGTCTACACAGTGCGCGTATATAGCCAAGGCGAGCACGTAAACAGAATTATTTCAGTACGTCGGGCAAAGAAAAAAGATATCGAGCAGTATGAGTCGAGAACATTTTCGGAAGGGTTGAGAAATGGCTGAAGAAACAACAAGACTAACGTTGCAACAGATCAGAAAGCTGAAAAGTCTCTCTGATGCAAAGAAGTTCAACGAAACGACAGAAGAAGAAATTGACAAACAGATTGCTGAAGATCCTGACCTATATCAGCTCACGGAGGCTGACTTAGCACAATTCGAACTCGCAAGGAGCAAGGAATGAAAAAGGTAGCAGGAAGGACAAGAGTTTCGCTGGGAGAAATACGGAAGCTGAAGGGGCGGTCGAATATTGCCTCGCTGTATAGGCAGCAAAATGAAGAACGGGGGAAACCGATTCCCAAGAAGCAGTAGTGCACTAACTAAGCCATCCACCGGATGCCAAAACCTCCGCTTCACTTCGGTTTTGTCACCGGTGATGGCGAGCGTTAGATGTCGCCGTCCCAACACTCACCAGGATATGGAGAACTTGGTTGGCAAACCGCGAATTGGTAGAAATGGCTGATTCCCGAGTACGGGGGATGCCTATTACGGATTACGGTGAACGTCTTGTGGACGTCGCAAGCGGCGGGGTAATCGCCTATGGCCCCCCGCCCGAGTGTCCTGAAACAGAACCATTTTACCGACTGTTGCGTGAAGGTGTCGTGGCTAGGCTTGAGGAGGCCCAACAGAAACTTCCTTCTGGGTTGCAGTTTCGTTTATATGAGGGCTATAGGAACCCCAAGATTCAACAAATGCTCTTCGATGGGCAGCTTAGACGGATGAAAGGGGAAAACCCCTCCTGGGATGCGTCTTTGTGTTACGCGGAAGCAGCAAAGCTCGCCTCGCCACTACGCACGTTTGAGGGAGTCCCGATTATTCCGCCACACAGTACGGGCGGCGCAGTCGATATCGAAATAATTGATGCGACTGGTAAACCTCTGGATTTTGGTATGGAGCTGAGCGATTGGGATGCTGTTCCACCAGAGATATGCGCTACGCAGTCCAATAATATTACGGGCACGGTAGCGAACAATAGGCGGCTCTTGGTGGAGATATTGGCTGCCGAAGGGTTCGTCAACTATCCCAGGGAATGGTGGCACTTCTCTTATGGAGACCAGTACTGGGCATTCGCCACCGCAAGGGTTCAAGCGCTGTACGGGAGTGTCCAAGAACCGATCTTTAGTGGGCGGTATAGTGACATCTAACCCATATGAGCCTTCTCTGAATCAATAGGCAATAGTGGTTTTTTTGGCCGCGGCAGCGGCCAACCCAAACCCGTGAGGCAGAACGCCTGCCCCATCTGCCTTGTGGGCCTGTCAGATACTCACAGAAAGCACATATAAGGGCCCTTTACCGTGGCTTTTGACTCCGCTTCACGCTGGCTGACGTTAGGGCCTATAGGGAGATAGTGGCATGACAAGGCAGATTATCGGAAGCGTGTGTTTGGCGGTTGTCCTCGTTATAGCTTCTTTGCTTGTGCCGACAAAGATTGATGGTAGATCTGAAATGGGCAACGTTCCTCACGGCCTCCCCCTTCCGTTTGTATGGCAGAGCGTAGAAAAACTAGACCCACCTTCGTTTCCGCGCTCCTATGCTGTCATGCTTCCCCAGGAATATCCGACATGGGTATCATTTGCTAACCTATCTTTGAATATTGTGTTAGTTGGGGGCCTAGTATTCGCTGCGTTACAAGTATTCAGGCGGTGGAGGCCGGAACGCAATGCTGCATGAAATCAGGCGCTCTAATGAACTTACCCTGATACTCCTGACACACCCCAGCCTCAAACCGCGGCCGTTTAATCGTATTGATCGCTCAACTTGAATGTCCGCTTTGCGACCTTTCCGTACCCCCCATTTATTTTTAACGGGTTCAGGTCAAAGGTACCTGCGTCGCTGATTGACTAAAGGCGGATGCAATCCTGGCCTTTTCCGTGACTGGTCCTTACTTGCGATTCCACGATTGCTCATCTTCATCCGTCAGTGGTTTTAAAGAGGTTTGGAAAATTGTAATCCGAAAGGTCCAGCGACCGTTGGAAGTCCGAGCTTTGTCTTTTTCCTTTTCTCGTACCAGATATCCCGCCTTCTCCAGTTCACGAAAGATCCTTTGTTGAACTACTTTTCCGATATTAAAATCGTGCCTAATTTTGGCAGCTCTGACGGTCCAGTCCTCTGGCCGGGATAATAGTGACACGAGGACTCCTAATGCTTCTGGCGTCAGGCGAGGGTCTCTCAATGTGTCGTTCGGAATGCATGCGTAGTGAGATGTCAGTTCGTCTTTTCTAATAGCCATCTGCGGTGTAACTCCAAAAGTTTCAGGTAATGCTCCAACTGATTCGAAAGCAATTGAGCTGTTTTCGCTACGGAGGTTTAGTTAAATGTCCCAACCGTGCAGTGACTAAGATAACGGTTTGCAAACCGCGGCACTGACAACACGCCTGCACAAAACCGGCAGCGTTCTGCACACAAAATGTTTGTGAGGTGTTAAAGAGCGTGGACTACCTGATTAATGGAAGATCTTATCGAGCCGACAGATGCGGTGAGCTGAAAATCACCCAAAAAATGAAAATATAACTTATTGATTCGAAGGAACTTTACAATGCCCGAATGAGCGTAAACTGGATGTGAGGAAGGTTCTTTAAGTGTCTGGAATTAAACAAAAAAAGAGGTTCAGAAAGCTCGTCCTGCAACTCCGTGTACGCCGGTTCGATTCCGACCCGCGCCTCCATTTTTACCCCTTTATTTCCATAGCTTAGCTTTTTGCTGCGTTTACCGGCGTGTCGATGGAGACAAAATGGCGACATCGATTTCATTTTCTCTCCGTGTCTCTCAGTGATTTTAACGTCGATTTAGAACGCTCTGGTGGGCGAATCAATCGGTAGTGTTTCCGCCTGGCTTCGGTCTCGTGCCGCCCAAGGCTTCGATGATCCGGTAGATCGCTCGTCACTTTGGTTGTAACTGGCGCTCCGCTTCTGCGAGTACGATTTCCCACGTGTCGTTGGCAGTGGGCAGTCCATTCTCTGCAAGCGGGGATACTCCTTCCTTCTTCCGCTTGGCGGTCACTCGCTCAATGTATTCTTTACTCATCGGGTTGATTCCGCTGGTACGGTCGCTCGCATCCGCGATGGAGTCGTAGTAGTGATCATACTCCTCCGGGAATCGTTCGATATGGATCGTCCGGGCGAGCTCGTAAATACTGGCTTGAAGTGTTTCTTGCTGGTCTAGCTCAGCACTTTCGGCAGGTGTTTTACCCGCACGAGCGTTTTGGCGTGCACGGGCTTCTTCGGTTTTATATCGGTTCATCGTGCGTTCCTCATTTGATCGTAAACAGGAAAGTCATCGCGTTGTGCTGACTCATGGTCAGAATCTCGAACGTGGCGGTATCCGCAGTCTGGTTTAGGTTGATGATTTGCAGCACCGGGGTGGAGTAACGAAGCTCCTTGAACCATTGCTGGTAGAAGTAGGCGATACCGGCGGTTAAATCCCCGGTTCTCGTAACCAGCTCACAGCGCAGCATCGCATCGGGTGTGTACAGCTGTTCATGGATACTAGAATCGGTGGTGAACACCGGGTCATCATAGATGAGCACGTTGAAAATCTCGTGCTGAAAACCCAAGGCAGTGGCGGCGAAATCGTAAGAGTAGGGCAGGAACCCGTGTTCGACCAGAATTTCGGAAAAGGCAGATGCAGTCAAAGTAAGTCACCTTCGATGATTGGCTTGCCTGATGTTTTCCTAGGTCAGAAGAGAATCTAACAGAGGTGTGCGACAAATAGTGTCGCGATCACGGTGTTTCAACCCAGCGGCGAATGTAATCCATGGCCCGAGTTGGCGGATTGGCGTTTCGGCTCCCGCGCACCTCACTCACGATCCAGCGGTTATTCCGATAGGCCAGTGAAATCGTTAGCCGTTCTGGATGAATCATGCGGTAAATGAACACCTCGCGATCGGCAACGCGTTGGTCATAACTACCAACACAGTGCCGCATGGCCACACCTTCTTCCAGCAGTTCAAGCCAAGAGGTGAGGGGCTCGATACCCTCGATGGCAGGAACAGGCGGCGCCGGATAGTCGCCGTGCCGTTGTTCGAGGGCAGCAGCTTGGGCTTTCCGTTTTCCTTCAGAGCCCAAATTATTGAACCAGCCTACCAAACGGTCGTGCAGATCTTGCAAAGCGTCACGCGATCTCACATGCCTAAGGCGTTGCACATCCCCTTCCGCCATCGTCAGCGTGTCTCGAATCATTCGGCACAGCCAAGTAATGTCCAAAGCCGATGACTGGCTATCGACCAGATACAACATCCCTGGCCAAAGCTGTTGCCGCTGGCGCCGCAGAAATCGTAAGTGGTTCAAGTGCAGATTCGGGTGGTGCCGAAGCAGTTCGATAAACTCGGTGCGGCGAAGCGTTTTCGCCACATCCTCCAGCTCCCACGGAAGAAGCGGAGAAAGCTTAATGCGGTTCACCAGCTTCACCAGAGATTTGCTGGCGGGCAGGCCGGCCTTCTCAAGAATGCTGGTTCGCTTCAAAGCTAATAGCTTTTCGAATTCGTCAAGCGTGAGCGACTGGCCGCGGGCATAGTCCACGAGCAGGATAAATAAAAGGGGAGAGCTTTCAGCCAGTTCGCACGCTGCACTGGAAGCCGCACAGGCTTGGGCCAGCTCAAAATCCATCGCCGGCATTAAGCACGTGAGCTTAAGAACCGATTCCGGAATGCCGTCAGACACCCGCCTTCCGGAATCGTCTTCCAGAGTGAACAGCGGTAAGCCCGGTGCTTCCAGAAAACGCCCCTCAGCCAAAACCGAGTCATCGGTTTGACTGAACCAATGTAGCGGCCGGGATGAGTCCCAGGTTTGAACGGTGAGCTGGATGGCGTAGTTAAGGATAGAGCTGAGGTCGAACACTACTGTGTTTTCCATACGTTGGGTTGCTGTAGTGGTCACTTCGTTGCTCTCCTTGTTAAATCAGAAGATCTTAACCTTACCGAACGCAGACTACGGTCGTTGGTGAGCTTCGATTTTATTTGATCCACGCGACAAGTCACGTCGCCAGGATGGTACACACTGCTAGTCCGAACTCAGGCTAAGGATAAACAAATGAACGATTACAGCGGAAACCGCCTTGCACTCTTCACCGCAGGAAACGGGCCCCCTCTGGCAGGATAGTTGGCACTACTTAATTTTTAACCAGTTGGGCGGTTCAGGTGTTGATAGTGCCTCGTCATTCAGGGTTGAGGCTGGCTGTTGTCCGTGTGCTCACCCGGAGCCTGCGCAGCCCTTAAGCGCGCCAGAACTTTCGCGCCGTCGTTGGCTCCGTTGTCGATGCCAGCGGCCTTCAAACGGGCATCCAGGCCGCCGTTTCGTTGCTCCTGATCCAGCTCGGTCAACGCTGCTTCTACGTATTCGGCCTCGGTTTGGCGGGCGCGAATACGATCGGCGGATACGTTCAAGTCTTCCATGTGGCTGTGTAATCCGGTTGCGTGGCCCCGAAGCTGGCGGGTAACCTGTTCGGCGTGCCGGTTGGCTTTTGCTAAACGCATTTCACTGTGAAAGTGTTTCAGCGCACGGCCGGACTCTCTCAGTTGGCGGCGCAGCTCGCTTTCTTGTTGCTGTAGCCTTGCGTGCTGTTGTTGCTGGCGTTGCAGAAAGGCTTCATCCTCTGCAATCAGGTTGGCCAGCTCCAGCGCCAGGGTTTCCTCATTTTGTGCCAATGCCTGGCTGGCTTGCTGCTCTCGTTTGTTAATGGCAGATTGAAGGCCGGTGTTGTCCTGTTCCAGTCGCTTCTTTTCAGCCATCAAGTGCGCCAGTTCTCGCTTTGACCGGGCAATAGCCTGCTCTGCGTCTCGCAGTTCCTGTTCAAAGATACGAATGTCGTTAGCGTCCACCAGCCTTGCGACCGGTTCCTGGGCCGAGGCCCTGAACAGCGTGTTTAATTTCCGCCAAATGCTCATGATATTACTCCCCGTATTCTTTCAGCAGTTGGTGGGTACGAGCCTCGGAAATGCGGTTCGTAATTCGTTGTTGCTCGTGTTCATCACGTAATGTTTTCGACAAGGTGATGGTGGTGCTTACCAGAAACAGAGCGCTGATCGCCATGTAGCCTTTGATCACGATATCAACAGGTGCCAGCACCACACCCGCTGCAGCGGCAAACAGTGCAATCGCGAATGAAACCTTTACAAAAAATACCCAGGAATTGGAGTTGCTCTTCAGTTCGCTATCCATGGTGTTTTCCTCGTTGGCTTTGTTGTTGGGACACCCGGACTGTGCGCTATTGCTGAACGCGCCGCGAGGGATTCCCCAAAAGTATCGATGGTGTGTATCTATAGTCGCGAAAAATGATACTTTCAGTGAAGGAACCGAAAAGGAGGGGTGAATCTATGGCGCAAACCAGTGCCATCGTCGGTGAGCTTAAACGTCAACTGCGTTCCCATGGCCTGACCTATCAGGACGTTGCCGAAGCTCTGAACCTCTCAGAGGCGAGTGTTAAACGCTTGTTTTCCGAGAAGCAGTTTTCGCTAAAGCGCCTTGATCAGATTTGCGCGCTGATGGGAATGGAGATCAGTGATGTTGTGCGCAAGCTGTCGCCAGAGCTGGAAGTCGAGCAGCTGAGTCTGGAGCAAGAGCAGGAGCTGGTGTCGGACGTGCGGCTGTTACTGGTGGCTGTCTGTGCCATGAACCGGTGGCAGTTTCCGGAGATCCATCAGGTTTACGACATGTCTGAAACCGACTTGATTGGCTATCTGGCCAGGCTGGATCGCATGGGAGTGCTGGAATTGCTGCCCGGCAACCGGTTCAAGCTTTTGGTTAGCCATGATTTCGCGTGGCAACCGGGTGGGCCGATACAGCGCTTTTTTGAAGCGGAAGTGCAGCAGGATTTTTTGAAATGTCGGTTTGATCACCCCGGTGAATTGAGGCTGTTTGTGAGCGGCATGCTGTCTGCCCAGTCCAACGAGGTGGTTCAACAGAAACTCAAACGGTTGGCCCTGGAGTTTCGGCACTGTCACGAGGAAGATCTCGCGCTGCCCCTGGAGCATCGTTTCGGCGTGAGCCTGTTGATGGCCATGCGCCCATGGGAGATCGAGGCTTTCGACAGCGTCCGGCGGCCGGGGGCGCGCAAAGAATACCCAACATTTAATCGCAGAGGGAAGGCTAGGCCAGTGAGTCGTTCATCCAACCTTCAATAGCCCTATGCACATCACTCGCTGGCAGAAACTCCTGCTCCAGCCGCCCCCGGTCTGATTGTTGAAGACGCTGGTAGAGCATGGCTTCACTCTCGGTCAGTCCCGCTGGAGTAATCGTGGGCGCGGGCTGCGGTTCTACAACTCCATTCGCTTCAACGAATTGCTCGAAAGTCGCCTCATCCATCAACAGCGGTGTGAGACGCGGGATGTGCTTCCGTGCGTTGGCCAGCATGGTTAGCCCCCAGGTGTCGATGTCACCCCAGTAGGCGATAGTTCGGCCTTTCAGCCATGTTGCGTTAAGCCAGGCAAGGTTCAGACCCGAGCCCAATACCGAGACCGTGCCGGAGAGCCTGGGTAACTGGTGAAGGCAGCGTTCGTTTTCTACCAGTACCAGCCGTTCGCCAGGTAAAGGAGTAGTTTGAAGCTCGTGGGCCCGGATTCGCATTTGTGAGAAGGGCAGCAACTTACCATCAAGATCGGCCACGAGTAACCAGTGATGGCCCTCGTCTTCCGCGCCCAGAAAAGCCTCCAGCCCGGTTTCGCTGGCTTGGCCCTCAAACAGCACGTCCAGCATCAGCGTGACAAGCTGACGGTTGCGTTCAAAGAATTTGCTGTCGATGCCTGCAACAGACAATGCCCGAAGGGGCTTTCCGTCGGCGCAGCCAGGCTGGAGTTGAAGGGCAGCCTCGCTGCTGCGAATAACATCGCATTCCGGCTTTTCCATCACCAGGCTGCGCCTGCGGATGATCAGTGAATGAAAACGCGGGTCTGTGGCAGAAGCCAGGCGACTCAGGGCGTCATATTCCCGTTTGACTTCATGGCTACCGGTGGCCCGCGCCCACTGGCTGGGTGTTTCCAGTGTCCAGTGGGTGGGTATGTCGATGGCTTCGCTGGTGCTTTGAAAGCGCACCGGTTGCCATTGAACATGGCCGATAGTGACTTCGCGCCATTGCCGTAGATGTTCTTGCACCCGCTTGAGGTTATCCCTGACCGCCGAACCTGTGGGCTTACCAATCGAGAGCGTTAATGGCCAGCTATCCTGCCGCAGCAGGCGTTGTTCCCGCTGATCTGCGTTTTGCCATTGCCGGGCCAGGCGGCTTGCCAGTTCAACCGGGGATTTCATGGGCTCTCCGGGTTATTTTTTCCGCGTGGGCCTCCAGTTCTTCCCAGCTCAGGGAGGTGAGGGTGGCCCGCAAATCCTTGCGGTGAACCAGAATGGCGGAGCGGGTGTGGGCCCGTAGTAGTCGCATCTCTTTGTTGGGCGTAACGAACAGTGGGTGCAGGCCAAATTCGTTGAGCGCCGAGATGATGCGGCCCGCGACGGCGTGGGAGCTCTTTGAGAAGGCCTCGTCCAACACGATGGTGCCGAACAGGGGCAGGGTCGCCCCGTCTGGACAAAGTGCATAGCTCAGGGAAGCGGTGAGTATGTAGCTCGCGATGATTTCCTTTTCACCGCCGCTGCCGCCCTGGGAACCGGTTCGGGTTTCGATCACCGTGCCGGATTCACGATCGAGCACAGAGACCGCGAACTGCAGCCGATAGCGCGGATCCAGCAGAGCCCGTGCGCCCATGGTGCGCTTGTTGTCTGCCGCGTCCCGCAACAGGGCCACCATGTTTTGCAAAGCCCGGAAGTGGCTTTCGCCCTGGTCATCTTTCAGGGCGTCCGCCCGCTGTTGCCTTTGCGCGCGCTCCAGCTTGCGGAGAGATTCATGGGTAACCCGGCGAGGCTCCAGGCGCAGGTATCGGCCGGGCTGAAAGTCGACTCGCTGCAAGGTGGCGTTCAGATCGGCAATGCGCTCCTCAATAATCGCCACCTGATTCTGGATATGGGCCAGTAGCTGGGTCACACCCTGGTCGGATGATTGGTTCAGATAGTTGAGGAAGCGCTCCAACTTCTGCGGAAGGGCTTCTTCTTCCAGTATTCGTAGGCGCTCCAGATATTCCGGGATGTCCTGGATGTCGCTGCCGGTCTCGATCAACGCGCCGGTATCGATAGACAGAGCCTTTTCCATCAGCTGAGTCAGCTTGAGTTCGTAACCCTGAATCTGCTTGCCCAGTTTGCTGATGCTGGTGTCCAGGTGCTCTCGCTGCGTCCGCTCCAGGGCTTCAAGGCGTTCGTATTGATCGGCTTTCAGTGTGTCAAAATGCCCTTTTGCGAGGTTTTTCTGCTCATCTGTCAAGCCCTCGCCAATCCGTTCGAGCAGCTCTGTGCAACGGGTTGTGGCCTGATTACGTTTTTCTTCCAGCAGGGCCTGGGTGGTTTGTTGTTCTGACAGTTGTTGCCGGGCTTCCTCCAGTTTCTGGCTTACGGTTTCAAATACTTGCCGGGCTTTCTCCACCCCCGAATCCGGAGCGGTCAGTGCGTCCAGTCGACTTTGCAGGGCTTCCAGTTCGCGTTGTGCACTGGGCAAGTCGATGGTGTTAAATTCGGTATCCGCAAGAAGTTCATAAAGCTTTATCTGATCCTGCGTGGCCCTCAGCTGCTTGCGGGCCGATTCGAGTTGTTGTTCCAGAACACCCGCTTCTTTGCCGGTTTCGGTCAATTCGTTATTGAGCGCCAGGAGCCTGTCACGGTTGTTGAAGCCGGTCATCCAGCCCTTATCAAGCGGCTGATTGTCCCGTTTCTCAAAATAGCCCTTTTTGCCCGACATCAGGCCTTGTCGGGTCATACCGTGGGGCGTCTGGTGCAGGGTTTCGGGCGAGTCCACGCAGTGCCGATCAATCCCGGCCAGCAATTGCTTAAGCGCTTCCCGGTGAGGGTGATCTTTGAAGTTCAGTTTGCGGGTGAAGCCGTCATCCATAAAGCTCGCCGGGCTTTGGGGTGCCTGGGCCTTCAACAGGCGCACGTGAAGACGGTTGTCACGGTTGTTGACCGTTTCCAGAGCCGATTGCATGGCCGGTGGTGGCACCAGCAAGCGCAGCCGGTGCCCGCCAATCGCCCGTTCAATGGCGCCACGCCAGTCACGCTCTTCGGCTTTGACTTCTACCAGTTCTGCCACAAACGGCAGGCTGTCTTCGTCCAGGTTCAGGGCCTGGGCCAGCTCGCTTCGGAACTCCTGGTAGCGCCCGTCGATGTTGGAGCCTGGCCGGGCTTTGATCCGGTCAATTTCTTCAGTGATTTCCTTCAGGGATTCGCTGAGCTTGCCGTGGCGAAGGCGCAGGTCGAGCAGGGCGTCGTCCTGAGCCCCTGCAAGCTCGGACAGCTCGCTCAGCTGTGCATCGCAGAGCTTGCGGTTTCGGGCCAGTGCTTCAGGGGTTAGAGTGTCGTCCAGATCCAGTTTGCGGGTCAGGGCCTGGTAATCCCTGGCGTGGCGATCCCGCTCGTCTACCCAACGCCGCTGCTGGAAAATCTGCTCTTTAAGCTGCTCTATACTGGCACCACCGGCCTGCAGGTAAATGTCTTTCAGGGTGTCGGCTTTGCTGTTGAGCTGCTGAACGTTGACGTTCAATAACCTGAGGGCCTCTTTACCCTCGTCCAGCTGTTGTTCCAGGTTCTGTTTTCTGGCACTCCAGAGTTCGTAGCCTGCCTCTGCAAACCAGGTTGGCAGGATGGTTTTCAGAAGCAGCTGCTGATCCAGCGCTTTCGTGGCGCCCTGATGCTTTTCATGGGCTTCTGCGATGGGTAACAGCGACTGGTGTTGTTTGCGCGCAGTTTCCAGTTCACTGTGGATCGCGGCCAGGTCGTCAAACTCGCTGGCCACCTCGGCTGCGCGGTCGAACATCGAGTGGTCATCCAGTACCAGTTCCCGGAAGATCTCGTCGATGCTGTTGAGCTGCTTCAGGCCTGCTGCACGGTTGAGCAGGGTGAAGGCATTTTCTCCCACTTCGAAAAAGCGCCGAACCTGTGCCAGGTAGGCTTTTTTGCTGTCGTTCGCCTGTAAGCCGGGGTTATCCCTGGCATGTTGTTTGAGCTCCCGGGCGCCGCCCTCGTGGTGGAGTGCCAACCAGGTATCCATGTTCTGTTCATCCCGCTCTGAGAACAGCCAAAGGCGTTTCAGGTCACTGGCCGCAGAACTGCTGCCATCAATCCAGAACAAAGCCCCAACCCGAATGGCTTTGTCACCATTGGCGAAGCGGGCACTGACCGCCGTCACGGTTTTACCGGGGCGGGCAATGTGGCTGTTGTCGCCGCTGTTGTTACCGGCACCGGATACGCCGCGAATATATGAGATCAGATCACGGTCGCTTTCATGGCCGCCGGTGGAGGCCAGGTTATAGCGGGGCTGGTGAGTCAGCAGTGTCATTAATGCGTCTACCAGCGTGGTCTTGCCGCTGCCGGTGGGGCCGATAATGGCGGTGCCTTTCGGATCGATCTCGGCGCAGTGCCGGCCACCGAATGGCCCCCAGTTGTACAGATCCAGATGGGTCAGAATGAAGGCGGTGGGTGGTAGGATCTCGCAGGCAAAGAGATCCGTTTGGGGCTGGCTCATAACTCTTCTCCATCCGCGGCTTGAGACGTTGAGTTGCCAGCCATCTTTTGAAAATGGTGAAGCAGACTTTGCAGGTTTTCCGGGTTCGCCAGATGGGTGATGATGGGGCGTATGGTCACCTGATCGTTGGCGTTTATGTCTGAGACAATGCCATGGTTTTTGAGGTTGTCCAGCAGGCTGCGCAGGCGCTTTTGATCCCGGCTGTCGCTGCCGGTATCGCCCAGGTACAGCTGCAACTGTGGCAGCAGGTCATCCAGTTCCACCGTTGCCTCACTGGCACCAACCCCCTCTTCCTGTTCGTGGGCAATAAAGTGCTGTCGCAGTATGGCCACCAGCAGAGACTGCTCCATGGTCAGGCGCTGGCGGCGCACCAGGGGGTGAGACCACTCGTCGCCGTTCTCCTCGCCTTCGCTGAACAGCTGTTCAGAGACCACCAGGAAAGCCAGGCCGCGTATATCGTCCACTTTCAGGCGCAGATCGAAGGGCTCCAGAATCTCATTGATCGCGGCTACTTGTGTGGTGGCAACCTGATAGAGCTTGGGCTTACGATCCGCTTCCAACAATCCAAATTTCAACAGTTCCTGGGCGGTGGCTTTTATATTGCCGGGGGTGTAATGGCTGGCCTCTGTAGGGGCTTGCTCATCCGCAGCAACCGGTGCCTCGGCTGTTGGTTCCGGCTCGTCGAGAGAAATATTGGCATTGGCCTGGCTTGTCAGGCGGTCAAAATAGTCAGACATGCGGGTTTACAGCTCCCAGTCGATGGCTTCTGCGTCTTGTTGGGTTAGCGTCAGTCTCGGCACGTTAAAGCGCAACCGATGTCCGCTGCTGTCGGTGAAATCCACGGATTCGCGGTCGTCGGTGATTTCCACCTCCGCTTCACGGGCCATGGCGAGCCACAGGGCGATGGTTTCGAGATCGTGAGTGGGGGGCAAGTGCGTGGCCAGATCGCCGATGCTCATCGGGCGGTCGGTAACTTTCAGCAGTTCTACGGTTTCCCGGTAAAGCACCTCCCTGTCGAGCCCGTCGAAGGCGCGCCAGAACTCCTCATCCACCTCTTCGAGATTGACGCCCTGACCAGTCAATTCAAGGTCTTTTGCCTGCTCTTCCGTGGCAGATTTGAATCTAAGGCGCTCAACCAGCGGCAAACTGGAAACCGCCACAGCAGCCGGCGGCAGGGGCGTGTCGGCTTTGCGCACCTTGTGGCTAGTCCAGTCGATGTTAAGCGCGGTGTTCAGAAGACCATTGAGCAATTCGCCAACTCTGTGATTCTCGGCGGCCAGCCCGGTTTTCAAAAAGCCTTTGACGTCTTTTTCACTGCGGGCTCTTGCCCGGATAACCGTGGCAGACTCCTGTATCAGCCGGATCACAAGCCAGCGCAGTTCATCCTGTTGCTGGCGCGACAGCGCATGGCGGGTTGCCGGGTTTTTCAGGATGACCCGTAACCGGTGTTTCATATTTTCCAGCTCGGTTGAGCGGCTGAGTTGCTCGTTGAAGTTGTGGAATACCTTTCCTTCGGCCGTTTCCAGCAACGAGTCGTGCCCGTCCAGCAAGCGATCAACGATTTCGCCCCGGTGATACTGTTCGCTGACAATGGACTGTCGCAGCTGCAGGTCTGCTTCCCGGTAGGAGTCCTCCACACGGCGGAAGTCGGCCCGCAGGCTGGTAGCGAGGTTGTAGACCTCGCGAATGCCTTCGGCAGCTTCTGCGCCTTCCAGTACCGTGAAACGACCGGCCTCCACCTCAGCCAACTCGTGCTCCAGATCTTTGATCTTGAGGCGGATATGGTCGGCACGGCTTTGGGCGTTCGGGTTCAGGCGGGTTTCGAGGTTCTCAATTTCCCGCTGCACCGTGGCCAGACGCGACGCGGTGGAGGTCATGATGTTCTCATCCAGACCTTCCACAAACACCAGGGCTTTTTGCAGAGCATCGGTGGCCATCAGCCGACCGTCCCGCTCGACAATTAACCCCTTTCGGATCCAGGAACGCAGCTCTTTCCGGGCATCGGCCGCCGGATCGTCACCGGATAGCTGCAGGTCGTCGCTGTTCGCATGCTCCCTCAGGATATCGGTCAGCATTTGCTGGGCATCCTCAAACAGAATTTCTTCCCGGTTATCCTCCATCAGCGCCTGCAGGCAACCGAGCACCAGCGGCCCGCGGGTGGCAGACAGCAGCTTCCAGGCCGGATGCTGGTGCCGGGCCACCAGATAGGCGCGGGTTTTCAGTTGTAGTGTTTTGTCCATGAGCAATGCAGTTCTAACCGAATGACAGGGAGGGGGAAACCAACGTCGAATAGTAGCACGGTCGCCTTATACCTTCGAAGCGAGTGGGGGGGCGAACCGCACACTCCTCTGACTTTATCGCTTCCTTAAAAAGTGTTAATTTTTCACCCGTATCGCGCATAGCGGCAGGCTATAGCCTCATCTGTATCAACAGCAAATTCAAATTAGGATCGCCATGACTAGTCGTAGCTGGAGACATTGCGTTAATTGTTCATTTTCAAGCTTAGGCTACATGCGCGTTCGGCGATATTTTGTTGTTGGCATTTTGCTACAACTGGCTGGATGTGCGGCTATTTCCACTGATCAGCCTGAGAATTACAGTGGTGTAACTGCAGCTTCGGAGCAACCTGTCTGGTCGTCTAAGGACGCTGTTGCAGGTAAAGCGGACGAACAGTATTCAGGTAAGGCTATGTGGTCACACTCCGTGCCTTTGACAACAGAAACGTTTCGGGAGCTTGGGCTGAACGGGTTAACGGTTAGTAAAGGAATCGCTTGGTGGCGCGGCGTAGCAGAGGATTCGAAGCCACTTATCGCCGCCACTAAAGAAGACGCCGAGAAATACTGTGAAAGCGTTAAGGTTGGCAACTCCCCGCTTATTGTCGACCAATTTCGGTTACCCACTGCCAGAGATATAAGAGCTGAAACCAGGCCGAACGGTGGTTCAACCGTGCCGGGTATACGTGCGAACGGCAGGGGTGCCCGTTTTGCGTGGTTAAACAGCGATAAAGAATTCTGGGACTTTCAAAATCAAAATAAGTCGTGGCCCAAGGGGCGAGGCGCAGCTGTCATCTGCGCCATTTCTTTAGCTGACCTGTTGGCCAGTTTATCACCAGTTTCGGTTAGCCAGGCATTTATGGTGAATAATCCCTCCATGCCTTCCACCGAAGCAAAATCACGAGCTCTAGGGCTTTTATGGGGGGAGCCGATTATCCGGGAAGTGACCTGGAATAAGGCACCCGGCAACGCAGAAATCATTGTCACGTCTTCGCGAATCCGAAACGTTAATTTACAGCTCCTTTCAACCAGTAAACTGGGGCACTCCTGGGTAACAGGTGTTTCATCGCCTGACTCAACTTTAGCTATTCGTCAAGTATACAACCTGCCGACAGAAACGCTCATTCGGTTTAATACGTTGCGAGACGTTAATGCTCAATTTAAGTATCGTAAGGATAATAAAATTGGGCGCCGGTTTAGCGGATTTAAGGGAATAAATCTTAGCAGATACGGCATCAATTATGTGGTTATCGATGATGAAGTTCTTTTGATGGAGGGTAAAGAGAAAGTTGACTTGGGCTTACCTTCAAGGAAAGTGGCCTCTTTTTTGATATCTATTCCGCCAGTGAGAGAGAAAGTATTGGATTTGCCAGATCTTTTTTTCAGTACCCCAAACACCAATTTTGCACCGGTGAAATTTTCAGAGCCTGCGCCTGACGCTCTGCCGGTTAGTGATCTTGCCCGGCGATGGGTTAACCATCGTTTTAGTGTTGAAGTGGATACTGAGCTACGGCCTTTTTTCTCTGATGCTTTGTTGAAGGGCGGATGGCAACCAAACTTTACGGTGGACTTTTCCAAGAAACAAATTGCCTTTTCTATAGAGCAGGAGCTGAATAACTCGAACCGCATTGCTCAAAAGCAAGTACTTGAAACAGCGGGTAATTCCACTAAAGACTTACTTGCGTTTTTGAAAAAATATCCAGATTCACACTGGCGTGCCGAAGCCACTGATAGAACTTATTCAGCTGCGCGAAATTCAGTGCCTGATCTTCAGCTAATCGTAAAATCAGGTCTTGATCAGGATTTAACCGATAGAGCAGTGAAGCGCATCGCCGCTATTGCTAATGCTGCAGAGCAACGCCGCCTGGCAAAACTCGAACGTGAACGAGACGATGCCTTCGGTGACATAGTAGGAACAAAAAACCTTGAGCGAGCTCGTTTTATCAATGGAAAGATTTGGCAGGACGAGCCACGTAATGCGCAACTAATAGAAATGTCACTGTCCGACGCGAAGCAGTATTGCAGTAAGTTGAAACTTCTGGGGGTTTCCGGGTGGCGGCTGCCCAGTAAAAAAGAATTCGAAAGCCTGGGGAGAGAGCAGAATCAACTTAACTACCGAGCACGCAGGCAAGGTTATATGACACCTTATCATGGTCGTGATGGCTACAGTGCTGATCTTGCGTCTAATCAGACGCCCACGGTTTCAAGCGTCTCTGACGGTCATGATCTTGCGCGCTGTGTATTGAGCGCTCACAAATATAATCGTTTTCAGCAAAAACGCGAAGCGCAGGCGGTTGCCAAAGGAACGCTGGATGGATACCTGGAAGCATTCATGCGTTCAGGTAATCGTGAATATTTTGAACAAGCAAAATCTTTAGCACTCTCGCCCGACCAAAAGGCCAAGGTTGAAGAAGCATTGGTTCAGTTCGTTGGTGGGGAAAACGTATTTTCGGTTGCTATTGCATTAGAGGGAAGCAATAATAAAGATAACGAAAATTTTGAAGTGGGCGTTGGATCCCTGAAGTCATTGATTGGCGGTGTAACAGCAAGCAATGATCTAAATCTAGATGTATTTATCGCTCCAAAAAATATTGATGCGCTACCCCTTAAATACAACGACTATAACCTGGAAGTATCGGTTGAGTTAACGATTTATTATTCTACCGCTGCATTTGGAATAAGTGTCGGTAACAAAGAGGTTACCCGAAAAGATTATTCTTTTGCCCTTAAAAAGGAAAATAACTACGAGGCAACAGGCATGCTGCCGCTTGGGGAGATTATTATGGGAGGTAAAGCCCATTTAGGGTTTGTGACGGTGTCGAGGGAACTAAAAGATATAAAACTTAGAAAAATGGTTAACAGGATTAGTGTTCAATGAAACGTGTGTTGGCCGCTATGTTGCTTATCACGTTGAGCGTCACAAAATCTCATGGTTACGACCTTGAGCTTTTACTTGCTGAGGATCGTGTCGATGAACCTTCAGAAGCTCCAGTGGCAAGAGAGTTTGTGGATCAGGCGCGCAATCAGGTAAACAAGGCACATCAAGAATACGATAGCCGCTATTCCCCACCAGCAAAGAGTTCATCATTGACTGGAACAGTGTTTATCGACGCCGAATGCGTCGGATGGCCCTGTGTTGCGGACAATTTTCAGATTTCTGGAGGACCTGCTGACATAGAAATGTCAGCAGGTATTGCCTATTTGAATGATGTCGGGGAGGGCGTGAGAGGGAAGTACCGCTTTTCTGCAAGGCTCAGCCCGTCTGATAAGCTATGTTCAGGGACATTTGAGGTGCGTGCAACACGAAAGAACGCTCGGCTCAATATTTATGAGAATTGTGATTCATACTTGTCGGAGTTTTAATCTCTTGATTTTGTATGGAAAATCTCGCACTCCAATACTGGCCTGATGTTCTCTGCTCGGATAGAGTGTAGCGACAAAATCCGTCGCAAGGTCTTTCCGTCAGACAAGGAACCCCAAATGTCCACAACCGCAGTCCGTTACCTCACCATGCTGCGCATGGTACCCCGATCGCCCAGAACCATAACCACAAGCGAGCTGGCCCAGCGGCTGGACGACCATGGTTTCAAAGTGACCATCCGCTCTATACAGCGGGATCTGGAGAAGCTGAGCGCAGACTTTCCGCTGATGGTGGATGAGGATTCCCGCCCGTACCAATGGTCGTTCGACCGCAATGCCACCATCGACATCATCCCGGCGCTCGACTTGCCTGCAGCCTTAACCTTCGAACTGGCCCGGGCGTACCTGTCGCCCATGTTGCCACCACGGGCGTTGTCTCACCTGAAACCCCATTTCGATGAAGCCCATCGCACCCTGCTGCGGGAGAAAAATCCGCTGGGGCAGTGGCCTAACCGGGTGCGTGTTATCAACCGCGGCCTGGGTGGTGAACGCCCAGCCATTGATGCAGACGTTCTGGAAACCGTTACCGAGGCGCTGCTTCGGGAGTACAAATGCAAGCTGGTTTACCAGGCCCGTAACTGGCCGGAGCCGGAAGAAATTGTGGTGCATCCGTTCGGTCTGATCTTCCGGGACCCGAACGTCTATTTAATCGGCACCATCGAGGGCAGGGAAGGCGTGCGCCAGTTAGTATTGCACCGCGCCTCAACCGGCGAACTGCTTGAAGAAGTGTCTGACCGGCCGGACGATTTCGACCTGGATTTGTACATCCGCTCCGGGGCGATGGGCATTCTGAAATCGGCAGAGCCGGTGTACCTCAAACTTCGTTGTGACAAACCGGCCCTGAATCACCTGATTGAGGCACCGCTGGGGTTTGACCAGATCACCACCGAGATCGACGACACAACCTTCGAGATCGCGGTAACAGTGGGGGATACGCAGGACTTGCGCTGGTGGCTGACCGCGCAGGCGGTGCATTGCGATATTCTGGAGCCCCGCTGGCTGAAGGAAGAAATCACCGCCACGCTGGAACGTGGGCTGGCCCGAATGAAGGGCTAAACCCAGCCGAAGCCGGGCGCTGAATGTCCTGAATTTCAGACAAACGGCGTCCGGAATTTGAGTAGGCAAATCTTCCCTGCGACACATTATGTCGCCCAAAACCTCGATAATAGCGTCAGGTTTTTATGGAGGCCCGCAATGCTGCAATGGAAAGAACTCGTAAACCAAGCTCACCATTCCAACCAGGTATCCGGCTCGTCGAAAGACGATCTAAAACTCCTGCAAATCTACCTCTGCCGCCTGTTTCGCCTGGTTCGCTACTCTAACGAACCTTCCGTGTTCCGCATTGAAGAGCCCGGTGTTTTTCTGGGGCTCAAGCTACCGGCAAATGAAGACGGTGAAACCAGCGCCTCCGCCTTTCTTAAGGCCGTCGAAAAACGTGAACGTGAACTCACCCGAAGCCTGACCGGCAAGCCAAGGCTGTCATTCGAGCCCTTGCTGGCGAACCTGGTCAAGCTGCTCAAGCCTAACGTTGTCGAAACCAAGCTGCTGATCTTTGCCATACTGGTGCTGAAGCACCCCAAGGCGAAAGAAGTGTTGCGTGAACTGGACATCGCCGAGTACAGCAATTCCGTAAATGCCTTGGCCCGGGCAATATGCGAATCCGCCAGAGCCATTGCTCTGGCGCTGGATCAAAGCGCAATTCTTTGTCAGATTCGCCTGTTGGAAGAGGCCAATCAGGGCAGTGATATCGCGGATCTGGTTGAAGCTGGCCCCTTGCTGAGCCAACTGGTAACAGCAACGTCTGAATGCTGTGACGCGGGGGCTACCGAAGACGTTGAGGAAATGCTGTTCAGGCGCATCTGCCCGCCGGGCCCCGCCGCCCGGCATGACATCGCAGACTTCAAGGGCGTGCGCGATCTGCAGCTAATGCTTGACTACCTTCGGGATGCCCTGGACGGCAAATGCCGGGGGAAGAATATTCTTCTGTACGGAAAACCCGGCACCGGGAAAACCCAGCTGGCCCGGGCCATGGCCGCGAAGCTGGCCGCACCGCTGTACGAAGTGCCAACCAAAGACGACCACTCCAGTGCCATGACAGGCCGTGTACGCCTGGATGCCGCCAAGATGGCGCAGATGTTCCTTGATGATCGCCTGGGGGCGATTCTGCTCTTCGACGAAATGGAAGATGCTTTCCGCAAAGCCGACGATCTGGCCAAAGGCTGGTTTAACCAGATGCTGGAAGAAAACCGCGCACCGGTTATCTGGATCAGTAACAACATTCGCGCGGTTGATCCCGCATTTCTGCGGAGATTTGATTTTATTGTCGAAATCGAAGCCAGCGGCACAGCGCGCGAGGCCGACAAACTTCAGCGAACGTTGTCTGGATTACCGGTCACACCCGCCTGGATACAGCAAGCGGCACGCAAGCCCTGGATGACGCCTGCGCTGGCGAACAACCTGGCAGAAGTGGGCCGCTTCTTGCCACCGCGCCAGATAGCCCGCAACCAGCAACGCCTTGAAGCCATGCTGCAGCAGCGACTGCGCGTTCTGGGAGAGCGCAAGCCAGACCGAGTGATTCCGCAGCCCGCCAGACCCTGCTTCCCGGAGTTCCGAACGGAGTGGATTAACACCCGCCCAACGCTGCGGAACGTAGAACGCTACGTACGCCTGGAGGGCAAGGCAAAAATCTGTCTTTACGGCCCACCCGGTGCAGGGAAGACCGCCTACGCACAGGAACTCGCCAAACGATTGCAGATGCCGTTTGTGTTGCAGTCGGGCAGCGACCTTCTGGGCATGTACGTGGGCCAGACCGAAAAAAACATCGCCGAGATGTTCGACAAAGCAGAGGCATCCGGCGCAGTCTTGCTACTCGATGAAGCCGACACCTTCCTGTACAGCCGCAACATGGCCGAACGCAGCTGGGAAGTCAGCGCCATTAACGAATTCATGGTGCGCCTGGAACGCTTTGAAGGCGTATTTCTAGCCACCACCAACCGGTTCGACAGTTTCGACAAGGCCATACTCCGACGGTTTCAGATGAAAGTCGGGTTCAGCTACCTCACCGCCGAGCAGGTCAGGGCCATCATCACTGCCTGTGTCGCCGATCCGGAAACGGCCAGCGCACTAACACTGTCAGAATTGGCACAGCTGGATCACCTCACGCCCGGCGTAATGCGTGCTGCAACCGAAACCCTCCGCTTGCGCGGGTTCCGGCCGAGAACCGGTCAATTGCTGCAGGCACTGAAAGAAGAGCAGCTATCTCAGACCTATGGCTTGCGGTGCCAGCCGATAGGTTTTGTACAATAAGAGAGAGGGCAGGTAGTCATGGCAAGACAAACCGGAGATTGGCAAACTGACAGTGCCCTTATCCAATTTATGCAAGGCAAAGGCACGGATCACAGAGGGCGAACCTTAGATGACATCATATCGTTGGATGACTTCTGGCTGGAGCATACTCACGATGTCGTTCAATGGCTGTTCCCCATACCGGAGCCGAGTCGGGCCAACCCTTTGGCACCGGTTCTGACGATAGAAGACAGGCTTAGATTCAAGCAAGACGACATTCTTAAACAACAGCAAAGAAGGGCGCTCGATCGGATGTTGGATTTTTACGGCCTGATCCGCCGGGATGGCATGATCGAGGCCTCTCCCGAGCTGAACCCCAGGGATCATATCTGGCTGAAAGCCGGAGGCCACAACCATTTACGGATCACGCGCATGATCCGGAGTCTCTATTTTTGCCAACAGCTGGAATTGGCGAAGGTTGTGCAGCAGGCTTTCGTAAGCCTCGGACAAGACCGAGGCTATGTTAGTCGCATCAGTCTTGAGTACTGGCGGAACGCGATGCCTTAGTTGCAGCGAATCTCTGCGATCACCACTACAAAAGGTGATACGTCATGCCTCTTTCCATTCGTAAGCTCTCGCTCTTCTGCAGGGCTTTTCCAAACGTCTCGGACAGAGCACGTAATGTTATTAGTAATATGCCCTTGACCGATTAAGCTGAGCTTCACGATTTCTTGAAGTCTTTCGTCCCATTCAATAATCGATCGTTCCGTGTTTCGCTTCGTGATAAAGACAAGATAGTTTGTCTCGAGGCGACTGCCTTGTGGTACTGCATCTGCGAGCAGGCTGATCCGGTCGATGTCTTTCTTCAAGCTTTCGAGTTTAGTTCCTTTCTTGAATTCTATGATATGCGCTGGTTTACCACCTTTCCGAGTAAACAGTGTGAGATCAAACCGGCCATTGGCGCGAAGTTCCGAGTATTTTTGCAAACTATCCTGATTTTCTGGCGATACTCGGGCCTTGGTGAGAATTTCGGCAACCGATGCCTCTAGGTGATAGTTAAAATTGGAGAACTTCTCAGCAAAATGCGCTCCAACTCTCGTCACCATGAAATACTCAGGCATTTCTCTCAGTGACTTTTGGCATGCGCTCAACCCGTGATCATGAGCTGCTTTAAGTGCATTTATTATTTCACCCACACGGGAATTTCTGCTTGATCTCAGAGTGTCAGGGGTCGCCGTCATAGTGTTTCCGTTGTTCATTTTTTAATGATCGATCGTAATAAATATATAGAATATTTTGAATAAACTTAATTATCCTTGCTGTCATATTTTGTTAAATCCACGATAAAGCTTCAGCATTATGAGAAGGTTTCTGTTTGCGGAATAGGGTAAAGAATCGTTTTTCAATGGTTGTTCATGAATGCCTGCGTTTTGGTTGTGTGCGACCTGTTTTGTCGCATGCAGGCTCTAAAGTAGAGCATCTAGCAAAGGAGGCTGAATGACCATCGTACTGAGCGCCCAGATGCTTGCCCGCGCGTTGTTTGAGTTTGACCCCCTGAACACCGTAAGCGCCGTTAAATCGACCCGCTTGCCCTAATCGTATTGAGCCACTTTTTTCGAAGCCGGCAACTCGGCATTCCAGGGCAGCAACGCTTCGAGCTTCTCCAGCGTGTCGGACTCAGCAATGCGTTCCAACACATGGTGGATATAAGCTGAAGGCTCCAGGCCATTGGCCTTGGCGGTTTCGATGAGCGAATAGCAGGTGGCGCTGGCTTTCGCCCCTTGTGAGGTATCGGCGAAGAGCCAGGCCTTTCTGCCGAGGGCAAACGGGCGGATGGCGTTCTCGGCTCCGGCATTGCTGATCTTCAGGTCACCGCGCTCACAGTAGCCGACCAGGTAGTCCCATTGGTTCAGGGTGTAATCCATGGCCTGACGGGTAAGCAGGCCTTTCATCACCTTGGGGGCATTTTTCTCCAGCCAGGCTTTAAAGGCGTTCAACAACGGCAGACTCTTTTCCTGGCGAACCCGATATCGCTCCGCGTCGCTCAGATCCCGGGCGGCCTTTTCAATGGCGTACAGTTTGCGGATGTGGCTCAGGGCTACATCCGCCTTTGAGGGTTGGCCTTTTTTGCCTTTGGCCGGTGCCGCCCGGGACGCCTCCACGTACTTACGTCTCGCGTGATCCCAACACCCGATCCGCGTCAGCTTGTTCGTGGCACAGACCTGCCCATAGCCGGAATAGCCATCGGCTTGCAGAATGCCCTGGAAGTCATCCAGCAGACGCACCGGTACCTTGCCACCTCGTGATGGATCATACTCGAACAGAACCGAAGGTTTTCCCGGTGGACCACCCCGGGTGACCCACATCCATTTGTCGGATTGGGCGGTCTTACCGTCTTCCTTGAGCACCTGGATCCGGGTTTCATCGGCTTGCAGGTAATCACCGCTATTCTGGGTTTCCCGCATCAGGTTGATCAGCGGCTGGAAGACGTCATTCAGCCGGATGATCCAGTGAGCCATGCTGGTGCGACTCACTTCATGCCCCAGGCGCTGGAACATTTGTTCCTGACGGTACAACGGCAGACCGTCGGCATACTTGGAGGTAATGAGGTAAGCCAGCAGTGACGGGGTGGCGATGCACTTGCCCAGCGGGCGCGCCGGACGGGCAGCCGCAACAATGCGCTCTTCGCCGTCCTGCTCGAACACCGCCTTTTCCTGCCAGTACTCCAGCACTTTCAGTTGAGCGGGAATGTACTCCAGCTCTTCCTTCACCTTGGTGAAGAAGGTCTTGCTGGCACCGGCTTTCTCTTCGTCGCTGAGGGTTAATTCAATACGCTCACGCAGCAGCGTATCGGAGAAGCCACGTTGGCGGCGCTTGCGGGAACGGCGGGGCGTCTCTTCCTCTTCGACATCGTCCGGCAGCTCATCGCGCAGTTCATCAATCTCGACTTCCAGCTCGACCTCATCGAACAGCAGGATCTGATTGGGCAGCTTTTCACTGCTGGCGGCGAACTGCTGGATCTTCTTATGGCGCAGCAGTTCTTCGAGGATCTCGATGCGAGCGTCTCGTCGCTGGATGGCGTCTTCTTTGGAGGCGAGTTGCTGCTGAAGGCCGCTGATAACCGCCACCATCTCAGCGGTCGATAAACCGTTGAGATCCGGGGTTTTGAGGGCGTTATCAGGCGTTGATTTCATGGCGGAATTATAGCAAAAACAATGCCCTGGCACACCTAAAACGTAATGCAAAAAGGGCTATCCGACACTCTCATAGTGCAGGGTTTTATGGCCCCGCAACAGACTGATGTCGTAGCCGTCCAACAACCAGTTGATCTGTTCACCGGTCAGCGGCATCAGCTCATCCGCAGGCCCTGGCCACTTGAATTTTTCCTCAGCCAAGGCTTTGTAATAGAGCACAAAGCCGTTGTCTTCCCACATTAGACATTTGATCTTGTTCCGCTGCCGGTTGGTGAAGGCGTAAAGTGCACCGGAGAATGGGCTGTGCCCCAGTTCCTGTTCAACCAGCAGGGCCAGGCCGTTGGCCTGCTTGCGGAAGTCGATGGGCTTTCGGTACAGGTAGATCTCCGGCAAATCCCTGGAAGGGCGCAGATAGCGGTGACGCATCACAGCTGTCTCAAGACGGCACCCAGCAAATCGATATTACCGGCATGCAGACCGGTGATCGATACGCCGCCGGGCAGTGACACGGTCAAACTGACTCCGGCATCCGGAGTCGGAGTCGGAGTCACGCGAGTGAATCCGGATCGAGCGTGAACCGGTTCATCACTGGATTCGACACGACCGGTCAGCTTCTGCCGCCAGTAGACAAACCGATGATAAACAAGCGACTCTTGTTTGCAGTAGGCTGCACCGGACAGGCCCGAGGCCTGCCAGTCCGACAGCGTCTCTTGCCAGAACTGGTGTAAATCAGGGGTAGTCATCGGATTCCTCTTTAATGTGAAAGCAGGAATCAGTGTGGCGAAACTCGGGCGTCAGCTACAGGTGCGGATTTATTGGCGCTTAC
>NZ_PXNP01000098.1 GCF_003007675.1 Marinobacter fuscus | reverse complement strand
ACCATCGGTCACGTTGACCATGGTAAGACCACTCTGACCGCTGCTCTGACTCGTGTATGCCACGAAGTTTGGGGTACAGGTTCTGCCAGTGCTTTCGATCAGATCGATAACGCACCGGAAGAGCGTGCGCGTGGTATCACCATCGCGACTTCGCACGTTGAGTACGATTCTCCGAACCGTCACTACGCCCACGTTGATTGCCCGGGTCACGCTGACTACGTAAAGAACATGATCACCGGTGCTGCCCAGATGGACGGCGCGATCCTGGTTTGTTCTGCCGCTGACGGCCCCATGCCGCAGACCCGTGAGCACATCCTGCTGTCCCGTCAGGTTGGCGTACCGTTCATCGTTGTGTTCCTGAACAAGGCTGACATGGTTGATGACGAGGAGTTGCTGGAGCTGGTCGAGATGGAAGTTCGCGATCTGCTGAGCACCTACGACTTCCCAGGCGACGACACTCCGATCATCACCGGTTCTGCGCTGATGGCGTTGGAAGGCAAAGACGACAACGAAATGGGTACTACCGCTGTTAAGAAGCTGGTAGAAGCTCTGGATGACTACATTCCTGAGCCGGAGCGTGCGATCGATCAGCCGTTCCTGATGCCTATCGAGGACGTCTTCTCTATCTCCGGTCGTGGTACGGTTGTGACCGGTCGTGTTGAGCGTGGCATCATCAAAACAGGTGACGAAGTGGAGATCGTGGGTATCCGCGATACCACCAAGACAACCTGTACTGGTGTTGAGATGTTCCGCAAGCTGCTGGACGAAGGTCGTGCCGGTGAGAACATTGGTGCCCTGCTGCGTGGTACCAAGCGTGACGACGTAGAGCGTGGTCAGGTTCTGTGTGTACCTGGCTCCATCAAGCCGCACACCAAGTTTGAGTGTGAAGTGTACGTACTGTCCAAAGAAGAAGGCGGTCGTCATACTCCGTTCTTCAAGGGCTACCGTCCGCAGTTCTACTTCCGGACCACTGACGTAACCGGTTCTTGCGAACTGCCGGAAGGTGTTGAAATGGTAATGCCGGGCGACAACGTGAAAATGGTTGTTACCCTGATCGCTCCGATCGCCATGGAAGATGGCCTGCGCTTCGCGATCCGCGAAGGTGGTCGTACCGTTGGTGCCGGCGTGGTCGCCAAGATCATCGAGTAATCGTATCGATTGATCAGGGAAAAGGGGCTGGTTTTATCAGCCCCTTTTTCTGTTTGGGTCGTAAGTGTATCCCGTCACTGTCAATGGTATCGCTGTTGACAGGGTTGGGTATTATGCATACAATGCGGCTCCTTTTTTTGAAGGCTGGCTAACAAGTAGCTGCTACGAGTGGAGTTTGGTGCATCATGCAAAGCCAAAAAATTCGGATCCGGTTGAAGGCGTTTGATTACCGCCTGATCGACCAGTCCACGCAAGAGATTGTCGATACCGCCAAGCGGACCGGCGCTCAGGTGCGTGGTCCTATTCCTCTGCCTACGCGCAAGGAAAAGTACACCGTTCTGATCTCTCCGCACGTCAACAAAGACGCGCGCGATCAGTACGAAATTCGTACCCACAAGCGTCTGCTCGACATTGTTGAGCCGACGGAGAAGACAGTGGATGCTCTGATGAAGTTGGACCTGGCAGCAGGTGTAGACGTTCAGATCAGCCTCGGCTAATACCTCCCGGTATTAGTGTGTGTAACTGTCATAGGCCATAGAGGGTGTAAGCCCCGTACACTTAAGAGGTGAAACATGGCAATTGGTGTTGTCGGTCGTAAGGCCGGTATGACCCGTATTTTTACGGAAGATGGACAGGCGCTGCCTGTCACGGTAATTGAGGTTGAGCCTAACCGCATTACCCAACTCAAGACTCTCGAAAGTGATGGTTATCGTGCTGTTCAGGTGACAGTCGGCTCCCGTCGCTCCTCTCGTGTCTCCAAGGCCGCCGCAGGGCATTTCGCGAAAGCGGGTGTTGAGGCTGGTCGTGGTATCTGGGAATTCCGGCTGGCAGATGGTGAAGGTGAAGACCTGGCCTCTGGTGGCGAGCTGACCGTTTCTGTATTTGAAGATGGCCAGGTTGTCGACGCTATCGGTACTTCCAAGGGTAAAGGTTTCCAGGGCGGTGTTAAGCGCTGGAACTTCTCTATGCAGGATGCTACCCACGGTAACTCCCTGTCCCACCGTGCGCCGGGTTCGATTGGTCAAAACCAGACCCCGGGCAAGGTGTTCAAGGGCAAGAAAATGGCCGGTCAAATGGGTAACGCGCAGGTGACTGTGCAGAACCTGAAGATTGTCCGTGTCGATGCCGAGCGCAACCTGCTGCTGGTAAGTGGTGCCGTACCTGGCGCAACTGGCGGCGATGTTGTCATCAAGCCTGCAGTTAAAGCCTGAGGAGCGGTTCGATGGAATTGACAATTACTGGTAGCGGCAAGGAAATCTCTGTCTCCGACGCTGCGTTTGCCAAAGATTTTAACGAAGCTCTGGTTCATCAGGTTGTGACTGCCTACATGGCAGCTGGCCGTCAGGGAACCAAAGCCCAGAAGACGCGTTCCGAAGTCAGTGGCGGTGGTAAGAAGCCCTGGCGTCAGAAGGGTACCGGTCGTGCCCGTGCGGGTACGATTCGTAGCCCGATCTGGCGTTCCGGTGGTGTTACTTTTGCCGCCAAGCCGCGTGATTTCGAGCAGAAGGTTAACCGTAAGATGTACCGTGCGGCCATGCGCTCTATTTTTTCTGAGCTGGTTCGTCAGGAGCGTCTGGTGGTGGTTGACGATATCAGTATCGACGCCCCGAAAACCAAGGTCTTCACTGCCAAGCTGAACGGTCTGGGTGTTTCTAATGCCCTGATCCTTTCTGAAAGCGTAGAGCAGAACCTGCACCTGGCTTCCCGTAACGTTCCGCACGTTGATGTGCGTGATGTTTCCGGTCTGGATCCGGTAAGCCTGGTTGCCTTTGAGAAGGTCGTGGTGACGGTTCCCGCTCTGAAGAAGATCGAGGAGATGCTGGGATGAATCAGGAACGTATCTACAAGGTCCTGCTGGGGCCGCACGTATCGGAAAAAGCGTCTCTGGCGGCAGAGCGTGGTCAGGTTGTTTTTCGTGTAGCGCCTGACGCAACCAAGCCCGAGATCAAGAAGGCCGTTGAACAGCTGTTCAACGTTACCGTAGAAGGTGTTCAGGTTCTGAACCGTAAGGGTAAGCTTAAGCGCACTATCCGCGGGTTCGGCAAGCGTAATGACATTCGTAAGGCTTATGTAAAGCTGGCTGAAGGTCAGGACATCGATTTTCTGGATGTGGAATAAGGTAAAGGGGTCGTAATATGCCGATCGTCAAAACCAAACCAACATCTGCCGGACGCCGTCACGTTGTAAAGCTTTACAACCCTGACCTGCACACAGGGCGCCCTTACGCACCGTTGGTTGAATCTCAAAGCAAGTCGGGTGGTCGTAACAATGCTGGCCGCATTACTACCCGTCATGTTGGTGGTGGTCACAAACAGCACTACCGTATTATTGATTTCAAGCGGACTAAAGATGGTGTTCCGGCGGTCATTGAGCGTCTGGAATACGATCCGAACCGCTCTGCGCACATTGCACTGTTGAAGTATGCCGATGGTGAGCGTCGTTACATTATCGCTCCCAAGGGCATGCAGATCGGTGACCCTGTGCGCTCTGGAATCGACGCGCCGATCAAGGTTGGCAGCACGCTTCCGCTCCGGAATATTCCGGTCGGTTCCGTGATTCACTGCGTCGAACTCAAGCCTGGCAAAGGTGCTCAGCTGGCTCGCTCTGCGGGCGCATCCGTACAGCTGGTAGCACGGGAAGGGGCCTATGCCACTCTCCGCCTGCGCTCAGGTGAAATGCGTAAGGTGCTTGTAGATTGCCGTGCAACGCTGGGTGAAGTATCCAACAGCGAGCACAGCCTCAAGCAGCTTGGTAAAGCGGGTGCATCACGTTGGCGCGGCAAACGGCCAACAGTACGTGGTGTTGCTATGAACCCAGTTGACCACCCGCATGGTGGTGGTGAAGGGCGTACCTCTGGCGGGCGTCACCCGGTTACTCCGTGGGGTGTTCCGACCAAAGGGCATAAGACTCGTAAGAACAAGCGTACTGACAAGATGATAGTACGTCGTCGTTCGGCCAAGTAAACGACTACATAGAGGTAATTGCTGTGCCACGTTCTTTAAAGAAAGGTCCTTTTATAGACCTGCATCTGTTGAAGAAGGTCGAGGCAGCTCTGGAATCCAACGACAAGCGGCCCATTAAAACCTGGTCCCGTCGGTCAACAGTGTTTCCAGAGATGGTAGGCCTGACCATCGCAGTCCACAACGGCAAGCAACACGTGCCGGTTTATGTCACCGAAGATATGGTAGGACATAAACTGGGTGAGTTCGCGGCAACGCGTACTTATCGTGGTCATGCAGCCGACAAGAAAGCTAAACGCTGATTCTGAGGTAATAGAAATGGAAGTAGCAGCCAAGTACAAGGGCGCTCGCCTCTCAGCTCAGAAAGCACGTCTTGTTGCCGACCAGGTACGCGGCAAGGCTGTTGAGGACGCCCTGAATATTCTGACTTTCAGCCCTAAGAAGGCGGCGGTAGTAATCAAGAAAGCTCTTGAGTCTGCCATTGCCAACGCTGAGCACAACGAAGGTCTGGACGTAGATGATCTGCGGGTTTCCACCGTTATGGTGGATGAGGGCCCAACGCTCAAGCGAATCAAAGCTCGAGCCAAGGGGCGCGCTGACCGTATTTTCAAGCGCACCTGTCATATCACCGTCAAGGTCGCCGACAAGTAGGAGATGCTCAGATGGGTCATAAAGTAAATCCAACCGGCATTCGCCTGGGTGTGATCAAAGAGCACAACTCAGTGTGGTATGCCGATAAAAAGGACTACGCGAAAAACCTGTTGAATGATATTCAGGTTCGCGAGTTCCTTGACAAGCGTCTGGTTAAGGCGTCTGTCAGCAAGATCGTGATCGAGCGCCCGGCTCAGAATGCCCGGATCACGATCCATACTGCCCGCCCCGGTATTGTTATCGGTAAAAAGGGTGAAGATGTTGACCGTCTGCGTCGTGAAGTCAGCGACATGATGGGTGTGCCTGTGCACATCAACATCGAGGAAGTCCGCAAGCCGGATCTGGATGCACGCCTGGTAGCGCAAAACGTTGCCGGTCAGCTCGAGCGTCGAGTGATGTTCCGTCGTGCCATGAAGCGCGCGGTTCAGAACGCTATGCGTCAGGGCGCCAAGGGTATCAAGATTCAGGTAGGTGGTCGTCTTGGGGGTGCTGAAATCGCACGTTCCGAGTGGTATCGCGAAGGTCGTGTTCCTCTGCACACACTGCGTGCAGACATTGATTACGCAACCTATGAAGCGCACACCACTTACGGCGTTATCGGCGTTAAGGTATGGATCTTCAAAGGTGAGATTCTTGGTGGTATGGAGCAGGTCCGTGCTGACAAGAAAGCCTCTGGGAAGAAAGGTTCTAAGTAAAGGGGCACTCGTATGCTGCAACCAAAACGCACCAAATTCCGCAAGGTAATGAAAGGCCGTAACACCGGCCTTGCTCACCGCGCCAACAAGGTGAGCTTCGGTGAATACGGATTGAAAGCGACCAGTCGTGGCCGTATAACAGCGCGTCAGATTGAAGCTGCGCGTCGTACCATGACTCGCCGCATCAAGCGGGGCGGTAAGATCTGGATCCGGGTATTCCCGGACAAGCCGATCACAGGCAAGCCGCTTGAAGTACGTATGGGTAAAGGTAAAGGTTCTGTCGAGTATTGGGTGGCTGAAATTCAGCCAGGCCGGATGCTTTATGAGATGGAAGGCGTTGGCGAAGAAATCGCCCGCGAAGCTTTCACTCTGGCTGCCGCCAAACTGCCGGTACAGACCACCTTTGTTAAGAGGACGGTGATGTGATGAAAGCAACAGAGCTGCGTGAAAAGTCAGTCGAGGAGCTGAACAAAGAGCTGATCGACCTCCTGAAGGAGCAGTTCAACCTGCGCATGCGTAAGGCGACAGGTCAGCTGAATCAGTCTCACCTTCTCGGCGGGGTGAAACGTGACATTGCTCGCGTGAAAACAGTATTGAATGAAAAGGCAGGACAGTGACATGACCGAAGCTACCCAAACTGCCAGAACTCTGAGCGGCAAGGTCGTGAGCAACAAGATGGACAAGTCCATCGTGGTCCTGGTTGAGCGTCAGGTTAAACACCCTCTGTACGGTAAGTACATGAAGCGCTCATCCAAGATCCATGCGCACGATGAAAGCAATCAGTGCAACATCGGCGACATCGTAACCATCAAGGAAACGCGTCCGGTCTCCAAGACCAAGAGCTGGGCTCTGGTGGAAGTTACCGAACGCGCTTCCAAGGTGTAATTCGCCCGGAGAAAAACCATGATTCAGACTGAAACTATGCTTGAAGTCGCGGATAACAGTGGTGCACGCCAGGTTATGTGCATCAAGGTCCTGGGCGGATCGCACCGACGTTATGCAAGCGTTGGGGATATCATCAAGGTAACCGTCAAGGAAGCCATCCCCCGCGGCAAGGTGAAGAAAGGCCAGGTCCTCAAGGCTGTTGTAGTACGTACCCGTAAGGGTGTGCGTCGTCCGGATGGATCGCTGATCCGTTTTGACGGTAACGCGGCGGTACTTCTGAACAACCAGGACGCGCCCATTGGTACCCGTATCTTCGGACCGGTTACCCGTGAGCTGCGCAACGAGAAGTTCATGAAGATTATCTCACTGGCACCCGAAGTACTTTAAAGGACCAGAGGCCGGTTATGAAAAAGATCAAACGAGATGACGAAGTAATCGTCACCACGGGGAAAGACAAAGACAAACGTGGTAAAGTCCTGAAAGTTTTGGACGACGGTCGCGTGCTTGTTTCTGGCATCAACATGATGAAGAAGCACACCAAACCGAACCCGATGCTCGGCACCCCGGGTGGTATCGTCGAGAAAGAAGCGCCTATCCAGGCTTCGAACGTGGCTATTTTTAATCCGCAGACCGGCAAAGCCGATCGTGTTGGCTTCCAGATCAAGGAAGACGGCACCAAAGTGCGGATCTTCAAGTCCACGAACGAAGCTGTCGATAACCAGTAAGCGGTGGTGGTTACGATGCTTAACATGAAAGAGCAGTACACTAAGGAAGTGGTACCCGCCCTGCAGAAAGAGTTCGGTTACAAGAACGTGATGCAGGTGCCGCGTATCGAAAAAATCACCCTGAACATGGGTGTTGGCGAAGCGGTAGGTGACAAGAAGCTGATTGAAAATGCTGTGGCGGATCTTGAGCGCCTGGCAGGTCAGAAAGTGGTTGTCACCAAGGCTCGCAAGTCCGTCGCGGGTTTCAAAATTCGTGAAGGTTGGCCAATTGGCTGTAAAGTGACCTTGCGCGGTGAGCGCATGTGGGATTTCTTTGATCGCCTGGTGCACATTGCGGTTCCCCGCATTCGTGACTTCCGGGGCCTGAACCCGAAATCCTTCGATGGTCGCGGTAACTACAGCATGGGTGTGCGTGAGCAGATCATCTTCCCTGAGATCGAGTACGACAAAGTCGACAAGATCCGCGGGCTGGATATCACCATCACCACCTCTGCCGGTACCGATGACGAAGGTCGCGAACTGTTGAAAGCATTTGGCTTTCCGTTCAAGAAATAAGGAACGAGTGACATGGCGAAGGTTTCAATGAAAAACCGTGAGCAAAAGCGCGAGCAGCTGGTAGCGAAGTATGCTGCCAAGCGCGCCGAGCTCAAGGCAATTATCAAAAACCCGAATACCAGCGACGACGACCGTTGGGATGCGCAGATGAAGCTCCAGCAGCTTCCCCGCGATTCCTCTCCTTCGCGTCTTCGTAATCGCTGCCAGGTGACTGGTCGTCCCCACGGCGTTCTGCGCAAGTTTGAGCTGTCACGGATCAAACTCCGTGAATACGGCATGCGCGGTGACGTTCCGGGCCTGACCAAGGCAAGCTGGTAAGATAGGCCGCCTGACTTCGGTCAGGTGCCTGTTGGTAAGCGGTGCGGCAAGCCGCTGCACAACTAAAAAGATCAGGAGCCTCATTCATATGAGTATGCAAGACACGCTTGCGGATATGTTTACGCGTATCCGTAACGCTCAGATGGCGTCGAAAGCAGACGTAACGATGCCGTCGTCCAAGATGAAGGTCTCCGTAGCCCAGGTCCTGAAGGACGAAGGCTACGTGGCAGACTTCTCCGTTTCAGCCGACGCCAAGCCGGAGCTGACCATCACTCTGAAGTACTTCGGCGGTAAGCCGGTTATTGAAGAGATCCGGCGTGTAAGCCGTCCGAGCCTGCGCCAGTACAAAGGTTCAGGAAAACTGCCGAAAGTAGCCGGTGGTCTTGGGGTTGCCATTGTCTCTACGTCCAAGGGCGTAATGACAGACCGCGCTGCACGAGCTGCAGGCGTGGGTGGCGAAGTCATCTGCACCGTATTCTAGGAGAATCACATGTCCAGGGTTGCCAATAATCCTGTCGTGCTGCCTTCCGGTGTTGAGGTCAAGCTGAACGGACAGGAAATTAATGTGAAGGGTTCCAAGGGAGCGCTTCAGTTCACTATTCACCAGGCTGTAGAAGTTAAGCAGGAAGAAAACCTTCTGCGTTTTGCAGCTCGCGACGGTGCTAAACAGTCCCGCGCTCTTGCTGGTACAACTCGCGCTTTGGTCAGCAACATGGTTGCCGGCGTTTCGGCTGGCTGGGAGCGCAAGCTTCAGCTGATCGGTGTCGGTTATCGTGCGCAGGCGCAAGGTAAGAAGCTCAACCTGACACTGGGTTTTTCTCACCCGGTTGAATATGAGCTGCCCGAGGGTGTTACCGCCGAGACTCCGTCTAACACGGAGATCGTGATTCGCGGTATCGACAAGCAACAGGTTGGCCATGTCGCTGCGGAAATCCGCGCCTTCCGTCCGCCCGAGCCGTACAAAGGCAAGGGTGTGCGTTATGCGGATGAGCAGGTCAGACGCAAAGAAGCCAAGAAGAAATAAGGCGGGACTATGAGCGCAAATAACGAAAGACTGCGTCGTGCGCGCAAAGTGCGCATGAAGATCCGTGAGCTGGGTACCGACCGTCTGTGCGTGCACCGTACACCGCGTCATATGTATGCCCAGGTTACGTCTGCAGATGGCAGCAAAGTGCTGGCCACTGCCTCCACGTTGGATAAGGACCTGCGCCAGGGTGCAACCGGTAACGTGGAAGCCGCCAAAAAGGTCGGTCAGCTGATCGCTGAACGTGCCAAGGCGGCGGGTGTTGAGAAGGTCGCATTCGACCGCTCAGGTTACCGTTATCACGGTCGCGTCCAGGCTCTGGCCGACGCAGCCCGTGAAGCTGGCTTGCAATTCTAAGAGGTGGAGAAGATGAGCGTTAACGAACAGAAGGCGCCTGAGCTCCAGGAAAGACTGGTGCAGGTAAACCGGGTCGCCAAGGTAGTTAAAGGCGGTCGTATTTTTGCCTTCACCGCACTGACTGTAGTGGGTGACGGTAAAGGCCGCGTAGGTTTCGGTCGTGGTAAGGCGCGGGAAGTTCCCGTTGCTATCCAGAAGGCCATGGAAGCTGCGCGCAAGAACATGGTTGACGTTGCTCTTGATGGCAACACACTCCAGTATCCGGTTCGTGCGCAGCACGGCGGTTCCAAGGTGTTCATGCAGCCTGCGTCAGAAGGTACCGGTGTTATCGCCGGTGGTGCAATGCGTGCGGTGCTGGAAGTAGCAGGTGTACAGAACGTACTGTCAAAGTGTTACGGGTCTACTAACCCGGTAAACGTTGTGCGTTCCACCATTAAGGGTCTGCAGGCCATGAAGGCGCCTGAAGACGTTGCAGCCAAGCGCGGTAAATCCGTGGACGAGATTCTGGGTTGAAGTCATGGCGAACGCAAATACGATCAAAGTAACTCTGACCCGCAGCCCGATCGGCTGTCAGCCCAAGCACAAACTGTGCGTCAAGGGCCTGGGTCTTCGTAAAATCGGCCAGACTGTTGAACTGGAGGATACACCTTCCATTCGCGGTATGGTCAACCGGGTAAACTACCTGGTTCGGGTTGAGGAGAACTAAGATGCGTCTGAACGAACTTGCTCCAGAACCCGGTTCACGCCCGTCCGCGAAGCGTGTCGGCCGTGGTATCGGTAGCGGTCTTGGTAAAACTGGTGGTCGCGGTCATAAGGGTCTGAAGTCCCGCTCAGGTGGTTCTGTGGCTCCCGGTTTTGAGGGTGGTCAGCAGCCGTTGGCCCGTCGTCTGCCTAAGTTCGGTTTCACCTCACGTCAGCAGCGTTATGTCGCGGAAATCCGCCTGAACGAACTGGCCAAGGTTGAAGGCGATGTGGTGGATCTGGCGGCGCTGAAGAAGGCCGACATCATCCGCGAGGAAATCCGTGAAGCCAAGGTTATCCTGTCCGGCGAGCTGGACCGTGCGGTAACCGTTAAAGGCCTGCGGGTGACCAAAGGTGCACGCGAGGCGATTGCTGCCGCGGGTGGAAAAGTCGAAGACTAAGACGAGTCGAGGACTAAATGGCCAAGACAGCATCACTGCCTGCGGGCGCCGGGAAGGGTTTTGCAGAGCTGCGATCGCGGCTCTGGTTTGTGTTCCTGGCGCTGCTGGTGTATCGGATCGGTGCGCACATTCCGGTTCCGGGTATTAACCCGGACAGGCTTGCGGCGTTGTTTGACCAGAACCAGGGAACCATCCTGAGTCTGTTCAATATGTTTTCCGGTGGTGCGCTTGAGCGAATGAGTATCTTCGCACTTGGTATCATGCCGTATATTTCTGCCTCGATTATCATGCAGCTCATGACTGCGGTCAGTCCGCAGCTTGAGCAGCTGAAAAAAGAGGGTGAGGCCGGTCGCCGAAAGATCAGCCAATATACGCGTTATGGTACGGTTATCCTGGCCCTGGTTCAGGGCTTTGGTATCTCCGTAGGGTTGGCCTCTCAGGGCGTCACCTTCAACGACAGTTTCAGCTTCCACTTCGTGGCAGTGATCTCGTTCGTTTGTGGGGCGGTGTTCATGATGTGGCTCGGCGAGCAGATCACAGAGCGTGGCATCGGTAACGGTATTTCGCTGCTGATTTTTGCAGGTATTGTTGCTGGCTTGCCCGGCGCGATCGGCCAGACCCTGGAGCAGGCACGCAATGGCGAGATGAGCCTGCTGGTAGTGCTCGGTATCGGAGTACTGGCAATCGCCGTGGTTGGCTTTGTGGTATTCATGGAGCGCGGGCAGCGCCGGTTAACGATCAACTATGCCAAACGGCAGCAGGGTCGTCGGGTGTTCGCTCAGCAATCCAGCCATTTGCCACTGAAGGTGAATATGGCAGGTGTCATTCCTCCTATTTTCGCTTCGTCTATTCTTCTGTTTCCGGCGTCTCTGGGACAGTGGTTTGGGCAGGGTGAAGGTATGGAATGGCTCAGCGATATTTCCCAGGCATTGGCACCGAGCCAGCCGTTGTATATTATTCTGTTCGCAGCAGCAGTGATCTTTTTCTGCTACTTCTACACAGCGCTGATGTACAACCCCAAGGAAGTTGCGGATAACCTCAAGCGTTCCGGCGCATTTATCCCAGGTATCCGGCCAGGAGAGCAGACAGCCAAGTACATCGATGGTGTGCTTACCCGTCTGACCCTGTTTGGTGCGCTTTATATTGCAGCAGTTTCTCTGTTCCCTCAGTTCCTGATGGTGGCAGGTAATGTGCCCTTCTATCTTGGGGGTACCTCGCTGCTGATTGTTGTAGTCGTGGTGATGGATTTCATGGCCCAGGTTCAGTCGCACCTGATGTCCCATCAGTATGAATCGCTGATGAAGAAATCCAATCTCAAGGGCTATGGTCGGAACGGCTAAGAATGCCGTTCCCCTTGAAAACTGGAGTCGACAATGAAAGTACGCGCTTCGGTAAAGAAAATTTGCCGTAACTGCAAAGTAATTCGACGCAATGGCTCAGTGCGAGTCATCTGCTCGGAGCCTCGCCACAAGCAGCGCCAGGGCTGATCCTTCGGGATTTGAACTGACATTGTAAAAGGGGTTCGGAATAGTAGCGCTTGACTCGAGGGTGAGTTGGGCGCTATTATTTCGCGCCCTTTTTGTGGCGGAAAATTCACACAGCAAAGCTTTGAACGCGGAGTAATTTGGATGGCACGTATAGCCGGTGTCAATATACCCGATCACAAACATGCTGTTATCTCGCTCACCTATATCTTTGGTGTTGGCAAGACGACAGCCCAGAAGCTTTGCGATGCAACCGGCGTTAAGCCGGACGTCAAGGTCAAAGACCTGAGCGACGAGCAGCTTGAAGCACTTCGTACCGAAGTGGGCAAGTTCACCGTCGAAGGCGATCTGCGTCGTGAAGTACAGATGAACATCAAGCGTTTGAAGGATCTCGGTTGCTTCCGTGGTCTGCGTCATCGTCATGGCCTTCCGGTCCGTGGCCAGCGCACCAAGACCAACGCACGCACCCGTAAAGGTCCTCGCAAACCTATTCGTAAGTAACAGGTAGGCAAACATGGCAAAGCCAGGTACACGTACCCGTAAAAAGGTGAAAAAGACGGTTGTTGATGGCGTCGCGCACATCCACGCGTCCTTCAACAACACTATCGTGACCATTTCGGACCGTCAGGGCAACGTATTGTCCTGGGCCACTTCTGGTGGTTCCGGTTTCCGCGGTTCACGTAAGAGCACACCTTTTGCTGCGCAGGTAGCAGCTGAAAGAGCCGGTAATGCGGCTGCTGAATACGGCCTTAAAAACCTGGATGTAGAGGTTAAGGGTCCTGGGCCCGGACGTGAATCTGCAGTTCGCGCGCTGAACGCGTGTGGCTACAAGATCACCAACATCACTGATGTGACGCCGATTCCACACAACGGCTGTCGTCCGCCCAAGAAGCGCCGCGTCTAACACAGGAGACAGTGAATTATGGCTCGTTATATAGGCCCGAAGTGCAAGCTGTCTCGTCGTGAAGGGACAGATCTTTTTCTGAAGAGCGGCGTTCGCGCGCTCGATTCCAAGTGCAACATCGAGACTCCGCCGGGTATGCACGGCGCGCGTCGCGGTCGTTTGTCCGAATACGGCTTGCAGCTTCGTGAGAAGCAGAAAGTTCGTCGTATCTACGGGGTGCTGGAAAAGCAGTTCCGCGGATATTACAAAGAGGCAGCCCGTCGCAAGGGTGCAACCGGTGAAAACCTGCTGCAACTCCTCGAAGGTCGTCTCGATAACGTTGTATATCGCATGGGCTTCGGTTCTACCCGTGCGGAAGCCCGTCAGCTCGTCTCTCACAAGGCGATCCTGGTGAACGATAAGCCGGTTAACATTCCGTCTTATCAGGTCAAGCCGGGCGACGTTGTGAGCGTGCGTGAAAAGGCCAAAAACCAGCTGCGTGTTAAAGGCGCGCTGGATCTGGCTTCCAGCCGCGCATCGGTTAGCTGGGTAGAGGTTGACGCCAACAAGATGTCAGGCGTTTACAAGTCAGTACCAGAGCGTATTGAACTGCCTGCCGACATCAACGAGAACCTCATCGTCGAGCTTTACTCCAAGTAAAGCCCAGTTAGCAACGATAGCAGATAGGGGCGTCTATGCAGCGTTCAGTACAAGAGTTATTGACACCTCGTACCATTGACGTGAAAGAATCCAGCGCAACTCGCGCCAAGGTGACTCTGGAACCGCTTGAGCGCGGTTTCGGGCACACCTTGGGCAGCGCGCTGCGACGGATTCTCTTGTCTTCGATGCCGGGCTGCGCAATTGCTGAAGCGCAGATTGACGGTGTCCTGCACGAGTACAGCGCCATTGAAGGTGTCCAGGAAGACGTCATCGAGATTCTGCTGAATCTCAAGGGCGTCGCCGTAAAGATGAACAACCGCGATGAAGCCGAGCTTACGCTTAGCAAGAAAGGTCCGGGTGTTGTGACCGCTGGCGATATCCAGCTGGATCATGACGTGGAGATTTCCAATCCGGATCACGTGATTTGTCATCTGAGCGAGAATGGCGAAGTCAATATGCGCCTGACTGTGGCTCGCGGCCGGGGATATGAGCCTGCGGATCAGCGCGGTCTGGACGAGGACGAGACTCGTGCCATCGGGCGTTTGCAGCTGGATGCCACGTTCAGCCCGGTGCGTCGCGTGGCCTATGCCGTCGAGAGCGCGCGGGTTGAGCAGCGCACAGACCTGGACAAGCTGGTTATTGATTTGGAGACCAACGGTACCATCGACCCGGAAGAAGCAATTCGTCGGGCGGCGACCATTCTCCAGCAACAGCTGGCTGTGTTTGTTGATTTCGATCATGAGAAAGAGCCGGAGCGTGTAGAGGAAGAGGAAGAAATTGATCCGATTCTGCTGCGCCCGGTAGACGATCTGGAATTGACTGTGCGTTCAGCTAACTGCTTGAAGGCTGAAAACATTTACTATATCGGCGATCTGATCCAGCGCACCGAAGTGGAGCTGCTGAAGACGCCTAACCTTGGCAAAAAGTCGCTTACCGAGATCAAGGACGTTCTTGCGTCCCGTGGTTTGTCTCTGGGTATGCGTCTTGATAACTGGCCACCGGCTAGCCTTCGCGGCGACGACCGGGTTCTGGGCGGTTGATCGCCGATTAGTTTAAGGTAAGGAATCAGAGCAATGCGTCATCGTAAGAGTGGTCGTAAGTTCAACAGGACCAGTGCGCATCGCAAGGCCATGTTCCGTAACATGACTGCGTCACTGGTTGAGCACGAGCTGATCAAAACGACGCTCCCGAAAGCCAAAGAGCTGCGTCGGGTAGCAGAGCCGTTGATCACGCTCGCAAAGAATGATTCGGTAGCAAATCGTCGTCTGGCGTTCTCTCGCCTGCGCAGCGATGCTGCGGTTGCCAAGCTGTTTGATGAGCTTGGCCCCCGTTACAGCGAGCGTCCGGGTGGTTACCTTCGTATCCTGAAGTGCGGTTTCCGTGCTGGCGACAATGCCCCTATGGCATTTGTTGAGCTGGTTGGTCGCCCGCTGGATATTGAAGCGGAAGAAGTGGACGAAGACGAGGAGTAATTTCCTCGGCTTTGGCCAAAAAAAACCGGGTTCCGAAAGGTTCCCGGTTTTTTTGTTGCTGAGCAAGGCTTAAAGCTTGCCCTTGCCCTGGGCCAGTAAGGGTTTCAGGTAACGACCGGTGTGGGACCCAGGGGTTTCGGCCACCTCTTCGGGCGTGCCCTCGGCAATAATCTGCCCGCCTCCGGAGCCGCCCTCCGGGCCCAGGTCGATGATCCAGTCGGCAGTCTTGATCACGTCCAGGTTGTGCTCGATCACAATGATGGTGTTGCCGTGATCTCTCAGGCGTTGGAGCACGCTCAGCAGCTGCTGAATGTCGTAGAAGTGCAGGCCGGTGGTCGGTTCGTCCAGGATATAGAGAGTTTTCCCGGTATCTCGCTTGGAGAGTTCTTTCGCAAGCTTTACCCGCTGTGCCTCACCGCCGGAAAGGGTGACCGCACTCTGGCCGAGCCGTATGTAGGATAGTCCCACATCGATCAGGGTCTGGAGTTTGCGGGCAATGAACGGAACCGCATCAAAGAACTCCCGCCCTTCCTCTACTGTCATTTCAAGAACTTCATGGATATTTTTGCCCTTGTAGCGCACCTCCAGGGTTTCCCGGTTGTAGCGCTTGCCTTTACAGATATCGCAGGGCACGTATACATCTGGCAGAAAGTGCATTTCAACTTTGATCACGCCATCGCCCTGGCAGGCTTCACAGCGACCTCCCTTTACGTTGAAGGAAAAACGGCCGGGCTTGTAGCCTCGGGAGCGTGCTTCCTGAGTGCCGGCGAATAGCTCCCGAATCGGGGTAAACAGGCCGGTGTAGGTGGCAGGGTTGGATCGGGGTGTTCGGCCAATGGGGCTCTGGTCGATATCAATCACTTTGTCCAGATTATCCAGCCCGCTGATTTGTTTGAAGGGCGCGTGGGTCAGGCTGGTGGCCTTGTTCAGCTTGGTGGCAGCGACAGGGTAGAGTGTGCTGTTGATCAGGGTGGATTTTCCGGAGCCGGAGACACCGGTCACACAGGTCATAATGCCGATCGGCAGGGTCAGGGTAACATTGCGCAGGTTGTTGCCGGAGGCACCGCTCAGAACCAGGGATTTTCCGTTGCCTGTGTTGCGACAGTCCGGTACGGCAATCGAACGGGCACCGCTGAGGTATTGGCCGGTGAGTGAGTCGGCACTGGCGAGGATCTCGTCCGGAGTGCCCCGGGCAACGACCTGCCCGCCGTGTACGCCAGCGCCGGGGCCAATATCGATCACATAGTCTGCGGCGCGAATCGCGTCTTCATCGTGTTCAACAACGATGACCGTATTGCCGAGATCCCGCAGATGCGTAAGGGTCGCCAGCAGGCGGTCGTTGTCGCGCTGGTGCAGCCCTATGGAGGGTTCATCAAGAATGTACATGACCCCCACCAGGCCGGCACCAATCTGGCTGGCCAGGCGGATGCGTTGGGCCTCGCCGCCCGATAGGGTGTCGGCGCTGCGTTCCAGGGTCAGGTATTCCAGCCCCACGTTCACCAGAAACTGGAGGCGCTCGCGCACTTCTTTCAGGATCTTTTCGGCAATTTCTCCCCGGCGCCCGGGCAGCGTCAGGTCGGTAACATACTGGTGGGCCTCGCCAACCGGCAGGTGGGTCAGATCCGGAAGTGTGCGCTCCTCAATGAATACATGTCGTGCGCTGCGCCGGAGGCGTGAGCCATTACAGTCTTTGCAAGGCTGGGTGCTCAGGTTGCGGGCGAGTTCCTCGCGAACGCTTTGGGAGTCGGTTTCGCGGTAGCGTCGCTCCAGGTTGGGAAGGATGCCCTCGAACGGGTGGGCCTTTTCCATAATCTGGCCCCGGGAATTGACGTAGCGGAAAGGCACCTCGTCATCACCGGAACCGGATAACAGAATATCCTGGAAGTGTTCGGGCAGTTCCTGCCAGGGGGTGTCGAGATCTATGTCGTAGTGTTCAGCAACGCTTCCGAGCATCTGGAAGTAGTAAACGGCTCTTCGATCCCAGCCTTTGATGGCGCCGGATGCAAGCGTTGCTTCCGGATTTTGAATGATCTTCTCGGGATCGAAAAACTGTCGCACGCCCAGCCCGTCACAGGTGGGACAGGCGCCCGCAGGGTTGTTGAACGAAAACAGCCGGGGCTCCAGTTCGCTGAGCGAATAGCCGCACTGGGTACAGGCGTAGCGGGCAGAAAATGTCTGTTCTTCACCGGCCCCGCTCATGGGGGCTACCAGGGCGATGCCGTCCGCCAGTTCAAGGGCTGTCTCGAAGCTTTCTGCCAGGCGTTGCTCCAGGCCTTCTTTGACCTTGAATCGATCCACCACTACATCTATCTGGTGTTTGCGTTTTTTGTCCAGCGCAGGTACGTCGTCAATATCGTATACCGTGCCGTCCACCCGGAGGCGGATGAACCCCTGGCTCTTCATGGTGTCGATCACCTGATGGTGCTCACCTTTCCGGTCGCGGATCACCGGTGCCATAATCATCAGCCTGCTGCCTTCGGGCATCGCCAACACCTGATCAACCATCTGGCTGACGGTCTGTGCCTCCAGTGGCTGGCTGTGTTCAGGGCAGCGAGGTTCTCCTGCCCGGGCAAACAGCAGGCGAAGATAGTCGTAGATTTCGGTAATGGTGCCGACGGTCGAGCGGGGATTGTGTGATGTTGACTTTTGCTCGATGGAAATGGCCGGAGAAAGCCCCTCTATGTGATCAACGTCCGGCTTTTCCATCATAGACAGGAACTGACGGGCGTAGGTGGAAAGGGATTCCACATAGCGACGCTGGCCCTCTGCGTAGAGTGTGTCGAACGCCAGGGAAGACTTGCCCGAGCCCGACAGGCCGGTAATCACGATCAGTTTGTCCCTTGGCATATCCAGGTCGATATTTTTCAGGTTGTGGGTGCGGGCGCCCTTGATCTGGATATGATCCATACTGCCTCTCTACTGGTAAAAAGTTGCCATTATATCGTTTTCGTTCCGCCCCGGCTAAGTGTGGTTGCGCTGCGCTCGGGTGTCCCGTCGGTGGTGTGCATCTGATACAATGCGCCGCTTGCGGATAGGACCGCTTCTCATTCAATCACTCGTTACGGGTAGGCATGAACGCGCTCGAAAAACGCTCAGTCACCGCTTTGGCATCCGTCTATTCCATGCGCATGCTCGGGTTGTTCATGGTCATGCCGGTGTTTGTACTGCTGGGTCAGGATCTTAAAGGCGCCACGCCCGCCCTGTTGGGGTTGGCGATAGGGGCTTATGGCCTGAGCCAGGCGCTGTTACAGATCCCCTTTGGCCTGATGTCCGACCGGGTCGGACGAAAGCGCATGATCTACCTGGGGTTGATACTATTTGCTGCTGGCAGTGTGCTCGCCGGCGCCGCTGACTCTATATACGTAGTCATTGCCGGGCGGATTCTTCAGGGGGCGGGGGCGATTGCCAGTGTGCTCATGGCTCTGCTCAGCGACCTTACCCGAGAAGAAGAGCGCACTAAAGGCATGGCGGTGGTCGGCATTTCTATCGGGCTTTCGTTTTCTGTGTCACTGGTTGTCGGGCCTTTGCTGGGTGCTGCCTGGGGCTTGTCTGGCATCTTCTATGCCACGGCAGTGCTGGCTCTGGTGGCATTGTTTGTGGTTGCCCGGCTGGTGCCGGATCCTCATACGGTTAAAGCCAGCGCAGATACCCATCCGGCCCGGGAGCTGGTTGGCCGCATTCTGGCGGATGGCCGTCTGTTGCGGCTGGACTTCGGGATTTTTGTGCTGCATTTTGCGTTGACCGCGTTGTTTCTGGTGTTTCCGTCGATGCTGCAGAATCAGTTGGGGTTGGCCAGCCAGTCCCACTGGTGGTTCTATCTGAGCGTCATGGTGCTGTCGTTCTTCGCTATGGTGCCCTTTATTATTGTCGGCGAGAAAAAGCGCAAAATGAAGCCGATGTTGTGCTTTGCCATTGCCTTGCTAACTGCGGCGACGGCGGGGCTGACCATGGTTGGCGCCAGCCTTTGGGCAGCCTGGGCCGTGCTGTTTTTCTTTTTTATGGCCTTCAACCTCCTGGAGGCAAGCCTGCCTTCACTGATCAGCAAAGAGGCGCCGGCAGCGGGTAAGGGGACGGCGATGGGTGTGTACTCTACCTCACAGTTTCTGGGAGCGTTCCTTGGGGGCGCGCTTGGCGGCTACCTGCTTCAAAGTGGTGGTGTAACCGGCGTGCTCTGGTTGATGTCGGGCGTACTGGCGCTCTGGCTTCTTGTGGCCCTGACCATGCCGTCACCGAGCTATACCACCAGCCTTGTTGTCCGGCTTGCCCGGGTGGTTGGGAGTAAACTGGATGAAGTGGATCGGCGGCTGCGGGAATTGCCGGGTGTGCAGGATGTGGTGATTGTCGAGGATGCCTCGACCGCCTATTTGAAGGTGGATCGGCAGCAATTTCGGGAAGAACAGCTTGCGGACTTCGAATTTGTCCGGCAGGGTGAAGTTACTTAAACACAGAGGCAGGCACGGACGGCCTGCATGCAGATGATACGATCGGGAGCAGACGATGGCACGAGGCATAAACAAGGTAATTCTCATAGGTAATCTGGGCCAGGATCCGGATACCCGCTATACCCCGAACGGTAATGCGGTGGTCAACCTGAGAATTGCCACCGATGAGAGCTACAAGGATCGTCAGACAGGGCAGATGGTGCCGCGCACGGAGTGGCACAGCGTGGTGATGTTCGGCAAGGTTGCGGAAGTGGCTGGCCAATATCTTCGCAAGGGTTCCAAGGTTTATATTGAAGGGCGGCTGCAGACCCGTAAGTGGCAAGGGCAGGATGGCCAGGATCGCTACACCACCGAGATCGTGGTCGATATCAACGGTCAGATGCAGATGCTGGACAGCCGTGGCGGTAGTGAAGGCGGCATGAATGCCGGAGCGCCACAGGTGCGGCCTCAGCAGCAGTCTCAATACAACGCTCCGCCACAACAGCAGGCTCCGCAGCCGGGCGGCTATAACTCCCCCCAGCAGGCCCCTTCACAAAGTGGCGGAATGCCGGAGCCTATTGACGATTTTGATGATGACATTCCGTTTTAAGACCGGGTGTCTGTACTGACATTGAAAAATCCCGCTCCTGTAGCGGGTTTTTTTTGGTGAGTGTTCATTGATCAAATTAATCGTTAAAACCTAGAGTTATGGCTGCTACTTCGCCTATTATGTGAAATGTTGTAAGTCTGTGACGCAATTGCAATCACTTGTGCTAGATTGAGTGTTGGCATCGGTCTACATCAGGTAGTTCATGATTCAGGTTTCTTCGATACGTAAACTGGCACGTCTGATGGGGCGTGGAAAAAGCAGAGTCAGGTTATGCCTTGAGGTTCGTCCGGATGGTATTGCCTGGTGTGCTATGACGAGTGCTGCACGAGTCGATGCCGGTTTCGAGGCGTGCTCACCGGCAAAGCGTGAGGCTACCTTGTCGCAACTGGTTCACAATCGTGGCTGGGGACATGCCGCTGCGTTTTTCGTGCTGCCACTGGATCAGTACCAGGTGCATCAGGTGGAACGGCCGGAGGGGGTTAATGACGACGAGCTGGCGGCTGCCCTGAAATGGAAGCTAAAAGATTTTCTGGACTTCAGCCCTGCGGATGCGGTGACCGATGTGTTCGGGTTTCCGGAGGATGCCGCCCGCGGCAGGGGGGCGCTTATAAATCTGGTTGCTGCACGCAAGTCGCTGGTGCTGGAGCTGACCGGGCTGGCAACGTCGGCAGGCATTGAGCCGGAGCAGGTTGATATTGCAGAGCTGGCGTTGGCGGGTATCGCTGGCAAGCTTGATGAGGAAGCCCGCGGTGTGGCGCTGGTTCATCTTCGGGAACGCTATGGTCAGATGGTTATCTGCCGGGGCGGAACACTGTATTTGTCTCGTCGTCTCGATATTGCTCACGACGAATTAAGGGATGCGTCCAGCCAGGAGAATGCCGTGCAAACACTGGCTCTGGAGCTGCAGCGATCCCTTGACTATTTTGAAAGCCAGCTTGGGCAGGTGCCGCCCGCCGCAATTCGGCTGGTATCCGGAGATGCTTCTTTGCCACTGGCCTCGATGCTGTCTGGCTACGTGGCTGGCAGTGTTGAAACTCTCAGTTGCTCATCTCTTGGTTTTAAAGGTGATCTGGACCGTCGGTGCCTGCTGGCCTGGGCCGCGATGACGAGACTGCTGGAGGCGGGCTCATGAGGCAGCAGGTAAACCTTTACAGTGCCGAGTTGCGCCCCGTCAAAGAGCCACTGAATGCGATAACCTTTTTTATACTGGTTGTCCTGTCGGTCTTTCTGGTGCTTGGTTTTGCGTTGTACGGCCAGCAACAAAATGACAAGTTGCAGGCGCGCCTTGCAGCGACCGAAGCGCAGAATGCGTCGCTGGAGCAGTTGGTGACGAGCCAGCAGGCGAGAGTCCAGGCCATGGCGCCAGACCCGGCCCTGGAAGCAGCTATCCAGCGGGTAACAGAAACGATCCTCCGGCGACAGAGTTTGTTAGCGAAAATGGAGACGCTGGTCAGTCACCACCAACCGGTTTTTTCTGCCCGCATGACTGCCCTGGCAAAGCAGATTCCTGAAGGCTTATGGCTGACCCGGGTACACCTAGGAGTGGCACCTGAACAGGTTCGTCTGCATGGTAAAGCGCAGAGGGCGGCACTTGTCCCTGCGTACCTGCAGGGGCTGGGCCAGGAACCTGCGTTTATCGGTGAAACCTTTTCCGAATTTCAGGTTTCCCGACCTGAGGATGGAGCACAACGCCAGGTTATCGAGTTTCAAGTGGCAACACAGTCAGATTCGGAGGCCGGTTCATGACAGGTTTCCGGAATGCCTGGCAAAGCGCTGCGACCTGGTATGGCGATCGTACATTAAGAGAGCGAATGCTGCTGCTGGCGACCTTGTGTCTCGGTGCTTTCTTCATAACCTGGCAGGGACTGGTGGCGCCGGTGGAGGCGCAAACGTCAGAGTTGCGCCAGCGCCTACAGGCTGCAGAGGTGAGCCGGGATGCCTTGCTGGCCCGCCAACAAATCCTTGAGTCGCAACTGGCCGAGGATCCGTCGCAGATGTTGAAAGAGCGATTGCAGGAGCGAAAAGAGCGCCTGGCACGGCTCGATCGTGAAATCACCGAGACCACCGGGCGGCTGATTGCGCCGCAGGATATGGTGGCGTTATTGAAGCGCATTCTGGAGGCGCAGGACGGCTTAAGGCTTGAGTCCATGCTGCTGATGCCGCCTGCGCCGGTTTACCCAGAGGCGCAGGCAGATGCCGGCAATCGGGCGAACGGGGAGGCCAAGCCTTTACTGTATGCCCACGATGTTGAAATGCGAGTGCAGGGTAGCTACCTGGACTTTCTTGGTTACCTGGAGCAATTAGAAGCCATGGATGAGCGCCTGGGCTGGCAGAGGCTTGAGTACGATGTCGGAGACTGGCCGAAGGGGGTTGGTATTCTGAGGGTACGAACGCTCGGCCTTAACCGTGCCTGGCTGGGAGTCTGATATGAAACAGCATCTGTGGATTGCGCTGTGCCTGGTGCTTGCTCTGCTGTGGGCGCCAGCTAGCCAGGCCCTGCAAGACCCGACGCGCCCTCCGGGCGCGCAAAGAGCGCCGGGGGCCGAACCAATGAAGGCCTGGCAGGTAGATTCGATTTTCTACAGTACCCGGCGCAAAGTTGTGGTTATTGAGGGTGTGGCATTACGTGAAGGTGAGCGCCACCGGGATATTCAGATACGCCGAATAGATCGGGATAAAGTTGAAATTCTCGAGAGTGGATACCTGCGCACACTGTATCCGGCCGCTTTGCCCGATGTCCGGAACAACTAACAATGGAAGAAGCACGCCAATGAGTCCGTTCAGCCCACTAGCCCGAGTCACCCTGTTAACGGCAGTTACCGTGCTGTTGAGTGCGTGCAGCAACAATCCGTTGATGCGCACGTCGGCGGCGACGTCAACGGATGTGGCGGATCAGATTGACAAGGCGCTGGAAGACGCGGAGCAGGCCCGGCAACCCGCTTCATCCGAACCGCGAGCGGTGCCGGAGGCCCGGGATATCAGCGCCAGCCTGTTGCCGCCTCTGACGGGAGCGCCCGAGCCTGATGAACGTTTTGATGTCAACGCGAGGGACGTTCCGGCTTCGAGTTTTTTTGCTGCGCTGGTGGAAGGTACCCGGTACAACGCGGTGGTGCGCCCTGAGGTCGATACCAGCATCAGCTTGCGCCTGAGCGATGTAACCGTACCGGAAGTCATGGATATCGCCGCCGATTTGTATGGGCTGAGTGTTACCCGCAAAGGCCGACTGTTTCGGGTAGCTTCCGAACAGATTGAAACCCGCTTGTTCCCGATTGACTACCTGCACTTCAAGCGCAAAGGTGGCTCCGAGACCCGGGTCAGTTCCGGACAGGTGAGCCATAGCCCGAACCGCAGTGCTGACAATACGGTTGATGACACCCAGAGCGGAACCCGCAACCTGGTTGGCACCACCATTTCCACGCAAACCGAGTCGGATTTCTGGCAGGACATCCGGGATGCGCTGGCGATGATTGTGGCTGGTGAGGGCTCACAGGTTGTGGTGAATCCGGGGGCAGGGCTGGTTATGGTGCGTTCAGGTTCTGAGCAGCTGGAACTGGTGGAGGATTATCTCCGGCGCACGGAATTGATTATGCAACGCCAGGTGGTGCTGGAGGCAAAAATTCTTGAAGTAACGCTGAATGAGGGCTACCAGCAGGGCATCAACTGGACGGACTTCCAGAGCGCCTCTTCGGTTACCGCCAGCGATGGCTTGCCCGCCGAGTTTACCTTTGAAGGTGTAACCGGCCAGATTATTCGCACAGCAGACATCGGGGGGCTGTTCTCAGCAACCATTCGTGAGGGCAACTTCAATGCTGTTCTGGAGTTACTGGGCCAGCAGGGCAATGTGCAAATACTCTCCAGCCCGAGGATTTCCACCATCAACAATCAGAAGGCGGTGATCAAAGTTGGCACCGATGAGTTTTTTGTGACGGATATCGACTTTGATAACAACAACTCGTCGGTGGCTGCAACGGATCGTACCTCAACATCGGTTGAGCTGACTCCGTTTTTCTCGGGGATTTCACTGGATGTTACCCCTCAAATTGCCGAAGACGGCGCCATTACACTGCACGTTCACCCGTCGGTCAGTGAGGTGGCTGATCAGAAAAAAGTCATCACCATTGGTGAGCGTGATGTTTCCCTGCCTTTGGCCCGAAGTACCGTGCGCGAGACCGACAGCGTTATCCGGGCCGAGAGTGGCCAGATCGTGGTGATCGGCGGCCTGATCCAGAATACCAGTGAAGACAACAACGCCGCCGTTCCGTTTTTGAGTGAGATTCCGTTGCTTGGAGAACTGTTCAAACAACGCAATTTCGAATCCCGTAAAAGTGAGCTGGTGATTCTGCTGCGGCCTGTGGTTGCGAATGCAGGCCAGTTCAATACCGATATCAGCGCGTCCCGGGAACGGATGAATGTGTTGCGGGCATTGCTGAATTCGTCGGACTCTGTAAAACCGCAACCCGAGAAAATGCCACGCTGATGTACCAGAGCCATTTCGGGCTGACGGAAGCCCCGTTCGCCTTAACGCCCAATACCCGCTACTTCCTGCGGGCCCCCAGCCACTCCGAGGCTCTGGAGTTGCTGTTGGTGGCGTTACGCCAGCGCGAGGGCTTTATCAAAGTCACCGGGGAGGTCGGCACGGGCAAGACGCTCCTGTGCCGCCTTTTATTGAATGAGCTGGAGAAAGAAGCCTGCACGGCGTATCTGCCAAATCCTAGCCTGTCACCGGATGTACTTTACGAGGCGGTAGCTGAGGAGCTGGGGGCGGATGTGGCTGTCTGCACAAACGGACACCAGATTCTGAAAGCTTTGCAGAATCGCTTGATTGCTCTGGCTGTAGATCAAAAGCCAGTGGTGCTGGTGATTGATGAGGCGCAGGCCATGCCTGAAGCCACGATCGAAGCGCTTCGTCTGCTCACCAACCTGGAAACCGAGAGCCGTCGCTTGCTGCAAATTGTCTTGTTTGGCCAGCCTGAACTGGACACCTTGCTGGCAAAAGAGAGTCTGCGGCAGTTGCGACAGCGGATTACGTTCCAGACGCGCCTGCAGCCACTTAGCCGGAACTCGGTGGCGTTATACTTGCGCCACCGTTTGGCGCAGGCAGGCTACAACGGTGCCGATCTTTTTGCTCCTGCGGCCCTGAAGGTGCTTTGGCGGGCATCCAGGGGCATTCCCCGGCTGGTAAACATACTGGCCCATAAAGCATTACTGGCAGCCTGGGGGCAGGGCGCGCCACAGGTGAGCCGCCGACATGCCCTGCTTGCCGCGAGGGATACTGAGAGCGCCTACCCGCTCGGGTTGTTCGGAGGATGGTTATGAGCCTGCTCAATGATGCGTTACGTGCGGCCGAGCAACGCCAGCAGCGGCCCAGCGTGAGCGGTGTGTATACGGGCTCGGTGGCGACAACACCGAACCGCTCTGGCCCAAAACGCTTAGGCGCGCTGTTTCTGGCCGTGGTGATCGCGGTGTCGGTTTACCTCTGGCACATTTTTCAGGCGCCCACTCCAGTGGTGGCCTTACCCGTTGCGGAGCCACCCTTGGCCGTCAACAACGGAGGGATGGACGGCCCGGCTGTCGCAGTGGTGTCCAACCCACCGCAGGCAACGGAAGATCGGGCCGCGACAGATGTGAAAGATGCGGCAGATGCGGCAGAAGTCAGGGTGGCGTCTCCATTGCCTTCAGCAGAGCCTGGGGGGGATCGGGCGCCAACGCCTCGGGAAACACCGGTTGATCAAGCGCCGGACGCATCAGGGGCTAACGAGTCAGCGACGCTGTTGGCGGCTAAAGAAGCCCCACAGCAAATGGCAGTCCGGCCGGACAAGCAGAGCCTGAAGGCGGTGAGCGCGACCGAAGCCGAGTCGTCGGTTCAGGCGCCATTGAGTTCGCCTGGCGTCAAACAGGTAAAGGAAACCGCAGAGGCCATCGACATACGGGCCAGCCGTCACATCACGAGCCTGCTGGCTGCCGGGCGAACGGCAGAGGCGGAACAAGTACTGGTTGAATTGACTCAGAGCCAGACTGCACCGCAAAGTCGGGAAATTTTCGCCCGTGAAATGCTGGTTCAGGATATGCCGGAACGGGCTCGCCGCTGGTTGGGAGCCTCGGTAAGCCAGGGTTTCAGCCGGTTGCGCTTGCTCAGAGCCCGGCTGCTGCTGGTTGAGGGGAGGCTGGTGGAGGCTGTAGGAACACTGGAGGCGGAGGTGCCTGCGGCAGCGGACTATCCGGACTACCGGGTCACACTGGCAACCTTGTTGCAGCAGGCGGGGCGTGCTGATGACGCGGCCGCCCACTGGGCAGAACTGCTTGCATTCAATGATAGCCAGGCCGCCTGGTGGCTTGGCCTGGCGATCGCCCTGGAGACCGGCGGACGAGCAGAAGGCGCCAGCAAAGCCTACGCCCAGGCCGCCGCCTTGCCGGGCCTGGCGCCCGCCCTGGCTGACTACGCCTGGGAACGAATTCACGCATTGCAGGCCGGATCATGAGCACGGAACCGAGAAAGAAAATCCGCATCGGCGACTTGTTGATCCAGAACGACGTCATCACCGAGCAGCAACTGTTGACGGCTCTGCGCGAGCAGAAGAGTACCGGGCGCAAGCTGGGACGAACGTTGATTGATCTGGGATATGTGGATGAGGACAACCTGCTCAACATCCTGTCCCGGCAGCTGAATGTTCCTTTTGTGCAACTGCGGCATTACCAGTTCGACAATGAGCTGGTAAAAAAGCTGCCTGAAGCTCTGGCGCGAAGGTTCCGGGCCATCGTGCTGGCACAGCAGGGCAGTGATCTTCTGGTCGGGATGGCCGATCCGCTCGATATCTTTGCCTATGATGAACTGGTTCGTGTACTGAAAACGCACGTTCGCCAGGCGGTTGTGCGCGAGAGTGAACTGCTTAACACGCTGGATCTGGTGTACCGGCGTACAGACGAGATCGCCTCACTGGCGGAAGAGTTGGAAGATGAGCTGGGTGACGATGCCTTTGACCTGGCTGACCTCACCGCAGAATCGGAGAGTGCGGATGCTCCGGTCGTCAAACTTCTGCAGACCCTGTTCGAAGATGCGGTTCAGGCCCGAAGCTCCGACATTCACATAGAGCCGGACGAGTCGGTGGTGCGCATTCGCCAGCGGGTGGATGGTGTTCTGCAAGAACAGGTCATGAAGGAAAAACGGGTGAACGCCGCCCTGGTGTTGCGCCTGAAACTGATGGCGGGGCTGAACATTTCCGAGAAGCGTTTGCCCCAGGATGGCCGTTTCAATGTGCGGGTAAAAGGCCGAAGTATTGACGTTCGGGTCTCGACTATGCCGGTGCAGTACGGTGAGTCGGTGGTTATGCGATTGCTGGATCAGAGCCAGGGTACGCTTGACCTGGAAGGCACCGGTATGCCGCCGCAGATGCTTGCCCGTTTTCGTTCCCTGATCAAGAAGCCGCACGGCATGATTCTGGTCACCGGCCCGACCGGCAGTGGTAAAACCACAACACTCTACGGTGCCCTGAGTGAGTTGAATCAGCCGGAAGTGAAGATCATCACCGCTGAAGATCCGGTGGAGTACCGGTTACCGCGGATTACCCAGGTGCAGGTGAACCCGAAAATAGGCCTGGAGTTTGCAGGTGTGCTGCGGGCGGCGCTTCGCCAGGATCCGGACATCATTCTGGTGGGCGAAATGCGCGACCAGGAGACCGTCGAGATTGGCCTGAGAGCTGCGATGACGGGCCACCTGGTGCTTTCCACCCTGCATACCAACGATTCCATCAGCAGTGCCATGCGCCTGATCGATATGGGAGCGGAGCCTTTTCTGGTGGCCAGTTCCCTGCTGGGCGTGGTTGCCCAGCGGCTGGTGCGCCGGGTGTGCGACAACTGTAAGGAAGCCTACCAGCCCAGTAGCCAGGAACAGGTATGGCTGCGTTCCTTTGACCTGGATCCGCTGGATATTGAAGCGGGCTTTGTACACGGTAAGGGCTGCTATCAGTGCAGCAACACCGGCTACAAGGGCCGCGTGGGTGTGTACGAAATGCTGGAAATGAACGAAGACATGCTGGACGCGCTGCGCCGCCGAAACGTTGGTGACTTTACCCGGGCGGCTCGCGAAAGCCCGCTCTACCGGCCGCTGGGGCAGTGCGCCATGGACTTTGCACTGCAGGGAATTACCTCTCTGCAGGAAGTTGCCCGGGTGGCGGTGACCTCTGAAGCAGTCAGTGCGTCAGGTGTGAATGGCCCTGGTGGCGGCAGCGTTACCGGAGTGGATACCTGATGCAATACCGGTATCGGGGCAAGGACAACCGCGGTGTTGTCCAGCAGGGAATGCTGTCGGCGACGAGCGAGGATGCGGCCGCCAGCGAGCTGATGCGCCAGGGGATTACGCCGCTGAGTATTTCCGTTCAGGAAGAAAAAGCCGGTTCGTTCAGCAAGTTGAATGAACTGCCGCTGTTTCGCGGGGCGGTAACGCTGGATGAGCTGATTGTATTCTGCCGGCAGATGCACGCCCTGACCAAAGCCGGTATCCCGCTGATACGCACCATGCGGGGGCTGGCGGATACCACCCGTTCGCCGATGCTGGCCGAGGTACTGCACGACATTACCAGCAGACTGGAAGGCGGTACCACCATGGCGACCGCCATGCAGGCGCATCCCCGCGTGTTTTCGGAATTGTTTGTGGCCATGATACACGTGGGTGAAAACACCGGCATGCTGGACGACTCGTTCCGAAGACTGTCGGAAATTCTGGAGCTTGAGCGGGATACCAAGCGCCGGGTGAAGCAGGCCCTGCGCTATCCCACATTTGTGGTGGTGGCCTTGCTGGCGGCGTTGATGGTGGTGAATTTCCTGGTGATTCCAAAGTTCGCAACCGTATTTAACAAACTCGGTGCCGACCTTCCTTTTCTCACCAGGGTGCTTGTTGGCACCTCCGAGTTTTTGCTGGCCTACTGGCCAATCATGCTGTTCGGGTTGGCTGTGGCCGCGGTCCTGATACGCCAGTGGAAAAACACCGAAAGCGGCCGCCTGACCTGGGATCGTTACAAATTGCGTGTGCCGATCATCGGGCCGCTGCTGGAGTTGATCACCCTGAGCCGGTTCGCGCGGAACTTCGCCACCATGCTGAAAGCGGGTATGCCGGTAACCCAGGCGCTCACCGTTGTGGCTGATGCCACTGACAATGCCTGGGTTGGCAGGCACATCCGGGATATGCGTACCGGAATCGAACGGGGTGAAAGCCTGCTACGTACGGCGCGTCATAGTGGAATGTTCACGCCGTTGATCTTACAAATGATCGCTGTCGGCGAAGAGACCGGGTCGGTCGACGACATGCTCAATAATGTGGCGGATTTTTACGATGAGGATGTCGACTACGGGCTGAAACGGCTGGCGGAATCCATCGAGCCCATATTAATTGTTGCCATGGGGGTGCTGGTACTCATCCTTGCCCTGGGTGTCTTCCTGCCGATATGGGATCTGGGAGCGGCTGCCATGGGGCGTGGTTAGTGTCGGGCCCGGCCAGGCTCGCTGATGATCACTTACAGAATGCCCGGCGTGTGCGCTGGCTGGTGGTGCTGATGGTGCTGTCGGTGCTGGCATGGGTGCTGCTGGATCGGCTTGAGCGCGAACTGCAAAGCGCTGAAGCGCGCAGTGTCGCCATGGTGCTGGTGCATCTGCGTTCAGCCCTGGTGATCAAGGGTGCAGAGCTTATGCTGGATCGGCACCAGTCGCTGGCAAATGCCGAGGGCGGCAACCCGTTCCTCTGGCTGGAGCATCGCTGGGATGTGTACCAGGGGCCATGCGGGCATGGCGGCCCTGCACCGGGAAACTGGTGTTTCCAGCCGCAGCGGGCGGGCGGTACAGACAAAGGCTGGCTAATATACCGGCCCCGGCAGCCGATAACCGTAGAAGGTAAGGCCGTAGAAGCTGGTCAGCCTGTAGCCTGGGTGGTAACAACCGGATTTGCCGACCGCAACAGGAATAACGTGCGGGAGCAAAACGAACGGCTGACGGGCCTTGTGCTCGAATCAGTACCGTTACAAGCAACCAGAGCGAACCGGCAGGACGCCAGGCTCTGATGAAAACGCAAAGCTATCAAAGAGGCTGACGAATGAAGCAGTACTGTCACAAGCGAAAGCAAAGAGGGTTTACCCTGATCGAACTGGTGGTGGTCATTGCCATCCTGGCGATTCTGGCGGCCTTCGCCTTACCCCGCTTTGCCCAGCTCTCCGAGCAGGCCCACGAGTCCAGCATCAAGGGGACTGCCGGTGCCTTGAGTGCCGGCGTGGCGCTGGTCAAAGCCCAGTGGGTGACCAATGGCCAGACTGCCGCCGTGGCAGCGGTTGATGGTTTCGGCAACGACGATGTTGCGGTGAACGATAAGGGCTGGGCAACCTCGACCAATGGCAACACCGGCGCGCCTAACGCCAACCGCTGTGTGCAGGTATGGCAGGGCTTACTTCAGGCCAATGCACCATCGGTAGCGACGGCCGGTACAGATATTGATTATCTTGCGAGTGCTTCGGGTAGTGAGTGTACCTACACCTACCAGCTGGATGGTGAAAACAGTACGATCACCTATGATACCGCTGACGGTTCTATAGTTACTGTAATTAATTGATTTTTAAGTAAAGTAGTCTGGATCAAGCGTTAACGACAACAGAAAGAGGTAGTACTCATGATGAATATGGTTGCAGCAAAGAAACAGAAGGGCTTCACCCTGATCGAGCTGGTGATGGTGATTGTCATTCTGGGGATTCTGGCGGCGTTCGCCTTGCCGCGTTTTGCGGATCTGGGTGGGGATGCGCGTCAAGCCAGTATTGAGGGCGCCGCGGGCGCTGTAAAATCTGCAGCTGCAATTGCTCACTCAGCCTGGCTTGCCGATGGAAACAGTCCTGATCCATTAACGTTAGATGGAGTGCAGGTTGATATGTCAGCAGAGGGGTATCCCGCTTCTGTTGCGCACGGAAGCTCTCCTGAGGGCATCACTGCAGCGGCGCAGATTGACCCTAATGACTTTGCCTTTGATGCTACCACCGGTGTATTTACCATTGAAGGATATACTCCGACAGCGCCAGACAAGTGTGAATTCGCCTACGATGAGACTTCTGGGCGTGTTACCTCAATCGAACTTGGCGGCTGTTGAGGCGCTGCTATTTTGACAGGTTTGGAGCGCAGGTGCGGATGTCTCTCATCGGTGTTCGAGGGTTTTCTCTCATAGAGTTGGTCATGGTCATCTTTCTGATCGGAGTACTCTCCGCTCTGGGAATAGGCCTGTTTGCCAGTCGCTCTGCCTTCTCGCCGTTGCTGGCCAGCCAGCAACTCGCTTCCGCCACGCTGCTTGCCCAGCAGGCAGCGTTGGCGGGCAACGGCGCCTCGGCGCTTCGAATTGAACAAACCGCGGACAGTTTCCGCTTTGTGGTGGGGCCGGGCACTGCGCTTGAGCGCGGCTATGAACTGGCCCGCGAGGGTACAAGCCTTAGCATTGTCGACCACAGTTTGCCGCTCTTGCTAACCTTTGACGCGTTCGGCGCTCCGACCGGAGGCGTTAGTCTGCAACTTATCTTCTCTGGTGATAGTCGGTTTGAAACCTGCCTGAGCTCTCTGGGTGCAGTGTATGCCGGGAGTTGCCTGCCATGAGAGCCTTCCAGAGAGGTGCCACGCTGGTTGAGCTGGTCATAACCATTATGATTATCGGTATCGCTATTGCCGGAGTGGTGGGTGCCTTTTCCCTGATCGCCGGTCGCAGCGCAGACCCATTGAACCAGACCCGGGCGGTGAAACTGGCTCAGTTGTACATGGATGAGATACTTACCCGAAAATACGACCATCAGGTGCCAGCGGGAGGTGTTCCCAAATACACGGGCGCCTGCACCATTGGCAAAGAGGCCGGGGAGGTTCGGGCATCGTTTGACGATGTCGATGATTATCACTCGCTGAACGGCCCGCCAACGGCTGTTGATGGCACCGGACTTCCGGGGTATCAGGGCTTTTCGGTTGCGGTGACTGTCGCCTGTGCGGGGGCGGATCTTGGCCTCGCAGAACGGGATGCAAAACGCATAGACCTGGATATTCGCGACCCCTCCGGTGGCCGCTATGCCTTTTCCGCTTACAGAGCGAACTTCTGATGTCTGGCGCCGCGTCTACCATGCAGACTGCTGGTTTGCGAGGGTTTACCTTAATCGAAATGGTTATGGTAATTGTGCTACTTGCCATCGTGGCAACCATTTCAGTGCGCTTTGTCAGCCTCTCGACACAGGGGGCTCTGGATGTAAGTGCCAGGCAACAGAGGTCGCTGGCAGGTGTGGTCATCAGTGAGCAGCTCAGCCGCGAGCTGCGTGAGGCACTACCCACCTCGATACGTACAAACAGTAACGGCTCGTGCCTGGAGTGGATGCCGATTCTGGCGGCCTCGAATTATCTGACACTGCCAAATGCCTCCAGCCCGGATCGCTTTGAAGCAGTGCCCTTGCCATATAACCGCAGCGCTACCGGGCGGGTGGTTGTTTACGGATATGGCGAAGACCTTTACGAGCCCAAAGATCCGGGGCCGATTTCACCCCCGGCCACCATGCCCTCCGGCACGGCGGCGGTGACGGTACAGTTTGCAGGCGGAGCAACCCATCAATTTGCAAGCCGTTCGCCGGAACGCCGGTTTTATCTGGCGGCCTCACCGGTAACTGTCTGCCAGGCAGGGGCGTATCTGTTTCGGTATCGGGATTATGGCCTGAATAAAGCAGTCGCAACCGCCTTACCGGCAAGCCATCCGAAAAGAGAAGTGCTGGCGGCAAACCTGGTGAGCGGCTCTGTTCGCTTTCAGGTAGAGCCTCCCAGCCAGAAGCGGGCGGCTGTGGTGTCCTTCCGTTTCGAGATCAGTGATGCCCAATCCGGAGAAACCACGGCATTTGATCAGGAGGTTCAGGTTCGAAATGTACCCTGAATTCAGAAGCACTCAAGGTCAGGCTGGCGCCGGTTTACCTGTCGCGTTGTTCGTTATAACTGTACTGGCCTTGCTGGTACTGACAATGGCGCAAATGCAGCAGGCGGGTGGAGAGGCCGTTAGCCTACAGATACAGTCACAGAGGGCGTTTTTCGCCGCTGAAAGCGGGGCTCAGCTGGCGGTGCATAAAGTGCTGGAGGCCAACGATTGCAGTGCCGTCCCTGCCAGCTTGGGCTTTTCTGCAGCCGGGCTTAACGGCTGTGGTGCGGCGCTTGACTGTGAATCGGTTATCGCCCCGCTGGATGGTGCCGGTGGTAACACGGTGTATTCACTCACCAGCAGGGGCTGGTGCGGGCAGGGAATGGATCGGGCAGAGCGCACGGTGGAGGTTCGGGTTCGATGAGCAGGCAGGTCTGGTTAAGGATCCTGGTGTCACTGGCGCTGGCGTTCTGGGCGAGCAGCGCACTGGCGCTGTCGTGTGATGAGATCTATTCATCCGATACTGGAATCAATGAAGAGTTGCCGAAGGATAAGCGCCTGACGATCAACGATAATGAAAACACCGCACCGGCACCCGTCGGGAAATGGCCTGCCCCACAGGCCTGGCCAGCATCTGGCACCGAGTTGAGCGGGGGAGATTACTACTTTAAAGGCGATGAGCTAGACGAAAAATACAAACTTGCCGTCAAACCTGGCGAGGTGGTCCGAATCTTTGTTTCCGGCGACCACGAGTTTGATGAAAAGTCCAAGATTAATCTCAATGGCGATCCGAGCCAGTTGCTGTTGGTGGTGCAAGGTGATCTCGAGCTTGGAGAGAAAACAAAATTCAACGGTGTGATTTACACGACAGGTGAGATTGAGGCAGATGATAAGGTTCAGGTGTCAGGTGCAATCGCGTCTGAGGATGAAGTGGATTTTGATGATGACAAACCCAAGTTTACGCACGATCCCGGTGCCGCGAACTCGGGCTTACTGGACGGCCTTTGCAGCTCCGGGGAGCCCGAGCCCGACCCGGAACCCGAGCCCACTGAGTGTTTCACGGATGACTTTTCCGAAGCGTCTCTCGGCGAAACAGACTGGGTGACATCGGTTGCTGGAGGGTCGTTCACGCCCCAGGTGGTTGATGGCCGCATGCGGATGACCGAAGCCCGACGAAATCAGTCCACCGCTGCTACCCTGCAACGCCTGCTGCCCGGCGCCGAAAACCTGGTTGTGCTGGAATTCGACTACTTCGCATATGGGGGGAATGGGGCGGATGGTATTGCGGTGGTGTTTTCCGATGCGAAGGTGACCCCTCAGCCCGGCAGTTACGGTGGCGCATTGGGCTACGCCCAACGCAACAATGGCACACCTGGCTTTGCCGGTGGCTGGCTTGGCGTTGGCATTGATGAATACGGTAACTTTGCTGCCAATAATGAGGGAAAGCAGGGCGGCGGGCAACGCACGAGGGACTCCGTTACCTTGAGGGGGTCAGGATCCGGAGCCAGCGGGTATCGATATCTTGAAGGCACAGGAAGCTTGTCACCAGGTATAGACGACACCGGAGCGCGCAATCCTCACCGTTATCGCATCGTAGTGGACTCCCAGGAGGCCGGGCAAGCACTGGTAACGGTAGAGCGGGATACAGGCGGTGGTTACCAGAACCTTATCGGACCCTTTGATGTTTTGGCCCGAGCCGGGCAGGCGCCTGTACCCGACGATTTTCTGATCTCGCTCACCGGTTCAACCGGAGGCAGTACCAATATTCATGAACTGGATAACCTGAAGGTATGTGCCCTGAAGCTTGAGCCGATGGGGAAACAGGTCGATCATTTCGAGTTCGTATACGATGGCGTTGCACTCACCTGTCAGCCTGAAGCCATTACCATTCGGGCCTGCGAGAACGCGGATTGCAGTGTACCGTTTACCGATCCGGTTGAGGTCACCCTGCAGCCAACCGGCTGGCTGGGGGGCGACACTTTCAGTTTCAGCGGCGGACAAGCCGTTCGGCCATTGCAGAAGACCACGCCGGGGTCGGTTCGCCTGGATGTGGTTTCATCAACGCCGCCAGCCAAGGCATTCAGCCGTGCCCTGTGCGATAACGGCTCTGGCAGCCTGAACCCGGCAAATTGTGAGGTCGAGTTTCGGGATACGGGGCTGGCATTTGAAGTGCCTGATCTGACGTCGCACCGGCCCCAGTCGAATATTCAGGTGCGGGCTGTTCAGCGGGACGACCAGAGCAACGCGTGCGTGCCCGCGTTTGAAAATGTTCGAAAACCGGTTCGGTTCTGGTCGGCCTATGTCAATCCGGGCCCTGCCGGGCGCCCGGACTCCCGGCAGGTTTTAGTGCAGGGGGAGCCTGTCGGGCGCAATGAAGCCGATGCGTCGGTTGTGGAACTGGAGTTTGGCGCAGGCGGTGTCGCGAACATCGAGGTGACCTATCCCGATGCTGGCCAGATGAACCTGAACGCACTTTATCAGGGCAGTGCGTCAAGCAATGACGCCGGGCTTCGGATGCCGGGCGCCGATAGTTTTGTCAGCCTACCCGCAGGATTCTGTGTTCAGCCAGAGGGCGTGTGCGGTTTCGGGGATGAGCGGTGCCCTGCGTTTCGTAAAGCGGGGCAAGCGTTCGATGTCTCCATTACCGCCGTGGGCTGGCAATCAGACGCAGATGCAGACTTGTGCCAGGGAAATCCTGTAACACCGAATTTCAGATTGCTTGATATTCCGCTTGAAACCACCCTTGTGGCTCCGGCGGGTGGTGCCCAGGGCACCCTGCTTCCGGCCAGCTATTCTCACGCCCGCTCCCTGTCGGCCGCTGAGGTTGTTGAAGCTCAGATATCGGAGGTGGGCGTATTTGAGGTGGCGATGACTCCAGCCCCCGGAAGTTATCTCGGACGGGATTTGCCCGCGGCCCGCAGTCGGCCTGTCGGGCGGTTCTATCCCGACAGATTCCAGGTTGAGGTCAGCCCCGGCGAACTGGCGCCATTTTGCACAGGTGCGGCCCAATCCTTCACCTATACCGGCCAGCCTTTTGACTGGTTGCTGGCGCCTGAGCTGACGATTACCCCTTTGTCTGTGCAGGGGGAAGTAACCCGAAATTACCGGTTCCCAGGCTTCCAGAAACTCGTGGCGCCGGACGTAAAACGCCGGTATCCCGATGTTGATCAGCTCACGATGAACCTTGTCGGCAGTGCGATGCCGGTGCTCTCAACCCCGTTACCGGGGGTATTGAGCGGCCCCGAAAATGTGCTGGGTTCCGGGCAAATGCTGTTTCAGTATGATGCATCTGAGCAGTTCGAATTCGGGCGCACGGGTGATGGTCTTGTCGCGCCCTTTCGGCCAGCGTTGCAGTTTGTCATTGAAGAGCTGACCGACAGCGACGGAGTTGCGGCTGAGTCAGCGCCTTATCCGTTTACACCGCTGGCGGATTTGCACATACGTTTCGGGCGCTGGTCTATGGACAATGTGTATGGCCCGGAGACTCTTCCGGTGCTGCCTATGCCCTATCGAGTGGAGTACTGGAACGGTAGCCGCTTCGAGACCAACATTGCCGACCGCTGCACCGCCTGGGATACGGCTCTCATTAATAATACTGCCAACTACCACCGGCTGGATGGCGCAGCCGCACCATCAGGTTCGTTTTCGGCCGGAACCGCGCCTGCCTTGCGCCTGCTGCCGGATGGCTCTCAGGGAACCGATACGTTGCGCTGGCAGGTGCCGCCGTGGTTGACATACGACTGGAACGGGGACAGCACGTTTGACCACCCGAGTGGCCTGGCCACATTCGGCGTTTATCGGGGCCACGACCGGGTCATCTATTGGCAGGAACGCTGAGCGGGCATTGGCTGGGAGCGCACATCATGCGTCCTCTTGCTCCTCCGCACTCATGCCCAGCTCGTTAATCTTGCGGGTCAGCGTATTCCGCCCCCAACCCAGTAACACAGAGGCATCGCGACGGCGGCCACCGGTGTGCTTGAGGGCGCTTTCGATCATGATTTTTTCGAATTCCGGCACCGCGGTTTCCAGAATACCTTTGTGGCCCCGTTTAAGTTCTTCTTCGGCCCAGTGTCTCAGTCCTTCCTGCCAGGTCAGGCCTGTTGCCAGGTGTTCTTCGTCGGCCTGCTGAATCAGCTCCGGCGGCAGGTCGTCTACGTGAATTTCCCGGCCACTGGCCATCACCGTCAGCCAGCGACAGGCATTTTCAAGTTGGCGCACGTTGCCCGGCCAGGGCAGGGTGGTGAGGAAGTTTTCCGCGTCCGGGGTCAGCACTTTCGGCTCCACGGCCAGTTCTTTGGCGGCGCGCTTCAGAAAGTGCTGCATCAGCCGGGGGATATCTTCCCTCCGTTCCGCCAGTTTAGGAAGGTGAACCCGTATCACGTTAAGGCGGTGGAACAGGTCTTCCCGAAAGTGGCCTGCCTGCACCAGTTTTTCCAGATTCTGGTGGGTGGCGGCAATAATGCGCACATCGACCTGCACCGGCGTGGTCCCGCCCACCCGATAGAATTCGCCATCGGCCAGGACCCGCAACAGGCGGGTCTGGGTCTCGGCGGGCATATCGCCGATTTCATCCAGAAACAGGGTGCCGCCGTTGGCCTGTTCAAACCGCCCGTGGCGCGTTGCCGCTGCGCCGGTAAAAGCGCCTTTGGCATGGCCGAAGAGCTCCGATTCGATCAGATCTTTGGGGATAGCCGCCATGTTCAGGGCAATAAACGGGTGACGCGCCCGGGGGCTGTGGTTGTGCAGTGCCTGGGCCACCAACTCTTTACCGGTGCCGCTTTCACCGTTGATCAGCACGGTAATGTTGGAGTGGGACAAGCGGCCGATAGCACGAAACACCTCCTGCATGGCGGGCGCCTCGCCGATGATCTCCGGGGTTCTGGGCGCGGTTTCCAGAACCGGGTCGCTGCTGGCGCGTTTTTCGCGGCTGTGTGCCACCGCGCGCCGAACCAATGCCACGGCGTCGTCCACATCAAAAGGTTTGGGCAGGTATTCGAAGGCGCCGGTTTGATAGCTGGTGACAGCGCTGTCGAGATCCGAGTGGGCGGTCATGATGATGACCGGCAGATCGGGGTGTCGCTCGACAATGCGGGACAGCAGGGTAATGCCGTCTACACCGGGCATTCTGATATCGCTCAGGATGGCGTCGGGCTGTTCCTGTTCCAAACGCAGCATAATGCTTTCACCGCTTTCGAATACCCGGGGCTGCATGCCTGCCTGGCTCATGGAACGTTCAAGCACCCAGCGGATGCTGCGATCGTCATCGATAATCCAGACATTCGCTGGTTGGTTCATGCGTTGTTCTCCAGAGGCAGGAAGATAATGAAATCGGTTTGTCCGGGCTCGCTTTCACACTCCACCAGCCCCCGGTGCTGGCCGATGATGCTCTGTGCAATCGATAGCCCAAGTCCGGTTCCGGCCGCCCGGCCACTGACCATCGGATAGAATATGCTGTGCAGTAGCTCGGGCGGAATGCCTGGGCCGTTATCGATAATGTCCACCCGGCAAACGAGGCGATAACGACGGTGGCCGATCGTAAACTGCCGGAGCGCCCGGGTGCGGACGGTTATGGCTGGCTCTGTCTCAAGGAGGGCCGGTGCCGCTCTTTCAAAGGCGGCTTCCATGGCGTTGCGGGCAATGTTCAGGAACGCCTGGATCAGCTGCTCCTTGTCGCCGGAAAATTCCGGAATACTCGGGTCGTAGTCGCGCTCGAAGCGGATATTTCCTTTGCTTTCAGCTTCAACCAGAGTGCGCACGCGCTCCAACACTTCGTGAATATTGGTGGAGGCCATGGTCAGTGCTTTGTTGGGGCCCAGCATCCTGTCGACCAAAGCCCGCAGCCGATCCGCTTCGTCGATGATCACGCGGGTATACTCCCGCTGCTCATCGCTGGCCAACTCCCGATCCAGTAATTGTGCGGCACCTCGTATGCCCCCAAGCGGATTTTTGATCTCGTGGGCCAGGCCGCGAACCAGGCTGCGGGTGGTTTCCTGCTGGGACAGCAAGTCTTCTTCACGACTGATTCGCAGCAAGCGGTCTTTGGGCTGAATTTCGATAAGTAACTCGGTGGGTGCCTGGGTGATCGGCGACACTGAGTAATCGACGGTTAGCCGGGTGCCGGAGGGCAGGGCAAGTTCGGCTTCGCGCCGGGTGTACGGATGGCCGTTGGCAAGCGAGGCCTGCAGCGTAGCCTGGGCATGGCCCGTATCGATCAGGATTTCCTGCAGTTTTTGGCCACGACTCCGGCTCATGCTGGTTTCCAGCAGGTTTTCGGCAGCCGGGTTCAGATATCGAATCGACAGATCCTCACCCAGCAACAGAACAGCGGTTGCCAGGCTGTCGAGAATACTGGTGTCGTTGGTTCCGTTGCTGTCGTTTGTTCGGCGTGGCATAAGAGGCTTCCGTGTGCTGATCAGATGATCTTGCGACCATGCAAGTTGGCGCCTGTTGTTTAAAGCAAGAATCGAACCAGTTCGAATAGGGGCGCCTGGAGCAGGCAGGGGAAATTTTCGGGAAGGCAGATCGCAGTCAGTCGGGCCGAGGTTCGTCTTGGAAGGCGTGCCACCTGCCGGGATTGCTCACAGTATGGCACTAACTTGGTGCGCGTGCACGGTCTTGGTGCGGTGTGTCAGTTTCGGCGTGAAGGGCGGTGGATGGTAAAGGTGATCGGGTCGCCGTTCTTAACCCGAATGCCGCTCTGGTCGACGATGTGCACACCGGCGTTGTGGGTTCCGCGATCAATGTTCTCGACAATGATGCTGTCAGAGCTGCTCTGGCCCACGGGCTGGCCGTCGAGTGTGACTTCATACCGGTGGCCTGGCCGGAGGCCGGGGGTGCTTGATATCTTGAAGGTGACATTACCGTTGCCACTGTGGAGTGCCTGCCCGTTGTCCGGATAGGTGAGCGTTAGGGAACCATAGGCTGCGCCCTCGCGATCTGCCTGTTCCTGCATTCTTTCCGGTTCTCTGACGGCTTCCGGTTTTGGCAAAGTAATTGTAGTGACCGGTTTCACCTGTACCTGTTCACCGCCGTCCATGGGCTCGTCAGAAAAGGTGACATTACCCTGGGCATCGACGTGACGGTAAACCTCGCTGTAGGCGCCGGAGGCAGCCAGTAACAGGCTGGCGGCAATAAGAAACGGTGCTTTCATGGCAAAAGTAACCTGCAGTAATGAACTGATTGGATTATCGAATGCAGGCCCCGGCATTTCAATGCTGCGACCCCTGAGCTTGGTTACATATCGTTAAGGGCCGGGGGGCGCCCTGGAAATTGGGAGAGAGTTAACAAAAAAAGCCCCGCATGACGCGGGGCTTTTGCCTGAATGCACGTGCGCCCGCAGGCGCGGTGGTCAGCAGGAGTAGTAGAGGTCAAATTCCACGGGGTGCGTGGTCATGTTCAGGCGCTCGACTTCGCCCTGTTTCAGGTCGATATAACCATTGATCATGTCTTCCGTGAATACGCCGCCCCGGGTCAGGAACTCGTGGTCTGCCTTCAGGCACTCCAGAGCTTCCTGCAAGGTAGTGGCAACCTGTGGAATGTTGATGGCCTCTTCTTTTGGCAGGTCGTACAGATCCTTGTCCATGGCGTCGCCCGGGTGGATCTTGTTCTGGATGCCGTCCAGACCCGCCATCATCAGGGCGGCGAAGGCCAGGTACGGGTTGGCAGCGGGATCCGGGAAACGAACCTCGATGCGCCGTGCCTTGGGGCTGTTCACGTAGGGGATACGGATAGAGGCTGAGCGGTTGCGGGCCGAGTAGGCCAGCATGACCGGGGCTTCGTAGCCGGGTACCAGGCGCTTGTAGCTGTTGGTGGCCGGGTTGGTAAAGGCGTTAATGGCTTTGGCGTGCTTGATAATGCCGCCAACGTAGTAGAGGGCCATTTCACTCAGGCCTGCGTAGCCGTCACCGGCGAACAGATTTTTGCCGTCTTTGTTCAAAGACATATGAACGTGCATACCGGAGCCGTTATCGCCCACCACGGGCTTGGGCATGAAGGTGGCGGTTTTGCCGTAGGCGTGGGCCACGTTGTGCACGCAATACTTCAGAATCTGTACTTCGTCGGCTTTGCGGGTAAGCGTGTTCGGGCCAACACCGATTTCGCACTGGCCAGCCGTGCCTACCTCATGGTGGTGCACTTCGATGGTCAGCCCCATAGACTCCATGGCTGCGCACATGGCGCCACGGAGGTCGTGCAGGCTGTCTACCGGCGGCACCGGGAAGTAACCGCCTTTCACGCCCGGGCGGTGGCCAATGTTGTTGCGCTCGAAGTCTTCGCCGGATACCCAGGCGGCTTCCTCGGAGTGCAGCTCATACATGGCGCCTTTCATGTCGACATTCCACTTGACGGAATCGAAAATGAAAAACTCGGGTTCAGGGCCAAACAGCGCGCCATCGGCCAGGCCGGTGGACTTCAGGTATTCTTCGGCCCGCTGCGCCACAGAGCGCGGATCCCGTTCGTAGCCCTGCATGGTGGAGGGCTCGACGATGTCACAGGTAATGTTAATGGTGGTTTCTTCGGTGAACGGATCCAGCACGGCCGTTTCGTCTACCGGCATCAGGATCATGTCGGATTCATTGATGCCTTTCCAGCCAGCGATAGATGAGCCGTCGAACATCTTGCCGTCAACAAAAAAGTCTTCGCTCGCCTCGGTGGCAGGCATGGTAACGTGCTGCTCTTTGCCGCGGCTGTCGGTGAAACGCAAGTCAATCCACTTGACTTCGTGCTCTTTGATCAAATCAATCGTCTTGGACATTCTGCATGCTCCGTAGAATTTTGACGTTCTTAAATGCCGGATCGTTCAGCCTTGGTTTGCTGATTCTGGAAAGACTCGCGCAGCTTACCAGAACCGCTGATGGCTTACCTGTCAAATGCGGCTGAGGTTTGTTTAGCAATCGCCTTGCCAGTTTTGCCCGAATGCCTGAAAACAGGATTCTTCGGCCTGTTCCACTGAAAATCAAAGAACGTGCTGTGTTTGCGCTCCTGGTTTTTTTGCACCGAATTGGTGCGGCCGGGCGTTCAGTGCGTCTTGTTGGTGCATTCGGGAACTGGTTACATATTAGGCGCTAAACTTCATATTATCCCCTGAGACTTTTCGATATACTGCGCGCCGATAATTTCTGTAGGGTACCCGTTGTGATTGATAAGCTTAGAAACGTTGCCATTATCGCCCACGTCGACCATGGCAAGACCACTCTGGTTGACCAGCTGCTGCGCCAGTCTGGAACCCTGGACCGCAAAGAGCTCGAAAACGAGCGTGTTATGGACTCCAACGACCAGGAAAAAGAGCGTGGCATTACCATTCTGGCCAAGAACACGGCGCTCAAGTGGAAAGACTACGATATCAACATCGTAGACACCCCGGGCCACGCCGACTTCGGTGGCGAAGTGGAGCGGGTCATGAGCATGGTAGACAGTGTGCTGCTGGTGGTGGATTCAATCGACGGGCCCATGCCGCAAACCCGCTTTGTTACCCAGAAGGCCTTTGCCGCTGGCCTGAACCCGATTGTGGTGGTGAACAAGATTGACCGCCCGGGCGCGCGACCGGACTGGGTAGTTGATCAGGTGTTCGACCTGTTCGATAACCTGGGTGCCACCGACGAACAGCTGGACTTCCCCATTGTTTACGCCAGCGCCCTGAATGGCCTGGCTGGCCTGGATTACAATGAACTGGCAGAGAACATGGATGCCGTGTTCCAGGCCATTGTTGACCATGTGCCGGCGCCCTCAGTAGACCGTGACGGCCCGTTCCAGATGCAGATCTCCCAGCTGGACTACAACAGCTTTCTGGGTGTTATCGGCATCGGGCGCATCATGCGCGGCAATGTCAGCACTAACACTCCCGTCGTCGCTATCGGCGCCGACGGCAAGAAGCGCAACGGCCGTATCCTCAAGATCATGGGGCACTCCGGCTTGCAGCGGGTAGAAGTTGATGAAGCTCAGGCGGGTGACATTATTTGCGTGAGCGGTCTGGATCAGCTGTTTATCTCCGACACCCTGTGTGATCCCTCTGCGGTCGAGGCGCTGCCGCCGCTGACGGTCGATGAGCCGACTGTCTCCATGACCTTCCAGGTAAACGACTCTCCGTTTGCCGGTAAGGAAGGCAAGTACGTGACCAGCCGGAACATCAAGGAGCGCCTGGACAAAGAGCTGCTGCACAATGTGGCGCTGCGGGTTGAAGAAGGCGATTCGGCTGACAAGTTCAAGGTCTCGGGTCGGGGCGAGCTGCACCTGTCAGTACTGATCGAGAACATGCGTCGGGAGAACTTCGAGCTGGCGGTGGGTCGCCCGGAAGTGGTGGTCAGAGAAGTCGACGGGGTGAAGCAGGAGCCCTACGAGAATGTGATCGTCGATATCGAAGAGCAGCATCAGGGCCCGGTAATGGAGCAAATGGGGCTGCGTCGTGGCGAGATGACCAACATGATTCCGGACGGTAAAGGCCGTATCCGCCTGGACTACACCATCCCCGCCCGTGGTCTGATCGGTTTCCGCAACAGCTTCCTGACCATGACCTCTGGTACCGGTATACTGACCTCGACGTTCAGTCATTACGGGCCGATTAAGGCCGGTGAGATGACCAGTCGCCAGAACGGCGTGATTGTCTCCATGGCGACAGGAACGGCGCTGACCTATTCTCTGGAAACCCTGCAGAGCCGGGGCAAGTTGTTCCTCGACCCGGGCCAGGAAATCTACGAAGGTCAGCTGTGTGGTATTCACAGTCGGGACAACGATTTGGTGGTTAACCCCACCAAAGGGAAAAAGCTCGATAACATGCGGGCCTCCGGTAAGGATGAGGTGATCGGGCTGGTTCCGCCGATCAAACACACGCTGGAGCAGGCGCTGGAGTTTATCGAGGACGACGAGCTGGTGGAAGTGACACCCAAGTCGATCCGGCTGCGCAAGAAGCTGCTTACTGAAAACGAGCGTAAGCGCGCCAACAAGAAGTAACGGCTGAGCTTTTCATAGCCTTATAAAGCCGCTGTCAGGCACGTCCTGGCGGCGGCTTTGTTGTTCTGGGCACTGTCATTTTCCTCCCTCCCTCAGCTAGACTGCCGTGAACCCTGCCACGGAGCCTGTCATGCTAAGCCTTTATCCTGAAATCGAACCCTATGCCCGCCACCGGCTGGCGGTTGATCATCCCCATGAGCTGTATCTGGAGGAGTCGGGTAATCCCGATGGTATTCCCGTGATCGTGATTCACGGCGGCCCGGGTGGGGGGTGCGAGGACTATCACCGGCGCTTTTTCGATGCTGAGCGTTTCCGTATTATTCTGTTGGATCAGCGTGGTGCCGGGCGATCGACACCCCTGGCTGAATTACAGGGCAACAGTACCGACAAGCTGGTGCAGGATCTTGAAGCCGTCCGCCATTTCCTTGGTATTGATCAGTGGTTACTGTTTGGCGGGAGTTGGGGGTCTACGCTCAGTCTGGTCTACGCGCAGGCCCATCCGGATCGGGTTCTGGGTCTGGTGCTACGGGGTATATTTCTCTGCCGTCAGGAAGATATCCACTGGTTTTATCAGGACGGCGCCAGCCGGGTGTTTCCGGATTACTGGCAGGATTTCCTGTTACCCATTCCCGAGGCCGAACGGCAGGATCTGGTGTCGGCCTATTACCGGCGCCTGACCAGCACCAACGACCTGGAGCAGATCCAGGCGGCAAAAGCCTGGTCCGTTTGGGAGGGGCGTTGTGCGACGCTGCATCCTAACCCCTCGGTGGTTGATCACTTTGCGCACCCTCATGTGGCGATTGCTCTGGCTCGTATCGAATGCCACTACTTTATGAATCATGCCTTTCTGGCACCCGGCCAGATTTTGCGGAATGCGGCCAGGCTGAAGAATATCCCGGCGGTTATTGTTCATGGCCGGTATGACATGGTGTGCCCGCTGGATAACGCCTTCGCGCTGAGCGAAGCCTGGCCCGAGGCGGATTTCCAGATTATCCGGAATGCGGGCCATTCGGCATCCGAGCCTGCCATCATTGATGCCCTGATACGGGGCGTTGAGGACGTGGCTGCCCGCAGCCTGCCCTCCGCAGGTTAGAAGCCTGGTTGCTGTAACGGCTATGCGACCTTTTGTTGAAGCAGCAGGGTTGCGGAGCCATGTGCGGCTATATACACTCTTGGCGTTTATAAAATTTAATGTTCGGTATCAACGCTCAAGGCCTTGAATGAAAGGACTAATCCAGCGCGTTTCGGAAGCCAGTGTTTCAGTATGCAGTGAGTCGGTTGCCCGGATAGGGCCGGGCTTGCTGTTGTTGCTGGGCGTTGAGAGGAACGATGGGGAAAATGAAGCCAAGGCGCTGTGCCGGAAGATTCTCTCCTACCGGATATTTCCCGATCAGCAGGGCCGAATGAACGTCAATGTTCAGGATGCCGGGGGTTCATTACTGGTTGTCCCCCAGTTTACGCTGGCTGCAGATACCTCATCCGGAACCCGCCCCGGCTTTTCACTGGCGGCCGCGCCCGATCGTGCAGAAAACCTTTACCTCGCCTTTATCCAGGAAGCCCGAAAAAGTTTGGGGGCAGAAAGGGTTGGCCAGGGGCGTTTTGGTGCGGACATGAAGGTTGCGCTGGTGAATGACGGACCGGTTACGTTTCTTCTGGAGGTGCCATCGAAAGCGTCGCAAACCGGAGCATGATGCAGTAGCTCTCGGTTTCCCAAGTTGTTGAATGGCTTGACAGTGGTGGTTTCAGAGTAAAAAAAGACCAAAAAGTAACCGTTAAAAATTTGCAAAATAGTAAACATTGTATTAAAACAGGTTCATCATGCATGGGTTTAACAACGCCATGTAAGTGATTGATAACCAAGGCAAGTGTGCTTGTCATATAAGAAGAAGAAAAGCCCGCATCCTGGGCTGCTTGCAACCGGGTGTGGTCATGAATCCGGTAAACGCTGCTTCGGCGTGTTTGCCAGAACCAGATCGGGATTTAAGCCCGTCGAAAACCTGAGTTAACTCAATAAGGAAGACGCAACATGAAAAAAACGATTCTTGCTTCTGCCATTGCAGCTGCAACTTTCTCTGGCGCTGCTCTGGCACAGGAAAGCAATCTGCCGACGGTTTACGGTAACATTCAGTACGCCGCTACCCATACCAACGTTGAAGACGGTATTTCCGAGGTTGCTCACTTCGACAACGGCTCTACTCTGGGCATCAAGCACAGCCATGAAATTGCACCGGGTGTAACTGGTTTCTTCAAGGCTGAAATGGAGTTCCAGGCTGACGATAAGGCAACCAGCTCTGGCCTGTCCAAGCTGGATGAGGCTTACATCGGTATCAAGGGCGACAGCTTCGGTCAGGTTTGGGTCGGTTCTGACGATTCCCGCTATGAAGCGGCTATCGACGAGATTTCAAACTACTTCGAAGCGCTGGGTTCAGGCACCAAGATCGGCCACGACACTGGTGAAGGCGATCTGATCCAGTACAGCTCCCCGAACTTTGCTGGCCTGCAGCTGCACGGTGCTGTTCAGATCAACGGTGACGGTGACAAGGGCGCTGCTGAAAAGTCCTACCCATACCAGGTAGCAGTGACTTACGCTCTGGACAGCCTGGAGCTGGCGGTTGCTGCCGACTCCAACGATGGCGACTATGCCTACTCCAATGGTGCTTTTGGCACCAGCGTTAACAACGAAAACACCTACGGTGTGCGTGCAAGCTACGCTGCTGGCGACCTGCGTGTAACCGGTTCCTACCAGACCCGCAAAGACGTTGGCGATGCGTGGGGCCTGTTCGCAGGTTACAGCGTTGGTGCTAACACCTTCGCGGTTGCGTACGGTTTCCAGGACGCTGACAACACAGACGACGAAGTTTCCACTCTGACTCTGCAGGCTCTGCACAACCTGTCCGACCACATGTACGTGTATGTTGAAGGTGGTCTGGAAAATAAAGACGACGGCAGCAACGACGTAGACACAACCACTCTGGCTGTGGGTGCGACTTACTACTTCTGATCAGCCTTCAGGCTAATCCAGTAGTAAAGAAAAGCCGGTGACTCAGTCACCGGCTTTTTCGTTGGTGTTTAAAAAAAAGACAGGCGAAGGTATGGCAACGGAACTGGAAATCAAGCTGACACTTTCCGAGGCGGCGTTGGCGCAGGCATGGAGGTGGCTGCTAGCGCACCCCAACGCAACTCAGGGGCCCGAAAAGCTCCTGATCAACCGCTATTTCGATACCCCGGATGCCGCGTTCAATCGTGCACGGGCTGCGCTGCGAGTACGAAAAGCGGGCGATCGCTATATCCAGACACTGAAAACCCAGGGCGAGTTTGTGAACGGTGCTCATCGGCGCCAGGAGTGGGAGTGGGATTTACCCGGCCCGGATCTGGACCTTGCCCTGCTGGTGGATACGCCATTGATGCAACAGGTGGCGTTGGATGACCTGGCCTGTGTGTTTGAAACCAACTTCCGGCGCCGGATTGTGATGCTTGAGGGAGGTGGATCTTCGGTTGAAGTGGCTGTGGATTCCGGCGAAGTGGTTGCGGGCGACCAGGTGTTGCCCCTGCACGAGGTCGAGTTTGAGCTGAAAGGCGGGTCCCCGTCGATACTGGCGAAACAGGCCATGGCGCTCGCCGGGGCTGTGCCGGTGTTTCTGAATCTGGTGAGCAAGGCAGAGCAGGGATATTACTTGGCGGGTGTTCATCAGCCGGAAGCCACAACCCTCTCACAGCCGCCATCAGCGGTGAACCTGCTGCGGGCGTTGAGTTTCGGTTGGCTGACGGGGCAGAGCGTTCAAGTGCCTGCACCCTGGCTGGCGGCCCTGGCGTTGCCACAGGCGGACGACGCCGTGCTAGCCAGTTGGGCCCAGGCCCGGGTATTGCTCGCCGAGGGCATCAAGGTGCCAGCTTTACTGGCCCGCCTGCCAGCCTTCGGCAAGGTTCAGCTGGCGCTGGCGTTATCGGCAGACACCTAGGTGGTTTCGCCGTTGCCTTTCGCTGCGTCTTTTTTTTCCCGCAGCGTGCGCCACTGTTTCAGAAACTCCCGATAGCGATCCAGGGCTTCCTCAACCTCCGAAACATCCGGCGTATCGTTTGAGCGCACCAGTACGATCAGGCCCTTGCCTTCCACCTCCTCGTTGGTGTCGGGATGGCAGACCACTTCATTATCGTGGTCGATGTAAGCCAGGGCGGTGCCAATGCCGTGGCGCACCAGAGCACTGACAATATCCGCCCAGGACAGGTCGTCCAGTTCCAGGTCGTAGCGGTGTGGGTGGTCCTTTTCATAGTTGAACATATCTTCCAGAACCCGCTCGGAACCGGGCGCAACCACCGAGCGCACCATGATTTCCGGGTAAGTGCGCACCGGGCGGATGGTGGTGCGAACACCCAGCGCCTTGAAGCGCTCACGGTTGTGGTCGTTCACGCATTCAACGGTGGTTTTGCTGCCGAGGTTGGACTCCGCCAGGCGGTGGGCAATGTCAAAGGTGAGGCTGTCAGAAAACGGGTCGGACTCGTCTGAAGCGAGCACAATAATGTGCCGCGCGCTGCCCGCATGCACGGCCTTCAGGGCTTCCGGGTCGTTACCTGCGCCATGGAAGTGTACCAGCCCGGCATCGTTCAGTTCGGAGGGCAGCCCGCCCGGAAATTGCCGGGTCAGTATCATGATCGGCACCGTGTGATACTCCGGGATCGACCGGATTTGCGATGCGAAGCGCATGAAATACTGCTCGCCACCGCGGCTTGGGGTGTTGATGATTACAATGTGCTCTTTCATGTTGTATACCCAGCGTCCGGTCAGAATGCGTTCTCGACGATAGAAACGATACTCAATGTAGTCGCTCACAATCAGCGTGAGCAGCGTGATTGAGGCAACAAACATCAGCGAGATGGTACTGATGCGGCCAATGGTGGTGACAGGTGCGTAATCGCCATAGCCCACGGTTGCCAGAGTGGTCATGGTCAGCCACACGGCTTCCAGCAGTGAGAGTGGCTCGGCAGCCCACAGCACCAGAATCTGGGTGCAGACAAGGCCTCCCAGAATCAGGAATAGCCGCTTGATCCGGCTGCGTATAAGCCCGCCCATGGGCAGGTGCGACTGAGTGTGCTCCGGGTTCAATGGGCGTCGGTTTCGCATCATGGCAGTAAGCGGGCCTGTTCAGTCCTTGGCGAGTTCGTTATACAGTACCTGAAATATACCAGAGAGACAGAGGGTTGCGTTATGTCTGAACCATGGGCGTCATTGCCGGCCGAGCTTGCCAACGATGTGTCGCGTTGCTGGCCATCGGTGTTTCCGGACGCCGTGCCCGACTGGATCGAACAGTCCGGTGTCTCTTCCAGTGAGCTGGCGGAGGCGCTGGCCCGCAGCCTTTTTTTGCGAGAGACCCTGCAGCGCCACGCCTCGCTGATCAAACTGGCGGTTCTGGCGCGGCCCTTGTCTGAACCTACCACCGGGGCCTGGCTGGCTCAGCGCTGGCAAGACTATTTGGCCGACGTAGATTCCGAGGAAAGCCTGCACAGGGCTTTGCGGCAATACCGCCGGGAAGTTCAGTTCCGGATTCTCTGGCGGGATCTGATGCGCTGGGCGGATTTGAATGAAACTGTGCTGGCCACCAGTGAGTTTGCCGATATCGCCATCGATGGTGCGCTGGCCTGGCTTTACAGCCGGACTTGTGAAGAGCTGGGCACACCCTGGGGCATCGATCCGGTCACCCGGCAGGAGGCGCCCCAGCAAATGGTAGTGATCGGTATGGGTAAGCTCGGGGGGCGCGAGCTGAATGTGTCTTCGGACATTGATCTGATTTTCGCCTTTCCGTCCAAAGGGGAAACCCGCGGCGGTCGTCGCGCACTGGATAATCAGCAGTTTTTCATTCGCCTTGGGCAGCGGCTGATTCAGGCACTGGACCCAATGACCGCAGACGGCTTCGTGTTTCGGGTGGACATGCGCCTGCGTCCCTATGGCCAGAGTGGTGCGCTGGCGCTGAGCTTCGCGGCACTGGAAACCTATTATCAGGACCAGGGGCGGGACTGGGAGCGTTACGCCATGGTGAAATCCCGCGTGGTGGCCGGTGATAAACGGGCTGGGCAGGTTTTGATGGAGAGCCTGAGGCCGTTTGTTTACCGGAAATACATTGATTTCAGTGCCTTTGAGTCCCTGCGCAACATGAAGGACATGATCAGCCGGGAAGTGCGCCGCAAGGGCCTGGAAAACAACATTAAACTGGGCAGCGGTGGTATCCGGGAAATCGAATTCGTGGTGCAGGCGTTCCAACTGATCCGTGGCGGCCGTGATCGCGAATTGCAGCAGCGCGAACTTCTGCAGATTCTCAATGAGCTCGAGGCGCTGGAGTTGCTGCCCACCACCGTAGTCGGCGAACTGCGGGAGGCCTATGTATTCCTGAGGAACCTGGAGCATGCCCTGCAGGGTGTGGAAGACAAGCAAACCCAGGTGTTGCCTGACGATGCCTTGTCCTGCGCCCGTATCGCCAGAATCATGGGTTTTGAGCGTTGGCAGGATTGCCTGGCCCGGCTTGATGCCCATCGGCAAAAGGTGGCGAGCCATTTCGCCGACATTATTGCCACCGATGACGGAGACCAGGGCGAGGACAGCAAGGTTGATGATGGCTGCTACGACCTTTGGCTGGCGGAAATGGAGCCGGAGGCCGCCGTTGACTGGTTAACCCGCCAGGGCTTCGAGAATCCCGAAGACAGTTACCAGCTTTTGGCCCGGCTGCGTGACAGTCGAACGGTACAAACCCTGCAGACTCAGGGGCGGCAACGTCTTAACGGGTTTATTCCTTTGCTTCTGGATGCCTTGATTGAGGTGGACAATGCCTCGGAAACTCTGGAGCGGGTGGTGCATCTGGTCGAGGCGATTCTGCGCCGTAGCGCCTACATGGTGCTGTTGATGGAAAACCCGGGTGCGATGAGCCAGTTGGTGCAACTGTGCAGTGAGAGCCCTTGGATTGCCGGATTGCTTGCAGATACCCCCTTGCTGTTGGACGAGTTACTGAACGCGGAAAGTCTGTACAGCCCACCGGCAAAAGAGGCCTTGCAGGACGACCTGCGCCAGCAGATGTTGCGGATTCCCTATGAAGACCTGGAAGAGCAGATGGAGGCTTTGCGCTATTTTAAGAAAGCGCATGTGCTGCGGGTTGCCGCATCTGAGTTGAAGGGCACCTTGCCATTGATGAAGGTGAGCGATTACCTGACCTGGATTGCCGAGGTGGTGCTGGACCATGTGGTCGACGTGGCCTTTTCCAACCTGGTCAGCCGCCACGGTTATCCGCAACGCCAGGACGGCTCGGTGTGCGATACGGAGTTTGCTGTTATCGGCTACGGCAAGTTCGGCGGCATCGAGCTCAGCTACGGCTCGGATCTGGATCTGGTATTTGTTCATCAGGCCGACCCTCAGCTCGCCACTGACGGAGATCGCCCCATCGATAATGCGGTGTTCTACACCCGTCTGGGGCAGCGCATTGTGCACATTCTCAGCACCCAGACGCCCTCTGGCCAGCTCTACGATGTCGATATGCGGCTGCGGCCATCGGGTAACTCCGGGTTACTGGTGACAACCTTGCAGGCCTTCGCCAGGTATCAGCAGGAAAACGCCTGGACCTGGGAACATCAGGCCCTGGCCCGGGCCAGGGCAGTGGCGGGGTGCGAACACACGGTCGCGGCGTTTGAGGATATTCGGCGCCAGATGCTGTGCACCCCCCGGGATGCTGAAGTGTTGCGCTCAGACGTTATTGAAATGCGGGATAAAATGCGCGCAAGTCTGGCTACGCCGGAGACAAAGCAGGCGGAGACGTTTCATGTAAAACACGATCCCGGGGGCATTGTCGATATTGAGTTTTTGGTGCAGTACCTGATGCTTGCCTGGAGTGAGCGGCACCCGGAGTTGACCCGCTGGAGCGACAACATCCGCCAGTTGGAAGAGCTTGGGCGGGCAGGGGTTTTACCGGTAGAAGATACCGAGCGCTTGCGGGATATCTACATCACCTTGCGCGCGACCATTCATCGGCGCGCCTTGCAGAATCTGAACAGCCAGGTAGCGGCGGACAGTTTCACCGATGAGCGCGCTTTTGTAACGGCGCTCTGGCAGAAACTCGTGGTGGGTTGAATGGCTTCCGTGTATTTTACGCGGGATTTCCTGCTAGAATGCAAAGTCCTTAAAATCCGCTTTTTCAGGAGCAGAACAGAATGTCAATGGCTGATCGCGATGGCCTTATCTGGCTGGATGGTGAAATGGTTCCCTGGCGGGAAGCCAAAACCCACGTCCTAACCCATACGCTGCACTATGGTCTGGGTTGTTTTGAAGGGGTGAGAGCCTACAACACTGCCAACGGCCCCGCGATTTTCCGGTTGAAAGAGCACACTGATCGTCTGTTCCGTTCTGCGCATATCCTGAACATGAAAATGCCGTTCAGCAAAGAAGAACTGAACGAAGCCCAGCGTGCCGCGGTGCGCGAGAACAATCTGGACGAAGCCTACCTGCGGCCGATGGCCTTTCTGGGTTCGGAAGGCATGGGCCTGCGCGCCGACAACCTGAAAGTGCATGTGATGGTTGCCGCCTGGAGCTGGCCGTCTTACATGTCACCGGAAGCCAAAGAGCTGGGCATCAAGGTTCGCACGTCGTCCTACACCCGCCATCATGTGAACATCACCATGTGTAAGGCGAAGGCCAACGGCAACTACATCAACTCCATGCTGGCGTTGAATGAAGCCATCTCCGGCGGCGCCGAAGAAGCACTGCTACTGGATAACGAAGGCTACGTAGCGGAAGGTTCCGGTGAGAATATTTTCATCGTTCGTGATGGTGTGCTGCACACTCCGGAGCTGACGTCCTGTCTGGAAGGTATCACCCGGGCGACCATCATTGATTTCGCCCGGGAATTGGGGCTGCAGGTGAAAGAGCGCCGGATTACCCGTGACGAAGTCTACGTGGCCGAGGAAGCGTTCTTCACCGGTACCGCAGCAGAAGTGTTGCCGATTCGGGAGCTGGATGGCCGTCAGATTGGCGAGGGCAAGCGCGGGCCGGTGACCGAGAAACTGCAGAGCATGTATTTTGATGCGGTAAAAGGGAAGCTGGCGCAGCATGCGGATTGGCTGACCCTGGTGCGGTAAAGCCATCAATGGAGCAACCGCAATATAAGCGACAGGAAGGAGCCACCGGCGTTAGCCTGGTGGCTCCTTCGTTTCTGGGGCTGTTCGATGAACGCTGGTATGATCCGGCGTTCTGGCAGGACGGTGCCAGCGCCGTGACCCGGGGAGGCCGTGGGGCCGCATGGTTTATCCGCGCGGGCTCTGATCAACTGGTGCTCAGGCATTTCTGCCGAGGGGGGATTCCCGGGCGATTTATCCGGCGGCACTACCTGTTCACCGGAGAAGACCATGTCCGGTCCTTTTCCGAATTCCGCCTTCTGGACCAGTTGTTTCGCCGGGGGTTTCCGGTTCCTGAGCCTGTGGCTGCCGGTTATCAGAAAGAGAAGCTCGGCACCTATCAGGCGGCGTTAATCATGCGCTGTATTCCGGGGGCAATCCCTTTGGCAGAGTGCGCGCAGCCCGGCGATCATAAAACCTGGCAGGCCGCGGGGCAGTGTGTGCGCCGGTTCCACGATGCCAGCGTTTTTCACGCAGATCTCAACTGCATGAACGTTCTGGTATCTGATGAAATCTACCTGATTGATTTTGACCGTGGGCGCATGATGCCCTCATCCTCTGATGACCGCTGGAAGCGGGCCAATCTCAGCCGTTTCGAACGATCGGTTCACAAATGCCTTGGCGCTGTCGGCACAGAGCCCCGGGATGGCCTCTGGCAGGCATTTCTTACAGGCTATGGAGCACGCCCTCAATAAACCGGCGTGTGCCCGGGGGCGGTACGCCTGAACCGCTTGTATTCCCACTGATACTGCTCCGGAGCCTCTGCGATGCACTTTTCCACGGACTGGTTCAGTGCAGCCAGGGATTCGGTCATGTCTTTTGAGGTCATGCCCGCCTCGGCTTTGCGAATGACAATTTTGAACCCCCGGCCGTCGGGCAGTCTGTGGGCGTAGGTGATCAGCGGCACAGCCCCTGTCTTGTGTACCAGTTTCGAGGCGAGTGTCATGGTGATGGCGGGAATGCCGAAGAAGGGCGCAAACTCGCCACCTTCTCTGCGTGGGGTCTGATCCGGCAGTATGCCAACAACGCCGCCCTCACGGAGGATAGCGAACAGGCGCATGATGCCCCGGCGATCAGTGGCAACCAGCTCTGAACCGCTCCGGCTTCTTACGGTTTTGATGTAGTTCTCAAGGCCGGGTTGGTTCGGTGGGCTGTACAACGCTGCCATTTTGTAGCGTGATGCGAAGAATAGGCCGGTTAGCTCCCAGTTACCGAGGTGGGGGGCTAGTAACAGCAGTCCTTGTTTGCCGGCGGTGTAATCGCTCAGGAGCTCTTCACCTTCGATCTCCCGGATCAATCCCAGGCATTTTTCAACGGGCCATTCCCACATAATCGGTAGCTCCAGTGCGGTAGCACCGGTTTCGCGCAGGCTCTGGCGACCCATGGTTTCGATTTCGTCCTCGCGCAGCTCGGGGTAGCAGGCGCGAAGATTCTTGCGAGTCGTTTCTACCGAGCGCCCATTGAGTTTCCACGCAATACTGCCGAGCAGGCGGCCCAGGCGCTGGGCGTTGCCGAGGCTAAGCATCGACAGCAGGCGGAAAACCACTTTGATGAGCTTGCCGGTCACGAAATCTTTCCATCTAAGGTAGAAACAGGGCCGAAAAAGTACCATTGTCACAAACCCTGCACAAGGTGATTGACGCGTTGTAACAGCATGGCTGTCGGCTTTTCAATCGTCGCCGTGATAGAATTCGCGGGTTTTTCCAAGACGTTGCCCGGGCCCAAACTATGTGGAACCTGATAAAACTTGCCTTTTTCCGGTTTGCGGCCGGAGGCTGGATTCCTGCGGGGTGGTTCGAGCCTGACCTGCCGCCAAAGAATACGCGTGCTGCGCGCACCGGACACCTGAAACTGGAAGTAGTCAGCCATTGCTGGAACTATTCTCATTTTCTGGTTTACCAGCTGAGCTCGTTGGTGCTGTTCCCGCCAAAAGAGCTGGATGTCACCATGACGGTTTTCTACAGTCCGGAAGACAAAAAGACAGAGGAGCTTCTTGCCTTTTTCGGTGATCAGGTAGCGCCCGGCATTACCTGGAACTGGCAGCCCGTCCCTAAGCAGGAGCTGTTTCGCCGAGGCATTGGCCGAAACCGTGCCGCGCTTGCCACGGCGGCAGACTGGGTGTGGTTTACTGATTGTGATCTGATGTTTCGTGATGGTTGTCTGGATGCCTTGGCAAAGGTGCTTCAGGGGCGTCAGGACGCCTTGCTGTTTCCTGAACAAGAGCATACTACTGATTTGTTGGCTGAGGATAACCCCATGTTGCAAGCGGGTACCAAAGGGCCGCAAGTCCTCGATATTGACACCGGCTCCTTCACCACCAGAATCATTGCCAAAGCCACCGGCCCGCTTCAGATTGCTCATGGTGATGTGTGTCGAGTCGTGGGTTATTGCCGAAACATCAGATTGTATCAACAGCCGGTAGAAAGTTTCGCCAAATGCCATGAAGACCGAGCCTTCCGGTGGTTACTTCAGAGTCAGGGAGTGCCTATTCAGATTCCCGGAGTTTACAGGATTCGCCATGTTGCCAAAGGCCGGTATTCCGGCAATGAAGCCCGGAGTAAACTCAGGACCAGGCTCCGGGTTTGGCAGTCTAGGTGGCGCGACCGGAAGCAGGACAACCTCTCATGAGTCGCCTCCAGAGAACGGTTCTGATTACACCGACTTGGGCTGGTGATTTTGAGCATTTTCGATTGATGCGAGCCTCGCTTGAGCATTCGGGGTTGAGCCATCTGCCCCACTATGTGGTGGTTCAGCATGAGGATCTCGAACTGTTCCGAGAGTTTGCCGACAAACCCGGCCTGCATCTTCTGTCGACTCGGGATGTTTTGCCACCCGATGTGGAAGCAATCCGCGTGAGGGCTCGAAACCTTTCGGCGAGGCTTGGGCGGGATCTTACTAAGATATGCGGGAGTCTGAAACGCCTTATTTCGTGGCCAATGTGGCCCTCTTATACCGGCTGGCATACCCAGCAGCTATGCAAACTGAAGCTGGCGAGTGAGCTTGATTGTGATCTGGCCGTGATCATTGATTCGGATGTGTACATTACGCCGGCAGCACAAGTCGATGATTTTGTATCGACTGCAAAGGCTGTGTGTTTTGCCGACTGGAAATCGCGAACTGATTTGAAGGGAAAGGTGGCTAACTGGGTGTCGGTTTCAGAGGCGATGGCAGGGGCCGTCAACGCCGACCGTAAGGTTAATGTCTATTTTGACACGCCTTTTGTTTTCGATCAGAGGCTTTTGCGTGCGGCCCTGAATTTTCTGGAGAGGGGTAGCAGAAAACGTTGGTGGCAGGTGCTCCTGGATCAACCTCCCAGAAGGTGGTCCGAATTCGGCTACTACAAAGCATTTCTGGCGTGTCAGTGCGACGCCAGTGAGGTCGAATGGCGTAACCCAGTATCAAGTCGTTACATATTTGATACCAGCGATCCTGAAAAGGTTATTCACACTGTGACCTCGATGCGTGGGGATCCATGCGTGCACTACATTACGATTCATTCGCAGGCTAGTGGGCGAGAGAATTGGGCCCCCAGTGCTTATATAGATCCGTTGATTCGTCAATTAAAGGCGGGCTGACGACCTATGCAGAGTGTTGTAGATATGGGGCAGAATTCCAGTGGTCGTGAAATGACGGCTGTATGGTTTGGTCGATTGGGGTTTCTGTTTGGTATCTGGCTTTTCTTAAGCGTATCTGCGCCTGAGGTGGTATTCAGAACCTTTTTTCACGCTTTGATCTTACCTCTCACCGCATATCTGGCTTTGCAGAGGCGGGATCTGGTTGATCTGAAAGAGCCGTTTATCGCTGTTTTCGTCCTTTTCTGTGCCTATATGTCTGTTTCTACATGGTTTGTGGGGAGTGGTCCTGTTAAGGATGACTGGCAGGCGTCACGGTGGGGCGTTGAAGCGGCCTTTGGCATGCTCGCATTTCGCCTGTGGATGTCCAGTATCGTTCGTTACAGAAAGGTATGGGGATATGTATTTTTGTGTGCGGCACTACTCGGTTCTCTGGCAGGCGTGGCAACTGTTCCGTTGCCTGAGTTTGGGGGCTTGCGGACGGGTGGTTTGGGTATGTTGGAGCATCCTATTCAAGGCGCGTCGATAGCGATTGTGCTCATGGCAATTGGCTTGTTTATCTTGTTGCATAGAAATGAGCCAATACAGCCCGCCGAAGTGTTTTTCGCTGTTCTGGTGATCGTTGCTACCTGCGTCTTTGTGATAATGACCAAAAGTCGGGCTCCCATTCTGACAATGTGCGCCTATTTGACGTTTTTTGTTTTTGTTCTCGGGGCCAGATTCCGCCCGCACCTGACCGCATTTTGTGTTGTCTTTGCGGGAGCCCTAATCGTAGTAAGTGTTCAGTCACTCGTGGGATTTGAACCCTTGGTTGAACAACTATTCAAGAGAGGCGATGCACATCGCTTTGATATTTGGGAGGCTTACGCATCCTACCCGCCCGAGTCTCTCTGGTTTGGCAACGGTGCGGGAATGGACTTCAAGTTGATGGATGCCTCGCGTCAGTTTCTTGAACCTTTGGGGCTCGATATATCCCATCCGCACAATATCTGGCTTGGGGTTTGGGCTGAAACGGGTTTTATTGGCGTTGCATTCCAGCTTGCCTTATTGGGATTGCCGGTGCTTTGGGCTATTAAGGCGCCAACCAATCCCCTGGTAAAACTGCATTTGTTGGCGCTTCTTGCACTCTTTGTGATGCTCACCTTCACGGATGAATACACCTTGCTGATTTCGATGCACCCAGTCTGGTTGATTGGTTGGCTTCCTTTGATATTTGTGTGGTCATGGGCCTGTTCCGCTCGTGCAGCGGTGAGGAAACTTAACAGGGCTGGGGAGGCTTATGTCCAATAACCGAATAGCCGTGTGTATCTTTTCGTTCAATCGAGGGAAATTTCTCCGAAATTGTGTTGAGTCGATTCTACGATGCATCCCGGACGCAGACATTGCCATTTTTGATGACAACAGCACTGACTCCGAAACCTGCGAGTATCTGAACACTATTTCGGACACCTGTGAGGTAATCAAACCGGAGAAAGAGGGCAGCATTAAGCATGGCGGTCTCTATCATAATATGAACTCGGCGCTTACACGGTTTCAGAGTCGTCGCCTTGTTTGTTTTCTTCAGGATGATACGCAAGTTGTTCGACCTATATCGCCAGAAGAATTGACCGCTCTGGATAAGCTGTTTGACGATACGGAAGGTCTTGGGTTTATTCATCCTTGCTTCATTCGAGGTGTCGACCTGACGAAACGGCCGATAACACCATTACAGGGACCATCAGCCGAATTTTTCTTCAGGAAGGACACGGGGCAGAGTGCAGGTATCCACTACTCTGATCTGGTTGTTTTTCGTCCGGAGAGACTTATCGAGGCAGGCTGGCAATTCAAGCAGTCCGAACCTGCCAATGACCAACAGGCAAAGTCGCTTTTCGGGATGATGGCGTACATGTGGCTGCCTTTCGCAATGTGGCTGCCTGAAGTTCCTGCATATCGGGGAAAGAATAAAACCTTGGGACTGAAGCTCGCAGAGCGTAAGAAAGGTGTGGGTTTCTATCCTTTTCGGATTTGGTCTGAGGGGCGGGCAAAAGAAATCACATCTGTACCCGACCAAAAGTTGCCCGTGGCCGAGGAATTTCTTGAGTGTACTCCCAAAGATCCACCTAAGCCCTGGACCTATAATCCATTAACGGGATTGCGGTTTTATAAGCAGCTCAACAATCTTGAAGTTGCTCTCAGGCGATGGTTCAAGCACTAGTTTTTGGCGCGGGTTAGTTTCTCTTTAGGAATAGTATGATGAATGATCAGCCTGAAATAATTGTCATCAGCCTTCTCAGGGCGGTTGAGCGCCGAGAAGCGATTAAGGCACAGTTTTCGCACTTGGGCGTAGACTTTCACTTCTTCGATGCTGTGGATGGCAAGAAAGGACATGAGCTGTTTTTAAGGTTCGATGCACGGAAGGCGAAGCGTATTGGAGAAATTCCGCTTACTGCAGGACATTTGGGCTGTTATGCCAGTCACTACCTGGTGTGGCAGCGCTGCTCTGAGTCCAACAAGCCGCTCATTGTTCTGGAGGATGACGCACAAATTTTTGAGGAATCATTTTCGCGGTTTCTCAGTGTTTGCCCAGCTCTTCCAGAGACTATTGAGTGTGTAAGGCTGTTTGACAGCAGATCCAGGAACACGGAAAGGTTAAGAGTCTTTGATCAAAACGGCGTAACGGTTTGCAAGTTTCTCAGGGGGCATAAAAGTGCCACCGGATACTTTTTAAGGCCTTCTGCAGCAAGAAAATTTTTACAGTACGCGGACACCTGGGCCGAGCCAGTTGATATTGAAATGGATCAGTTTTGGGACAACGGTGTCGAGTGCTTTGGTGTTGAGCAAGCGTGCGTGACCAACAACCCGGAATTTGAGTCTGCTATCGACACCGGCTTTAATACCAAAGACTTGAGAAAAGGTTTGATGCGGCTTCGCTGGCGTTGGTATTTGATCAAGGGGAAAATTCGTAGGGAGATTCATAATTTCAAATTCAGGAAATCGCTGAATTTGGGCCAGAAGAAATCTTAGCGGCAGGCTTGGCATGGCCGAGTAGGTGGTTTGAATTGTCTAATATTCCAAAATGCTTTCACTGTAAGCGCCGTTAAATCGACCCGCTTGCCCTAATCGTATTGAGCCACTTTTTTCGAAGCCGGCAACTCGGCATTCCAGGGCAGCAACGCTTCGAGCTTCTCCAGCGTGTCGGACTCAGCAATGCGTTCCAACACATGGTGGATATAAGCTGAAGGCTCCAGGCCATTGGCCTTGGCGGTTTCGATGAGCGAATAGCAGGTGGCGCTGGCTTTCGCCCCTTGTGAGGTATCGGCGAAGAGCCAGGCCTTTCTGCCGAGGGCAAACGGGCGGATGGCGTTCTCGGCTCCGGCATTGCTGATCTTCAGGTCACCGCGCTCACAGTAGCCGACCAGGTAGTCCCATTGGTTCAGGGTGTAATCCATGGCCTGACGGGTAAGCAGGCCTTTCATCACCTTGGGGGCATTTTTCTCCAGCCAGGCTTTAAAGGCGTTCAACAACGGCAGACTCTTTTCCTGGCGAACCCGATATCGCTCCGCGTCGCTCAGATCCCGGGCGGCCTTTTCAATGGCGTACAGTTTGCGGATGTGGCTCAGGGCTACATCCGCCTTTGAGGGTTGGCCTTTTTTGCCTTTGGCCGGTGCCGCCCGGGACGCCTCCACGTACTTACGTCTCGCGTGATCCCAACACCCGATCCGCGTCAGCTTGTTCGTGGCACAGACCTGCCCATAGCCGGAATAGCCATCGGCTTGCAGAATGCCCTGGAAGTCATCCAGCAGACGCACCGGTACCTTGCCACCTCGTGATGGATCATACTCGAACAGAACCGAAGGTTTTCCCGGTGGACCACCCCGGGTGACCCACATCCATTTGTCGGATTGGGCGGTCTTACCGTCTTCCTTGAGCACCTGGATCCGGGTTTCATCGGCTTGCAGGTAATCACCGCTATTCTGGGTTTCCCGCATCAGGTTGATCAGCGGCTGGAAGACGTCATTCAGCCGGATGATCCAGTGAGCCATGCTGGTGCGACTCACTTCATGCCCCAGGCGCTGGAACATTTGTTCCTGACGGTACAACGGCAGACCGTCGGCATACTTGGAGGTAATGAGGTAAGCCAGCAGTGACGGGGTGGCGATGCACTTGCCCAGCGGGCGCGCCGGACGGGCAGCCGCAACAATGCGCTCTTCGCCGTCCTGCTCGAACACCGCCTTTTCCTGCCAGTACTCCAGCACTTTCAGTTGAGCGGGAATGTACTCCAGCTCTTCCTTCACCTTGGTGAAGAAGGTCTTGCTGGCACCGGCTTTCTCTTCGTCGCTGAGGGTTAATTCAATACGCTCACGCAGCAGCGTATCGGAGAAGCCACGTTGGCGGCGCTTGCGGGAACGGCGGGGCGTCTCTTCCTCTTCGACATCGTCCGGCAGCTCATCGCGCAGTTCATCAATCTCGACTTCCAGCTCGACCTCATCGAACAGCAGGATCTGATTGGGCAGCTTTTCACTGCTGGCGGCGAACTGCTGGATCTTCTTATGGCGCAGCAGTTCTTCGAGGATCTCGATGCGAGCGTCTCGTCGCTGGATGGCGTCTTCTTTGGAGGCGAGTTGCTGCTGAAGGCCGCTGATAACCGCCACCATCTCAGCGGTCGATAAACCGTTGAGATCCGGGGTTTTGAGGGCGTTATCAGGCGTTGATTTCATGGCGGAATTATAGCAAAAACAATGCCCTGGCACACCTAAAACGTAATGCAAAAAGGGCTATCCGACACTCTCATAGTGCAGGGTTTTATGGCCCCGCAACAGACTGATGTCGTAGCCGTCCAACAACCAGTTGATCTGTTCACCGGTCAGCGGCATCAGCTCATCCGCAGGCCCTGGCCACTTGAATTTTTCCTCAGCCAAGGCTTTGTAATAGAGCACAAAGCCGTTGTCTTCCCACATTAGACATTTGATCTTGTTCCGCTGCCGGTTGGTGAAGGCGTAAAGTGCACCGGAGAATGGGCTGTGCCCCAGTTCCTGTTCAACCAGCAGGGCCAGGCCGTTGGCCTGCTTGCGGAAGTCGATGGGCTTTCGGTACAGGTAGATCTCCGGCAAATCCCTGGAAGGGCGCAGATAGCGGTGACGCATCACAGCTGTCTCAAGACGGCACCCAGCAAATCGATATTACCGGCATGCAGACCGGTGATCGATACGCCGCCGGGCAGTGACACGGTCAAACTGACTCCGGCATCCGGAGTCGGAGTCGGAGTCACGCGAGTGAATCCGGATCGAGCGTGAACCGGTTCATCACTGGATTCGACACGACCGGTCAGCTTCTGCCGCCAGTAGACAAACCGATGATAAACAAGCGACTCTTGTTTGCAGTAGGCTGCACCGGACAGGCCCGAGGCCTGCCAGTCCGACAGCGTCTCTTGCCAGAACTGGTGTAAATCAGGGGTAGTCATCGGATTCCTCTTTAATGTGAAAGCAGGAATCAGTGTGGCGAAACTCGGGCGTCAGCTACAGGTGCGGATTTATTGGCGCTTAC
>NZ_PXNP01000097.1 GCF_003007675.1 Marinobacter fuscus | reverse complement strand
CCCTGTCAGCAGCGACAACAGGCCTATCCGTCCTGCGGCCATCGCAGTTGCCCGGCCTGTCAGCACGGCACCAACCGCCAGTGGCTGGAGCGGCAACGACAGAAATTGCTGCCGGTGGACTATTTCCTGGTGACCTTCACCCTGCCAGTCCAGTTGCGGGGCTTTGCCTGGCATCATCTTCGGTGGACCTGTCACACCCTGTTCCAGGTTGCCCGGGAGACCCTGAACCAGTTTGCCCGCAACGATCAACGCCTGGGCAACCAACTCGGGCTGGTGGGGGTGTTGCACACCCACTCCCGGCGCTTGGCCTTCCACCCCCATGTCCACATCGTGATCCCCGGCGGCGGGCTGACCGGATCTCGCTGGCAACGCCGGGCCGGAAAGTACCTGTTCAATGGCCGGGCTCTGGCCCGGGTGTTCCGCGCCAAGTTCCTCGACCGAATGCGCAAGCAGGGCTTTGCCTTGCCGGACGCCATTCCCCGGGACTGGATCGCCCAGTGTGAGCAGGTCGGGCGCGGAGATCACGCGCTGACTTATCTGGCCCGTTACCTCTATCGCGGGGTGCTGCGGGAGCCGAATATCGTGGCCTACGATAGCGAACAGGTGACCTTCCGCTACCGGGACAGCCAGACCCAGTGTTGGCAGACCCTGACGGAACCGGCGGATCGATTCCTCTGGCGAGTCTTGCAGCACGTCTTGCCAAAGGGGCTGCGACGGGTGCGGGAATACGGTTTTCTGCACAGCGGGGCACGCAAGACGCTACACCGGTTGCAGTTGCTTCTCCGCGTGACGCTACCGTCGATGGCAACCGTAAGCCAACCCCGCAAGCAACGCGCTTGCCCCTGTTGTGGCCAGCCCATGAGCCTCACGGTCTGGCGCCAACCCTGCCGGTGGCCAGTCATTCGGCGACGATGGCCAGCATAAATTACCGACCATCCGACACGTACTCAAGCGGGAGGAGCCAACGCACCTTATGACACCACGACCAGGGCACACCGGCTGCCAGCTTCACCGGCGGCCCCGGGTAACTCTGGCCTGACAAAAGAGGCCGCCCAAAGCCAGGGCCAAAGCACCTCTGAGTTCTCCGCCGCTATTTCCTTAATAATGAAGCACCGGGCTCGTCCAACACCGGATCAGGTCGCGGCGGTGCGCGACCTATCCTTATTTGTTAGACTCCTCGCATTCATATATACCGGAAAATTTGTGGAGCAGCTACTATTGCCTGGAATTACCAATCTGAGAGCGATCACTGACTTCACCAGATACGATCTTATTCACATCATCATAAGTTGCACTAATAAAATCCGAACAAGCTCGGGCATGCTCAGCCTTTATTAAATAGGCCGTTCCTCCGACCTCTCTAAGACCTTCAGCTAGCTTGGGGATTTTTACACAGTAAGACTTGATAGCCTTCAAAGTATCTAACATTTGCGGCCGGCGTCTCATAAGCACAACATACTTCCAGTACTCACCGAGGTTGACAGAACCGACTCGTGCGCTCATTTTATACAGATTACGACCGCCGTCTGGCCTCAGGCCATCATAATAAAACAGCTGTTTCTCTAATTTCGCGGCGAAATCCGTGAGAGAATCCTTTAGCTCGGTGTCACCAAAGTCCCAATTGTCGTATATTTTCTTTAGCTCGAAGTAAAATTCCTCAGGCCCGTGGCGCTTTATTGACCTAAAGATCGGCCCAAGGTCGGTAATTTCTTCTATCTCGCTAAAATATAGGAATAAGTCACTATATTTCTCTCTCAGATCTTCAAAAATCCGATTCAACTCGGCCAGATCACCCTCTTCTTTCGCCTTTAATTTGTTCAAAGGCTCATCTATTTTCCTGAAGTCAAAGACCCGCAGCGAGCGCCAAGCCAAATAATCAGAAAGTATTTTGTCTTTATCTGAAGATGACGCCGACAACTGTTCTGCTAGCTGCATCAGAGTGTTATGTGATAATTGAACATCTCCATCCTTCAAGGCGGAGAAAGATTGTTCAAGGAAAGAGTTATGGTCTATTTCCACAAATACCCCCTAAAAAAAGATCTGCCGTCTAACGTCCGCAGCACAGGAAAAAATGTAGCGCAGCGGAATTTTTGTCTTTGTGCCTGCGTTTGTTAGGCGCTATTCGTGTTGCAAATAGAACCATTCTATTTCGTCCATTATTAGATCGCCCGGATCATCGCCCCTTTCTTTGATATAAAGCATCTCTTCCAGTTTATCTTTTGCAATGAAAAGAATCACTTTGCCTTCTTCAGAATAAATAGTATTTCTCTTGATATGTGCCTGATTTTCAGGATCCTTGTTCGAGCAAATTATTCCGAGGCGACCCATAGCCTTATTGAGATAATTCCTAGTCTGATTTACTTCTTCCTTTCCGATTTCTGTTTTGTCGTAGTTCTTAAACTCGAAGAGTACTAACCTGGCGTCAAGTTCACGATATATTTTTGCCCAAACGTTGTCTCCCAGATCCTGTCTATTTGGGAAAACAGCGTCCCTCCTGTCGATCCCCGAATAAGATCTTGGTTGTATTTTTGGTTGTGACAAAGGCGGCACAAAAAGAAAAGTCAGTATTTCAGTGCATATTTCCTCGAACTCTGCCCAGCCAGCTCTCCCTGGAGGAACGGCATTCAATCTCGTTACCATGTCGGTGATCTGTGTCATTGATCACCTCTACCACCGAAAAATCTTTCGACTAATTGGGGATATTTCAATATAAGCTGCTTTAACTTAACCCCATCAACAACGGTTATAGAAGTTCTCTTTTCTTTTTCGTTAAATTCCAGCCATTCGCGAGCTGTAGACGTCAACTGGCCATTGGTAATCAATACGCCATTTACATCCAAGCTTCTATCCTCAAGATAGTAGCTTAGTTTTTTAAGAGAACTGATGTCGGCGCGCGAGTTTTTGTTGTACTTTATTTCTATCGCCCAATAGATATAGCTGACGCCACCGAAAGGGTTTCTTGTTTTGGTTTTTGCTGAAATATCAAAACCCATATCTCGACCAATATGCTGGTTTTCGATATCGAAAAATCTTAACTTTTTTAGTAGCTCTACTATTAAGAGCTCGAAATCCATTGGATCTAAAAGCTCGAAGTTTACTTTTGGCAGGTTTGAGAGATAGGTAACAAGCTTCTCAATGGATTTTTCTGAATATTCTTTGGTGGAGCTGCTATAACTTTGATTTTCAATGAAGAATGAAACCTGATCACTCAAGGAAGGCAAGAACTTTCGCCTGCCTAGATAAACAGGAATCACAAGAATATTCCGGCTTTTCAGTTTATATCTTATATTTTTATTTATCTCACGATGAATCCACTTGCTCTCATAATCATGCTCAGGCATTAACAACAATACAACATCCGAGGATTCCACATTATAAAGAACATGGTGCAACCATTCTTCGGCAAGCTCTGCTTCAAAAACATCATATACAGGGTTCAGCCCATGACCACGGAGCCTTTCTGCCAAATTATCAGCAAATTCCCTCTCGCTGTAGGTGCTCGAAATAAATATTCTATTCATTGATTGCTCATCATGATGTATTGGTTTCGCCTAACGCTGATGGTAACCGGCGCCGGAGCGCAAGCGGAGGGAACCAAAAGCTACTAGCTTTTGGCGTCCGGTTGACCGGCTGGTTAGTGGCCGGTCACCACCAAGGTCTCACATGACACCCAACGCTGCACGCCCTCTCCCGAACAGCTTGCACCAACCCGACGGATGGCGAAAGGAACCAAAGCGCAAACAGTGCCAGCCCGATTACCGTTTAAATCGAACGGCCCCAAAACTGGGGCACGCCATGAATAACAAAACTTCGGATGAGTTTTGCTCCCAAACCCGACAGCGACTTTTCCGGCCTTGGCCATCACCCACGTATGCGGCTTTACAGCCAAACCCGATGCCAAGGCCTTGGCACTAACCCAGCCAAAAATGAAGAAAGCCAGGACCAATAACGCCCTAATCACCGGGCCAGCGGAGTGGAGCAATTTTTGTGGTATAAAGGAGCGTAGCGACACCACAAATAATTGCGCAACGTAGCTGGCTCCGCGTGCATTGGATTGTTATGTGATTTTGCGTATTTTGTATGGTGCCAAGACATCAATAAACCTACTTGTGATTTTAGTTTGGAAGTATGTTCCTTTTTCAATCCACTTTTTATCAGAGATGACTGGCTCTACTTGCTCTAGCACATCATCATGTGGATAGAGATATAAATCACCTTGCTCGATAAAGCCAATGTATAGGTTTTTACCTCTATACTTTTGGGCAAACGAGACGCCCCCCTTTAGCTGTATTTTGATGTCGGAAACTCCATCAATATGAACAGCGATGAAATCGGCTCCATTCCAGTCGTTACTTAACCAAATACTGTTGTACCCATAATCGGCCAGTATCGCAGCAATTTTGTGGAAATTGTAAGTTTCCTTCGCCTTTGCATTGAGATCTTCATATTTGATTGGTTCGAGCTTCATACTATCCATTCACATAACGCTAGCCAGCATGCGCGGCTACGAAATGAAGGCGAAGCCGCAATGTAGTAGACGTCGCCGTGACTGGCATTGTTATGTGTTGCCCTCACTAAATGAAAACACATATCTTTTTGTGAAGTTATAGGGGTCTGATACATAGGCTTCCGCAACTTCGGAAGGATCATCAAACCAAGAGTGGTGAGACCATTTCCATTTTTTTGTCCCATCGAATTCGTTGAATGAATCCCAACTGGATCTCTTCTCATAAGAGTTGCACGTCAAGATCAAGCACTCAGTTAAGCGTGGCAGAAAAACTATCTCGGAAAAAATCCGATTTAGAGCCATAGATTTTGGCTCAAAATAAATACCGACATGAACGGATTTCAACTTGCTATGATTCCAAATATTATAAGTCGTATCATATTCATCTTCGGATGTTAATGCAGCTATTGCTGCGCTAATACCAAATGGATGCCGCCGTTTCGTTTTCTCAACGTCGCTCTCGACAAATGAATCCGATCCACCTCGACGCGTCAGAAGATCAATCACTGAACGCTTATTTTGGACTAGTTCAAAGTCATCGTATTGTACAGTTCGAATATCAAAAAAATCATTGATTTCCGGTGTTGTCCCTGAGGCGCTTAGAGTGTACTCGAAAACGCCATTGATAAATTCCTGCGCTTCAGCCATCGTTGGAATCAATGATTCCATCTTTTCAATAGCCTCTTTTGCTAAAGCAAATTCTGTAGCTGGTGGTGCCACTGCTTGGTTACTGTCGGTACCGGGTACCACCAAAAAAGCCTCTCGAAAACCTTTTAGGTGTGTGGCATCGGTGCAAAATTTTTCTTGCGAAGTGCCCTGCCGTATAAAATGCGGTGTTTGACTGGAGTGGCTTAAAAAAGCATCTCGAAGAGCGCTCTCAACATCGGAATAATAAACGGGACCTTTCTCTTTATTCAAACAGGCTTTGATAAATTCATCGGTAAAAAGGCTGATTCTGTCCCCCGCAAGTGAAAACTGAATTTCTGTGCAAGAGGAGATCTGAACGAAGTTGGAAAACTTATTCTTCAGAGCGTATGACAGGGGAGTTACATGATTTTTGATTAAATTACGACCAGCCTCACATGCATCTATAACAACCACTGATAACTCTGCCTGGAACTGGCGAATCAATTCAAATGCATCGTTTCTTGAGAGACCAGTGGTATTGGGTGAAGACTCTTTAAAATTTGAAAAGCACATGAAAAAGTCATCGGAGTTTGAGAGGCCGTGGCCAGAGAAGTACAAAAAAACCTCTTCAAATCCATCACCAGATTCCGCCAACTCTCTGAGTTCATCCTTAACTAAGTCAACTGGCTTATCTACATAATCCAATATTCTACTGAATTTTTTAGTTGCCAATAGCAACTCGCGCATTTGATGAACATCATTCGCGCAGCAGTCTAACGTCGATAACTCATCATATTTTGTGTTTCCTATGAGGATTGCAATATTCTGGCTCATTAAGTGCACCTAGATTTATATAACAGTTTTATATCCAGCTATTCTATAATTCCCATTTATGATGAATTAAATGAAAAATTTGATATTAATGCTTGCCTTGGATCGTAATCAGACTTTCACCAAAACACATAACAGTTGATTAGATAGAAGCCTTCACGATTACGTCTTTCTGACCACTTCAATATTACGCATCGATATTACACGCCAACTTACCATCGATGCTCAAAAAGTCCGAAATATCATGTAACTACAATCGAAAAAAAGAAGCAAGTCAGATTCCGATTAGTAATATCAACGCAGTCTCATTTCCGTCAATAACGAAGCGTCGCATCGCCGAAGGGCCGAAAAAAAGGCCCGGCAGCTTCCGCAACCAGGCCTTTTGTTACTCAGCGGTCGATCACCTTAACCGCATTTGCTGTCGCCACAAGACAAGCAGGTGGCGCAGCCGTCCATTACGATTACCGCCTTGGTGCTGCACTTGCCGCACATGGTGGCGTTGGCAGGGTAGTCGCTGCTGGTGTCGTCGTTGGTGGCCTTGTTCTGGGTGGCTTCGAACTCGGCGCGTTTTTCCGCCAGGATGCGCTTGGTGGTTTCGCTCAGTTCGTCGCTTTCCAGCAGGCCGATGGCTTTCAGGTGCTTCTCGATCACGGCGCCGATTTCGGCCACCAGGGAGGGCATGAACACGCCGCCTTTCTTGAAGTAGCCGCCGTTGGGGTCGTATACGCTGCGCAGCTCTTCCACCAGGAAGGTTACGTCGCCGCCTTTGCGGAATACCGCAGAGATTACGCGGGTGAGAGCGATTACCCACTGGAAGTGTTCCATCGACTTTGAATTGATGAACACTTCGTACGGCTGCCGGCTTTCGTGGTCGGTGCCTTCGTTCAGCAGGATGTCATTGATGGTAATGTACATCGCGTGCTCCGCCACCGGCGGTTTGATCTTGTAGGTGGTGCCCAGTAAAAAGTCCGGGCGTTCGATGTTTTCATTCATCTGTACCGGCTTGGCATCGGTGCTGGCCGGTGCCTGCTGCTCGGTATTTTCGGTGTCGGCTTTCTTCACCCGGTAGCCGACGATCTGATTACTGATTTTTACGGTCATTTTAATAGTCCTGCTTGTCGGTTCCCGGTTTAGTACTTTCCGTAAGTGCCTTCTTTCAGCGCATCGAACAGGTTGGCGGCGGTGTGGGTTTCACCGTCGTATTCTACCTGTTCGTTACCGCGCAGGGTCACTTTGCTGCCATCGTCCAGGGTGAACTCGTACAAGGTGTTCTCAAGGTCTTTCTCTTTTACCAGTACGCCCTGGAAGGCTTCCGGGTTGAAGCGGAAGGTGGTGCAGCCTTTCAGGCCTTTGTCGTAGGCGTACAGGTAGATGTCCTTGAAGTCCTGGTAGGGGAATTCTGTCGGAACGTTGGCGGTTTTGGAAATGGAGGAATCTACCCACTTCTGGGCCGCTGCCTGAATGTCCACGTGCTGGGTGGGCGTTACGTCGTCGGAGGTGGTGAAGTAGCTCGGGAGCTTCTTGTCTTCCTCGTCGGAGAACGGCATGGCGCCCGGGTTGACCAGGTGGCGGTAGGCCAGCAGCTCGAAGCTGAATACGTCGACCTTCTCTTTGGTTTTACGGCCTTCACGGATGATGTTGCGGGCGTAGTGATGCGAGAAGCTCGGCTCAATGCCGTTACTGGCGTTGTTGGCCAACGACAGGCTGATGGTGCCGGTGGGGGCAATGGAGGTGTGGTGGGTAAAGCGGCCACCTTTCTCGGCCAGCTTGGCCACCAGCTCCGGCTCCACGTCGGCAATGCGGTTCATGTAGGCGCTGTATTTGGCGTGCAGTACCTTGCCTTTAACCTTGTCGCCCACCTTGATGCCGTCTTCGGCCAGTTGCGGGCACTTGTTCAGCATTTTCGGCGTTACTTCAAAGTCGTCTTCCATGATTGGCGCCGGGCCTTTTTCTTCGGCCAGGGCCAGGGACTGGCGCCAGCCTTCTACCGCCATTTCCCGAACCACTTCTTCGGTGAACTTCACCGATTCGTCTGAACCGTAGGGCATGCGCAGCATGGCCAGGGTGGAACCCAGGCCCAGAATGCCCATGCCGTGGCGGCGCTTGTAGGTGATCTCGTGGCGCTGCTCGGCCAGCGGCAGGCCGTTGATTTCAACTACGTTGTCCAGCATGCGGGTGAAAGTGCCGACGACTTTGCGGTACTTCTCGTAGTTGAAGCTGGCTTTTTCGGTGAACGGGTAGTCCACGAATTTGGTCAGGTTTACCGAGCCCAGCAGGCAGCTGCCGTACGGGGGCAGGGGCTGCTCGCCACAGGGGTTGGTGGCGCGGATGTCTTCGCAGAACCAGTTGTTGTTCATCTGGTTGACCTTGTCGATCAGGATGAAGCCCGGTTCGGCGTAGTCGTAGGTGCTAGTCATGATGGTGTCCCAGATAAACTGGGCTTTCACCGTTTTGTAGATGCGACAGGCGACTTTGCCTTCGGCATTCACCACGTAGCCTTCCTGTACCGGAAAATCGCGGTACACGAACTGGTTGGCGTCGGCTAGGTTGAGGCCTTCGTCATCGGCTTCTTTCTGGGTAACGGGGAAGGACAGGTGCCAGTCGTCGCCGTTGCGTACGGCTTCAATGAAATCTTCGGTGATCAGCAGAGACAGGTTGAACTGGCGCAGGCGGCCGTCTTCGCGCTTGGCCTGGATGAATTCGATGACGTCTGGATGGTGTACGTCGAAGGTGGCCATCTGGGCACCGCGACGGCCACCGGCAGAGGATACGGTGAAACACATGCGGTCGAAGATGTCCATGAACGACAACGGGCCAGAGGTGGTGGCACCGGCGCCAGCCACGTAGGCACCCCGGGGGCGCAGGGTAGAGAATTCGTAACCGATACCACAGCCGGCTTTGAGGGTGAGGCCAGCTTCGTGGTTTTTCTCCAGAATGTCGTTCATCGAGTCGTCGATGGTGCCAGACACCGTGCAGTTAATGGTGGAGGTGGCCGGCTTGTGGGCTTCGGCACCGGCGTTGGAAGTAATGCGGCCGGCGGGGATGGCGCCGTTCTGCAGGGCCCACAGGAATTCCTTCATGTACTTGTCGCGTACGTTTTTCTTTTCTACTTCAGCAAGGGCTTTGGCCACGCGCTCGTAGGTGGCGTTGATGTCCTTGTCGACGGCGTCGCCGGTTTTGGTTTTCAGCTGGTATTTGCTGTTCCAGATATCCAGCGAAGCTTCCTGCATGGGAATCGTGTTGATCACTGCCTGTGCCTTAGCGTTCATTGCCACCCTCGGTTTTCAGTCTGTCTCGGTTCGAAAGCGCCGTCTCTGGCGCTGTGTCGTTCTGCGTTTGGGTACTGTGTTGGCCATCAGCCGATGCCTGCCACTATATGTTGTGGTAGGTCTTCGTTGGAATACTGCTGCTCATGGCCGGAATTTGTTGCTGATACGTGTTTCAGGCCTTGGTGTAGCCCGCTTTTCTACCGATTGACATCTGGTAGATGTTGGCTATCGGCCCTATATGTGGGCTTAATTTCCGTGAAGTATAACAGGATATAGTGTTCTGTGAATAAGAGAGCAACTATTGAAGTGGAGTTCGCGGCTAAGAAAATCAATGGAAATAGCCTTGCAAAGCCGGGAGGCCCCGCCAGCACGCAATTCCAGGCTGGTTCACTATATCTTGTGGTTAATAATTGGTCGGAACATTACGGGTGTGGTGTCTGTAACCAAAAAAGCGGGAGCTTGGCGCCCCCGCTTTTCAGATCACAATACAAGGTACCGCATCAGCCCAGCAGCAGGCTGTCGTCGTCTACCTGCAGGCCGCGCTGTTTCTCGAACAGGCCAAGCAGGTCTTTTACCTCCAGGCCGTCACGGTCCTTGCCTTCAATGTCGAACACTACCTGGCCCTGGTGCAGCATTACCGTGCGGCTGCCGACCTCCAGCGCCTGCTTCATGCTGTGGGTGACCATCAGGGCCGTGAGCTTCTGCTCTTCGATAATCTGTTCGGTCAAGTCCAGCACGAAGTTGGCCGTTTTCGGGTCCAGTGCAGCCGTGTGTTCGTCCAGCAGCAATATGCTGGAAGGTGTAAGGCTGGCCATCAGCAGGCTTACCGCCTGGCGCTGGCCGCCGGAAAGCAGGCCCATTTTGTCGCCCAGGCGGTTTTCTAGCCCGAGCTTCAGCGTCGACAAACTTTCGCGGAATTGTCCCAGGTACTGGCGCTTCACGGCGGTGGTCAGGCCACGGCGCTGACCCCGCTTGATCGCCAAAGCCAGGTTTTCTTCAATCGACAGGTTCTCGCAGGTGCCGGCAAGCGGATCCTGGAATACCCGGGCTACCCGTGCGGCCCGCTTGTGGGTTGGCAGGCGGGTAACGTCGAGGTTGTCGACGATAATCTGGCCGCTGTCTACCAATACTTCACCGGCCAGGGCGTTCAGAAATGTAGACTTGCCCGCGCCGTTACTGCCTATAACGGTTACGAACTCGCCCTGGTTTACAGTCAGGCTCATACCCCTGAGGGCGGGGTTTTCCAGCGGTGTTCCCTTGCCGAAGGTGAGTCTCAGATCGGATGCACTGATCATATGGCCTCCTCAGGCGGCTTTGCGGGTAAAACGGCTGGCGAGCTTGCTGCGCACGCCCGGCAAAACAATGGCCAGAGTAACCAGCACGGCGGTAATCAGGTTCAAATCCTGAGCCTGCAGCCCCAGCACATCGGCATTCAGGGCGAAGGCAATGGCCAGTCGGTAGATGATTGCGCCCACCACACAAGCGAGAAGAGCCCGCACAACGGTAGAAGGCGTGATCACGGCTTCACCGCCAATCAGAGAGGCCAGGCCAATCACGATAACCCCGACCCCCATGGTTACATCGGCTGCGCCCTGACTCTGTGCAAACAGTGCACCCGCCAGGCCCACCAAGCCGTTAGAAACCGCAACGCCCAGGATAATCATGCCGCCGGTCGCAATGCCCTGAGCCCGCGCCATACGTGGGTTGGCACCGGTCGCGCGCATGGCCAGGCCGGTTTCGGACTTCATGAAGCGCCAAAGTAGAACCAGCGAAACCAGCGTAACCAGTGTGAACAGAATGACCGGCACCTGGTGGAACTCGAGCCCCAGGTCGTACCAGGGGGTGAGCACGGTTTCTTCGGTTAGCAGGGCCACGTTGGGCACGCCCATAATCCGGAGGTTGACTGAATAGAGGGCGATCATGGTCAGGATTGACGCCAGCAGGTTCAGGATATTCAGTTTTACGTTCAGGATGGCGGTTACCGCCCCTGCGGCCATGCCTGCCAGAACGGCGCAGCCGGTAGCCAGCCAGGGATTCCAGCCTTCAATAATCAGTACGGCCGCAACAGCGGCGCCTAGTGGGAAGCTGCCGTCAACGGTCAGGTCCGGGAAGTCGAGAACTCGAAAAGAGAGGTAGATGCCAAATGCAACAAGGCCGTAAATCAGGCCGGTTTCGAGGGCACCATAAAATGCGATTTCGCTGAGCATGGGTAATGTGTCACCGTGAAAGGAAACGGGCGGGCCCTTGTGGGGTCCGCCCGTGTAGGTAAGGCGTTACTTGTTGCTGTCGATGACTTCCTTGGCGTCGTCGATGAGGGCCTGGGGCAGGGTGGTGCCCATGCGCTCGCCAGCAGCCGGGTTTACAAACAGATCCAGTTCTTCCATGGTTTCAACCGGCATGTCTGAGGTGCCTGCGCCTTCAAGTACCCGGGCAACCATGGCACCAGCCTGGCGGCCGTGGTTGTAGTAGTTGAAGCCCAGAGCGGCAACGGCGCCGCGCTCTACGGTTGCCGTATCTGCGGCGAATACCGGAATCTTGGCGCGTTCACCCACAGAAACTACGGCTTCTGCAGCGCTGACCACTGTGTTGTCGGTGGTCAGGTAGATGGCGTCTGCCTTGCCCACCAGCGAGCGGGCGGCGCCCAGCACTTCAGAGGTCTTGGTGGCTGCACCCTTCACCAGTTCCAGGCCGCGAGCCTGCAGGCGCTCTTCCAGCAGTTCAATCAGGGCTGCGGCATTGGCTTCGCCCGGGTTGTATACCGTGCCGATACGCTTGGCATCGGGCACCGCGCGCTGAAGCATGTCCAGGTGCTTTTCGATTGGCAGCATGTCGCTCACGCCAGTGATGTTGGCACCGGGGGCTTCCCAGCTTTTCACCAGCTTGGCAGCGACCGGGTCGGTTACCGCTGCAAAGACCACCGGAGTCTTACGGGCTGCAGCAGCAACCGTTTGTGCCGACGGCGTGGCAATCGCCACGATCACATCCGGGCTCTCACCCACAAATTTGCGGGCAATCTGTGACGCAATGGCGGAGTTGCCCTGTGCGCTTTCGTGCATCAGGCGAAGGTTTTCACCATCACGGTAGCCGCGTTCGGCCAGTTCATCCTTTACGCCCTGGTGGACAGCGTCCAGTGCGGGATGCTCTACAATCTGTGTAATGGCAACAACGCGGGGCTCGTCAGCCTGAACCAGGCTGGCCGCTGCCAGCAACGATGCGCCAATCAGGGTGCGCAGGGACTTCTTGGCCATGTATCCAACTCCGAGTCGGTTAATAGTGTTCCGGCAGGGCCGGAGGATCAAAATTCAAAGTTCGCAAGTCTAACACAGGCTTGCCTTATACGGGGTAGCCGCAATGCAGTTTTCGGCGGCTGATGTCATGAAAATGTGAAGTTTTTGATTATTCTGTCCTCGTCACGTTTTGATTGACTGGAATGTGTTGAAATACTCTACCAAAGTCTAATAATGCCCGAAGGCTGAACAGTAAAGCTCAAACTATAACGACAAAACAGGAAGGTCCATGGATACAACTAAAAAGCTACCGCTGGAGATGGTTTACCACTGGGAATCCAGCAGCCCGGATTCTCTGTACATGACGCAGCCGATTGGCCACGGCAAAGTGGTTGAGTACACCTGGGGGCGCGCCGTTAACGAAGCGCGCCGCATGGCTGCTTATCTGAAATCCCTGAATCTGCCTGAAAAAAGCCGCATCGGTCTTATTTCGAAAAACTGTGCCCACTGGATCATGACCGACTGGGCTATCTGGATGGCGGGGCATGTATCCGTGCCGCTGTATCCCACCCTGAATGCCGATACCGTGAATTACATCCTGAACCACGCCGAGTGCGATGTGCTGTTTGTAGGCAAGTTGGATGACTGGGACATGATGAAGCCGGGTGTGCCGGAGTCAGTGCGTTGTATTTCCTATCCGCTCAGCCCGTCCAACAATTTCGAGACCTGGGACGATATCGTTGCCAAGTATCCACCTCTGGAAGGCCGGGTCGAACGCGATCCCGACGAAATGGCCACTATTGTGTATACCTCCGGTAGCACCGGTCGGCCCAAGGGCGTAATGCTCAGCTTCAACAATATGGCCTTTGCGGCGGCGGGCGGTATCGAAACGCTTGGCGTTGGCCCCAGCGAGCGGATGTTGTCGTACCTGCCACTGGCACACGTGTTCGAGCGGACGTTTGTTGAACTGGGTTCTCTGTATTCCGGTTTCCAGCTGTATTTTGCCGAATCCCTCGATACCTTTGTTCAGGACTTGCAGCGGGCGCGGCCAACGCTGTTCCTGTCGGTGCCGCGGCTGTGGGTGAAGTTCCAGCATGGGGTGCTGCAAAAATTGCCAAAAGAGAAGCTGGAACGTTTGCTGAAGATTCCGGTCCTGAACAAGGTTATCAAGAAGAAGGTGCTCAAAGGCTTGGGTCTGGACAAAGTGAAACTGGCGGGCTCGGGTTCAGCGCCACTATCTAACGATGTGCTCGACTGGTATCGCAACCTGGGCCTTGAGTTGCTCGAAGGCTATGGCATGTCTGAGAACTTCGCCTACTCCCACATGAACAAGCCGGGGCGCACGCGCACCGGCTATGTGGGTGAGTCCCTGCCGGGTGTTGAGACGAAAATCAGCGAGCAGGGCGAGGTGCTGGTGAAGAGCCCGGCCAGCATGATGGGCTATTACAAAGACGACGAAAAATCCAGAGAGGCCTTTACCGAAGACGGCTTTCTGAAGACGGGCGATAAGGGCGAAATCGACGAGATGGGTCGGCTGAAACTGACAGGGCGCATCAAGGAAATCTTCAAGACCAGCAAAGGCAAATACATTGCGCCTGCACCCATCGAAAACAAGCTGATGTCGCATGCAGCCATCGAAATGGTATGCGTGTCGGGTGCAAACCAGACACAACCCCACGCTCTGGTAGTGTTGGGTGAGGAAATTCGCCCGAAAGCCGCAGACGAGGCTTTCCGAAAAGAGCTTGAGGAGAGCTTCAAGTCGCTGATCAAAGACATCAATAAGACGGTAGACCCCCACGAGCAACTGGCCTTCATTACCGTGGTAAGTGATGAGTGGTCTATTGAAAACAGCTTCCTGACTCCCACGCTGAAGCTCAAGCGCAATGTGGTTGAGGACGCCTACCAGGCCCGGGTGGACAGCTGGTATGCCAAAAAGCAGCCGGTGATCTGGCAATAGTCCTTTGACAGTGTTCGCAATGCAAAAAGACCCGGCCAGGATGCCGGGTCTTTTTTTGTGGTGTTTATGCCATGGCGCGGGAGTTGGAAATGGAGCGGTTCATCAGGATGATCGGGATAATCCCGGCAATGACGATGATCAGTGCGGGCAGGGCGCTGTGATAGAGCTGTTCGTCGGACGCGAACTGGTAAACATAGGTTGCCAGGGTGTCGAAGTTGAACGGGCGTAATATCAGTGTTGCCGGTAGTTCTTTCATGCAGTCCACGAACACCACCAATGCCGCGGTTAGCAGGGTGCCGCGCAGCATGGGCAAGTGTACGTTGATCAGCGTTTTGCCCGGGGTATGGCCCAGTGAGCGTGAGGCCATATCCATGCTGGGTGTAATTTTTTGCAAGGCGCTTTCCACGCTGCCTGCAGAGACCGCCAGAAAGCGCACTGTATAAGCGAAAATCATGGCAAAGGCAGTGCCGCTGAGCAATAGACCGGTACTGACATTGAAGTAGTCCCGCATCAGGCTGTCGAGCCAGTTGTCGAACCCGGCCAGTGGCACAATCACACCAACGGCCAGCACGGCCCCTGGCATGGCGTAGCCGAGGCTGGAGAGCCGCATTAGTACCTGCATTCCACGAGTATTGTGCAGCCTGCGGCTATACGCGAGGGTTACGCCGATCACCAGGGTGGTGAGTGCCGCCGCGCTGGACAAAAACAGGCTGTTGAACGTGTTACGAATGAAAACCGGGTTCCAGCTTTCGTCAAAGTAGTCCCAGGCGTAATAGCCCAGAGCGGCTGCGGGGACGATAAAGCCGAACACCAGGGGGAAGGCGCAAACGGCCACGCAGATCATCTGACGCGGGAAAGACATGGTGAATCGGCGGATGGGATCGCGGTTATCCCTGGCTGCATACTGTTGCTGCCTGCGGCGCGAGTAGCGCTCCAGGGTTACCAGGATGACCACGAACATGAGCATGGTGGTTGCGATCTGTGCGGCACCTCCCAGATTGCCCAGGTTCATCCAGGTGTCGAACAGGCCTCTGGTCAGGGTTTGCACAGCAAAGAAATCCACGGTGCCGAAATCGTTCAGGGTTTCCATCAGTACCAGTGACAGGCCAACGGCAATGGCTGGCCGGGCAATGGGCAGAACTACCTTGAAAAAAGTGCTGAGAGCGGAATGACCAAGGCTGCGGCTGACAGCAAACAAAGACGGGGACTGCTCGAGAAACGCGGCGCGAGCCAGCAGGTACACATAAGGATAGAGCACCAGGCCGATCATCAGGGTGGCGCCTTCGAGGCTGCGGATCTCCGGAAACCAGTACTCGGTGGCGTTTTTCCAGCCAAACCAGTCTCGCATGGCGACTTGCACAGGCCCTGCGTAGTCCAGCAGGCTGGTGTAAACATACGCAATTACGTAGGCAGGGATGGCGAAGGGGAGTAGTAAGCCCCATTCGAAAAACTTCCGCCCGGGAAATTCACACATGGTCACGGCCCAGGCAGTGGCCAAACCGATCACCAGAGTGAGTATGCCAACGCCGACCATTAATTGGATGGTAGTGATCAGGTAACGGGGCAGGGTGGTGTCAATCAGGTGCGGCCAGATGTTCTCCTCGGGAAAGAATGCCAGAAACAGCACCGAAAGAACCGGGAGTGCAACGATGGCTGTGGTGGCAATGGCGCTGATCAGCCAGCGTTTGGAGGTTCGCTTGGCCAGAAGTGGTTGTGTTAACCCTGGGTTGGCACTGGAAACGGCCTCGGTCATGCTGATCCTGTTTGCGTAGTAATGATGAGAAGTGTTGCGATTTTAGATAGTGCGTAGGTTCTCTGCAATGATTGGCGTCATCTTTGCGGTTTTAAACGAAAAAAGGGTGCCCGCGAAGGCACCCTTTTTCTGACGATGGCGTTTGGTTAGCCGTCGTAGTCAACACGGTCGACCAGCTTTACCGCTGCTTCGCGGTTATTGGCGATTTCCTGCAAAGACAGGTCATCCGGGTGGATGTCACCCCATTCGGCAACCAGACCAGACGGTTTTACGTCCGGGTTGGCCGGGTATTCGGTGTTGGCTTCCGCGTAGATGCGCTGGGCTTCTGGCGAGGACAGGAATTCCATCAGTTTAATGGCGTTGTCTTTGTTCGGAGCGCTCTTGGTCAGCGAAATACCGCTGATGTTCACGTGAGTACCGCGACCATCGGCGTTCGGGAAGACCAGGTTCACCTGCTCGGCAATCGGGCGCTGTTTGTCGTCTTTCAGCATGTTGCCGTAGTAGTAGCTGTTACCGATGGACAGGTCGCACACGCCTTCGGCGATGGCTTTGATCTGGTCACGGTCGCCGCCCTGGGGCTTGCGGGCCAGGTTGTCCTTCAGGCCTTCCAGCCACTTGGCCGTTTCTGCTTCGCCATGATGGGCAATCATCGAGGAGAAGAGGGCGATGTTGTAAGGGTGCTTGCCACTGCGCGTGCAGATGCGGCCTTCCCATTTGTCGTCTGCCAGTTGCTCGTAGCTGGTGATTTCACCTTCTTTTACCCGCTCTTTCGAGGCGAAAATCAGGCGGCCACGGGTGGTCAGGGCGTACCACTTGCCTTCCGGATGGCGAAGGTTTTCGGGGATATTCTTGTGCAGCGTGTCTGTATCTACGCTGGCAACCAGGTCTTTTTCGACCAGCTCGTTGATGCGGGAGATGTCTACGGTCATCACAACGTCTGCGGGGCTGTTGCGACCCTCGCGCTCCAGACGTTCGGCCAGGCCCTGCTTGGCAAACACAACGTTGGTGTCGATACCGGTTTCTTCGGTGAACGCGTTCAGTAGTGGCTCGAGTAGATAAGCCTGGCGATAGGAATAAATATTAACTTCGCCGTCGGCATTGGCGCTCAGAGGCAGGGCTGCAAGCGCCATCGCTGCGGTTGCGGCAAGTTTCATTCGCATGGTTCCGATCCTTCTAACTGAAGCTTTATGCAATGGTTACTCACAATCAGTATTGTGATCATCTAAAAACGACAACCATTCTCATTGCATTGAGTGGGCGTGTCAATATTCACTTCGAGATATTCCTGCAGAAAAAGTGCTATTCTCTACTGCTAAAATAACGCCAAAGATCAGCAGGATGTCCGTGCATGCCAGACAGCAATCGCAGAGAGCACATTCGCACCGCCATGAACGCCAGGGTCAAACTGGCTCACGATCAGCTTGGGGAATTTGTTTTTGATACCCGGGATATTTCAGATGGTGGAGTGTTTGTCGTTGTAGGTGAGCAGTCATTTGCGCCAGCAATCGGTGACAAGGTAAAGGTGCAGGTTCAGGGGTTGCCGATTCCGGCGCCAGTGCTGAGCATGATTGTGGTTCGCAAGGCGCCCGAAGGTTTCGGGCTGCAATTTGACCACGACTCGGATTAAAGCATCCCGTATATTGCTCTGCTCGGTGCTCAAGGTTGAGGATTCCGAAAATCGAGAGCGCCAGAGTGGCGATCAGTCTGCAGAAATTAGTGACGGCATAGGGATAATGGAGCCGAAGATCAGGGAAGGGTTAGCAGTTTCAATGATCAGATTCTTGTACACATCCGCACTGGTATCAGCCGTCGCGTTTTCGCTGTCTGGCTGTGCCAGCTACTATACCCATTACGCCATGTTTCCTGCGGAGAACTCCGCGGGGGAGCAACGCAAGGTTCGTTTACACTGGCAGAGCGCCGAGTACCCGGCCTGGTGGCCCGTGAGCAACAAGGCCACAACGATCAAGCTGGAAACCCAGTGCAGTGATCGGGTGTGGCGCATTTCTGACAGCACCCACGACAGCTTTGGCAACTGTGCCAGCGGACCTGCTGCATGCGGCGGCACCGGCCTGGATGTAGCTGCCGATAGCGGGCGTGAGGCCACGGAGCGTGATGCCTGCCTTGTTATTCCAGCCGCCGGTGCGGGCAATCGAGTGGCGGATCTCGGCGGCCAGTTTGATCTGCTGGTGTCGTGCCGCCCCGCCCGGGCGGAAATCAGCCAGGGCGGCGAGACCGTGAACATGGACTACCTGCGCGCTTCGCCTGTGGCTTATACCGTTTACGCCCGCAAGGTGCCCCGGGGTTCGCTTGCTGCCCGCCTTCCCGAATTCGAGCAGGCGCCCTGCAGGGATTGACTTGCGTTCTTGTGAGCCAGGTCTCATTGCTACATTTCGTTGCTTGTTGATGCTATTCGTTACCAAGTGTTGCTCTATGGTGACCTTTATCTACGCAAACGTAATGGTGTCTGGTGCTCAGCGTGGCAAACTGGCCATTATCAGATAACTGTTGTTGCCGAGGTGTATGGTGGGCGTTCGTCAGAAAAGGATTGCGGTGCATGATCTGGAAATCGGTATGTTTGTGTCCGATCTCGATCGCCCGTGGCACCAGACGCCATTCCCCATTCAGGGCTTCTATCTTCGTTCCGAGGACGACCTCAAGGCTGTCAGCTCCCACTGCCGATGGGTGATGATCGATGTTGCCGAAACCCGCGAAGCGCTGGATAACGAGCAGGGATCGGTGCGCCTGTTCCATCGCCGGGGTGCAGACCGGGGAGCGGGGCGCGAAGCGTTGCAACTGCCGCCTCTGAGCATCCGGGAGCCGGTATCTTATGAGGCCCGTACACCACTGAAAAAAGAGGTCAAAGCCTCCAGAAAACTGCTGATAGATGCAGAAGCGGCACTGGCACGGGTGTTCTCTGCGATTGAGGCTGGCCATGCGCCGGATCTTCGGCCTGCGGTGGATGTTACCCGCAAGATGGTCGACAGTGTCGCGCGCCAGCCACACGCACTGCTCTGGTTAAGTCGTACCCGCCAACACGATGACTTTGTGTATCGCCACGCGCTGAATACCGCTGTGTGGGCGCTGGTATGCGGGCGGCAGCTTGGGCTGAACGAGGGCTTGCTGAACCACCTGGGTATTGGTTGTTTGTTGTCCCAGGTCGGGAAAACCGCACTGCCCAGGGATTTGCTGTTGCGGGAGCATCAACTGTCGGCAGAGGAGTACGAGAGCTACCGAAGCTATGTTCAGCGCGGCTGCGATATGCTGGAACACGCAGGGTTGTCACGGGCCGTCATGAGCGTGGTGCAGAATCACCGCGAGCGCCATAACGGCTCCGGCTTTCCGCGGGCAATCAAGGGAGACCGGATTCCGCTGCTGGCGAAAATTGCAGGGCTGGCAGAATTTTTTGAATCCATGATTGCGCCCCGTGGCGAACAGCAGCCGATGACACCGGCCAGAGCAGTGACCCTGCTTTACGACATGCGCAACATTGAGTTTCAGGAAGATCTGGTCGAGGCGTTTATCCAGTCGGTGGGTGTGTATCCCACCGGCACCCTGGTGGCTTTGTCGGACGGCCGCCGGGGTATGGTGGTATCGCACGCAGTGGAGAAGCGCCTTTGGCCGAGCGTGATGGTGATGCAGGATGCAGCCTGCCAGCCTTTAAAGAGTGCCACTATCATTGATCTGGCGCGCCACAATGAATCCCGGGCACCTGCCGATCACCTGTTCATTGACCAGTGTCTTCCCCATGGTACTGAGGGCCTCGAAGCTTCCCGCTTCGACACAACCGGCGCCGAGTCGCGCTGGTCTGTGACCCGGCTGATCAGTCGATAAGCACTCGAATCTCTTTGCGAACCCACCGGTAGTTATCATCGGGCTGAAAATTGATCAGCAATTCGGATTCACCGCCTGCCTCACCGGTTACCACGTAATCGGCAGACGCGCTCTGCCAGTCGTGGGCGTGAATATAGACATCGTTCGGGCGGGTGCTTTGGGCCTCCATACGTGCCAGCGAGGGCTCGCCGCCCACTTTCCTTATTTGAACGCTCTGAATGGACGTATCAGTGGCAGGATGCTTGGCCTGCTCCGGCGACAAATAGTATTGCCGCGAGAGCGCACGAGTGATGGCGTCCAGTTCCTGCTTCAGATAGATGTCCGCGCGCTCGTTGTCGAATATGTCCAGGGTGCGTGCTCCCCCGAGAATTCGTTCCCTAAGAGCCAGCAAATCTTCCCGGTAGTCGATGTCCGGGTCAGGTTCGCCAGCAGTGGGGCGGGGCGGGGCTGATCCGATTTCTGCCAGCGTTGGTGGTTTTTGGCACAGCTCATCACCTTCCGGGAAAAAGCAGATTTGGGCCAGCAGGCGATTGGCGGCAGAGTCTTGTGCGGTGAACTCGGCAGTGGGCAGGCTGAAGTCAATGGTGTCGGGTAGCTGTGGGTCAGCAAGGGCTGCATCAAGTTGGCTGACAACGCGGCCGCGAATCTCGAGCCCCTGATTCTCTTCAAGCGCGTCGGACCAGGTGAGCGCCATCAAAAAACGGGTCAGGTTGGTGATGTCGTCGCGTTGCCGGAGTTCACTCTCTGTAACGGCATGGTTGCTGAGCTGGCGTTCATCAACCCCCGGTTTCTGAAGCTTTGCCCTGGGTTCTTCCATGAATTCCAGAAAGCTGATGTAGGGTCTTGCCGGTACGCCTTCGGCCACCACAAGGTTGCCCACCTGAAGTGTCAGGGTTTCGCCCGGGTAGTAGTGAAACTGCCCGTCCTGGTTGGTGGTTCCACTCTGGCTGCTGGTTTGATAGCGAATGCCACTCAAGCCGTTGAAATGTATCTGCCCTGTGAGCGTATCGTCTGGCCCGGAACTGTTGCCGCTGTCCAGACATCCGTTCAGTGTGAGTGTGGCAGAAAAGGCAAAAGCGAGGCGGGTGAGGTGAACGAGTTTCATGGTGTGTCGTACAATCCCTTCGCACGGAGCCGGAGCGCGTCGCACCTGGCGTCGTCTTTGTAAGTTGTTGTAACCGCATTATAGGGGCGATCCAGGCGGGTTATCGGGATATCTGTCGCAGTTTGATGGATGCGTACCGGCAGCGTTGCTTGTGCAGACACCTTGAAATTCTGCCTGGCGCCACAATCTTGATAGCTCTCTATCTTCTTCGGGCATCTTGCCTTGGTACCATACAACGGTTGGTTAAATGACCTACGCACTTGAAATTGAAGGGCTACTTAAAAATTATGGCGATGGCTTCCAGGCACTGAAAGGCATCGACCTTCGGGTGGCAGAGGGTGATTTTTTCGCCTTGTTGGGCCCGAACGGCGCAGGAAAATCGACAACGCTGGGCATTGTGTCTTCGCTGGTTAACAAAACCGCCGGAAAGGTGCGGGTGTTTGGTCATGACATGGACACGGATTTGTCACGGGCGAAGCTGTCCCTCGGCGTGGTGCCGCAGGAATTCAACTTCAACCAGTTTGAAAAAGCCTTCGATGTGGTGACCACACAGGCGGGTTACTACGGCATTCCGCTCCGGCAAGCCAAAGCGTCGGCTGAAAAGTATCTGAAAAAGCTGGGGCTTTGGGACAAGCGGGATACGCCAGCCCGCATGCTCTCCGGCGGTATGAAGCGCCGGCTTATGATTGCGAGGGCTCTGGTGCACGAGCCGAAACTGCTGATTCTGGACGAGCCGACAGCAGGCGTGGATATCGAACTGCGCCGATCCATGTGGCAGTTCCTGGAAGATATCAACCGTCAGGGCACCACCATTATTTTGACCACTCATTATCTGGAAGAAGCCGAAGCGCTTTGTCGCAACATCGCGATCATCGACCGGGGTGAGATTATTCGTAACACCAGCAAGCGCGATTTGTTGCAGCAGTTAAGTGTGGAAACGTTTTTGCTGGATACCGAAAATACACTTGCCGGGCCACCGGATCTTCCCGGCTTTGAGGTAAAGCTGGACGACGATGGCGCCCTGGAGGTTGAAGTGTCAAAAGGCACTAGCCTGAATGCGCTCTTTATAGAATTGGAAAAACAGGGTATCCGGGTGCTGAGCATGAGAACCAAGGCCAACCGGCTGGAGGAACTGTTTGTACGGATGGTTGAGGAAAATGCTAAGCAAGCACATAAAGTTGTGGAGGTAAGTTCATGACATTTAGTGCTTTATGGACAGCCTTCTATACCATTTTGACTCGCGAAATTCGTCGGTTTACCCGAATCTGGCCGCAAACACTGTTGCCGCCAGCCGTTACCATGACACTCTATTTCATTATTTTCGGGAGTTTGATCGGCTCGCGGATCGGTGAGATGGGCGGTTTCGACTATATGCAGTTCATTGTGCCCGGCCTGATTATGATGGCGGTAATTACCAATTCATACTCGAATGTCGTGTCGTCGTTTTTCTCAATGAAATTCCAGCGCAGTATTGAAGAATTGCTGGTATCACCGGTGCCAAACTGGGCGATTCTGGCGGGCTACGTGGCGGGAGGTATGGCCCGGGGCCTGAGTATCGGAGTGATCGTTACGTTGCTGTCTCTGGCGTTTACCCAGCTGAGTATTCATAACCTTGCCATGGTGGTTGTCACGGTGTTTCTTACCTCGGCACTGTTTTCTCTGGGCGGCTTCATCAATGCCATGCTGGCCACCAAGTTTGATGATATCTCCATTGTGCCCACGTTTGTGCTGACACCTCTTACCTATCTGGGTGGCGTCTTTTACAGCATTGATATGCTACCAGGCTTCTGGCAGGGCGTGTCTATGGCCAACCCGATTCTTTATATGGTTAACGGGTTCCGTTACGGCATCCTGGGTGTGTCAGACGTTAATCCGTTTGTGTCTCTTGGTATGATTGCGGTTTTCATTGTCTTGCTGGCAGCGGTTGCCCTGCACCTGCTGTCCCGTGGTAAAGGCATTCGGCATTGAACATTTTTCGGAAAAACTATGGCTCTTGATAACGCCCCGCTGGGCAAATCCAGTGAATACCCGGATCAGTATGATCCATCTTTGTTATTCCCCGTCTCGCGGGATCAAAACCGGCATCGTATTGGTTTGGACGATGGCCGCTGGCCGTGGTTTGGGGAAGACATGTGGCAGGCCTGGGAATTGTCCTGGCTGCGTGCAGGTGGGGTGCCAGCGGTAGCGTGGGCAGAAATCCGTTTCCCTGCTGCCTCACCAGCGATCATTGAAAGTAAATCCTTGAAGCTTTATTTGAACTCATTGAATCAGCTGGTTTTTTCGTCTCCGGATCAGGTGGCTGGAGTTATTGCCCGAGACCTGTCGAGCGCATGCGGTGCGACCGTGGATGTCCGGATGCTGAGTGTTGATGAGGCTGCGCCTGCGATCGGGCGGCCCGATGGTTTCGAGTTGATTGACGACGAGCCTTTGGATGACGTGATCTACAGCTATGCGCCGGGGTCTTTGGTGGCGGGGGAAGAGCAGGTATCTGAAAGCCTGTGTTCACATCTTCTGAAAAGCAATTGCCCGGTAACCGGGCAGCCCGACTGGGCCACCCTGTTTATTCGCTATACCGGCCCGAAAATCGACCGGGCCGGTCTGCTGAGGTACATCGTGAGTTTCCGCCAGGAACAGGATTTCCACGAGCATTGTGTCGAGACGGTGTTCACCGACATTATGGCCCGTTGCAGGCCGGAGTCTTTGATGGTGTGTGCCCGATACACCCGCCGGGGCGGTCTTGATATCAACCCCTGGCGCAGCACCAGTGCTGAAGATGGCCCCGGGCCCAGGCTGGTACGCCAGTAACGTTTCGCCTTAGCGCAGGTCTTCCTCGAGACGCAGCCGATCAGCTGCGTCTTCCAGTGCCAGCAGAATGGCTTTGCGTTCGCGCTCGCTGATCTTGTCGGAATCCAGGTACATGGCGAAGCCGGAGTGTTCGTGCTCCAGAAAGCTGCGGTTGGGGCCCATGTCCCGGCGGAAATCGACCACTTCATAAATCGGTACCGGTTTGGCAAAGCCCTTTACCGTAATTTCTCCTTTATCACGGCACATGATGCGGTCTTTGATCAGCGAAAAGGTTTCATAGGAAATTAGAATTTCGCCCGGCTCGGCCAGGGATTCCAGTCGGCTGGCCAGGTTTACTTCTTTGCCGATGATGGTGTAATCCATCCGGTTTTCCGCCCCGAAATTGCCCACAGTGGTGTAGCCGGTGCTGATGCCCATGCGGATTTCCAGCGGTGTCTTGATCCCCTGGCTGCGCCATTTCTGGCGCATGATCTTCATGTGTTTGCGCATATCGATGGCCATGGATACACAAGCGAACGCATCTTCCCTTTGACCACGGCTTGTGGGGTCACCAAAAAAAACCATGATTGAATCGCCCACGAACTTGTCGATGGTCCCGCCGTACTTCAATGCCACTTCGGACATTTCATTGAAGTAGTGGTTCAGCAGTTCGGTCAGGGCCTCTGGCTCCATTTCTTCAGACAGATCGGTAAAGCCGATGATGTCTGAGAAGAATACCGCAAGCTTTTTGCGCTGTGTTTCCAGCCGTACGTCCCGCTCACCGGTGAAAATAGACTGCCATACCTGGGGCGAAAGATATTTTGATAGCTTGTGCGACAGTGCGATGGATTGTTCCCGCTGGTTCTGGATCTGGGTTTTAGCCAGTAGCAGGGCGCGCGCCTGCTGATGCGAGTAAAAGGCGCTCACGCAAATGTAGGTGCCGGTTGCCAGCAACGAGACAATGGCGGTAATGGTAGGTACTTCCAGGCTGGAGGCCGTGCCAAACAGCGCAACCGTTGCGGCGAGCGTGGCCAGCATCAGTGTACTGCCGAGCAACCATTGCCTCACGCCGCCCACAATCAGGCAGCTGAACATCAGCATTACAGCAACAGAAACCGAAGGAATCGCTACCAGGCCAATCAACCCCATAAAGGTGCCGCCGATCAGGCAATCGAAGAACAGCATTTTCTGGCGAATCCGGGCAACACGATGCAGGAATGTCCGACGACTGATTACGTGGGCAATGTGGGGCCAAAGAAGGGCACAGGCCGCCGCCCAGAGCAGCCAGTCCTGAAACACGCCCTGCAATACCCCGGATGCGACGATTGCCGCCGTTGCCGTGTAGGCCAGTACCCGACCGTTGTAGTCCGGCATAGGGGGGATGCCGGTGGTGTGGTCGTATACCTGGCTGTTGCCGGAGTTAGTGTTAATGGTCGCGTTACGTACTTCCGCCGGTGCCCGCATCATTTCGTAACCGGATCCTTACCGATGAACAGGTGGTGAAAAAAACAGCCATCATTCAGGCGGGCTTAATGGAGCGACGCGCCACCGTGCATCGCGGCCAGCCAACCGCATAACGATTTGCCCGGGGTTGCCAAATACCGGCCTGTCGCTCATGGTGTAGGCCCAACCAATTGTATTTGCAGGTTTGCTCTACGACTAAAGGTTATCAGTATTAACCGAAACCCACAATTGGGTGGTGTGGCCCCTCCGGGGTGCGCTTTACTTCCGCTAATTGAGAACGAGAGGCTATGAGTTCAATTACCCGTTTTCTTCTTGATCGGTCATCAGAAACCCGTTTGGTGTCACCGGCACCTGCTGCATCAGATCTGGAATTGGCGTTCCAGGCCGCAGCCAGGGCTCCGGATCACGCTTTGCTGAGGCCCTGGCGTTACCTGGTTGTAGAGGGTGAGGGTCTGGATACACTGGGCGAACTGTTTGCTGCCTGCTGCTCATCCGATGTCAGCGACCAGGACAGGGAAAAGGCCCGGAATGCGCCCAGGCGTGCGCCTATGGTGATTGTTGGCGTTGCATCGCCGAAACATCACCCAAAAGTGCCTGAGATAGAGCAGGTTATGTCGGCGGCCAGCGGCATGATGTTGATGTCTCTTGCGCTGAACGACGCGGGGTTTGGTGCCATGTGGCGAACCGGCCCGATGGCCTATGAGCCGGTGGTTCAGGAAGCGCTGGGATTGTCGGAAGAAGAGATGGTGACAGGCTTTCTGTACACCGGAACCGTAGAGCGCGCCAAACCCGAGGTGCCGCGCCTGACAACGCCAGAATTCGTACAGCGCTGGGTTGCACCCGGACATGTTGAGCCCTTTGGCGATTGAAGGTGCCACCCTGGGGGTGGTTGGCGTGTGGGGAAACAGCTTGCCGCCTTCGCTGAACAGGCCCTGAAATTGCCGGTTAAATTCTGTTCTAATGCCTCCCAAGCCCGCACTGTAGCGGGCTTTTCTTTTTTTGGCACTTCCCTTGCTTTAAGTCTCTCAGAACGCAAAACCGGCAAGCAGGCTAAACACAGACTGCCGGTACAGAAATCTGGAGGCAGTCATGGCTATTTCGTTTGACAGTGCATTGGGTATTCACGAGCAGGCGCTGCAAACTCGTGTGAAACGGGCCGAAGTGTTGGCGAATAACCTCGCCAATGCTGATACCCCGGGCTACAAGGCCCGTGACCTGGATTTCCGGGCCATGCTGCAGAATGCCCAGGATTCAATGACCGGCCTGGGCATGGCGAAAACCCATGCTGGCCACATGGACACGTCAACTCCTGGTGCCGATGGCGAGTTGCTGTATCGCACACCCCATCAGCCATCGATTGATGGCAATACGGTAGACGCCCAGGCCGAGCAAAGCCGTTTCATGCGTAATGCCATGGATTACCAGGCAAGTTTCCAGTTTCTAAGCAGCAAATTTTCCGGACTGACCAAAGCGCTGAAGGGCGAATGAGCCGCGGTCCTTACCAGGTTGAAGGAGACAGTCATGTCACTGGGTAACATATTCGATATTGCCGGGTCCGGTATGACCGCGCAGTCATTGCGATTGAATACAACGGCCTCGAACATTGCTAACGCCGAGACCGCCAGTTCCAGCACCGAGACAACCTATCGTGCCCGCAAGCCGGTATTTGCAGCCATTCAGCAGGCCCTGCTGAATCCGGATCAGCAGGCGCTTGGTGTGCGGCCCGAGGAGGGGCCCGGGGCGGGAGTCCGGGTTGAGGGTATTGTGGAAAGCGATGCTGAGCTGCAGATGCGCTACGAGCCGAATCACCCCGCTGCCAACGAAGACGGGTATGTGTACTACCCGAACGTGAATGTGGTGGAAGAAATGGCCGATATGATGTCGTCCTCCCGCAGTTTCCAAATGAATGTGGATGTTATGAATACCGCGAAGTCCATGATGCAACGAATCCTGACGCTCGGTCAGCAGTAAGAGAACGGGGGAGTAAGCCATGAGTGCAGTGAATTCCGCAGCCGCCTCTGATGTCCTGAGCCAGTACCGGGCCCAGTCGGACGACCGCGCCGGCAAGAGCAATGAACTGGGTAAAGACGCCTTTATGGAGTTGATGCTCGCCCAGCTGAAGAACCAGAACCCGCTGGAGCCACAAGATAACGGCGACTTTATCGCCCAGTTGGCCCAGTTCAGTTCTCTTGAAGAAATGCAAAACCTGTCCGGGCGGGTAGACGACGTTGTGGGGCAGTTCCGCTCCAGCCAGGCCTTGCAGGCCTCTGCGATGGTGGGCAAGTCGGTGCTGGCGCCGTCTCAGGTGGGTATTCTGGGGGCGGAGGGTGAGGTGACGGGCACGATTCAGGTGCCCGCATCAACCGGTGGCCTTAGCCTGTCGGTAATGAATCAGAGTGGCGAGTTGGTGCGGCAGATCGACATGGGTAATAGCCAGGCCGGTGTGGTGTCGTTCCAGTGGGATGGTCAGGACGGCAACGGCAATAATTTGCCACCCGGGCCCTACACCATTGTTGCCAACGGTTCTTACCCCAGCGGGATGGAGCAGCTGCCAACCATGGTGAGCGCCAATGTTGATAGCGTATCGCTCGGTAAGAACGGCTCCATTACATTGAATTTGGCGGGTATGGGCTCCATTCCGCTGTCTGAAGTTCAACAGGTTAACTGATCCGGTGTCAGACCAGGAGGTATGAGTCATGGCGTTTAATACAGGTTTGAGTGGCCTTCGGGCGGCATCGGTCGATCTCGAAGTAACCGGCAACAACATTGCCAACGCAAGCACGGTAGGTTTCAAGAGCAGCCGGGTACAGTTTGGCGACTTGTACGCCAGTGGATTTCTGAGTGCCGGGACCAACCCGATCGGCGACGGGGTTCGGGTGCAGGATGTGGCCCAGTCGTTTGGCCAGGGCAATATCAGCTTTACCGATAACGGGCTGGATATGGCGATCAGCGGTGATGGCTTTTTTATCCTCAACAATGGCGGCGAAGTCCGCTACTCACGTGCCGGTCAGTTTACGATTGATAAGAACGGTTTTGTTATCAATAACCAGAACATGAAGGTGCAGGGTTACACCGCCGATGATGATGGTAACCTGTCGGGCATCCGGGGGGATCTGCAGGTTGAGACGGACAATCTGGCTCCGCGTCGGACAACCAACCTGAAGTCGGATCTTAACCTGGATTCAAGAGAGTCTGTACTGGAAGCAAGGGTGAATCGTTTCGCGCCGATTTCTGCAACAGACATCATCACCAATACCGGCGACAGCTTTGTTGTGCAGTATGCGGACGGCCGCCCGAAATTGCAGGTTGATATTCCGGATCAGATCACCAAAGACGGTGTTTCCAGGCCGATTACTGCGCGGGAAATAGCGGGGCAACTTAATGATATACCCGGTATTTCCGCATCGGCGACAACCTCGTTCAGGTTTGAGGGCGATGGTGGTGGCCTCAGTGGTTTGGAAACGGACCTGCTGGCACCGGATTTCAGTTTTTCGGTTGCCATCGACGGGCAGAATATCCCTATATCCACATCGGGTGTAACCACCAAGGAAGGCCTGGTAAGCGCGATCAACTCATCGAGTGCAAGCTCGCTCTCGGCCTCTTTAGTCGGCGCGGTGGACGCCAGTGGCAACCCCATACTCGATGGTACGGGTGAGCAGGTGCAGGATATCAGGATAATTGATAACCGGGGCTCTGATCTGACGGTGGAGTATGGTTCAGGTGGCTCGACCACGCCTTATGACAAGGTAGGTGAGGCCAGTGTTTCTACGGATCGAACCGTACAGGACATTCTAACGACAGACCCCACTGACCCCTCTGTTACCAGCCTTATAGCGGATGGGTATGCCGCCGGTGAACTGGCGATTACCAATGCTTTTAATCCGCTCGATCAGCGTACTTACAACCATGCAACCTCGACCACTATTTTCGATAGCCTGGGCAACCCCCACGAACTTACCCAGTTTTTCGTGAAAAACCCCGCCCCGGGTAATGGTGTTGGCGTTAGTGAGTGGTCTATCTACCTGCAGATTGACGGAGAGCTAGTGGGTGGCACGGCGAGTTCGCCCTACACCGCGCGGTTCACTGAAGATGGCACGCTGCAGTCGATAAACGGGGATGCAAACGGCGAGATACTCATTACTGACTGGACGCCAAAAGACCCTGCAGGCGAGCCTAATGGTGCTGATGGCCCACCGGCAGACCCGCAATCTGTTGTCAGCCCGATTCCGGAGCCGCCGACCAGTTCCGCATTTGTGCTGACGCTCTCGGATACTACCCAGTACGGGGCGTCGTTCGGGGTGAATGACCAGCGGCAGAATGGTTATACCACGGGTCGATTGTCCGGGCTGGACGTGTCGGGCGAGGGGGTAATCTTTGCCCGTTATACCAATGGCCAGTCCAAGTCACTGGGGCAGGTCGCCCTGGCTGCCTTTAACAATACCGGCGGGCTCTCGCCGGTAGGTGACACTACCTGGGTGGAAACGTTCGAGTCTGGCCAACCGGTGATCGGTTCTCCGGCGACGGGCACCTTGGGTTCTATCGAGGCCAGTTCGGTCGAGGAATCCAATGTCGACTTGTCGGCGGAACTGGTAAATCTGATTATTGCCCAACGCAACTATCAGGCAAACGCCAAAACCATTGAAACCTCCGATGCAGTTACCCAGACCATCATCAACCTTCGTTAATCCGCTATAGTGAACATGGCATGACTTCTGCAGGAAGACTGACAACAGTCAAAATTCCGGCAGGAGTTTGCCCATGGATAAAGCCCTCTATATTGGAATGTCTGGTGCAAAGCAGAACATGCTAGGCCAGCGTGCCCATGCCAATAACCTGGCAAACGTAAACACCACCGGTTTCAAAAAAGATTTTGCTCAGGCCCGCAGCATGCCTGTGTTCGGCGAGCATCATCCTACTCGCGCCTACGCCATGACCGAGCGCCCGGGCACGGATCTGTCTGCCGGAGCTCTGATGGATACCGGCCGCAAGCTGGATGTCGCCGTGGATGGCAACGGCTGGCTGGCGGTTCAAAACAATCTTGGCGAGGAAGTATTCACCCGCAGCGGTAGCCTTCAGGTGGATGTGAACGGCCTGGTGCGCCTGGCCAGTGGCGAACTGGTGCTTGGCAACGGTGGGCCGGTTGCGCTTCCGCCGTTCGACAACCTTCAAGTGGGTGTCGACGGCACTCTGTCGATTGTTCCGATTGGCGGGCCGCCCGATCAGTTGGTGGAGGTAGATCGGCTGAAACTGGTTAACCCGCCGCAAGAGGCCCTGGAGAAGGGCTTGGATGGGTTTATCCGGCGCAAACCTGATCAGGCGCTTGACGGGCCTGAGCCGCCGGATGCGGCTATGCGAGTGGCTACCGGTTTTCTCGAAAGCTCGAACGTAAATGCGGTGGAAGAGATGATTGCGAATCTGCAGTTGTCGCGACAGTACGAGATGCAGGTAAAGGTGATGTCGACCGCCAATGAGAACTCCCAGGCGACGGCACGGCTGTTGCAGAACCTCTGACAGTAATGATTAAACGCCGTTGTTCGGCGTTGGGCGGCAAAAACTCGCCGCATTGCCGAACAGTAGCTAAGGAGCGATGTTATGCATCCAGCACTATGGGTAAGTAAAACCGGGTTAAGCGCTCAGGACACCAACATGTCCACGATTTCTAATAACCTGGCCAACGTGAATACCACCGGTTTCAAGCGCGACCGTGCTGTGTTTCAGGACTTGCTTTACCAGATCAATCGGCAGCCGGGCGGGCAGAGCACGGAAAATACCCAGCTGCCTTCAGGGCTTCAGCTTGGAACTGGTGTGCGGATTGTGGGCACTGCCAAGCAGTTCAGCCAGGGTAACCTGCAGATTACCGAGCAGCCGCTGGATATGGCCGTCAACGGCCGCGGGTTCTTCCAGGTGGCATTGCCGGATGGCCAGGTTGCCTATACCCGTGACGGCCAGTTCCAGCTGAACGCCGACGGGGATGTTGTTACACCGGATGGCTTCGCGCTGCAGCCAAATATCAACGTACCCGAAAATGCCACCAATGTGAGTATCGGTAAGGACGGCACGGTTACCGCGATTACCGACGATCAGGCGGCGCCTATTAACCTGGGCCAGATCACCCTGGTGGACTTTATTAACCCGCAGGGGCTGCAGGCTATTGGCAATAACCTGTTCAAGCAAACCAACGCCAGTGGCGATCCAGCTGAGGGTGAGCCCGGGCTGGCTGGCCTGGGCTCGATTGAGCAGGGCAGTGTTGAGTCCTCAAACGTGGAAGTGGTGGAAGAGCTGGTCAATATGATCACCACCCAGAGGGCCTATGAAATGAACTCCAAGGTGGTTTCGACCACCGATCAGATGCTGCAGTTTATCACTAACAACATTGGTTAATGCCATGACACGCATTCAACGCAGATATGACATTGAACGGGCGGCCACTCTGGCAATCCTGGCTGTGCTGATTCTGCTGCAGGGATGCACGGCCATGAATCGGCCCCGGGCGATTCCGGATGATCCGGCCTATGCACCTGTGCGAGCCCAGGCCATGATTCAGCGGGATCCGGATTCCGGTGCCATTTTTCAGGTTTCCCGCAATTACAACCTTTTCGGCGATACCAAAGCACTGAACGTAGGCGATGTGCTTACCGTGCAATTGCAGGAAAGCACCCGCGCCAGTAAGAACGCTGAAACCTCCATTACCAAAGATCAGGAGTTGAGCATTCCGGAGCCCAACATCTTTGGCAAGAACAACATTGGCCTGAGTGCCTCTGCCAATTTCGAGCGGGACTTCAAAGGCTCCGCTGAAGCAGACCAGAGCAACAGCCTGGCTGGCAGCATTACCGTGACCGTCACCGAGGTGCTTCCTAACGGTGTGCTAAGAGTTCGCGGCGAAAAATGGCTGTCCCTGACCAATGGCGATGAATACATCCGCATGACAGGGCTGGTTCGACCTCAGGATATCCAGCCGGACAATACCGTGGCATCTAACCGTGTAGCGGATGCCCGGTTCGCCTACGGTGGCACCGGTGATTTTGATCAGGCCAATCAGATGGGCTGGCTTGCGCGCTTCTTTAACAGCGAATGGTGGCCGTTATGATCCGCAGATGGCTTGCAGTGATTGCTTTGACGGCTCTGTGCGCAGCGCCCGCGATGGCGGACCGTCTGAAAGACATGGCCAAGGTGAAGGGTGTACGGAGCAACCAGTTGATCGGCTATGGTCTGGTGGTTGGCCTGGACGGCACCGGTGATAAAGCGCCATTCACTAACCAGACCTTCCGAAACATGATGAATCAGTTCGGCATTATTTTGCCGGATGGTGTTAACCCGAACCTGGCCAATGTGGCTGCCGTTACCGTGAGTGCCACCTTGCCTGCGTTTGCCAAGGCAGGCCAGGAGATGGACATTACTGTGTCGTCGATCGGTAACGCCGATAGCCTGCGCGGCGGCACCCTGTTAATGACACCGTTGAAAGGTGCAGATGGTCAGGTGTATGCCATGGCCCAGGGCAGCCTGGTAGTGGGTGGGTTTGGTGCAGGTGGCCAGGACGGCTCACGTATCACCGTGAACGTTCCCAGTGTCGGCCGAATCCCCAATGGTGCAACCATCGAGCGAGAGGTGGAGTCGCCTTTCTCGCGGGGTGACACCATCACTTTCAATCTGCTGCGATCCGATTTCACCACAGCACGACGGGTTGTTGAGGCAATCAACGGCATGCTTGGCCCGGATATGGCCTATGCCCACGACGCCACATCAATCTCGGTGCGCGCCCCGCGGGATCCGTCGCAACGTGTCAGCTTTCTGTCGATTCTGGAAAACATCGAAGTTGATCCGGCGGAAGAAGCCGCACGGGTGGTTATCAACAGCCGCACAGGAACGATTGTGGTGGGCCAGAACGTGAAGGTAAGCCCCGCGGCCATCACTCACGGTAATCTGACCGTGACAATCCAGGAGAACCCGGAAGTGGTTCAACCCAACCCGTTGGCACAAGGGCAGACCGCGGTACAGCCAAATACTCAGATAGCCGTTACTGAAGATCCGGCCAGGATGTTCCAGTTTGGCCCCGCCACTACGCTTAATGAGATTGTCCAGGCGGTCAACCAGGTTGGTGCGGCACCGGGTGATGTTATGGCCGTGTTGGAAGCTCTTAAACAGGCAGGTGCGTTGCGCGCCGAGCTGATTGTTATTTAGGTGGTGCCATGCAGGATCCACGCGTGCAGCATGCTCAGGTATATACCGATTTCAGTGGCTTGAACGCCCTGAAAACCCAGGCTCGGTCAGATAAACAGGCCGCTCTGGAGCAGGTGGCAAAGCAGTTTGAAAGCCTCTTCCTGTCTGAAATGCTGAAATCCATGCGCAAGGCCGGTGAGGTATTTGCTGAAGGCAACTACCTCAACAGCAATGAAAGCGAGATGTACCGGGATATGTTCGATAGTCAGATCAGTCTCAGTATGGCGGGCGGAACCGGTACCGGCCTGGCCCAGGCTCTGGTTCGGCAACTGAGCCGGCAGGTTCCGGGAATGGATTCAGAGGGTGCGCGCAGCGCCAGCCACAGGGCAACCGTTGCTGATTATGATCGCACGCTTCCGGCGATATCCCGTGAACTGCCAGAACATATGAATCAGGTTGCCAGTCTTGCTGGCAGCGTGCCGGAGGCCGGTTCTGACAAGGCACCTTCTCACAAGGTACTTGGGGGCGCGCAGAGTCTGCCGGAGACATTCGACTCGCCGGAGCATTTTGTTCGTGAATTGATGCCGTTTGCCAAAAGGATTGCGGACGAGTCGGGTATTGATCCGGGGCTGATGATTGCCCAGGCGGCGCTGGAAACGGGTTGGGGGCGCCACATGATTACCGGGGATGCGCAGCAGCCGAGTTTCAATCTGTTCGGTATCAAAGCCGATAGCCGCTGGGCGGGTGAGGCGGTCACTATTACCACTACTGAATTTCGCGATGGCGTGGCTATGAAGGAGCAGGCTGCATTCAGGGCTTACCCGGACTATGAAGCCAGCTTCCGTGACTACGTGGCGTTTCTTGAGGCCAATCCCCGTTACAAAGATGTTCTGGCATCGGCGCATCAGCCAGATGTGTTTGCCGATAAATTGCAGCAGGCGGGTTATGCCACAGACCCCGAATACGGCAGCAAGATTCGGCGGATCATGAACCGGGATTCCCTGATGACGCTGTCTATGCACGGCAAAGAGACAAAGGAGTAACAGGTCATGGCTGGATTGATCGGCATTGGTCTGAGCGGCGTGCTGGGCCATCAGGCGGCTTTGAATACCACGGCAAACAACATTACCAATGCGAATACTCCGGGCTACAGCCGCCAGGAAGTTGAGTTCGAAACCCAGACCGGCCGCCGAACAGGCGCTGGCACCATTGGCAGTGGTGTGTCGATTGCCAATATCCGCAGGCTGGCAGACGCCTACCTCAACCAACAGTTGCGCGAAGACAGTACGCTATACGGTGAGCAGAACGCCTACAACGCGGAGTTGACGCGTCTTGATAACCTGTTGGGTGGTGAAGACACCGGCCTGAACAAGGCGCTGAATAATTTTTTCTCGGCGATGCAGAATGCCGCCGAAGACCCAACCTCCTTGCCCCAACGCCAACTGGTGCTGAGTGAAGCGCAACAGCTGATTAACCGGTTTCAGGGGTTGAATCAGGAGTTTATCCAGCAGCGTGAATCGGTAAAAACCCAGTTACAACAAGGGACGAAAGACGCCAATACGCTGCTTAAGAGCATTGCTGAACTGAATCTGGCCATTTCCGAATCTCCAGGCCTGGCGCAAGGCAAAATGCCCCTGGAACTGATGGATCAGCGGGATGAAAAGCTCCGCGAGCTGTCCGGCCTGATCAGCATCCGTGTAACTGAGCTTGAGGGCAGTCAGGTAAATGTGGCCCTTGCCAATGGTCTTTCCCTAGTTACCGGAACGAACGCCGCACAACTTGGAACCCGCGCCAGTGCCGAAGACCCCACCCGGCTTGAGTTTATTTTGAGCACCGGTGGCAGAACACTGCAGATTGATGAGCAGATTCAGGGGGGAAAACTCGGAGGGTTGCGGGCATTTGATGAAACGGGGCTGAAGCCTGCCTTTGACGAGCTGGGTCGGCTGGCCATTGCAATTTCCGCGTCGATAAACCATCAGCATGAGATTGGACTGGATCTGGAAGGGGAGTTAGGGAGCAACTTCTTTACCGATGTAAACGCGCTGGAGCTGCAGCGCAGCCGGGTCGTTCCCAATGCCAATAACGCAGAACCTCAGAATGGCCGTTTGGCGGTCGAGATTACCGACAGTAGCAAGCTGCCCGCCGGAACCTGGTCACTCCAGTTCAGTGGCGACGGTCGTAATTTTGAGCTGATTGATACCGCAACCGGAGAAACGGTCAATCAGGGGCGGTTGCCGGATCCGGTGCAATCTGAGATCACAATGCCCGGGTTCAACATCCGGATTGAAGGCGGTGAGTTCAACGCCGGAGACAAGTATCTGATCCAGCCCAGCAGAAATGCCGCGCAGAATATCAAGCTGAATGTCCGGCGTGAGGAAGACCTGGCGTTTGGGAGTCCGATACGTGCGGAGTCCGGCGCGGACAATCTGGGCACCGGGCAGATTAGTCAGGGGAAGATGCTCAACGTAAGAAATCCGAATACCAATGCATTGTTGCCGGGGTTTGTGAACGACGGAGAGTTGGCAAATGGCCCGATAGAGATCAGCTTTGACAACGATGGCACCACGGTAACCTACACAATCACCGGCAGAGACAGCGCGGGTAACCCGGTTCCAATTGGCCCGGCAAACCAGCCCTACGACCCTGATAAAGTCAATGTTCTCTTCTCAGACTCACCGCTTGCCGGTGATCTCTATCAGGGCTATCAGTTCGAGATGACAGGAGAGCCTGCTGACGGCGACGTGTTTACTATTGATTTCAATAGCAATGGCGTTTCAGACAACCGTAACGCCGAGCTGCTGGCGGCGCTCGGTACCAAAAACACTCTGAATGGCGGCTCGCAGAACTTCACGGAAGGCTACGCCGGGCTGGTTGAGGATATCGGTGTAAAGACTCGCCAAAGCCAGCTTGACAAGGATGCCAGTGCAACGCTGCTGGAGCAGTCTACAAACCAGAGGGAGTCGGTATCTGGCGTTAACCTGGATGAAGAGGCGGGCCGGTTGATTCAATACCAGGCGGCGTACAATGCGTCTGCCCAGGTGATGTCGGTGGCGCAGGATCTGTTCAATACACTCTTGCAGAGTTTTCGCTAAGGCGAGGTGATACCCCATGATTCGTATTTCATCCCAACAGATCTTTTCCGGCGGCATCAATCGTCTGCAGGGCATCAACAGTAACCTGGTAGACACCCAGCAGCAGATCTCCACCGGAAAGAAAGTGAACAAGCCGTCTGATGACCCGGTGGCCGCCGCGCGAATTCTCAAGCTGGATCAGTCGCTGCAGCGCATAGAAACCTATGGCCGCAACGCCAGCCTGGCAGAAAACCGGTTGAAGCAGGAGGAAAGCACCCTGGCGGGGGCCGTGGATATTATCCAGCGGGTGCGGGAACTCACAGTGCAGGCCGGTAACGGTTCACTCTCCGCCAACGATCGCCAGTCTATCTCGGCAGAATTGAAAGAGCGGCTTGGCCAGTTGGCGAACCTGGCAAATACCCAGGATGCTTCGGGTGAATATATCTTCAGCGGGTTTCAGGGCAGCACCCCGGCTTTTGCCAAGGATGGCGCAGGCAACTATGTCTACCAGGGTGATGAAGGCCAGCGCGTGCTGGAAATCGATGACGGCGTCACAGTGCCCATCAGTGACCATGGCAAAGGTATTTTCGTAGATATTGCCAAGGCCCTGTCGGTGAAAAGCAGCTCGTCCGCAGACGGCTATGTTTCCGGGCTTGAGCTGATTGCACCAACAGACCTGAGCAATGCGTTCAGCCCCGGTGTGCCTGATGACTTAACCATTACTGTCGCCAACGCGGCCGGTGAGTTGTCGATTACTGCAAATGGTGGCGCCCTGGATCTGACGCCAGCACCGCCCCCGGTTGTCGGAGAGGAGTTTGTGGTAGCGGGCGTGAAGCTAACCGTGAATGATGCCGTGTTCACACCACCGGGCCCTGGGGATTCCTTTACCGTGGGTGTGAGCGAAAAGCAGTCGATTTTCGGCACCATTGAGACGATGATTGATGGTTTGGAGAGTATTTCCAAAACAAGCCCGAAGTCGACGGCAGAATACGATGCCCTGATCGCAGAAACCCTGGCCAATCTCGACAATGCTCAGGAGTCTATCATCCTCAAGCAAACCGAGTTGGGTGGCCGTCTGAACGCGGTAGAGTCCACCACCGCGTTTCTGGAGGATTCCGGCCTCTACACCAAAGAAATCCGTTCGCAATTGCAGGATGTGGACTATGCGGAAGCGATCAGTAACCTGACCTTTCAGAGCTTTGTGCTGCAGGCGGCGCAGCAGTCGTTCGCCCGGGTTTCCCAGCTTTCGCTGTTTGATCGTTTGTAATCAGTTGAGGCTGCGTGAAATTTTTGCGGCCAGACCTGTTGATTTCAGGCTCGGGCTCAGTATAATCCCTCGCACTCTCCGATGGCGGCGTGGTGAAATTGGTAGACACGACGGATTCAAAATCCGTTGGGGTAAAACCCGTGGCGGTTCGAGTCCGCCCGCCGCTACCACTTATTCGGCCGCAATCTGCGGCGTCGTAAACAGCCCGGCCCATGAACGTCTCCGATTTTCATTTTGATCTGCCGGACGAGCTTATTGCTCGCTACCCGCTAGAACAGCGCAGTGCTTCCCGTTTATTCAAGCTTGACGGGCCATCCGGCCAAACCTCGCATCTGAATTTTACTGATCTTCCTGGCCTGTTACAGCCCGGCGACCTGCTGGTGTTCAATAATACCCGGGTGATTCCGGCCCGCCTGTTCGCCCTCAAAGAAACCGGCGGCAAGGTGGAGGTGCTGGTGGAGCGGGTGTTGAGCGATTCTTCGATTATCGCACACACGCGGTCGTCCAAGTCTCCCAAGCCGGGCCAGAAACTGGTTCTGGAAGACGGCAGTGAGCTGGAAATGACTGGCCGAGAAGGCGCGCTTTTCCAATTCGAGTATCGGGCTGATGAGTCGGTATTGGATTTGCTGGAGCGGGTGGGGCACATGCCATTGCCGCCCTATATGGAGCGGGACGATGAATTGTCGGATCGTGAGCGCTACCAGACCGTTTATGCCCGTGAGGCTGGAGCAGTGGCGGCGCCGACTGCCGGGCTGCACTTCGACGATGACATTCTTGCAGAGCTGGAGCGGGGCGGCGTTGAATTCGCCTACGTTACCCTGCACGTGGGTGCTGGCACCTTTCAGCCAGTGCGGGTGGATCGCATTGAAGATCATGAAATGCACAGTGAAATCGCCCATGTTCCTGCGGAAACTGTTGCTGCTGTGGCCCGTACCCGGGCAAGAGGTGGTCGTGTTGTTGCGGTAGGCACAACCTCTGTGCGCTCCCTCGAATCCGCGAGCCAGGCGGGCCGCCTGGAAGAATTTCGGGGCGACACGAATATCTTTATCTATCCCGGTTACCAGTTCCAGACCGTGGATGCCATGATCACCAACTTTCATTTGCCGGAATCGACATTGATCATGCTGGTGAGCGCCTTTGCGGGCTTCGAGAATGTGATGGCGGCCTATGCCGAGGCGGTTGAGCAGCGCTACCGTTTTTTCAGTTATGGCGACGCCATGTTCATTAGCTCCCGTGAGCCGAGCTCTGGCAGTGTGGCGGCTGCTGGCAAACCTGATACAGATTCCTCTGGAGATATCCTGTGAGTACTGAATGCTTCATGTCTTTTGAAAAGCTCGGTGAAGATGGCAAGGCCCGCCGTGGTCGCCTGACTTTTCCCCGTGGTGTGGTGGAAACACCCGCGTTTATGCCCGTGGGCACCTATGGCACGGTTAAAGGCATGCTGCCACGGGATATCGAGGAAATCGGAGCCCATATTATTCTCGGCAATACCTTCCACCTTATGCTTCGCCCGGGCACTGAGGTGGTCAAGGCGCATGGCGATCTGCACGATTTCACCCAGTGGCAGGGCCCGATCCTGACCGATTCCGGCGGTTTCCAGGTGTTCAGCCTGGGCGAAATGCGCAAGATCACCGAAAAGGGCGTGACCTTCCGCTCACCGGTCGACGGCTCAAAGGTAGAGTTGTCTCCGGAGATTGCCATTCAGGTGCAGCGTGACCTGGGTTCCGACATTGTTATGATTTTCGATGAGTGTACGCCTTATCCGGCCACCGAAAAGCAGGCCAAAGACTCCATGGAGTTGTCGCTGCGTTGGGCTCAGCGCAGCAAAGACGCGCATCAGGGTAGCCCGTCGGCGCTGTTTGGTATCGTTCAGGGCGGCATGTACGAATCCCTGCGGGATCAATCGCTGGAAGGCTTGACCAGTATTGGGTTTGACGGCTACGCAATCGGTGGTCTGTCGGTGGGTGAGCCAAAGGAAGACATGATCCGGATTCTGGACTATCTGCCACCAAAAATGCCGGAGGACAAGCCGCGCTATCTGATGGGGGTAGGGCGCCCGGAAGACCTCGTTGAGGGGGTGCGTCGCGGTGTTGATATGTTCGACTGTGTGATGCCTACCCGCAACGCCAGAAACGGCTATCTGTTCACATCCACCGGCATTGTAAAAATCCGCAACGCCAAGAACCGGCACGACACCGGGCCCCTTGATGAGCGCTGTGATTGCTACACCTGTAAGCACTTTTCAAAGAGTTACCTGCACCATCTCGACAAGTGCGGCGAAATGCTCGGTTCCCAACTCAACACCATTCATAATCTGCGCTTTTATCAGAACCTGATGAGTGGATTGCGTGGGGCCATTGAAGCAGGTACATTGTCCGACTTTGTTAGCGAATTCTATGCCTTACGAGGCGAAGCAGTGCCGCCTTTGGGCGATTCCTGAACAATCTTTGTATTACATAAGTCAATAAACGGAGAATCTGAATGAAATCAATCAAACTGCTCATTGCCAGCTTGCTGACGTTGTTGCCTGGACTGGCTCTGGCCCAAGATCCTGGTGCACAGGGAATGAGCGTGATGGGGCAGGTTATTTTCTTCGCCGGTTTCATCCTGATCTTCTACTTCCTGATCTGGCGCCCCCAGTCCAAGCGTGCGAAAGAGCATAAGGCGCTGATGTCTGGCCTGAACAAGGGTGATGAGGTGGTTACCTCCGGTGGTGTTGCTGGTCGCATTACCAAAGTAACGGACGACTTCATCGTTCTGGAAGTAGCCGACAACGTTGAAATCAAGATTCAGAAAGTGGCCGTGGGCGCAGCCCTGCCAAAAGGCACTCTCAAGGACATCTGAGCCGGCACCCGGGCGCATCCATGATGCGCCTTTTCATTTATTGACTGGCAGAAACACCGAGGCTGGCACCGCAGCCGGCTTGAAGGATTCTCATGCTGAACAAGTATCCGCTATGGAAAAATCTGGTCATCGTGTTCGCACTGGTGATCGGGTTTATATACGCCCTCCCGAACTTTTTCCCGGATGATTATGCCATCCAGATTACCGGTGCCCGGGGCAGTACCGAAGTTGAACAACGCATTCTTGATCGTGCGCTCGCCAAGCTTGAGGAAGAGGGCATTGAGGTTAAGTCCAGCCTTCTGGAAGAGCGTGACGCGCTTATTCGGCTAACCAGCTCAGACGATCAGTTGCGCGCCCGGCCTGCCGTTCAGGCGGCCCTGGGTAACGAGTACCTGGTCGCCCTGAACATGGCGCCGTCTACCCCGGGCTGGTTGCGTAGCCTGGGCGCAGGCCCTATGAAACTTGGTCTTGATTTGCGTGGCGGTGTCCACTTTCTGCTGGAAGTGGATATGGATACGGCGCTGAATCAGCGCCTCGAAGCCCTGTCTGGCCAGATCAAGCGTGAGCTTCGTGAAGAGCGTATCCGTTATCGCGGTGGCGATATCGAGAATCGCACCAACATTGTGCTCAGCTTCCGGGACGAAGCCGCCCGCGCCGAGGCCTTCAAGCTGGTTCGCGATCAGTACAACGAGTTTCTGCTTGATGAAAGCAGTAATGGCAGCGAGTTTCTGCTGACACTGAGGCTGTCTGAAACCGAAATCAAGAATATTCGCGAGTACGCCCTTGAGCAGAACCTGACCACCATTCGTAACCGGGTGAATGAGCTTGGCGTGGCCGAGCCTCTGGTACAGCGCCAGGGTGCCGACCGGATTATTGTTGAGTTGCCGGGGGTGCAAGATACCGCACAGGCGAAGCGGGTGCTTGGTGCCACTGCAAACCTGGAATTCCGTATGGAGGCCCGTCAGGATGCGCCTTCTGCTGAGACCGAGCAATTCCCGTTCCGCGACAATGCCCAGCGCACCGCGCGCCTGGAGCGTGATGTCATTGCTACCGGCAATAATGTAGCCAATGCCCAGCAGGCGTTCGACGAGAATGGCCAGCCACAGGTAAATATCACCATGGACTCTGTGGGCGGTGACCTGATGAACCGGGCCACCCGCAACAACATTGGCCGGCGCATGGCGGTACTCTTTATTGAATACCGAACTGAAACAGAATCCCGTGAAGTGAACGGTGAGCTGCAGGAAGTTGAAAAGCGTGTGGTCGAAAAGGGCATTATCAGCCTGGCGACCGTGCAATCCGCTCTTGGCAGCAGTTTCCGTATTACCGGTCTGGACTCCATTCCGGAGGCGTCGGAACTGGCCCTGTTGTTGCGGGCCGGGGCTCTGGCAGCGCCCATGTATTTTGTTCAGGAGCGTACCATCGGCCCCAGCCTTGGCCAGAAGAACATCGATGCAGGTATGACCTCGGTCATGCTCGGTTTCGGGCTGGTGTTGCTGTATATGCTGGTGTTCTACCGTGGCTTCGGGGTGGTGGCCAGTATTGCGCTGACCCTCAACCTGATGCTGCTGGTGGCGTGCATGTCGATCCTGTCGGCAACCCTGACGCTGCCCGGTATTGCCGGTATCGTTCTGACAGTGGGTATGGCTGTTGATGCCAATGTGCTGATTTTCGAGCGGATAAAAGAAGAGTTAAGGGCGGGAGCGCCGCCGCAGACCGCTATTAATGCGGGCTATGGCCGGGCCTTCGTGTCTATCTTCGATGCCAACGTAACCACACTTCTGGTTGCGGTCATCCTGTTTGCCATGGGCTCTGGCCCGGTAAAAGGTTTTGCCGTTACCCTGTGTGTGGGCATTCTTACCTCTATGTTCTCTGGCCTGATGATCAGCCGTAGTATGGTTAACCTGGTTTATGGCGGCCGCAGAGTCGAGACACTTTCCATTGGCGGGAGGCTGAACAATGCCGGATAAGCAAAAGCAGCCATTTGACTTTATGGGGCTGCGGAAAGCGGCCTCGGTTCTTTCGCTGGTGCTGGTGATCGCCTCTATTGCGTTGCTGGCGGTGCGTGGGCTGAACCTTGGAATGGACTTTACCGGTGGTACCTCGGTGGAGTTGGAATACGAAGTGGCACCGAGCCTGGATGATGTCCGAAATACACTGACCGGCGCGGGTTACGAGCAATTTTCGGTGCAGAACTTCGGTGCAGATACCACGGTCCTGATTCGCATGGCCGAAGCTGGCAACGATGAGTTGGCCCGTGAGGTTTCTGGTGTGCTGGGTGCGGATGGTGATCGTCTGGAGTTGGTGAGCACGGAGTTTGTCGGCTCGCAGGTAGGCGAAGAGCTCAAGGAAAGTAGTGGCCTTGGTTTGTTGCTTGCCCTGGCGGTGGTGCTGATTTACGTAGGTATGCGCTTCCAGTTCAAGTTTGGTATCGCATCGGTGATCCCACTGGCTCACGATGTGATCATTGTGCTGGGGGCGTTCGCCCTGTTCCAGTGGACGTTTGACCTGACGGTGCTGGCGGCTCTGTTGGCGGTTATCGGGTACTCCCTGAATGACACCATTGTGGTAGCCGACCGTATTCGGGAAAACTTCCGCAAGATGCGCGAGGGCGAGGCCTGGGACATTATCAACCAGTCCATCCACGAAACCATCACTCGTACGATCAATACCTCAGGCACCACGCTGGTGGTATTGCTGGCGTTGTATTTTCTGGGTGGTGAGGCCATCAATAACTTTGCGCTGGCGTTGATTATCGGTGTTGTGGTGGGTACTTACTCGTCGATTTACGTCTCGGCCAACATGCTGATGGCGACGGGCGTTACCAGGGAAGACCTGATGGTACCAGCGAAAGAGGGTGCTGGTGGCGAAGAGGAAGAGCAGCCGCCAGAGTGGCTGAATCGGATGTAAACGGCGATCGCCGTTTACCCGGCACAAAAAAACCGCCAGCCCCGAGGGAGTGGCGGTTTTTTTATGCCAGCAACGCTATCAGCGCGGCAGGCGGCCCCGGAATGGGTGCAAGGTTTTCAGCAGTTCCCGGAACAGTTTGGGGTTTGCCACAATCACCTGTTTGGCGCTGGCCACGGACGGATTGCCGGAGAAGTCGCCAGCGATTGCGCCGGATTCTGTCGCCAGGGTGATGCCCAGGTCAAGGTCTGCGGCGTCCGGGCGGAAGATAACCGCGGCGTCGAGCAGGCCAGCCGAGACGCGTGCCATGTCGAGGCTCAGGCAGCCAGAGGTTCGGAACATGGCAGTGTCCCTTGCCAGAACAGCGGCCATTTCACCCCAGATCATCGGGTCGTCGCCCTGACGGCTCTGATCAAGCAAATTGCTTGCAATGGCTGCGCGAGCGGGTTGCTTGGTGTCGGAGGTGCGTACGCGGCGGCTGTTGAGCGCTGCGCCGTGGCCGCGGCTGGCGGAGTATTCTTCGCCAGTCACCGGGTTTACCAGTAACAGGTTCTCGGTGCGATTGTTCTTCTTCTGTGCCAGTGCCAGCGCGAATTCGGGGATGCCCCGAACAAAGTTTTCGCGCCCCAGCAGCGGGAAGATATGCCAGCTTTTTTCATGACTGCCAGCATCGGCCTCGCCTAGTTCGGCAATAGCGTGATCTTTGTATGCCTTTTGCAGCTGTTCGGAGAAATTGTCGTAAATTGATTTCTCTACACGCTCAAGTTGCAGGTAGCGCTCGGATTCTTCCTTGCTATTCGGCTCCTGGCGTTCGAAGTGGGCTTTCAGGTAGTCAGATCCCTGTCGCGCAACGCGCAGGGCCATTTTAATCGCTGGTTGCATCTGAGTGTTCATTATCCGGGTGTGTGAAGGCCGGTAAGGATAGCAAAACTGGCAGCTATTGTCTGTTTTTTGACTCCGCAAAAGCACGGATATTAACGCAGGACAGCTGCAAATTGCCGGATTTCGGCATTTCCCGAGCGCGGAAAATTCCACATTTCTGTTATCATGGCCGACTTTTCAATTTTGCATCGATCAACAGGTTCATGCCATGCACAAGCCCGCGTTGCCTCTAGAGGGTACCGATACCTTTAACGACCAGATCCGGATCGTTCTCGTTGAAACCTCTCACTCCGGCAATATTGGTGCGGTGGCTCGGGCCATGAAGAATATGGGGTTGGGCAACCTCTGGCTGGTGAATCCGGTGTCGTTTCCGGATGAGGCCTCCTATGCGCGTTCGTCCGGGGCGTCGGATGTGCTGGATCGGGCGCAGGTGGTATCTTCTCTCGATGAAGCGCTGGCCGATTGTGTGCTGGTGATGGGCACCAGTGCCCGGGGCCGGAAAGTTCCCTGGCCGGTTATGGCTCCGCCTCAGGCTGCTTCAAAAGCCTGCCAGTACACGGCCCAGGGGCAGGTGGCGCTGGTGTTTGGCCGGGAGAATCACGGCCTCTCCAATGAGGAGTTGCAACGTTGCCACCACCACATCCATATTCCTTCCAACCCGGATTACAGCTCACTCAATCTGGCGATGGCAGTGCAGGTGGTGTGCTACGAGTTGCGGATGAACTATCTGCGCGGGCTTGAAGACAGTGAAGGCAACCCCTACCTTGAAACCATGGCGGCGCCGGGCGACCGCGGCTGGGATGTGCCGCCTGCACCGGTCAGCGATGTAGAGGGCTTTTTTGCGCATCTGGAGCAGGTTCTGGTGGAGATTGATTTTCATCGTACAGACAAGCCAAGGCAGTTGATGACCCGTCTGCGCAGGCTGTTTCAGCGGGCCCGGCTGGATCAGATGGAGGTCAACATTTTGCGGGGCGTGCTGAGTGCGGTGCAAAAGAGCGCTGGCCAGGCCAAAAGCGGTACAGAAGAAAAAGCGACAGTAGCCACAAACAAAGAGCAGGATTAACGGTATGTTCGAGCGAATTCGGGAAGACGTTGGTAGTGTTTTTCACCGGGACCCTGCTGCCAGAAACACCTTTGAAGTATTAACCAATTACCCGGGGCTGCACGCCCTGCTACTGCATCGGCTATCGCACTGGCTGTGGGGGCAGGGGCTGAAATGGCTGGCAAGAACCATTTCTACGCTGGCGCGTTGGTTTACCGGCATTGAGATACATCCGGGTGCCAGCATTGGGCGTCGGTTTTTCATAGATCACGGCATGGGTGTGGTGATTGGTGAAACCGCCATTATTGGCGATGATGTCACCCTCTATCAGGGTGTTACGCTGGGCGGTACCAGCTGGAACAAGGGAAAGCGCCATCCGACAATTGGCAATGGCGTTGTTGTGGGTGCGGGCGCGAAGATTCTCGGACCCTTCGAGGTGGGTGAGGGTGCCAAGGTGGGCTCTAACTCAGTTGTTACCAAGGCTGTACCTGCAGGCGCCACCGTGGTGGGTATTCCTGGCCGGGTCATCGTTAAACGGCAGGGTGAAGACGATCTTCGGCGCAAGCAAATGGAGGAGCGGATGGGCTTTGATGCCTATGGTGTGACCGAAGAAATGCCCGACCCTGTGGCCAGATCCATGCGTGCTTTGCTGGATCATATGCATGCCGTCGACGACCGCATCGAGGTTATGTGCAAGGCTTTGCGCAAGGTCAATAGCGAGTACCAGAACAAAGATCTGCCACCCATCGACGAGAGCGATTTCGACTGTGTGCAGGAAGAATCCGATGTGCAGGATGAGCGAGGTCAAGGCTGAATACTTGACTGTTTTACTCGGTCAATTCATACTCGCCGCTGTAAATCGAGATTCGTTCTCGCATTGGGGTTGAGACTATGAAGCTGACCACAAAAGGCCGCTATGCCGTAACGGCAATGTTGGATCTGGCGCTGCATGCAGGGCAGGGGCCGGTGAGTCTGGCGGATATCTCGACCCGGCAAGAGATTTCCCTTTCCTATCTGGAACAGCTCTTCTCCCGTCTGCGCCGCCATAAACTGGTGGGTAGCGTTCGCGGCCCCGGTGGTGGCTATCGTCTGAGTCGCTCTGCCGATGACATCTATGTTGCCCAGGTTGTGGATGCAGTCAGCGAATCGCTGGATACCACCCGGTGTGGCAACAAAGGCGATTGTCAGAATGGCGAGAAATGCCTGACTCATCACCTATGGTCTGACCTGAGTGACCAGATCCATCAGTTTCTGAGCGAAATCAGCCTGGGCGATTTGATGCGCAAGCGTGAAATTCGCCAGGTGGCCGATCGCCAGAACCGAAAGCAGTCCGGCGATGGCCCGGATGCGGTCAACACCCAACGTCTCACCGACCAGGCTCCGGCCTGAAATAACATTTCTTAGCCTATTATGAAAAAGCCCGTATATCTGGATTACGCGGCCACGACGCCCGTTGATCCTGCTGTTTATGAAGAAATGATCAAGTGCCTGACTCTGGATGGCAACTTTGGTAATCCAGCGTCCCGCTCCCATGGTTACGGCTGGCAGGCCGAAGCAGTGGTAGAAAACGCCCGCCGTCAGGTGGCTGAGCTGATCCATGCAGACCCTCGGGAAATCGTCTGGACATCCGGCGCCACTGAATCTGACAACCTCGCCATCAAGGGTGTGGTTGAGCTGCACGACAGCCCGCACATTGTTACCTCGATTATTGAGCATAAGGCGGTGGTGGATACCTGTAAGTGGTTGGAGCAGATGGGCGTGCCTGTTACCTGGCTAACGCCGGAAACCGATGGTCGGATTGCGCCGGGCGCGGTCTGTGATGCGCTGCAAGATAACACCGTTCTGGTTAGCCTGATGATGGTGAACAACGAGCTGGGCACGGTGACCGATATTGCCACCATTGGTCAGCGGCTTCGGGAGCGGGGCGTGCTGTTTCATGTGGATGCGGCACAGGCGGCGGGCAAGCTCCCAATCAACGTGGCTGAATTGAATGTGGATCTGCTCTCGTTGTCCGGGCACAAGGTCTATGGCCCGAAAGGCGTGGGTGCGCTGTACGTCCGCCGCGCCCCGGACGTTCAAGTTGTGGCCCAGATGCATGGCGGTGGTCACGAACGTGGTATGCGCTCCGGTACCCTGGCAACGCATCAATTGGTGGGTATGGGCAAGGCGTTTGAGTTGGCTGCCGCAGGGCTGGGCCAGGAAATGGAGCGCTTGGAGCAGTTGCGGTTCGCATTTCTGGAAGGGTTGTCCGGGCTGGATGGCGTGCAGTTTAACGGTTGCGAGACGGATCGCGTGCCGGGCATTGTCAATCTTTCGTTTGACGGCGTCGACGCCGAGTCTCTGATGCTCGGGTTGCGTAATCTGGCGGTATCTTCCGGTTCTGCCTGCGCCTCGGCCACCATGGAGCCGTCTTATGTGCTCCGTGGCATCGGAGCCAGCGACGAGAGAGCGCATCGGGCATTGCGGTTTTCCTTCGGCCGCTTCACCGATGAGCAGGAAATCGCCTTCGCTTGCGAGCAAATCAAGGAAGTTGTGGAGCGACTTCGCGCGGTACGGTAGGCAGTTGCACCTCGACTGCGTATAATCGGCCCGCTGAATTTTAACCCTAACCTGATTGGAGAAAGATCATGGCAAACGAGCGCACGCTCTCTATTATCAAGCCAGACGCGGTAGCAAAAAATGTTATCGGTGAAATCTACAGCCGTTTTGAAAAAGCGGATCTGAAAATCGTTGCTGCCAAGATGATGCACCTGACCCAGGAGCAGGCTGAAGGCTTCTATGCCGAGCACAAAGAGCGCCCGTTCTTCAACGATCTGGTAGCCTTCATGACCTCCGGCCCGGTGGTTGTTCAGGTTCTGGAAGGTGAAGGCGCGATTCTGAAGAACCGCGACCTGATGGGTGCCACCAACCCGAAAGAAGCCGAAGCCGGCACCATTCGCGCTGATTTCGCGTCTTCTATCGACGCCAACGCTGTTCACGGTTCTGACTCAGCTGCATCTGCAGAGCGTGAAGTGGCGTATTTCTTCAACGACAACGAAATCTGCCCGCGCGGCTGATGTTGTTGTTTCAGGGGTAGCATTTGCTGCCCCTGAATTGGGTATCTGATCGAGGTTATGTAATGTCTGCCCCTTCCGACAAAGTCAATCTTCTGGGAATGCCCAAGGCAAAACTGGAGGCATTTTTTGAAACTCTGGGTGAGAAGAAATTCCGTGCCCAGCAGATTCTCCAGTGGATGCACCAGCGCGGAGTGGATGACTTCGATCAAATGACCAATATGAGCAAGGTGCTCAGGGACAAACTCAAGGAAGTGGCCGAAGTGCGGGGCCCGGAAGTGGTTTACGACGAAACATCCCGCGACGGCACCCGAAAGTGGGTGATGCGCATGGATAACGGCAACAGCGTTGAAACCGTACTGATACCCGATGGCGAGCGAGGCACGCTGTGCGTATCGTCCCAGATTGGCTGCAGTCTTGACTGCACCTTCTGCTCCACCGGTAAGCGTGGTTTCAATCGCAACCTGACGGCGGCCGAGATTATTGGTCAGGTATGGGTTGCCCGCCGGGCATTCATGCCGTTCGACCCGACCGACCGGCCCATTACCAATGTGGTGATGATGGGCATGGGAGAGCCGCTGCTGAACTTCGAGAACGTGGTCGATGCCATGAATCTCATGATGGAAGATCTGGCCTATGGCATTTCCAAGCGCCGGGTGACGCTCAGTACCTCGGGAGTGGTGCCGGCGCTTGATCGCCTGGGTGAGGTTACCGATGTTTCACTGGCTATCTCGCTGCATGCCCCCAATGATGAGCTGCGGAATAAACTTGTTCCCCTGAACAAGAAGTATCCGATTTCCGAATTGCTCGCCGCAACCCGGCGTTACCTTGCCCGTTTACCGGACAAGCGAAAGGCAACAATCGAATATACCGTTATTCAGGGTGTGAACGATCAGCCGGAGCATGCCCGGGAACTCGCAGTCATCCTTAAAGGCTTGCCTTGCAAGATCAACCTGATACCGTTTAACCCGTTCCCGGAAAGCGACTTCAGTCGCCCGAGCATGAACGCCACACGGCGGTTCCAGACGGTATTGAACGAGGCGGGCTACGTTACAACCATCCGGACCACGCGCGGGGACGACATCGATGCAGCTTGCGGGCAACTGGTTGGCCGGGTAGAGGACAGAACCCGCCGCAGCCAGCGCTATATTGCGGTGCAGCAAGTTAACCCCTGAGCCAAACGTGATGCCGGGCAGGAGAAGGTATCCAGTGATGGTAAAGAAGGTATCCGAGAGCAGAACAATGGCCCTGATAATGGGGCTTGTTCTTTTGATGTCCGGCTGCGTTACAACCACCGATAGCCGTTTCAGCCGCGAAGCAGATCGTCAGAAGGCGCTGGAAAACTACGTCCAGCTGGCCACCGCGTACATCGGGCAGGGCAATCTCGACCGCGCCCGCACCCACCTTGAGCGGGCCCTTGAAATTGAGAGCCGTTATGCTCCGGCGCTGGCTGCTCAGGGCCTGATCTACAGTGCCGAGAGCGAAGAAGATCTGGCGGAAAAAAGCTTTCGCTCTGCGTTGTCGGCAAATAGTAGCTACACCCGTGGCCGGGTCTACTATGGTGCGTTTCTGTTCAGTAAAGGCCGGTTTGAAGAGGCCAGAACACAGTTTGAGGTGGCATCCAAAGACACCGCATACAAGGATCGGGGCGGCGTATTCTATAGTCTCGGCCTGACCAATGAGCGCCTGGGAGATGTATCCGGCGCAGAGGCTGCCTATCGTCGTGCCGTAGAACTCACCCGCGGGGAGGCCCGGACGCTCCTGTCGCTGTCGCGTATTCTGGTAGAGCAGGGCGATTATACAGATGCTTCCCGTTACTACAGCCGCTTGCAGACCTTGATTTCACGCAACACCCGCTTGACGCACTCCCCCGAGAGTCTGTATACCGGCATTCGAATTGCTAGGCATTTCAGTGATCGCGACCAGGAGGCCAGTCTGGCGCTTATGCTGCGGAACGAATATCCTGATTCGGTCGAATATCAACAGTATAAGGTACTGATTGACAATGAGCGGTGAGGAAAAGGCAAAGCCAGTAGCAGAAAGTTCGGTTGGCCAGCAGCTCCGGCGTGCGCGGGAGTCGCTGGGCCTGAGCGTCGGAGCCATTGCGGACCAGCAGCACCTTCGGCCTTCAATCATCCAGTCGATCGAGGCTGGGCAATACAGCAAGATCGACACCGAGTTGTTTCTTAAAGGGTATGTTCGGGCCTACGCCCGGCAAGTGGGCCTGGATCCGGATGCTGTCATAAGCGCTCTGGACGCCGAGCTTGAACCGCTGCGCCAGGAGCGTGAACAGCAGCAAAAAGCCAACCCGCTGGTCGATATAGCCCGCAAGAAGAAGCGCAAGCGCCAAATCGCCAAGTTTGTGATGGTAATGTTGTTGTTGCTGGTAGCAGGCGGCTTGATCTTCAACTATGCGGCAGACAAAGACTTATCGATGCTGACCGGCAAGGACGCTCCGGAATCCGTCGAAGACACACCAGATCCAGATGCCCGTGACTCAATTGGAGCCGACAGGCCTGCGGCAGCCGAAGACAATATCCCTGAGTCTATCGAAGACGTTGAACCCGATGCGGAGCGCCCTGATCCGGCGCCAGATGCACAAGCAGAGCAGCCGGGCGCCCCTGTTGAAACGGCAGATGTCGAAGCAGACAATGCGTCCGGCGTGCAGGAATCGAATCGAGTGGCCGAAGACGCGCCGGAGAACGTTGCTGACGCTGCCGGTGCACAGCCTGTTGTCGAGGTTTCAGAGCCTGAGGTTACGGCAATGCAGCCAGCTGCGACCACCGTCACGGAGGCTGTGGCGCCCGGAGTGCGGCTTGAAATGGCTTTTGCCGATGACTGCTGGGTGCAGGTTTCCGACGGAGAGGGCAATCGCCTTGCCAGTGCCTTGCGCCGCCGCGGCGATACCCTGGATGTTTCGGGGCAGCCACCCCTTCGTGTGGTTATTGGCGCAATGAGCGCTGTACAAAGTCTCGAGTTTCAGGGCGAGCGTCTGGATCTTGCCAGTTTTCGCACGGTTAATAATCGCTCCGAGTTTACCCTTGAGCCCTGATCCACATTATCCCGAACAGAGTGTTGGTTGAGTTTCATGAAGCAAGAGTCCCCGATCAAAAGACGTCAATCCCGCAAGATTATGGTGGGTGATGTAGCCGTGGGTGGTGATGCGCCTATCGCCGTTCAAAGCATGACCAACACCAACACCTGCGACATAGATGCAACCGTTGCCCAGATCAAGGCAATTCAGGAAGCCGGTGCGGATATTGTCCGGGTATCGGTACCGTCGATGGAAGCGGCGGAGGCTTTTGGCCGGATACGCCAGCAAGTGTCGCTGCCATTGGTGGCCGATATCCATTTCGATTACAAGATCGCCCTTCGAGTTGCCGAACTTGGAGTGGACTGTCTCAGAATCAACCCGGGCAACATTGGCCGGGACGACCGTGTCAATGCAGTCATCAGCGCAGCCCGGGATCGTGATATTCCCATTCGTATCGGTGTCAATGCCGGTTCTCTGGAAAAGGCGCTTCAGCGCAAGTACGGCGAACCGACACCGGAAGCGCTGGTGGAATCTGCCATGCGCCACATCGATATTCTCGACAAACACGATTTTCAGAACTTCAAAGTAAGCCTCAAGGCCTCCGACGTGTTCATGACGGTGGCGGCGTATCGTCAGATAGCCAGCCAGATTGATCAACCTTTACATCTGGGGATCACCGAAGCGGGCGGATTCCGTTCGGGCACAGTCAAGTCTTCTATTGGCCTGGGTATGCTGTTGATGGACGGCATCGGAGATACCATTCGGGTGTCTCTGGCGGCAGACCCGGTGCAGGAAATCAAAGTCGGGTACGATATTCTCAAAAGCCTGAAGTTGCGCAGTCGGGGTATTAACTTTATCGCCTGCCCCAGTTGCTCTCGCCAGAACTTTGATGTCATCCAGACCATGAATGATCTGGAGTCCCGCCTTGAGGATGTTAATACCGCCATGGATGTTGCCATTATTGGCTGCATCGTCAATGGCCCCGGCGAAGCCCGGGAAGCCGATATCGGGTTGACCGGGGGCTCTCCCAAGCACCTGTTCTACATGGGGGGCAAGCCCAACCAGAAACTGGACAACGCCAATCTGGTGGATGATCTCGAACGCCTCATTCGTGACGAGGTGGCCCGCCGCAAGGAACAGGAAGAAGCCGTGATTGTGAAGTCTTCGGACTGAACGGCAGGCAGCAACGAATTCAGATAAACATCAGGATTGTATTTTGGCAAAGATTCAGGCAATTCGCGGAATGAACGACATTCTGCCGGAGCAGACGCCGGTATGGCAGTATGTTGAGCGCAGTGTCCGGGAGGTACTGGGGCAGTACGGATATCAGGAAATCCGTATGCCGGTGGTGGAGCAGACCGAACTGTTCAAGCGATCGATCGGCGAAGTTACCGACATTGTAGAGAAAGAAATGTATACCTTCGACGACCGGAACGGCGATAGTCTGACCCTTCGCCCCGAGGGTACCGCTGGCTGTGTCCGCGCCGCCGAAGAGCACGGGCTTCTTTTTAACCAGACCCGCCGGCTCTGGTACATGGGGCCAATGTTTCGTCACGAACGCCCGCAAAAAGGCCGTTATCGTCAGTTTCATCAGATTGGGGTCGAATGCTTTGGCATGGCAGGCCCTGATGTCGACGCCGAGTTGCTGGTTCTGACTGCCCGATTGTGGAAGGCGCTGGGCCTTTATGGCCATGCACGCCTGGAGATCAACTCCATAGGCACCAGCGAGTCCCGGAAAGTCTATCGGGCAGCGCTGGTCGAGTATCTGTCCCTGTTTAAAGACGAGCTGGATGAAGACAGCAAGCGTCGTCTCGAAACTAACCCGCTCCGGATTCTCGATAGCAAGGATCCGGGCACTCGCAAGATACTTGAGGGTGCACCGGGCCTGGGCGATTACCTGGATGACGAATCCCGTGACCACTTTGACCAGCTCAGAGCCATGCTGGATGCGGCAGGCATTGCCTACACCGTCAATCCGGCGCTTGTTCGAGGGCTGGATTACTACGGTAAAACCGTGTTCGAGTGGATTACAGACAGCCTGGGCGCGCAGGGGACTATCTGTGCCGGCGGTCGTTACGATGGGCTGGTCGAACAGTTGGGCGGAAAACCCACGGTTGCTGTTGGCTTTGCCATGGGGCTGGAACGCCTGATCCTGCTTCTGGAAACCCTGGGTCTGGTACCCGGGCATGTTCACAACAGGGCAGACGTTTATGTAACGGCCATGGGCGACACTGCCGTAGCACCAGCGATGGCCCTTGCCGAATCACTTCGGGATCAGCTCCCGGGGCGCACGGTTGTCAGCCACTGTGGTGGCGGCAGTTTCAAGAGTCAGATGAAAAAGGCCGATCGCAGCGGCGCCAGCTATGCCGTTATCCTCGGGGAAAACGAAGTGGCACAGGGCACGGCGGGGCTGAAGCCTCTGCGTAGTGACGATCCACAGCAGGAAGTTTCCCAGCAGGATCTGGCCGGGACCCTGGCCGAATTGCTGTAATCACATCTATTAATAACAGGCAGTTTACCGAATAACAGGAGTTTTCATGGCCGAGTTGCGCACCGAAGAAGAACAGGTTCAGGCAATCAAAGACTGGTGGAAAAACAACGGAAGTTCACTTCTTATCGGCATTGGTGCCGCACTGGCCATCGTGTTCGGCTGGCAGGCCTGGCAGAACCACCAGGCCCAGCAGAGGGCCGAAGCCGCTAACCAGTTTGCAAACTTGCTGAATGCCTTCTCTTCCGGCGACGAGTCTGCGAATGAGACTCTCGGATTTGTGGCGGAAACCCTCCGCACCGAGCACAGCGACAGTGCCTACGCTATATACGGCAACCTGGTTCTGGCCCGCCAGCAAATGATCGAAAACAAAGAGCCGGGTTCGGCCATCGAGTCTCTGCAGTGGGCGTTGGACAAAGCCGCAGAGCATCCGGCGCTGGAACTGGTGATTCGTAATCGGCTGGCCCGGGCCCAGTTTGCTGCCGGTGACCATGATGCCGCGCTGAGTACGCTGGACGGCGCTGTAAACCCTGATGCCTTCGCTTCGATTTTCGCCGAACTGAGGGGTGATATTCTGTTGGAGCAGGGTGATCGGGACGCCGCCAAAGATGCCTATCTTGCTGCCCGGGAACTCAGCCAACAGGGTCGTAACGGTATTCTTGAGCTCAAGCTTTCCGATCTGGGTATCGGGGAGGAAGCCTGATGCGGTTCGGGCTTTCCGGCAAACCTTGCCTTGCCGCTCTGGTTTTACTGGTCACGGCTCTGGTGGCCGGGTGCAGCACAACCGACACATTTGAGCAGCCTGCGCCTCTGCCCGAAATCAACAGTCAGGTAACGTTGAAAACCCGTTGGTCTACTTCTGTTGGAGAAGGCCACGATGAAGAGTTTCTGCAACTGGCACCACTATATGCTGGCAAGGTGATCTACGCCGCATCTGCAGACGGGGTGCTTGCAGCGATCGGGCCGGAGAAGGGGCGCACTGTGTGGAAGCGCAAGTTCAGGGAGCGTTTCCTTGCCGGGCCCGGTGCCGATGCCCGGCATGTTTACATGGTGACGAGAAACGCGGACCTGGTGGCCTACCAGGCCGAAGGTGGCGCTGAAGTGTGGCGCGCCTCACTGCCAACAGAGGTGCTTGCGGCGCCCCAGTCCAATGGCAACCTGGTGGTAGTCCAGACCACCGACGGCCGCGTTCTGGCTTACAATACTTCGACTGGCGAGGCACTATGGCAATATGAAGCCCAGGTGCCAGTGCTCACCGTGCGCGTTGCGGCTGCGCCTCTGGTTGGTGCAGATGTCGTAATTGCAGCCTTCTCCAATGGTCGCGTTATCGCGCTAACGGCCGGAGACGGGCAGCCTGTGTGGCAGTACGAAGTCGGGCAACCTCAGGGGCGCACAGAACTGGAGCGACTGGTGGATATCGGCGATCAGCCGCTGGTTCTCGATTCGGCACTTATGGTGGTGGGATATCAGGGCAAGCTCGCACTCATCGATATTCGCACCGGGCAGGAGATCTGGAGCCGTCGGGCCTCGAGTTTTCAGTCGCCGGGGCTTGCTAATGGCAACATTTTCCTGGCCCTGGCGAACGGTGATGTCGTGGCGATGCGGGGCAATGACCGTCGTGAACTTTGGGTGCAGGACAAATTGGCGTGGCGTCAGCTGACCCGGCCTGCGATTGCCGGTGAGTATCTGGTTGTTGGCGACTTTGAGGGTTACCTTCACGTGCTTGCGCTTGGCGATGGCATGCTGAAAGGTCAGATGGAATTTGATAGTGACGGTATCCGCGTACCGGTTCAGGTTATTGAAGATGGTAACCTGCTGGTATTTGGTAATAGCGGAAAGCTCGCACGCTTGGGCCTGGTCGAAGAAGACTAAGTAGCCCGTAATTTTTACGCCCGGCCCAGGCATATGCCTGCGAGGCCGGGTTTCCGGTTTCTTGAGTAGCTGAAATTATGACTCCAGTAATTGCCCTGGTGGGCCGCCCGAATGTGGGAAAGTCCACCCTGTTCAATCAGATGACCCGTTCGCGGGATGCACTCGTGGCAGACTTTCCCGGTCTGACCCGAGACAGAAAATACGGAGAGGGGCATTACGAGGGGCAGAAGTTTATTGTCATCGATACCGGTGGTCTGACCGGTGATGAAGCTGGCATTGATGCTGAAATGGCTCGCCAGTCCATGCAGGCGGTGGAAGAGGCAGACATCGTTTTGTTTCTGGTGGATGGCCGGGCCGGGCTGACCGCCGGAGATGAGCTGATTGCCGACTTCTTGCGGCGTTCCGGTAAGCAGGCTCACCTGGTGGTCAACAAAACCGACGGACAGGATCCGGACGTTGCAGCGTCTGATTTTTATCGTCTGGGCTTCGACTCGCCCTTTCTGGTTGCCGCATCCCATAACCGGGGTATCCGATCTATGTTGGAGGTGTTGCTTCCGGAGCCGGAAAACCCCGAAGAGCAGGATCGCGCGGATCGTTATCCCGGTATTCGTATCGGAATTGTCGGGCGGCCCAATGTTGGCAAGTCGACACTGGTTAACCGAATGCTGGGTGAAGACCGGGTCGTGGTTTACGACATGCCGGGCACGACCCGCGACAGTGTTTACATTCCCTATGAGCGCCATGGCCACCAGTACACGCTGATTGACACAGCGGGTGTCCGCCGCCGTAAGAATGTACGTGAGGCAGTAGAAAAGTTTTCTATCATCAAAACCTTACAGGCCATTGATGATGCTCATGTAGTGATTCTGGTTATCGACGCCCGTGAAGGGCTGGTGGATCAGGATCTTCACCTGATCGGCTTTGTGCTTGATGCCGGGCGTTCTCTCGTGATTGCCGTGAACAAATGGGACGGCATGGATCCTGAGGATCGCGAGCGGGTGAAGGAGCAGGTAGCCCGTCGCCTGGATTTTCTGGATTACGCCGACAAGTACTATATTTCGGCATTACACGGCACCGGTGTGGGCACCATGTATGAGTCTGTTCAAGATTGCTACGATTCGGCCATGGCCAAGTGGCCGACCAACCGGCTAACCGCAATACTGCAGGATGCGGTTGCCCAGCACCAACCACCGATGGTGCATGGCCGGAGGATCAAGCTTCGTTATGCTCACCAGGGGGGATCCAATCCGCCAGTGGTTGTGGTACACGGTAATCAGGTAGATTCGCTGCCGGGTGCGTACAAGCGCTATCTCGAGAACATATTCCGTAAGGTGCTTAAGGTGGTGGGTGCCCCCATTCGTTTTGAGTTCCGTGCGGGCGAAAACCCCTATGCGGATAAAGTGGATCGGCTTACACCGAGACAGAAAGTTAAAAAAGACAACGACCTGAAAAAAGGCCGCCGGATCAAGAAGACGCGCCAGAAGAGCGTTAAGCGCTGATCTGGCGGTCGGTTCTTGCTCAGGGAACCGCTCAGGCGGTTCCTGCATCCTCTACCTGTTTGGCCTGCACCGCCGTCAGCGCGATGGTAAAGACAATGTCTTCCACCAACGCGCCTCTGGATAAGTCATTTACCGGTTTTCTAAGACCCTGAAGCATAGGGCCGACACTGACCACATTGGCGCTGCGTTGTACGGCTTTGTAGGTGGTGTTGCCGGTGTTGAGGTCGGGAAAGACAAACACTGTTGCCTTACCTGCCACCTTGCTGCCCGGAGCCTTCGATTTTCCGACGCTTTCAATCGCCGCGGCATCGTACTGAAGCGGCCCATCGATCAGCAAATCCGGCCGCCGTTCCCGGGCAATGCGGGTCGCTTCCCGTACCTTGTCGACATCTTCGCCGGAGCCTGACTCGCCGGTGCTGTAGCTGATCATGGCGACGACCGGTTCTATACCAAAGGCCTCTGCAGACTGGGCGCTTTGGATAGCGATATCCGCCAGTTCTTCGGCGTTGGGGTCGGGATTGATGGCACAGTCGCCGTATACCAGAACCTGCTGAGGCAACAGCATGAAGAAGACCGAGGAAACCACCTTGGCGTTATCGTGGGTCTTGATCAGCTGCAGGGCAGGGCGCACCGTGTTGGCGGTCGTGTGAATGGCGCCGGATACCAGGCCATCGGCCTGATCCATGGCAACCATCATGGTGCCCAGAACAACGTTGTCTTCAAGCATGGCCTCGGCCATGTCGGGCGTCAGGCCCTTGTGCTTGCGCAGCTCGACCATGGGGGCAACGTAGCGCTGGCGAACCTCGGCCGGATCGATAATTTCAAGATCGCCCGGAACCTCTACACCCAGAGACGCGGCCACCGAGTGGATTTCGTGGGGCTCACCAATGAGAACGCAGTGCGCCAGCCGACGCTGGTGGCAGATAATCGCAGCCTGAATCGTGCGCGGCTCACAGCCTTCCGGGAGGACAATGCGTTTGGCCGCAGCCCGGGCCCGTTCCGAGAGCTGATACCGGAAGGCGGGAGGTGACAGGCGGCGTTGCCGCTGCACTTTCAGGTGCTCCTGAAGCCACTGGGTATCGAGCTGCCGGGCGACGGTTTCCATAGCCTCTTCGATTCGCTCCGGATCGTCGATTGGAATTGCCGACGACAGATTAGCCAGCCGCTGGGCGGTTTCGTAGGTATTGGTTTCCGCACTGAGTACCGGAAGCCCGGTGTCGAGTGCGCGCCGGCAGAGGTCGATTACCCGTTCGTCGGGCATGAGGCCGCCGGTCAGCATCAGGCCTGCCAGAGGCACGCCAGTCAGGGCGGCCACGGCTGTAGCAACGACAATGTCTTCCCGGTCGCCGGGTGTCACCATCAGTGTGCCGGGTTTCAGGGTATCTGTCATATTGCGAATACTGCGCGCGCATACGGACACCCTCTGTACGCGACGACTGAGCATCTGCCCTTCATGCAATACCGGTACGGCCAGTTCCCGGGCTACGTCCGATACTCTTGGCGCCAGCAGTTGGGGTTGCCAGGGCACTTGTCCGAGCAGCTGGAAGCGGCCACTGGAAAACACCTTACAGCCAGAGTGGTAGTCGGGCACCTCGGCGCACTCCGGCGGTTTCTGATCCAGACCAAGCCCGGAGGCCTCGGGCTCACCCACCTTATTCAGGATAACGGCAATGACATCCGGGTCGCTCGGGGCTGCAAATAAGCGCCCCGAAAAGTCCAGTTCGCCGTCCAGCTCTGCCGGGCTGCAATTCTGTGGCGTGCTTACCAGAATGACTTCCGAACCGAGGTTGCGGGCAACTTCGACATTCAGGCGGGCAATGTAAGCCTCGCTTCTATCGGGAACTAACCCTTCGATGATGACGACATCCACGTCGCGGGCAACCTGCTGGTATTCACCAACGATGGTCTCCATCAGCAGATCGGCTTTGCCATGATTGAGTAGCTGTTGAGCCTGCTTTAGCGGAATGGGGTCCGGTGGCGTGAAATGGCTGCGTGCCTTGAGGAATTCAACCGAGGAATCCCGGTTGTCGTTGTGCAGGGCTTCGCCACGATGAACCGATTGCCGGAAGGGCTTGTAGAAACCAACGCTGACGCCTTCCCGTTCCAGTGCCCGGAACAGACCCAGACAGACCGAGGTCAGGCCGGAGTCAAGGGAAGTGGGAGCCAGAAAAAGACTTTTAGCCATGTGTATTCCAAAGTGCGTTGCAGATAAATAAATCAGTTGGTTGCCAGGCGGGCAGCTTCCCGAGCAATCACCAGTTCTTCATTGGTGGGAATAACCAGCACCGGGTAGCGGGAATCCGCGGCATTGATCCGGCCATCGCTCCAACGACCGTGGTCGCGGTTCAGGTCCGAGTCCAGCTCTATGCCAAGCAAGCAAAGGTGCTTCGCGGTCTCCCGGCGAATGCGCGCGCTGTTTTCTCCTATTCCGCCGGTAAATACCAGCGCATCCAGGCGGCTCAGAGATGCCGTCATGGCACCTATGTAGCGGGCAAGCCGAAAACAGAAAACCTCAATGGCCAGCTGTGAAGGTTCGTGGCCGTGGTCTGCAAGATCACACAGGCTGCGCATGTCGTTGGTCTGGCCGGAGAGGCCGAGAAGGCCGCTTTCATTGTTCAACACCCGATGTGCTTCGCGGGCACTGATTCCCCGGGCCGCCAAAAAATCAAACAATCCCGGGTCAACATCGCCGCTTCGCGTGCCCATTACCAGGCCCTCCAATGGCGTCAGGCCCATGCTGGTATCGACGCTGAGCCCATCTCTAATCGCGGTGATGCTGCAGCCGTTGCCCAGGTGTGCGGAGATAATGGACGTGGTGGCCGGTGTTTTGTCGAGCAGGAGGGATGCTTCGTGAGCCATGTAGTAGTGGCTGGTGCCATGGAATCCATAGCGCCGGACACCCCAGTCCCGATAGTAGTGATCCGGCAGGGCATAGCGGAATGCGCGTTCGGGCAATGTTTGATGGTAAGCGGTGTCGAACACGGCCACCTGGGTAATGGTTGGAAATAACGCCTGCATGGCCTGAATGCCAGCCAGATTTACCGGGTTGTGAAGGGGGGCCAGTGAACTGCAGGACTCGATGGCTGCGATGGTTGCGTCATCGATCGGCGAGGCCTCGCGGAAGGTTTCGCCGCCATGTACCACCCGGTGCCCGATAGCGATCGGATCGCGGGTCATCAACTGGCGCTCCCGAAAGGCATTTACCAGTGCCGCCAGTGCCTGTTTATGATCTGCGTTTGCCGACAGCACGACCGGATCGTCAACGTTTTTGATCCGGGCGAAAGCATCAGTATTGTTCAGGCGCTCGGCAAGGGCCGAAGCAATCTTGTTGTAGTTCTGGTCAAATAAAGCGAGTTTCAGCGACGAACTGCCGCAATTCACAACCAGTATGGTGTCTTCCATTGTTCAGCCGTGTTGCTTACGAGAAGGCTCGTTCATTGGTTTCGAGCCAGTGAATGAAATCCTGTTCGGTCATGGGCCGACTGTAGAAGTAGCCCTGGGAGTAATCGCAATTTTCTGTTTTCAGAAAGTGAGTCTGATCTTCACTTTCGACGCCTTCAGCAATGACATCCAGGCCAAGGCTGTGAGCCATCTGGATAATGGCGCGCACCAGCGAGGCATCCTCTGCCTCTTTGAGCACGTCCTGGACAAAGGACTTATCAATCTTCAGTGAATCGAAGGGGTAGCTTTTCAGGTAGCTGAGTGCCGAGTAGCCGGTGCCGAAGTCGTCAACGGACAAACGGATACCCCCGGCATCCAGTTGCTTTAGAATCTCGGCGGTTTCGATGGAGTTGTCGAGAATAAGTCGTTCAGTGATTTCCAGCTCCAGCAGTTCCGGGCGTAGCTCACTGCTCCAAAGGGCATGCATCACGATGTCGATGAACTTGGGATCCCGGAACTGGCGGGGTGATACATTTACGGCAATGCTGATGTCCCGGCCGGTCAATGCTTGCCAGCTTTGGGCGGCCTTGCAGGCCTCGTTGATCACCCACTCCCCAATCGGGATGATCAGGCCGGTTTCTTCAGCCAGCGGAATGAAGCGATCCGGCATAACAATTCCTAATGCCGGGTTGTTCCAGCGTAGCAGAGCTTCCGCACCAACCAGGTTGCCGCTTCGGGTTTCCACAATGGGCTGGAAGTGAAGTTCGAGCTCTCCCAGTTCGAGGGCCTTGCGCATATGGGATTCCATTTGCAGGCGCTCGTGGGACACTTCGGTCATTTCCGGGGCAAAGCGCGCGTAAGAGCTCTTGCCCTGGTGCTTCGCCTGGTACATAGCTGCATCGGCATGCTGCAGGAGGTTGCTGCTGTTGTCGGAATCTGTCGGGAAGATGGCGATACCGATACTGGTACTGACGAATACTTCCTGGCCATTGAGGATAAAGGGCGGCGTAAAGGTTTTCAGGATACGTTCAGCCACTTGGTTGGAGTCGCCGGGCCCGGCCAGGCCCGGAAGTATAACCAGGAACTCATCGCCGCCAAGCCGGGCAACCGTGCTTGCGCCCCGCAGGCAGCTGGATATCCGGCGTGCTGCCTCTACCAGCAGGGTGTCGCCAGCATCGTGCCCCAGGGTGTCGTTGATGTGTTTGAAGTTGTCCAGATCCAGAAACATCACGCCGACCTGGCTTTCGTCCCGGCGAGCCTGCGCCAGTGCCAGTTTTAGCCGGTCCAAAGCCAGCATCCGGTTAGGCAGGCCAGTCAGTACGTCGTAGTTGGCCTGCCGCAAGAGTTGCTGTTCATAGCGTTTACGAATGCTGATGTCTTCACCAAGGATCAGGTAACCGCTGGACTCGCCAGCTTTGTCCTTGATCGGTGTTACAACGATCTGTTCCCAGTAGCGGTCGCCATTGCGGCGCACGCTGTTGACTTCGCCCTGCCATACGCCAACCCGCTTTACCTGCAGGCGGATGCCTTGCCAGAGTTGGCCGGCTTCCACCTGGTCGACATTTGGAGCAATCAGGGCCGACGGATGCTTGCCTATGATTTCTTCGGGCTTGTGCCCGGTCAGTTGGCTGAATTTATGATTGGCATACTCGATGTGCCACTGCCGATCGCAAATCAGCACAGAAGAAGGGCTCTGTTCGATCGCTTCGGAGAATTTCCGGATTTCTGCCTCATCGCGCTCGCGCCGTGCAACGTCGTTGTTCAGACGCTCACGCATCTGGTTGATGGCGTCGGTTACCATGCCCAGTTCGTCAGAGCGGTAAGCGGCGGTGTCTGGGCGGTGGAGTATCAGGGGGCGCGACAGGGTTTCCAGCGAGAGGTCACGAGTATAGTCGGCCATGGCCGCAAGGTGCCGGGTGACAAGATGGCGAAAAATCCAGAACACCAGGATCGATACGAAGAAGACGATAAAGAATTGGGTGGCAAGAATGAGGCCTACCCGCCGGCGCAGGTCGCTGTAGAGGCCTTGCAGGTTGGCCGTCACGGTGAGTTCGCCCAGCCGGAATTCGTTGCCGTCTACATGGACAAGGTCAAAGTGGTGGGTGAGTACGTCTGCTCCGCGGGGGAGAGTGCCCATCACCACTTCTGAGCCGGGTTCGATACGCAATCGCAGATGGTCAATGTAAGGAAGGCTTAGGATGCCCTCCATCTGGGTTTGCAGGTGCTTCTGGTCGAGGGCCCAGAGGCTCTGGGCAAGACTTGAGCGGTAACCGGATTCTATAACCCGCATGCGCTCTCTGATTTTGTCCAGATCTTCCTGGTAATCGATGTAGATCTGGGCGCCGGAGGCGAGCAGGCTGAAGGCTGAACTGAACAGAAGAATCCAGGCCACAAGCCGGAGCGACAGAGGCGATGCAGAGCGCAGTCGTTTCGGGCGTGTCGCGTTGACGGTCATAGATTCGGCTTGCTGTGCTGAAACATAGGTATTTTGCATAGACTTTAAGGGCTCGCTCCGTGAGACCAGCACTTTGGATCCGTTGCCTACGACTATAGCAGTAGTCGATTTCAAATGCCCTGCAAACTCAGGAAAAATCGACGGAAATAAGTCGAGAATGAGGAGATGGTCATAATCAAGGAGGGGGCTTGATGCAGATCAATACAATGCCAGAGGCGTGCAGGTAACCTGAGTTTAATCAATTATGACTGGCACAGGAGAAGAGCCATGTATATGGATGCTGTGGTTATCGCAGGTGTTGCAACGGTATTACTAATGATCGGTTTCTTTGTCGGCGTTGGTATTTTCGTAATGAAAGACCAGAAAGCCCACGGGGGAAAAGGCAAAATCCACCATAAAGGTAATGGTGGATAGTATCGACGGAGATTGAAAATTGGCGTCCCCTAGGGGGTTCGAACCCCTGTTGCCGCCGTGAAAGGGCGGAGTCCTAGGCCACTAGACGAAGGGGACGCAACGTTTTCAAAAGCTTGCCTCGTCGAGGTGGTGCGTATACTAAGTAAGGGTCTCGGGGCTGTCAACGTTTTTTTTCAAAAAAATTATCCCACACTTTGTTCGAGTGCCTCGTCCAAACCTGCATAGTGAAAGTGGAACCCCTGCTCAAGCAGTTTTTCCGGAATGGCGCGCTGCCCTGTCAGCAATAGCAGCGACATTTCACCGAGCGCGAGCTTCAATGCTGGCGCGGGGGCTGGCAGTACCGCTGGCCGGTGAAGAACCCTCGCCAGTGTTCTGGTGAACTCGGCGTTGGATACAGGGTTGGGGCTGACCATGTTGTAGGGGCCTTCGGCGGCGTCAGTTTCCAGCATCCAGAGCAAACCGGCTACCACATCCTCCCTGTGCACCCAGGGCATAAATTGCCTGCCGTTGCCGAGCTTTCCGCCCAGCCCCAGCTTGAACGGCAGTAGCATGCGTTGCAGGAACCCGCCGTTGCGGCCGGTCACTATTCCCGTGCGCGACAGGCAAACGCGAACTCCGTCGCTTGCCAGTTCCATCGCGGCGTTTTCCCAGTCACGACAAAGTTGATGGGTGAATTCGTCGTTTGGCGGCGTTCGTTCCGTCACTTTTCGCTCGCCCTGATCGCCGTAGAACCCGACAGCGGAGCCGGATACCAGCACGTCTGGCAGTTCGCCCCAAGTACGCACCACCTGAACCAGCGATTCTGTCAGGCCGATCCGGCTGTCTCTGAGAGCCTGCTTGCGGCTGTCAGACCAGCGGCGGTCTGCAATGCCTTCACCGGCCAGGTTGATGATTGCGGAAAAGCCCTGTGCTCCACGAACCTCGTCGAGTTTGGAAATTGCGTCCACCCGGCCGCAGATGGCGCGAACGGCATGGCTGGGTTGCCGACTGAGCACGGTAAGCTGATAGCCTTTTTCGATCAGTCGGGCACACAGCACCTGGCCAATAAAGCCGGTGGCTCCGGTAATGAGAATTTTATTGTTCATTGCTGCCTCCTGAATATACTGAACCGGCGCCGCGCACGCTGCCTGTCAGGCCCTGTCGAGCTCTTCCTGAACCACGTCCCGTATGGCGAGCCCCAGTTTCGGGTTCATGCCGATGGGATCCGACAGGCTGATCCGAACATTGTGCTCGGCTTCCAGCCGGTCAATCATCGCCGGTACATCTTTACGCAGGTGTCTGCCTGCGGCCAGAAACAAAGGCACCACGGTAAAGGTATCCACGCCCTTTGCGGTATGCTCGGCAACGATGGCGTCAAGTGATGGTTCGGCCAGCTCCATGTAAGCAATGCTGGCGTTTTCGATGGCAGTTGTTGTGGGCTCGGCCAAGGTTTCAAACGTGTCACACCAGCGGCTGTCGCTGCTGCCGTGGGCCAATAGAATAATGTGGTGCTTGATGCTCATGGAGTCTCCGGGTTGGTCGCTTTGCTGGCCAGCGTCGTAATCTTGTTAGCGGCAGGCCTGTGTGTGGTTGCAAACTAACTGTATCAGGGAGTTATCAGATGTTCGATTGGAAAGAGCTTCTGGATTTCTGGTTTGGCGAATTGGATGAACGGGGGTTGCCCGACAAGGCTCATCGTGACAAGTGGTTTCGGAGCGACCGGGCATTCGATCGGGAAGTTCGCCGGCGTTTTCTGTCTCTGGTGGTGTTTGCCTCCGAGGAAGGGCTGGATCAATGGCGGGCCAGCCCCGGCGGTGCTCTCGCCGAAATTCTGTTGCTGGATCAGTTCACCCGAAATATATTCCGGGGCGGGGCATTGGCGTTTGAGCACGACCGGCTTGCCCGGAGCCTGTGTCGGGGCGCAATGAATCGGGGGCAGGATCTGGAATTGCCGCCGATACAGAGGGCTTTTCTTTATATGCCCCTACAGCACTCGGAGAGGCTGGAGGATCAGAACCTGGCGGTGGATTGTTATCATCAACTGGTGGCTGTGAGTGATGGTGTGCTGGGGGGCTTTCTCCGCAGCTTTCTGAAGTCGGCAGAAGACCACCGTGATATTGTGCGGCGCTTTGGCCGCTTTCCTCACAGGAACGCTGCGTTGAAACGGGCATCGACGCCGGAAGAGGAGGACTATCTAAAGGGCGGCCCCAGGTTTGGCCAATAGTGCCGGAAAGAAAGTTTTCTTTTTTTGAAAAAAAGTGTTGACGCCCCCGGAGTTATCAGTAGAATACGCCGTCGTTGAGAGGCAACAACCTCACAGCGCTTAGCGGGAATAGCTCAGTTGGTAGAGCACAACCTTGCCAAGGTTGGGGTCGCGAGTTCGAATCTCGTTTCCCGCTCCAATTTATGATCTACAGACTTCCACTGACGTCTGTAAGTCGTTGAAAAGAGGGCCGAAAGGCCCTTTTTTCATTCCAGCAAAAGCCATGGAAATCCACTGACAGCCAGCGTTTTTGAGGCCAAAATTGAGGCCAAAGAATGCGGGTGGTGCCGGTTCCGGATTGTTGCTGGGGTTGGGCGGGAGTCGTGACGAGCATTGAGTCTAAGTTCTTAACTTAGGAGCTCAAAGATGACTCTCTCTGATCTGACTGTGCGGCAAGCCAAGGCCGCTGACAAAGCCTACAACCTCCCCGACACCGATGGCCTCGGCCTGGTCGTCGCTCCCACTGGCGGCAAGTCGTGGCACCTGCGCTACTACTGGCTCGGCAAACAAAAGCGCATCTCGCTGGGCAACTACCCTGAGATCGGCCTGCGCGAAGCACGCGCATTGCGTGACGAGGCCCGGGCGCTCCTGGCCAAGGGCATCAATCCTCACACCGACCGTAAGCAGAAGCGGCACGCGATCAAGCTGGCGTCCGAATACACCTTCAAGGCGGTTTTCGACGCCTGGGTCGAGCATCGCCGCAAGGAGCTCAAGGAAGGCCGGCAAAGCACGATGTCCCAGATACTCCGTATCTTCGACAACGATGTGCTGCCCACCCTCGGGAGGATGTCGATCTACGATATCCGTCGTCCCCAACTGCTGGGTGTGCTGGCAAGGGTTGAGGGACGCAAGGCTTACACCACCGCCGAAAAAATTCGTACCTGGTTCCGGCAGATGTTCCGCTACGCTCTGGTGATCGTTGAGGGACTGGAGATCAATCCGGCCTCGGATCTTGATGTCGTAGCCGAGCCTAAACCTCCGGTGAACCACAACCCGTACCTGCTTCTGCCCCAGCTTCCCGCGTTTCTCCAGAAGCTCAGGCATTACAACACTCGTGGTTGGCAGACCCAGCTCGGCATTCGGCTGTTGTTTTTGACCGGAGTGCGCACTGGCGAGCTGCGGCTGGCGACCCCGGACCAGTTCGACCTCGACCGGGGTCTGTGGATCATCCCGCCAGAGAGCGTCAAGCAACTTCTGGACGAGATGCGCAAGGCTGGCAAGCGTGCGCAAGACATCCCGCCTTATATCGTGCCGCTGTCCATCCAGGCCGTCGAGATCGTACGCCACCTCTTGGGAGAAATGCGGCCAGCCCAGCGATACCTGCTGACGCATCGCAGCGACCTCAAGAAGCGCATCAGTGAGAACACGCTCAATCAGGCTTTGAAGCGCATGGGCTACGACGATCAACTGACCGGCCACGGTATTCGTGGAACCCTCTCGACGGCGCTCAATGAAATCGGCTACCCCAAGATTTGGGTGGACGCGCAACTCTCGCACTCGGACCCGAACAAGGTGAGCTCAGCCTATAACCACGCCAAACACGTGGAGCCGCGCCGCAGGATGATGCAGGATTGGGCCGATCGCCTCGACCTGCTGGAGCAGGGCCAGGTGGAGGCCGCCAGCGTGCATCTCACCATCCGTATCGATGGGGTGCCAACGATGGTAGAGGCGGAAAATACCGTTTCTGCCGAGGAAGCGTCTTTTATTGGCACCATCCCACCGGTAGCGGCAACTCCCATCGTCGTGACGGCAAACGCCTCGGGAGGCACCTTTCAGCGGCTGTCACAGGTGCCGCCGCCCCCTGAGCCAGTTCCGGAGCCGGAAGTGTCCGCGATCCAGCGTGAGCGCGAGGAAATGCTCGAGATCTACGAATTGCCGTGCAACATGCCGGTTCAGTTGTTCGGCAAGTTGGCCGGGAAGTCCAAAGACCAGATCAACCGCGAACTGAAAGCCGGCAAATTGCTGTCCATCGGTTTGGGCAACCGGGGACAACGCGTTCCCGATTGGCAATTGGTGCCACTCAAGCAAAAGCTGGCCCAAACCCTCATGAAGCGGTGTCCGGACGCGGATTCGTGGGATCTGTACCGCATGTTGACCCGGCCGCATCCGGAATTGGGCGATCGGACGGCCATCGATACCGTCACGCCGACCAATCTGGCCAAAATCATCCGGATCATCACGAACGGTCAGGAGCATGCGGATGCCCCTGAGACGGTCATCCCACAGCCGATCCCCGAGGACGTGCGGCAGAGCGTTCGTCGGCTGATGGATAGTGCGGTGGTTCTTGAGGAAGCCTAACCTGCACGCTGCAACCTATGGCCGGGAAGTGGCCCCGGCCATAGGTTGTCATTACCGTGCGCCGGCCCTGGCAACCTGCAGCGCTCTGCGCGCGAACCGCTCCGTAACAGCATTGGTTGGCCGGTGGGGGCGCTGCAGGTGGGTCACGATTTCGTAGGGGCCATCCGAGGGCAGCCTCATCGTAATCCTCCACTCATGGGCGCGCTCGATGCGCGGTTGCGCAGAGATGCCAAGACCATAGCCAGCCGCGACCCATAGGGCCAACAGCTTGAACGAAGTGACGTGCTGAATGCTCTGCTGATCCACCGGCGGCGCCAAGGAAGACAGCCGTTGATCCAGCAGGGGGCAGGCCTCTGCCTGCCAGCGAAAAACGGGATAGCTCAACAACTCAGCAACCGTGAGCATCGCCTGGTTCGGTAAGGGGAACCGTGGCGGTACAGCAACGGCCATGTTTTCACACCATAAGGGCTGGCTGCTCAGGCTCGGGGCGCTCGTATCTTGAAGTGACATCCCAGCGTCGTAGCGACCTTCTTGAAGGCCGACAGCTAGGTCGTCGCCTGCGACCTCGAAGAACGTGATGGCGATATCCGGTTCCTCTGCACGCTGAAGGGCAAGAAGCGTTGATAGCCGAGAGGATGGTACGCCGGGCGCTATAGCGAGTTTGAAAGATCGGCTGGTGGCGTGGTGCATGAGAGCCCCGCGAAGCTATCTGGCCGCAAAAAAGCAACCCAATATGATAGCAATGAGTTAAATTTAACGTGGTTAAATTCTCATGGCTGCCCGACGCTTCTGTCAATGCAGAAGCGTATAGTTCAACGAGGCCGTCCCCCAGGTACAACCACATTTGAAGCCGAGCCAGCACAGGCCTTCGGGGAGGCAGTGCGTGCCGCCCGCAAGGCGCAAGGAATCTCTCAGGAAGAACTGGCTGCACTGGCCGGGATCGAACGTTCTCACATGGGCAAGATTGAGCGCGGGCAGCACATGGCCACGTTGGCTCTGATACTGAAAATTGCCGTGGCGCTCAGGATAAGTTCGGCTGAATTGATGACTGCAACAGAGGACAACCTTGGTTCTGGCAACGGCTCTTGAGCCTTGCCTTCTTTGGCCAGCTTCGTTAGTCGCTCAATCGGTCGCGTAGCCGAGCAATGAACTGCTCCAGTGGAACCGACAAACGGGTGTTTTCGGGCCACAGCAAGTAGGTGGTGATGACCGCTGATTCCACTGCCAGAGGGCGGATTACAACGTCAGAGCGCTGGTAAGCAGTAATCCTGGTCGTCGTCGTGAAGCCGATGCCGTAGCCTGCACCGACCAAGGTGAGCATCATGTCTAGTGAGGACGCGTGCTCAACGATGTTCGGTTCATGCTCCAGTTGCCGAAGAAGTCGAGCCAGTTCGAGGCAGCAACCTTCGCACGCCTGGGGATCGCACATGATGAGCGGATGCCCCCCGAGGGTATGGAGCGGAACCTTCTTGTGAGCGAGTAGTTCGTGGCGGGCGGGGAGCGCGATAACCAGCGGGTCTTGCCAGATCGGTTCGGCGACGATGCCGTAACCGACGTTGGCAGTGTGCGCGAATCCGGCCATGAAGTCGCCTGATCGCAAACCACGCAGTTGCTCGGCCAGAGGTACTTCGGATAGGCGTATCTCGACCTCCGGCTCTTCTGCGCGACAACGAGCCAGAAACGCCGATAACCTGGGATCGATTGCACCATCGGAGACAGCGATGCGCAGGCTCCCTCGCAGACCCGCCGCGACCGCCTGGACGTTCTCCCGTGCATGCTCCAAAACAGTGAACAGTCTGCGGACGTCCTGCAAGAACACGGCTCCAGCGGGGGTCAGCACAGTGCCTCGACGGTTTCGGTCAAAAAGTATTACCCCTAGCTCATCCTCAAGCTCTTTGATCGTTCGAGACAGGGGGGATTGTTCGATATGCAAGCGCTCGGCAGCTCGTGTGAAGTGCAGTTCTTCGGCGACCGCCACAAAGCAGCGCAGGTGACGAAGTTCCATGGTTGCGTCCTTCAGCAATCTTGGTCAATTCAATTGGCCACGGCGCATTGATGCCGAAGTGTGCTCAGTGGATGAAGTAGCAGGTGCTCCCCTTCAGGGCAGGGCAAAAGGCCATTGATTCGATTGAACAATAATACATATGTTCATATATTTTATCAAAAAAGACCTCCTGCCTCTGATCTGGAGCTTGATAAGGGATCGGAGCCGGCTTGATGACGGTGTGCTGCTTGGCTTCGTTGCAAATGCCATCGGCGCGAATCAATAAGGTTGCGCGTCAGTGACAGCGTGAGGGAACTTGGCAGCCGCTGCGTCCCGTCGATGCAACTACCACTTGACCTTCCAACCGTGGCAAGGACCAAACTGCCAAGCACCCCAACCCGAAAGGAGTTTTCCATGCAATTCCATCTCGATGACATGACCTGCGGTGGATGCGCCCGCACCGTGACGAAGACGATTCAGATGATCGACCCCAACGCCAGTGTCGTCACTGATCCGCCATCCCGCCGGGTCGAGGTGCAAACGTCGGCATCCGAAGGGCAGATCGTCGCAGCCCTGCGCGAGGCTGGTTTCCCGCCGCGCGCGCAGTAACATCCGATCGCGGTCGACCTGAACGCAGGTTGGCCGCGATGCTGGCGCACGCGCCATGTTGTTGCTCAGTGCATCCCGAAATAGGCGACCTTGACCCACATCCAAAGGGCCATCGCCACCATCATCAGGTTCTCTGTCAGGGATACGAAGCCCAGCGGTACATTGCTGTCCCCGCCCACGCAGGCGCACTTGAGTTCCCGGCGATCGACATAAACCGCCTTGAAGACCGACACGGCCCCGACGGTGCCGATGAACAGTGCCAGCGGAATCGACAGCCACATACCCACTCCCGCGACCATCAACACGCCAGCGGTACCCTCTGCGAACGGGTAGAGATAGCCATACCGCACCCAGCGCTTGGCCAACAGGTCATAGTTGAGGAACATCGTCGCGAAACTGTCCACGTTCTTGAGTTTCTGCAACGCCAGCAAGCACATGGCAAAGGCCACGAACCACTCTGCGGTCTGAATGCCCGGTAGCTGGCCGAAGGCGGCCCAACTCGCCCCGAGCGCCAGCGCGGCGGCCATGAGGAACAGCGCGACCACGGGGGTATAGGTCACAGCGTTCTTGTCCTTCACGGGCATGTCGAAGAATTTACGCAATTCGTCGTAGCCCCCTATGCGCCGCCCATCGATGAACGTCTGCGGCGTGGTTTCGACTCCATGTTCCTGCTTGAACGCATCCGTCTGCTCGCGGCTCGCCAAGTGCTTGTCCTCGACCTTGTAGCCCTTGCGTTTGAGCAGATCGAGCGACTTCAGCCCATAGGGGCAGGTATGGTCGGGCATGACCATGCGGTAGAGCTTGGCGTGCTTGAGCGCAGACATGCTGGACTTCTCCTGTGGGGTCTTCCTTAAGGGAGGTCGGCGGAGCCGACCGTGAGCAAAAGACTTCAGACTACCTCTCTACCCTAACCCGCCCTGGCGCAAGAGTGTGTAGGCGCCTGGCTCATGGGTAGGTCGTCAGGCTGTTCTCCACCTGCCAGGACAATCCGGCCACAGGCCGGCGTGTCTGCGGCGGCACGCCAGGCCCTAGTGGTTCTCCTTGGCGTGGTTAATCGTGTACTTGGGGATTTCGACGGTCAGATCCTCTGTCGACACGATGGCCTGGCAGCTCAGGCGCGACTGCGCCTCCAGTCCCCAGGCCCTGTCGAGCAGGTCGTCCTCGCACTCCTCGACTTCGTTTAGAGAGTCGAACCCCTTGCGCACGATGCAATGGCAGGTGGTGCATGCGCAACTCATGTCGCAGGCATGCTCGATCTCGATGCCATTGTCCAGCAGGGCCTCACAAATCGAGGTGCCTGCTGGCACGTTCAGCACCGCGCCTTCAGGTGCCAGTTCTGAGTGGGGAAGAACAGTGATTTTGGGCATGTCTCTCCTGGTCGTCAGCGCGAGCGTTTCGCTGTTCTGGTGCCGTGCGAGCGGCGCGGTACGGCACCAGTGCGCTCTTCAGGTTCGTCTTCACTGGTGTCGGGTTGCTCCAGCGTCTGAAGGATCGGGCAGTCTGGTCGTTCATCACCCGCGCAACAATGAATCAACGCCTTGAGCGTTTCTGTCATCTGCAGCATGCTCTCGATGCGTCGGTCCAGTTCGGCGATGTGCTGTTGGGCCAGGCGCTTGACGTCGGCACTCTGGCGCGACTTGTCGTTCCACAGGCCCAGCAGATTCGTGATCTCGGCCACCGAGAAGCCGAGATCGCGCGCGCGGCGGATGAAATGCAGCCGGTGGATATCGGCCTGGGTGTAGGTGCGATAGCCAGATTCGGTACGATCCGCTGGCGGAATCAGGCCGATCTGCTCGTAGTAGCGGATCATCTTGGCCGAGACCTTGGATGCTTTGGATGCTTCACCGATGTTCATGGTCTTCCTCCCCTTTCTCAATGAGTGGTATCCGCCGCCAGCGGCGGCCGAAAGCCGCGCAGGCGTAGCGCGTTGCCCAGCACGAACACGCTGGAGAGTGCCATCGCGCCGGCGGCGAAGATCGGCGAGAGCAACACCCCATATGCTGGGTACAGCGCCCCGGCGGCCACCGGAATCAGCGCGGTGTTGTAGCCAAACGCCCAGAATAGGTTTTGGCGGATATTGCCCAGCGTAGCCTTCGACAGCGCGATGGCGTTGGGCACGCCTCGCAGGTCGCCGGACATCAACACCACGTCGGCTGACTCGACTGCCACGTCAGTGCCGGTGCCGATTGCCAGGCCCACGTCGGCCTCGGCCAGCGCCGGGGCGTCGTTGATGCCGTCACCCACGTAAGCAATCTGGCCGTGGCTGGCTTTCAGCCGGCGCACCGCATCCACCTTGCCTTCAGGCAGGACTTCGGCCACCACCTCGTCGATGCCCAGTTGCTTGGCAATCGCCTGTGCGGTACGCGCGTTGTCGCCGGTGATCATTGCCACTTTCAGGCCAAGCTGATGCAGCGCGGCGATGGCGGCGGGCGTGCTAGCCTTGATCGGATCGGCCACGGCGATGATGGCGGCCAGGCGGCCATCGATCGCGGCGTACAACGGTGATTTGCCCTCGTTGCCCAGACGCTCGGCAGTGCCTGCGAATACACCGACGTCCAGGCCCAGCGAACGCATGTAGCGGTCGGCGCCAACCTCGACACGGGAACCGTCCACGGTTGCGCGCACGCCCATGCCCGTGACCGAATCAAAATCGGTCATGGTCGGCAGCGCGATGCCACCTTCTGTCGCAGATTCGACGATCGCGCGCGCAATCGGGTGCTCCGAGCGAGATTCTACGGCAGCGACCTTCGCCAGCACTGGGTCGCGGCTGAAGCCTTCAGCGATTTCCAGGTCGGTCAGCACCGGGCGACCCTCTGTCAGGGTGCCGGTCTTGTCCACGGCCACCACCTTGGCATCCTTGAGCAGTTGCAAGGCCTCGCCCTTGCGGAACAGCACGCCCATCTCGGCGCCGCGGCCGGTGCCGACCATGATCGAGGTCGGCGTCGCCAAGCCCATAGCGCACGGGCAGGCGATGATGAGCACGGCTACGGCGTTGACCAAGGCGAAAGTCAGGGCGGGCGACGGGCCAAACACGAGCCAGACCAGAAAGGTCAGCAAGGCGACCAGCATCACTGCCGGAACGAACCACAACGTCACCTTGTCCACCACGGCCTGAATCGGCAGCTTCGAGCCCTGGGCCTGCTCGACCATGCGGATGATCTGCGCCAGCATGGTCTGCCCGCCCACGGCGGTGGCGCGCAGCGTCAGCGCGCCTTTCTGGTTGACGGTGCCACCGACCACCGTGCTGCCAGCAGCCTTTTCGACCGGGATCGGTTCGCCGGTGATCATCGACTCATCGACGAAGCTGCGGCCCTCGGTGATTTCGCCATCGACCGGCACGCGCTCGCCGGGACGCACTTCCACGATGTCGCCAAGGGCTACGTCGTTGATGGGAATATCCACCATACGGCCGTCACGCAACACATGGGCCTCCTTGGCCTGCAGCTTGACCAGCCGCTGGATGGCCTCGGAGGTACGACCCTTCGCGCGCGCCTCCAGGAAGCGACCGAGCAGGATCAGCGTCACGATGACGGCAGCCGCCTCGTAATAGACGTTCACCGTGCCTGCTGGCAGCAGGCCGGGCGCGAAGGTGGCGACCATCGAAAAGCCGAACGCGGCCATCGTGCCGACCGCGACGAGCGAGTTCATGTCCGGGCCCAGGCGCACGAGGGCCGGAAAGCCCTTCTCATAGAAGCGCCGGCCCGGAATGGCCAGCACCAGCAGGGTCAGTACGAACTGGATATACCAATTCTGCTGCATGCCGATGGTGTTCATGACCCACTCGTGCATGCCGGGAATCATGTGCGAGCCCATTTCGAGCACGAATACCGGCAATGTCAGCAGACCGGCCAGGGTCAGGTCACGCTTGAGTTCGGCCCGCTCGGCGTCCTTCTTTTCTGCTGCTTCATCTTCGGCCTGTGCGCCGGTATCGACCAGGCGGGCTTCGTAGCCAACCTTGTCTACGGCCGCGATCAGATCTTCCACGGCAGCCAAGCCGCGCACGGTGGCGCGCTCGGTCGCCAGATTCACCGTGGCCTCCGTGACGCTTGGTATGGCTTTGAGCGCCTTCTCGACGCGGCCTACGCAGGATGCGCAGGTCATGCCCTCGATCGCCAGTTCAGTGACGCCGGCCGGCACCTCGTAGCCCACTTTCTCCACCGCCTGAATCAGCGCCATGCGATCAACAGGACCAGCCAGGCGGATGTCCGCCCGCTCGGTAGCCAGATTGACGGACACAGTGTCCACGCCCTCGACCTTGGCCAGGGCGGCCTCGACTCGGCCGACGCAGCTCGCGCAGGTCATGCCCTCGATGGGCAGGCTGATCGCAGCTGCTGTGGCGCGAGCATCACTCATTATTGGCATGCTCATGGTTTATTTCCCGTAGTTGAGATTCGACATGAGGGAAGCTTAGGGTTTACCATCGTGGGAAGGTCAAGCATATTTTTTTATGTGTACTGTCTGGTTTGGGAAAGCGCTGGCGACAGAGGTGCGGCGGGTTCTGGTTGCCAAGCTTTCCCAGATCCCTAGCTGCGCATGATCGCTCTGCCGCAGCCTCGTTGATCCTGAAGGGCATGAACAGCCGTTCGAGAGCAGGAATTTTTGACAAATGACTTCACGCAAACCAGCAAGCACACCTCACGGCGCAAGCGCCGATCTGACATCCTTGTCGCACAATGATGTAACCATCCTGGCCGAAACCTTCCGCCTCCTGGGCGATCCTTCGCGGCTGAAAATCATGCTGTGCTGCATGAAGGGGTCTACTTCGGTGGGGGACATCGCGGAGACCCTCGACCTCTCGCAATCACTGGTCAGCCACCATCTGCGGCTGCTGCGTGGAGCTCGGCTGGTCAAGGGTGCGCGCCAGGCCAAGCAGATTTTCTATGAGGTGGCCGACCAGCACGTGAGCCAGGTGCTGCTGGACATGGCCATCCACATTGCTGAAGACCACAACGACGAGTAGCCGAGCGGATCGCAAAACCTACCATTACGCGCAGCAGTGGGTGGCCGCTGCTGCAGGCATTCTCACTAGAAGACGCTGTCGCTGTCCCGCAGGCCTACGACCTGGAAAGCGTGATTTCCCCAATGCTGGCCGCCGCGCTGCTGACCGTCATCAGCTTTCACAACCTGTTCGTGGGAACGATGCTCTGCTTCCTCGTTTCGGCCGCGCCTGCGGGCCTGCTGGCGATCAGCCTGGCCGTCTCGGCCGCGGGCTCGATGGTGATCGTGAACACGGTGGTCCTCGTGAAGGCGCGCTTCGGCCTGGGCGAAATCGAAGTGGCGTGGCGCTGGCGCTTCGGCTGTGGCCGGCCAGCGCCCCGTCCGATCTGACCCATGACCATCCAAACCTACCGGCGGATCACCCTCATTTGCGAACGCACGCAGATCAGGGCAGACACCATCATTCGCTGATCGTGGACGATCTGCACCGGATCTGGCCGAGAGGATAGGCCTCTTCTCGGCAATGGCAGCACACAGGGCTGTCTTGCCGCGGCGTTGCAACGCATCCGCCACGAACACTGGTATGGCTAAATAAAACACTTCACATGAACATGTGTTTATGTGTTATATTTCCTCGCGTAGTCAAAATTTAACTTGCCCGAGGCTCCCATGTCCCACTCTCACTCACATGACCATGGTCACGACCACAGCCATGTGCCAACTGTGACCAGCGCCAACCAGCGCAAGATTCTCATTTCCTTCGTGCTGATCTTCACCTTCATGATCGTGGAGGCGGTGGGCGGCGTGATTTCCGGCTCGCTGGCGCTGCTGGCCGATGCGGGCCACATGCTGACCGATGCGATGGCGCTGGCCTTGGCCTATATGGCGTTCCGGTTCGGCAGCCGCGCCGCAGACAGCAAGCGCACCTTTGGCTATCTACGCTTCGAGGTACTTGCCGGCTTCATCAACGCCGTCACGCTCTTCGCCATCGTCGCCTGGATCGTCTATGAAGCATGGGGGCGGCTGCAAGCGCCGCCGGTGATCCTGGCTGGCCCCATGATGATCGTCGCCGTGTTGGGATTGCTGATAAACCTGCTCGTGCTGTGGATCATGACACGCGGCGATACCGAGCACGTCAACGTGAAAGGTGCCATCCTGCATGTGATAGGCGACCTGTTGGGCTCGGTGGGAGCAATCCTCGCTGCGGTCATCATCTATCTCACGGGGTGGACGCCCATTGATCCCATCCTGTCGGTTCTGGTGGCGGCGCTGATCCTGCGCAGCGCCTGGAAGCTCCTGGCCAAGTCTATCCATATCCTGCTGGAGGGCGCGCCGGAGGACGCTTCGCCGGAGAAGGTGGAACAAGGCCTGATGAGCGCCGTTCCCGGCCTAGCGGCTGTCAGCCATGTTCACGTGTGGCAACTCACCTCCGGTCGCACCATGGCCACGCTACACGTGCGACCCAATGTGGACGAGGAAGCGCGAGCCGTGGTCAAGCGCGTCGAGGCGGTGCTTCGAGAGCAATTCAGCATCGAACACGCCACGGTCGGGATCGACTGGAACTCGGAAGCCGACGAGAACGTCTGCAGCCTGCAACCCAGGACGGACCGTCATGCCCACAGCGGCCATGACCACAGTGGGCACAACCATGACCACTCCGCTTCTGGTCACAAGCATTGAGGCCGTGCAAGCCGGCTCGCAGTTCACTTGAGGGTTTGAAGCCATGACGTTCCGCAAAACCATCAGCTCCGATATTGCGCAATGTTCGACCTCCAGCCACGGCGCGGCTACTGATGTTCTTGCACTGTCGCAAAGTGACGTCGCTGTTCTGGCCGAAACCTTCCGTCTGCTGGGCGACCAATCGCGGTTGAAGATTTTGCTCCATTGCATGCGCGGATCGGTCGCTGTGGGAGATATCGCCGACTCGCTCGATCTGTCGCAGTCCTTGGTCAGCCACCACCTCCGGCTGTTGCGTGGCGCGCGTCTCGTGCGCGGCGAACGCCAGTCAAAGCACATCTTTTACGGTATCGCGGATCAGCACGTCAGCCAGGTGCTTCAGGACATGGCTTCCCACATTTCCGAGGATAGATCCGACGATTGACTGAGTGTGCAAATGTGTGCGGCACGCTCTGGCAAGGGGCGTGCCGTTTTTTTTGGGTGGTCAATATCAGAGTGGAGGCCAGAGCCCTTCGTCGCTTTGCCTGAAACCAGAGGTCTTGCCCCGGAACAGAAAAGGCCTATCCGTACCTTCAAATAAACAATTGAACATATCTTCATGTGTGTTATTATTCGACTATGAATCAACTGAAGGAGGCGTGAGCACCACGCCATTGTTTGTAACGTCAAGGAGTATTGATGATGTCCAAAAAATTTCACGTCGCAGTTCTGCTTTCCGCCTTCGTTGCGGCTGGTGCAGGCGCCCAACCCTTCGACGCAGGTGTTTCGCGCGCGGAAGTCAACGCTGACCTGGCGGCGTGGAAGCAGGCCGGACTGGATAAGCTTTCCGGGGGAGACGCCGGGCCTGACACTTTCAGCTCGGAATACCGCCAAGCTTACAAAAACTACCTGCAACTTCGTCTGGGAGCCGACTACCGTGAGTCCACCGCTTTGACGAGAGATCAGGTGCGTGCCGACCTGGCGCTGTGGAAGCGTGCCGGCTTAGACAAACTCGAACGCGGCGACGGCGGCACCGACACGTTCAGCTCGCAATACCGCGCGACATACGACACCTATCGTCACCTGCGCGACGGCGAGCAGTATCAGCAGGAGGTGGGGCTGACGCGAGCCGAGGTTCAAGCCGATCTGGCTGCATGGAAACGCGCCGGGCTGGATCGGTTCTGGGCTGGGGATCAAACCCCCGACACATCCAGCCCTGCATACCGTGTCGCCTTCCAGAACTACCTGCAACAGCGCCAGAACTGAGAGAACGTGCGCCGCACACCATAACCATCGGGGATCGCAGCCAAAAGGACGAACATGTCTTTTTTTCATAACAAACATATGAACGTATGTCCATGTGTTTGTTATTGATAAGGCGGTCAGATCGGTCTGCGGCGCATTCCACCGTGTGAGGTATTCGGAGAAATTGGAGATCGATATGTCTTTGGAAAAAATAGACCGTAGCGAAGAAGCTGGGGAACACCTCGGCTTTCGCGTTGAAGGGATGGACTGCGCGAGCTGCGTCGGCAAGATCGAGACGGCCCTTGGCCGCCTCGACGGCCTGTCGGACGTGCAGGTCAATTTTGCGAGCGAGACGCTCATCTTGAGGCGTGAACCGCACAGCCGTGCGACTACGCGGGATATCGCCAAGAAAATCCGATCCCTGGGCTTCGACGTGCAGGAACTGCCCACGTCCGAAGTGTCCCCGGTGCCCGTACCGCGCCAGGCGGCCCACGCGCATGGCCATGCCGGCTGCGGCGGTCACCATGACCATGGGCATGCTCACGACCACGGGCACAATCATGCACACGGAAAGGCATGCGGTGATGACCACGGACACGATCACAAGCATGGCCACGGCCACGAGCACGGAGCCTGCAGCGGGCATGACCACGCGGCGGCTGCTCCTGCCATCCGTACTGCACCCAGCACGCCACCCAACGTCTCCATGCGCGTCGAAGGCATGGACTGTGCCAGTTGCGTCGGCAAGATTGAAACGGCCCTCGCGCGCATGGTCGGCGTGTCCGACGCACGCATCAACTTCACCGCCGAGACACTGGAGCTGACGCTCGCATCCGGCGTTCCCACGCAGCTCGGCGACATCGAGAAGACTATCAAGAGCCTGGGTTTCGGAGTCTCCGATGTACGCCGCCATGACGGCTCTGATACCGGCGCAGTCTCTGTCCCGGCCACTAGCATTCAGAACCGCCGCTGGTGGCAGACGAAAAAAGGCAAGCATGTGATCGGATTGGGTGTGCTGATGGCTTCGGCCTATGCCATGACCCTGCTGCTGCCGCTCTACGGCGAATGGATATTCGCTGCTGCCGTGATTGCGGGTGTCACGCCATTTGCGCGCAAAGCGTTCGCGCTGGCGAGATCCGGTTCGCCTTTCTCCATTGAAACCCTGATGTCAGTCGCTGCGATTGGTGCGCTGTTCATCGGTGAGGCTGAAGAGGCAGCAGCAGTGGTCTTCCTGTTCTCGGTCGGTGAGCTGTTGGAAAGCGTAGCCGCCGGTCGTGCCAGAGCTGGCATCAAGGCACTGGCATCACTGGTTCCCAAGACAGCGGTGCTGCTCGATCCCAATGGAGGTCAGCGTACCGTCCCGGCTGCCTCGCTGAAGGTCAATGACACTGTATTGGTCAGGCCAGGCGACCGAGTACCTGCCGATGGAGAGATCCTGCGTGGCGAATCCAGCCTCGATGAGTCGCCGATCACGGGAGAATCCGTGCCGCGTCAAAAGGCTGCTGGCAACACTGTTTTCGCCGGCTCGATCAACGTCGACGGTGTGCTGGAAGTCCGGGTGGAAAAGGCCGCGTCGGACAACACCATCTCGCGCATCATCCAACTGGTTGAACAGGCGCAATCCTCCAAGGCGCCCACGGCCCGCTTCATCGAGAAGTTCAGCCGCTACTACACCCCGGCCGTAATGGCCATCGCCGCGCTGATCGTGGTGGTGCCGCCGTTGGCCATGGGGGGGGACTGGAGTACCTGGCTGTACCGTGGCCTGGCTCTTCTGTTGATTGCCTGCCCCTGCGCACTGGTGCTCTCCACTCCGGCGGCGATTGCCTCGGGTCTTGCGGTTGCGACGCGTCGAGGGCTGCTGATCAAAGGCGGCAACGCGCTGGAAACCATTGGCCGTGTCCGCTCCATCGCCTTCGACAAAACCGGCACGCTGACCGAGGGCAAGCCGCGCGTGACCGAGGTAGTTCCTTTTGGTCAGCTCAGACAAAAGCAGGTGCTGGCGCTGGCCGCCGCCGTCGAGTCCGGGTCGAACCACCCACTGGCCAAGGCTATCGTCGTCCATGCAGAAAGCACGGATACGGCCATTCCCAAAGCATCGGAGGCATCGGCGATTGCCGGCAAAGCGGTGCGAGCCACTGTGGGCGGCAAAATGCTGGCAGTGGGTTCCCCATCTCACGCGGGTCAGGTAGCTACGCTGTCGGCCCAGCAGCGTAAGGAAATCGAAGCGCTGGAGAACAGCGGCAAGACTGTTGCGGTTCTGTTCGACGAGCGTAGCAAGGAGACTCTGGGACTGCTTGCGTTGCGCGATGAGCCGCGCCGCGATGCAAGCGAAGGTGTCGCTCAGCTCAAGGCCATGGGCGTTCGCTCCGTGATGCTCACGGGCGACAACCAGCGTACCGCACAAGCCATTGCCGACAGCTTGGGAATCGACTGGAAGGCCGAACTGTTGCCGCAGGACAAGCTGGATCTGGTCAACAACATGAAGCGTGATGCCAAGGTGGCCATGGTCGGCGACGGCATCAATGACGCGCCGGCTCTGGCGACTGCCGACGTGGGTATCGCCATGGGTGGCGGTACGGACGTGGCCTTGGAAACCGCAGATGCGGCGCTGCTCAAGAGCCGCGTGACGGACGTGGCGCACTTGGTAGCACTGTCACGCGCCACCATGGCGAACATCCATCAAAACGTGGTGTTTGCACTTGGCCTCAAGGGCTTGTTTCTGGTCACCACCGTGTTCGGCATGACGGGCCTGTGGGTCGCGGTTCTGGCCGATACCGGCGCTACAGCGCTGGTCACGCTCAATGCGCTGCGCCTGCTGAGGTTCAAGGGTGCCCAAAGTGTGGACGACGACCGCGACACCGGCCATCCGACGCGCTCGCCTCAGCCCCAGGCTGCGCACTGACGGCAGCGGCTGGACATAGGTCTGCATTGCTAAGCCAGTGTGCCGCAGGTGCGCCGGAGGTGCCGATTCTCGTGACGTTGAGATTCGATGCCTCCGGCTTTCGCCATCACAAGGTCAACGGCGGAGGTCAGGGAAGCCGGGAAGTTTTTTCCTCGCGGGAGCTTGACCTTCCAACTATTGAAACCTCTAGAGTCCTCACCAACGCCGCACAGTGGTCTTGAGGCGGAGCACACAGCAAGGGTCATTTTCATCATGAAAAAGAAAATTGGAGTAGTTCTGCTGGCGGTGGCAATCGTCGCTGGCGTGGGCATTGCCGTTGTCAGCCGCAACGCATCCAACAATGAAGGGCCGGCTGCAGGCGGGCCTCCCGGCGCAATGGCGCCTCGGGTGCCGGTGGCCGAGGTAATCGTGCGCACCATGACACCGACGGTCGAGTTCACGGGCTACCTCGCCGCACCTGAAACGGTGGAGCTACGTTCGCGCGTCGGGGGCGCCATCGACGCGGTCAGCGTCCCTGAAGGCAGTCTGGTCAGCAAGGGCCAGTTGCTGTTTCAGATTGATCCGCGCCCCTTCCAGGTCGCTCTCGACACCGCTCAGGCACAACTGCACCAGGCCGAAGTGCTGACCGCTCAGGCGCAAAGCGATTTCGAGCGTGCCGAGCGGCTGGTATCCACCGGTGCGGTATCGCGCAAGACCTATGACGATGCTGTCTCCGCACGCAATGCACGACAGGCGCAGGTTCAAGCGGCAAAAGCCGCGTGGCTGCCGCCCGGCTCGACCTGTCCTATGCACGGGTGACCGCACCGATCGCAGGCCGGGTGGATCGCATGCTGGTGACCGAGGGCAATCTGGTCAGCGGTGGTGGCGCGGGCGCGGCAACGCTGCTCACGACCATTGTTTCGGTCGATCCGATGTACGTTTATTTCGACATTGACGAAGGCACCTATCTCAACCATATAGGCAATGCACGCCCTGACGCCTCCAGGCCAGAAAACAGCGCCTTGCTCGTCCAGGTCGGCCTGGGCAAGGACAACAATTTTCCGTTCCAGGGCACGCTAGATTTTGTCGGTAACCAGGTTGATCGGGGCACGGGCACTGTCCGCGCCAGGGCTGTCATGCCCAATCCAGACGGTTATCTGACGCCCGGCATGTTTGCGCGAGCCAGACTTGCTACTGGCACTGAGCGCCAGACCATTCTGATTGACGATCAGGCCGTCGGCAGTGACCAGGACCGCAACTATGTACTGGTGGTCGATGCTGAAAGCACGGCGCAATACCGGCCTATCCAACTCGGGCCGATACGCGACGGGCTGCGTGTCGTCGAGGGCGGACTGAATGAAGGTGAACAGATCGTCCTCAAGGGGCTGGTGCGCCCCGGCATGCCCATCACGCCGAATGTCGTGCCGATGCAGCAGTCCACTGGCGCTGCCGACTCAAGCGACGCAGCGGCTGATACGGAACACTCTGACAGTCCGGCGGCTGATACCCGTCCTGGTGAGGAGGAGTCCCGCTCATGAAATTCCCTCATTTCTTCATCAACCGGCCAATCTTCGCCGTTGTGCTCTCGGTGCTAATGCTGATTGCCGGTGCGATGGCAGTGTTCCAACTCCCCTTGAGCGAGTACCCCTCGGTTACCCCACCCACAGTACAAGTAACTGCCAGCTACCCGGGTGCAAATCCGCAGGTGATCGCTGATACGGTGGCCGCGCCTCTGGAGCAGGCCGTCAATGGCGTCGAAGGCATGATCTACATGGCCTCTCAGACCGCGACTGACGGCCAAATGGTGCTGACCATTTCGTTCCAGCAAGGTATCGACCCCGACTTTGCCCAGATTCAGGTACAGAACCGCGTATCACGAGCACTGCCGCGCCTTCCCGAGGAGGTGCAGCGCATCGGTGTAGTCACCGAAAAAACGTCGCCAGATATTCTGATGGTCGTGCATATGCTCTCGCCCGGCAATCAGTACGATCCGCTCTATGTCTCCAACTACTCAATGCTGCATGTGCGCGACGAACTCGCACGACTGTCCGGGGTTGCCAACGTAATCATCGGCGGTGAGGGCGAATATGCCATGCGCGTCTGGCTCGATCCGACCAAAGTAGCCTCACGCGGCTTGACGGCAGGCGATGTGGTCGCGGCCATCCGCGAGCAGAACGTGGAGGTGGTCGCCGGCTCAGTGGGCCAGCAGCCCGATGCGTCGTCGGCCTTTCAGGTCAGCGTCAGTGCGATGGGGCGCTTGACCACCGAAGAGCAATTCGGCGACATCGTTGTCAATGTCAGTGAGCAAGGCGCGGTGACAAAGCTGCGTGACGTAGCACGACTGCAGATGGGCGCTGACAACTATGCTATGCGTGGCCTGCTCGACGGCGACAACGCGGTGGGCCTGCAAATTCTAACAAGCCCCGGTGCCAACGCCCTGGACACTTCCGACGCGGTGCGTGCCACCATGGAGCGCTTGCAAGCGGACTTTCCACAAGGGCTGGAGTACCGCATTGCTTACGATCCCACCGTCTTCGTGCGCGCCTCACTCAAGTCCGTGACGATGACGCTGCTTGAGGCCACCCTGCTGGTGGTACTCGTGGTCGTATTGTTCCTGCAAACCTGGCGTGCATCGATCGTTCCGCTGGTGGCTGTGCCAGTCTCCATTGTGGGAACATTCGCGCTCATGCACCTGTTCGGCTTCTCGCTGAACACCCTCTCGTTGTTCGGCCTGGTGCTGTCAATAGGCATCGTCGTGGATGATGCCATCGTTGTCGTGGAGAACGTCGAACGGCACATCCGCATGGGCAAATCACCCAGGGCAGCAGCACACGCAGCAATGGACGAAGTGACCAGTCCGATCCTGGCCACCACTGCGGTACTGGCGGCGGTCTTCATCCCCTCTGTCTTCCTGTCTGGACTCCAAGGCGAGTTCTACCGGCAGTTCGCGCTGACGATTGCTATCTCGTCCATCCTGTCAACGGTCAACGCTTTGACGTTGTCGCCAGCGCTGTCCGCCGTGCTGCTCAAACCTCATGATGACAAAACACGCCGCGACTGGCTGACTCGTGTCATCGACGGCATGTTCGGCTGGCTGTTCCGAGGCTTCAATCGCTTTTTCGACAGATCCTCGGATGCCTACACTGGAATGGTGCGACGCAGCATACGCTTTAGCGGCATTGTCCTGCTGCTCTATGTCGGCTTGGTGGGCCTGACTTGGGTGGGATTCACGCAAGTTCCCAACGGCTTTGTTCCCGCACAGGATAAATACTACCTTGTCGGCATTGCCCAATTGCCCACCGGTGCCTCGCTGGATCGTACCGAGGCCGTGGTCAAGGAAATGTCGCGGATTGCCATGGATGATCCTGGCGTAGAGACCGTGGTGGCCTTTCCTGGCTTGTCGGTGAACGGCCCCGTCAGCGTACCAAACTCGGCGCTGATGTTTGTCATGCTCAAGCCTTTCGAGGAGCGCCAAGATTCGTCCATGTCGGTGTACGCCGTTCAGGGTCGGCTGATGGGTCAATTCAGCCAGATTCCAGACGGTTTCGTGGGCGTTTTCCCACCTCCTCCCGTACCAGGCCTGGGGGCAATGGGTGGTTTCAAGCTGCAAATTCAGGATCGCGCCAACCTGGGCTCCGACATGCTGGCACAAGTTCAGGGCGAAATCATGGGCAAAGCGATGCAGACGCCGGAGCTGGCCCATATGCTGGCCAGCTTTCAGACCAATGCGCCTCAGTTGCAGGTAGACATCGACCGTGTGAAGGCCAAGACACAGGGCGTAGCGCTCACCGACATCTTCGAGACGCTACAGGTGAACCTCGGCTCCCTTTACGTGAACGACTTCAACCGCTTTGGGCGTTCCTATCGTGTCATGGCGCAGGCCGATGCACCGTTTCGTATGCAAGCAGAGGATATCGGTCAGCTCCAGGTGCGCAATGCAGCGGGGGAGATGATTCCGTTGAGCACTCTGATCCAGATCAAGCGCGACTCTGGCCCGGATCGGGTGATGCACTACAACAGCTTTCCATCGGCTGACATCAGCGGCGGCCCGGCACCCGGCTACTCATCGGGTCAGGCCTCCGACGCCATCGAGCAGATCGTGCGCGACACGCTGCCGCCAGGCATGACCTATGAATGGACCGACCTGACCTACCAGGAAAAGGCGGCGGGCAACACGGCAATGTACGTCTTCCCGCTGGCTGTGCTGCTGGCCTTCCTGGCCCTGGCTGCGCAGTACAACAGTTGGTCGCTGCCGTTCGCGGTGCTGCTGATCGCACCGATGGCATTGCTGTCCGCCATCGTGGGCGTGTGGCTCTCGGGGGGGGACAACAACATCTTCACGCAAATCGGATTCGTGGTGCTGGTGGGGCTGGCCGCCAAGAACGCCATCCTAATCGTCGAGTTCGCCCGCTCCAAGGAGGATGACGGCGTCGATCCGCTGGCGGCTGTGCTCGAAGCTGCACGCCTGCGTCTGCGTCCGATCCTGATGACATCGCTCGCCTTTATCGCCGGCGTGGTTCCCCTGGTGCTGGCCTCCGGTGCCGGTGCGGAAATGCGTCACGCCATGGGCGTCGCCGTGTTCGCCGGCATGCTGGGGGTGACGCTATTTGGCTTGGTGCTGACGCCAGTGTTCTATGTCGTCGTGCGCAAGCTCGTTTTGCGCAAAGAGAAGCGCAAGGGGCAACAAGCAGCGATCGAGACGCATGCGTGAAAGTCTGGAGAACACTATGAAAACATCTATTGAAGTCCCAGGCGCATTGAAGAAACTGTCGCTCATTGCACTGGCCGTAGCCCTAGCAGGCTGCTCCCTGTCGCCCAGGTACGAACGTCCCCAGGCGCCGATCGCTGCCAGCTATCCCACGGGATCAGCCTACGAACAGGCCACGCCAGCCGACGCCGATCAGGTGCTCGCGGCAGATATCGGCTGGCGCGACTTCTTTCGTGACCCGCTGTTGCAGCAGCTGATAGCGCTCTCGCTGGAGAGCAACAGGGATCTGCAAAAGGCCGCCCTGAACGTGGAGGCGGCGCGCGCAATGTATCGCATACAGCGCGCCGATCTACTGCCAAGCCTGGACGCCGCCGGCGGCAGTGTGGCCGAACGGCTGCCCGCTGACATCAGTCCCACAGGAACCACCCAAATCAACCGCCGCTACGACGTGGCCGGGGTGGCGACAGCGTGGGAACTGGATCTATGGGGCCGCATCCGCAACCTCAGCGACCGAGCCTTGGCATCCTATCTGGCTCTCGATGAAACCCGCGTCGCCGCACAGATGAGCCTGGTATCCGAGGTAGCCATCGCCTATCTCACGTTGCGCGCGGATCAGGCGCTACTGACTCTGACCAGCGATACCCTGGCCACACAGAAGCGCTCATACGAACTGACGGCTCAATTGGTGGAAGCAGGCAGCGCCACGCAACTCGACCTGCGCCTCGCGGAGATTTCACTGCGTACCGCCGAGGCCAACCATGCGGTTTATACCCGACAGGCAGCCAGCGACCGCAATGCCCTGGTATTGCTGTTAGGCCAACCGCTGACGGCGGAACTGTCGCAGCAACTGGATGCGGCCACAACGCTGCCTGATGGCATCGTGCCAACCAGCCTGCCGAGCGGACTGCCTTCGGAGTTGCTCGTGCGCCGACCGGATATCCGCGCCGTCGAGCAGATGCTGCTTGGTGCCAACGCCAATATCGGCGCGGCGCGAGCCGCTTTCTTTCCGACAATTAGCCTCACGGGTTCGGCAGGCACGGCCAGCGCTTCGCTCGATGGCCTGTTCGATTCGGGCTCGCGGGCCTGGAGCTTCCTGCCGCAGATCACGCTGCCCATCTTCCGCGGCGGCGCGTTGCGCGCCAATCTGGACGTGGCGCAGGTGCAAAAGCGCATCGAGATCGCCAACTACGAAAAGGCCATCCAGGTGGCCTTCAGCGAGGTCGCCGATGGGCTGGCGGGCAAGCGCACGCTCGATGATCAGATCCGCTCGGAGCAGCTATTGGTGGCAGCCAGCCAGAGCGCCTACGAATTGGCCGAACAGCGCTTCAAGGAAGGCATGGATGACAATCTCACCTTGCTCGACGCGCAGCGCACGCTGTACGGCACGCAGCAGACTTTGGTGCGCACGCGTCTGGCGCGGCTGAATAACCTCATCAACCTCTACAAGGCGCTGGGCGGCGGCTGGACTGAGCACTCGGTGCAGTCGGGTATCGGCGTTAAGCAGTCCACCAAGTCGCCGGGATGAGGATCGGCGAACTTGCGCGCTTGACGGGCACCCCCCCGGAGAACATTCGGTTCTACGAGCGGGAGGGCCTGTTGCAAGCCCCGGAGCGGTCACGCAACAACTATCGGCGCTATGGCCCGGCGCATGTCGAACGGCTTCACCTGATTCGCAACTACCGTGCGTCGGGCATCGGCTTGGATGACGTGCGCCGTCTGCTGGGTTGGGCACATGAGGGGTTCCTGGAACCCGAACTGCTAAGGCAGGCTGTCCAAGGCCATCTCGCCTGTGTCGAGGAACGCATGGAGCAACTGATCCAGGTGAAAGAGCACCTGCTCGGATTGGCCTTGCACGGTGCGGCTTCCGAGGATGGACCGGCTCTCGATGGCTCGTGAGCATCGCATGGTCGTATAACTGAATATATATTCATGTGTGTAATATTTCCGGCCAGAAAACGAATAAGAAAGACGCCATGACCGACCAGAGCATCACACGCCGAAACATCGGCGTTCTCACCGCCGCGCAGGCGCTCGGCGGCGCCAGCGCGCCCATCGTGATGTCGCTGGGTGGGCTGGTCGGCCAGCAGCTTGCCAACGATTCGGCCTGGATCACGTTGCCCGTGAGCCTGTTTGGCCTGGGTCTTGCCATCGGCACCTTGCCCGCAGCGTTCATCATGCGACGCCATGGCCGCCGTAACGGGTACGTGGTCGGGGTCGGCTTCGGCGTAGCCTCGGGCCTGATCGCCGCGCTGGGCATCATGCTGGCTTCGTTCTGGATCTTCTGCGCCGGCACCTTCCTGGCCGGCTTCTACGGCGCGTATGTGCAGAGCTACCGCTTCGCAGCCGCCGACACCGCCGAGGACACGCTCAAGGCCAAGGCCATTTCCTGGGTCATGGTGGGCGGCCTCGCGGGCGCCATCATCGGGCCGCAGTTGGTGATCTTCACACGCGACGCGGTAGCGGGCACGCCCTACGTCGGCAGCTTCCTCAGCCAGGCGCTGCTGCCGCTGATCGCCTTGCCGATCCTGCTGATGTTGCGCACGCCGCGCCAGACCCAGGCCGAAGCAGTCGCCGATAGCGGTCGGACGGTGCTGCAGCTCTTGGCGATGCCGCGCTATCTGCTGGCGGTGGCTGCGGGCGTGGTGTCCTATGGGGTGATGGCGTTCGTGATGACGGCCGCACCTGTAGCGATGGTCAACCATGGACATTCGGTGGACAACGCCGCCCTGGGCATCCAGTGGCACCTGCTGGCGATGTTCGGGCCGAGCTTCTTCACCGGACGACTGATGGTGCGCTACGGCAAGGAGCGCGTGACCGCCGTCGGCATGGTACTGCTCGCCGCCTCCGGGGTGGTGGCCCTGGGCGGGCTCGGCCTGCCCCACTTCTGGGGCTCGCTGGCGCTGCTGGGCATCGGCTGGAATTTCAGTTTCATCGGCGCGACGGCGATGGTCACCGACTGCCACACTCCGGCCGAGCGCAGCAAGGCGCAGGGCATGAACGACTTCTTCGTTTTCGCTGCCACAGCCGCCGTGTCGTTCCTCGCGGGCTCGATCCTGCACAGCTCGGGCTGGCAGGCGGTCAACTGGATGATCTTCCCGGCCCTGGCGTTGATCTTGGTGCCGCTGCTGTGGCAGGCCGCGCGAGAGCCGGTGCGACCAAGTCCGGGCTGATCGGGCCGATGCGAGAGGCGTTCCGTCTAGCGGCCGCCTCAGGCGCTAGATCACCTGCTTCCACCGCTGCAGCTTCGACAGCGCGTCGTCGTAGGCGGTGGAAGTGAAGGACTGGATCTTGCGCCGAGGGTCTTCATCGGCATCAACGGCGAAATGAGGGGCTTGACCTTCCAACAATGGGAAGCCCTACAGTGACTCCATCAACCTCATTCAAGGAGCTTTTCATGAGAGTCAACAAGTTCAGCCTGTTGTTCATTGCGGGCGCCGTCGTGGTCGCCGTCGGCCTGATGGCCGTCCAGAAGAAGGTGGTCGTCCCGTCGGGTGAAGCGATGCAGGCCAGTGCGGGCGGAGGTCACCAAGGGCACGCGATGCCCTCCAGCGCCTCGGCCAATGACAGTCCTTCCACGACCGCGTATCGCGCCGTGAACGACCAGATGCACGCCGGGATGGGAGCGCAGTTCACTGGCAACGCCGACGTCGATTTCATGCGTGGCATGATCCCGCACCACCAGGGCGCGATCGACATGGCCAAGGTGGCGCTGCAGTACGGCAAGGACCCGGAGGTTCACAAGCTGGCCCAGGAGGTCATCACCGTGCAGGAAGGCGAGATCGCCATGATGAACAAGTGGCTGGGCGAAAACGGCCAGCAGGCGGCGGCCGGCAGCTCGGGCGATGCCTCGACGGCCGCCTACCGTGCCGGCAACGACCGCATGCACGCGGACATGATGATTGATTTCAGCGGCGATGCCGATGTGGACTTCATGCGCGGCATGATCCCGCACCACCAGGGCGCGATCGACATGGCCAAGGTGGTGTTGCAGTACGGCAAGGATCCGGAGGTCCGCAAGTTGGCTCAGGAGGTCATCTCCGCGCAGGAAGGCGAGATCGCCATGATGAAGAGTTGGCTTGTCGCTCGGGGCAAGTGAAGGCACGACCATGAACCAAGCCAACACCCCGCGCATCCTCATCTATAGCACTCCAACTTGCCCGGACTGCCGGGCGCTAAAGGAGTGGTTGTCCCAGCAGGGCATCGCGTTTGAAGAGCGCGACCTGACCGACCCGAAGATTTCCGCGGAGGCCAAGTCACGAACCGGCGTGCGCGTGGCCCCGATCACGATCATCGGCAACGAGGTCTTCTATGGCACCTTCGCGAGCCAGAAACCGGGGTTGATGAAGGCGCTTGGCCTTCAGTGAGCCGCTGAAGGACGACCGTGGTCACGGGCGGAGCCGCCGGCTCGGACTCCGGTCGGACCCTGTAAGCGCTGTTGCGGACACGCCGGAACGACCGTGGATCATTCTTCAGCCGAGAACGCTCCGCGCTTTCGCCCCCCCCCCGTCGTTGACATCACGAGAAGAAACCTCAGGCGATCAGCATCTTCAACTACCTCTCTGGCTCTTCCTCGGAAGGCTGCTATTTGAGCGACAGGTATGGATTGTTCGGGGGAACGGTATCAAATATGTGCGACGGATCTTCGAGCAAGTAGCCATGCAATCGACGGGATTTTCGCGGCCCCATGACTTCGCATGTCCAGATATTCAAACCCGACGGCTGTTTCCTGTGAAGTCCGAGTTTTTCAAAGCGCTTCTGTATCCATTGCCAGTCCTGCACCTTGTCCTGCTTGGCGAGCGCCGAGATGCTGGGATGCTCCTGGGCGTAGCGCTGAAACAGGCCAGGGCTGACCAGATAAACCGTATCCGCCACGGTATGCACGAGTGCTTTCGCATCGTTGATGATGAGGCGACGGGACTGGATGCCTTGGCGGAGCCAGACGATGAAGTGCTCGCCGGATGGCACCGCGCAGTCAGGAGCTTCAGGCAAGTTCTTTGGTGGCCTGATTTCGGTATTCGTGGGCAGCTCGGCAGAAGTTGTCGGCGGGCCACTGTTGCGCTGAGCAGCGGGCTCGGGCTCTACGCCGGTCTCCTGAGCGGGTTGTCCGAACAGGGACAACAGATCGTCCACCGCGTCCGCAGGAGGTTCCCCTTCCGGCTGGGGCAAAGTCGTGTTGGCTGACGCAGGTGTGGGAGGCGACTGTCCGGCAGCAAGAGCCATGTTGTCGGCACAGGTTTCGATGCTGCCGGTGGCTTCATCCGAACTGCCTGCGGGCTGTTCGGCGGTTCCCGTTTCAGAAGTCGCTTCCACCGTCACCGTTCCGGCGAAGGGAGCGGGACGCTCATCCGGCTGCCAGATCAATGCTGGTGACATCCGTAGCAGCGTAAAACTGTGCGACCAGCCAGCCTCGCTGTTGACCGTGGCACGCCAAATGGCCTTGCCGTCCGGGGCCGGCTGCAGCATGCCGTGATCCTGCAACACGTTGAAGACGGCCGTGTTGTTCGAGGGGATGCCATCGATGCCTTGTGACAGTAGATGTGCGCGCAGCTTGTCCGAGACGGTCTTGCTCACCAGCCACAAGGCATCCTGTGTCAGCCAGCCGTCCGATGCCTGGGGCTGGTTCAGCTTCAACTCCTCCTTCAGCAAATACCGAAGTCCATCGATGAGCTTGCGCTGCAGGGCATGCTTGGGCGCGGCCATGGCGCGGCTGGGATCGCCCCCCAGCTCCTGAGCCACGGATGCACGATCCGCCTGAACGACGAGCTCGCCCAGCACGCCCGCATGCTCATACTGACCGGCCAGCACATAGAGCAGCGGTGCCCATAGCGCTGGGTAGCTGCTGAGCCAGTCGAGGATGCCGGCATCGAGTAACTGATGGTAGAGCAAGCCGGTGGCTGCGCCATGCAGGCGATACTCTCGGTCGTCCCTGTAGCGGAAGCGATAGGGGTGCAGCAGCGGCCCGTGCCAGGGGTGCCAGACGCGGCCGTCCTCGTACTCGACGTGGAGATCTACCGCGATCTTGCCGATGTCGTGGAGTAACGCAGCATAGGCCGTGGCCGCCGTCCAGGCCTCGGCCTGGGCGGCCTGGTCTTCCGGTGTTGCGCCAGCCGGCAGCAGATGCGATTGCCGCAGCTTGAGCGCGAAGGCGACGATCTCCAGCCCATGGTCGAGCATGCCGCCGAGGTAAGCATGGTGGTGGCTTTCCGACGCCGGGAACATCTGCACCAGTTCGGCATAGCGCTCCAGTGGCACACGGTACAGGGAGGTGAACTGCTTGCGCGAAAGCGAGGTGCGCTGCCAGATGTGCTCCATCAGCTTTCGCCGACGCGGCGTCGCCAGCAAGGACGCGGCCGATTCCGGCCGCGTCAGCCCTTTCGGTGGTGTCGCCGGTGCCGGCTCCGGCAATGGCGGCCGTTTTCGTTGGAACAGAGCGAGCATCGCCGTGACCTGAAATGAGAGCGGGACAGGGCCTTTTCCTTTTCCAGATAGGGCCTTTCCCCTTGCGCCCCATTCCCTTGCCCTTTCCGCCCTTGACCCTTGTTCAAAGCCTTTACATATAGGCGGTAACCAGGTGCCAGACGACAAAGAAACGGATGTTGGGGCAGTCCCCTTTTCCAGGTGGAGCCAGGTGAGGTGGCTCAGCCGCCGGAGGCGGTTACGGCCAGGCCGGCGTCAAGAGCATCGGCCTGCGCGATGAAGTCTTTCGGGCGGCGCTTCTGGAATGTGCTCAGGTTGGCGAACTTCCAGCGCAGTGCGGGCAACTGGTCGGCATGCGGGCATTGCAGCAGTGACCAGTCGGGTTGCGCGCGGGTCAGCCCGCTCAGGAACTGCCGGTGGGCATCGCTGAGTCGTCTCGGTAGCTCATGGCGGAGCCGGGCACGGGTATCGAGCAGGACGTCCAGCGGACAAGCCACCTCGGTCATGCCGACGAAGGCGCGCTCATACTCGCCGGTGATGTCCTTGTCGTTGCCGAACAGCACTTCGTGGGTCGGTCGGTTGTGTCCCGCCAGATAGACCACGAAACACTCGACCATCGCATCGGTCAGGCCACCGCTCTCGAACAACTGCCAGACGTCGAACAGATCCCGAGGGTGCTGGCGATCCAGGGCGGCGACCAGCTTGCTGGCATAAAGCTCGTCCGGAACCAGGGTCGGCACATCGAACTCGACGCCGAACAGATCGCTGGTGCGAGCGCTCAGCGGACTGCGTGTGGCGGGTAGCACGGTGCCGCGAAACACCACATTGACCTCGACCTTCACCTGGCTGCTCTCGTTCTCCGCGATCAGCTTGGTATCCCCGAGATCCTTGCTGCGGATCAGGCGTGTCTGCACGCCGAGGGGTTCGACGCGCTGCGCGATGGCGGCCAGCTCCTGGTTGATGGCCTGCAAGGCCTCGTCTCGCGGCGTCTGCCAAGGCAGGTAGACCACGTCGATGTCCACGGACAGGCGGGGCATGTCCCGCAGGAACAGGTTGATGGCGGTGCCGCCCTTCATGGCGAAGATGTCGTTGTCGAACACGTCGGGAGCGATGTTCAGCAACAGGCGAACGGTGTCGGCGTAGTGTTTATCCATGCGGGTTCAGGCTCAGCAAGGTGCCGTCATCGAGGCGGCTCATCCAGCGCTTGTTGCTGCCGGTACGTACCGGGTACTGCTCCAGCAGCGCATCGACGTCGACGACGCCAGTTTCCCGAGCCCAGGTCAGGAACAGGCGCACGGCCTTGACGCTGGTACAGCAGGCCAGCAGGCGTCCGAGTACATCCTTGCGTGGCGATCGCAGGCCGTCGAACAGATTACGGGCCTCTTCGAGGCTTTCCCGCGGGCCGGTCTCGTAGAGCAACTCCAGAACCGCGCGCTCCGGCACCGCCACCCGCAGGCCTGCTGCCTGCCCCGGCGGCGTGTGCAGGGTCTTGCCGGGGAGCGTATCGTCGGGCCAGTCGAACAGCTTGGCGTTGACGTACCGCGCCGGGAACCGCTGGGTGAACCAGGCTGGCAGCGCAAAGCGGGCGTCACCCCAGAGCACCAAGGTCTCCCGGGAAGCCAGGTTGTGCCGTACCCCCTGCAGTGCCAAGGCGCTCTTGCCCCCCACATGCAGGCCGGCGACCCTCTCCTGCAGGAACCGCAGGGCGCCGCTGACGTCGAAGTCGTCATTCGGGAAGGCATAGACGCCATGCGCCAGACGCACCAACCAGCCGCTTTCCGCGTAGCGGGCGGCCAGTTGGGGCGACACGCCGTAGGATTCGAGCATGGCGAGGTCGAACGGGGCTCCACGAGGAAGCTCCGTCAGCAGCCGCTTGATTACTTGATGCCGCGTATTTACACTCATAGGCTAAATATACGTCACAATCTAATCAATCACCACTCAGAAACAGAACAATGCTTGAAAATTAGCCTCATGATTGAATTTGGTGTATAAATCTAATCATGGATGGCCTCGGATGGCCGAAATCCCGCAGCAGACATGCCGCATTGCTGGCCGCACCGTGGTGGCCACCGGCGCACACTGGAGCAACCATGTAACGCAGACAAGCAGGTGACGATCATGAACACTAGACCCCGTAGCAGTACCGCAGAACGCTTCGGCCGCTGGCTCGGCCGTGGCTGGCGGGGCTACGTGCGTCGCGAACGGCGGGCGGTCGCGTGGCTGGCCTCCGTCGGCGTGCCGAGCGGCGCCGCGACCGCGCTGGTGTGGATCGTCAAGCTCGCCGTGCTGGGGGTGCTGCTCTATGCGGCCTTCTGGCTTGCGCTGCTGCTGGTGTTCGTCACCGCGGCTGCCTGGGCCTCGGCGGCAAACTCCCCGGACGAAGACGCCTGGCCTTTCACCGATATGGACGAGCTTCGCAACACGCCGGGGTACGACCCGAACCTCTACAACGACCACACCCACGTCGATTACAAGGACGATTGAGGTTCGGCTCTACTTGAGCTTCCCACCTGACATGGCTCCGGCGCCTTTACCGCCAGCCTGCGCACCTCCCTTCGTGCCTTCGGTCATACCTTGAATGGCCTGACCTGCGCGAAAGCCGACCCATCCCAGCGACGCGATCCAGAATCCAGGCAGTACCAGGAACATGGCTCCCATGACGAAATTGAGCAGCATGTCGCCGAATGTGTTGTTCAATCCGATCAGGGGATCGAAGTTGGTATGCGGGCGGTTCCATCCGAACCCCCAACCGTAGAGTGCATCGAGGATCGTGCTGTCGATCCATCGAGCCAGTTGCAGCCAAAAGTCGGTGAAGAACAATGCAAACTGGACGACGGTGAGCGTGATAACGGTCTTCAGGTCGTAGGTGCCGATCAGCAAGACGATCGGGATGCAGATCACCAGCGCCATTTTCAGGAACGCCAGCACCATCGGCAGGGCCTGGCGCACGACGTCCATCGCCGGGAAATAGGCAAGCCCGCCAACCGCCATCCCGACATCGCTGGCGGCGCGGTTGATGACGTTGGGCAGCGTTTTGTCGATTTGCCCGCCGTAATCCGTGTAGACGCTGCCCTGGTTGAGTTTCTGCTGGCGCGGTGAGGCAATGGTGCGGATCACCGAGTCATCCACTTCGGTGCGGCTCAGGAAACCGGCCCAGCCGGCCAGACGGTTGAGCAGGCTGGGATCGACCTGATCCAGCAGACGTGCGCGCAGGCCGTTGCCGCTGTCGTTCCACCACTGGCGGCAGGTCGGATAGCCGGCACCGCTCGGCACCTGCGCCAGGCCGGCATCCCGGTTGCTGTCGTAGGCCCATCCATCGCGCGGCGCCCTTGCGCGGTAGGTGTCGTAGTAGCCGGCGTTGTCGAGGTAGAACCGCGAGCCGATCCAGGTGACGTCGTGCATCTGTGCTTCATCGAGATTCGGACGGTTCATAAACAACTTGGCGCGCGCCGGGCCGTAGCAGTCGTGGGTGAAATCGGCGACTTCCTGCGCCAAAACCGGGTCGTCGATGCGTGTGGCATTGATCTCCATACGGATCTGCCGCAGGTCGGTTCCACATGGGATGGCAGCAACCGAGGCCCCGGTGATCGCGCGCGACAGCGCGTGCATGAACGCCCACCACACCGGCACGCGTGCGCTCTGGTTGTTGAGCGTGCTGAACGACTGCGACCAGCCGGTCTCTCCAGGTTCGGGCACGCTCACCTGGCATTGCGCCGAGCGCGCCTGGTCGTACTTGATGGTGTTGAGGTCAACGTCGATGAAGGGGATGCCCGCGAACATCACCACGACGATCGCCACCCAGACACGGTTCTCGATGCGCAGCGAGGACAGCGCGCCTTTATTTCCTTCGTCCGCACCTTCGGCTCGCGCGCGCAGCCATTCCTGGATGATGATCGCCACGAAGGGTATGGCGAACACACCGCTGGAAACGAGCACCGCCCAAATTCCGTTGTGGATGACCCAGCTCAGCAGGGTCAGGTAGTACTCCAGGTAGTCCGTGGTGAACAGCGTCATGTGCCATCCTCCCGCTACGTCGCCTGCATCAGCAGGCTGGCCTCGAGCGCGACGATTCCCACCACGCCGGCGACTTCGGCGCGCAGGAGGCGACGCCTGGCTTCCATGCCGGATTCACGCGCCAGCAGACGCCGACGCATCCAGACCCAGCCGCAGACCGTCGCCCCGTACAGGCACAGCCGCCACAGCAGGAAGAAACCGGAGGTCTCGACGAGCCAGCGCTCCCAGCCGACTACGCTGCCGAGGAAGTGGATGCCCACGATGTTGATGAGCACGGCTGCCGCGAGCAGCAGCATCGCCCACAGCAGCACCTTCGCCACCCTGCGGATGAGCAGCCAGCGCGGCCCCCAGGTCAGGTTCATGGCGTGCTCCCCGGATTGGCCCGCTGCAACTGGTCGAGGCGATCCGGCACGGGGTCACCTTCGTAGATACCCCGGGAGCCCGCGGCCCTGGTTCCATGGCGCTGGATGATCGCCATCGGCGAGTTGTTGGCAAGCGTGCGGCGCAGTTCGAGTTCGGTCTTGAGGTTGGAGATCTCCCGATCCAGCGAGTCGCTTTCCTGGTCGACGGCGGCGGTCGCCAACTGGTTGGCGGCGACGTTCGGCTCCTTGCGCCCGGTCAGCAAGGTGCGCTGCAGCAGCAGAGCCTTCTCCAGCACCGACGCCAGGGCCACTTCCGAAGCCAGGCGTTGCGCCAGCACGTGCTGATCCGGCTCATCGCGCAGCGCCTCGATGACGCCGCGGGTAATCGGCAACGACACGCTGCCTGCCTCGGCAAGGTTCTCGAAGGTGGTGTTGCGCGCACCGCTGATCAACTCCTGCAGCGTTTGCAGCTTGGCGTCGTACTCCTCCTGAATGAGGGGGGGCAGGCCCACGCCGGGAATCGTCTCAGTCTTTGTGCAGGCGTCGCAGGTACGTTGCTCCTGTTCGCCCAGCACCCGCGTGGCCCATTCGACCGCTTGCTGCGGTGAGGCCCAAGTCTGGCAGGCCAGGCTGTTGCAGCTCGCCGGATCGATGGCCGACGTATCGGTCGCGTTGCGCCCGTTCACAAGGTTGTAGCCCGCGCGCGTCACGTCGCCCATCACCTTGATCGACGGCTGACCGGCGCCGCCGGCGTTACTGCCGCCGACCCACGGCACACCGTCATTGCCCCGGCGCGTCTCGGCCTGCTCGACGGCTGACACCGCATCCGTGCTCGACACGGCATCACGCAGCGCCATGCCTTCGGCCATCTGGCTCCAGCCCAACTGGCCACCGGCCATGTCCGCCATGCGTTCGGCCATCGACCGGCAGGTCAACTTGGAGCGATCGAAATCCAGCCTTGCCTGGAGCACACCATTGGTCAGCAGGTTGTAGAGGCCGGGGTCCGCTCTCTGGATGATCAGCGCGGGGAGCGACGCCACGGCGCTGGTCGCGCTCTGGATCACGTTGCTCATGATGTTCTGAAACCCATTCGTCAGGCCGTTGAGCTGGTTCTGGATCGTGGTGCTGATGCTCATGTCGCCGCACACCAGATTGCTGTTCCACCCAACCCCGACACCGAGGGAGCGCATGCCGGCCGCACCGCTCATCGAGACGGCGTTGCCACCGCCGATCGAGTACATGACCTCGTCGCCGATCACGCTGCCGCTGGTCTGGAAGCCGCCGCTCTGGGCGAGCGCCAGCCCGCTGGCAACGGCCAGTGCGCAGGCCAGCGCGCCAGGCCGCCAGAGACGTGAGGGGCGGTCGTGCGGCGTCGTCAGCTCGGAATGCTTCATGGCGGAACCCTCAATTGAAATCCACGCTGCCGAGGAACACCTGTCCGCGACGCTGGCAGCAGCTGTACGGGCGCCACAGCGCCCACGCGTAGTCACCCTGTTGCGCCTGTGGCAAGTGCCCGGCATGGGGAAACACGGTGCAGGTGTTGGAAAGGCGCGGCGTCAGCCGCTGCCACTTGCCGGTGCTGGCATCGCTTTCGATCAACGCGCCGGCCGGCCAGTAGCCGTCTCGCGCGTTGGCCATCAGCGGCTGGTACACATGCAGTTGGCCGCGCCGGGTTACGACGTCGCCGGCGCGCTGGGCGACGACCGCGCCAGCCTTGTAGTCGTCGGCCTGATGCAGGAAGCCGCCCCTGGGATAGACGTTGCCCCACAGGTTCAGCCGGGTGCGGGTGCCGATCTCGCGCATGCCGGGAATCAGCGACTCGGGATACACGGCTTCGGGCATGTTGTAGCGCCAGGCCAGCGTGTCGAAGGTGCTGAGCAGGTACGGCATGAACGCAGTGCCAGCACCCTGGCAGATGTAGCCGGACGCCGAGGCGAACTGGCTGAACACCTGACCGCCCGGATGGCCAATGACGTCGGCGTTCTTGAATTTCGCCAGGTTGTTCTCGTGATCCTCGTTGGTGGTGCCGTCACCGCCGGCCTGAGCCGAGGGGGTGGGCGGGCTCATCGGCCGCACTTCGATCCACGGGTTCTGCCCAGTATTCGAGTAGCTCGATACCACGGCGTCGGGAACGTAGTGCCTGACCTTGATGGAGGTGCGCACCGAGCAGCCCGACAGAGAGCAGTACAGCCAGTAGCAGATCCCGGTGACGCGATATTCGAGGCAGTCCGGCGACAGGGTTGAGGAGATGATGGTGGCGGTGTTGAGGGCGAAGCTCGACGTGGCGCTGCACAGCAGCACGGCGGCGGCTCCAAGCCGCAGGCGACGGGGAATCATGGCTGCTCCTCCCGGTAACGCTCGATGCGGGCCAGCGCCTGGCCGAGGTCGCTCACCCCGTAGACGACGTAGCGCTGATCGACGATCACCGCCGGAATGCTGGTGATGCCGAGGCTCCAGGCATCGGTCACGCCCTGGTAGGCATCACGGATGCGCTGTTGCAGCGCCTGTCCGCCATCGTTCAAACGTCGCTGCACGAACGCCGCGGCCCGCTGCGGGTCGTTCGGCAACCCGGCCGACAGATCCGCCTCGATGGCCTGCGCCGCGTCGAGTTGGATGACGCGATCCGCCGCCTGGGCACCTGCCACCGGGTTGCGGGCGTCCGTCACGATCCAGATCTCCGCAGCCATGACGTTGCCGGCAAGCAGTAGCGCGGGGAGGGCCAGCGTCTGGCCAAGGTGTGCAAGAAAGGCGTGCATGGCTTCGTGTCTCGGGGTGAATCGACCCCGGTAGTCGAACCCATGAGGCAGATGCGCACCACGAACAATGCGCACTGTGGCAATCCCTGTTTTCCGGTGATGCGAGGGAAACGAAAAAGCGCATGGACCTGGGGACAGGCCCATGCGTGGGATGCGGCTTGGCGGACGCGATTCTACGCCGCTACAGCAAGCCATTCTCGGCAAAAGAGTACGGTCGGCCCTCGCCGATGATGAAGTGATCCAGCACCCGGATGTCGATCAGATCCAGAGCGTCCTTGAGTCGGCGGGTGATCGCGCGATCGGCTGCACTGGGCTCCGAGTTCCCCGAGGGATGCTGGTGCGCGAAGATGACGGCGGCGGCATTGGCTGCCAGCGCACGCTGGACGACCACCCGGGGATAGACTGATGCGCCATCGATCGTGCCGCGGAACAGCGGCTCGTACGCCAGCACCTTGTGGCGCGTGTCGAGAAGCAGGACGGCGAAGATTTCGTTGGGCTCGCCGACGAGCATCAAACGCAGGTAGTCGCACACCTCGCTCGGATTCCGCAAGGCGGTACCCGCCTTGAACATGCGTCGCTCCAGCAGCGCGATGGCCTGTTGAACGATCCGGTCTTCGTGCGTATCGACGACAACGGGATCGTGTTCCAACTCGGTATGGGAGTCTTCGAGGGTCAGTACGTCGGTCATGGGAACCTCCAGTAGATGAACGGAGGCCCCCCACGGAGGCGGAACCTCCATGGGCGTGACGAAATGAAAAAACCACACATCCACCAGCGCGGACGCTGGCCGTTCGCTTCGGGATGCGTTGCGAACGACGGTCAGCGCAGCAGTGCTGCGCCGTAGCCTCGAAGACCTCGGCTACCTGGGCATGTCGCCATCTTCGATGGCGGACAAACCTGCGGCGTGCGCCGGAGCGGTATCCGGTGCATCACCCATCAGCAGATCCATCGCGGACAGTAGCGCATCGCCCTCGACCGGCCCCTGCAGCAGCAACGACCGGCCGCTCTGGCGATCCTCCAGGCGCAGGCTGGGGGTGGCGGTGATGCCGGCGTGCGTGCCCTGTTCGGCCTGGGTGCGCACGACGGCCTGCGGGCGCTCGCTGTCCAGGCAGTCTCGCAACGCCGGCGTCAGCCCCGGAAAGCGACGCCCCTCGGGGAGCCCCTGGCCGCCGCTGCGTGTGTGCTGGTACAGCCAGCCGATGGCATCGAAGAACGCACCATGCCCGCCGGTTTCGCCCGCGCACTCGGCCATGCTGGCCAGCGCTGAGGCGACCGGCTCGTGCGCCGCCAGAGGCAGGTGATGCCATTGCAGGCTGACGTCGGCCTGCTGGCCGATCCAGCTCTTCAGGCCCGGGTAGTAGTCCTTGCAGAACGGACATTCCAGGTCGGCGTAGAAGGTCAGCACGAAACGGGCATCGGGCTGGCCGTGGCGCCACGGCGGGCCGGCCGGGTGCTGCTCGGTGGTCGGGGCCGGTGTGGCGTCTGACACCTCGCGCTGCACCACGGTGAGCAGCGCGAACAGCAGCAGCGCCAACATGCCGACGGCGCAGGCCAACAGGCGCAGACAGCGGCGACGGCGGACGGACAGTGGTGGGGTCGTTGAGCGATGGACAGGCATGGCGGGCTCCGGCCGTCAGGAAAGCAGATCGGCATAAGGCAATGGCTCGATGCCGCGTGCGCGGTCGATGTCCTCGGACACCTTGAGCGCGGCCTCCAGCTCGTTGACGCCAAACTGCTGCATGAGGCGGTATCGCTCGGCTTTCTCTTCAGGCTCGGTCTGGGCCAACGCCAGGTACAGGCTCGGTGGTACGGCCCTGAACAGCACCTCCATCGACTTCGACAAAATCACCCCCTCGGTGAACTTGCCGGCCTCCTTCCTGGCCGACAGCATCAGCGCCTTCTGCGCGGGCGAGAGTTCGCGGAACCGGGCGATTTTTTCCACCTCGTCCGGGGGCATCGACAAACACAGCCACCACTCGATCATGTTGAGCATCGGCTCTGCGGCCTTGGGCAGATCGTCGATGTTCTGTGTCGCCAACCAGTACCAAGCGCCCAATTTTCTCCACATCTTCGTCACCTTCACCACATACGGCGACAGCAAGGGATTGCGCGTGATGATGTGGCCTTCATCGGTCACGTTGAGGATTGGCCTGCCAAGAAACTGGTCGCGTTCGGCAATGTTGTTGACGGTGTTGATCAGCGAGATATAGGCGATCGAGAGCTGGGCGTTGTAGCCCTCCCTGGCATAGGTGGCGAGGTCGACGACCGTGATGTCCACTTCCGGCCAGGGCGTGCCGGGGCGGTCGAACATCTCGCCGTCCGAGCCCTGCGTGAAGATGTCCATGGCGTCGGCCATCTCCAGCAAGCGCGTGCGCCGGGTATCGGGCAGCGTCGTATCGTGGCCGCGCTCGCGCAACGCATCGCGCACATCGCGCGTGAGCACATCGCGATCTGCCGCGACGCACTGGCGGGCGGCATCGAGAATGCACTGCCGGATCAAACTGCGGTCGGCGCGGGTCATCCGCGCCTCTTCTTTATCCTCGCCTCCGGTGATCATCAGGCGCGCGGTAATCTCCAGCTCGCCCAGCACGTCGCGCTGTTCGTCTGTATCGGTATTGGCGGGATCGTCTGGCTGTTCTTCGTCCAGCGCATCGGCGTCCAAGGTCTGTACGTCGCTGGGCGTTTCGATCAGCCGACGCGCATCGGCGAACGGGGCAAGGCTCACCCCCGAGCCGGGTGCGAGCTTGACCCGATTCACCGTCAGGCCCAGCCGTGCGGCGAAATCTGCCAGCAGACCAAACGAGTTCCCGGCCTCGACGATGAACATCCTCGGGCGATAGATCGCGGCGACCTGGTTGAGAATGTTGTTCAACGTGGCCGACTTGCCGCTGCCGGTGGGGCCAAACAGAAACAGATGGGCATTCATCTGCCTGTCCAGCCTGTTGAACGGGTCGAACGTGATGACGCCGCCCCCGCGGTTGAACAGCGTGATGCCGGGCCGGCCCGTACCCCGACTGCGCCCCCAGGCTGGCGACAGGTTCGCCGCGTGCTGCGCGAACATCAGTTGCGTGTACCACTGCTTGCGGTCGGCACCGGGGTTGTAGACGCAAGGCAGCCAGCGCAGATAGGTGTTGAGCGGGGCGACTTCGTCCTCTTCGCGAACCGGTTGCAGCCCGGCGTTGAGCATCACGTTCGCAAGCTGTAGGCCACGCCGGTCCAGCTCGTCCTCGTTGTCGCCGGACAGATAGAACGCGAGCGAGCCGCGATAGAGCTTGTGGGCGCTGCCGATCAGCGAACGTGCTTCCTGCACGTCCTGCAGCGCCTGTTCCGAAGCCAGGGTCTCGCCCACAGCCTTCTTCGCCAGGTGATTGAGGTGCGCTTCAAGCACGTCCTGCGGTGTGGCGACCAGCGTCAGGCACATCACGGTGCCCTCGGGCAACTGATCGAACAGCGTGTTGATCGCGTCGCCCTTGCGCGTTTCGCCGGTGAGATGGCCTGTGGAAGGTGGCGTGCGCAGGCGGTCGGTGACCATGACCCGGTGTGGTACGCCGTCGAAGTACCACAGCCCAGACTCGGCATCCGAGCGTGGCTGGCCGAAGAACAGCCGCTGCGAAAAGTCCCTGCCACTGGCCAACTCGATCTCGTCGGGCTCCGACGCCTCCGGATAGGCTGCCAGCCGGTAGAAGCGTTCGCGATCCTGTGCCGTCGGCCCGAGCATGGTGGGCCTGGGGTTGAACCAGCGCAGCAGCCAGTCGTGGATCTGCGGCGCTCCCATCCTGCGCGTCTGGATGCCGGCATTGGCCAGGCCGCCGATCAGGCGGTCGCACACAACATTCAGCGCCTGCTCGGGCGTCTGGCCGCGGCGGCCGGTCTGGCCTGCGGCGCGGCGATAGACCACCATGCGCACGCGCCGGTTCTGGCCGCGCCACGGCAGGCGGGTGACCACGCTGTCCTTGAATAGGCCGCCGGATTTGGAGACGGCGCGCAGGTGGTGGGCGAACGAGGCCAGGTAGAACTCGGTGAAACGGCTGCCCTCGGCGCGCGGCTGGACGTAGCCACGCAGCGTGTCCAGGTACTGGTCGAAGTTGGCTTCGTCCTGGGCATAGAGCTGGAGCACCCACGGGTTGGCATCGAGCTCGTCGAAGCTGTCCTGCAGAGCGTTTTCCAATGCGTCGCGTGCTTGCGCCAGCCAGGCGGCCTCGCGGCCTTCGGTGCCCAGCGGCGTCAGCTCGAAGAAGGCGGCAACCGAGACGCCGTCCTCAAGCAGCATGCACTGCGAGTCCGGCAGATACTCGACCCACGGCAGCAGCGCGACGAATGACGGCGCCACGTCATACAGCGCCTGCTCGTCGGCGGCCGTGGCCGGACGCTCGTGCGCGACCGCCGCGCCGGGTTCGGAAATGCCGGCTTCGCGCAGTGCGCGCACATGGCGCGTCCAGTCGTCCTGCCGATCGTCGGTCGGTGTGGCATCGTCGGCGGCACGCCGGCGCCAGGGCAACGACAAGGCCATCAGTACGCCTCCGTGCGTTCGCCGGGCATGGCGTACTGCACCCTCTGGTACAGGGGGAACACCGTGCTGTAACCGGGCACCGGCACGGGATCGGTGCCGGCAAGGTGCGGGAAGACATACATGACCAGATCCGGGTTGGGAAGCCGTGGAAACTGGTGGTGGATCTCGTTGGCCGCCGTGCGCGTGTAGCGCATCTGCTCAGCGGGCGCGGCCTGCACATCCGCATCCGTCAGCGGCCGGCGCAGGCTCTGGCGCGCATCCAGCAACTGACGGCGGGCGACCTGGCCGCTGCCGCCGTCGCCGGCCTGCTGGTGCCAGATGTCCTGCATGGTGCGGCCACCGTGCGGCATCAGCTCCTCCTTGCTGGTGGCGCAGCCGGCCAGCACCGTCGCGACCGCCACCAGCAGCAGCGGCCTAATCCAGATCGAGTGCATGCGCTTCTCCTGCTCGATGGTCGACGCGGCGGCCTTCGGGCTCGTAGTCGATGTGAAGGGGCTTTTCGAGATGGATGGCAACCTGGGCGCCGGGCTGGACATACACTGCGGCGAAGGCCTGCCCGTAAAGACGGTTCACCCACTGCGACATGTCCTGCACGCCGCCGGCGAGGATGCGTCCGACCGCTTCGTTGGTGCTGATGCCAACCGTGCCGATCGACCCATCGGCGCCGACATACGACATCTGGCCGCTGTCGGAATCGATCAGTGAAGCGACGCCCGCGCCGGCAGCGGTGATCAATGCCTGGGTGCCCAGGTATTGCTGTGCGTTGCTGCGCCGTGCGCCACTGACGCAGGGAATCCCATACGGGTCGCTGATCCAGCCCAGGCCATCCTGCTGGTTGTTCTGCTGGCTGCTGCGCTCGCTGTCCTCGGGGATCGTGCGCACGGTGCCATCATGAAAGACGAACGTGATCGAACGGACCTGCCCCCTGACGCACGACAGGGTCCAGTCGCCACTGGCCGTGCCGCTGAACACTGCGCCGGCGACGTCGGGGATATCAATGCCATTCGCGGTCAGGTTGTCCTCCCCGACGAGGACTTTGAACGGGAACGGATCGTTCACGGTGCCATCGACCGGCACGCGGCCAATCAGCGCGGTCATCGCGACCGAGCCCATCAGGGTGGAGTTCGTCGGCACGGTGTAGACCGCCCGGGCCGTCTGGACGCCGGCTGCCCTGGCGCCGGCATCGGCCACCTGTTCGACGGTGGCCTCCAGCGTCTTTTGCGCCGGCCCGAAGCTGGTGGGGAAGCTCAGGCTCGTGCCTGCGCGCCCATCGGTCTGCCTCGCGTCGTCCGGCTCCACCCAACGGATGCCGCCCTCACCGGCAAAGCCATCGCCGTCGCCCTCGCGCAGACCCAGCCCGACGGGCAGGTCGGAGTGGTCTGTGCTGCCGATGTTCTCCAGCCGGCGCTGCAGATCCTGCAACAGGCCTTCGGTCTGCCGGCGCTCGCCGACCAGCCGCTCCTGGTCGCGGCGCAAGGCGGTGCGTTCGGCTTCCAGGGCCGTGTCGATACGCTGGTCGATCGCGCTTTCGCGCTGGCGCAGGCGCTGGTTCTCTTCGCGCTGGGTGCGGTTGTCCGCCGTCGCCGTCTGCAGTTCGGTGCGCAACTGCCGCACTTGGGCCACCAGGGTGGCGACGGTGTCGCGGGGCGTGTCGCCCTCGATGCCGAGCGCCTGCATTTCCTCGGCGGTGAGCTGTGGATCGGCATCGGCCATGGGGCGAGGCTGGTCGCCGCCACCGGAGAACAGCCGGATGCCGAAGAACAGCACCAGCAAGGCGACCGGCAATACCAGCCACTTGAGCAAGCCATTACTGCGCATCGCCGGCCTCCTTGTCGTCGTGACCGGGGACGGCCTGCGGCAGCAGCGCCGTCGGATCGAAGCGGTGGACCGCCGGCAGCAGCGACTGCGGCAGGCCGCGACCGCGCGTGACCAGATACAGCACCGTGGTGTCCTCCGGCGTGCCGCGCGGACCGAGCGTCGGATGCTGGAAGGTGGCGGTGAGAAAGTCCCCTTGCAGCGCGCGCGGATCGAGGTCGATCCAGCCGCTGCCGGTATGGGTCAGCCGCACGGCGGTGACCCACTGATCTTCCAGCCGCCATGCCGCCAGCGCCTCGGCATGCACCGGCAGGGTCGGCAGCAAGATGTCCAGCGACAGGTCGCGGCGCAGGTTGACGCGCATGATGCCCGGCACCGGTTCCACGGTGCGCAGCGGCGCGTACAGGTTCTGGGCTGCGTAGCGGGTCAGCACCACCGCCACCGGGGTTTCGCGCCGCGGCGAGCGGGCCTGATCCGGAGCGGGTGCAGCCGCTCCGGGCGCTTGCGCCTGGCCGTAACGCTGCGGCGTGGCGTTGCCCTCCACGATGCGCACCGGCTCCAGCGGCGGCTCGCCGTCCTGGGCGGGCTCTGCGGCGATGTCCAGCAGAATCAGCGCGCCGCTGTCGGCATCCTGCAGTTGCAGCCGCGTGGGTTCGATCGGTTCGCTGGCGCGCAGGTAGATCGCACCGCCGGCACTCTGCACACGCAGCCGGTCGCCCACGCTGGCCGGCACGCCGACGCGCACGTTGCGATCCACGAACACGATGCGCTCCTCACCGACCTGCAGCGGCACGGCCAGCGGCAGACGCTCCCAGTGCATGATCTCCACGGCATGGGCCATGGGCACCAGTACGCAGGCCAGCATGCCCAGCCAGACGAGAAGGCGGCTCTTCATGGGGAGTCTCCTTGCAGGCCCAGATCACCGCGGGCCGGGGATTCGGGCGTGGACGCAGCGATGCGCTGCGGCGCACCGTCGTAGCAGTCCAGGACGAGGCCGAACGGGTTGCGTGCCGGATCGACGTCCGAGCGCGCCACCTTGATCGGGTAGCGCACCAGTGCGCGCTTGACCTGTTCCGGCCCGTGGTATTCGTCCGCACTGAGATCGAGCGTCACCACCCAGTTGCGCTCGGAAACCGTGCGCACGCGCGCGGACGGGTTGTCGCCGTAGCCGCGCCCGGGAATCTCGTACACGCCGCGCACCCGCTGGCGCAGTTCGCCGGTGCTGCGGCGGTAGTCGTAGTCGGCCTGCAGGAAGGCGCGGCAGGCAGGCGTGAAGTACGGCGAGAGCGCATGCAGGTTGCGCGCATAGTCCTCTTCACCATTGCTGGGCCAGCGGTGCAGCTGCTGCCACACATAGAAGGTGAACGCATAGACGCTTTCCGGCGGCACGTCCCACCACGGGCGGGTGCTGCCCGAGCGCAGATCGGGCGGCACGTGAATGGTCAGGTCGCGTGGCGCGCTCCACCATCCGCCACCCATCACCAGCGCGATCAGCAGCAACGCGCCGGCCCCCAGCCGCAAGGTCTTGATATGCGCCTGCAGGTGCGCGACTTCGTTCCGGAAGCGGCTCATCACGCAGCCCTCCGGTTCGACCAGCGCCCCGAACGCGTGATCAGCACATGCCCGCCGATCCAGCCGGCTACCAAGGGATAGCGGGTCGCGATGCGCCATTGCAGTTGGCGGTACAACCAGGTGTCGGGTCTGCCGCGTTTCTGACGGCGCAGGATGCCTCCGCCGATGAACACGCCGAAGGCGATACCCAGCACGATGAAGGTGGGCGCGATCGCGATGGTCGAGAACAGCCAGGACAGGGGCGCGCCGACCAGCAATCCGGCTGCGCCGGACAGGCCGCAGCAGATCCACAGCTCGTCCGCCGTCAGGCCGCGCACCACCACGGGATGCCGGTTGAGCCGGTGCGGAAGGAACATCACGGTGCCGTCCGCACGGATGTGCTGATGCTCGGACATGGGCGCGGCCTCAGAGAATCCCGGTCGCTTCGGTGAGCAGCCAGATACCGATGACCAACAGCACCGCGCCGATGGCTACCGTGAGTCCGAACTGGCCCCAGGTCTTCCTGCCCGTGTGGATTTCCGCGTAGGTGCCGTAGGCGTGGTAGCACACGCCAATGAACATCGACGCCACGACCAGCAGTGCGACCAGGAGCACGATGTCGTAGCCGTAGTTGCGAATGGTCTCCATGATCCCGCCGCCGGTGCCGCGCGACGGATTCTCCAGTTGCGGCAGGCCCTGTGCGAACGACAGCGCGGGCAGCGTGGTGAGGCTCAGTGCCAGCGCGGCGCGCCGGGCGAGACAGATGCGGGGGAAATGAGCGGTTTTCATGGTCTGACCCTTGTGGTTAGGAGAGGAGGAAAAAAGTCAGCACCAGGTACATCGCGAGAAAACGCACGACGACGCCGAGGAACTGACGCTGGTTGAGCTGGTTTTCCGCCCAGCCGACGTAGGCGGTGCGAATGGCCCAGGCCCCCCACAGCAGCAGCACCGCGAACACGAGGCCGACGATCACCGTCGCCATCGCGGCGGGTGCGATGCTGCTGTTGGCCTGGAAGGCGCTGATCTGCGCGGAGGTCATGGCTGGGCCTCCGGTGCCGAGAAAACGTCGGGGGCGGACTCGTTGCGGTAATCGCCGCTCAGTACGGCGGGGTCGCGTGGCTGGGCGCGAGACGGCGCGAGGTGGAACTGGATGCCGGCGCGCACGCGCGCGAGGTCATCGAGTAGACGTGGGTAGTCGAAGTGGTAGCGCTCGCCCGCTGTGATCGGGGTATTCGCCGCACTCTGTGCGACGAAGCGTTCCAGCGCGTCGAGCTGGCGCAGGGCCGCAGCCAGCTCCTGGCGTTGGGCTGGCGTGCCGGCATGGGCCGCCAGCGGCGGGCTCGCCGTCAGCGCCATCAGCAGCAGGGCGGCCACGCCGCGATGCGCGGCGTGGCGTGGAAACGAAAACACCATCGCGCCATTCCTCGGTTCGATCAGCAATGGCTCGATCGTGGCGAGGCAGGCGCTTCAAGACCGCAAACAATGGGTACTGCGAACTGACCGGATTGATGGATGCCAATACCGTTGGTGCCAGCTTGCGATATCCTGCGATCAGCATTAGATCAAGGGAAAATGTATGGGGTTAAAGGCCGAGCTGAAAGCTCTCGTAGATGAGTTAGATCAAATACACAAGGGGGCCACGCCATGGTCCGAAGAACCTGGAATTCCTGATTTCGTCACTGCCGAGAATGGTATGCAGCGGTTCTTCACAAGGAAGGCAAGAGAGGCACTTGGGCAATTCTCCAGCACCCTCCATCAGAATCGGCCCCAGAAGTCAGTGAAGATTGAGTCTGAGGCCTATCAAAAGGTAGTCCGTCAGACCGTTGCCGACTTGCATGCTGCGGGTGAGCTCTTAGGATTTGATGAATGCGATCAGGGCGGGCTTCTTCCAAAACTGAAGTTACTCATTGAGGAACGACTCGCAAGCATCGCCAACGAGCACACGCACTATTTTCCTGCCTGGACCCTGGGCATGGAGAGGGTTTCTCCTTTCTCCCTCGGCCCGGTGACATTCTTGAATAGATCCGACTGGATAGATTCGGTCGACTTCCCTCAGTACGGAAAGGATCACTATCTGAACCAACCAGAGGCGAACCACCGCTGGAAGGAAATTCTCAAGGATGCCTTGCAGAATCCCAATGATGGCTCCTCCATCGAAGGGCTGGCCAACGCCGTCTACAGTGCGATCGTCGGATGTCCGGCCTTGGTCAAGGTAACAGTCCGTGGCTATGAGCGTGAATTCTCACGCAAGTTGGCGAGGTTGGTTGCCAAGACAGCGCTTGACGCTATCTCTCTTGGCTTTGGGGCCCCCGAGTGCTTCTTGCAACAGGCGCTTCAAGACGAGCGTCTACCGCCTGCCGGTAGCGATCGCCTGGTCGAAACCAAAGGATTTCTGTGGTTGCCCGGAAGCTCGCTTGGGAAGCGTATTACTTCGCAACCTCCCGAGCGAGTAAGGCAAGCGTTGGATGACATGACGTCTATTATTCCGGCATTCGCGGCGATCCTTGATGGGTTGCTTGATCCATCGAGTCACCCGCATCCCAAGCTTGCCAATCGATGGGCTACTGCGCTGGATTGGTTCGGCGAAGGCAATCGTGAATCAAGTGATGCCATAGCGCTGGCGAAGCTCGGAACCTGCCTAGATGTACTGTGCTGCGGTGGCAAGAACGATGGTATCCGTGAAATGGTCATCCATTTAACTGGTACGAGTAGCGAAACTCAGGTAGTACGGGGCAACCGTCCTCGCACACTGAAGCAGTTGGTCAAGGACATCTATGACCACGGTCGATCGCAGATACTGCATGGCACACACTACGACAGGCTGGAATCATTCGCCGCAGAGCGCCAGTATGCCACCTACCTCGCACGGATCGTGTTGATTGAGTGCGCAGTGCGGTTACAGCACTATGGTGGTTCAGATGAAGACAAGGCGTTCAGAACAATATAGCTACAGGTACTTTTTGAAGCTCCCCGCAGTCAGAGATACAGCCAGTCCCAGTAAGGCGGCGCTGGGTAACAGAATCAGCAGTGGATGCACCGAGACCGGCATCGCCAAGTAGATCACCCAGGGCAGTATCGCCAGTGGCAGTAGCGAGGCTTTCGCGCGATGGTAGACGAAGCCCGATTCCCGGCCGGCGCCGAACTTGCGCACGTCGCGGCGCACCAGTCCATCGACCAGACCGACGAACACTGCCGTGAGCACCAGCGGCAGTGTCAATACCAGAACCAGCAGGCGCACCATAAAGGTCAAGGTGATGAAAGCGGCGGCAATCAGATAGCGCTCGGCCCAGACATAGACTTGGCTGATGAAGTAGCGGAAATCACGGGATTGTCCTTGGCCCGGCGCGCGGGCGCGTTCTGCGGTATCGTTCATCTTGTCGAGCAGCCCGGTCTTGACGAACACCCACTCGTAACCCGTCTCCACCAGGCGGTGCGCGGTGCGCCCTGGCTCCTGCACGATGGCGCTGCGCGTGAAGTGATTCGACAGATGCCCCAGCTCGTACTGCAGCATCGATTGCGCATGGCGCCAGCCCTGGTCCTTCCAGAACAGGTGCATGCCCACGCACTCGATCAGGATCGACAGCATCAGCGAGGCGATCAGTACCCCGAACAGGCGCAGCGGCAAGGAGATCGCAGTGGCGATCAGGCCCTGCCGGCGCTGTTGCTGCCGCTGCGCAGTGGATGCCGGGTCGCTCATGGCGTGTGCTCATCCAGGCCCGTGTCGCCCGTGACGTTCGCGGGAGGGTCGCTCGCAATGGGCGCTTCGTCGAGCAAGTCGTCGGGCAAGGGGCCATCCTGCAGCATCGGCGACCCCAGGTTCTCCCACCAGTGCGCAGCCTCGGTGTAGTGCTGGCGCATGTACCCCGCGAGCTGCTGCAGATCCTCCGGCATGGCCTCATCAGGGTCGGCCGCCGGCAGCGGCATCCTGACCTTCCACAGCTGTCCGCCCTGCATCAGGGCGAAGCATTGACCCTTCGGCAACGCTACGACATGAGAGGGCTCGATCATCGGCACGCTGGACATGCTGATGCGGTCTTGCGTGTTGCTGGTGAAATCGGTTGAACCGCGGATCTCCGAACTATCGGTCGCACCGCTGACGATGGTCGTGGTGTAGACCTCCACCTTCGGCAACTGCCTGGTCAGCAGTTCGGCGGTGGCGGTTTCGCGCACCCTCAACATGAACACATTGTTGAAATTCCCGACGACCTGACCGGCTTTGGCCCTATTGCCGATGCGCGCCTCGATGTCGCTCAGGGTCTGCGTGTAAGCGGTGATCTGGAGCCCGGCGCCGCCCCCCTTGTTGATCATCGGAATGAACTCGTCGCCCATCAACTCATTGAATTCATCCGCGTGAACATTGATCGGCACCTTGGTGTTCGCGGAGGCCCACGGCAGACCATCGTCGATACCGTGTTTATAAATGTGGCCTGCGACGGAAACCAAGTCACTGAACATCGAATTGCCGACCGCCGCAGCGACTTCGGCATCAGAAAGCGCATCCAGGCCGACATAGACAATGGCGCGCTTCCGGATCACCTGCATCCAATCGAAAATAGGACGGGGATCACCGAGGTCCGAGTAGTTCGGGGCCAGCAACTGGGCGACCTTGCCGCTGGTGAGCTTTTCCAACAGAGGCAGCAGCGAGGCGACGATCTTGTCGAAATACGTCTTGTCGTACCGGACCGCCGAGCGCAGGCCGTCGAGCACCGGATCGTAGTTGCGCGCCTGGCTGAGGTACTGCTCCAGGGCCACGACACGCTTCTCGCGTCCGATCATGTTCCTGGGGATGTTCTTCTCGTTGAGCTTGGCCTCGATCTGGACGATGACTTCCCAGGCCTTCGGCTCGGTGCGGGCGAAGAAATGCGCGGCGTACTCGATGAACAGCGCATCGATGTTGATCACATGACGCTGGATCAACAGATAGTCCGGACGTTGCCCCAGCTCGATCAGCGCCCTGGCAATGACATTGACGAATCTCCAGGCAAATTCGCGAAAGGCCGCGCTGTTGCCTTCGCCAGAAAGCTGGCCGGCGATGCGCGTTGCGACCTCGCTGATGCGGCCGAACCGTCCCACGGCGTTATAGCGCGCGCTGATATCGGGCCAGCCGAGATGAAAGATATACAGCTCGTTCTCGCGGCCGGCGCGCTTGGCCTCGACGTACACCCGCTTCAGGAGATCGGCATCACCCTTGGGGTCGATGACGATGACGACTTCATGCTCGCCCGCAGCGTTTTGCCGCCGGATGTCCTGGGTCACGAACAACTCGGCGAGCCGCGTCTTGCCCACGCGTGTCGTGCCCAGCACCAGAGAGTGTCCGACGCGTTCGCCCAGCGGCAGGCTGACGTCGACTTCCTCGGGTTCGATGCCGTGCAGGCGCGGCAGGCCGCCTACTGGCGGCAAGGGGCGCACGGGGTTGAGCGGCATGTCCCAGCTGGTGAGGCTCGACAGGCGCGAAAGTGGAAACGGCGCGAACTCCAACCGTTCCTCCAGGCGTCGCGCCAGCTGGTAGGCCGGTGTCGGTTCGACGTAGCGCCGGAACTCGGGCCGGTACGTCTGCATCAGCCTGTGCGTGTGCTTCTGTTCCCAGCGAAAGCCTTTGCCGATGAACAACCGCTGCTGGCTGACCGGCACGTCGCGGCTTGTCATGACGTAGCGCGGCAACCTGCGGATGTTGCGGCGATAGCGCAGAGTCACCTGCGCGTCGCGCCAGCGGATCGCACCGAAGGTGGCGAACGCCAGCGCACTGCCGATACCCATGGCCGGGCTCAGCGCGAGCGACCACGGTGCCACCAGGCACAGAAACGCGGCGCCGGCGCAGACCGCCACGGTGTACAGCTCCACCGCGGGGCGCAGCAGAACTTCGACGGGCTGCGTCTGCGACATGGCGTCATTGCTCGATGCCGGTGGCCGTGACCAGCACCGGGTAATGCCGCAGGCCCAGGCGTTCGGCCAGATCGTCGGCGGACATCGGCGACAGATTCAGGCCGGGCGCGATTGCACGCAGTTGTGCCAGCGCCTGGGCCGTCTCGACATTGACCACCAGGCCCCAGGCGTTGCGTTGGCGCAGCGTGTCGGCGTGCTGACGCAACCAGGCTTGAGAGGTCGCATCGTCACCGACCAGGAAGAATGGTTGCAGTCCGGGGGCCTCGATGACGCGGCGGGCAACCGTTCCCGGCGTGAGCCTGGCACTGCGCACCGGCAGCATGGCCGTCTCATCGACAGCGGCGGTTGGTGCCTCGGGAATGACGATGGAGGGGAGTGGCTGACTCGTGGCGCGCGGCTGCAGGTCGAGCGCTTCGTAGTACGGCAGCGCGGAAGCGCCGCCCCGGTCTTCCACCACGATCAGGGGCGGCGTGGCACGCACCGCGCTCATCGGCACGGTGGCGAGCATTACGACAAGAAGGCCGTGCGTGGCCCGGATGGATGAGGTCATCGGCTGTTCTCCTGGCGGGGCGCGTGTGCGGCGGTCTGTTGCGGGCCGAGCACGCGCTGGAGGTATTGTGAAACGCTGCGCCGGTAACGCGCCGCGGGCGCGCCGCCAGCCGGTCGGTGGTAACGCCCGACCGCCAGCAGCCAGTCTTCGCCGGGGGTGTGCTGCTCTTTCAGGATGTCGGCGGCGATGCGCAGGTTGTCGTAGGGGTCGAGCAGATCGCAGGGCTGGCGGTAGCGGTGCTGCTGGTAGCCGAGGTTGATCTGGCCCAAGCCCACGTCGATGCGCGTGGGGGGCACCTCGCGCAGCGCCTGGCGCACGCCCGCACAAGCCTGCGCGCGCGTGGCGTAGCGGCGCGACTGGCCGGCGACATTGAGCGACCAGGGCCACGGCACGATGCGATCGTCCCGGCGCACGCCGCTTTCCTGCAGCGCCACGGCATAGAGCACCGTCGAAGGAATGCCGGCGCGCTGGGCCGCCAACTGGTAGGCGGGCGGCGGAATTTCCTGGGCCTGGACTGGCCCGGTCGCCAGCGCGGCGGCCAGCAGCACGCGCAGCGGCCACGTCGGCATCAGGGCTGGCGCTGCCATTGGCCGTTCACCTGACGCACCACCGCGGGCAGTTCACCGGGCAAACCCAGCGCCAGCCAGCGGCCACCGTCGTGGTTGAGCGTGATCGAGCCGCTGCGCACGCGCGCCGGATCGATCTGCGCGCGCTGGGCCCACTCGCGGATGCGCGCGTCGTCCTGGCGGCTGCCGACCATGTACAGGTCGAACTCGGCGTTCGCCGTCTGCAGACGCTGCACGACCTGGGCACACGGCGCGCAGCCGTCCCGGACGAACACGGCGGTACGACCGCTGCCGGTCATCGCACTGCCGCCCGGCAGCGCATCGGGCAGATTCACCCGCTGGGCGTCGGGATGCAGGCGTTGCCAGGCTTCGTCGTAGGCTCGTTGATACGCCAGCAACTTTTCCACGCGGCGCGCTTCGACCTGCACTTGCAGTTCGGCATAGCGCCGTCGCTCCTCGTCGGAGCGGGCTTCGATGCCGAGTGCGGTCAGCGGGTCGAGGTTGGGTGAATGGATGCCCAGCGGCCCTTCCGTCAGTTCGCGGTAGCGTCCCCATTCGTCGCCGCGCAGCCCCCAGTCCCGCGCCAGGCGTTCATCGCGTGCCTGATCGATCTGGCTCGGCGTGACACGGGAAGACTGTGCGGGTGTGCTCTGGGTGGCGGGCTGCTGCGCGAAGGCCGGTGCGTTCAGCGCGGCCAACAGGAACAGCATGGAAAGTGCGCGACGTTGCATGGCGCCTCCCGATCAAGGAATCGCCAGCCGGCGCGTCTGGTCGCCGGCCTGGAACACGGCGGTGTTGCCGTCGATGGTCTGCAACTGCCAGCGCCCGGCATGCTCGCCGGGAAGCAGCACCTGGATCTGCCCGGCCGAGAGCGGGTCGGTGGCGGGGGCGATGGAAACGGCGCGCTGCCCGGCGCGCAGTTCCGCACCGATCAAGCGGAAGGGAAACGGCACCTGTGCCGGTGCCGTCGTCGTCGCCCTGGCGGGACGCGGCGCTGCGGGCGTGCGCGCGGCGGTCTGGCGCTGTGCCTTGAGCTGCTCGACCTCGCTGTGCAGTGTCTGCAGGGCCGCCTCGGTGGCGTAGCCGGCCAGCGACTGTTCGAGACGGGCGATGTCGGCTTCGAGGCGCTGGCGGGTGTCCTGCAAAGCTTCCTGCAAAGCTGCCGTGGTCGCCGCTTCGGGGCGGGCTTGCAGCGTCTGTACGTCGTCGGCGAATTCGGCGAGCCGGCCTTCGAGCACCTGCAGTTGGCGTAAGGCCGAATCAACTTGACTCTGACCGGCCAGGTCGCCCGCAACGCGGAAGTTGACGAGCACCAGTGCGCTGAGTCCGACCATCCAGGCCCACAGCAGCAGGTACAGCACGAAGGCCGCGCGCGAACGCGACGCATGGGCCACTGCGCTCATGGCTGGCCTCCGTCGACGATGGGAAAGGTCTGCACCGGCGCGGCCAGTGGCGTGTCGGTCTCGGGATCTGCGGAGGGCTCGCCGGCAGGAACGAAGCAGATCTGGCGCGCCCTGTCATCGACCTGTACATCCCAGGCCGGCCCGGCGAGCGTGAGCAGTGCGTCGCGCAGCGTCATCGGCCCCAGATACAGGTGCGCCGCCGGCAGCGGCAGCGAATACAGCTCGATCACCGCATGGGCGTTCTCGCAAAGCTGGTAGCCGCTGCGCTGGAGTGCGTGGCGCAGGCCGTCGCCCACCGTCGCTCTGGCATCCGCTGGCATCGCCACGTCGATGACCTGCAGCAGCAGGTCACGCTGGGCCGCGGTGGGAACAAGCTCCACGAGCGTGTAGCGGCCATAGCGCACCACCGGAATCAGTTCAGGTGACTGCGGCGCTGTGTCGGCTTCCTCGACAAGAGGATCAACGGGCGGTGCGGCGGTGGTGGCGCAGCCGCCGCTCAACACAGCGGTGATCAGCAGGCCGCTGCCGGTCAGGCGCCGTAGAAGTTGGGTTGCTGGCATGGTTCGGCTCTCGATGGCGATGAGCCGATACCTTCGCCGGGCAGACCGAATCGTTCAGCAAAGAATACGAAAGAGTCTTGGATCGCTTTGTTCGCGGGTGTAGGTTGGAAGTATGAGTCTTCGGAGGTTGAGTCAGCGCAGGCTTGTAGGGAAGGCGGTGAATAACTAACGGTGTTGCCGACGATGGGCTGATATTATTCGTAAGACATATTGCAGGGGGTGTGCATGCGGATCTCACGCGTTAGGCTGATCAATTTCGCCAATTTTTCGGATGTTGATATAAAGACTGGCGATAGCATCGTTATCGTTGGTGAGAATAAAGTCGGAAAAAGTAACTTCATTCGTGGATTACAGCTGATTCTCGACCCAGGATTGTCCGAGCGTGACCGGCAATTGAGCATAGAGCACTTCTGGGATGGCCTGGTTGAAGACAAGATCGGTAAAATCATCGAAGTCTCGGTGGACTTGACCGACTTCACTGATAACCCGCGGTTGATGGCTCATCTCAACGATTGTGTGATTGATCCAGGCCCACCCATGACGGCCCGTCTCACCTATCGCTTCCAGCCCAAAGCCGGACTGGGACGCGCTCCGGAATCGTTGAAAGACTATGAGTATGTGATCTTTGGTGGTAACGACCCCGAAATGCACGTCGGTAGTGCGTTTCGCCGCATGTTGCCAATAGACGTCCAGGTGGCACTGCGTGATGCTGAGAAGGATCTCGCGAGTTGGCGCAATTCACCATTGAGACCCCTCATCGAAGATCTTGCCGAGTCGTTGGACGAAGACGCCCGTGAGGAGATTCAAAATCAGGTTGACGACGCACAGCGGGAACTAGCTGGCCACGCCCAAGTGGTTGCGACGGCGAACCGGATCAGCGAGCGGTTGATCTCCATTGCTGGTGAGCAGCATGCTGTGCCTGTGTCGCTTGGACTCGCTCCAACTCGGGTGGATGCGCTGCTTCGCAGCTTGCGATTGTTAATTGACAATGGAATTCGCGGCGTCGGTGACGCTAGTCTGGGAACCGCGAACCTGATCTTCCTGGCATTGAAGAGCCTCGAACTCGACCGCCTCGTGTCTGACGGAGAACGTGACCATACATTCTTTGTGGTTGAGGAGCCCGAAGCGCACCTGCACCCGCACGTTCAGCGCCTTGTCTATCGTTATTTCCTTGGCACCGGAGGGGATGAAAACGAGGAAGATGCTCCGCTAACAACGATCCTTACAACTCACTCCCCACACATTGCAAGCGTTACGCCGATTAGATCCATCGTTCTGCTACGTCATGACGTGGGGGCAGGCAAGACTGTCGCCGTTTCAACTGCGAATGCGCCGTTCACACAGAGGGATGAAGAAGATCTACAGCGCTACATTGATGTCACGCGTGGCGAGATTTTCTTTTCTCGGGGGGTCATTCTGGTCGAAGGCGACGCAGAGCGTTTCCTGGTCCCCGCGTTCGCTGAGGCGCTTGATATCCACCTCGATATGCTTGGGATTACCGTGTGCTCGGTTGGCGGAACTAACTTCACGCCGTATGTGAAGCTCCTAGGCCCTGAAGGACTGGATATTCCTCATGTCATCCTGACGGACTATGATCCGGTCAATGGCAAGGCTCCGCTGGTTCGCCGGCGACTGATCAATCTTCTTGACGTGGTTGAAGACGAGTACGACCACTCGGAGATGGAGACAGATGACGTAATTGAGCTTGCCGAGGAGTTCGGATACTTCGTGAACGAGAACACACTGGAAACGGAGTTGTTCGCCGGTGGGTTGGCTGAGTCGATGCGGGATGTAATTCAGCAGGAATTGCCGCAACTGAGGCAAGCAACCCGAGAAGCATTGCAGCAGTGGGTGGATGACTTAGACCAGGTCGATGAAGAACGGCTGCTGAAGCTTATCGAAAGAATCGGAAAGGGACGATTCGCTCAGGCCCTTGCACGCTCAGTGTCCGAGGATACTTGCCCGCACTACATCCGTTCCGCGCTGGAGCATATCCGCAATGCCGTCGCGTAGTTTCAGCACAGCCTACCTGGCCCAGGCTGCCGAGCTGGCCGGAAATCCTGGTCAGTTGGCGGCGTACAACTCCCAGGGACATTGCGTGGTGCTCGCCGGCCCTGGAAGCGGAAAAACCAAGACGCTTGTGCTGAAGCTGGCTCGCATCTTGGCCGAAGACGTGCAGGCACCGCGTGGTGCTGCGTGCATCACCTACAGTCAAGAGTGCGCACGCGAATTAACCCGTCGGCTTGAAATGTTGGGGCTGCGGGAGGCGCCAAACCTGTTCATCGGCACCGTCCACGGATTCTGCCTACGCCATCTGTTGATGCCATATGGACGCTTAGCTGATCTACCGATTCAGTTTCCCCTCTCAGTGGCATCCCAGCGAGTGAGTGATCGTTTGATCAGGCAGTCCGGAGACGAGCTCTTTGGGGCCAACCATCCTTACAAAGCTATCGATCTTGGACGGCATCGCCGATCCGTACTGAACCGAAACAGCGTTGCCTGGCGTAGCGAGGAAGAACTTGCCGCCTGGGCCGAAGCCTACGAGGCGGCACTGCGCCAAGGGGGGCTGATCGACTACGACGACATGGTGGTCTATGGCCAGCGCCTGATCGCTGAGCATGATTGGGTACTGCCTCTGGTGCAGGCGAAATTTCCGGTGCTGGCGGTAGATGAATATCAGGATTTGGGGGTTGCACTCCATCGCATCGTCAAGCGCCTGGCTTTTGATGGTGGCGTGCGCTTGTTCGCAGTCGGTGATGCAGACCAGTCGATCTACGGTTTCACAGGGGCCGATGGCGCGTTGCTCATGGAGCTAGCTGAGCGTGAAGACATCGAGCCGGTCAGACTTCAATTGAATTATCGCTCAGGGGCAGGCATTGTCAGCGCTTCAGAAATGGCGTTGGGTGAGGATCGTGGCTATCGGGCGAACGACCCGACCCGTCAGGCGACTATCGAGTTTGTGCTGTGCCCTGATGGGCTCGCAGATCAGGCCGCACACGCCGTCGCGCAGATCATTCCGGTGGCCTTGGACTCCAAGCCAGGACGAACGCTGGGCGATATCGCAATCTTGTATACGGACTATCGCGCAGGCGATATTGTGGCCAAGGCCGTGGCAGCCGGCGGTTTCGATTATATCCGCGTGGACACCGCCGCGCCTTACCGTAAAGTTGCCTTGACGAGTTGGGTAGAAGACTGCGCCGCATGGTGTGCGGGTGGCTGGCGTATCGCGCGTCCGCAACTGCGTGGATTGATCGACCGTTATCTCGCATTTCATCGAGCGAACTTGGACGATGCGCAGGCTCGACGCGAGGGGCAGGAGCTAACCGCTCTGTTGTGGGCGTTGCGCGCCGATCAGCAGTCCGCACGTGATTTTGTCGCATCACTGCGCAACGGCATCTTGGATCGTCTGTTGGTTGCTGAATCGTCGCTTGCCGATCAGAAGGAACAACTGGATCGCATGACGGCGGCGCTTGCCGAAGGTGGCGCGCTGGCTACGCTGGACATTGCGAGTCTGGGCGGACGTGATGGTTCGCCGGATCACCTGAACCTGCTGACACTTCATTCCGCTAAGGGATGCGAGTACGACGTGGTCATTATGGTCGGTCTCGACTATGGGAGTTTGCCATGGCGAAAACTGAGTCCAGAGAAGTTGCGCGAGAGTCGCCGGCTGTTCTATGTGGGACTCACACGCGCCCGCGACGAGGTTCACATGCTGTACTCGGGATTCGTTGAAGGGCGCTATGGTCCGATGCGCCATGGGCGCTCACCATTCCTGGATGAATTAGAGGCACGAATGCGTGCTGCGAACCTCTGAGCGACTATATAAGGGTTGGGGCTGTATCAGAATCGCATGGGCTCCGGATGAGTTAATACCGGTTCTTAACTAAATATCTGCCGCGCGCTGGGCTGCGGCACGTTCGCGCGCAAGTTGGGCGGCACGAGACATCGCATCTAGGTTGTCGATGCACCAAAGACCATCTACGCAAAGAAAGCGATCACTAAGCACTGCTTCGAGTAAATCCGGAAGACTGGCGGTGAAAAATCCAGCACCTGTGATCGTGGTGGTCGGCTCCAACTCGAGCATTGCTATAGGCACATCTGCGAGACATGGGCCGAAGTGCCCGGCTGGAGGGAATTTTCCTCCGAACTCGGTCCGCAGTCGCTCCTTGCTCATGCTCCTCGTGAGAGTGCTGTATCTCTCTTGTCTTAGCAACCAAAGCGCCTTGATGCCCTCGGCCCGATATTTCTTTTGCCGGGTACGGTAGTCACGCAGCGACTGATATGACCTTTGGATCTCGATAGCCAACTTGGCCTCGCCACGCTCGCCCCAGACATCGGCTTTCCAGCGGCTGGTTTCGCTGCTCCCTGGAACCTCAACCGAGGCTCGGCAACCAAGATCCTCCAAAACGCTGCGCACCAGTATCTTGGCCGCGAGGTGCCACTGGCTTTCTTCGGAAGTGCTGCAGGCACCGCTTAGATGCGCGAAGAAAGGATGGCCATTGGCACTGATCTTGGGGACGGCTGGAGCATTGCAGCATGGCATTAGCAGATCGCCGACGTGATAGTTCCGTTGCAGCCCCAGCCACTGGGCCTGCGACATGCGCAGTGCATTCGCGACGCCAGTGCCATTCGCGTAGGCTGCTTCGATCACCATGACCATCATGCCCCTCGAGATCTGCGTATGTCCGCCCAGTTTAACGACCCCGACGCTGGGCGTCATGGCGACGATTGAAGGTACTGTGCAGGAATAAAAAAAGCCGGCGCCCAGAGGGACGCCGGCATGAACGAGAGTATCAGGCCGCGACGAGTTGCCGGGCCAGGGCGACCTCGATCGAATCGCCGTCCTGGTTGAGCACATCCAGCCCCGATTCCGGGACGTCGCCGGAGGTGCTCTGCGATACCAGGATCTTCTTCGCCATCAGGGCCAAGCACGTCATCTGCGACGTGGCCGCATACCCCAGGTAGATCACCTTCACATGCTGCTTCTGGCCGATCCGCCATGACCGGCGCGCGGCTTGTTGCAACGTGTAGATGTTCCACCCCGACTGCATGAACACAATCGTGGGGAACTCCAGCAAATCCAGGCCGGTTTTCACCAGTTCCGGATTCGTGATGAGGACGTCGATCCCGCGATCGAGCTGCTCGGCAATCCAGTCTTCGCGGCGAGAGGCATCCACGCTTGCGCGCAGTACCGCCACCCGAAAACCCTCTTGCTCCAGCAACATCTTCAAACGGCTGGTGGTATCGCGCGTGCCGGTGTAGACGGAGTACACCAGGGTCTTACGACCCGCGGCTTTCTCCTCGCGGCAGATGTCGATCAGCTCACGCTCTTTCGGCATGATCTCCAGCTCGTTGAACTGGGCCGGTGTGAAGGCCAGGACCTGGCGCGTACGCGGGTGGCGCACGGTTTCTGCCCGGAAGCAGCAGTCGGACCACGCCAACAGCACATTGAGGACTACGCCCAGCAAGGTGGTATCCCGCTTGCGCAGGGCCTCCTTGAGTTCCGCCGTCAGGCTGGCGGCCAGATTGCGGTAGGCGTCGGCCTGCCCGGCATCCATGGCGACCTCCCGGAACTCTTCGTCATACGGCGGCAGCACGCCGCCGATGTCTCTGAGCTTGAGGAAGATCGTGTACGGCAGCACGCAGCGCAGTACGCCTTTCGGCCCGAACCCGGGTGCCTTGACCGTTCTGACGGTGATCTTCGAGCCTTTGGCGGTCTTGTGGGCCGGCCCGTTGCTCTCGGAATAGATGTCCTTGAGGACACCATGGTCCCTCATAAACGCCATGGCAGCGGCATTCATGCTGCCGCTGGCGCTCGGGCGGTAACCATCTTCGATCATCCTCGCGGGCAAGGCCCGGAACAGCAAATGAAAGAGATCGTCTGCATAGCCCCCCATGAGGGTACCGGTTAGCAGTACGGTCTTGCGTGCCTTGGCTGCGATGACGCCCATCGCCTGGCCCTGCGCCGATCCACCCGTTTTGTATTCATGGGCTTCATCTGCGATGAGCAAGTCGAAGGTGCTTTGCGGCAGATACCGCTTCACATATTCCGAGGGCTGATAGCCGCCTTCTCCGAAGCCGAACTCCATTGAGGACATGGCGCGTTCCATGCGCTGCGCCTGCCGGTCGGAAAACACCAACTCCCCGCGCTCGTCCATCAGGTTGATGAAGTTGTGCAGGTTGTCGCCGAGCATCGACGCCAGGAACGAATCGCCGAAGGTCTTCATCAGCTTGTTGGCCGTGGCCTCGCCGATGGTCGGGATTCTCTTCAGCGCACGCAGCACCGCCGAGGACTGATCACTGCCCGACAGGCTACGTGGCCGCATCAGCGTCCAGAGTGCGCCGTCGCAGACATGGCACTTGCGGCGGGTTTCTTCCGCCTCCAGCTCCAGAGCACTGACCGGCTCGCCGTCGAGATCAGTGACCATCGTCCCGCAGTGCGGGCAGGCGCCGACCATGCCGTAACGGGTGCGTTTGCGGACGAAGGCGGGCTTCCAGTGGAATCCCATCCGCATTCTGACCCTGCCGATGATGAAGAACTCCTGCCCTTCGGCCGGCACGTTCAACTGCTCGCGCAGCTTGATCAACTTGAGCAATGTGTCCGGGCCGTTGAGCACCCAGACTTTCGCACCGGCGACGGTTTCGAGGATCTCGCGCCGCCATTTGTAGACTAGATGGGGCGGGCTGAGGACGAGCGTGCGGCGATAGCCTTCCGCGTTGAGCACCGCCCCTAGCGCGATGCCGACGGTGGTTTTTCCCGTCCCCATCTCGCCATTGACGATGGCCGCGCGCTCGCCCTGATTGACGAGCAGTTCGGCGGCCGCATGGACGACCTCGGCCTGGGCGGGGAACAGCTGCCGCTTGAGGCTGGCGAGGACGAGCTGGCGGTTGGCGCGCGGCACACCGTTGTAAACGGGCGGGTTGGCCCGGTTGAGGGAGTCGAGTAACTCATCCCCAAACTCGGTGACGAAATCCTGCAGGCTGAAAGACAGATCGCTTTCGCTGTCCGCAGGGTTGAACAGATCGCCCGTGGCGGGCATGGAAGGTGCGGCGGGGGCCGCTTCGAGTTGCATGGTCATGGTGATGCTCCAAAAAAATGGGGCATGCACCGCCCCCAGGGGCGATGTATGCCCCTGGGGGTGAAGGTGGGTGGACGGCGCGCAGCCGCCCGGAAATCAATACTCGCTGGGTAACAACAGCGTCGTGACGCTGCGGTCCCACTCAGTGATGATCCAGAGTTTCAGATCGGGATCGACCTGGTACGAAGAGAGCAACCGGGCCTCGCCCGATGCCAGCGCGGCATCGTTCGATCGCCGATCGTCCTCGTCGAGGTCGCCCCAGTCGCCGCTGAGGTGGCGGCGAAGGTACGGGCTCGGGTTGAGCCGTCCCTGTTCGACCAGATTGGCCACGCCGACGGTCATGACCGTCGCACCCGGCGAGAAGCGCAGATTGGGGGCCGCGCTGATGGACATTACAGTTGCCATGGTGATAGCTCCTTCGATGAAAGAAAGGGCCATGGCGTCCCCATCGGGGCGACATGACCCCGGTGGGTGGATGAAATGGGCTGGTGCTAGATCGAGGACTGCTCTTCGGGCAGTTGGACCACGGTGGTGCGGTGATCCTCGCTGGTCATCACGATCAGCAGCAGCTGCGGCGTGATCCTGTAGCGAGAGATCATGGGATTGTCCTGGTCGAGTGCCACATCATTGACCTGGCGGGTGGTCTCGTCGACATCGCCCCAATCGCCTCGCACATGGCGCTGCACATAAGGCAAGGGATCGATGAGGCCTTTGCTGGCCAACCAGTGCACCTTCTCGCTCAGCCTCAGCGAACCGAGGGCGAACAACGGACGGGCTTGCGGCTCGCGCCGCGCGAACAAACGCGAAAGCATGGGAGTTCTCCTTCTGGTGGATGAATGAAGCAAGGCGGCGAGCCGCCCGATGCGATCAGTGGATGGTGAGAATCCGGCCGAGGGTGGCCGAGTCCGGGGACAAGTCCCAGGCACGAATCACGGGGACAAACTTGTCGGTGAGGATGCGTGTCTCTGCGATTGAACCGTCATCGCGCTCGCGATATTCGGTGGTCGTCGCCTTCTGCTTGTAGGTGTCGCCTTTCACGGCCAGGGTGCGGCCGTTCTTCGACTGCACGACACCGGAGATCGCGCCGGCCGCGAGGGCCAGTGCCAGGTGCCACTGGGACAATGCGCGCGCCGGGCGGCGCAAGGACTGCTGGGCGGCGCCCAGATGGGTCTCGAACGACGGCCACAGGCCATGCAGGCGCTGCACTTCGTCGGCGAACTGCGCCGGCTCCATGCTCAGACGGTAGAAATGCTCCGGCTCGTGCTGGGCGACAGGGACGGCATACGGAAGCGATGGCCACGCGGGTGGCAGTTCCTCCGCTTCCAGGTCGCCTTGCCCGATCTGCAACAGGCGAGCACGGACGTTCTTGACCTCATCGCCCACCAGCTCGCGCTGGCGGACCCGGCGACCGAACACGACCACCTGCTTGAACTGCGTATCCACCGCTCGGTAGATGCGCAGATCGGCAAAGTGCCGCGTGAGCCAACCGACCAGTTCCTGGTCAAGCACGTAGTGCGGGACGATGAAAACCAAGATGCCGTCGTACTGCAGCAGTTGCAGCGTGCGCTGATAGAACAGCTTTTCCAGCCGTGCGCGGCCCTTGCCGTCGTAGCCGATGTTGCCGTTCGCATCCTTGGACAGATCCCCGTATGGCGGGTTGAGCCACAGCAAACCGAAGCTCTGGCGTGCGATCAAGGTGTCCATGAGGTCGCCCTGGATGCAGTGATCGACGAGCAGACGCGCATGGTTGGCGCGCTCCGGGTCGAACTCCACCGCATAGGCGGTGACCTGGTCACGCCCGAGGGCATGCGCAGCCTCCGCGATGGCGACGCCTTCGCCTGCACAAGGATCGAGAATGCACATCGGCCCGTCGCCGGGCGCCAGTGCGCTGAGCGCTCTTTCGAGCGTGGGCTCGTCGGTCGGAAAATATCCAGCCTTGATGAAGTTGCGGGCGAGCCGCGGGAACATGAGTGCCATAAGAAATCTCCTGTAGCGGGGATGAAGGAAAGCGGGTGCGTGTCGGTCACACGCACCTGCCGTGGGTCAGGCCACCGCTTCCAGCGACCGTTGGGTGGTCGCCGGCTGCGGGAGCGGATGGGCGGTCAGTACGCCCTGGCGGATCAGGCTGCCCAGCGCTTCGGTGAGCGCTGGCACGTCCAGCCCCAGACGAAATCCACGCAGCGGCCCGAGGGCCGTCGGCAGGTCGCGGAGCATGTCGCGGTCTCGCAGCAGTGCCAGCACCGTCCCTTGCCAGTGATCCAGCAAGGGCAGCGGGCACGTCTCCTTGACGAGCAGCCAGAGGCGCGACGTAGGATCGGCCGCCGCGCGCGGCAACAGTGCGAGCGCGCTGGTGGTGGCCTTGTCCGGCCGGATGCAGCGCCGATCGAACAGCCAGAGATTGACGAGCGACCCGAACAGGGTGCGGCGATAGCTGCGGGTCAAGCGCTTTTCCAGACGCTCGACCGAGGGAACGAACACGGGCACGGAGCCGCCCTGGTCGGTGATGAGATGGAACTGGTCCAGTCCATCCTCGTCGCGGCCCAAGGTGAGCCGGGCGAGAAACTGCTGGATCGCGGTGTCCCGCGCCCAGACCGACAGAAAGACCAGATCGCCGTCTTCGCCGCAGACGCAGGCATCGGCCATCACGTCGCCGCATTCGTCGATGCGGTACAGCAGCTGTGGGGATGAAGATGCAGACATGGTGGAGTCCTCAATGAGTGAGGGGCACCACCACCCGCAGGGGCAGTGAATGCCCCGTTAGGGATGAAAGAACGCGGACTACTCAGAGTTCACGTTCGGTGAACGAACCGTCGGCCTGATGCTTGACTACGCGGTTGCCGACATTCCTTTCAGCGTCGTGCTGGACCTCGATGAACAGGCTTTCCGGCACAAGGATCTGAAAATGACGCAAGACCTCACGGTAGTAGTCCAGGTCATGGTTGAACGGATCGCTCTCGTGCAGATTGCTGTACAAGAAGTCGTCGCTCTCGACCTTCATGGTGTCGTCGATCAACTCGGTTGGCTTCTCGATGACCAAGAAGAAGTAGTTCATCGGCCGATCCCAGCCGAGTAGTACGGTGACGGAAAATCCTTTGTGAAATGTGTCGAAGTAGTGCCGACTCATGGTGAAGCTCCTCGATTGAAATAGCCGGGAACCTCCCCATCGGGGCTGCCCCGGCGGGTGGATGAAATGCCGCGGATGCGGCAGGACGATCAGGCAGCCTGCGGTTCGAGTTGCAGGTTCCATTGCTGGGCCGTGGCGTCGAAGGCATAGCCCAACTGGTTGAGCCGCGCGATCTGCAGACGCAGGGTGCGGCGATCGATGGTCGAGTCAAGTTTCACCGACTCTTCCAACGGCCAGAGAATGCCGAACAGCGCCGCGTCGTCGCTCTCGGGACTATCCGAAGCGGCCACGGTGGCGGACGGCGTATCGACGCCGAATGGCGTGGTATCGACCAGCGGGTCCTTCGATGCCTGCACGGGCGCAGGCTCCGGCTTGGACCGGGACTTGGATTTCTCGGCTGTTGCCGGCGTTGTCGCCGGTGGCGTGCCCAGCTCTTCATCGAGCGGATCGACGTCCTGTGCGGCGAAGGCGCGAGCCTCGGCCTTGCTCAGCTTGTCGATGCCCGACAGGGTCATGCCGTCCAGGTTGGCGCGGATTTCAAAGCGCATGCCATCGCCAACCGGATAGGCCTTCGGATAGATGTAGCGGATGACGAACTCACCGTCGTACTTCCCTTCGGGGTACTGCTCCAGTTCCGGGTCTTTCACATGGAACAGTCCAAGGCGGGTCGTGAGGCGACCGACCGTGAACCGACCGTTGCGGCCCGGGATGGTGCGGATGGCGAGTTGGCCGCGGACGATGAGGGGCGGATCGGATTGAACGGCTGCTGTAGCCATGGCATATCTCCTTGTGATGAATGGAACCGTCTTGCGCGGCGCGCAACGGGTCAGGAAGAAAATGGACCCGCCCTGACGGGCGAGGTCCGAGTAGTGGCTCAGGACTTCAACTGGCGCATGCCTTCGGCGAGCATCCAGAGGGCGCGGTTCAGGCGCAGGTTCTGATCGATACCCTGTACAGGGCGGGTACGCTGGCGGCGGCCGTTCGCAGTGCGTCCGGTCAGCCCTCCCTTGACGAGGTTTTCCTGGACGCGGTTGAAGATCGACCAGAGGTCGCTCTTGCGATCGTCCCAGCGTCTGGGAACCAACAACTGACTCTCCGTGACAGGCGCGGGCTTGTCCGGATCGTCGTACTTGAGCGCCAGGGCCGAACGGGCGAAAACGTCGTCCTCCCCAGCCTCCAGCGTGATCGCGCGCATGCTCTCGCGCGCTTCCTGCACCCGCTCGAAGCCTTTCAGGACTTCGTAGGCACCTTCGATGACCTGGCCCGCGACATCGCCCTTGTGAGGCACGCGGATGTCCGCGAACGTGTCGCCGCAGACCAGCCCGTTCTGGCAGACGAATCGAAACTGACCTGCCAGCATCTGATAGCTGCTGGTGCCATCGTGCGAGTTCAACAAGATGATCTCGTTGGCTTCGTCGCCATTGATCTGGCTGGCGTGGCGAAGGCGGATCAGGTGTTTGGTGTACTCGCGGCGGTCCTCGTTGCGGACACGTGTTTGGCACACCATGAAGGGCAGGAATCCCTCCTGACGAAGTTCCGACAGCACGGTGGCCGTCGGGATGTAGCTGTACCGCTGGGAACGGCTTTCGTGCGGTGTTTCCGCAAAGATCGACGGCACCACGGCGCGAATCTGGTCGTCCAACAGAGGACGGTCCGAGCGCAGTACCGGTGAGCGCGGTGCGAAACGGGATGCGAGAGACATGGCATTCTCCTGGGATTGTTATGCAGCCGAATCCGCACGGTGCGGAACGGACTGCGGGGATGAAAAGACGAACGCCCACGCGCCACGTCAGTGGCCTGCAGGCAGGTTGGGGATAAGAAGCAAGACCCCGGAATGGGGCCTTGCGGGGGTGGATCAGAAGGAAGCCGCGAGTGCGGGTTCCTCGGCCTCGGGTGCCGGCACGGGTTCGTCCTGAACGGACTCGGCGGTCGGCGCCTCGACGGTGCCATCGGCGGTATCCGCATCCTCGGTCGCCGCAGCGTCCTCGGAAACGGGCGCCGGTGCGGCGGCCGGAAAGACCTGCTGGCCATCGATCTTGATCAGGCCGATGTGGATCAGCTTGGATTCCAGGCTCGCCGCCGGTTCGCCGGCACGCTCGCCCTTGGTGCGGAGGTACGCATCGGCCTTCATGTCGTTGAGACGGAAGGCGATCAGCACCTTGCGCTCGGCCTCGATGGCCTGTACGCAGCGGCGCACCAGATGCTGGGCGTCCGCAGTGGCGACGATGGTGTTGATGTACCGGTAATCCGGCTCATCGACCGGGCCGGCCAGCGCCCCGATGGAGCACGACAGGAACGGATCGCCATCCTTCGGCGTAACCTCGCGCGGACGGTTGAGATAACCGATACCCCGGGTGATCAGCTCGTACTGCTCGATCTGCGCCAGTTCGGCACGATCGATCAGTTCGGCTTTCAACAGTCGGCCCTTGAGACTGGCCGCCGGCTGATTCTTGCGGTCGCCGCTGGTGCGCATGAAGGCATCGCCCCAGAGATCGCCGATCCGGAACTTGACCAGCGGACGCTGCCTCGGGTCATCGACGCCGATGTAACTCTCGACCAATTTCTTGGCGTCGGCACCGGAGACTTTGACGTCGAAGTAGCGGGTGACGGGGTCTTTGGCGGACCCGACGAGTGCGGCGACAGTGCAAGCCAGGAACGGCTGCGCACGGCGGCCACCACGGACAGGAACCTCCCGGACACGCTGCAAGCGGGCGTAGCCCTCGGTGTGAAGATCGAAGTAGCTCTTCGCGTTGGAAGTCGTATTGGTCATGGTGAATCTCCAATGGGAATGAAGCGGAGACACACCGGACCCGACTGCGCGGGGGGTGCGTAACCCCGCGGTGGGTTGATAAGGCGAATGGACTAGGAAGGTGCATCCACCACCGGCAAGCCGATGGTCGTTCGCACGGAGGGATGCGTTGCGAACTGGCTCGGTCACGCGGCGGGTGCCGCGCCGCAACCTCGAAGACCGATGGTTGCCTGGCATGTCGCTGACAACGTCAGCAAGCATGGGGCAAGCCTCACACCGCGCGGCTTCGCACACCATCGGGAATGAGTACTGTCGCCTGACCGCATTCAATCGCCGCAATAGCAGCCGATGGTCTCTTCGGCAGGGTCGGACAGGTCGTCCTGGCGTTCGGTAAAACAGGCCAGCTAAGTGCGCACTCGCGGCGGAACCGGGGGGCTGAGGCAGGTTCAGTGTTCTGCCGACACGGTCATGAGATATTTCCCAGCAGATAGGCACAGCCCCGGAAGCTGGCGCGAGGCCAGTTTCCGGGGCAAGTGCCGTGGTGGATGAATGCTCCGACAAGGCGGTGCGGAAAGGACGAAATGCCGCCGACGGACTCAGCCGCTTCGCGCAGTCATGCGGATACCGCCCGCGGCTTGCGCCGTGCGGGCTTCTGCACGGTGCTGACGCGAATCTGGCGCCAACTGCCATCGTCGATCAGGCGTTCCAACGTGTTGCCGAGGTCATCGAAGAACACCTCATCCACGCGCTCCACCAGCTCACCGTCGCGGTGCAGTTCCACCGCATAGAGATCGTCGCCTCGTTCGTACAGCACGGTGACGCGCCCCTGGAACTTCGCCGTGACCACGTTGAAACTGATGGCCGGCGGCGTGGCGATGATGTCCTTGGGCAGTGGATCGACCCAAGTGAAGTCGCACGCGCCAGCATCGACCAACAGGTGCGTGATGCGCCGGTAGCCGTCGGGCGCCGGCAGCGTTTCCAACTGCTCGATGAGTTGCTGCAGTTCCAGGCAGCGCGGCTGCGGGACCGGCAGTTTCGCCGGAGCCGAACCGAGCACGAACGTCTGCAGCTTGTAGGGCTGGCCGTCGTGGGTGTACTCGGTGCGTTCCTCGGGGGTATCCGCTCGCAAGCCGTCGAAGCGGCGTCTGGCATAAGGCTCGACCTGTACCTTGGCACCTTCGTCGGGTTCCTCGGTCACGCGCGACCGGTCGAGCACCATGAACTGGGTGCGTCCGGTCTTGACGACAATGGCCTCGTCTGTGCTCGCGATGACCTTGCCTTCAAAAGGCTTGGGATCGATATGGAAGCCCATCGTCGATACCTTGGGCTCACCGTCGAAGATGACGAACTTGAAGCCGCGGGCATTGGACGGCACATGGCCGGAAACCAGCGTCGGGAGTTGTTGACGAATGAGTTGATGGTCCATGGGAAATCTCCAGAAAAAAGGGACTTCCCGGCCACAGGGGGCGGGTTGTCCCAAGTGGGTGGATTGGATGGACGCGGTGCGTCCAGAAGAGGATGAAAGCCAGCACGCGATCGGCATGCCGCGGTCTCGATGGCCTTGACCGCCTGGGATGTTGCCGGCTACGCCAGCGAACATGGCAGCAGGATGGCAGAGCCTGGCCGGCCCGGCCTGCGATAAACCGAACCGGCCTGCACCGCATTCCCGAGGCAGAAAAAAGCCCCTCATCGGAGGGGCTCGGGGGGACATGACTGGTCAGGTGTCCACAGAGGGGGTGTCGTCCTCTTCCTCGAAGACGGTCAGACCGTCCAGCTCGTTGGCATCAGCATCGAATACCAGCACCCTGACGTCAGCCTGTCCGGCCAGCGCCAGTACGTCGGCCAGATCCTCGGGCATGCCCTTGGACAGGTGCTCCCGGCGCAGTTGCTCGGCGGTGATGCCTTCGACGTGCATCAGGTTCTCATCCGTCCAGGGTGTGGCGATCAGCTTGACGCCGATGGCTGGGCTGTACGGGATGCGAAAGGCGACGAACAGGAACCCGCTCGGTGTGGCGATATCCGCCAGTTCGCACAGGTAGCGGCCCGATGCTTCGGTGATGTGGGCCGTGCTGATCTCCCAGGCACGGCTGTAGAAGCCCGTCTCGAACTGCAGATTGCGCACCACCGCTTGGGCATATTCCAGTGTGTAGCTGTCGCCCACATGGATGAAGCCTCTATCGAGGGTTCGGCCATAGATGCTGTGGTACACGGCCTGCACGGCGCCGCTGCCGCCGCACAAGGCATCGAGTTCGGCGGGCACCGTTTGGCCTTCGGTGATCAGCACGAAATCATCGTTGAAGATGCACGCTTGGTACGCCACCTTTTCATCGGGTAGATGAGCCTGCGATGGATGCAGCGGCAGAAAGGTTTGCGGGTGGCGCTCGTCGTAGCTGATGACGGCAAGGCGCCGAATCTCGAAACCGTAGTAGCCGCGGGCGAAAGGATTGGATGAATGGTCCATGGTTTGATTCTCCGGTGAGGGGTGACGCAGGGCCAACCCCCACCGGGGATCGACCCAGTGGGAAAGGAAGTGGTGCCGGCAGGCGGCACCGGTATGGATCAAGCGTCGTATCGCGGCCTGTCAGCTCAACAGCTCGGACAGGCGGTGTTGCAATTGCCGGCGCTGCGTTTCGTCGGTGATGCCGGCGAGCAGGCGTTGTGTTTCCCGGGCGAACAGATTGGCAGCAGCCTCCAGGTTCTGAATCAGAAGGGCTTGCCGGATACGGTTGCCGAGATCGAGCACCTGACCGGAGGCACCGAAGACCGAGAACTCGCGGCTGATGAAAGAACCGTCACCGCCGAAGTTGAAGAGGCGTGGTTTGCTGCAATACCAGCAACCCTCGAAGCGAATCTCCTTGAGGCCGTGACCATCGTCGAGTCGCGTGGCGATCAGGAACAGCGCGTCGAGATCCGAGTCATCCTCGAAACGATGGTGTTCGATCAGGTGCTGCAGATCTTCGTCCTGGTCGGTGCCGAAATGCCTGGAAAGCACGGCCAGAACGTCGTCCATCGTGGGAGGGCCCTCGCTGGGCACGGACAGCCCCAGCGACTGGGCCAGTGCAACGAGGTCTTCGCAGACATCGTCCCAATGCGCGCCGCTGTCTTCGGCAATCTGGGCGATGTAGACCTCGCCGTTGCCGGGGTATGAGGCATCCAGCTTCAAACCGCCGAACAGCGCGGTAATCACCGGGGTGACTTGGTCGAGAACGAGGACGCCGGTGGCGTCGTAGTAGTTGTTTGCCATGGGGGTGGCTCCTGGTTGGTGATGCGGAGCCAGCCCCTGCGGACATGGCATCCGCGGGGATGAACCCGAAACCGTGGCTTCGGGCAATGGTGGGAAAAGCGCTATTCGCCGAAGTCGGTGGGGTCGCCCAGAGACTTCAGCAGTTCGATCAGGCCGCAGTTGGCCAGGACGTAGAGCGCGTTGTAGTCGTCGCCCGTCGGTGCCTGCTCGCTGGTGTTGATCCGGGCATCCAGATCGAGGACGTTCTGCCGCACCCGGCGGGCGATCGCCAGCGGTTCGGGTGCGTCATCCAGGACGGGCTCGCCCAGTGCGGCAAGCACAACCCGTGGTGACAGCGCGTCCGGCAAGGACTCGAACACCGTGGGGGTGTTGCTGCGGCACAGGGCTTCGGCTTCGGAGTTGCCGATGTCGAAGCAGACGATTTCGTCGTCGGCCGCGCCTTCGGTGTCGTAGTCCACTACCGCGAATGGCGGCAGCGGGAGATGATCGGGCCAGTCCTGCACGACGATGGCCTGCACCAGGCCTCCTTCGAGGACGACGGCAAAGGATGGATTTCGGGACATGGGTCGCTCCTGTGGGAAGAATGGAGGGACACCGCCCCGAAGGGACGGATGTCCCTCGCTGGGGGTTGAGAAAATGGCGGTGGTCGGTCGTTCGGACCTACCAGCCGCTGTAGTTGAGTACCAGATCGGCGATCACCTGACGCCGCTCCAGATCCAGGCCACCGAGGTCGGAAAGCCCCTCGAAGCCGCAGCGCTTGAGCATCGCGGCGCCCTCGCGCGAGTTGTAGAAGCTCACCATCGCGGACAGGAACATGCGCTGTCCGCCGCTCAAAACGCCCAGGGCGTCGTTGAGTTCCAGCAGGTTCGGACGCAAGTCCCACTTGCTGGCGGCACGGCGCAGGCCTTCGCGGGTGCCATCGCCAAACCACTCGGGCCCGGCGATTTCCGCACCGCGTTTCCAAGCCTCGAAAAAGGCCTCGGGCGCACGCTCGAAATGGCGCGTTTCACGCATGATCTGATCGACGACGTCGGTTGGTAGAAGCTGATTCATGACGGTCTCCTCATGGATGGGGATCAAGGGGTGGGCAGCTGGGTCCAGCCGCCTCGGTCGAGGGCTCGCTGGGCTGCCGCCGAACTGCGGAAGTACTCGGCCGACTCGCGGGAGACGGGGCCTTCGATGTCGCGCGTACCGATGTAGTGGCCGGCGGCGCTGTGAAGCACTTCGAGGGGTAGGTGTTTGCCTGCGTAGATCAGGGCCAAGTGGCCGAACGAGCTTTGCTGGAACATGGACGGACTCCTTTAAGAAGCGAGGCGGCCCTGCCCCTGACGGGATGGCAGCTCCCGCTGGCGGTGGATGAATCGGCATCGGCACCATGAAGGCGCGCGTCCGCGGACTCGATGCGATGGCGGACTGGTGTGGGTCGCACGGGAGGGAAATCCCGCGGCAGCCTGAAACCCTGGCTGCTGGCATGGTGCTGACCAGGTCAGCGACACATGCAGGCAGATTCAGCCAGCGCCGCGCCGGCGTCATGCGCAAATGGGAATCCGAGGCGTCCCGATTGATGGACGAAAAAAACCCCGCAATCGCGGGGCTGTGGAGGCTCGGGAAGCCTTGGGGATCAGGACGATTCGCCGCCCAGGACATGCTGCTTCCACAAGGCGAAAGCCTCGTCTGGTGGCAGCTCGGCCAGAATGACGATGGGTGTTTCCTGCCGTGCGCGCAGCGCCGCGAAGTACCCGGCGCGGTCGGCGATGGCCTTGAGCTTGATGCCTTTCAGGAACAGCAGCTTGCCGTCCCTGATGAACAGCACCTTGTTGGCGATGTCGCGGGTGTAGGCGGTGCGCAGCTTGCGCTCGGCATGCTGTGCTTCAGCCAGATGATCGACCAGGTAGTCGAGCGTGATGTCGATGACCAGCGGGTCGTCGTCCTCGCCGGAGATGCCACCTTTCAGCATGTCGGGGGGCAGGCTCCTGGCGAAGGCTTCGGCCTCGGCCAGCCGTGCAGCCTGACCGCCGAGTGCGCGGATGAAGGTGGAACCGCCGTGCCCGTCGTTGCGGGCATCGGCAATGGCAACGCCATCGAACAGGACGGTGGCAGTGAAGCACAGCGTCTCTTCGCTGGCGAAATCCGCGACCTTGAGGTGTTTCAGGGTGATGCGGTCTTGCGTGATGATGGTTTCCATGGACATTCCTTGAGATCAGTCGGGAAACGCCACGCCCCTGCGGGACGAAGCGCTCATCCCGTAGGTTGGAGAAAGAGGCATCGATGCCCGCATGGGCAGCGTTCGCCCGAGCGATGCGACGGCGAACTGGCGGGTGGCATGGAGCAAGCTCCACGGCAGCCTGAAACCCTGGCTGCTGGCGAAGCCGACAATGTCGGCAACAGCGGATGCCAGCATCGGTTCTGGTACTGTCCGCGTCATCCGGAAACGGGAAATCAGCACAGCCGGATTCGCCCGCACCCGGTAGCGAGAACCGGTTTTTCGTCGGCCCACAAGAAGAAAAAACGCCCCCGAAATCGGGGGCGTGGAGAGATGGCACCGATCAGGCAGTGACCGCCTGCAATTTGCCGGTGTCATCGAAGACCAGGCGCACGGTGGCGCCGGCCAGCTTGGGTTGCACGCCATGGCGCAGCGCGTACGGCAGCAGCGCCTGGACCACGCGATCGGCTGATGACGAGCAGCCTACGGCGATGAAGGTTTCGATCAGGAGTGCGTCCTCGTCTTCACGATCCTCACCGTAGCGATCGTCGAACACATAGTCGCAGACCAGCCCGGTTCTGGCCCCCGCCGAGGGGGTCAGGTAGAGCGTGTATCCCTTGCGCACGGCCTCCACTGCGTACTCCACCGTCCCGAGATGGCCCTCCAGCCCGACATGCAGGGTATCGACCAATTCCAGCTCCACCTCGTAGTCGGCAAGTCCGGGATTGACCTCTCGATGCAAGGTGGTGCCGGTTCTGATGCGCACCTGCTCAGGGCTGACGACCTTGATCAGACGCTTGAGCCAGTGGCCGTCATCCAGACCGGGCTCGTCGAGTACATACGCTTTGGCCGCTTCCAGGTAGATCTCGGCGGTCGGCGCGGTTTCGTCGTCGGGCTCGATCTGCCAGACACCAAGCACTTCCAGGGCCTGTTGGGCGATCACGCCATTTCCGCCCAGATAACGCCGCCAGTATTGACGATAGCCGGCCGGCTCTTCGTCCCAGTCCCGGAACCAGGACAGAGGAACGAAGGGCACGTCGTTGAGCAGATCGGCGTTCGACGAGTTGAGGCAGACATGCGCGTAGTGCGTGACGAAGTCGCTGGCGGCAAGCGCCTGCTTCTTCTCGATCAGTGCCTCGCGGTAGGCCTGATCGACCGCAGCCTGGATACGTGGATGATCTTCCGTCTCGTTCAGCAGGTGCTGCCGATCCGGGAGCTTCGCCAGCGTGTTGTCAGGCAGCAGGACGACCTGGCGTTCCTGGCTCGTGGGCAGCCTGTCGATAGGTCGTCCGCCGATGGGCAGTCCCTGAAGAAAGCAGCGCCACTGCGTGCGCGTACCGGACAGATTGATCAAGACCTTGCCCATGGACGTCTCGCGCCAGTGCAGATCGGGCTTCGCCAACGGGCGTGGCACTTCAGCGCCGTTGAGCCAGACCGGCACCGGAAAGGCTTCGCACAGACGCTGGAGCTCGTGCTCCACCCAGGTGGGCAGATCCTGCCCGGCCTGCACCGGCTTGACGCCTTCGAGGTGGATGGCGGTGCCCTCCAGATGGGAGCCTGCGATGTCTTCCTCGATCGGCTCGCCGGCAATGATCTCGGCGGTTCGCGCGCTGAACAGTTTGTCGCGCGAATGCACCGTCAGAGTCTTGGCGAAGTACAAGGTCGAGAGCACACCGAGGCCGAAGGCGTTCTCGCGCGCCTTGAGTTGCTTGTCCCAGCCGGATTCGGCGATGAAGATCAAGGTCTGCAGGTCGCTAATGCCGATGCCATCGTCGGTGATGGTCAGGCTGTCCTGGTTCACCGTGATGTGGATCGCGCTGGCCTGGGCGCGGCGGGCGTTCTGTAACAGTTCGCCCAGCATCGAGCCCTGGTTGAACGCATGGCGCAGATTGGCGATGAGGCTGTGCTGGTTGGTCTTGAGACGAAGGGTTCTCATGAGATGACTCCTTGGATAATGGTTTGCACCGGACAGGCACAGCGCTGCCCGGTGCGACGGGGCACTGAACAGGCGGATGCCGGTGGGAAGGGGAATGGGCCGGTCGGCCCGAGGGAGAAGCAGCATCGACGCCCGGAATGGGCGCGTGTCCGCGGCACGATGCGATGCGGACAAGGACGGTCGGCGCGGAGGGTCCGCGACGCAGCCTGCACGACCCTGGCTGCTGGCAACGGCTGACGAATCAGCGATGCAGGCCCGACAATGCGCCTGCCGTTGCGTGGTGTCGCTGATCAATGCGCAGTCGTGCGCCCCGCGTTGTCCAGAGTCTGCAGCAGGCGCCGGCCCAGCCAGGCCATGCACGGCACCGCCATCGAATTGCCAATCGCCTTGTAGCGCGGCGCCTCGGCGGCCGGCTTGTGGTTGAGGATTCGTTCGGGTGTCTCCTGTTCGTGTGACCGAGGCAGAATTGCCGGGTCGTCATGGCGGATGCGCAGGAGAAAACACGCCGAAGGCTGGCCGCCTTCGGCTTGGAGGAGGAAACCACCCGTGTACTGGTTCAGGTTGCGGTCGTCGGTGGAACCGTTCGCTGTCTCAGCATTCACCCGGCCCTTGTCGTGGTTGGGGCCGGCATCGTCTGGCGCACATCCGCGCACAAAGGGAGCCCGTTCTTTTCACCGGTGGGCGCCGGTGTCGAATACCGCCAACCCTGAAGGGTCTCCTGATGCCTCGACCCCCATGGCAGGCAAGGCATCAGGAGACCCTTCGCAGCGGGCGGGACTGTTACTGATCGAGGGAATACGCGGTGCGTGATTCGAGGAAAAAAGGCCTTCTCGCCCCTCGCAAGGGGCGCGCACACCGCAACAGAAGGTATCGCGTGCTGGGAGCCTCGCAGGGCTGCGGGGCGGTGGTCACGTTGCCGGGGGTGGTCAACGCGACGACGGGTTCTCTGTCTTTCAGGAGGCCTTCGGGCCACCGCGGCGCTTGCGCGGCGCGGCACGCTTGCCCGATTCGATGGGCAGCGTTCCCTTGCAGTCGGGGTATTTCGCGCAGGACCAGAATGGACCGCTCTTGCCGCTGCGCTGGCGCGTGGCACCGCCACACTGCGGGCATGCTGGCCCCTCGGGAATCTTGATGGACAGCGAGGTGCCACGGTACTGCGCAATCAACTGCGTGACCCAGGCCGCCTGCTTGTCGATGAAGGTATCGAGCGCGAGCTGTCCGGTTTCGATCATGTCGAGCGCCTGTTCCCACACCGCGGTTGTGCCGGGATCGGCGATCGCGGCGGGCACGGTGTCGATGAGCGTGAAGGCGGCATCCGAGGCGCGGATGGCCCGTCCTTTCTTGATCAGGTAGCCACGGTTCAGCAGGCCGCCGATGATATTGGCGCGGGTCGCTTCGGTGCCGATGCCCACGGAATCTTTCAGCTTCTGTTTCAGGCGTGGGTCTGACACCAGTTTGGCGACGCTTTTCATCGCCTTGACCAACTCACCTTGGGTGTACGGGCGCGGCGGCAGCGTCTTGAGCGCCTTCAGATCGACCCCAGCCACCTGGCACGCCAGCCCTTGGTGTAGCGCTGGCAGCACCTGGCTGCGGGGTGCGGCGTCATCGCCGGCATCGTCGGGTTGCGGCTCGGCCAGTACCAGGCGCCAACCCGGCACGACTACGTGCTTGCCCACGGCCTGCAATGTCTGGTCGCCGCAAGAGAACCTTGCTGTCGTGCGGTCGAACTCGTGCGGCGGAAGAAATTGCGCCAGGTAGTGGGCGCGGATCAGGCGGTAGACGGCCAGTTCCTTCTCGCTCATCGCCGACAGGTTGGCGGGTTCGAGCGTGGGGATGATGCCGTGGTGGGCCGATACCTTGGCGTCGTTCCAGGCGCGCGAGTGCTGGGTGCGGTCGAGCTGGTCGATGATCGGGCGCAGGCTCGGATCGGTCTTGAGCAGACTGTCGAGCACCGTGGGCGCTTCGGCATGCATGCTTTCGGGAAGATAGCCGGAGTCGCTACGTGGATAGGTGGTGGCCTTGTGCGTCTCGTACAGGGATTGGGCGATCTCTAGCGTCTCCTGGACATCGAGGCCGAACTGCTTGGAACACACTTCCTGCAAGGTGCCGAGATCAAACGGCAATGGCGCGCCTTCGCGCATGCGTTCGGTCTCGACCGATACCATCTGAGCAGCGCCAGCGGCGCGGATGCGCTGCACCGCCTGCTGCGCAACAGGCTCCTGCAGGCAACGGCCTGCATCGTCGGTACTGGCCGATGGCGGCAGCCACTGCGCGGTGAATGTCTGGCCTGTGCAGGACAGCGCCACTTCGATGGACCAGAACGGGACGGAGACGAAGGCCGCGATTTCACGATCGCGATCGACCACCAGTCTGAGCGTGGGGGTCTGCACGCGTCCGACCGACAGCACGCCGTCATAGCCGGCCCGGCGCCCCAGGAGGGTGAACAGGCGGCTCAGGTTCATCCCCACCAGCCAGTCCGCTCTGGAGCGCGCCAGCGCCGAGTGATACATGGGCAGCGTGTCGCCCGAAGGCTTCAGCTTGCCGAGCGCGGCATGGATCGAGGCGTCGTTCAGTGCTGACAACCACAGCCGTTGAATGGGGCCGCGATAGCCACAGAGATCGATGATCTCGCGCGCAATCAGTTCGCCTTCGCGATCGGCGTCGGTGGCGATGACCAGTCCGGTCGCCTTGCTCAGAAGGTCTTTGACGACCTTGAATTGCGCTGCGGTCTTGGGTTTGACCTCAACCCGCCAGTGCTGGGGAATAATGGGAAGTTGCTCGATCGTCCAGCGCTTGAGCTGTTCGTCATAGGCTTCCGGCGGCGCGGCTTCGACAAGGTGGCCAATGCACCACGTCACGACAACGCCGGGGCCGTTGAGGCAACCATTGCCGCGCTGCCTTGCGCCCAACAGGCGCCCGATGTCCTTGCCTTGCGAAGGTTTTTCGCAGAGAAATAGCCGCATGCCTGTCCATCCAAATCACATTGCCGATGTATCTGGGCAGCAGCATGTCTGGATGTTGCGAACCTCACCGCAAACAAGAGGAATGTGCAGGCACCCGCTTTGATCACGGAAACGGCGGCATATCCGACCGGGGGCGTTGGGCGTGCGAAGTGTTGATGTGTACTGGAGCTTCTTGCGCTGGGCGCGCGAAAACGCGGTGGATGTTGGTGGAACCTCGCTTCCCGAAGACAGGAAGACGGAGCGAGCCTCGGTAGGCTCGCCCCTGGAGATGCGCCTACTCCGACGGTGGCGGCTGCTCCGCTGATGTCGGCTTCGGGCTGAGCGTGACCGACTCGATCCGGTACGGCAGGATGCCGACGCTGCGCGCATTGATCTGCCAGGTCTCGCGCGGCTTCTCATCCTTGTCCTCCCAGGGTTCGCGCTCCATGCGGCCGATGACCAGAACGCGCATGCCTTTCTGGTACAGATCCTTCCAGTGCTCGGCATCGCGGTGCCAGATTTCGACCGGCGCCCAGAAGCCACCACGGTCCTCGAAGGTGCCGTCCTTCTTGGGCACCGGGTTGTCGAAATAGACGTTCAGGCGCAGCAGGCGACTGGGTTCGTCGTTGCCATTCGGGAACTCGCGGTACTCGGGCGGCGAGCCGATGTTGCCTTCTCCAGAAAAATGCGTGCTCATGTTGTGATCTCCGTGGTGGTTGAAATGCCCGTGCCAAGCCGGCCCCGGGCGCGTGCTGGGATGCCTGGCGCAATCACCGATCGTGCATTGCGGCGGGAATGGATTTGAGCCGGCGCAGATAAGCGTCCTCGGCCTGGGCCATCTTGCCGGCGCAGTCCTGGGCCTGCCGGCCGAGGGTATGCAGCAGACTGATCTGCATGTTCAACGCGATGCGCTGCTGTTCCAGCGCGAGCAGATCCTCCAGCAGATTCACCGGCGTGGCCGTGGAGGCCATGACCTCCTGCCAGAGGGCGACGCCCATCGCCGAGCGGTCGTGCTTGCGCCAGCGCAGAAAGGTCGTGCCTGCGCCGGTACGCTGCTGGGCCAGTTCAATGGACAGCAGACGGAAGGGATAGCCTCGCGCCTGCGCCAGCACGCGCCGCTGCGCCAGGTCAATCAACTCATCCCTGAGCGCGTGACACCGGTTGACCCAGTCTTCGAGATCCCCTTTACCCTTAAAAGCCCTTAAAAGGCCTTTTAGATAGCCCGCCTGTTCCAACTGGATGAAGTCCGCCTGTTCCAGGGGCTGGAAGTGCCGGCGTTGGTTCGGTTCGCGTACTGTCATGCTGACTCACCCTCGTCGGATGAGGCTGCTTCGGCGGGGTCTGCCGCAGCATCCGGCTCGCTGGCTGGTTCGGTTTCGGGGGCGGTGCGCTGCTGCAGGCCACGGCGTGCGATCGGCGGCGCGAAGCGGCTGCGCCGGGTACCTTCGAGCACGTCCTGGGGCAATTCACCGTACTTTTCCAGCGCCGCCCGTGCTGCGGCATTCTTCGCCGCGAAGTCGTCGCGCGTGGTGCCGGAATACCGGTACTGCTGCGCCAGCGAGAACAGGCTGCGCAATGAGTGCGCGCCGTCGTTGAGCCAGCGTTCGAGTGTCGAGCGATCGATCAGCGCGGTGTGGTGGGCCAGGATCAGACGTCGGGCAAGATCGTCGTAGTCCGCCAGCAGATACACCGCCATGAAGCCCAACTGCGAGGACACGAACAGCGGCAGCTTGACCGGCTGGACGTTGAGGTTCTCGCCCAGGCTCAACGCAGGCGGCACGCCGGCCAGTGCCTGGTCTACTTGCTGACGCAGGGTCTGGAGCTGTTCCTTGGTGGTGGATAGCTTGTCCTCGATGCGCAGCATCCACCAGTCCGAATAGGGGTCGTCCTGTTCGGCACCGCGCTTGAGCTTGTTCATGATGGAGACAAAGCCGTTGAGGCCGATGATGCCGGGCCTGCCTTCGGCCGGGGCGCGGCCATGCCAGATGCGGGACGCATGGTGGGTGTGCAGGGTCAGGGACATCGCGCTGCGCAGCGATCCCAGGTTCAACTGAAGGGATTCGGTGGCATTGTTCTCTTGGGCCATGGTGACGACTCTCGGTGATGAATGAGTCGTCAGCATCCGGGTTGGCCGGAAGGCCGTCAGTCATCAAACCGAACCCGCCGCTTGCCTGATTTGTCGGAGCGGCCAGCCGCGCGCATCGTTCGGAAGCACCGTTGCGATGCCGCACCGGAAGGCTGCGTGTTGCGCTATACCCGGGGTATAGGCGTCCATGGCGCTCAGTGGATGCTGCCGGGGGAGCACGGTGTGGATCAGGGCCGCTGCGGGCGGAAGGCGGTGTGTTCCGCTATACCCGGGGTATAGGCGACGGTGGAACACCTTGGACATTGCAGAGCAGCTTCCGGGCTGATGACTCTCGACGCCGTGCCGGCTCGCGGGCGTGTCAGGTCGAGCGCAACAGTTCCTGCAGGCGCGCCAGATGAGCTTTCGCGACTTCCGCATCAGCAGGTGTGGCGGGCGGCGGATCGGGCTCTGGTGTCCTGTTGACTGGCGCCGCAGGCGCCTTCTGTGCAGCCCAGGTGCGAAATTCTCCCCGTAAGGCTTTCTGAATGATGCCGAACAGGTAGCCGGTGGGATTGCGGATCGTCGTGGAGGCGCAACGTGCATCCCATTCGTCCAGCAGGGCTTGCCGCAGATCGTGATCCACTGACTGCATCGCGGCCAGCGCGCCGTTCTGCTGCTCCGCCTTCAGCGCCAGGAAGCGCCTGGGCAACTGCAGTTGCTGACGTTCTTCTTGCGCGCGCGGTACTGTACGTACTTCTTTAATACTTTCTTTTATACGTACTGTACGGTCCGACTTCGGATTCCGAAGTGCGCCGTTTTCCGGGCTTTTCCGGCCTGCTTCGGAATCCGAAGAGAGGTTCGCCAGATTCCGAAGACGGTCGTCGGAGCCGTCTTCGGAATCGTGTTCGCCGCCGCCCTGTGGATAACTCGATGTGCCGTTCCAGCCCTGCGCTGACAGCCGCTGTGACAGAATCTCCAGGCGACTCGGCAGCACTCGGCCGCTGAGCATGGGGTCTTGCGTCAACTCCTGCAGGGTGGTCGCGCCCACGCGCTGGACGGATTTGCTGGCATGCGTCAGTGCCTGGCTGACCAACTCCAGATAATCGGCATCGAGCTGGATGGCTTCGTAAGGGGTGAGCGGTTCGTCGTGCAGGACGTAGAGGTTGCCCTGAATGCGCCCGCTTCTGGGATCACGCCGGCGCCGCACCAGGCTGATCCAGCGCGTCAGTCGCAGCACGGTCAGCGCTCGGGCCACCGTCTCGTGCGATGCCCTCTCGGCACAAGGCATGGAGGCCAGCCAAGGCGCAAGCTGGTCGTAGGTGGGCATGGCGGTGATGCCGTCGTCCGCCAGCATCAGGCGGAACACCTGCCAGCCGTTGCGTTCAAGCGGTGTCAGGCGCCGGTCCAGCAGCAATGCACGCGGCACGCTGTCGTGTCGATTGCCACTATAGAGAAAGCCGTCGGTCGGTGGTGAGACTGCAGATGGGGCCGGCGGCGGCTGTTGAGGTGCCAGTTGGCCGAGCGCCTGCTCGAACAGCTCGCCCAGCCGGACGGGGCCGCGCGTAGGGTGTGGCCCATCCGTCATCAGGTCAGCCCTTCATCGATCCATCCGCGCAAGGCATTCCAGATCACGGACAGAGGCAGCCCAGTGGCCTCGGCGAGATCCGCCGCGACGCCCAGCATTCCCATGTCGTCGTTGCTGTCGACTTCCTGCTCCTTCACTGTCGAGGACCAGCGCTTCCACAGGTCGGTGTCCTGTTCCTCGGTCAATACCGGATGCCGCCCCTTGCGTTTCGGCAGGCCGATGACACTGCGACGCAAGGCGATCTCCTGGTGGGTCAAGCCGAAGAATTTGCTGATCAGCTCCGTGCTGGCGCCCAGGCGCAGTAGCCGATCGATCTTCACCACCTCCTCGGTGACGTCTTCTACCTGGTGCAGCAGACGACGCAGCACATCGCGGTTGACGACTACCGAGCACCACGACACGTTGGCGTTGGCCAGCACGCTGGCCATCGCGGGATGCTTGAGGGCATCCAGATCCTTGTCGTCGAACCCCATCGACTTGGCCCGGCGCAACTGGCCGTTGCGTAGATCATGAAGTGCCTGGGCGATCACTGCCTGGTTAAGTGGGTGAGGTCCGGACATGGCTACGCCTCTCATGATCCGGTGATGGCATGGTCGCCATCGGCGATGCCGGACTCGATGTCCCTCAAGCGACGGGCAAGCCGCAGCAGGCGGAACAGTTTCACCAGGGCGTTGTCGCTGAGCCTGTGTGGCAAGCCTTGCTGCGCTCCGGTGACTGCCGGGGTACCTTGTAGAAGCGCTCCCAGCATTTCGGTGAGAATCGAAAGATCGATGCTCGTGACCGACTGATCGGTCGCCAAGTAAGGCGTGCTCAGGGCATGCAGCAGTGCCAGCGTCGCCTGGGCGTGCCGATCGGGTGTTGGCTCGGCCTCGGGCTGCCGGCATCGAAAACCGATGCCTTCCTGGCACGCCTCGACCAGGTCTTGCAGAGCGGCTTCGCCGGCAATCTCGCGGGCGAACTGCGCGATATGCGTGCGCAGGCGATCGGGGTCGTCCAGCGCGGGTTCGATGTACCAGACGTCGGTAATCGGATAGAGACTTCCTGCCTGAATCGGGATCGACTGCAAGACGTTGCGCTCGAAATCCGGCAACGTCTCGCCGGTGTGATCCGCGACCAGGCGCTGGATGGATTGCAGCCGCTCGGTTGTGCCGGCTGGCGATACGATGTGCTCCTGCAACAGGGTGGCACGCTGCGCATCGTCGGATTCCTCCGGACCCGGTGCGGGCGGCGCGGCTGTCGGCGCCGAAGGCGTCGTCGATGTCTGCTCCGGTGGCGGGGGCGAGGATGGCTGCCCGGTCGACGCTGTCGATGGCGACGACAGGGATGGTGCTGGCGCGGGAGGTGATTCGGGTTCGCCGGCAGGCTCGCTGCTGAGGACCTGCCAGCGCCGATCCGAGTCGGTAATCTCGAAGAGCAGCGTGTCGTATTCCATGTCGAGCAGATCGGCCATCTGGCCGACCAGTTCGTCCTGGACGCGCTGAACGCTGAAGCCGCCCGCCGCACTGTCGAACAGTGCCAACACGTCCTGGAACAACGTGGGGAAATCGAGGTGGGAGTGGGCCTGGCGATTGCGGGCCGACCAGACTCTGTCGGCGGCGCGCCGCAGGCTGGTCAGTTGCTCGACCTGGTGCCGCCCCAGGCCGGCGTAAAGCACGGTCGGGATGGCGGGCAGCAGATATTGGATGGCCTCTTGCATCCGGCTGATGTGGGGTTGCGGCACGGGATAGCCGTCCGCCTTGAGGCGGCGTGCCAGCTCGGATTGGGACAAGGGTTTGCCGGTTTCCTCTTCATACAGTTCCCGGGCTTTCTGCACGCCCAATGCGCGCTCGATGAACGACAGGCCGCCGTGCAGCTCGTTTTCCGCGAGATGGCCCGTCAAGGAAACTATTTCTCCGCGTTCTGGCCATGGCCGGAACTGGCAGGCAATGCGGAAGAAGCGCTCGTCCCGTGTCTCGCTCCAGAGTTCGCGCAGGATCGCCAGACGCGTATTGCCGCCGTTGCGGATGATGTAGTGATCCGCGCCTGGACGCCGCGTGATGGGCGGGGGAGCGTCGAGTCCGCGTTCGCGAATCGACGCCTTGATGTCGTCGTAAAGCGGGTTGCGGGTGAGGCGCGGATCAAGCTCATACGGCCGCAGTTCATCGAGCGTCACGACCATCGGCGTATCCTCAATCGGATCGCTCAAGCTGCTCGCGACGGGGCCGCTGCGCGTGAAGCCATCGCTCAGGAGCTTGTTTGCAACGTCCTGGGGGGAGATGTCAGGCATGGCCATCTCCTTCCTGCGTAGGAAGCTCCGAGGGTTCGAGCCCACGCTGGGCTCGCCGCAGCATGGCGCGGGCGTTGAGCCCCGCTCGGTGGTCGCTGGCGGTGGCGCTGGTGAAGATCGGTGGCAGGCCCGGCCGGGTGAACTTGAGATGTCCACCTGGGGTACGAACGACCTCCCATCCTTCGCTCAGGGCATACTCGATCAGCGGCAGCAACCGCTTGTGGCCGCGGGCCAGTTCATGGGCGTTCGACATGGGCGAACCTCCCTCCGGCCTTGCCGGTGACCGCTGCGAACCGTTCCTGCCACTGAGGGCATAGCTCATTTGCCAGGCCGCGCACGATCTCCAACGCGGCCAATGCCTGACGGCCCGAAGGCCGTCGATGCTCGACGCGATGAACAGGCAGGCCTCGGGTGGCTGCGCGCGGAAAAGCTTCGATCGCAGGAATTTCAGTGGCCAGTACCTGGATGCTGGCCTGCTCCTGGAAGATCAGGCGTAGCGTCTGCTGGATCAGGCGCGCGTTGGACGAGACGGCGGGGACGCGGTTTATCAGCAACTGCAGTGCGGGCGGTTCAATGCCCAGCTTTCGGTACGGCGTGATGTCCTCGACCAATTGCAGGGTTCCACGCCGCAGTTCGCGTGCAGCCAGGATTTCCGGTGTGACGGGCGACACGGCCTGCTGGGACGCCAGCAGTGCCATTTCCAGCAATACGCTGCGCGCGCCCTGGGTGTCTATGACCACCAGATCGTAGTGCGGCTGGAAGTTTGGCATCAGGTTGCGCAACCGCAGGCGTCCATCTGGGGCGTGCAGCAGCAAGGTATTGAGCTGCCGGTGCTCGTCGTTGGACAGCACCAGATCCAGGTTGTCGATGACGGTGCGCGACACCAGGTTCGCCAGGTCGCGTTCGTTGAAGGCCAGAAGCTCGTAGATGCCGCCCGGTGCGCGATGCTTCAGCTCGTAGTAGGACGACAGGGTTGGCTGCATGTCCAGGTCGAGCAGCAGCACGCGCAGACCTGCGTCGGCGATGAATGCGCCGAGGTTGGCCGCGACGGTGGTCTTGCCCACGCCGCCTTTGGTCGAAATGATGGATACGACCTGCATAGGGCTCTCCTCAGACATCGCTCGGGAGAGCTGGCTGCTGCGCGCGGTTCTTGAGACGTTCGGTTATCCACAGATCGATCTCGGTGGAATCCCATCCGACAGCGCGAACGCCGAGGCGTAGCGATTGGGGAAACTCACCCTTTTTCATGAGCGAGTAGATATGCGCGCGTTTGAATCCGGATTTGGCCTCGACTTCGTCCAGCCGCAGGATGCGGCGCTCGCCGGGCAGCAGTGCAGTGGGCTGCGACATAGTGGTCACTCCTTAACGCTCAGTGGCGTTTGTTGGGGTGACCTCTATTCAATAGACATGGCTTCCGAAGTACATTGCAAATGCAATTTCCCAGACTGCAGATACAAGCTGGAAAACCTCAAGCAACTACGCTAGCGCTGCCCAGCTTCCTCCGTGCGCTGGCGAACTTGCCGTTCAGCGTGCGCTCGGTGATGCCCATGGTGCCGCCACGATGAGCGATCAACGCGCTGACGATGGCCTCCTGGGTGCTGAAGCAAGAGTGCGGCTTGCCCGAAGGAGATCTGCTCAGCATCAGCTCCAACATGCTGCCAATGATGTGCAGGTAGGTGGCCTCCGCACGATCACTGAGAGAACACTGGCCGCAGGCTGGGATTGCCCCAGATTGCTTGAGCAGTTCTTCGTGACGCTCCTTGAGGTTCCGCAGTTCGCGACGACAAAGCTCAAGCTCCGCCTTCATGGCTTGGCGTTCCACCAACATGGCCTGTCCGGCTTCCAGCGTGATGACGGGGTGCGCGATGCGCTCGATGCGACTGAAAAGAAAAGCAGGTCGATGCCCTGGGTAGTGGGTTTGCATCCAGTGTTTGAGATCGAGGTGGCGCACGGTCAACTCATGGGAATCAAGCAGGGATTCATCGTTCAACGTGATGCCGTTTCGACCATAGGGAAGCTCACCGTTGACGATGGCATCGTAGATGCGTTCCGTGCAGAGTCGCAGTTCATCCCATCGGGGGCAATTGAGCGTTCTCGGCAGATTTCTAGGCGACGAGATGGAGGACAGGATTTCTTGCGAGTAACGCCATAATCCTGCCCAGCGTATGGCGGCCTCAATCGGACGATAGAACACCTTTGAAGCTGGCAGCTCTTCATGCATGTCTCCATCTCCTTGCGGGAGCGCTACATCACCGACTCCTCTGCTGCCGATCGACGTATGGTCACGGCATTTGTTGTTTGGCTTCTTGGGCGCACGTTGGCGGGGTATGCCGAAGCATGTTGGGTCCACATGCTCAAGGCCAGTGGCCATTGCCCGCTCGATATGTGAAAATCGCGATGCTTCGACCATCGAGCGATTAGTGACCGCACCTGGTTGCGCTTGTACACGCCTGTCAGCGTCGTCGGCCTTGATTTTTTCATCAAGACTCATTTCGTATCGCGTGTTCTATAAGGGGTCTAACCGACTTGCCTCGGCGCTGCGTCTATGCGGTTTGATTGGTGCTGGCCAGGGGGGAGGCGATGCCGGTGAGACTTCCACGGCATCCTGATAGATCGACATAGCAACTGACTGCCTCGCTCCGCCTTGCGCATGATCAGCTGTGCAAGGCTGAGAGATGCGCACTCAGTTCGCGCACACGTACGCGATGCAGCGGACTGCCTCGGCACGGGGTAGCACGCAGGTGAGCGGATGGTGTTGGCGGCGAGTGGAAATTGGTGGACGGTCTTCGTTGACGACGCCCGAAAACGAGGCTAAAATTGAGGCCTTCGTTGAGACCCTCAGCGAAGAAAAGAGTTGGAAAACATACGCTTAGCGCGTCAGTGCTAGTCCCGTTTCCCGCTCCAGATTAAAGAAACCCGGCCTATGGCCGGGTTTCTTCGTTCTGGTGAGTTCATTTCTCCTTTCTCGTGACTCCTCGGTTATACTCGGCTGCCATATTAAGCAACGGTATCTGACAGATAGGCGAGTCCATGAAGATCAAGTCCCTGCATCTATACCCGGTCAAATCCTTGGCTGGTATTTCAGTTGATCGGTTCGAGCTGGATGACTTCGGCCCGAGGGGTGATCGACGCTGGGTTATTGTGGATGAAGCCAACCGCTTTGTGACGCAGAGACAGCTGCCCCTACTGGCAAAGGTCAAAACAGAACTCGACGATGATCTGGTAAGGGTGAGCTTTCCGGGCGGAGGGTCTTTTCTACTTGAGCCCGATGGCGGGCTGCAGGATGTAGTTGTCTGGCGTGATCAGGTGGCTGGCCGGGTTGGCGCATCTGAGGCGAGTGCAGCGTTAAGCCGGTACTGTGGCCAGGCATTGCGTTTCGTGTATATGCCCGAGGACAGCTTTCGGCGGGTAGACCCCGAGCGTGTTCCGGAGCAGCGGCGCGTCAGTTTTGCCGATGGCTTTCCGCTTCTGGTTACCACTCAGTCGTCTTTGGCGGAGCTTAATAGTCGCCTGGAGTCTCCCGTGGATATGAGACGATTCCGCCCCAACATTGTTGTCGAGGGATGCGCCCCCTGGGCGGAGGACGGCTGGCGGAGCCTGGCCGTTGGTGACGTTTCCTTTGAAGTGGTCAAACCATGCTCCCGTTGTGTGATGACTACCGTTGATCCGGACTCCGGCCTCAAGCATCCCGGCACCCAACCGTTGAAAACGCTGGCCGGGTACCGGCGAACGCCGGAGGGCGTGATCTTTGGCCAGAATGCCATTCATCAGTCCCATGGCGTGATTCGCGTTCGCGATCATGTAACCGCTATTTATCAGGAGAATTAAGACAGTGCCCCTACTTACCCTGGATCAGATTTCACTGGCTTACGGAATGCACCCATTGCTGGACAAGGCTGGTATGACCATCGAGCCGGGGGAGCGTGTATGCCTGTTGGGCCGCAACGGCGAGGGCAAATCGACATTGCTCAAAATTGTTGCGGGTGAGGTGGTACCCGACGGTGGAGTGGTGCGCCTCGATGAGGGTTCTGTACTGGCTGTTTTGCCCCAGAATTTGCCATCCGGTGATAGACGAACGGCCTACGATGTTGTTGCTTCCGCGTTTCCCGAGACCGGCGACCTGCTGGCGGAATTTCACCGTTTGTCCCAGCAGGCCGGTGAGGCGGATCTGGAGCGAATGATGAGAGTGCAGGAGCGGCTGGAGGCTCTGGACGGCTGGCGGCTGGACCAGAAGGTCAATACCATCCTGGGGCAATACGGTATCGACCCGGACAGGACGCTCAATACCTTGTCCGGCGGCTGGCAGCGTCGCGTTCTGCTGGCCAAAGCTCTGGTGGCCGAGCCGGATATCCTGTTGCTGGATGAGCCAACCAACCACCTGGACGTGCCCGCCATTGCCTGGCTTGAGGATGCTCTCGCCCAGTTTCGTGGTGCCATGCTGTTTGTCAGTCACGACCGTGCTTTTATACGCCGGATGGCGACCCGGGTTGTCGAGCTGGACCGCGGCCAGCTGGTTAGCTTTTCTGCCAGCTACGACCGTTATCTGGAACTGAAAGAAAAAGCACTGGAAGAAGAAGAGCGGCAGAATGCGCTTTTTGACAAGCGGCTGAAACAGGAAGAGGCCTGGATTCGCCAGGGTATCAAGGCGCGTCGTACCCGGAATATGGGCCGGGTGCGTGCGCTGAAGGCCATGCGGGAAGAGCACCGTCAACGGCGGGTGCGGGGCGGTACAGCCAGCTTTGCGGTGGAGCAGGCAGATAACTCCGGCAAACTGGTGGTCGAGGCGACCGGAGCGGGCTTTGGCTACAAAGCGGGCGAGCCGGTGGTGCAGAATATGAATCTGACCATTCTGCGTGGCGATAAGATCGGGCTGGTTGGCGAGAACGGTACAGGCAAGACGACGCTGGTTCGGCTATTGCTCGGCGAGCTGCAGCCAACCGACGGTCGTATTCGCCTGGGCACCAACTTGCAGGTAGCTTATTTTGACCAGCTTCGTGGTGAGCTGGATCTGGAGCTGAACGCTTTGGACAATCTGGCCGAAGGTCGGGAGTTCATAGAGATAAATGGCCAGAGCAAGCACGTACTTGGCTACCTGCAGGATTTCCTGTTCACGCCAGCCCGGGCGCGCTCGCCGGTAAGCGTGTTCTCAGGCGGTGAGCGGGCCCGGCTGCTGCTGGCCAAGCTGTTCAGTAAGCCTGCGAATATTCTGGTGCTGGACGAGCCCACCAACGACCTGGACGTAGAAACGCTGGAATTGCTGGAAGAGCAGCTCGCGGAATTCAAAGGAACCGTGATCGTTATCAGTCACGACCGGGAGTTTCTCGATAACGTGGTCACCGATACGATCTTCCTGGATGGCTCAGGAGCGGTGGCGGAGTATGTGGGCGGCTACAGTGACTGGCGTCATCAGGGCGGGCGCTTCCCCTCTGAGACTTCAGGAAATCGAGTCGACAAGCAGGACAAGCGTGACAAAGCCGACACTTCCACGAAAAAGTCTGAAGAAAAAACCAGGACTGCGGAGCAATCGGCAAAAGCCAGGCCCGCCAAGTTGAGCTATAAGCTTAAACTTGAGCTGGAACAATTGCCGGGCAAAATTGAAGCACTGGAGCAGCAGATTGCCGAGCTTCAGGATAAGATTTCCGATCCGGAATTTTACGCAGGATCACCGGATGAAGTTTCGGCAACCCTGGAAGCACTGACATCCCAGGAGTCGCTTCTGGAGGCCGCAATGAGCCGGTGGATGGAACTGGAAGAACAGGCGACCCAATGAACATCAGTTATAATTTTCGGTTTCCCGATAAGCGGGAGATCGCCTTTAAAGTATCCACGTCGGCCCCGGCCCCTTCTGTAGCAGAGGATGCCACCCTGCCTTCGTGGGTGCGTTTATCGCATTGTCAGTGCTCCAATTGCCCACTGCAACCCGGTGACAGTGCAAATTGCCCGGCTGCGGTACAGATACTGCCTGTGGTAGAGGCGTTTCAGGCGGAGGATGCCTACCAGAAGCTGGATGTTACGGTAACCGATGAGCGCCGCTCCTACTTCAAACACACAACTCTGGAAGAGGCACTGAGATCCCTGTTGGGGTTGAAGATGGCCACCAGCGGTTGCCCGGTGCTCTCGGAGCTGAAGCCGATGGCTCAGGATCACCTGCCGTTCGCCAATAGCGATGAATTTGTTATGCGCAGTGTTGGTTACTATCTGCTGCAACAGCTTTTTTCCAAGCGCAATCAACAGGATCCCGACTGGGAGCTTGCCGGGCTGGTGGAGCGCAACAAACGTTTGCAACTGGTCAACCAGGCGCTATGGCAAAGAATTCATGCGGTGTGTCAGGGGGATAGTAATCTGAAGGCGCTGCTCAATTTCTTTTCAATGGCGTCCAGCGTCAGCGTCTCTCTGGAAAGTCAGCTACGAAAACTGCAGGTAAGGATGAAAGGAGAGGGCTGAGCGCCCCCTCCGAAACTAATGCCCTGCGTCTGAATCAGTCTGCTGGTGATCAACGAATCCGGATTGCCAGCACATCACATTCTGTGCCGTGCAGAACGCCGTTGGCGGTTGATCCCAGCAGCAGCTGGAAGCCCTTACGGCCATGGCTGCCAACAATGATCAGGTCGACTTCGTGGTCGTTCGCCAGCCGGTGTATTTCAGACTCCGGGCGGCCCACCGAGACGATCTGGTTCACCTGCGGAATGCCATATTCCTCGCCATATTTGCCCAGCTGCTCTTTGGCTGCTTTGTCCAGTTGATCCTGCAGCTCCGACAAGTCCATCGGGATGTCACCGCCATAGGCGTAGCCAACGGGCTCAACAATATGCACGAGCAAAAGTTCCGCGCCCTGTGCGCTGCACATGGCTGTCGCCTTATTCAATACCTGTGGTGCCTCTTCGGTCAGGTCGATAGCGACCAACATCTTCTTGTACGTTGACATGAGGTTTTTGCTCCTTGGTTCGTCGGGATACTGTCAGCTTAGTACGAACACGATACCCGGAAAAGCCTGTGTCGGTGCTGACTGGTATCAAATCGAAAGCTGAACCCGCTTCATGCCCGCCCGCTTGGGCCGGGAGAGGTTCAGGCATCCCGGGACAGCAGATGTATGGCCGAAGTCAGCCCCTCGATAATGCCTTTGGAGTAGCGGTCAATGATGAAGCTTACATTGCGTTCGTTGTAGTTGATGTAGGACGCCCGGATGAATTGCCACTTTGCTGCGACATCCTCCAGCACTGCCTTCAGTTCACCATCGGCTGGCCCGCTGCGCACTGCGTCGAGCAGCGTGTCGAATGAGCTCGCCTGTTCATCCAGAGGTACTTCCGTTGCTGCGCCCTGGAAGGTCTGGGCCACGGCAGAATGAGTGCGCGCTGCATAGCGTGCCATCATCTGGGCCATGACAACAGCCGCCGAGCGGGCAGATTCCACTCGCGTGTCGGGCTCCACACCGATACGCTCACGGGCGATCGAATAGAGTTCGCTGGCAAGGTTGTTCATGTCCAGGGCCTGGTTAGCCAGGTCGGCCATCAGGCGAAGATCCGGATAGCCACGCTCCCGCACTTCATTGATGTTGTTGCGCATGAGGTCTTTGTACAGGTCGAACTGCTGATTCAGTTGCCCCAACTGTTGTTGCGAAAGCGCCTCGCTGTTGCTCGCAACCAGAGAATTCATGGCGTCGTTCGAGCTGTTTACTCCGATAACGATACGGTTCAGGGTGTCGGTATCGTTGCTTGCACTGAAACTGTAAAACGCGTCGAGGGCCTGGTAGTTGCTGATCCGGAAGTTGTGCAATTCAGCCAGGAAAGATGTTTTCTGTTCCTGGGCCTGTGCGTTGAATACAGACAGACAAAGCAGCGTAAGGGTTGCAAGGAGTGACCGGTACCGCAGGCAAACGTCTTTCATCGGATAGGACTCCGTAATTCTGTTTCTTATTGTGGACTAAAGTCGTACATCGAAGTTAAAGTAACCGTACAGGTTAGGCAAGTGATTTCCGGTGCTTACGTGCGCTGATGTGATATTCGTACGAGTTTCATCCTCAAATACATTGACAAACGCTTCTTTTTTTTTCATCGTGTGTCCTCACGATTCAAACGACTGTATGAATTTTGGATCGGAAGATCGGGCAGTGACCGAAATCTCGCTGCACAAACGATCGGCCGGCATGGGCATCGCCGACCGGTTGTCAGCAGTTCCAAACACAGACTGGAGATCAGTTGATGATTTACGAAGGTAAAGCCATCACGGTTAAAGAGATCGAAGGCGGGATCGCTCAGTTGGACTTCGACTTGCAGGGCGAGTCAGTCAACAAGTTCAACCGTCTCACCATCGAAGAACTGGGCGCCGCAGCTGAAGCACTCAAATCCCAGAAGAACCTGAAGGGCCTGGTGGTAACCAGCTCCAAGGACAGCTTCATTGTCGGTGCCGATATCACCGAGTTCACCGAGCTGTTTGCCGGTTCCGAAGAAGACCTCGTGGCCAATAACCTCAAGGCCAACGAAGTATTCAACGCCATTGAAGACCTGCCGTTCCCGACGGTTACCGCTATCAACGGTATCGCTCTGGGTGGTGGTTTCGAAATGTGTCTGGCGACCGACTACCGTGTTATGGCTCCCAAGGCCAAGGTAGGTCTGCCGGAAGTGAAGCTGGGTATCTTCCCGGGCTTTGGCGGTACTGTTCGTCTGTCCCGTCTGGTTGGCGTGGATAACGCAGTAGAATGGATTGCGGGAGGCGCCGAAAACCGTGCCGACGCGGCCCTGAAGACCGGCGCTGTGGACGCTGTGGTTGAAGTGGACAAGCTGGTCGATGCGGCCATTGCCATCATTAACCAGTGTAACGAAGGCAAGCTGGATAACATGGCTCGCCGGGAAGAGAAAAAAGGCAAGATCAAGCTGAATGCCATGGAAAGTATGATGGCATTCGAAATTTCCAAGGCGTTCGTGGCCGGCAAGGCTGGCAAGAACTATCCGGCGCCGGTGGAAGCGATCAAAACCATGCAGAAGCATGCCGGCATGACCCGCGACAAGGCGATCGAAGTAGAAGCCAAAGGCTTTGCCAAGATGGCCAAGACCAACGTTGCTGCGTGTCTGGTTGGCCTGTTCCTGAATGATCAGGCGTTGAAGAAAAAAGCCAGTGCCTGGGAAAAAGAAGCGGCCGATGTGAAGCAGGCGGCAGTTCTGGGTGCCGGTATCATGGGCGGTGGTGTGGCATTCCAGTCTGCACTGAAAGGCACGCCGATCATCATGAAGGACATCAATCAGGACGGCATCAAGCTGGGCCTGAATGAGGCCAAAAAACTGCTGGCCAAGCGTGTTGCCAAAGGTCGTATGGATGCCAGCCAGATGGCAGACGTGCTGAATAGCATCACACCGAGCCTGAACTATGGTGATTTCAAGAACGTAGATCTGGTTGTTGAAGCAGTTGTTGAAAACCCGAAGGTAAAAGATGCGGTTCTGCGCGAGACCGAAGATGCGGTTCGCGAGGACACCATCCTGACCTCCAATACGTCCACCATCTCCATCAACCTGCTGGCGAAGAACCTGAAGCGTCCGGAAAACTTCTGCGGAATGCACTTTTTCAACCCGGTACACATGATGCCGCTGGTTGAGGTTATTCGTGGTGAGAAAACCAGTGATCGCGCCATCGCGACTACGGTTGCGTATGCCAAGGCCATGGGCAAGTCGCCGATCGTTGTGAACGATTGCCCGGGCTTCCTGGTAAACCGCGTGCTGTTCCCGTACTTCGGCGGCTTTGCCGCGCTGGTTCGTGACGGCGCCGATTTCCAGAAAATCGACAAGGTCATGGAGAAGTTCGGGTGGCCCATGGGCCCTGCGTACCTGCTCGACGTGGTCGGCATGGACACCGCCAAGCACGCCAACGAAGTCATGGCTGAAGGCTTCCCCGAGCGTATGAAGGCCGATTTCAAATCTGCCATCGACGTGATGTTCGAGAACGACCGTTATGGTCAGAAGAACGACAAAGGCTTCTACAAATACGTTGAAGACAAGAAGGGCAAGCCCAAGAAAGTTGTAGATGAAGATGTCTACAAACTGATTGAGCCGGTGGTCAACGGCCAGAAAGACTTTGAAGAGGAAGACATCATCGCGCGCATGATGATTCCGCTGTGTCTGGAAACCGTTCGCTGTCTGGAAGACAACATTGTTGAAGACCCCGCCGATGCGGATCTGGGTCTGATCTACGGTATCGGTTTCCCTCCGTTCCGTGGTGGCGCCTTGCGTTACATCGACGACATGGGCGTAGACAAGTTCGTCGAACTGGCAGACAAGTATGCAGATCTTGGTCCTTTGTACACGCCGACCGAGAAGCTGCGTGAAATGGCCAAGACTGGCAAGAAGTTCTTTGGCTAACCCTTACGAGATTTCCGAACGGAGAAAGATCTATGAGCCTTAATCCGAGAGACGTTGTCGTCGTCGATTGCGTGCGGACTCCGATGGGTCGTGCCAAAAACGGTTGTTTCCGCAACGTACGTGCGGAGACTCTGTCGGCTGCGCTGATCGAAGCACTGTTTGAGCGCAACCCGAAGCTCGACCCGAAAGAAGTAGAAGATGTGATCTGGGGCTGTGTAAACCAGACCAAGGAACAGGGGTTCAACGTGGCCCGGCAGATTTCCCTGCTGACCCGTATCCCCCATGAGTCGGCGGCTCAGACAGTGAACCGCCTGTGCGGTTCTGCCATGAGCGCGATTCACACGGCGACTCAGGCAATCCAGACCGGTAACGGTGATGTTTTCATCGTTGGTGGCGTTGAGCACATGGGCCACGTGCCCATGACGACTGGCTTCGACCACAACCCGGCGGCATCCAAGTATTCTGCCAAGGCCTCCAACATGATGGGCCTGACCGCAGAAATGCTGGCCAAGATGCACGGCATCACTCGTGAGCAGCAGGACGAGTTTGGCGCCCGCTCTCACCGTCTGGCCCACGAAGCTACTCTGGAAGGCCGTTTCAAGAATGAAATTGTGCCGATCGAAGGGCACGATGAAAACGGCTTCTTGAAGCTGATCGAGGAAGACGAAACCATCCGTCCAGAAACCACTGCCGAGTCTCTGGGCCAGTTGCGCCCGGCGTTTGATCCGAAGAACGGCACGGTAACGGCGGGTACCTCTTCCCAGTTGACCGACGGTGCGGCCGCCATGGTGCTGATGTCGGCAGAGCGTGCCGAGGCTCTTGGGCTTAAGCCCCGTGCCCGTGTTGTCAGCGCGGCCGTGGCTGGTTGTGACCCTGCGATTATGGGTTACGGCCCGGTTCCGGCCACCAAGAAGGCGCTCAAGCGTGCAGGCCTGAAAGTTGAGGACATCGACTTCTGGGAGCTGAACGAAGCGTTTGCAGGCCAGTCTCTGCCTGTTCTCAAAGACCTGAAGCTTCTGGGTGTGATGGAAGAGAAGGTCAACCTGAACGGCGGTGCAATTGCGCTGGGCCATCCTCTGGGTTGCTCCGGTGCGCGTATCTCCACTACTCTGATCAACGTACTCGAAGCCAAAGGCGGTAAATATGGTGTATCCACCATGTGTATCGGCCTGGGGCAGGGTATTGCGACCGTGTGGGAGCGCCTCTGATCGGCTCTGGCTGATTGCAGGTAGTATAAAAAGGCCCGGCTTATGCCGGGCCTTGCTGTTTCCGGTTGTGGAAAGTGACTATCGGACCAGAAAAACGCTGATTGAAATCAAAGAATGGGTTGTCTTGCTATTCTTGACCCTGTAAAACAGTGGGCCAATACACAATGGCAACCCTTGTGTTTTCCAGTTGCCTGATTTTTATGCGAGTTTACGGTTTGTCTATAATTTGACCGTGTAATCGCCAAGGATACAGATTTCCGATATGGGTAAAAGTCTCGTTATTGTCGAGTCGCCAGCGAAAGCGAAGACCATCAACAAGTACCTGGGCTCCGACTTTATTGTTAAATCCAGTGTTGGCCACATCCGTGATTTGCCGGTGAGTGGTAGCGGCAGCCAGTCCGACCCGAAAGAGCGGGCGAAGCAGGCCGCGGCTACCCGCAAGATGAGCCCGGAAGAAAAAGCGATTCATAAGAAGCGCAAGGCGCGCGAGCAGTTGGTTGCCCGCATGGGTGTGAATCCGGATGACGACTGGAGTGCCCGTTACGAAATCCTGCCGGGCAAGGAAAAAGTGGTCAGTGAGCTAAAAAGGCTGGCCAAGTCTGCCGACCACATCTATCTGGCAACGGATTTGGACCGTGAAGGGGAGGCGATTGCCTGGCACCTTCAGCAGACGATTGGTGGCGAGCCCGAAAAGTATCGGCGCGTGGTGTTTAACGAGATCACCAAACGGGCCATCCAGGAGGCGTTTGAGGCTCCGGGAGACCTGGACAATGCGATGGTTAATGCTCAGCAGGCACGCCGGTTCCTCGATCGCGTTGTCGGCTACATGGTGTCGCCACTGCTGTGGGCCAAGATTGCCCGGGGCCTGTCGGCTGGTCGGGTTCAGTCCGTCGCCGTTCGCCTGATCGTTGAGCGTGAACGGGAAATCCGCAAGTTTGTACCGGAAGAGTACTGGCAGTTGCACGCCGACCTGGGTGCAGAGGGTACCAGCGAGCCTGTTCGGTTTGAGGTGACCCGCTACGCAGATAAGCCCTATCGCCCGGTGAATGAAGCTCAGAGCAATGAGCACGTGGATAGGCTGACAGCTGGCAGCTTCAAGGTGGCCAAGCGTGAGGACAAGCCGACACGCTCGAAGCCCTCTGCGCCGTTTATTACGTCCACCCTGCAGCAGGCAGCCAGTAACCGCATGGGCTTCTCGGTCAAGAAAACCATGATGTTGGCCCAGCGCCTGTATGAAGCGGGCTTCATTACCTACATGCGTACCGACTCTACCAACCTGAGCCAGGATGCATTGGTAAGTTGCCGGGATTTTGTCCAGAAGCAATTTGGTGAGCGCTACCTGCCGGAGAAGCCCAGGTTCTACGGCAGCAAAGAGGGCGCTCAGGAGGCTCACGAAGCGATTCGGCCAACCGATGTGAGCCGCAGGCCTACCGATATTAAAGGCCTGGAAAAAGACGCAGAGAAGCTCTACGAACTGATTTGGCGCCAGTTCATCGCCTGCCAGATGGCGGACGCGGAATTTCTGAGTACGTCGATTGTCGTCGCCAACGGCGACTATGAGCTGCGTACCCGCGGTCGCATCGTCAAGTTTGAAGGCTTTCTGAAGGCGGCACCACAGTCATCGAAGAAGGATGATGATGTGGCTTTGCCGGACATCAAGGTCGATCAGCCGCTGAACCTGAGTAAGCTGGATCCAACCCAGCACTTTACCAAGCCTGCTCCCCGCTATACTGAGGCGAGCCTGGTTAAGGAACTGGAAAAGCAGGGTATTGGCCGGCCCTCGACCTACGCATCAATCATATCCACCATTCAGGATCGCGGGTATGTGCGGTTACAGAACCGCCGCTTTTACGCTGAAAAAATGGGCGAAATCGTCACCGAGCGGTTGGCCGAGTCTTTCCCCAACCTGATGGATTACGACTTCACTGCCCGGCTTGAGGATGAGCTGGATGATATCGCCGAGGGCGACGTGCAGTGGAAAAAGGTTCTGAACGATTTTTATGCACGTTTCCGCAGCCAACTCGAGAGCGCAGAGCAGGCCGAAGGTGGAATGCGGGCCAATACGCCCACAGAAACCGATATTCCGTGCCCGAGCTGTGGTCGCAATATGCAGATTCGTGTGGCCAGCACCGGGGTTTTCCTGGGATGTTCCGGCTATTCGCTGCCGCCGAAGGAACGCTGCAAAACCACCATCAATCTGGTAACCGGCGATGAAGTGGTTAGTGCTGACGACGATGTGGAAGGTGAGGGCGAAACCCGCCTGCTGCGGATGAAGCGTCGCTGCCCGAAATGCAGCACCGCCATGGATAGCTATCTGGTAGACGAAAAGCGGAAGCTGCATGTGTGCGGTAATAACCCCGACTGCTCGGGCTATGAAGTAGAGCAGGGCAGTTTCCGCATCAAGGGCTACGATGGGCCGACTCTGGAGTGTGATAAATGCGGTTCGGAAATGCAGCTGAAAACCGGCCGTTTCGGTAAATACTTCGGGTGTACCAGCGAAAATTGCAAGAACACCCGCAAGTTGTTGAAGAGCGGCGAGCCAGCGCCGCCCAAGATGGATCCGGTACCCATGCCGGAGCTGCAGTGTCAGAAAGTGGACGATACCTATGTGCTCAGGGACGGTGCCTCCGGATTGTTCCTGGCGGCCAGCAAGTTCCCGAAGAACCGGGAAACCCGGCCACCGCTGGTGATGGAAATCAAACCACACCGGAAGGAAGTCGATCCGAAATACGATTATCTGATGGACGCACCGGAAAAAGACCCCGAGGGCAATCCGACGGTGATTCGTTACAGTCGTAAGTCCAAAGAACAGTATGTCATGTCGGAGAAAGACGGCAAGGCGACTGGCTGGTCAGCCTGGTACGAGGGGGGGCGTTGGGTGCCTCGCGATAAGAAAAAATAAGATGGCTGCATAGAATCTGAGGAAAGAAGAGCTCGCAAGCTTCTGTCTTTCCTCGGTTTTTATTTAAGGTTTGTTTGTTATTCTTGGGCTCGGCGTAGACGCTGAATCAGCGATGAGGTGTCCCAGCGGCTTCCGCCCATAGCCTGAACGTCGCCGTAAAACTGATCGACAAGGGCTGTGACGGGCAGCGGTGCGTTGATTCTGGAAGCCTCCTGCAAACAAATGCCCAGGTCTTTGCGCATCCAGTCCACGGCAAAGCCATAGTCGAACTTACCGGCAATCATGGTATGTGAGCGGTTGTCCATTTGCCAGGATTGTGCGGCTCCCTGCGAGATCACCTCAACCACTTTTGTGACATCCAGTTCTGCCAGTTCGGCAAAATTAAGCGCTTCTGACAATCCCTGAATGAGCCCGGCAATGGCAATCTGGTTGACCATTTTGGTTTTCTGGCCGCTACCGGCAGGCCCCATCAGGTTTATCGCGCGGGTATAGGGGGCTAGCACCGGGGCTGCGCGGTTGAAGGCAGCTTCCGATCCTCCGCACATGATGGTAAGGGCGCCATTTTCGGCGCCCTGTTGGCCGCCTGAAACCGGTGCGTCGATGAATGCCTGTCCGCGTTGGTCGGCTGCCCTGGCAAGCCGTTCGGCAATGCTGGCAGAGGCCGTGGTGTGATCGATAAGAATGGCGCCGGGCGCAGCGTTTTCCAAGATGCCCTCGGGGCCTTCGAACAGCTCTGTAAGGTCTTTGTCGGCGCCCACGCAGGTCACGACAAAGTCGGCATTGTTGACGGCGCCGGCAATCGTCTCGCACGCTATGCCTTGGTATTCATTGACCCATTTCGCGGCTTTGGTAAGAGTGCGGTTCCAGACCGCAACCTGATGCCCCGCGTTTGCGAGGTGGCCCGCCATGGGGTAGCCCATAACGCCAAGGCCGATAAATGCTATCTTTGCCATTGTGTGCTCCTGCGTGTCGGTGATCCGTTTCTCTGTTGCCATGGTGCAAAAAAAGCCGCTGGATCAGCGGCTTTTTTCAGATAAAACGCAATCGCTCCGTTTACTTTTTTCGATAGTCGCGCTTCGGTGAGCCGGTGTACAGCTGGCGCGGGCGGCCAATGCGGTTAGCGCCGCTGACCATTTCGTTCCAGTGGGAGAACCAGCCGATGGTGCGAGACATTGCAAAGATGACTGTGAACATCGAGGTCGGGATGCCGATCGCTTTGAGGATGATGCCAGAGTAAAAATCGACGTTCGGGTAAAGCTGGCGTTCGACGAAGTACTCGTCTTCCAGGGCGATTTTCTCCAGACGCTGGGCAATCTTGAGCAGCGGATCGTTCTCCAGCCCCAGCTCGCTCAGCACTTCGTGAGCGGTTTCGGCCATCACTTTGGCGCGCGGGTCGAAGTTCTTGTAAACGCGGTGTCCGAAGCCCATCAGGCGGAAAGGATCATCTTTGTCTTTGGCCTTGGCAATAAAGGTTTCGATATTGGACTCGTCGCCAATCTCGGCCAGCATATCCAGAACGGCTTCGTTCGCGCCACCGTGTGCCGGGCCCCAAAGTGCCGCGATGCCAGAGGCAATACAGGCGTACGGGTTGGCGCCGGTAGAGCCAGCCAGGCGCACCGTCGAGGTAGACGCATTCTGCTCGTGGTCTGCATGCAGGATGAAGATCTTGTCCATGGCTTTGGCCAGCACAGGATTCGGCTTGTAGTCTTCGCAGGGCGTGCCGAACATCATGTGCAGGAAGTTTTCGGCGTAAGACAGATCGTTCCGCGGGTACATGAACGGCTGCCCGACGGAGTATTTGTAACACCAGGCGGCGATGGTCGGCATCTTGGCGATCAAGCGATGGCCGGTGATTTCACGCTGCTTGGGGTCGCTGACGTCCATCTGGTCGTGGTAGAAGGCTGATAAGGCACCAACCACGCCGCACATGATGGCCATCGGATGCGCATCACGGCGGAAGCCGTTGAAAAAGTTGCGCATCTGGTCGTGCAGCATGGTGTGGTTTTTAATGGTGTCGTGGAACCGCTTGTTCTCTTCTTCGCTCGGCAGTTCGCCATTCAGCAACAAATAGCAGACCTCAAGGAAGTCCGATTGCTCGGCCAGCTGGTCAATGGGGTAGCCGCGATGCAGCAGTACACCGTTGGCGCCATCGATGTAGGTGATGGCTGATTCGCAGGCTGCAGTGGATACAAATCCGGGATCGTAGGTGAATACGCCTTCCTGTACCAGGCCTCGAACGTCGATAACGTCTGGGCCGACGGTGCCGGAATACATCGGTAGCTCAATGGACTTATTTCCCACCGAGAGCGTGGCTTTCCTGTCGGTCATGGTGCTCTCCTGTCTGATTGGCTGTGAAACAGCTTCGTCTACTTATGAGGTGCGCGGAAAGCGCGTATTATGGCAAAACTGGCGGCAAAATATAGGGCGTTAGCTTTTTTTGTCAATGCGCGGGTTGGCTAACCCGTCAAAAAACTTGCCATCTGTCTATGCGGGAAATCCAGAACCGGGCCCGTTACGCGATGGCCGGACTTTCTGTCAATACGCCTTTTCGACGGTGTATCACCGGAGCGTTAAAGGCTTTTCCGTTGGATTGCCCGTTTGTAATTAGTGGGGTGTCTCCTTATAATCCGTACCCCGGAATCGGGGATAGCCCTGTACGCAGGCATCAGACCAGCAACCTAACAGGTAGCCATCCACCCTTCTGAGCCAATCGGTTATCGGTCTCGTATCGAATCGCCGAACCCTACATACCAACCTACCGCTACCGAGTTTTCGGATTCGCGGAACCAAGAGAGAGTGTGAGAGCGCTGTGAATAGCAAACGACCAGTAAATCTCGATCTCGGCAAGTTTCATTTTCCCCTGCCAGCCATTACATCGATTCTGCATCGTATCAGCGGCATCATCATCTTCGTAGGTGTTGCTTTCCTGATGTACGGTCTGGATCTCTCCCTTTCCGGAGAAGATGGTTTTAACCGGGTCAATGAATTGCTGGACAGCTTCCTGGCGAAGCTGATTATCTGGGGCATCCTGTCTGCTCTATTGTACCACCTGGTGGCGGGTATCAAGCACCTGCTGATGGATATGGGTATCGCCGAAGAGCTTGAAACCGGTCGCCTGGCCGCGAAAGCAACCATTGCGGTGTCCGTTGTTCTCATTATTCTGGCAGGAGTCTGGGTATGGGCATGAACAGTGTAACGAATCTTGGCCGAAACGGTATCCAGGACTGGATCATCCAGCGCGCGACAGCCTACGTATTGGCTCTTTACACGCTGTTTCTTCTTGGTTTCTTTGTCACAACAGATGTCGACTACCAGTCATGGAACGCTCTGTTTGCGCAAGGTTGGTTCAAGGTGTTCAGCTTGCTGGCGCTACTCTCTATCGCTGGCCATGCATGGGTAGGTTTGTGGACCGTTTCCACCGACTACATCAAATCTGCGATGCCTCGCTTCCTGTTCCAGGCGGCCTGCGTGCTCGTGATGTTTGTGTATGTAGTCTGGGGCATTCAGATTCTTTGGGGGCTTTAATCGATGGCTAACATCAAAACCATGTCTTTCGATGCGATTGTGATCGGTGGTGGCGGTGCCGGTATGCGAGCCGCTCTTCAGCTGACCGAATCCGGGCTTAACACCGCTTGTGTTACCAAGGTTTTCCCGACGCGTTCGCACACAGTATCGGCCCAGGGTGGTATTACCTGTGCCATCGCTAGCGCAGATCCCAACGATGACTGGCGCTGGCACATGTACGACACCGTCAAGGGGTCTGACTACATCGGTGACCAGGATGCCATTGAATACATGTGCTCGGTTGGCCCGCAGGCCGTTTTTGAGCTGGAGCACATGGGTTTACCATTCTCCCGTACCGAGCAGGGCCGTATTTACCAGCGTCCGTTCGGTGGGCAGTCCAAGGGGCCGGATAATCCGACTCAGGCGGCGCGCACCTGTGCCGCAGCTGACCGCACGGGTCACGCGCTGCTGCACACGCTTTACCAGGCTAACCTCAAGGGTGGCACCTCGTTCCTGAACGAGTGGTACGCTGTCGATCTGGTAAAAAATGGCAAGAATGAAGTGGTTGGTGTGGTTGCCATCGAGATTGAGACCGGTGAGGTTTGCTACATCAAAGCCAAAGCCACGGTTCTGGCCACCGGCGGTGCAGGTCGTATCTACGCCTCCACCACCAACGCCATGATCAACACTGGTGACGGCATCGGCATGGCGCTGCGTGCCGGCTTCCCGGTGCAGGACATGGAGATGTGGCAGTTCCACCCCACGGGTATTCATGGAGCCGGTACACTGGTCACCGAGGGCTGTCGGGGTGAGGGTGGTTACCTGATCAACTCCGAAGGCGAGCGTTTCATGGAGCGTTACGCTCCGAACGCCAAAGACCTGGCCGGTCGTGATGTTGTTGCCCGCTCTATGGTTCTTGAAATTCTTGAGGGTCGTGGCTGTGGCCCAGACAAGGATCACGTGCTGCTGAAGCTGGATCACCTGGGTGAAGAGACGCTGACCCTGCGTCTGCCGGGTATCTGCGAGCTGTCACGCACCTTTGCCCACGTCGACCCTGTTAAAGAGCCGATCCCGGTTGTGCCGACCTGTCACTACATGATGGGCGGTATTGCCACCAACGTTGGCGGTCAGGCTCTGGCTCAGGACGAGAACGGTCAGGATCAGCCGATTCCGGGTCTGTTTGCCTGCGGTGAGGCGGCCTGTGTATCGGTGCACGGTGCCAACCGTCTGGGCGGCAACTCGCTGCTGGATTTGGTGGTATTCGGTCGTGCGGCAGGTCTTCACATTGAAGAGCAGCTGCGGAGCGGTTTTGAGGTTGACGAAGCCAGCGAAGAAGACATTGCCCGTGCCATGGCGCGCCTGGAGCGTCTGGACAGCGCCCGTGAGGGTGAGGATGTCGCGCAGGTTCGCAAGGATCTGCAGAACTGCATGCAGCTCTACTTCGGTGTTTTCCGCGACGGCGAAAGCATGGAGAAGGGGCTGAAGTTGCTGGAAGAAATCGGCGAGCGGGTTCGTAAGACCAAGTTGGCAGATACCAGTAAAGCCTTTAACACGGCCCGTATCGAAGCGCTGGAACTGGATAATTTGTACGAAGTGGCTTACGCCACCGCGAAATCGGCAATCGAGCGTAAAGAAAGTCGTGGTGCCCATGCCCGTAACGACTTCACCGAGCGTGACGACGAAAACTGGCTGAAGCACTCGATGTTCTTCCCGGTCGACAAGCGTGTTGGCAAGCGTGATGTGAACTTTGCGCCCAAGACAGTGCCGATGTTCGAGCCGAAAATCCGGACCTATTAAGAGGGGGATGACGAAATGTTGGTAAGTCTGTATCGCTATAACCCGGAATCCGACAACGCCCCTTATATGCAGGACGTGGAAGTGGAGATTCCGGCTGGCAAGGACTTGATGGTTCTTGATGTGCTGAACCTGGTGAAGGAGAAAGATCCTTCCATGTCATACCGCCGGTCTTGCCGTGAAGGTGTTTGCGGCTCCGATGGGATGAACATGAACGGTAAAAACGGTCTGGCCTGTATTACGCCGGTATCGGAAGTGGCCAAAGGGAACAAGTTGGTGTTGCGCCCGCTGCCCGGCCTGCCGGTTATCCGCGATCTTGTGGTCGACATGGGTCTGTTCTACAAACAGTACGAAAAGGTTATGCCGTACCTGGTGAACGACAACCCGGCTCCGGCCATCGAGCGTCTGCAGTCACCGGAGGACCGTGAAAAGCTCGATGGCCTGTACGAGTGTATTCTCTGCGCCTGCTGCTCCACGGCCTGTCCGTCGTTCTGGTGGAACCCGGACAAGTTCATTGGCCCGTCAGGTTTGTTGCAAGCCTACCGGTTCCTGGCTGACAGTCGTGACACCGCTCAGGCTGAACGTCTGGCAAATCTGGACGACCCGTTCAGTGTGTTCCGCTGCCGCGGCATCATGAACTGCGTCAGTGTGTGCCCGAAAGGCCTGAACCCCACAAAGGCGATTGGTCATATCCGGAATCTGTTGCTGCAAAGAGCCACCTGACCGGCAAATCTGGCAGTACCAGCTATACTGGTGCCCAGGCACCGGTTAGTACCCCTGAAGGCCTCGCTCAATGCGGGGCCTTCAACCAAAGGCTTATAGGCAAAAGTCTTAGCGGGGTTCAAACTTGTGCACGCTGTTCCGGTGCGCTTATCCCGTCACCGGGCAGTGTTGCTGAGTACAAAAAATCATTGGGGACGGAAAACATCCTTGCCGGGTGTGGTGGCCAAAGTCATGCCGTAATAACCCGTATTGACTGAGAATTACCCCTGGCCGACCATACCCGCTCCCCCGCACCAGCCCAAGGTGAGCTATTCAAAATGCACGAAAGCATCATGGAGCAGTTATGGCAAACTTCACACCTTCAGGGTGGAAATCTTGCCTACGTTGAACAGCTTTTCGAAACCTACCTGACAGACCCTAATTCAGTTCCCGAAGAGTGGCGGAGTTATTTCGACAAACTCCCCAGCGTCGATGGCTATAAAGGCCGCGATATTGTCCATTCCACAATCCGTGAACAGTTTGAGCACATCTCCCGGAATCAGCGCTTCCTCGCAAGCGGTGGAGTTCCTGCAGCGGCAACCTCTGATGCCGACAAGAAGCAGATTCGTGTTCTCCAGTTGATTAACGCTTTCCGTTTCCGCGGTCACCAGGAAGCAAAGCTTGATCCGCTGGGCGTCTGGCAGCGTCCTCAGGTAGAAGATCTCGATCCCCGATTCCACGAATTGTACGAATCTGACGAAGATCTCGAATTCCAGACAGGCTCCCTGAATCTGGGCGCCGAAACCATGAAACTCGGCGACATTGTCCAGGGCCTCCGTCAGACTTATTGTGAAAGCATCGGCGCGGAATACATGCACGTGGTGGATACCCGCATCAAGCGTTGGTTCCAGCAGCGTATGGAGCCTGTGCGCTCCCGCCCCGAGTATGAAGCCGATACCCGCAAGCACATTCTGGAGCGCCTGACCGCAGCAGAAGGTCTGGAGAAGTACTTGGGCTCCCGTTACCCGGGTGTTAAGCGCTTTGGCCTTGAGGGCGGTGAAAGCCTGATTCCTTGCCTGGATGAGTTGATCCAGCGTGCCGGCTCCTATGGCACCAAGGAAATTGTACTGGGTATGGCCCACCGTGGTCGCCTGAACGTGTTGGTGAACACGCTCGGCAAAAACCCGAAAGAATTGTTTGACGAATTCGAGGGCAAAAAACTCGCGGATTCCGGCTCCGGTGACGTTAAATATCACCAGGGTTTCTCATCCAACGTGATGACCCCTGGCGGTGAAGTGCACCTGGCCATGGCCTTTAACCCGTCCCACCTGGAAATCGTTTCTCCGGTGGTTGAAGGGTCAGTTCGTGCCCGCCAGGATCGCCGTGGCGATACCGATCGCAGTCAGGTACTGCCAATCGTGATGCACGGTGATGCTGCCTTTGCGGGGCAGGGTGTGGTCATGGAAACCTTCCAGATGTCGCAAACCCGTGGTTTCGGCGTGGGCGGTACCATCCACATCGTCATCAACAACCAGGTTGGCTTCACTACCAGCAAGCAGGAAGACGCCCGTTCAACCGAATACTGCACCGACGTTGCCAAAATGGTTCAGGCACCGATTCTGCACGTGAACGCGGACGACCCCGAAGCCGTTATGTTTGCCACCCAGATGGCCATGGATTATCGCAACGAGTTCAAGCGCGATGTGGTGATTGACCTGGTTTGCTACCGTCGACGTGGCCACAACGAAGCCGACGAGCCGGCAGCAACCCAGCCGTTGATGTACGAGAAAATCCGCAAGCTCAAGACCACCCGCGGCATTTATGCCGAACAATTGGTGGCAGCAGGGGTTATCTCGGAAGACGAAGCAAAGCAAATGGAAACCGACTACCGGGACGCGCTCGACAAAGGCGATCACGTGGTCAAATCCCTGGTCAAGGAGCCGAACAAGGAGCTCTACGTTGACTGGGCTCCGTATCTGGGGCATCAGTGGACTGCCAAGTGTAAAACCAGCGTTGGTCTCAAGACCGTTCAGAAGCTGGGCAAGAAACTGACCGAAACCCCCGAAGGTTTCAGCATTCAGCGTCAGGTTTCCAAGATCGTTAATGATCGCGAAAAAATGACCGCTGGCGCCTTGTCCCTGAACTGGGGTTATGGCGAGATGATGGCCTACGCCACCCTGCTGAACGAAGGGCACCCGATCCGCCTGACCGGTCAGGACGTTGGTCGTGGCACCTTCTCTCATCGCCATGCGGTTCTGCACAACCAGAAAGACGGCTCTACGCACGTATCACTGCAGAGCCTGAGCGAGGATCAGCCCGCGTTCGATATCTATGACTCCTTCCTGTCGGAAGAGGCCGTTATGGCTTTCGAATATGGCTACGCCACGACTACGCCCAACGCATTGATTGTCTGGGAAGCCCAGTTTGGCGACTTCGCCAACGGTGCTCAGGTGGTGATCGATCAGTTCCTGACCAGTGGTGAGCACAAGTGGGGCCGCCTGTGTGGCCTGACTTTGTTGCTGCCGCACGGCTACGAAGGGCAGGGGCCAGAGCACAGCTCCGCGCGCCTGGAGCGCTTCCTGCAACTGTGTGCCGAGCACAACATCCAGGTGTGCGTGCCGACCACGCCGTCGCAGGTCTTCCATATGCTGCGCCGTCAGGTTAAGCGCCCTCTGCGCAAGCCTCTTGTTGCCATCACGCCCAAGAGTCTGCTGCGCCATAAAGAGGCGATTTCTGATCTGGACGATCTGACCTCCGGCACCTTCCAGACGGTACTGCCCGAGAAAGAAGCGCCGGATACCAAAAAAGTCACCCGCATGATTCTCTGCAGCGGCAAGGTCTACTATGATTTGCTGGAAAAGAAGAAAGCAGACGAGCGCGATGATGTGGCTATTGTCCGTATCGAACAGCTGTATCCGTTCCCGGCGGACGATCTGGATGAGATTCTTGGCCAGTACCCCAAGCTCAAGCATGTAGTCTGGTGCCAGGAAGAACCAATGAACCAGGGCGCCTGGTACTGCAGTCAGCACCATATGCGCAACGCACTGCAGCGCCTGAACCCCAAGCTTTACCTTCAGTATGCCGGTCGTGAAGCTTCCGCCGCTCCTGCCTGTGGCCATATGTCTGTCCACATTGAAGAGCAGAAGAAGTTGGTTAACGACGCGTTCGAAATCTGACGAGCTACCGAACTAAGGAATTGTAATGTCTACAGAGATTAAAGCCCCCGTTTTCCCTGAGTCGGTCGCCGAAGGCACCGTCGCGACCTGGCACAAGCAGCCGGGTGAGGCCTGCTCCCGTGACGAGCTGATTGTCGATATCGAAACCGACAAGGTTGTGCTTGAAGTGGTTGCACCAGCTGATGGCGTAATCGAAGAAATCGTCAAGAACGAAGGCGACACCGTTGAAAGCGGTGAGCTGATTGGCAAGTTCAAGGAAGGTGCGGCCGGTGAGGCCAAGCCCGCCGCAGCCAAGTCCGAAGAGCCGAAAGCTGAAGAGAAGGCTGAAGCCGCATCCGGCGACGCCATTCTGAGCCCGGCAGCCCGCAAGCTGGCAGAAGAGAACAGCATCGACCCGAACTCCGTCAAAGGCACGGGTAAAGACGGCCGGGTAACCAAAGAAGACGTGCAGGCGCACATCGATGGCAACAAGGGCGCGGCCAAAGCACCCACTGCCGCCAGCGCGCCGTCTGTGGAACTGGCTCAGGGCGAGCGCCCCGAAAAGCGTGTTCCCATGACCCGCCTGCGTGCCAGCATCGCCAAGCGTCTGGTAGACGCCCAACAGACCGCCGCCATGCTGACCACCTTCAACGAGGTGAACATGGCGCCGATCATGGAGATGCGCAAGCAGTATCAGGACAGCTTTGTGAAGCGTCATGGTATCAAGCTGGGCTTTATGTCGTTCTTCACCAAGGCTGCCACTGAAGCCCTCAAGCGCTTCCCGGCGGTGAATGCGTCGATCGACGGCAACGATATGGTGTATCACGGCTACCAGGATATCGGTGTAGCGGTGTCTACCGACCGCGGTCTGGTTGTGCCGGTGGTTCGTGACACAGACGCACTGGGCCTTGCGGACATCGAGAAGAAGATTGTCGAGTATGGCACCAAGGCCAAAGAGGGCAAGCTGGCGATCGAGGACATGACCGGTGGTACCTTTACCATCACTAACGGTGGTATCTTCGGTTCACTGATCTCAACCCCGATCCTGAACCCGCCACAAACTGCGATTCTGGGTATGCACAAGATCCAGGAGCGCCCGATGGCAGTGAATGGCAAGGTTGAGATCCTGCCAATGATGTATCTGGCTCTGTCTTACGATCACCGCATGATCGATGGTAAAGAGGCAGTACAGTTCCTGGTAGCCATCAAGGAAATGCTGGAAGACCCTGCACGCATCCTGCTGGATGTGTAAGCTGACACTCAACGAATTTTAACAACAGGAAAAATTATGTCTGATAAATTCGACGTTATTGTCATTGGTGCAGGCCCCGGCGGTTATGTTGCTGCCATCAAGGCGGCACAGCTGGGTCTGAAAACCGCGTGTGTAGAAACCTGGACCGGTAACGACGGCAAAAGTCAGGTTCTGGGTGGTACGTGTCTGAACGTGGGTTGTATCCCTTCCAAAGCGCTGCTGGAAGTGACTCACAAGTTTGAAGAGGCGAACCACGACTTTGAAGGTTTTGGTATCAAGACCAAAGGCGTTGAAATCGACGTCGCCAAAATGATGGAGCGCAAAGACGGTATTGTTAAGCAGCTGACGGGCGGCATTGCCGGTCTGTTCAAAGCCAATGGCGTTACCTCCATTCATGGCCACGGCAAGCTGCTGGCAGGTCGCAAGGTTGAAGTCACCGACAAGGATGGCAAAACCAAGACCTACGAAGCCGACAACGTCATTATCGCCACGGGCTCCAGGCCTATCGAGATTCCGCCGGCACCGTTCGATGGTGAACACATTGTCGATTCTGAGGGCGCTCTGGAATTCTCTGAAGTACCCAAGCGGCTTGGCGTCATCGGCGCGGGCGTGATTGGTCTTGAGCTGGGTAGCGTTTGGGCTCGCCTGGGCTCTGAAGTGACGGTGATTGAAGCGCAGGACAGCTTCCTGCCCGCAGTGGATCAGCAGCTCGCCAAAGATGCTCTCAAGCAGTTCCAGAAGCAGGGCCTGAACATCGTTATGGGTGCCCGTATGACCGGTGCGGAAGTCAAGCGCAAGCTGGTTAACGTAACCTACGAGGATGGCAAGGGTAAGCAGGAAGCCAAGTTCGATAAGCTGATTGTTGCCGTTGGCCGTCGCCCCTATACCGATGGTGCGCTGGCTGAAGATTCCGGCGTCAAGATGGATGAGCGCGGCTTCATCTTTGTTGACGACAAGTGCAAGACCGAAGCCCCGGGTGTCTGGGCCATCGGTGATGTGGTGCGTGGCCCAATGCTGGCCCACAAAGCGTCAGAAGAGGGCGTAATGGTGGCGGAGCGTATCGCCGGGCACAAGCCGCAGGTGAACTACGACTGCATCCCGAATGTGATCTACACCTTCCCGGAAGTTGCCTGGGTTGGCAAGACGGAAGAACAGCTGAAGTCTGAGGGTGAAGAGTACAATGTGGGCACCTTCCCGTTTGCCGCCAACGGTCGTGCGATGGCAGCAAACGCAGCGTCCGGCCTGGTGAAAATCATCGCCGATGCCAAAACCGACCGCATTCTGGGTTTCCACGTGGTTGGGCCTCAGGCGTCTGAAATCGTGGCCCAGGGCGTGATCGCCATGGAGTTCGGTTCCAGTGCCGAGGATCTGGCTCTGACCTGCTTTGCGCACCCGACTCTGTCCGAGTCTGTGCACGAAGCGGCCCTGGCAGTCGCAGGCGGAGCGATTCACGTCGCCAACCGTCGCAAAAAGAAGTAACGCATCGTCGAAACATGGGGCGCCACTTGCGGCGCCCCTCTGCCATCATAACGGCAGGTTTTTCGATTGCGTAACCGGTGGGCTGCGGTAATCCTGGGCCCGCCAGAACGAATTCGTTTCAGAGGTATCCAAGCGGGAACTCTGACGGGTTCATATCCGTACGTGGTTATCCTCCATCAATAGACGGGACATTAACTATGAATTTGCACGAATATCAGGGCAAGCAGCTGTTCGCTGAGTACGGCCTGCCTGTGTCCAAAGGCATTGCCTGCGACACCCCAAAAGACGCCGTTGCAGCGGCAGATGAAATCGGCGGCGACGCGTGGGTTGTGAAGGCCCAGGTACACGCTGGTGGTCGCGGCAAGGCTGGCGGTGTCAAGCTGGTCAAGAGCAAAGACGAGATCCGTGAGTTTGCTGAAAAGTGGCTGGGCAAGAACCTGGTAACATATCAGACCGACGAGAACGGCCAGCCGGTCAGCAAGATTCTGGTTGAATCCCTCACCGACATCGACCAGGAACTGTACCTGGGTGCGGTTGTCGATCGTGGCACGCGTCGTATCGTGTTCATGGCGTCCACCGAAGGTGGTGTGGAAATCGAGAAGGTTGCCGAAGAAACGCCTGAAAAAATTCTGAAGGCCGAAGTCGATCCGCTGGTAGGCGCACAGCCGTTCCAGGGTCGCGAACTGGCGTTCAAGCTTGGCCTGGAAGGCAAGCAGATTGGACAGTTCACCAAAATCTTCCTGGGTCTGGCAAAGCTGTTTGAAGAGTGCGACCTGGCGTTGGTTGAAATCAACCCGCTGGTCATCACGCCGGCGGGTGACCTGCACTGCCTGGACGCGAAAGTCGGTATTGACGGTAACGCACTGTACCGCCAGAAGAAAATCCACGAAATGCACGACCCTTCACAGGAAGATGCCCGTGAGGCCGAAGCGGCCAAGTGGGAACTGAACTACGTGGCGCTGGAAGGTAACATCGGCTGCATGGTTAACGGCGCAGGCCTGGCCATGGGTACCATGGACATCATCAAGCTGTCTGGCGGCCAGCCTGCCAACTTCCTGGACGTTGGCGGCGGTGCAACCAAAGAGCGTGTTTCCGAAGCGTTCAAGATCATCCTGTCTGACGACGCTGTACAGGCCGTTCTGGTTAACATCTTCGGTGGTATCGTTCGCTGTGACATGATTGCAGAGGGCATTATCGGTGCGGTGAAAGAAGTCGGTGTTAAGGTGCCGGTTGTGGTTCGCCTTGAAGGCAACAACGCTGAGCTGGGTACCAAGGTACTCGCTGAGAGTGGCCTGAACATCATTGCCGCCACCAGCCTGGCGGACGCCGCAGAGCAAGTCGTTAAAGCCGCAGGGGGTAAGTAATGAGTATCCTGATTAACAAAGACACCAAGGTTATCTGCCAGGGCTTTACCGGCGCGCAGGGAACATTCCACTCCGAGCAGGCGGTAGCCTACGGCACCAAAATGGTCGGTGGTGTAAGCCCCGGTAAAGGCGGCACTGAGCATCTGGGTCTGCCGGTATTTAACACCGTTCGCGAAGCGGTTGAGAAGACCGGTGCAGAAGCGACCGTTATCTATGTTCCGGCACCTTTCTGTAAAGATGCCATCATCGAAGCGGCGGATGCCGGGATTCAGCTGATCGTCTGTATCACTGAAGGCATCCCGACCATCGATATGCTGTACGCCAAGGAATACGTAGACCGCAAAGGCGTTCGCATGATCGGCCCCAACTGCCCGGGCCTGATCACTCCGGACGAGTGCAAGATTGGCATCATGCCCGGCCATATCCATAAGAAGGGTAAGGTTGGCATCGTGTCCCGTTCCGGCACCCTGACTTACGAAGCGGTCAAGCAGACCACAGACTTCGGCTTCGGCCAGTCCACGTGCGTTGGCATCGGTGGTGACCCGATTCCCGGTTCCAACTTCATCGACATTCTCAAGCTGCTGCAGGAAGATCCTGAAACAGAAGCTATTGTGATGATCGGTGAGATCGGCGGTACTGCGGAAGAAGAAGCGGCGGCGTTCATCAAAGAGAATGTCACCAAGCCAGTGGTTTCCTACATTGCCGGTGTCACTGCACCTCCGGGCAAGCGTATGGGCCACGCGGGCGCCATCATTTCTGGCGGTAAGGGCACAGCAGACGAGAAGTTTGCCGCTCTGGAAGACGCCGGTGTGAAAACCGTTCGCAGCCTGGCTGAAATTGGCAAGGCACTGAAGGAAGTTACCGGCTGGTAAACCACGGTTTCTGAGCTTCACCAAAACCCCCGGATTCGCATGAATACCGGGGGTTTTGCGTTTTTAAACCGTGGTTTTGAACGGCTTTGCTTAACGCAAGCTCCGGTAGCGACTATAATGCCCGGTCAGCCTGATGCCAGCCCCGTTCCGGGCCCGGCGTATCAGGCGTCTTATAAACAGAAAGAAGGAGTTCGTGCTTTGAGTTCTGTCGATTCCCAGCAGAGAGTATTGTCCGGCATGCGTCCGACCGGCAAGCTGCACCTCGGTCATTACCACGGTGTGCTGAAGAACTGGGTGAAACTCCAGCACGAGTACGAGTGCTTCTTCTTTGTGGCTGACTGGCACGCCCTGACCACTCAATACGACGATCCCTCCGGGATTGAACAGAGTGTCCACGACATGGTGATCGACTGGCTGGCGGCGGGCGTAAACCCCGGCTCGTCCACCATGTTCATCCAGTCCCAGGTGCCGGAGCATGCGGAGCTGCACCTGTTGCTGTCGATGATTACCCCTCTGGGCTGGCTGGAGCGTATTCCCACCTACAAGGATCAGCAGGAAAAGCTGCGGGAAAAAGACCTGGCCACCTATGGCTTCCTGGGCTATCCGCTGTTGCAGACCGCCGACATTTTGATGTACCGCGCTGGCCGTGTGCCGGTGGGCGCAGACCAGGTTTCGCATGTTGAAATCACTCGGGAAATCGCCCGTCGCTTCAATCACATCTATGGCCGGGAGCCAGGGTTTGAAGAGCAGGCAGAGGCGGCCATCGTCAAAATGGGCAAGAAAAACGCCAAGATCTACCGGAACCTGAAAAAGCGCTATCAGGAAGAGGGCGACAACGATGCCCTGGAGACTGCGCGCGCTCTGTTGAAAGAGCAACAGAATATTTCCCTGGGCGATCGCGAGCGCTTGTATGGTTACATTGAGGGCGGCGGTAAGGTGATTCTGCCGGAACCCCAGCCTCTGCTGACGCCGGAATCGAAAATGCCGGGTCTGGACGGCCAGAAAATGTCCAAGTCCTACAATAACTACATTGGTTTGCGCGAAGACCCTGACAGTGTCGCCCAGAAAATCCGTACCATGCAGACCGATCCCCAGCGTGTGCGCCGCACCGATCCGGGTGAGCCCGAGAAGTGTCCGGTCTGGGGCATGCACAAAGTCTATTCCGACGAGAAAACCTGCGAATGGGTGCAGGTGGGCTGTCGCAGCGCGGGCATTGGTTGCCTCGACTGCAAGAAACCGCTGATCGACGCCATCATTGAAGAACAGCGGCCATTGCACGAACGGGCCCGGGAATATGAAAACAGCCCGGATCTGGTTCAGTCGATTCTGCAGGAAGGGCGCGAGCGAGCCCGCGATGCGGCCAGGGATACCCTGGACGAAGTGCGATCAGCCATGGGGCTCAGCTATCGCTGAGCCAGGCGGGGAGTCTACGTGGTAGAGGAAGCCCAGATACACGAACAGGCACAGCTGGCGGCACAGGAACCGCTTGCGCGGGTGTCCGGAAAACCTCTGGTCGATCTGCCGAAGGATCTCTATATCCCGCCCGATGCTCTGGCGGTCTTTCTTGAGGCCTTTGAGGGGCCTCTCGACCTGCTTTTGTATCTGATTCGTCGTCAGAACATGAACATCCTCGAAATCGATGTCAGCGAGATTACCCGCCAGTACATGGATTACATTGGTGCCGTGGAAGCCATGCGCTTTGAACTGGCCGCCGAGTATCTGGTGATGGCGGCGACCCTGGCGGAGATCAAATCCCGAATGTTGCTGCCGCGTCAGGAGAGTGACGACGAGGATGAGGTGGATCCCAGAGCCGAGCTGATTCGGCGTTTGCAGCAGTACGAGCGTTTTAAAAAGGCAGCAGAAGACATCGACACCCTGCCGCGCATGGAGCGGGATGCCTTTGGTGCCTCTGCCGCCTTACCAAAGCTGCCGTCGTCCCAGCCGCATCCGGATGTAGAAATGCGCGAGCTTTTGCTGGCGCTGCAAGGGGTTTTACGGCGGGCGGATCTGTTCACCAGTCACCACGTGGAACGGGAAAAGCTCTCAACCCGCGAGCGAATGTCGCATATTCTGTCGGTGTTGCAGGCCGACCGGTTTGTGTCGTTTGAGAGCCTGTTTTCGATCGAGGAAGGCCGGCTGGGGGTTGTGGTGACCTTCCTGGCAACTCTGGAACTGGTCAAGGAGCAGTTGATCGAGATCGTTCAGGCTGAGGTGCTTGGCGCCATACACGTCCGGGCCCGGGCCGTCACCTGAGAGATATGCCGGTTATGAACGACGAACATTTGTCACGCCTTCAGGCGATTACCGAAGCCGCTTTGCTGGCGGCAGGCAAGCCCCTGTCGATGGATCAGCTGCGGGAGCTGTTCAATGAGGACGAGCGCCCGGCCCGCCAGGTAATGGAGCATGTTCTGATGATGCTCGAAAAAGCCTGTGAGGGCCGCGGTTTCGAGCTGCGCAAGGTGGCTTCCGGGTATCGTCTGCAGGTGCGGGCCGAATTTGCGCCCTGGGTGGGGCGGCTGTTTGAGGAAAAGCCGCAAAGGTATTCCCGGGCACTTCTGGAAACCCTGGCGTTGATGGCCTACCGCCAACCTATCACCCGAGGTGAAATAGAGGATATCCGGGGTGTAACGGTAAGCAGCAATATCATTCGCACACTGCTTGAGCGAGAGTGGGTGCGGGTGGTTGGCCATCGCGATGTGCCAGGCAGGCCCGCAATGTATGCCACTACCCGTCAGTTTCTCGACTATTTTAATCTGGCTGGTCTGGACGAATTGCCGCCCCTGTCGGAAGTGCGCGATCTGGAAGCGATAGGTCGGGAAATAGAACAGAATATTCAGGGCGAGATCAGTTTTGAGCCCGCTGCGGCTCCCGAGGGGGAGCCCGCAAACGACACAGATCAGCAGGATTCAGACTCTGATCGGACATTTCACTGAGGCCGGTGGCTTCAGATTCGTATGCAAGGATTTTACCCATGGCGGCAAAAGGCCCCGATAGAAGAGCACGACGCACCGAGCAGAGCCAGGAAGCCGCGCCGGAACGTGTACAGAAGTTACTGGCCCGTGCCGGCGTCGGATCCCGCCGGGAAATTGAGGGCTGGATGGAGGCAGGCCGTCTGCTGATCAACGGGCAGCCTGCGGTGGCGGGCCAAAAGGCTACCACCGCAGACAGGTTCGAATTGGATGGCAAGGTACTGGATGTCAGTTCGGCGGAAACCGTTGTGCGCCGCGTGCTGGTGTACAACAAGCCTGAGGGTGAAATCACGAGCCGGAAAGACCCGGAGGGCCGGCCCACCGTGTTTGATCGTTTGCCGCGCTTGAAAGATCAGCGCTGGATTTCCATTGGCCGCCTGGACATCAACACTACCGGCCTGGTGCTGTTTACCACCGATGGTGAGCTCGCTAACCGGTTAATGCACCCCTCCAGCCAGATTGACCGGGAATACGCGGTGCGGATATTTGGCGAAGTGGACGACGCTATGATCGAACGCCTGCGTGAGGGAGTGTTGCTGGAAGATGGCATGGCCCGTTTCACCGATATTTCCAGAGCCGGTGGCAAGGGTATCAACCAGTGGTTTCACGTTACCCTGATCGGGGGGCGTAACCGTGAAGTGCGTCGGCTCTGGGAGTCTCAGGGGGTGCGGGTGAGCCGCCTGAAGCGCGTGCGTTATGGGCCGATTTTCCTGCCCAGCCGACTGACGGTTGGCCGCTGGGAGGAGCTGGATCAGAAAGGCGTGGATATACTCAGCCGGGCTGTGAACCTGGCGACTGTGGCGATTCCCCAGCAAACGCCCGACGAGAAGGCCGAGCAGGAACGCAAACGGCGTAAAAGCCCCGGCGGTGCTGGCGGCCGGTCCAGGAGAAACAGTTGGCAGGTTGCCGACTCGGCACCGGCAAGGAAGAAGCCCTTGGCGCCCCGTAAGCCTGGCGCTAAGCGCACGGGCAAAATTCCGGGCACAGCAACCGGAAAGCCCAGGTAAGATCAGGCAATGCCTGAGGCGATCCGGGTGCAGTTGCGCCCGGATCTCTTCGCCCGATACAGGGCCTCATCCGCTCTTGCCAACCACTGATCCGGCTGTTCGTCGCTCAAGTGGCGCGCCATTCCGCAACTGATCGTTACCGTAAGCGGCGTTTCGCCACCGTCTACCCGGATATTCTCAACGGCTTTCCTCAGCCGTTCCGCTACCTGCTTTCCCGCTTCTTCCGTAGTGTGGGGAAGAATAACGGCAAACTCTTCACCGCCAAAACGATAGACCTGATCGGAATCTCGAACAGCCCCTTCCAGTACTTCGGCAACACGTACCAGCATATGATCACCAACAACATGGCCATGGTTGTCATTAATCTGTTTGAAGTGATCAAGGTCACACAGTATCAGGCTCCACGGAGCCCCATGCCGTGTGGACAGTGCACTGGTGCAATTCAGCGCCTCAATCAGCGCCCGCTTGTTGCCAATGCCGGTAAGGGGGTCGGTCAAAGCTGCCTGCTCGATTGCGATATATTGGCAGGCATTGCGAACCGGGAAGATGACGGCAGAGATGAGCATTTCCAGGCCCGCGAGTTCCTCCTCACTGAATTTTTGCCGCCGATGGAAAGTCAGGGTGCCGTAACAGTGGCCTTCGAGCGACAACCGGTACTCACACTTGTGCGGACCGCCTACGCCGGTGGAGAACACGAAGTCCTGGTGGGCCACCCGGTGGCGGTAGTGCAGGGCGTCAAAAGGCACAGAAGCGGCTACTTCCTCGGCGAGGATCGTGAGCTGGGCTTCCAGCGACAACGTCATGTTGAGACGCCGGGTAAGGCGCGCTATCACATTCGATGCCGAATTCCATTCCTGGAAGGATCGAGCAAGCTCCGTCAATTTAGCGGTGCGATTCCGATGTGGGCCAGGCTGGATTGAGGTCAGGTTTCTCACGGCGTTTCACTCTGTCGCTGAAAGATGCGTTTCCCCGAATAAAGCATGATCAATGCCAAACATTAAATACTCTTTAATAACAATGGATTGAGGATGACATTTCAGATCTCGTTCAGGGTTTGACTTGGTAGGGTAGAGAAAACGTCAAATTTCCGGCAATCTTTCGCCGCCATTCCCTATGGCGCCGGAAATGTGGGGCAAAAGGGGGTGGGGCAAGCACAAGGCTGTGATAAACTCCGCGGCTTGAATGTTTCCAGAGAGCCCGCTGTTTATGCGATTTCAGGCACCCGAGAGTCTTTCAGAACAGATTGCCCAGCATCTGGGGCGAAGAATCGTCGTTCGTGACCTGCAGCCGGGGGAGCGAATCCAGGAGCTCAAAGTGGCCGGCGATCTTGGCGTCAGTCGCGGTTCTGTGCGGGAAGCTCTGCTGATCCTCCAGCGGCGGCATCTGGTGGAGATATTTCCCCGGCGCGGTGCGGTTGTGTCTGCACTGACCCCGGAGACCGTGAACGCGCTTTACGACATCTACATAGATCTGCTTTGCATGTTGGCACGCAAGGTACTGGAGCGCTGGAGCGGCCACCAGTTGGGTGGTGTTCTGGGGCAGGTAAAAGAACTTCAGGAAATGATCAGTGCCCTGAATTCGGGAGCACCGGATTCAGAGGAAAAAGTGATCGAGGCAGGTTTTGGTGTGATGAAACGTGCCTACAGCCTGATCAACAATCCTTTCCTTGAAGAAACCCTCGAAAATTTCAGGCCAGCCATCAGCCGTTCGTATTACGTTACTCTGGAGCATGCCCGTAGCGAAATTACCGAGACTGCGGCATTTTTCCGGCGCCTTGGCGAGGCAGCCACCAGCGGCGACACGAACCGGCTGGAAAATGTGATTCAGGACTTCGGCGAGCACCAGCGTGCGCAGGTGCTAGCTATCCTCCGGGAAGAGAACGCCTGATATGAGGCTGAAGTCGATCAAGCTTGCCGGGTTCAAGTCGTTTGTCGATCCCACCACGGTGCCTTTTCCATCCAACATGACGGCGGTTGTCGGGCCCAATGGTTGCGGCAAATCCAATATTATTGATGCCGTTCGCTGGGTAATGGGCGAGAGCTCCGCAAAGTATCTGCGGGGCGAATCCATGACTGACGTTATTTTCAACGGCTCCAGCGCCCGCAAGCCGGTAGGGCAGGCATCCATCGAACTGATTTTCGACAACGCCGACGGTACCGCGCCTGGCGAGTTCGTCAAGTTTACCGAGATTTCAGTGAAACGCCGGGTATCACGTGAAGGGCAGTCGGAGTACTTCCTGAATGGATCCAAGTGCCGTCGACGGGACATCACCGATCTGTTTCTGGGTACCGGCCTTGGGCCGCGCAGCTATGCCATTATCGAGCAGGGAATGATATCCCGGCTGATTGAGGCCAAGCCGGAAGAATTACGGGTGTACATTGAGGAAGCGGCGGGTATTTCCAAGTATAAGGAGCGACGCCGTGAAACCGAAAACCGCATCCGGCGCACCCAGGAAAATCTGGAACGTCTGACCGATCTTCGGGAAGAGCTTGGGCGCCAGCTGCAACATCTTGAACGACAGGCCGCTGCTGCTGAAAAGTACAAACAGTACAAACAATTAGAGAGGAAACATAAGGCCGAACTTACGGTGTTGCGCTGGCGTAGCCTGGACACTGAACTTCAGCAAGCCCGTGGCAGAATCCGCGATACCGAGCTGGAGCTTGAAAAGCACCTTACGGAACGAGTCAGCCTGGAAACCACGCTGGAGGCCCTGCGCCAGGATCATCACGAGCGCACCGAACTGTTTAATCGCGCCCAGGCGAAGTTCTACGAGGCGGGCGCAGATATTGCCAGAATTGAACAGAGCCTTGAGCACCAGCGCGAGCGTAGCCGCCAGACGGCAGCCGAGCTTGACCAGGCGATGGCGAATCAGCGCGAGCTTGGCAGAGAGCTCGAGCAGGATCAGGAAAAACTGGCAGCCATCCAGGAAGAGCTGGACATGATCGAGCCGGAGCAGGAATCACTATCCGTGCGATCGGAAGAATCGGCAGAGTCCCTGCAGCAGGCGGAAGACGCCATGGCAGACTGGCAACAACGCTGGGAAGAGTACAGCAACCGGTCTTCAGATGCCCGACGCCAGGCCGAGCTTGCACAGTCTCGAATTCGCTCCCTTGAAGACACCATCGAGCAGCACCGCAACCGTCTGCAACGCTTACAGGACGAGCAATCTTCACTCGACGGCCAGCTAGATCGCTCCGAACTGGAGTTGTTACTGGAAGAGCAGGAAGCACTGGCATTGCAGCAGGAAGAGGCTGCCGGCGATATTCAGCAATACCAGGATGACGTCCACGAAATACGACAGGATCTCCGACAGGCCGAACAGAGTGCCGCCCGGCATCAGCAAACGGTCCAGAATCTTCGGGCGACGCTGGGTTCCCAGCAAGCCTTGCTGGACGAGCAACTGGGTGCTGCAGACGATACCCTGCAAGACTGGCTGACAAAACAGGGGCTTGAGCGCGCACCCCGGCTGGCAGCCCAACTGGTCATAGAGGATGGCTGGGAGTTTGCGGTAGAGCAAGTGATCGGCCGCTACACCCAGGGACTGGTGCTGCCGCAGTCAGAAGTGCTTTCGGTACCGCTGCAAGAGGCCCCCAATGGCCTGGCTCTGCTGGCTGAAGGGCCCGGCTTTATTCCGGGATCCGGGTTGGCGGCAAAAGTCAGCGGAGCTTCCGCACTGGCCTCTTTGTTCACTTCGATAGAGACCGCAGAGACCCTGGCGGAAGCCGTGCATAAACGGGACATGCTCGGCCCGGGCCAGAGCGTGATAACCCCTGATGGAGTCTGGATCTCAAAGGATTGGTTACTGATGCCAGATTCAGACGCCAGCCAGATTGGTGTTATTGAGCGCCAGAAGAAGGTCTCTGTGCTTGAATCAGAGCTGGCCGAGGCAGAGGGCAGGTTTGCGCAGGCGCAGGACAGCCTGACCAATCTGCAAGAGCGGTTCGAGCGGGCAGAGGCGAATCGTGATCAGGCTCAGGGTCAGTTAAGTCAGGTTGAACGGGAACTCGCCTCAGTAGCGTCTCGTACCAGCGGTCTCAAAGCCCGGGCCGAGCAGATAGACGCCCGCCTTGAACGAATCCGGGAGGACATCGAAGAGGTCGGGCTGGCACGGGAAGATCAGCTGGAGCAGCTGCAGGAAGCCAAAGAAGACTGGAATCTGGCCCTGGCTTCCAGCGAAGACAATGATGAAGAGAAAGATCGCCTGCTGGAGGAGCGTGACAACCTTCGGGAAAACCTCGACAGGCTGCGCCAGGAGGCACGCCATGATCGTGATCATGCGCATCAGCTGCAGCTCCAGTTGCAATCTCTGCAAAGCCAGCGTGACGGCCTGAAGCAGACCATCGACCGGATGCAGTTGCAGAAGGAGCGGCTGGAGGAGCGCCTTGAGGTTTTACGGGAAACCCGCGAAACAGCCGAGGAGCCCATCGAAGACCTGCAGATGCAATTGGAAGGCCTGCTGGAACGGCGGCTGGCTGAGGAAGAGAAACTCGGCGCGGCCAGAGATGGGCTGGAAGATATTGATCGTCAGGTTCGCGAACGTGAACAGGGGCGAAGCAGCACCGAACACAAAGTCCAGGATATTCGAGCCAGGCTTGAGAAGATCAAGCTGGAATCACAGGCTCTGGAAATCCGCTCTGCCAACTACCTCGAGCAACTGAACGAATTGAATGTCAGGCTTCAGGAGGTGCTGCCGGAGCTTCCGGAGGATGCCGATGAGAAAGCGTGGGCGGAGGAGCTCGAGAAAATCGGTAACCGTATCCAGCGCCTGGGCGCCATTAACCTGGCCGCTATCGAGGAATACCAGGTTCAGAGTGAGCGCAAGACCTATCTCGATGAGCAGCACAATGACCTGATTGAAGCATTGGAGACCCTCGACACCGCCATTCGCAAGATCGATCGCGAGACTCGCCAGCGCTTCAAGGAGACCTTTGACCAGGTGAACGGAGGGCTGCAGGCGCTGTTTCCGAAAGTCTTTGGTGGTGGCAACGCTTATCTGGAACTGACCGGTGAAGACCTTCTGGAAACGGGTGTTGCCATAATGGCCCGGCCTCCGGGCAAAAAAAACAGCACCATCCACTTGCTGTCTGGCGGGGAAAAAGCCCTCACAGCTATCGCCCTGGTGTTTTCAATCTTCCAGCTGAACCCGGCACCTTTCTGTATGCTCGACGAGGTTGACGCGCCCCTGGATGATGCCAACGTTGGCCGCTACGCCAATATGGTGAAGGAAATGTCGAAACACGTTCAGTTTATCTACATCACCCACAACAAGATCGCCATGGAAATGGCCGACCAGCTGATGGGCGTGACCATGCACGAGCCAGGCTGTTCCCGTCTGGTTTCCGTGGATGTGGATGAGGCAGCGGCGCTGGCGGAAGCCTGACACCCGCGAGGTTGGTGATTCGCCAGCCAACCATGACAAAAACGCCATCTCTGGCCGGAGTCCGTTGTATTCATTACGGGCTTTTTTTAGAGTAGCAACGTTCAGAACTGCAAACAGGACAGCAGCATTATGTCACTTAGGGAATGGTTAATTGCCATAGGTACCCTGGTTATCATCGGAATTGTGGTTGACGGCCTTCGCCGCATGCGCAGGGCCAGAAAAGAATCTATTGCGATTTCGTCAGGCATGGGCGCAGACGAGTTGAAAAGCTCGCCGCTGGATGAGGATTACAACCCGGAACTTCCGAATGGCGGCGCACGCACGGTGTCTCGCAGTACTCTGGAAGACCGGGGCTACGTTACCCGTGATACCTCAGAGCCTGTGGTTGCTGGCGAAACCGATGATGTAATGCCTGAAACCGGTTGGGGAGCAACCGACGATTACGACGATTCCGGGCTGGCGTTTGACGGCGATGATGGCGTTATCGGTTCCGCCAGAACCGTATCGCCTGCCAGAGAAGACGTTCAACCTGCCCTCGATACGCGTGAAGGCGACGCCCCGGTGCCTGTAGCCCAAGAGGCCGAAGATGAGCCGCCCCTGGTAACCTCTGAAGTGCAGCAGGATACCGCCCGTCGCAGCCAGGTTCAGCCCCGCAGGAATCAGCCGCTGGCAGGGGCCAACCGGCCGGAAGCAAAAGAAGTTCTGGTTATCAATGTACTGTCCCGCAGCGGCGAAACATTTGAGGGTACGCGCCTTAAAAGCCTGTTCGAGGCTTGTGGGCTGGAGCACGGCGATCTGGATATCTACCATCGCCATGAATCTGATGACACCACCACGCCGGTACAGTTCAGTGTGGCCAATGCCGTTGAGCCCGGCACCTTCAGGCCGGAAGATGTGGAAACCCTGAGCACTCCAGGCATCAGTTTTTTCATGAGTCTGCCGGGGCCAACCAATGCCCTGCAGGCTTTTGAATTCATGCTGGAAACCGCGCAGTGCGTGGTGCGCAATCTGGGCGGAGAACTGAAAGATGAACGCCGCAGTGTGATGACACCACAGACCATTGAGCATTGCCGGCAGCGTATTCGAGAATTCGAACGCAAACAGCGCTCACAACGCCCCAAATAGCCTGCCCGGACCCTGCTGACCCATGACCAAGACGCCCGACAACATTCGCACGCGGGCACAGGAACTGCGTGCCACGCTGGATGACCATAACTACGCTTACTACGTGCTGGATGAGCCCAGTGTTCCGGATGCCGAGTATGATCGTTTATTCCGGGAGTTGCAGAAGCTGGAAGCGGAATTTCCGGAATTGGAGTCCGACGATTCGCCAACCCGGCGGGTAGGCAGCCGGGCAGATACCAGCTTTGCAGAGGTAGCGCATCGGTTACCGATGCTTTCGCTCGATAATGCGTTCAGTGAAGAGGAGCTCCGGGATTTTGATCGCCGGGTAAGAGAGCGGCTTGGCATGGAGGCAACCATAGAGTATGTCTGCGAGCCTAAGCTCGATGGGCTGGCCGTCAGCCTTAATTACGAAAAAGGGGTGTTGACCCGGGCGGCAACCCGCGGCGACGGATACACGGGTGAAGACATTACCGCCAACATTCGCACGATTCCCTCGGTTCCCCTCAAATTGCGCGGCTCCGGGTACCCGGATCAGCTGGAAGTGCGGGGCGAGGTGTATATGCCCCGGGCTGGCTTCGAGCAGCTGAACGAGCGACTGGCAGACCAGGGCGAGAAGACTTTTGTGAATCCGCGCAACGCAGCCGCCGGCAGTTTGCGCCAGAAAAAATCGGCAGTCACAGCTAAGCGTCCTCTGGAGATGTGCGCGTACAGTATGGCGGTGACAGACGAAACGGCATTGCCCGATACCCACTGGCAGAGCCTTCAGCTGGTTCGCGCGTGGGGCTTTCGAATCAACCCGGAAATGACCCTGGCCACCGGTGCCGACGGTTGCTTGCAGGCGTACCAGGCGCTGATGGAAAAGCGCGATGGCTTGCCTTACGAGATTGACGGCATTGTCTTCAAGGTTAACCGGCTGGACTTACAGAACCGGCTCGGGTTTGTTTCCAGGGCACCGCGCTGGGCCATTGCCCATAAGTTTCCTGCCCAGGAAGAGATCACGGTTCTGGAAGACGTCGAGTTTCAGGTGGGCCGCACCGGTGCCGTCACTCCGGTGGCCCGGTTAAAACCGGTGTTCGTTGGCGGTGTTACAGTATCAAATGCCACACTGCATAACATGGATGAAATCCAGCGCCTGGATGTTCGCAAGGGCGATTCGGTATTTATCCGCCGTGCCGGTGACGTCATCCCCAAAGTGGTCAGTGTGATCCTGGAAAAGCGACCGGAGAATGCGCAGGCTGTCGAGCTGCCCGAACACTGCCCGGTTTGTGGGTCGGATATTGTCCAGATTCAGGGGGAGGCCGTTGCCCGCTGCTCCGGAGGCCTTTACTGCCCGGCACAGCGCAAGGAAGCGATACGGCACTACGCCTCGCGCAAAGCACTGGACATTGAAGGGTTGGGGGATCGGCTGATTGAGATTCTTGTAGACGAAGAAATGGTCAGCACCGTGGCCGACCTGTATCACCTGACTAAGTTTCAGCTCGCCAGCCTGGAGCGCATGGGCGACAAGTCGGCGGCAAACCTGGTTGCGGCCATTGACCGTTCACGTAATCCGGTGCTCTGGCGTTTTCTCTATGCGCTGGGTATCCGGGAAGTGGGTGAGGCTACGGCAAAGTCGCTGGCAGCCCATTTCGGTAGCCTGGAGGCGGTTGCAGGCGCCAGTGAAGAAGCGCTTCAGGAGGTTCCGGATGTCGGGCCGATTGTGGCAGGGCATGTGCGCAGCTTTTTCGACCAGCCCCACAATCAGGAAACACTAACGGCTCTTCGCGAATCGGGCGTGGAGTGGCAAACCGAGCAGGTTGTTCGGCCGGAGGAATTACCGCTGGCGGGCCAGACCTGGGTGCTTACGGGTACCCTGGCGCAGATGACTCGCGATCAGGCAAAGCAAAAACTTGAGCAACTCGGCGCCAAAGTGGCGGGCAGCGTATCGAAAAAAACCGCATGCGTGGTAGCCGGAGAGGCGGCTGGCTCCAAGCTTGCGAAGGCGGAGCAGTTGGGTATCGATATTCTGGACGAAGACGGCCTGCTGGCACTTTTGAAATCCCATCACTTGGAAGACTGAGCCGCGAAGGGCAGTCAGGAGAATCTGAGAACTCGCGCAGATCCCTTGATGTATAAATTGGCTACCATGACGCTGATCTGTAACGGTGTGTAAACCGGGCTTCAGGCCCGGGCATGGCCATAACAAAAACGTCAAGAAACGGATTTTTGCATGGGTGCCGACTTATCTTTCCGCTTTCCCGTCTCTGGCCGCTGTGCCGGGCTTATTCTGGCCCTGGCGGCGATTTCCGGTTGCAAGACCGAGGCAGACCCGGATCAGCCAACATTGCTTGGTGCGCCACCTGCCGTCGCCTACCTGGGGGTGGAGTATTACTACAACTGGGGCGCCTACGGCGGCGAGAGCATTCTTGATTACTCCCTGACCAACGAACCCGCCTGGCTGGCATTGGAAGACACCAGTAACAAGGCCCGGCAGGGGATAATCATGCGTGGGGTGCCCGGGCTAACCGGCGGCAGCCGGGGCGAATCGGATCTGGGCCAGCGTGAAAACATCGAGCTGGTCACCACTGACGGGCGCGCCGCCGGCTTCGAACCGTTCAGCATCGACGTAAAGCACAATCTGGTTGCCCTTGAAGAAACCACACTAACAGAAGGCGAAACCCAAGAGCCGGATGAAGCGCGGGAGACGCGTTGTGCAATTCCTGAGCTGGACACCGGCTCCTACTCATTCAATCTTCCCCGGTATTCTGCCGCGGATGGTGCGCCAGACGGTTTCATCCCGGTTGTCTACGAGACCCGCAGAGCCTTTGCCCGGGTAACGTTGGATCAACCCTCGGTGACCCGCGTTGCCCTGGCGTTCGAGTTTCGCTCTGATTTCGACCCTGGCCGTTGCGACAATAACCAGGTGGATCCGAATCATCAGGATTGCCGGCAGAGCAGTGCCAACCGCAACTATGCGGTGATTGGCGAGGATATAGTTGCCCTGGGCGATCCGGCCCGCTTTCCGGTAGACCAGAACGGAGAACCCCTGACGTACATCCGTTATGCGACTGACGATAACCCGGTCTATCGAGGTGTGATTACCTTCGAGCCAGGGGTGACCGAATGCTATATCCCCTTCGAGGTTGTGGACGACCGGATTCCTGAAGAACCTGAAACGGTTGAGCTGGTGCTCACGGAAGTGCGGGAGGGCATTGCCTCGCTGGGAAGTTCCGGTCGCGGCCTCAAATCATCCATCGTCATCAATGATAACGAACCCGAGCTGCGTATCGAAACACTTGGTGGTGGCAACCGGGATACGATAAATGCCGGAGAAACCAGGCTGTACCGGGCCATCCTGCAGGAGGATAGAACTGCAGAATTCAGGGCCAGACTCGCGCGTGTCGGTGAGCTGACCGGTGTGTCAGCGGAAACCTTCGAGATTGTTCAGGAATCTGCCGCGAACCCCGGCTCCTACCGTGTTGATAATACATTGGTATTTCCAGTGGGGCAGAACGAGGTTGAATTTGGTGTCCGCGCCAGAAATTACAGTACGCTATCCACCGCGCGGGATGACAACCGGGTTCCGCTGGGCACAGATCGGCGGTTCCAGGCCGGGCGTGATGGCTATGTTCGCCCTGCTCAGGAGGTTCTGTTGGAACTGAATCTCAACCGGTTGACCAGCCCCCTGAGCTGGGCGGATGGCTTTGTGCCAACCGATGTGGCGGTTAATCACAACGGGCGCCTGTTCGTGGCTGGTTACGACCCATCCGCCAACAACCAGGTTCAGGTTCGGGTACACGCACAGGACGGTGTGCCTTTAGAAACCGTAGAGGTAACACCCGTGGGCATGGCATTGCCGCCAACGGCAGTGTATATAGACGCGAAGAGCCGGGTAGTTTCCCAGAACAACAACCGGATCGACCGTCATGAACTGGCGGTGGCTTTCAGTATCGCCCAGTCCATTGCTGGCGAGCCAGTCCTTGGCGGAACGGACGCGCTTGTTGCGCTCTACCATTACGAAAGTGATGCCTACCAGCCAACGTGGCCAGGCACGGTCTATCGCGCCGGAACCTCAGGAGATGACACCGTGCGCTGGGTTGGCATCAACCGTGCCAGCGGCGCCTTATCCATTGGCGGTGAGACCAGGGGTGCATGGCCGGGACAGAGTTATGCCGGGGGCATTGACAGCTTTATTGCCCAGGTACATAGCCAGCAGAACGCTGGCATTCTGGAGCCGGTACCGGGCCCGGTCAAACAGGTGGGATCTTCCGGAGATGAAACCGTGGCAGGCGGAGACGCCCGAAGTTCGCTGGCGCTGAACTTCGGGAATGCCAGCACGACCCTGGATGGCCTTGGCAAGATCGGCCCCTACTTTTTTAATGGCAACAGCAGCGGACAACCGACTGTCTATCAGGTAGGGGTCTCCGCGGACGAATCGCTGGGAGCAGGCGTTTACGACGGCGCCGGAGTGGTGCTGCTGGGCTCGGCATTACAAAGCTACGGCATCAGCAAGCCGGGCGAAGATAATCCGGGGCAGAGCGATAATCTGCTGGTTCGGGAAGCAATCAATAGCAGGGCAGGGTTTGCTTTGGGTTTCAGTTTGTCTGGCCAGCCCACCAGCGCGTTTACCCTGAACGACATTGATGACAGCGCAGACGAATGGCTGACTGCCGGCGTTCTGTTTGATCGTGACCTGGTGGTTGCAGGCTCCACCACCGGGCGATTTACCGGGAATTCGCAAGGGCCGGTAGCCAACAGCACAAACGGAATCTTTGCACGTCTGAACCGGGAAGATTCAGAGCAGCCATACCGGAACTGGCGTTCCCAGCTTGCCAGTGACAACCTGGAGATCCTGGATCTTGAAAACTATCGTGACCATGAGTTGGTTGCGCTGGTTAGCCAGGAGGGGGAGCGAAAGCTCATCCTGCTCGGACCGGAAGGCGATTTGCTGACACCTCTGGTGCCTTGATTGGTGTCGGGCCGGGGCTGGTCAGACAGCCCCTTCTTGGCGGCCGGCACTGGCGTAGAGTTTGAGGTAATCTGTGCTGGTGACGATACCGAAAGGTTTTCCATTCCCGTCAACAATCAAGGCCGCATTTAACTGGTGAGCAAGCATAAGGCGGGCGAGTTGATGGGCATCTGTTTCCGGGGATGCGGTAAGAAAAGCCGGTAGCTCAACGTGTACTAAAGCCTGATCCAGTGCCGAAGAGGTATTCTTGTGTACCCAGGCCAGCAACCAGCGCATGTCAATTAGCCCGGCGACACTATTGTCAGACAACACCACTAGATGCTGTATCCCATGCTGATCCATAGACTCCATGGCCTCAGCGACACTGGCCGAGGCAGGAACCGTGAACTGTGCTGGCGAACATATTTCCGAAACCGGGAGGTAAACACGCTCCTCGGGTCTTTCACCGGCTGCGGCGGCACCGTATTCCTGCAGGGCGCGATGGGAACCGCTGTGGGCCGCCTGCTGGAATTCGGCGTCTGTCACTTCGCTGCGCTCCGGTGCTATAGCGCCGGACTCCGACAGTTCAGTGACATCGCCAATGCGGCGGCCCCGAAACACTTCCGGAAGCCGGGCTCCCACGGGTCGTCCGGGCTCGCTAACGAAAATAGACATACCACACCTCTTGAGCGGGCGGTGATAGCCGTCGGCGTATCTTGCCCTTTTCCGTTTAACGGCCGCCACTCGGAATTCTGAAGCCGTATGGCCTACCGGGATTCTGTGACGAATTGTCTGTGCAGACGCCCCGTTGCAATCCGCTTACTGATATTACGTGGCAAACACCTGGGCTGGCCACAGAGCAGGTCGCCCAGAAATTCGGCCAGCAAAGGGGCCCAAACCAGCCCTTTGCTGCCCAGGCCTGTGAACAGATACAGGCCATCCCCATCCCCACGCTGGCCACCGGGTGCCTGGTAGGCGCCTGCCACCGGTTGGTAGTCGTGGGTGCTACACCTGAAAGCTACCCGGCCGGTCAGTGTGGACAGCAGAGAATCATCAACCGGCCCCACACCGGGAACCATCGCCGCAAGCTCGGTCAGATTTTCGCGGTGGCCTTCAAGGGTGGGTTCGGGGTTGTCGTCCCTCAGGTCGAATGTGGCGCCGGTGACGCCACTGCCATGGTCGACCGGGTTTACGTATTTGTGGCCACAGATCACCACTTCTGGCAGGCTTGTCGCTTGTGCCGGAATTTCGCTGACCTGCCCCCGAATGGGCTTCAGATTGAGTTTGTACCCGTCCGGCACAGGAACCAGCGCTCCCGATTTATGCCCGGCTGCAATCACGACCTGTTCTCCCGTTACCTGCTCGCCTGCAGTGCTTCGAACCACCCAGCCATGCTGCCGGCGTTCAAGAGAGATGGCCTCAAAGCCAAACACCTGGCGGATCAGCGGGTGGTCTGCCAGCACCGAGCAGGCCCGCCCGGGTTTGAGCCAGCCAGACCGGGGGAACCAGAGCCCGTCGTGGGCCAGGGGGAGACCGGCAATCCGCGAGGCTTCTTCAGCAGTGACCGGTTGCAGCACCTCTGCCGGGTACCGGTTGCGGCCCAGAAAGCGTTGCTGGCGATTGATTTCGGCTTCACTGGTTGCCAGTTGCAGAAGCCCTGTCGGGTGCCAGAATTCACCTTGCCACCTTTTATAGAAGCGCTGGCTGAAGGTAAGGGCGGTTGTGGCAAGCTCGGTCTGGTCATTAAATTCGATGCCGAGCTTTACATATAGCGCACCCTGGGGGTTGCCTGAAGCGGCACGCCCGGGAGACTCCGCGGCATCGACAAGCATCACGGGCACTCCACGCTCTGCGAGGTTTCTGGCCAGTGTTGTTCCGGCAATTCCAGCGCCAAGAATAACCACCGAGCCAGCCGGTGCTTGGATTGCCGTGTTGGCGGGCTCAACTGGCAGTTCTCCGGTGAGCATATCGCGCTTGCGGCCAAAGCCCGTGACTTTGGCCATAGCGAAGCCCGCATCGGCGAGCGCACGCCGAATCCGGCCTACTGCTGTGAAGGTAGCCAGAGTGGTGCCGGGTCTGCTGTGCTGCCGAACTTGCTGAATCGCGGTTTCCAGCCACATATCCGGGTTCAGTGCCGGTGCGAACCCATCCAGAAACCAGGCGTCGGCTACAAATTCAAGGTGCTTCCAGGCATCGAGTATATCGCCGAAGTACAGGGTCAGCCTGATCGCGCCCCCCTCGAGCAGCAAACGATGGGTGCCCTGGATTAACGGTGGATACTGATCCAGAAGCTCCTGCGCCAGAGGTGCCAGTTCGGGCCAATAGGACAGAGCCTGTTCCAGATCAGCATGGGTAAGCGGATAACGTTCAACAGAAACAAAGTGTAGCTTGGCGGGTGCTTTATCCGCCCGTTGCGCACGCCACTCAGCCCAGGTGGCAAGGAAGTTCAGCCCCGTGCCGAATCCAGTCTCGGCGATTACAAAGTGTTCGTTTTGGCCCAGGGCCTGAAAGCGCTCCGGTAGCCGGTTGCGCTCGATGAACACGTAGCGGGTTTCGGCAAGCCCGTCATCCCGGCTGAAATAAACATCACCGAAACGGGTAGACTCGGGTACGCCGTCATGCCAGGTCAGCTCCGCCGGAGTCATGGCAGGCGGCTGAGAATTCGGGGGCATCGGGCGTTAGTCTTCCTGTTCCAGCTGTTCAGCCGTCTGGATGATGACCGGAGTAACAGGCACATCGGCCATGCCTTGCTGGTAGCCGGTTTTAACGCCGGCAATCCGGTCAATCACGCCCATGCCGTCGGTTACCTTGCCGAACACCGCATAGCCGGGCCCGCGTGCACCTGCGTTCAGAAAGTCATTGTCCGCAACGTTCACAAAGAACTGTGACGTGGCTGAGTGCGGATTGTTGGTTCGGGCCATGGCAATAGTGCCGCGCAGGTTGGGCAGAGTGCGGGTGGCTTCGTTTTTAATGGGTGCGTTGGTTTTCTTGCGCTCGAGACCCGGCTCGAAGCCGCCACCCTGCACCATGAATCCCGGAATTACCCGGTGAAAGACAGTGCCGTTGTAAAAACCGTCGTTTACGTAGGCAAGAAAGTTTTGCACTGTTTCCGGCGCGACATCGGGCCGCAATTGCAGAACAAACGCTCCCTCTGATGTGACAAACCTGACTTCGGGCAAGTCTGCGCTGCTATCTGCTGCCTGGGCGGCGGCAATCGGAAGAAGTAGCGAAAGAATGGCGTAGCCGAGAAAAGTGAACAACGAGCGTCTGCGCATGGATACAGTCATCTTCAGTTTGCTCTCGAGTCGGGTTCAGAAAATTGTCCGAAACAATCCGATTGCTCCGGGATTACGAAATTCTGGCAGATTTTAACAGATACTTACGGCGGTAAGGGTAAAAGATCACAGTACTTTCAGGGTGTTTGGTCTAAGCTTTAGTCGTTACTAACACTGCCGGGCCGGGTTGTACGGTGATCACGGATATCTCAGGAGGAATCTGGTGAGAATCGGTCAGGGTTTTGAGGAAAAGTCCCGGCTTGGCCGGCTGTTGATCAATCGTGGCTATCTGACAGAACAACAGTTGGAGCAGGGCCTGTTACGGCAGCGCGAATCGGGCATGAAGCTCGGTGAAGTGCTGATAGCAGAGAACTGGATCTCTGAAAAAGATCTGCAGCGGGTGCTCAAGCACCAGTCCAGATACCGCAATGCTGCGGCTCTTGTGGCAATGGCTACCCTGCCGTTTCAACCGGTTGTGTCCTTTGCCGCTTCCAACCCGGGCACAGATCAGTCTGCTCAGGAGTCCGGGCAGCTACACCGGCAGTCGGGGCTGCAGCCGCTGACAGAAGCTGAAATGTCGGGCGTTTCTGCCCGCAGCGGCCTGGGCATTCTGGCGCAGTACGATCGGGTCGTTGATATGGCCGGACAACCGTCCGACGATATTGGCAGCCCCAGGGCTCTGGATGCTGTTGAAGGTATCAAGCTGGCGGCCCATGTATTTGTGCCGGTACTGAGCTTTCTCGACTCTGATCTGACGATTTCCGGTGTCCATTACCGGGAAGGGGAGCCGCAATACTCGATCCGGAGCGATGGTGGAATAACCCTTGCCCTGCCGGAGCGTATCGAAGAAATTCGAATGGATAATATTCGGGTGTCGGGCGGGCAAACGCCATCAATGGGCAACGTGAGTATCCGGGACATTCAGTTCCACCCGGACTCCCGAATGACGATCTACACCCATTAAAGATAATGGAGCCCGGTTGGCGACCGGGCCTCATTGCTTGCTGTTCAGGCGCTGGCGAGAATGCTGCTGCCCGAGACGCTGGTTTGCTGTCCTTTGGCACCGTAGAGCTTCTGCTGGCTGGAGGCGCCGCGGAAAATATCCGTCAGCCGGGTAAGCCGTTTCTGCAGATGCCCGAGTACTCGCCCATTGTTCTGGTTAGTCTGCTGACAACTGCGCATCTTTGTGTCGGCTTCTTTCCAGAGTTCATGCAACTCGCTCAGGCCGCCTGCGCGAATAAAGCGGGAAGGTTCTCCGGCTGCTGGGGTGTAGCCCATGCCGACTAGTACGCGGATTTTCTGTTTAGCCCGGTCGCGGATGCCGTCAAGGACCTGATTTTTCAGGGGCGTAATTTCCTGAAGCGGTTGAATATCCGGTGACGCCAGAACCGCTTTTTCTCGAACCAGCAACTCCGCCAGCATATCAAGCTGGCGGATATCTTCTTGCAGCAGCGCTTTCAACTCGTCATGTGCACTCATTTCTCACTCACCCAAAAATGCTGTTATCCATTTCAAGCATTTTCTGGGCCAGTTTCTGTGCATCAACCTTATAAGTGCCGTTTTCAAGCGCTGTGCGGATCTGCTCAATCCGGTCATCGTCCATTTCCGGAAAATCTCCCAGCTTTTGCTCAAGCTGCTTAAGATTCCGGGCTTCCTTGCTGAGATTGACGTTTTCACCGCGGGCTGAGGAGCTTTGCGCCTTGGCCTGATCACTAACAGCTGGCTTATCTGCCTGGCTGCTGCTGGCTTTGTCGGCCGTCGTCCGGGTGGTGTTGACCTGGCCTTGGCCAATTCCATTGAAGTCAACTGACATAATATTACCTGCTTGCCTGGGCCACAGCGTGCGTGGCGGAATCGGGTTTACAACGGTTTAACGGCAAGTGTTCGCCATACTTTAATTAACAAACGGAAAACTTTTGCCGCTCGGGCCGATGCTTGCTACATCGGTATTTCAACATGGCCAGGGCGAGTCGCCCGGGCTTTGACGGTGCGCTCCGAGCGCAGATTTTTAACAAGAACCTGTTCGCCCACGCTGGCGCTGGCCAGCGCCTTGCCGCGGGTGCTGACGGAAAACGAACCAGACCTTGCAGTAATAACCACATGGTCGCCACGTTCAATGGCGTTTGGCGCCTCCAGCAGGTCCGGCGTAAGCACCGTGCCCGCGCTGACCGGGCGGCGCACCATCATACCGGAAACCTGCGCGGCCTGGGTAATGACACCGCGACGGCTGGCATTGATCTGAACGGTTTCGGTGCGAACGAGTTGTGGGGTCAGGCGCTCACCCCTTGCCAGGGCGCGGCTGGCGACCAGGGCCGGGCCATGAATCTCGATTCGGGCAGGTACATACATTCGCCAGGGGCGCTCGCCACTGCAGGCTATCAGCAGAGAAGGGTTGGTGCTGTTGGTTGGGTCGCCAGCAAAACTCGCCGAAGGCGCTGATTCGCAGGCCGCCAGCGCCAGGCGACGATCAATACTGCCTACCTCGAACCGGGTCTTGTAGCCGTTCGCTGCCATAGTCTCGGACCAGTCTGACAGGAAGTGTTCTGCGGTACGCTGGATGTCGGCTGCGCTTGTCTGCGCCAAACTTATGGCAGGCTGGCCGGTAAATACCAGGAATACCGCCAAAAAGATGATTCGCATACGTATCGGTTTGTCCTATGCTGTCATTAAACGGAGTAGCGCGTAATGTGCTAAGGCATTGGCGTTAGCGGCCGTTAAGCCGTGTACAGGCAACCGCTTTATGGGTTCGGCCGAAAAAAGCACCACACGCGTTCCCTCGGGACTAATAGTTATCAAGCAATAACGATGCCGTTTTTGGCGCTCCAGGAGTCACAGATTATGGCAGGGGTATTAGACAGCGTTAACCAACGTACGCAACTGGTTGGCCAGAACCGGCTGGAGTTGTTGCTGTTTCATCTGGGTGGCCGCCAGACGTATGGCATTAACGTGTTCAAGGTGAAAGAGGTTTTGCAGTGCCCGAAGCTTTCGTCGATACCGAACAGCCGTTCGGTCGTGCGGGGCGTCTCGCATATCCGTGGCGAAACCATACCGATCATCGATTTGAGTATGGCCATCGGTTTGCCGGGTATAGCACAGGAACGCCTGGCCACCAGTTTCGTTATTATCACCGAATATAACCGGCGCACGCAGGGTTTTCTGGTCTCCGGTGTCGAGCGGATAATGAACATGAACTGGGAAGACATTCTGCCGCCACCGAAAGGGGCGGGGCGCGATGTTTACCTTACCGCGGTCACCAAAATAGACGATAAGCTTATTGAAGTCATAGACGTAGAGAAGGTTCTTGCGGAAGTTTCTCCGCTGAGAGAAGATGTTACCGAAGAAGTGGTTGCAAAAAGCGCGAGTCGGGTGCCCGGCCATCTCCCGGTTCTGGTGGTTGATGACTCGTCGGTTGCCCGGCGTCAGATTCAGCGCTGTCTCGGCGCTATCGGCATGGAAGTCGTTACCCGCAACGATGGCAAACAGGCCCTGGAGCATCTACAGGAAATCACGCAGGATGGTTCGCGGGCTCAGGATCACTTTTCGCTGATCATCTCCGATGTCGAAATGCCGGAAATGGACGGATACACGCTGGTGACACGACTGAAAGAGAATCCGGCGCTAAAAGACATTTACGTGATGCTGCACACCTCGCTCAGCGGTGTGTTCAATAAAGCTATGGTTCAGAAAGTCGGTGCCAACGATTTCATGGCCAAGTTCAGCCCGGATGAACTGGCCGAGCGAGTGATGGAAATCATCGATCAGCAGTGATTTTCAGTCATCGGTTTTACCCAAAGCAGAGATCCAATGAAAGCTGAAATAACCCCACAGGAATACGAAACCTTCAAGACATTCCTGCAGGATGCCTGCGGCATTCTGTTAGGGGATAACAAGCAATACCTGGTAAAGAGCCGGTTGCGGCGGATTCTCGAAGAGAACAGCCTCAATTCCCTGGGGGATTTGCTGGCACGCTTGAAGCAACCGGGGCGCGCCAGCTTGCGGGAGGTCGTGATCGATGCCATGACGACCAACGAAACCCTCTGGTTTCGGGACAATCACCCATTCCGGATCCTTCAGGACAAATTACTGCCGGAGTTCGCTGAGCGCAACTCCATGCAGCCGTTGCGAATATGGTCTGCGGCTTGTTCTACCGGCCAGGAGCCTTATTCCGTCGCGATGGTGATCGAGGAATTCCGAAGAAGCCGGCCCGGAAAATTAAGGGACGTGAAGATTACCGCGACAGACATATCGAAAAGCGTTCTTGAAGTGGCCCGCAAAGGCGAATATGAAATGATCGCGATTGGGCGTGGTTTGTCAGCGGAACGGCAGAAGCTGTTTTTCACGCCCTCGCAGAATGGCGGCTGGCAGATTCGCCCGCAGATCAAGTCTATGGTGGACTTCAAAGAGCTGAACCTGCTTGAGCGTTACATGCTGGGCAAGTTTGACATCATTATGTGCCGCAACGTGCTGATCTACTTTTCGGCAGATCTGAAGAAAGACATTCTTACCAAGCTACACGCCTCGCTGAACCCCGGCGGCTATTTGATTCTGGGTGCGTCGGAGTCTCTGAACGGGCTGCCGGATCTTTACGAGATGGTGCAGTGCCATCCGGGCATTATTTACCGTAAAAAATAGTTGCTCAGGCTGCTGGGGAGGCTGGCCCGGATGGATAACCTGAGCCTGCGTCATCTGTATTACTTCTGGGTGATCAGCAGGGAAGGGTCTATCACCAACGCCAGTGAAGTCCTGGATCTGACGCCGCAAACTCTCAGTGGCCAGTTGGCGTCTCTAGAAGACGCTATTAACGGGCGTTTGTTTACTCGTAAGCATCGGTAACTAAAACCATTCATAAATTTCGACTGGAAGCGGGCAGGGAACCAACCACACTCACTCTGCGTGAATGCTACAAAGTGGTGCGCAGTGAATACCTGGTTCCTCATAAGGCAGTTTTTCTGTGGGTGCAGCAGAGCCCCTGGCCGCTTACTTGATCAATGCCTGAATATCCCGGAAGCGAGGGTGCTTACAGTGCACCATCCACTCAAACGCGACCATTTCTGTGGTCACAATGCGGGCCCCGCTTTGATGCAAACGATCGAGCGCGACATCCCGGTCAAAGTCATTTCGGGAACCGGTAGCATCTGCCACCACCCATACCTTGTAGCCAGCATCCAGCAGGCTGAGCGCAGTTTGCAGCATACATACGTGGGTTTCACAGCCGCCGATGACAATATGCTGGCGCCCCTCTGGTAATTCCTCGATCAGGCCGTCCGGGCAGGCATCAAAATGGTGTTTGGAAAGCGTTACATCCGACAACTCTTTGATGCCTTCCACATTCGGGCCGAGTTTGTCCGGCACCTGTTCGGTGGCCACCACGGGCACACCAAGCAAACCGGCCACAGTCGCCAACGTTACGCAGCGATCCGCCACCTCGGCCCTCTGACTGATCGCAGGCATCAAGCGTTCCTGGACATCAACAAGCAAAAGTGTGGATTGTTCCGCCTTCATCAGCATTCGTATTCTCCCCGAGACTTGGATGTAATTGCTATCAGGATAGATTATTCGCCCAAGCTTTTGGGCTGCCTGTTGGTTTAGTGATCAGAAAAACACCAAAAACAAAAAAATTTACCGGAAAGCACCACAAGGAGTTGCCAAGCCCTCAGAAAACCATTAAAGTTTGCGCCCTCAAATGAGCGACAACGTAGCTGATTTGAAACAGTTTATTGGAGAGGTGGCCGAGTGGCTGAAGGCGCACGCCTGGAAAGTGTGTATACGTTAATAGCGTATCGAGGGTTCGAATCCCTCCCTCTCCGCCAATATAAAACCCCAGCAGAGATGCTGGGGTTTTTTCGTTTTAACGATGTTGCGGTTGTCCGGCGTACGTGCTGTAACTAAATCCCGGTGTCCGGAATGTCAGGAACTGCTCGACTTTTCAGCGAGTTGTTTACTAAGGCTATTCGGAAACAAGGTGCGCAAAGGTCGCAAAGCGGACATTCAGCTTGAAGTCTGAAGGCCTCGCTTTGAGGAAAGGGATTGTCATGCGTATCGGCGTAAGTCCATTTTGGACTTACGCCGGTGCAGTAGACAGTCATAGCATATGAGGGCTACCCCATCTATTCGATCAAAGCGACATTAATTCTTTTGCAGAAGTCTGATCAATTCCGGAACGGTGGCATCCTGTTCATCGATGGAGCCGTAGAGCTCGCCAACCGTATCCGCAATGGCTCTTGCGCTTTTTAAATCTTCAAGCATGGCCCGATAGTAACCGACGTCCTTATTTGCATTGGCAATGCTGAACCGGAAACCTGACGGATCATTCCGTTCGATATAGGGCCGCAATCTCTCCAGAATCACACCACCGCCTCCACCATTGCCGAGAACGGAAAGCAGAGATTCGTCGTCAATACCCGCCTTGCGAGACGCCGCGACCGCCTCGGAAAGAACCGCCGAAAAACCCAGCGACACGAAGTTATGCACAAGTTTCAGAGTGTGCCCTGCTCCCACACCACCGGCATGGGTAATGGTTTCCGCGAAACTCTGAAGCAACGGCAATGTTTCCGAGAACAGGGCATCAGGCGCGCCAACGATCAGATTAAGTCGCCCTTCTTCCGCTTCCTTGGGCGTCCGGGTCATGGCGGCGTCCATGAACCGTCCGCCAGCTTCATTAACCCGCCTGGCAACCTCTGCTGTCGAGCTGGGCAACGCTGTGGAACAATCAATTACTATGGTTCCCGGGCGCAGCCCCTCCAACACACCCCCAGACTCAAAGAGCACCGCCTTGACCTGAGGTGAGCCGGTCACGCACAGGATAACGATGTCAGAATGCCGGGCCACCTCACCAGCACTTTTCAGAGGCGTGGCTCCCGCAGACACCAGATCCTCAGCGGGTTGATTGCCAGGATGCTCAAGAAAACTCAGGGGATACCCTGCCCGTTGAAGGTTCCGCGCGATACCATGGCCCATCAGGCCAACACCAATAACTCCGACTCTGTCCCTATGCGACATTATGCTCTCTCCCAAACAGCGATTTGATGGTTAGCCATGCCGAACTGCGACCGTTTTAATGCGGGTGAAGCTGCGCAATCCCTCAAAACCTTTCTCGCGACCATGGCCCGAACGCCCGACCCCGCCGAAAGGCAGCTCTATGCCACCACCGGCACCGTAATTATTGATAAACACCTGCCCACATCGAAGCTGTCTAGCCAGGCGCCATTGCCGCCCGCCGTCCGTCGTCCACACGCCCGCGCACAAGCCAAAGTCCGTTTCGTTGGCCAACGCAAGGGCCTCGTCCTCAGACCGGAAACGCTGTACAACCAGCACAGGTCCGAACAACTCCTCCCTCAACAGTTCATGGCCCTCAGGAATATCAACCAGAACCTGCGGCTCTACAAAATGTCCTGCTCCTGGTGCCGTATCGGCCAGCCTGCCTTTCGCAAGAACTCGTACACCACTGGAAAGCGCCGCCTCAAGCCTCGATTCCAGCACGGATTTTTGCCGTGCATTGATCAAGGGGCCGCAATCCGCATCGGCCTCACCGACATCACAGCGCAATGCGAAAAAGCGCTCAGCAAGGCGATCAAGAAATTGATCCGCCACCGCGTCGTCGATAAGCAATCGGCTACCCGCTGAACAGGTCTGGCCCGCGTTCTGAACAATGCCTCTTACGACTGCCTCAAGTGCTGCCTCAATATCGGTATCGGCAAACACGATCTGTGGCGACTTACCACCCAGCTCAAGGGTAACGGGCACGTGGTGCCTGGCCGCCGCCTGAGTCACCAGGGTGCCCGTCTCCGGTGAGCCGGTGAACGACAGATGGTCAATCCGTGGATGAGCCGCCAAGGCAGCGCCAGCCTCGCGCCCAAGCCCGGGAACAACATTGAGCACGCCCGCAGGAAGACCGCACTCCATCGCCAGTTCAGCCAGTCGCAACACGCTCAGACAGGCATCTTCGGCCGGTTTGACCACAACCGTGTTACCCGCCGCCAGGGATGCGGCAACGCAACGCCCGAAAATCTGCGCCGGATAATTCCAGGGGATAATCTGCGCGCACACTCCGAAAGGCTCCCGCAACGTCATGACCGAAAAGCCACTTTCGAAAGGGATTGTTTCCCCATGGAGTTTATCGGCGGCGCCGGCATAGAAACGGAAGTAGCGGGCACACGCCTTTATGTCTCCCCGAGCCTGAGACATCGGTTTGCCAGTATCGGCACACTCCAGGGCCGACAACTGCTCCTCGTTTCGTTCAATCTCCTGGGCAAAGTCCAGGAGCCACTGGCCACGTGAACGCGCTGTCCACGTCAACCAGCCAGTGAGTGCGCCCGAAGCCGCGCGGACCGCGGCGTCAACTTCACCAGCCCCACACCTGGCAATCTGGCCGATGGGTTCTCCGTAGGAGGGCGCCTCAACCGTGAGCGTGGAGCGGGTGGCGACCCATTCACCGCCAATCAATGCTTTTTCTGTTGGCATATCGGGTAACGAAAGCATGTCCGGCCTCCATGGTTAGCGATCAGTACAGAAGGTCCACAAGCCCCATAGAGATCCAGGGCATATAGGTGATGGCAAGGAGGCATGCCAATACTACGAGCACAAACCGCATCAACCAGGGTAGTAGCTGATCAATAGACAGTTTCGCGACGGCACACGCTGCAAACAGATTGACCCCCAACGGCGGTGTGAACATCCCAAGCGCCAGATTCACAACAACGATCAGGCCAAAATGAACCGGGTCGATACCGTACTGGATTGCGATGGGGGTAAATATTGGCGCCAGCACCAGAATTGCTGCCGACGTCTCAATAAACATACCGACGATTAACAGCATCACGTTAACCGCCAGCAAAAAGGCAATAGGGCTCTCAAAAATTTGAGTCACCCATGCAGCAACTTCACCCGGCAGCCCAGAACGGCTGATCAGGAAGCTGAACAGCGCCGCCGCCGCAATGATCAGCATCACAGCTGCCGTTGATATGACACTTTCCCGAAAAATCGGGAACAGTTCAGCCATTGGCAGTTCCCGATATACCAGTCCCCCAACGATCAGGGCGTAAACGACCGCCACTGCAGAAGCCTCAGTGGGCGTAAACACACCACCGTAAATACCGCCAATAACAACGACCGGCATCAGCAAAGCCGCCCATGCGCGCTTGAAGGCGGTCATAAAGTCATGACGATCCTCTCTGTCTCGCAATCCATACCCGCGTTTCTTGCAGAACAGGAAAAGGAACAGCAGTAACGCGCCACCAATCAGAAGCCCCGGGCCGATACCGGCAATGAAGAGCTTTCCAATGGAGGTATCCGTGCTCACGCCGTAGAGAATCAGAGGAATGGAAGGCGGGATCAGAACGCCCAGTTCAGCCGACGAAGCCTGGATCGACGCAGCCAGTGGGCGCGGATAGTCATGCTTGACCATGGCGGGAATAAGAATTGAGCCAATTGCAAAGGTTGTTGCCACGCTGGACCCGGACACCGCTGCAAACATCATGCAGGTCAGAACGCAGGTCATGGCAAGACCGCCCTGAAGGCCGCCGACCATGGATTTGGCAAGATCCACTAGCCTTCTGGAGATACCGCCCGCGGACATCAGATTGCCCGCCAGAATGAAAAACGGAATCGCCATCAACGGAAAGCTGTCGATACCGACAAACATTTGCTGGGGAACCAGCAACAGCGGCAGAGGGGAAAAAAACTCAATGCCGATGATGGATGCCAGCACAATCGAAATGGCAATAGGAACGCCCAGACTGAAAAGTATGATCAGTGACAGGCCAATAGCAGCATTCATACCGGGTCCCCCCCGTGGACAGGGCCAATAGACTCCTGGCCCCTTATTTGGGCAATCAGTCGAGTCACAACGGCGATCAGAGTAAAACCGGCACCCACGGGCATCGCGGCATATGCCCAGGCGATGGAAATGCCAAGCCCCGCGAGCATTTGTGATTGCACCCTGATTGCCATTGCCGTCCCGAAGTAGATCAGCACCAATAGAACCAGTGCGCAGCAGCTTGCAATGAAGAGTTCAACCCATACCAGTTTTCGCCCCGGCACCAACTTGTAGATCACCTCTACGGACATCATGAATCCACCCCGGAACCCCGGAGCGGCACCAAGAAAGACACACCAGATCATCGTGGAGCGGGAAATCACCTCAGACCAGGTCGACGGCGCATCAAAAACAAATCGTGTGAGTACCTGATAGAAACCAAGGGTCACAGAAATCACCAGCATCACGACGGCACCGAGAAGGGCCAATCGAGTTGTCTGGCGTTCAATGCTAAAAAGAAGTTGCAGCATCGTGGCCACCATTAGAAAGCAATCCCCGCACCGTCAACGTGACAGGTACCGGGGAATTGGATTGGTGGTTTAGCAGCCGCTGGCGCGAATGCGGTCCAGCATCTCGCTTCCATACTGATCTGTGTAGATCTTGTAGGCGGGCTTGACCGCCTCCTGGAAGGGTGCCTTGTTGATATCGGTCTTGACCGTCATCCCTTTTTCACGCAACAGCTTCACGCCGTCGCGCTCCAGGCGGGAGACTTCTTCACGGGTCGCTTCGGCGGATGCCTTGGCGGCCTGCTCGAACCAACTCCGCTCCTCTTCTGTAAGACTGTCAAGGAGCACCGGAGAGCCAAGCACCGCGGCGGGTGAATAGACGTGTCCGGTCAACGAAAGGTGATCCTGAACTTCCCAGAACTTCGTGGCGACGATCACGGTGATGGGATTTTCCTGGCCATCAACGGTGCCCTGCTGCAACGCGGTAAACACTTCCGGGAACGCCATTGGGGTGGGATGAACGCCCATCTGCTCGAAGGCCTCCATGTGTACCTTGTTTTCCATGGTACGCACCTTCAACCCCTTGGCATCGTCAGGGCTGGTCACAGGGCGAACACTGTTGGTCATGTGGCGGAAGCCGTTTTCCGACCAGGCAAGGCCCACCAGGTTATGGTCAGACATCTTGTTCAACAGGTCCTGGCCGATCTCGCCATCAAGAACGCAACGGGCCTCTTCGTAACTCTTGAAAAGAAATGGCAGGTCAAGCACATAACTCTCCGGAACGAAATTACCCAAAGGACCTGTCGACGTAATCACGACATCAACGGTGCCAATCTGCAGGCCTTCGATCATGGCCCGCTCCCCGCCCAAGGAGCCGGAAGGGTGCTCGGCGACTTCGAACTCTCCGCCACTGAGGCGCTCGAGAGTTTCCTCAAAGGCATCGGCACCCACGGAATAGTGGGAACTGTCAGACAGCGTATGGCCAAGGTTAATGGTTCTTGCTGCCTGTGCATTCACTGCTGTCACGGCAAGCAAAGCTGAAGTGGCACCGGCGATGGCGGTGGTCAGGCTACGGCGTGCGAACGTTGCTTTCATTGTTGTTACCTCATTTTGCATTGTCACGCTTTGGGTAAATTCCGGGGTGCGTAGGCCCGGAATCAGGCATTCTCGTCCATAAAAGCCCTTACGATGTCGCGAAAATCCTTATCGCTTCTGAATCCGAGCCTGCTCGCCCGGAGGTTACTGAATCTTGATGGCCAGCTACCGACAATCGCTTCAATCTTCGGATCCGGCCGGAACTGAACGCGGGCAAGCGCAGACTCACCGCCCACCTCACGCAGTGTCTCCAGCATTTCAGAAACGCTGACGGTAATACCCGGCAACATGAAAGCCCGGAAAGCGCCGAGTGCCTCACCCGGAACCTCGGCCCCGTGCACAAGGGCATCAACCACCGTTGCGGGTGACATAATGAACAGTTCCAGATCGGGCGAAACCGGGCAGATAGCATCCTCACCCTTGAGGGGTTCGCGCAGGATACTTGAGGCAAAACTGGAGGCAGCCGCATTTGGCCGACCAGGACGGATCACAATGGTGGGCAAGCGCAGCACCAGCCCATCGACAAGTCCGCGGCGACTGTAGTCATTGATCAGCAGCTCGCTCATGGCTTTCTGGGCACCGTAGGAATTCTGGGGATGCAATGCCGTCATATCATCCAGGGTGTGGGGCAAATCCCCGCCATAGGCGGCCACGGAACTTGCCATGATCAGCCGGGTACGCGTGAGGCCATGCTTCCGGCAACCTTCGAGTAAATCACGAGTTGCATCGAAATTGACCCTCATACCCAAATCCAGATCGCCTTCCGCAGCACTGCTGACAACCGCTGCGAAGTGGTAAATCACATCCGGTTGCTCGGCAAGGACATCATCCAGCGCACCGGGTTGGCTGATATCCAGTGCGAGCGTTTTAGTGGCCAGGTCACCGGCCTCCGGGCGGGGTGGCTCAGTCTGATCGATCAAAGTCAGACGGCTCAGCGAGCTACCGGCCAGCTGCCCTGCGCTGACAAGCTGATCGACCAACCGCTGCCCGAGAAAGCCCGCGGCTCCAGTAATGACAATATGCATAACCTTTAATGCCCTCTTGTTGTTGTGTCGGTGCTCAGTCCGTAGGCCTGTCCCCATCCCAGACCCGCCCAGGTGTTACCGGCCGGTCGATACTCGCAGCCCACCCAGCCGGTGTAACCCAGCGAATCCAGTCTCGCGAGCACCTCTGGGTAACAGACCTCCCCTAAATCCGGTTCGTGGCGTTCAGGCACACCGGCAATCTGCACATGGCCGATGGCGTGGAACTGACGTTCCATGTGACTAATCAGGTCGCCGTCCATAATCTGGCAGTGGTAGACATCAAACTGCAGCCTCAGGTTGTCCGCGCCCACCTCATCAATCACCTTGATGGCGTCTGCCTGTCTGGACAGGAAATACCCCGGCATATCCCGCTGATTGATCGGCTCGATCAGGAGATCCCGACCCGCTTTCGCGGCCTCCCCGGCGGCAAAGCGAAGATTTTTCAGGTAGGTGTGGTGATGAGCCTCAACCGTCTCCCGATCGGCGCGCTCCGGGAGCAGACCCGCCATCGCATGGATGCGGGGGCAATCCAGCGCCTCGGCATAACGCAGCGCCTCGGCCACTGAAGCCTGAAACTCCGCCTCCCTTCCGGGCAGGCTGGCAAGCCCGCGCTCACCAGCCTCCCAGTTGCCCGGCGGAAGGTTAAACAGCACCTGTTCCAGCCCGGCTTCGCGCAGGCAGCCCGCCAAATCTTCCAGGCGATAGGCGTAGGGGAACAGATACTCAACGCCCCGGAACCCCGCCTTCGCTGCGGCACCGAACCGGTCCAGAAAATCATGTTCCGGGAACAGCATGCTCAAATTCGCGGCCAGTCTGATCGTCACAACACCCTCCTGGAGGTTCAGTCCCTGGGGAACCGCTGTTCCAGCGCCGAAACCTGTTCAGGTGTTAACGCTCTTGGGTTTTCCCCGCGCAGAAGCAAAAACAGCTTCGCCGTCTCCTCCAACTCCTCCGTGGCATACACCGCCGCCTCCAGATTTTTTCCAGCGACCACCGGCCCGTGATTGGCGAGCAGCACGGCACTGTGCTCGCCGGCCAGACCGCGAACCGCGTCACCCAGTTCCGGGTCCCCGGGCATGTGATAAGGCACCAGGGGCAGCCGGCCTACCCGCATCACGTAATAGGCCGTTAGTGGCGGAATGCAGTCGCAGGGGTTGATATCGGGCAGGCAGGACACCGCCACCGAATGGGTCGAATGCAGGTGCACAATGGCGCCCGACTGCGGCCGCTCCTCGTACATGGCTGTGTGTAAAAACTGCTCCTTCGTCGGCTTGTCGCCTTCCAGCAAACGGCCTGAGCGGTCAAGCCGGGAAATTCGCTGAGGATCAAGCCGCCCGAGGCAGGCGTTGGTGGGTGTCATCAGCCAGCCGCCGTCATCCAGCCGAACGCTGATATTGCCGCTCGAACCCATCGTCAGCCCGCGATCAAACAGTGACTGGCCGAGCGTCGCAATCTGCTCGCGTAGTTGATTCACCTCACTGGTATTCATGGCAACACCTCAAACGCACGTGTAAAGAAATCCGGTCGGCCGAAATTGCCCGACTTCAAAGCCAGAGACAGCGGCCCTGCCCCGCCGACATCCGCGGTTTGGGTCCAGGGCACGCCCGGATCAATCTGGTCGCCAATCCGCAACGTGCGAATGCCAAGCGCCGACACAACCGCACCCGAGGTCTCGCCACCGGCCACCACCAGACGGCCAACCCCGTCATTAACCAGGGTAACGGCGAGGTGACCAAGGACAGACTCGACAAGCTCGCCGGCGCGCTCCGCCCCCAAGGTCGCCTGTGCCTGCCGGACCTGATCCGGGTCCGAGGAGGCGTACACCAGAACCGGCGCTCCCTCCCTCAGTCTTTCACGAGCAAAAGCCAGGGCCGCCTCCAGATGATCATCACCCTCCGCAAGCTTCAAGGGATCAAGAGCAAAGCCTTCACCCTTGCCCAGAAAATCCGCCACCTGTCCCAGCGTTGCCCTTGAACAACTGCCGGACAACACCAGTGCACCGCCAACAGCCGGTTCCAGGCGCCCGGCTTCGGACACATCCGCCAGCCAGCCGCGTGAGCGGTACTCTGCGGGCAGCTCCTGGCCCAGGCCGGAACCTCCGGTCACCAACGGCTTATCAGCAACCGCACTGGCCAGAGTCGTAAGGTCCGATTCATCCAGGGTGTCACAAATCACATGCCGTACTCCGTCGGATTCCAGGGCCTTCAGCCTCTCGCCGGCGGCCTCAGACCCCTGCCTCAAAACCGGCCATGACAGCAGGCCCACGTTGCCCGTTGTTTGCCGTGCCAGCACTCGCACCAGATCAGCATCCTTCATTGGGTTGAGCGGGTGGTCCTGCATACCGCTGTCATTCAAAAGCCTGTCACCCACAAACAGGTGTCCCTGATACACCGTACGCCCATTAACCGGAAACGCCGGGACCATCACCGTCTGACTCGCGTTCAGGGCATCCAGAAGAGCATCGCTGACCGGGCCAATATTGCCGCGATCCGTGGAATCAAACGTGGAGCAGTACTTGAAGAAAATCTGCCGGGCACCGAGGCCCTGAAGCCAGGCCAAGGCTGCCAGCGACTCACTGACCGCCTGCCCGGCGGGGCATGAGCGTGATTTAAGCGCCACCACAATGGCATCGACGTCGCTCAGATCGGGTTTGCCCTCAGGCACGCCAATGACCTGAACACAGCGCATACCACTGCGAACCAGATTGTTCGCAAGATCGGTTGCCCCGGTGAAGTCATCGGCGATTGCGCCCAACACAATACTCATGCTAACTCCTCACCACTGTCGTTGGCGGCAGCCGGCAACGTGATGCCGGCAAGCCGCTCGTAGACCTTGATCACTGCTGAATCGTCTTCCTTCCCGAACCCGGCCGCCTTTGCTGCGGTAAACTGCTGAAGCGCACTGGCGGCCACGGGGGTTGGCATGGCCAGCTCCCGTCCGGTGTCGTGAACAATGTTGAGATCCTTAACGAAGATATCGACAGCTGAGAGAGGGGTGTAATCGCCCTTGAGAATATGCGGGACTCGGTTCTCGAACATCCAGGAGTTACCGGCCGAGTGAGTAATCACCTCGTACACGACCTCGGCCGGCAATCCCATACGAATTGCCATGGCCATGGCCTCAGCGGCTACGGCAATATGGACCCCGGCCAGCAGCTGATTGATCAGCTTCATACTCGACCCGACTCCGGGCGCATCCCCCAACCGGTAAACGGTCGCCGCCATGCCATCAAGGATCGGCTCGGCAAGGCCGAAGGCCTGCGTGCTCCCCGAGGCCATCACCGAAAGCTGTCCCGCCCTCGCTTTGGCTGCACCACCACTGATCGGCGCATCCAGCATTTCAAGACCAGCCTGGCCGAGCCGTTCAGCAAAATCACGGGCAACTGCAGGGGCTACTGTTGCGCACTGAATAACCAGACTGCCCGGTTTTAAACCGCCAACAATCCCTGACTCGCCAAAAAGCACCTCTTCAACCTGGCCCGCATTCACTACCACCAACAACACAACATCGCTCGTGGCAGCCAGTTCAGCGGGCTCACTCACAGTGCGACCACCAGCCTGCTCAAACCCGGCCCGGGCCTTTTCGCTGACATCACACCCGGTTACCTCAAACCCACGCTCAAGCAGCGCCGTGGCTGTACCCATGCCCATGGCGCCCAGACCTACCACACCTACGCGGGGCTTTGTTCCGGATAAGCTTGTCACTTGCTGGCCTCCCATTCTTGTTCTGATTATTTTCATGATAGCGCTACCATGTTAGCGCTATCATCGTTTTAGTTGATAAGATTCCGATCAGCAAGTTACCGTCGCGAGGACTACGACCAATGTCTAACATGGAAGCACCCTCCTCAGAACCCCGCAAGCGGCGGGGTTCTGACAAACCAACGCTGAAACAGGTGGCGGAAGCGGCCGGTGTGTCCCCCATCACCGCATCCCGGGCCCTGAACACACCAGACCGCGTGAACAAGGAAACCCGGCGACGGGTCACCGAAGCCGTAGAGCAACTGGGCTACGTGCCCAACCTGATCGCCGGCAGCCTGGCCTCGGCCAGTTCGCGGTTTATTGCCGTTATCGTTCCATCGCTCGCCAACGCCGTTTTCATTGAAGTAATCAAGGGGCTTCAGGAAACCTTCGAAGCCAAGGGCTACCAGATACTGCTGGGTAATACCGATTACGACCTTCAGAGGGAGCACCAACTGATACGAACCTTTCTGGGGTGGTCCTGTTCCGGACTGGTGATTGCCGGCTTGCGCCACAGCAAAGCCTGCCAAAGCCTTCTGGAGGCCTGGAACAAGCCGATCGTGGAAATCATGGAATTGGGTAAAGGACTGGACCTGAACGTGGGGCTGGACCACCGGGAAGCGGGCGCCTGTATGGCAAGGCACCTGTTAGACAGGCACTATCGCTCCATCATCTATGTGGGCGCCTGTATGGACAGGGACTACCGGGCAAGCATGCGGTATGAGGGACACAAAGAAATTCTCGCGAAAGCCGGGTTAGAAGCACCAATGATCGAACTGGACAGACTCGGCAGCCTGGAAGCCGGCGCGGCTGCGCTCGACATGGTCCTGGAGCAATACCCCAGAACTGATGCCATTCATTTCGCCAACGACGACCTCGCCACTGGCGCTTTGCTACACGCCCAAAGGCTGGGCCTTGGCGTGCCACAAGACATCGCCATCGCCGGATTTAACGGCCTGCCCCTTGGCCAACAGGTGACTCCGAGACTGACAACCATCCATTCTCCCAGGGAAACCATGGGGCGACTGGCAGCCGAGCAAATTCTCAGGCGTCTGAACGACGAACCCATCACCGAAAAACAGGTGAACGTGGCATTCCGCACCCTCATTGGTGAAAGCACCTGAACCTATAGAAGTGCTTTAACGGCTCAGCCGGGACCGAGAACTCGCGTGAATGATTCCCAAAAACTCTTGCCTACCAAGTCTCACGCCTTGATCAGTGACGACTTTCTGGTGCTCCGCCCCCCCAGAGCAGGGCGATATTGGAGGGCTCACCGGCGAGGAAGCTCTCGGTGTTAGGGACCAGCGCTCGTTGGCGCCGACGGGTGTCTTTGCCCAGCCGATGGATTGATCTATCGCCTTAACACCTTTTTCGTGTTCCGCGTTTATGCTGAATATGAAACACTAAAGCCCGATACCAGACACTTCCTTAAGCCGGAGACTTTACCGCAAATGGCTGTTAAATCCGTCGCCCTCGTAGCCCACGACAACAAGAAGAGAGAGCTGGTGGACTGGGTCTCTGAAAACCAGACCCGCTTCGCTGCCCTGAGGCTCTATGCCTCCGGCACTACCGGCAGGTTGCTGAAGGAGAACCTGGAAAGGGACGATATCGTGTGCCTGCTCAGCGGCCCACTCGGAGGCGATCAGCAGATTGGCGCCAAGATCGCGGAAGGGGAAATCGACCTGCTGGTATTCTTCTGGGACCCACTGGAGCCCCAGCCCCACGACCCGGATATCAAGGCGCTACTGCGCATCGCGGCATTATGGAATATTCCCGTGGCCTGCAACCACGCCACCGCCGAATTTATCCTGACGTCCGCCTACATGACCGACGACAAGCACCAACCGAAAAAGCCGGATTTTTCCGGTTACACCAGCCGCCCGGTCAACTGACCGGCTTTCTGGCCAGGAATATCGTGCTGTAGGACTCCCGATTCAGGAAAGGGTTGTAAAAAGAGCACACCTCAGGGCCCGTGACTGGCAAGGCAAGCTGGTCTGTGATGATTATACCGGCTGCAAGGCCCGGTTCAGCCACGGCATCACCGCAGGCACCGACCCATTCGGCGAGTGCGGAACGTGGGATTTCGACGCCAGCGCGACGGTAGATGCGTTTTTGGCGGTAAAGTGGCAGGTGATCGGCACACTTGGCCACCAGCGCATGAGCCAGCAGGCCGGCGATGGGGATGCGCTTGTCGATCACTTGCGGCGGTACCGGTGCCTGGATAAAGGTCTCGCACTTGTCCCAGACTCACTTGCTCTGGACGTCGCGTTCCACCGAGAACTCGCACGGAACGTAATCCAGCTTCTCACTGACGCCCTCGCCAATATGCTTGGGCTGATAGCCGCACTGGCACTCGGTATTGTCCGGTTCGTGGTGGGGTCAGGGTGCGAGGAGGTCAGGCCACTTGTTTGCGCTCCTTGTAGTGGTCAACTAATCCCGGACAGTATTTTAAGGTTTTCCTCAGCCTCGACGGACGGAGTGCCATCGTTGAATGTGTGAGGTAGCTGTCGGTTGTAATAGTCCATCAGATAGCCACCAACATCTTTTCGGGCCTCAGGCAGATTCCGATATCCCAAGGCCGGTATCCATTGGAAGCGTGCATCTTTAGATGCGGCTCGCCAATGTTCGCTTTTGTTTGCGACGGGAGGAGCATGATCGAAACTCGAGGGTGAGCATCGACCGAGGCTGGCAGCGTCTGCGGCATCCAAAGGGACCAAAGACACAAGTTACGCACCTAGATCTCAATACTCTCAGCTATCTCCAGAGCATCCTCGACCTCCACACCAAGGTACCGCACGGTGCTCGACATATTCGTGTGTCCCAACAGCAACTGGACGGCTCGAAGATTCTTGGTCTTCTTGTAGATCAATGTCGCTTTGCTGCGCCTCATTGAATGGGTTGCGTAGACTGAAGGGTCAAGTCCAATGCTGGTAATCCACTTTTTGACAAGACGGGCGTATTGGTGAGTAGAGATATGGTCGAACTTTCGCATCCGGCTCGGCCACAAATAATCCATGCCCGAGAGTCCTCGCAACTCGATCCATGCTTCGACCGTTTCGCGCGTCTTTTTGGTTATCTCAAACTGAACAGGCTGACTGGTCTTCTGCTGGATGATTTGCGCCCGATCCAGAACCTCACCGTTTCTGGAAATATCTCGAACCAAAAGCTTTACCAGGTCGCAGGATCGGAGTTTACAGTCAATTGCCATGTTGAACATCGCGAGCTCGCGGATGTTCTTTGCAATCTCTAACCGAATACGGATAGCCCATATTTGTTCGAGTTTGAGCGGCAGCTTCTGGCCAACGAGCTTTCCCTTGTTCCAGGGAGCTTTAGTGATAGGAAATGTCATGGCGCGGCCCTCTTCGGAGGGTAAGGGCCTTTAAGTATGGTTCAGAATATTGTTTTCTGCTGGCCAGCCAGGTCGCAAAGCGAACATTCAGGTTAGGCAATAACGCCTGGGCTAAGCCGCCGGTACGCAGCGCAGTACTGGTCGGCTTGAGCCCCTGGTTAGCGTAGATATCACCGAAGCCTGTCCGCTGCATACCAAACTGAATCTCCCGGACGCCTTACCTCACTTACCTTCCACGCGTTGTTCGATGTATTTCCCCTCATGGTGTTTACCATCTGTGAAATCGAACCATACTCTTCATTCCGCCAAACGATTCTTTCGTTCTCGATTTCACCAACCAATGTCTCGTTAAAATACTTGGTCCTTATTTGGGTCCCGTTCGGCAAAAATATCTTGTCCCAATAAACTCCTCGCTTTTCCTCGAAGACAAAATCTTCACGAGTTCGCTCGAGGAAGTCGCCTATGACGCTCTGAATGGTCGAATTGGCTGCTCCTGGATAGCGATCTAGCAGCTCTTTATAAAGAGCAACTTCAATTGGCACATAAACATGTTCGTTCATCGAATAGCCTCCTTTATCAGACAAGGGAAACTATAGAGTACTTTGGAGTACTCCTCAAGTACTTTAAAGCACTCTGGAGTGAAACGCTAACGCCAACAGCACGTGCGGCTGCGGAATGGGGGCGAAACCGGAATGGAGTAGCCGTCGGCGTGACTGTAATAGTTAGGCATGATCAGCCAACGTTACCCCCGGGAATTCAAAGACAAGGCGGTCCGGCAAGTACCGGTGCGCAGTGGAGAGCAGGTCAGGATAAATGGTTATCCCATATCTCAAAGAGAATTCTTCGACTCTCTTGACCGAGCATAGCCACACGACGAGCCGTCCAATTTTCCAAAATATATTCAGCCATTTCTGTAGCTATCGGATATGCAGTGGAGTGTATCTCCCAAAGAGCCTTTTCAGCCTCTTTTAGAGAAAGGCCTTCTTCATCCCACTTCTTTAATCTGTCCGCTGAATCATCAAACCACTCCGGACTTAAGCTCATGTCTTGATCCTCGCCTAACAGAATGCGGAGAGCCGTATGAATAATCGTCTCATTATGTGTTTTAAAGTCAGTGAAACAAAGGTATCCCTTTCGCCTGGCGTGCAAACTGGACCTGCCTCTTTGTAATGATCCTACCTGCGTATTCCAGACCAAGGTTGCCACTGATTCCAGACGAAGCCTGCCACCCATTCCACGCGAAAGCTGCCACTGATTCCACGGCAAAGCTGCCACCCCGGCAGGCTGCCTGAATCGCCATCAATATCGTCCGGCGCGGGATAACTTAACGGTACTCTGATCCTTTTCATCCGGAGAAGGTCAGATGCCAGCGAAGAGGTTATCCATGCGTAAGATCAAAGAAGTTCTTCGCCTCAAGTGGGAGCGAGGGCTGAGCAATCGTCAGGTTGCGGCGGCCTGCGGCGTCAGCCGCCCGACCGTGAGCGAATACCTGCGCCGCACAGCTGAGGCCGGTTTGAGCTGGCCGTTGCCAGCGGACTTGGACGAGGCCCATCTGGAGCAACGGCTGTTCCCGCCACCACCGGATCTCCCGGCACAAGCCAGAGGTATTCCCGACTGGCAACACATCCGTGACGAACTCACAGGCAAGAACGTCACACTGTTCCTGCTCTGGCAGGAATATCGGCAAGCCAACCCCGATGGCTATCAGTACAGCTGGTTCTGCGAGCACTACCGGGCCTGGCGGGGCAAGCTGGATCTGGTGATGCGCCAGGACCATCGGGCCGGTGAGAAGCTGTTCGTGGACTATGCGGGCCAGACCGTGCCCATTATTGATCGCACCACTGGAGAAATCCACGAGGCGCAAGTCTTTGTGGCCGTTATGGGCGCGTCCAACTACACCTATGCCGAAGCCACCTGGAGCCAGTCGCTGCCAGACTGGATTGGCTCCCATATCCGGGCCTTCGAGTTCCTGGGCGGCGTGCCGGAACTGGTGGTTCCGGATAACCTCCGCTCCGGGGTTACCAAGGCTCACCGCTACGAGCCGGATCTAAACCCAACCTATCAGGACATGGCCGCCCATTATGGCGTGGCCGTTGTCCCCACACGGGCCCGTAAGCCCCGCGACAAGGCCAAGGTGGAAGGTGGAGTACTGATCGTCGAACGCTGGATCCTGGCGGCGTTGCGCCATCGTCAGCATTTCTCACTGGGGCAACTCAACGCCACCATCCGCGAGCTGCTGGAGCGACTCAACAGCCGGCCCTTCCGCAAGTTGCCCGGCTGTCGGCGCGACCACTTCGAGCAGTTGGATAAACCCGTTCTACAGCCGTTGCCCGCAGAGCCGTATGTTTACGCGGAGTGGAAGAAGGCCCGGGTGCACATCGACTACCATGTGGCCATCGACGGACATTACTACTCGGTGCCCTACACCCTGATCAAGAAAGAGGTGGAAGTCCGGATTACCCACAACACCATCGAATGCTTTTACCGGGGCAACCGGATCGCCAGTCACCGGCGCTCCGACCAGAAGGGACGACACACCACCATCGCCGCTCACATGCCTGAGTCTCATCGCCACGCTGGTGACTGGTCACCAGAACGTCTGATCGCCTGGGCGGCCAAGACCGGCCCGGCTACCGAGAAGCTCATCCGCACGGCCCTCGGAGCCCGCAAGCACCCGCAACAGGCCTATCGCTCCTGTCTGGGCATACTACGGCTGGGGCAGAGCTACGGTGAGTCGCGGCTGGAAGCCGCCTGCCAGCGTGCCCTGATGCTGGGCAGTTGCCGTTACAAGAGCATTGAATCCATCCTCAAACACCGTCTGGATCAGCAGCCTCTGGAAGAACAACAGGAACTGGCCTTGCCCGACACCCACGACAATATCCGTGGCCCCGCCTACTACCACTGAAGGAATCCAACATGCTGAAACATCCAACTCTGGACAAGCTCCACGCCCTTAAGCTGACCGGCATGGCCGCCGCTCTGGCGGATCAATCGGCCACCACCGACATCCAGGAACTGACCTTCGAGGAACGCCTCGGACTGCTCGTGGATCGGGAGATGACGGAACGTGACAACCGGCGCATGAGCAGCCGGTTGCGCCGGGCCAAACTGCGACACACGGCCATCCTCGAAGACATTGATTACCGGCACTCACGCGGCCTGGACAAAGGGCTGGTTCAGTCCTTGGCCGGCTGCCAATGGGTGAAGGAGCATCTAAACGTGCTCATCACCGGCCCCACCGGGGTTGGCAAAACCTGGTTGGCCTGTGCCTTGGCGCACAGGGCCTGCCGGGAAGGCTACACCGCACAGTATGTGCGCCTGACCCGGCTGCTACGGGAGCTGACCATTGCCAAGGGCGATGGCCAGTACGCCAAACTCCTGACCAACCTGGCCAAAGTCGACGTCCTGATCCTGGATGACTGGGGACTGATGAAGCTGAGCGCCGAAAATCGGCGAGACTTGCTGGAGGTACTGGAAGACCGGCATGGCAGGCGCTCCACCATCGCCACTAGCCAATTACCCATCGAGGAATGGCATGGTGTAATCGGTGACGCCACTCTGGCCGACGCCATCCTGGACCGGCTCGTTCATAACGCCTACAAGATCAATCTCCGAGGCGAATCCATGCGAAAACGGCAAGCAAAGTTGACGGACACCGAGACTTCGGAGTAAGAAGAGAAACCCCGCGTCGCTACGCTCCGATGGGTGGCAGCCTTGCTCCGGTCCGGGTGGCAGGCTTCACGTGGAATGGGTGGCAACCTTCAGCGGTTTACGCAATCCTACCCAGAATTTCGGGCAGTTCAAAGCTGAAGAATCCGACATCATAGCGTCTTGAGCCAGAGGCAAATGCCCATACTAGGGCGCTGTAAAGGACCATTTCGAGGTCATTCTGACAGTTTCTAAATGTCCGCTTTTGTTTATCAAATGCCATTAGCAGGTTGTGAGTGATTGGGAACAGGATATCCGAGTGCGTTCTTCGCAGCGATAAAGCTCAAGCCCTCCCTCTCCGCGCAGAAAAATACAGCAGAAATGCTGAGGTTTTTCGTTTCCTGTCGTTCTATTTCGCCCCCCTGGCTTGTGGCTCCGCATCTGTAAACAAGGGCCGCCCTCGCCAGAGCCCCTGATCCACCTGCAATCGCACCTGTTCCCGTATGATTTCGGCCAGTTTCAACGTTGCCAGGCTGGGAGGTAGGTCTTTGGGGGTGACAATGGCCAGAGCGCGATACAATTGCGGGCTGACAATGGGCACGGCGGCGACATCTCCCCGGGCAACCATTTCGTGTACCGATGCGTAAGACAGCACGGTATAGCCAAGTTCACGTTTAACCAGATCGGTCATCAAAGGCCAGGCGTTGACTTCAAAAGCCAGATTCAGCGGTTTGTTGAATTTCATCGCTTCCCGCTCCATCAGTTCCCGCAAGCCGTGCTTTTCTGCAGGCATAATCAGTGGCAGATCCAGAGCGGCGCCCATGCTGATCTGTGGCTGTTGCGCTTCGGCACTGCCGGGCGGAGCGATCAGGTAAAACTGCTCTTCGATCAGCGTAAGCGCCAATAAATCCGCACCTGTAGCTGACGCCCGAGTTTCGCCACACTGATTCCTGCTTTCACATTAAAGAGGAATCCGATGACTACCCCTGATTTACACCAGTTCTGGCAAGAGACGCTGTCGGACTGGCAGGCCTCGGGCCTGTCCGGTGCAGCCTACTGCAAACAAGAGTCGCTTGTTTATCATCGGTTTGTCTACTGGCGGCAGAAGCTGACCGGTCGTGTCGAATCCAGTGATGAACCGGTTCACGCTCGATCCGGATTCACTCGCGTGACTCCGACTCCGACTCCGGATGCCGGAGTCAGTTTGACCGTGTCACTGCCCGGCGGCGTATCGATCACCGGTCTGCATGCCGGTAATATCGATTTGCTGGGTGCCGTCTTGAGACAGCTGTGATGCGTCACCGCTATCTGCGCCCTTCCAGGGATTTGCCGGAGATCTACCTGTACCGAAAGCCCATCGACTTCCGCAAGCAGGCCAACGGCCTGGCCCTGCTGGTTGAACAGGAACTGGGGCACAGCCCATTCTCCGGTGCACTTTACGCCTTCACCAACCGGCAGCGGAACAAGATCAAATGTCTAATGTGGGAAGACAACGGCTTTGTGCTCTATTACAAAGCCTTGGCTGAGGAAAAATTCAAGTGGCCAGGGCCTGCGGATGAGCTGATGCCGCTGACCGGTGAACAGATCAACTGGTTGTTGGACGGCTACGACATCAGTCTGTTGCGGGGCCATAAAACCCTGCACTATGAGAGTGTCGGATAGCCCTTTTTGCATTACGTTTTAGGTGTGCCAGGGCATTGTTTTTGCTATAATTCCGCCATGAAATCAACGCCTGATAACGCCCTCAAAACCCCGGATCTCAACGGTTTATCGACCGCTGAGATGGTGGCGGTTATCAGCGGCCTTCAGCAGCAACTCGCCTCCAAAGAAGACGCCATCCAGCGACGAGACGCTCGCATCGAGATCCTCGAAGAACTGCTGCGCCATAAGAAGATCCAGCAGTTCGCCGCCAGCAGTGAAAAGCTGCCCAATCAGATCCTGCTGTTCGATGAGGTCGAGCTGGAAGTCGAGATTGATGAACTGCGCGATGAGCTGCCGGACGATGTCGAAGAGGAAGAGACGCCCCGCCGTTCCCGCAAGCGCCGCCAACGTGGCTTCTCCGATACGCTGCTGCGTGAGCGTATTGAATTAACCCTCAGCGACGAAGAGAAAGCCGGTGCCAGCAAGACCTTCTTCACCAAGGTGAAGGAAGAGCTGGAGTACATTCCCGCTCAACTGAAAGTGCTGGAGTACTGGCAGGAAAAGGCGGTGTTCGAGCAGGACGGCGAAGAGCGCATTGTTGCGGCTGCCCGTCCGGCGCGCCCGCTGGGCAAGTGCATCGCCACCCCGTCACTGCTGGCTTACCTCATTACCTCCAAGTATGCCGACGGTCTGCCGTTGTACCGTCAGGAACAAATGTTCCAGCGCCTGGGGCATGAAGTGAGTCGCACCAGCATGGCTCACTGGATCATCCGGCTGAATGACGTCTTCCAGCCGCTGATCAACCTGATGCGGGAAACCCAGAATAGCGGTGATTACCTGCAAGCCGATGAAACCCGGATCCAGGTGCTCAAGGAAGACGGTAAGACCGCCCAATCCGACAAATGGATGTGGGTCACCCGGGGTGGTCCACCGGGAAAACCTTCGGTTCTGTTCGAGTATGATCCATCACGAGGTGGCAAGGTACCGGTGCGTCTGCTGGATGACTTCCAGGGCATTCTGCAAGCCGATGGCTATTCCGGCTATGGGCAGGTCTGTGCCACGAACAAGCTGACGCGGATCGGGTGTTGGGATCACGCGAGACGTAAGTACGTGGAGGCGTCCCGGGCGGCACCGGCCAAAGGCAAAAAAGGCCAACCCTCAAAGGCGGATGTAGCCCTGAGCCACATCCGCAAACTGTACGCCATTGAAAAGGCCGCCCGGGATCTGAGCGACGCGGAGCGATATCGGGTTCGCCAGGAAAAGAGTCTGCCGTTGTTGAACGCCTTTAAAGCCTGGCTGGAGAAAAATGCCCCCAAGGTGATGAAAGGCCTGCTTACCCGTCAGGCCATGGATTACACCCTGAACCAATGGGACTACCTGGTCGGCTACTGTGAGCGCGGTGACCTGAAGATCAGCAATGCCGGAGCCGAGAACGCCATCCGCCCGTTTGCCCTCGGCAGAAAGGCCTGGCTCTTCGCCGATACCTCACAAGGGGCGAAAGCCAGCGCCACCTGCTATTCGCTCATCGAAACCGCCAAGGCCAATGGCCTGGAGCCTTCAGCTTATATCCACCATGTGTTGGAACGCATTGCTGAGTCCGACACGCTGGAGAAGCTCGAAGCGTTGCTGCCCTGGAATGCCGAGTTGCC